>NZ_BAYA01000010.1 GCF_000685015.1 Paraburkholderia bannensis NBRC 103871 | reverse complement strand
AAGCGGTACTGGGGCGCGACGATATCGGCGTGACGGAGAACTTCTTCGAAGTGGGCGGCGACTCGATCCAGAGCCTGCAGATCATTGCGCGCGCCCGCGAGGCCGGTCTGGTGCTCACGCCGCGTCAGGTGTTTGAGCACCCCACGGTGGCGCGCCTCGCGGCCTGTGCAACGACCGCACACACCGACGCCGCGGCAGGCGAGCGCAGCGGCCTGCTGCCGCTCACGCCGATCCAGCACTGGTTCTTCGAGCGCTATCCGCACGGCGAATCGCACTGGAACCAGTCGGTGCTGCTGACGGTGGAGGGCGCGCTCGATGTGGTCGCGCTCGAACACGCGGTGGCGGCGCTGTCGGCGCGTCACGATGCGCTGCGCCTGCGCTTCACGCGCTCGGCGCAAGGCTGGACGCAGCAGGTGGCGACGCTCGACGAAGCCGCTGGCGAGGCGGTGCTGCAGCGCGTGCCGGTGGCGTCGCTCGACGACATGGAAGCGGCCTGCGACGCGCTGCAGGCCAGTCTCGATCTGGAGGCGGGGCCGCTCTGGCGCGTCGGCGCGATGGAAATTGGCGAAGCGGGCAAGGCTGGCAGAGCAACGCGCATACTGATCGCGATTCACCATCTCGCGGTCGACGGCGTGTCGTGGCGCGTGCTGCTGGCCGACCTGCAGCTTGCCTACGAGCAGGCCGAACGCGGCGAGACGCCCGCGCTGGCAGCGCGCTCGACGCCTTGGAGCGTGTGGACGCACAAGCTCGACGACTACGCGGCGCAACCCGAGCGGCTGGCCGAACTCTCGTGGTGGCAGACCGCGCTCGACGTGAGCGACCTGGCGACGCTGCGCAAGCCCGGCTCGCCAGGCGCGGGCATGCAGCGCGGCAAACAGGTCTGGAAGCTGGACGCCGCGCGCACCGCCGCACTGCTCGAACACGCGCCGCGCGCTTACCGCATGCGTATCGACGAGGTGTTGCTCGGCGCGCTGTCGGCGGCGATCGGTAGCGTCACGCAGGCGCGCAACGTGCTGGTCGAACTCGAAGGCCATGGCCGCGAGGACGTGATCGACGCCGTCGATCTGAGCGCGACGCTTGGCTGGTTCACGACGCAGTATCCGGTCGTGCTGCCGGTGCTCGACGACGCAGGCGCGGCGTTGCGGGCCGTGCGCGAGCGCCTGCGCGCGGTGCCGGCCCGGGGGCTGCACTTCGGCCTGCTGTCGCGCAACGCCGATGCGGCAAGCCGCGCCGCGCTCGCCGCGTTGCCCCAGCCCGAGATCAGCTTCAACTACCTGGGCCGTTTCGATCAGACCTTCGGCGCGCACAGCCGTTTTGGCTTCGCGCAGGAGTCGGCGGGACGCTCGACACGCGCTCGCGACGACGATCCGGATCGTCTCCTCGACATCAACGGCCTGATCGCGGGCGACACGCTCACGCTCACCTGGAGCTGGAGCGAGCGGCTGCTCGACTCCGCGCTCGCGAGCCAGATCGTCGAGGCGTTCGATCGCACCCTGGGCGCGTTGATCGACCATCTGCGCGACGCGCCGCGCGAGGCCGCTGAGAACAACGCTACGACAGCGGGCGACGAAGCGCGTGAAGCCGCACACGCTGTGACGCAGCACGATGGCGTCGCCGGTACGTGGCTCGAACGCGCGGCACTCGAACTGACGATTGCCTCGGCGGCGCGGCTGCCTGCCGCTGAGCACGCCGGCGAAACTTCAGAAGCCGCCGACATGCGTTTCGCGGCGTTGCCGCTCAATGCGCTGGGCGCACCGCGCACCGTGTTCTGCTTCCATCCGGGCCACGGCATGATCGGCGACTACCGCACGCTTGCGAAATCGCTCAATGGCGTGGCATCGCTGATCGCCATTCAGTCGCCATTCCTTCGGAGCGCGGGCTGGCAAGGCGATTCGATCGAATCGCTGGCGCTGGATTATGCGCGCTGCATTCAATCGATCCAGCCGCACGGCCCGTATGCGCTGCTCGGCTGGTCGTTCGGCGGACGGGTTGCGGTGGCGGTGGCGCACCGGCTCGCGCAGGCGGGCGAGTGTTGCGACTTCATCGGCATCGTCGATACGGCCACGCACTGGCTTACCGACGAAAGCGCCACCCTCAAGCGGGGCGCGGCCGACCTCGCGCAAGATGCGCCCGATCTGTCGTTTGACGCCTGGCGCGCCGACTCCGCACGCGCCACGCTGATTCGCGCCGCGCTGCGCGCCGACGCGCTGCACACGGACTGGATGGCGCGGCACGCGCTACCGCTGCTGGAGACGCCGCTGCACGTCTGGCGCGCCACACGTAACGACGCCGATCCGCTGCGTCGCATGGACTGGGCGCGTCACACCCTTGCCGGGGTGCACGACTATGCGATCGACGCGACGCACGCGGGCATCGTCCACCATCCATCGTTGCAGAAAGCGTTGGCGCAACGCTTCGCATAGAGGCATATCCAAAAGCAATCACGAGGAGGGCATAAGGCGGCCCCGCAGCAGCCCAAAAGCTGCCATCGGGCCGCCGTCGGACTTTCATATTCCATACAGCTAAATATTCTCCTTGAATAGAAATGAGAGTCATTCCGATTTAGAGTATTATTTACGCCGCTGCGAAGGCATAAAGACAAAGCAAAGTGAGCAGTGGACATTCTGGAGAGTTGAATAAATGAAGGTAAAAGGCTACGGGAAGCGGACAACGGCGCACGCACGGGCAGGGGCACCGCGCTTCCGGCAGGGTTACGTGATGATCATGATGGGCGTGATCGGGACGATCGCGCATGCGCAGCAGACGGCGCAAAACGCGGCGCAGACTTCGACGACCGCGCAGTCCAACGCACAATCGGCGACGCAAACGACCACGCCGACCACCGACGGCAGCACGTTGCCGGCCGTGCAGGTCAAGGGCACGGCGATCCAGGATCCGCAGGGTCCCGGCGTCGGCTACGTGGCGACGCGCACGAAGACGGGTTCGAAGACCGACTCGGCCATCATCGACAACCCGCAATCCATTTCCACGGTCACGCGCCAGCAGATGGACGATCAGGGCGTGCAGACCGTCGACCAGGCGCTGCGATACACCACCGGCGTGTACACGCAGGACGGCACCGACGTGCGCTTCGACCAGCTGCGCGCACGCGGTTTCGACATGGACTCGTACCTGGACGGCCTGTCGCTCTACCAGTCGCCGCGCTTTGCCACGCCGCGCATCGACACTTATCTGCTCGACCGGATCGACGTGCTGTTCGGCCCGTCCTCGGTGCTGTACGGCCAGGGCAGCCCCGGCGGCATGGTCAACTATGTGAGCAAGCTGCCGACCGAAACGCCGTATCACGAGATCGAAGCGGTCATCGGCAATCACAACAACTACCAGTTGGGCTTCGACTTCAGCGGCCCGCTGAACCAGGACGGCACCGTGCTGTATCGCGTGACCGGCCTCGGGCGTGACGCGGAAACGCAGGTCAGCGACATCAAGGACCAGCGCATTGCGATTGCGCCGTCGATCACGATCAAGCCCGATCGCCAGACCAGCCTCACGCTGCAGGCCGGCTATCAGCGCGACCCGAACGGCGGCCTGTTCAATCCGATCACCGCCAGCGGCACGATCTGGGACAACCCGAACGGCCAACTCGGCCCGGATAAATACTTCGGCGACCCGAACACCGACGGCATGCACCGCACGCAATACTGGTTCGGCTACCAGTTCCAGCACGCGTTCAACGATACGTGGAGCGTGTCGCAGAACCTGCGTTATCTGCATATCGACGAGCGCTATTACCAGACCTCGGTGACGAGCAATCTGACCAACAACGACACGGCCTACATGTGGGGCAATGTCGATAACGAGCACTGGAGCCAGTTCCAGGTCGATACGCACGCACAGGCGAAATTCGCCACCGGGCCGGTCGACCATACCGTGCTGTTCGGCGTGGACTATCGCCGCGTGCTGGGCGGCGACGACATGGGCGGCGGCCTCGCAGGCACGCTCAATCTGTACAACCCGGACTATTCGTCGCTCACCACCATCGTGCCGACCGAGCACGACGACTATTCGCTGAGCCAGATCGGCGTCTACGCACAGGACGAAATGCGCTACAAGCGCTGGGTCTTTACGGTGGGCGTGCGCGAGGACTATGCGGGCACCAACCAGCAGACTTCGTCGGGCGTTTCGCACGCCAACGACCACGCCTTCACGTGGCGCGCGGGCCTTGCCTACGAGTTCGACAACGGCATCGTGCCTTACGTCAGCTATGCGCGTTCGTTCGAACCGGTGCTCGGTTCGACGGAAAGCGGCTCGCCGTTCGTGCCGACCACCGGCAAGCAGGTCGAGGTGGGCGTGCGTTACCAGCCGAAGGGTTATGCGGGTTACTTCCGCGTGTCGGCCTACGATCTGCGCCAGAACAACGTGTCGACCACCGATCCGGACAACGCGAACTATTCGGTGCAGACCGGCCAGATCCGCTCGCGCGGCATCGAAACCGAAGCGCACGTGAACGTCACCGAAGATCTCAAGCTGATCGCCTCGTACACCTACCTCAACCAGGTCGTGACCGAGGACACCACCTACGAAGGCAAGCGCCCGACTATCGCACCGCGCCACAACGCGGCGATCTGGGCCGACTACACCTTCCATCGCGGCCCGCTGCGCAACTTCGGTCTGGGCGGCGGTCTGCGCTATATGAGCAGCTCGGAAGGCAATAACGCCAATACCTTCCAGGTGCCGGCGCGCACGCTGGTCGATCTGGCGTTCCACTACGACTGGCAGAACTGGCGACTCGGCCTGAACATCAACAACCTGTTCAATCACGAGTACATCTCGTACTGCACGAACACGTTCTACTGCTACTGGGGTGCGACGCGCTCGATCGTCGGGTCGGCGCGTTACACCTGGTAAATGGGCAGGTCAGTGAGGAAGTCTAGATAGCGTGGTAAAGATCGCCGATACGCTTGTCGAGGCATCCCAGGCGCGTCCCGACGATGTCGGGCGCGCCTGCGATTCAGGGCGTCGCCGTGCACTGGCCAGACTGGCCGCGTGTGTGGCGGCGCCCACTTGCCTCTTGCCGCCGTCGCGGGCGGCATTCGCAGATGATGTTGCGCATGCAACGACTGGTGAACGGATCGGCGTACAGACCGCCGCGCCGCGCCGCGTCGTCGTGCTCGACTGGGATCTCACGGAAATCGTGCTGTCGCTCGGCCTCGTGCCGGTGGGCGTGGCGCGGCCGCTGTGGTACACCAGACTCAACAGCGTGCCGCCGCTGCCCGCGCAGGTCGTGGACACGGGGCTGCTGTTTCAACCCAATTTCGAGGTCCTGCATGCCTTGCGGCCGGATCTCATCATCGTCACCAACTGGCATGCGATGTTGCACGCGCAACTGGAGAAAATCGCGCCGACGCTCAGCGTGACGATCTACCAGTCCGGCGTCGATGCGTTGCCGGGTCTGCGCGCGCAGACGCTGTATCTGGGCGCGGCGCTTGGCCGTGCGGCCCAGGCCCGGGGGCTGCTCGCGCAGCTCGACGACACGCTGACGGCCTGCAACCGGCGTTTGACCGATGCCCGTGCCGCACGCCGCGCGCCGCTCTTTCTCATGCGGCCCATCGACGGTCGCCACGTCACGGTCTACGGCGAGCGCAGCCTGTTCGGCGGCATCGCGGGCAAGCTTGGCTTGCGCAACGCGTGGCAAGGCAGCAGCGATATTCAGGGCATGGCGCAAACCGATCTGGCGGAACTCGCCACCGCGCCCGACGCGCGCGCGATTCTCAACGGCACGCCGCTGCCCAACGTGGCGAGCGATCTCGCCAGCAGTCCGCTGTGGCGCGGCCTGCCGTTCGTAGCCGGGCGCAGGATCGCCTCGACAGCCGAGATTGCGCCGACCGGCGGCCCGATGTCGGCGATGCGCTTCGCCCGTGCCTTGACCGATGTCTTGATGGAGGCGCAATCGTGACTCGCGTGTCTGAACGGCGTTTCGAAGCGCCTTCGCCCGTACTGGCCCGGCACGCGCTCAATGCAGCCTGGCTGCCCTTCACGCTGGCCGTGCTGACCGCGCTGCTCGCGCTGCACACGCTATCGGCGTGGCTGCCGGCGGGGCAGTGGTTTTCTGCTTCGGCGCATACCGATGCGACGTTCCAGCTCAAACGCCTGGTCGTCTGGTACGCATGGCTGCCGCGCTTCGCGGTGTCGCTGCTCGCGGGTGGGGCGCTCGCCTACGCAGGCGTGCTGTTCCAGCAGGTGCTGCGCAATCCGCTGGCCGAGCCGCTGACGCTGGGGGTGGCGGCGGGCGGCAATCTTGCCCTGACGGCCGCCGCGATCTGGATGCCCGCGTGGCTTGCCGGCATGCGCTTTACCGTGGTGCTGTGCGGCGCGGTCGGCGCCATGCTGGTGACGCTTGCGCTCACGCGTAAAAAGCGCTTCTCGCCGGTGGCCGTGATACTCGCGGGCATGGTCGTGAACCTGTATTGCGGCGCGGTCGGCGTGATCCTTACGGTCGCCTATGAGCGACAGCTGATCGCGGTGTTCATCTGGGGCGGCGGCTCGCTGAGCCAGAACGGCTGGAGCAGTTTTCTGTGGCTGCTGCCGCGCGTGATCGGCGCGGTACTGGCCGGGGCGCTGCTGGTACGCCCGCTCACGCTGCTCGCGCTTGGCGACGAAGGCGCGAGCCAGCTTGGCCTGCCGCTCGCATGGACGCGCGGCGCGGCCCTGGGCGTCGCGGTGCTGCTCAGTGCGTTCGTCGTCAGTTCGGTGGGCGTGATCGGCTTCGTGGGGCTGGCCGGTCCCGCGCTGGTGCGTCTGGCGGGCGCACGAACGTTGCGTTCGCAACTGCTATGGGGGCCGCTGACCGGCGCGCTGCTGCTCGCGCTGACCGATCAACTGGTGCAATGCCTGCCCGGCGTGGCCGGCGACCTGTTGCCGACCGGCGCGGCCACGGCGCTGCTCGGCGGGCCGCTGTTGCTATTTCTGCTGCGCAAGATGCCGATGGACGGCGCGCTGTCCGTCCACAGCGACCCGGCTCTCATACCGCGGCGCGATGCGCGCTACGTCGCCGCGGTGCTGTGCGTTGCGCTGGTGGCGGCGGTATTTGTCTCGCTGCATCTGTCGCAGAGCGTGCAGGGCTGGACGTGGAGCAGCGGCGCGCAATTGAGCGAGCTGATCGACTGGCGTTGGGCGCGCATGCTCGCCTCTGGCGCGGCGGGCGTGATGCTCGCGCTCGCGGGCGTGCTCCTGCAACGCACCAGCGGCAACCCGATGGCGAGTCCCGAACTGCTCGGCGTGAGCGGCGGGGCGATGCTCGGCGTGATGGGCGTGGCGCTGTTCGCGGCCGCGCCGACCACCGCGCAACTGCTCGGCGCCTCGGGCGCGGGCGCGCTCGCGGCGCTCGCGTTGATGCTGTTGCTGGGCCGCAAGCGCGGCTTCGCGCCCGGCTATCTGCTACTCGTCGGCGTGGCGATCAGCGGCTTCTCGCAATCGCTGATCGCATTGGCGACCGCCAGCGGCGGAGCCTGGTCCTTCCTGCTGCGCAGCGTGACAATGGGCTCGACGTATCTGATGACGCCTTCCATCGCGCTGACGGCAGCGTGCTGGACTGTGTTGGGTTGCGCCGCCGCGTCGTTGTGCGCGCGCTGGCTCGACATCCTGCCGCTCGGCGGCGCGGTCACTGATGCGCTCGGCGTCAACAGCAGGCGGGCGCGTCTCGCCATGTTGCTGCTGTCCGCGCTGCTGACGGCGGGCGCGACCGTGGTGATCGGGCCGCTCTCGTTCGTCGGCCTGATGGCGCCGCATCTGGCGCGTCTGCTCGGCTTTCCGCGCGCCCGTGCGCAAATGATCGTCGCAGCGCTGATAGGTGCGTTCGTGATGGTGGCGGCCGACTGGTTCGGCCGCAATCTGATCTTCCCGCAGCAGATGCCCGCCGGGATTCTGGCGATGCTGATCGGCGGCCCGTATCTGCTATGGCTGCTGCGCCGCTGAGCGACGACTGTATTTTCTTTACGTTTGACCACAGGATCCGATGACACGTACCCTGCGATACGCCATGCTGATTCCGGCAAGCGCGCTGCTGATGGCCGCTTGCGCAACTCAACAGAACATCGGCGCGGAGGACGCCGGCCCAGGTGGGCACGATCACCACGTGCGGATCGTGCGCACGGCGGAAGGCACGCCGCATATTCGTGCGTCGAACTGGCAGGATCTCGGCTACGGGTACGGCTATGTGCAGGCGCAGGACGATCTGTGCACGATGGCGCAGGCGTTCGTCACGTATCGCGGCGCGCGCTCGCAGTATTTCGGAGCGGACGGGCATGGCGATTCGACCTCGTCGTTCGGCATGCCGCGCAACCTCGACGCCGACTTCTTCTTCCGTTTCATGCTCGACGACGCGGCGGTCGCACGCTATCGCGCCGCGCAGACCGCGCCGATGCAGAAGCTCGTGAACGGTTTCGCCGAGGGCTATGACCGCTATGTCGGCGAACTTGCTCACGGCGCTCATGCGGGCGCGCAGTCGCAATGCCGCGGCCAGCCGTGGGTCATGCCGATTTCCGCCGACGATGTGTATCGGCGTTTGATGGCGGCGATGCTCGCGGGCGGCGCGACGCGCTTTATCGGGGCGATCGCGAATGCGCATCCGCCCGAGGCCGGCGTAGCGTTGCCGGGGCCCGCGGCGGCAGCCGGGCAGCCGCGCGATGGCGGCGCCACGCCTGAAGCGCAAACGCTCGCCGCGCAGTTCGAAGTCGGCGGCGGGCATGGCATCGGCAGCAACGCGCTGGCGTTCGGCGCGGGCGAGACGCGCGACCGGCAGAGCCTGTTGTTCGGCAACCCGCACTGGTTCTGGCGCGGCCCCGATCGCTTCTACCAGGCACAACTGACGATTCCTGGCCAGATCGACGTGGCCGGCGTGTCGTTTCTCGGCGTGCCGGTGATCGTGATGGGCTTCAATCGCAATGTGGCGTGGACGCACACGGTGTCCACCGCGCGCCGCTTCGGGGTGTTCGAGCTGAAGCTCGTGCCGGGCCACCCGACCCAGTATCTCTACGATGGCCGCGTGCAGGACCTCGATGCCGTGCCCGTCACGGTGCAGGTGCGCCATGCCGACGGCACGCTTGCGCCGGTGACGCGCACGCTATATCGCTCGCGATTCGGTCCACTGGTCGATCTTTCTTCGACGGCGAAGCCGCTGCAATGGAGCAATGCGCACGCGTTCGCGCTGCACGACGTGAACGCGGATAACGCGGAAGCGTTCGAGAACTTCCTGCAGTGGGGCCGGGCTGGTTCGCTCGATGCCTTTATTGCGACGCAAAAGCATTTCGCGGCGATGCCGTGGGTCAATACCGTCGCGATCGGCCGTGACGATCCGCGCGTCTGGTACGCCGATATCGGCGCGGTGCCCAACGTGCCGGACGCGCTGGCTGCGCGCTGCACGACCGCGTTAGGTCATGCCTTCGACGCGATGGTGCCGGGCGTGCCGTTCTTCGACGGCAGCCGATCGGAGTGCGCGTGGAGCGGCGCGCCAGTCGCAGCGTCGCACGACGAGGCACGCAAGGCGCGGCTGCCAGTGCAGGCGATGCCCAGCCTGTTGCGCGAAGATTACGTCGGCAATTTCAATGGCAGCTTCTGGCTCAGCAATCCGGCCGCGCCGCTCACGGGCTACGCCAGCATCATGGGCGAGACCGGCACAGCGCAATCGCTGCGCACGCGGCTTGGCCATACGATCGCCGCGCAACTGCTCGCGCAGCCCGGCGGCGTGACGCGCGAGGCACTGGAGCGGCGCGTGCTCGACAGCGAATCGATGTCGGCCACGCTGCTGCGCAAGCCCGTGCTCGATGCGCTGTGCACGACCCGCACGCTGGTCAATGGCGTCGATCTCAGCGAAGCCTGCAACGTGCTGCGCGGCTGGGACGGCAGCGGCAATGCGCAGGCACGCGGCGCGAATCTGTGGGACGCGTTCTGGCGCGAGGCCAGCAAGATCCCAGCACAGCAGTTGTACGCCACGCCGTTCGACCCGGCGCGCCCGCTCGACACGCCTGCCGGTTTGAAAGCCGACGATCCGATGGTGAAAGCGGCTCTGACGCAGGCGCTTGCCAAAGCTGTCGAGACACTCAAGAAGGCGGGGCTCGCACTCGATTCCACCCGCGCGCAGTGGCTCTACTCGCAACGTGGCGACGTGCGTTATCCGCTGTACGGGGGCTGCGACTACGCGGGCTATTTCACTTCGGCCTGCATGGAAGGCATGATCCCGCGCAGCGCCACCGCGCCCGATGGCGATCTGCATGGAAACAGCTATATGCAGGTGGTCGGGTTCGGCGAGCAGGGGCCGCAGGCGGACACGATGATGGCGCCGTCCGAATCGAACGATCCGGCTTCTGCGAATTTTGCCGAAGGCACGGCGCGCTATGCGCACAAGATTTGGACGCGTTTCCTGTTCGATCAGGCAGCGGCTGAAGCCGCCAAAGGCAGCCGCACCGAAGTGCTCGACAGCACGCAATAAGGCGGCAGGACACGGGCAGATCCGACGATGCGTGAAGTTGCGTTAGAGGATCTGCTCGTAACTCCGCCAGCCGAGCGCATCGATGGCGTGTAACGGTTCGTGCGGCCTCTGCTCGTCTGCCGAACGAAACAGAACACGTCGCGGCGCGGAGCGAATCGATCAAATGGACGTGCGACCCAGCCATTCGCGGAAATGCTGTGCGCGCGGCGGGCGAAACGCCGTGCGCTCCTGATTTTTCGGCGTGCCGATAAACAGGAAGCCGAGCAGCTTGTCGTCGGGTTCGAAATCGAGAGCGGCTTTGAGTTTCTCGTCGTAGGTGTCGATGCCGGTGGCCCAGAAGCCGCCGTAACCGAGCGCGTGAATGGCATTGAGCATGTTCATTGTCGCGGCGCCCACGCTCAGCATCTGTTCAAGCTCCGGGATCGGCCCGCCAGCGACGATCGACGCGCCCAGAGCGACGATGACCGGCGCAGCAAACGCTTTCTCGCGGCGATTTTCATGTGAGGAGCGTGGTGTGCCAGGTTGGCGCGCCGCGGCGACATCGATGAGAATTTCACCCAGGTCCACGCGCGCTTCGCCTCGAATAAAGGCGAAGCGCCAAGGGCGCAGGCGACCGTGATCGGGGGCGCGTAGTGCAGCGTCGAAGATCAATTCAAGTTCGGCATCGCCAGGCCCAGGCTCGATGAGCGGCCACGCTGATTGTCGTGCGAACAACGGTTCAAAAAACGCATCGCGCGTGGGTATTGCTGCGGATGTCAAATGAGTTTGCGTTTTCGATGTAACAGGCATATCCATGGCTTTATCCATTTGAAGAATCTGTTCCTATGATGATCACAAAATCGCTTATTTGCAAATGATTCTCATTCATTGAATTTTGCCGGCAACTGATTTATGCTGTTGCAGTGGCAAATGCATACGGCGAGGCAACAGTAGAAAGGGACGTTGGCGCATCTGCGGATGCGCTGACCGAGCGAATGTGTGCAGGCCGGACGAGATCGATCAGAGAGGCATCGCTGATTCGATTTTTCACTCGTCTATCGAGACCTCATACGACCGCTGCGTGATCTGGCCGGATCAGAATTGCGTCGGACTACTGAGAGTGCAGCAATTTCAGTATGCCGTGTGATGTGTCGCCTTTGCGCTCAAAGATCTGAAATCGACGATGGCGAACTATGGAAAGGAATTCGCACGAACATCAATGAGGATCGATTCGGAATCGTTCCTCAGTCACTCACAATGCTTTTCGACTGAAGGGATTGCTCTGGGTAATTGCTGGGCAGACGGCAGTTGGAGACGCAAGCGAAGCCCCCGCACCGGTTTGGTCAGCTGGAATCCTGGACGTCACTGGTATTACGTTCCGCGCCCTCGTTTCCCGCGTGCTTCATGAGGCCCGGTGAGATCGCGTTGACGCTCACGCCCTGTGCGCCGAATTCCGATGCGCGCGCGTGAGGCCAATCATCAGATGAGCAAGGCGTGACGGCAGGCGGCGCGCGACGAATCGTTTTCGGACTAACGTCGCAATTGACATCAAACTAGCTCGCCACGCCGCGAAAGAAAACTTAGCGCGAGCACCGCAAAAATCAGCACGCCCGTGGCCACCTGCTGCCAGTAAAAATTCCAGCCGCTCAGCAGTAAGCCATTTGCTACCAGACTCAACAGCAGCACGCCCAGCAGCGTCCCTGGCACATTGGGGCGCCGGGCACGCGAAAGCGTTGTGCCAATAAATGTCGCGCCAATCGCATTGAGCAGATAGCCATTACCGGCTTGCGGCACATAAGCTTTCACCATCGATGAAAGCAGCAGGCCCACGACGCCATAAATGAGTGCGCCCGCAACAAACGTCGCCAGGATTGTCGCCGCGACGGGCAGGCCCGAATACCGCGCGACGCCAGGCTGGGTGCCGAGCGCCGCGCTATAGCGCCCGAACACCGAATGCGCGAGCGCGACATGTACGACCAGCGCGAGCACGGCAACGATCCACAGCGGCACCGGCACGCCCGCGAAGGTGCCGTGTGCGAGCGCACTGAACAATGTCGGCAGATCGACGCCGAGCAGATAGATCGGTTGCCCGCCGTCCGTCGCGAGTTGCTGAAGGGTCTGGCCGATGAACAGCGTGCCGAGCGTCGCCAGAAACGGCGCGATCCCCAGGCCCGCAACCAGTACACCGTTGAACAAACCCACCAGCAAGGCAGCACTGAGCGCCGCCACCGCTGCCGGCAGCACGCCGACATGATGCGCGCTCAGCACCACGAACACGAGACTGCTGACGTCGATAGCCGTACCGATCGACAGATCGACCGCGCCGATCGACAACGCGAGCGTCATGCCCAGCGCGGCAATCGCCAGCAGGGCGAAGTTGTTGAGCAGGACATCGGCGAGATTGCCGGGCCGCGCGAAGCCTGGCGAGCACAGTGCGAAGAACACGCTAACGGCGATCAGCGCGCCAGGCAGCGAAAAGCGCTGAACGCGCGTGAACCAGTCAGTCATGAGCGTCGATTCCGAGGTGACGGCGGCGCAATAGTGCCGTGGTGGCGACGACGAACAGGATCAGCGTGCCTTCGACGCCATTGACCCAGTAGCTGGAGACGTTGTCGAGCTGAAACCCGTTGCCGATAACGCCGATAAAAAGTACCGCGAGCAGCGTGCCGGGCATGGTCGGCACCATGCGTCGCGAGAACACCACGCCGAGCAGCGCGGACGCGACCACGGCCAGCAGGTTTTCGCCTGCGCCCGGCGAGCTGCCGCTGAGCAGCGCCGACGACGCCAATGCCGCCAGCGCCGCCGCGAGGCCGCCGAGCAGATAGCTTGAGGCCACATAGCCACGTACGTTCAAGCCTGCCGCCCGCGCGGCCTGCGCGTATTCGCCGCTCGCGCGCAGGCGCAGCCCGAACGGGGTGTAATGCACCAGCACGGTAAACAGCAGGGCGACGGCCAGCAACGCCGTGGCGAGATGCGGAATGCCGAACGCGCCTTCGTCGATCAGAAAAGCCAGCAGCGGCGAAGCAGCCGGTACCGACGTGTTCTGCGTGAGCACGAGTTCGAGGCCAGCGCAGAGGTTCATCGTCGTGAGCGTGGCGAGCAGCGGCAAGATGCGCAGGCCGAGCACCGCGAATGCGTTCAGCGCGCCGACTGCCACGCCCGCCGCGAGCGCGAGTCCCACGGCCGCCGTCGCCGACACGCCCGCGCGCAGGGCAACGGCATGCACGGCGGCGCACAGGCCCATGTTCGCCGCGATCGACAGATCGAGGCCACCCTTGATCGGATCGGCGCCGCCGCCGATCAGCACGGCGGTGAGCCCCAAGCCCAGCACGCCAACCACGGCCGATTGCTGCACGATATTCGCGAGATTCGCGAGCGTCAGAAAAAGCGGCGAGGTGGCCGCGAAAACTGCGAACACCAGCGCGAACGCGAGCATGGCTGCGCCGCGTACCCAGAATTGAGTGCTTGCGATGCCGCTGGGACGCGTCGCGCCCGTATGGGCGCGATCGTCGTTGAGCGGGTCGTTCGAACGCAGCGCAACGCGCCCGATTGCCTTGCCGCTCATGCTGCGTTCTCCTGTTTCAGTACGCCCGAGTTGCCGGTACGCGCGAGCGTGGCCCACGCAAGCAGGTCCTGGGTGCTGAGCGCATGCGATGGCGCGTCCTGCACGATTGCGCCGCGCGCCAGCACCAGCACGCGGTCAGTCACGTCAAGCAGTTCGTGCAGATCGCTTGAGAAAATCAGCACGGCCGCGCCTTGCGCGACCAACGCGTCGATCAGCCGGTAGATGTCTGCTTTCGCGCCGACATCGACGCCCACCGTCGGCTCGTCGAGGATATAGATGGCGGCACCATCGTCAGTCGCGCGGCCCAGCCACTTACCGAGCGCTACCTTCTGCTGGTTGCCGCCCGACAGATGCCGCACCGGCGCGAGCGGGCCGGGTGTACGCACGCCGAGCGTGTCGATCAGCGTGCGCGCCGCTGCCGTTTCCCGGCGCGTGTTGACCAGACCGAAGCGACTGAAACGCGCGAGCGCGGTCAGCGAAAGGTTGTCACGCACGGGCATGGCGGTCATCACGCCCTGGCGGCGGCGATCCTCGGGCACGAAGGCGATACCTTTGCGCACCGCATCGGCGGGACGCAGCAGGCGCACGGTCTTGCCGCGCACGCGCAATTCGCCCAGCACGCCGCGCTCAAGACCGAATAGACTGCGAACCAGCGGCTTGCCGCCCGAACCCACCAGCCCTGTCACGCCCAGCACCTCGCCGCGCCTGAGCGCGAACGACAGCGGCCCGAAGCGGCCCGGCGCATGCAGATCGCGCGCCTCCAGCACCACGTCCTGAGACGATGTCGCGACACGTCGCGCACGCGCCTGCGGCTGCTCGCCGAGCATCGCCGACACCAGCGTTTCGACGGGCGTTGCGCGGGCATCGACGTGAGTGACATCGACACCGTCGCGCAACACGGTCACGCGATCGCAGAGCGAAGCGATCTCGTTCAGATAATGCGAGACGTAAAGAATCGTCAGGCCACGCGCGCGTAGCTGATCGATCGTCCGCAGCAGGCGGTCGACCTCGCGGCTGACGAGTGCGGCAGTGGGTTCGTCGAAGACCAGGATGCGTGGCGAGCGGATCAGCGCGCGGGTGATCTGCACGATCTGCTGCTCGGCGACGCTGAGTTCGCCGATCAGCCGGTCAGGCGGCAAGGCGATGCCGAAATGCTCGTCCAGCGCTTCGGCGGCACGCCTGCGCATGCAGCGCCGATGGAGCGGGAGCAGGGCACGCAGGCTTCTCACGCGCGGCGTCACGACGGGTTCGTCGCCGAGTGCGAGTGCTTCGGCCACGGTGAACGTCGGCGACAGCAGCCGCTCCTGATGAATGAAGGCGATCTCGCTGCGCGTGCTGGCGTCGATCGCCATGCCGTCGACGTGAATCTCCCCCGCGTCCGCGCGTTCCAGACCCGCAAGAATCTTGATGAGCGTCGATTTGCCCGCGCCGTTCTGCCCGATCAGGCCATGCACGGTGCCGCGCGCAGCGCTCAAGGACGCGCCGCGCAGCGCCTGCACGCCGTCATACTGCTTCATGAGACGGCGCAGTTCGAGTGCGGGAACTCCGCCGTTCGATGAGATCATGCCGGCGTGCTCACTTCGACGCGATCTGGCCGGTCTGTGTGCCCTGGCCAAGCGATTTCTGCACGTCGCCCGCGTTGTCCTTGGTCACCAGAATCGAGGGCACGTAGGTGTAGGGCGGCAGATTGCGCTCGCCGGCGAGATAGCGCGCCACATTGTCGACGGCCGTTTTGCCGATGAGCGCCGGTTGCTGCGCGACCACGGCGGCGGCGCTCGACTTCGGGTCCTTCACGAGCGTGACGACGTCCGGACTGCCATCGACGGCATACGTGCGAATCTCGTTGCGATGCGCCGCATCGACGGCCTGGGTCGCGCCCACTTGCGGCACGTCCCACGCAGCCCAGATCGCCGAGATTTGCCCCTTCGGATACTTCGCCAGCAACTGGCTCACCTGAGCGTAGGCGCTTTGCACGGTGTTCGGGATCACATCGCGCAACTCGGGCTCGATGATGTGAACCTTCGGGTAGTACTTGAGCACGGCCTTCAACTGGTCGTAGCGGATCGCGCACACGGGCACGCCGTAAAAACCGTTGAAAACGAGAATATTGCCTTCGCCGTGAATATCGTTGACGAGCTTGAGCGCCAGTTGCTCGCCGATGAAAAAATTATCGGAGGTGGTGTCGTTCAGGCTCGCCGGCGACGCCGTGTCGATCGTGAACAAGGGGATGCCAGCCTGGCGGATTTTCTGCAGCCACGGCTCCAGCACCGTGGCGGTGCCGAGCTGTTCGATGATGGCGTCGGGTTTCTGCGCGATGAGCGTCTGGATCTGCGCGATCTGGCGGTTGTCGTTACGTCCCGCATCGAGCGCGATGGGGGTGCCCCCCAGACGCCTGACCTCGTCGATGGCGCCCTGGTAGGCCTTGAGATCCCAGTAATGATCGGTGCCGATCGCCGTGATGCCAATACGTTTGCCTTTGAGCGACGGTACGTCGGCGTCGCCCTGGGCATAGGCGGGTGCGCTGGATCCGGCCAGTGCGCCAAGCGTCGCCAGTGCGATGGCAAGGATCATGGCGGCGCGTTTGAAGGGGGCTTGAAGGTGGAGTGTCGCGTGGCTCATGTCGTCGTCGATTCGTTGTCACGGCGTTTCCCACGTGCGGGTCACGTGTTTGCCAGGAAAGGGCGGAAATCGCGCTGTGCTGCGAATCTAAGCGGCATGAGCGTAGCGGCAAAACATTTAATCGAGCTAAGGATAGAACGCCTGATGTGAATTGCTTCTGGATAAATCCGGTCGCGCTGTAGTTTGTTGGCGGGTGCTACCGGTGATGGTGCTGGAGCCTGTGCAGTGACCGGAAAGGGTCACGATCGACCTACTGCACGGTGATGGTCGCTTTCATGTACGGATGGATGCCGCAGTTCACGTTGTACACCCCCGGCTTGTCGAATTTGAATTGATACGTTTCGTTCTGGTCGAGCGCGGCGGAGTGGAATATGCCAGCGTCATTGACGACCGAATGTGGCTCGCCGTCCATATTTTTCCAGGTCACGGTGGTGCCGGCCTTGACCGTCAGGGACATCGGCGAAAACATAAAATTTTTGATGACAATCTCATTGGAGTCCTGAGCATGGGCGGCAGGCGATCCGATGGCTAATGCTGTCGTGAGCATGACGCTCCCGAGCGCAATGAACGCAAGGCGAAAGAAAGGGGAGTGCATGGCCAGGCTCCTTGTTGAATGATGAGCTTCACGTCAGGCGAGCGTCGTGTCGGAAAGCGTCGCGACAAGCGGATGGGGCGAGATCCTGATGCTCGTCACGCCAAGCATCTTTGGCAGTTGATCGCTCGGCACCGTCAACGGCCCAGGGCCGGGGCCATTGCCAGCCGTCGGTTGCGGATAGGCAGTTGACCGTGCGGTGTGGAAGGTGATATTGCCTTCGACCTTGGAGACGATCTGATGGATATGACCATTCAGAACGGTGACGGAGCCGAACCGCTTCAGGTAGTCCATTGCTTGGCCCGCGTCTCCCGTGCCCCAGCCCCAAGGTTCGTAAATCGTCCACATCGGCATATGCGTAAAGACCACGATCGGCGTGCTGGACGTGCGCCCCTTCAAGTCGTTTCCGAGCCAGGCGAGCTGGTCTTCACCCAGACTCCCCAGTCCGTTCGGCTTGAAATGCATCACGTTGACGAGCCCGATGAAGTGCACGCCGTTATGGTCGAAGCTGTAGTAGCCCCGGTTGTCGGACGGCTGGCCGAAGCGTTTGAAGTATTCGCCCTGCGGCCCGTCCGTCACGTCATGCTCGCCGGGGACTGTGTGCAACTCGGTGATGTTCAACCCGGAAAGCAACTGGCTTGCAAGATCGAATTCTGCCGGTTTGGAGAGATGGGTAATATCGCCCGTGTGAATCGTCAGGGCTGGCTTGACCGGCATGGCGTTGACGTAATCAATCGTCTGTTTGAGCGTTCCCGCCACGTCGGGATTGGCTTCCTTGTTGAAGCCGATATGGGAGTCGCTGATCTGCAGGAAAAGAGGAACGCCGGAAGCCGCCTGGTTGTCCTTGTCGCCAGCGGCAAGGGCCAACTCCACTGGCGTGAGAACACCACCTGCCAGTACGAACAGAGTGCCTGCGCCACCAAAAGCGAGGCATTTCAGGGCGCTGCGGCGCGACGGCTGGGAAGGAAGATCTGAAGGCATGGTGTCCTCTCGACTGATGACTGGATTGGGGAAGCGCGCTACCGGATCAATCCGGAGGACTTCCAGGGCAGGTTCCAGACGTAATACCGCGGAGGTGTCCGTTTTATTCCCGGTCGCCAATCGCATTCTTGTCGCGTGATGGATCTGCCGCTGCCGGGAATAACAGGCGCCTGCCCGCGGTATGACAGACAAGGCACCCAAATGGGAGATCGAAATGGACATCATCGACCTAGCCCGTGCGTCGGGATTGACCGTTATCCTCGATGGCAGGATTGGACGCGAGGAGTACCAGAGCGTATGCGGTTCGGTATCGGCGTTACAGCGGTTCGCGGAGTCGCTGAAGCTGTACGCGGCGCACCAGCGTGACAGCGCCCCGCACGGGTTGTCGGCGGCCAGCGCGTTTGGCCGGTTGCGCCGGCGCATCAGCAAACTGGCGAGAACAACGGGCGCCATAGCGAAGCCCGCGCGAAGCATGTCGCGTATCGTCCAGCGAAGTCAGAGGCGCGCCGTCGATGGGACGTCCGCCCGGGCGACGCAGTGAGGATCGGGGTGCAAGTCTTTCTGCGCCGTCTTCAGCTTGCCTCGGGCCTGTTGATGCTGATTTATCTCTTTCTGCATCTGGTCAATCACGCGCTCGGTATCGCGTCGCTCGACCTTGCGGGACGCGGTCTCGTCCTCGCGCTGCGACTGTGGCGCAGCACGCCTGGTACGATCGCCCTGTATGGAGCCGCATCGATTCATTTTGCGCTGGCGTTGCACACGATCTATGGGCGGCGGCACTGGGCGCTGCCGGCCGCCGAGTGGATCCGTCTCTGGGCAGAGCTCAGCCTGCCAATGCTGCTGATCCGCCACGCAGTGACGACCCGCCTCGCGTCGACGCTCTATGGCTTCGAGCCGGACTACGAGCGTGTCATCGCCGTGCTGCTCACGAGCGGCACGCAGGGTCTGCAGCTTGCGCTGCTGGCTCCGGGCTGGATACACGGCTGCCTGGGCGTGTGGTTCCGATTGCGCCACTATGCGTGGGCGCGGCGCGTGAAGCCTGCCCTGCAGGCGTTCATGATTCTGTTGCCGTTGCTGTCCGCAGCGGGCTTTATCCGGATGATGCGAGTGGTCGAGGGGACGAACCGCCTTCCTCCTCGCGCCGATCCGACGCTCGTGGCCCACCGATTCGCGCTCGACGCCTGGCGTCACAATCTCCTCACCCTGTATTTCGCCCTGGTTGCCAGTGCCTTGATCCTGGGCCAGTTGCGCAACGGTCTTGAACGTCGAAGGCTGAGGAGAGACTCACTGAGTCCCTGAGGAGTTGAAGAGACATACGCCCGCGCGAGTGATTACCTCATCTTCCTGGCGTGGTATCACATCCTGAAACAATGTCGCGTATCCCAGGACGGCGAAACTTGCGATTGCCCGTCTATCTTGCGCATAGGGCAATATCGCTTCATATCGTGAAATGTCCTTTGTAGGCCCATGATTTATTGGCGATTTTTAGGGGTTTCGCGCGGATGGGGTGACGGCCTGTTCGGGGCGGGGTTGGGATACGCTAACTATCAAGCGTTTCAAATCCAGTGGCTGCCAGTAGTTTCAGGAGGCAGCAGTGACCCGACTTTCAATCTCGTGGAGCCATGTGATGTTGCACGTTTATATCGAGCCCCTGCCTAAGGGGCAATGGGGGCCAGTCGATGGCTATTGCATCGAAACCCTGGACGGTACAAAGCTCTCGGAGCAACGCCTTGCCTCCGAAACGCTTGCTGTGAGCGCAGCAAAATTGCTCGGTTATATGCCGCTATTGGCGACGGTACGCATTCCAGACAAGGCGAATAGCGAGCATTGGAGATCCGCAGGAAAGCAGGTTGTGGTTGCCTAGCGTGAGTTGTGCCTGAGCGGTGTACCGCCGCTCACGGCTTCATGCAGAAGTGGAGGTACGTCGGCTATTCGCTTGGCACCTTCGCTGGAAGATCGTCAGGAAACGAAAAAGCCCGCTTGATTGCGGGCTTTTTCTCTTTCGCGTGGCTGACTTTTTCACAGCGGCCCGGATCTGGAGAAGGTAGCGGAAGACAGACTACGTCATATTTACGGTCACTCTCCAGCGCCGGGCATCTTCGCAACGAAGCGCACGATCATACTCGCGCCGCGCGTGGCGATGTCTGCTCGATCCAGAGCGATCGGAGGCGCGCGAACATCGCGGCAGATACGGCCAGCAAGGGCACCGTAATCCTGCACGGGCTCAAAGACTGTTAGCAGACTCATACAGCCGTTCCAGCGACAGGTTCGTCCGCTACCAGAGCGGCAGACTAAATAGACCTGTACTGCCTAGAACTTATGACGGATGCCAACGCGTAGCGCGAGCTGCCTGTCGGTCGATGACGGAGTCAGCCCGGTGATCTGGGCAACCGCCTGGCTGCCCGTCGAGTCAATGCCACTGGCCTTTTCATAAACGGCAATCGTGTAAAGGTCGGTTCGCTTGGAGAGGAACCAGTCGAGCCCGGCGCTGAAGAGATGATAATCCGCACCATGCTTGCCTCCGGCACCGCCGTTTCGGGTGTAATCGTACGCAATGCCTGTGAGCAGCGAAGGTGTGATCTGATATTGCAGGTTGATTTCGACGTTGTTGAATGCGGCGGCGCCAGCGTAATGCAGTGGGTTGGGGCCCGCCGACGATCCCAGATTGTCGAAGCGGGTATTCGAGTACGCCACGTTCGCATTGAGCGCGCCGAGCGTCAGTCCGACACCTGCTGCGGTAATCTCCATACGACTGGCCGAGGCATAGCCCGCGAAAACGGGATTCGATTCGGGGCTGGTAGCACTGCCGAAGCTGCCGAGGTTGTTGCTCGTCGCGGGTCCGGCATTCGGATTCGCGCCGAAGAACGAGGTGTTCGGGTTGCTCACGTTGAGATAGGCCGCACCGGCGGAGAATGGCCCTGCGGCATACGATGCGCCCGCGCCCCAGATCGAGTTCTGCGCGAAAGAGCCGGCAACGCCGCCCAGCCCGAGGATCGCTTCGGCGGTAAGCCCGTGCCAGGTGGCGCTGCGCAACTTGATCGAATTGTTGATGCGCCGGGTGTTCTGCGCGTTGTCCAGATCGCCGGGGTGAGCGCTCATGTAACCGCCCCATTGCGGCGCAGCCAGATAAGGTCGGAAAAGATCGACGACCGGATCGTACTGGCGACCCAGCGTGACCGTCCCGACATCACTTTTAATTCCAGCATAGGCCTGTCGTCCAAACATGGCGCCCCCCTGGTTGAGCGCGCCATTGTTGCTGTA
Source organism: Paraburkholderia bannensis NBRC 103871 (assembly GCF_000685015.1). GTDB lineage: Bacteria > Pseudomonadota > Gammaproteobacteria > Burkholderiales > Burkholderiaceae > Paraburkholderia > Paraburkholderia bannensis. The sequence goes on along the minus strand of NZ_BAYA01000010.1, from coordinate 311,069 downwards.
GAAGCCATTTTCAAGCAGGAAAATCGCTTTCATGCCCGCGCCGAGATCTTCAGTTCCCGTGATCCCCCAACGGCTTCCTTGCAGGCCCGCCGACCCGCCTTCGATCATGGCGACCTGATGGCCGCCCGTGAAACCGGTGGCGGTCTTACCCTTCTGGACGTTGTTCGTATAGTTGATGCCGCTGTCGATGACGCCGTAAAGCGTCACGCTGCTTTGCGCACGGCTAACCACCGGGTAAGAGGTGCATGTAATAAGGATGCCAAAATAAATGGCCGACTTCTTCATTCGCGATGTCTCCAGAGCGCTGATTGTTATTGAACGGCGCTTCGATGGAGAAGCGCCGCAGTTACTGCCTAGTGATGTGAGTTGGCCATCGAGCCGGCCTGGTCAGTTTCCGGGTGTTCGTTGAGGCGCAGCAGCAAGGTCATCAGAAACGCGAGCACCAGCAGACCGGAAAGGAACAGCAGCCCAGGCGTTGCGCTGGCGCCCGCACCCTTGATATAGCCAATCGCAAACGGCCCCACAAAGCCGCCCAGATTGCCGATGGAATTAATCACGGCAATGGAGATCGCTGCCGTCGAGCGGGACAGAAACAACGTAGGCAGCGCCCAGAACGGCGACTTGAACGCATAGAGTCCAGCCAGACTCAGGCTGATCATGGCGATCGACAGATACGGGTTGTTCGAGAGGCCCGCACCCAGCAGCGCCGCTGCGGCCACACCAAGCGGGATGGCCGAATGCAGCCGCCGTTCGTTGCGCCGGTCGGAATTTCTCGACCACAGCACCATGACGAGGGTCGCGAAGATATACGGGATCATCGCAATCAGGCCGATCTGCGTATGACTGAGCGAGGTTGAAAATCCCTTGATGATCTGCGGCATCCAGTAGCCCACGCCCAGGCTGCCGCACTGATACACGAAGTAAATGAACGCCAGATACAGCACTTTCGGATTGCCCATTGCCTTGAACGAGCCGAAGTGTCGCGCGTTCGGCCGTGCCCGTGCGTCCGCAGCAAGCTGGCCTTGCAGCCATTCGCGCTCGGCGGGCGAAAGCCATTTCGCGTCGGCGGGCCGGTCGCTCAGGAACAGGAAGCAGACGATGCCGCCAATGATCGCAGGCGCACCTTCCAGCACGAGCATCCAGCGCCAGCCGCTCCACGAGAACCACTGGACGTGATCCATGATCCAGGTGCTCAGCGGCGCGCCCACGATATAGGAAACCGGAATGGCTGCCGTGAAAAGCGCGACCGTGGTGGCCAGTTCCTTCGCACGAAACCAGTAAGTCAGGTAGACGATGATGCCTGGAAAAAAGCCTGCTTCGGCGACTCCCAGCAAAAAGCGCACGACGTAAAGCTGGGTCGCGGTGTGGACGAAGGCCGATGCGACCGAGATTGCGCCCCACGTCACGAGAATCCGGGCAATCCAGACCCGTGCGCCGAACCTGGCGAGCATGGCGTTGCTTGGCACTTCGAATAAAAAATAGCCAATGAAGAAAATGCCGGAAACGAAACCGAACGCCTCGCTGCTGAGCGCCAGCTCCCGGTTCATCTGCAACGCTGCGTAGCCAATATTGGCGCGATCCAGATAGGAAATGATGTAGAGAACAAACACGAACGGGATGATGCGCCAGGCGATCTTGCGCACGACCGCCCGTTCGTCGAGGGGTGTGATGGGGGAATGCATATGTCTCCTGCGGCGGGGGACGCCCGCCGCGTGCCTCTGAAATGCGATTGACGCGACGCGTGCGGATCAGGCCCGAGCGGTCGAAAACACCATGCAGACCGGGCTGCCCGATTTTTCGACGAAACCCGTGGGCGCGAGGCGGCCTGACTGCGCATCGATTGAAAATGCGACGATGGTGTCGCTGTCTTCGTTGAGCGCGTACATGAAGCGGCCGTTGGGCGTGCTTGTCATGAAGCGGGGCGTCTTGCCGAGCGTCGGATCGGCGCCGACGAACCGCAGATGACCGTTCGAAGCATTGATGCTGAAGACGGCGATGCTGTCGTCGCCGCGATTCGAGGCATAGACGAAACGTCCACTGCGATCCACTTCGATTTCCGACGCGCGACTGTTGCCCGTGAACGTATCGGGCAAGCTGGACAGCACCTGCAACGGCGTAAGCGAACCCGTGACGGCGTCGTATCGATACGCGGTGACGGTGGAGTCGAGTTCGTTGACGACCCAGGCGTACTGGCCGTCCGGATGGAACGCGATATGACGCGGACCGGCGCCTTCGCGCGATTCGACGAAAGGCTGGGCGGCGGGCGTGAGCGTGCCGTTTTCGAAGCGGAACGAGAACGTGCGGTCGAGTCCCTTGTCCGGAACGATCACGTACTTGCCGCCAGGGCCGAACGGGTTGAAATGTGGCTTCGCCTGCTTCTGCTCGATGCGATGCGGGCCGATAGGGCCGTCCAGATGCACCAGTTGCGTGAGCGGTTCGAGCGATCCGTCGGCGGCGATGGGCAGCACGGCAAGACTTGCGCCGATGTGATTCGACACGACCACGTAACGCCCGCTCGGGTCGATTGCGAGGTGCACGGGGTTCTTGCCCTCGGTGCTCTGGCGGTTGATGAAGGTGAGCTCGCCGCTCGCCGGATCGACCTTGAACGCGCTGATGTCGCTCAGATCGCCATGCACGGTATAGAGCCGTTCGCCATTGGCCGAAAGCGCAAGAAACGACGGATTGACGAGGTCTTTCACGAGCTGGACGAGGGTGAGCGCGCCGGTCTGGGGATCGACCTGATACACGCTGATGCCATCGCCGCGGGCGTTACGTTCACGCGTGGTGCGCGAGCCGACATAAGCAAACATGGGGTTCATTCCTTTTAAATCTCGTTGGCCAGAGGCCGGTTTTGCGGCAAAGACCGGCGGGCCCACCAGCCCCGAAAGTGCCAGCGCGCCCAGCGAAGCGCCCGCCTGCACGAGCCTGCGACGCCTCGCATCGAAGGGCGCACGCCATGCGTCGCCGCCGCTCTTTTCCATGGTTGTCTCCGGATTGTTATGTTTGGGGTTTTCACTATGATTGCATTTTTGCCTGTAAAAGTGCAAAAATACAGTCATGGAAAACACTGACACCCCACTGACCGGCCACCTCGACGTTGCTGGTGCACGCTTGCGATACGTCGATCTGCTGGCGATGTTCGGCGCGCAACTCGCCGAATTGCCCGTTGTGCTGCGTCTGCTGCTCGAAAACGTGATCCGCAACACGGAGGGCGACGAGCGCCGCGCCGCCATCGACGCCATCCTTGCGTGGCGCGCGCGGGGCACGAGCGAGCACGAAATCGCCTTTCAGCCCAATCGCGTGCTGATGCACGACACGACGAGCACGCCCGCACTGGTCGATATCGCCGCGATGCGCGACACGCTTGCCGAAGCGGGCGCCGATCCGGCTGCGCTCAATCCGGTGCTGCCGGTGGATTCGTCGGTGGATCATTCGCTTGCGGTGGAATTTTTCGGCGAGCGCGAGGCGGCGCCGAAGAATCTCGCGCTGGAGCTGCGCCGCAATAGCGAGCGTTACCGCTTCCTGCGCTGGGCGTCGCAGTCGCTCACGGGCGTGCGCATCCATCCGCCCGGCACGGGCATCATGCACACGATCAATCTGGAGCAACTCGCGACGGTCGTGACGCGGGTGGAGCGCGATGGTGGCGGTGAGCGTGAGAGCTGGGCCGTGCCCGACACGATGATCGGCACCGACAGCCACACGCCGATGATCAACGGCATCGGCGTGCTGGGTTGGGGTGTGGGCGGACTCGAAGCGCAGACGGTGATGTTCGGTATGCCGGTGATGCAGCGCATTCCCGACGTGATCGGCGTTCGTCTTACGGGCGCGCTCAAGCCGGGCGCGCTCGCCACGGATCTGGCGCTGACGGTTACGCAGCGCCTGCGTGCAATTGGCGTAGCGGGGGAATTCGTCGAATTCTTCGGTTCCGGCGTCGAGACGTTGAGCGCCGGCGAGCGCGCAGTCGTGGCGAACATGGCGCCAGAGTATGGCGCGTCAACGGGCTTTTTCCCGGTCGATAGCCAGACGCTGGACTATCTGCGCACGACGCATCGCAGCGAGGATGCCATCGCCCTTGTCGAGGCGTTCACGCGCGCGACAGGCCTCTGGTTCGACCCGCACGCCACGCCGCGTTACACGCGCACGATCGAAATCGATCTCGCGACCATCGGCATGCACGTGGCGGGCCCGCGCCGTCCGCAGGATCTGCTCGATTACACGGCGCTGCCTGCCGCGCTGGCGAAATTCGAATTCGCGCCGAAGCCAGGCGCCCATACGCAGCATGCGGATATGCCGCGCCACCCCGTGGCGATTGCCGCGATTACGAGTTGCACGAACACCTCCGATCCCGCCTTGCTGATCGCTGCCGGTCTGGTCGCGCGCAAGGCGCATTCGAAGGGCCTGAGCGTGCCTGCGTGGATCAAGACGTCGCTGGCGCCGGGGTCGCCCGCCGCCGCGCATTATCTGGCGCGCGCGGGCCTGACCGATGATCTGGCGGCCGTGGGCTTCGATATCGTCGGCTATGGCTGCACGACCTGCATCGGCAATTCCGGGCCGCTCACGCAAAGCGTGCGCGAGGCGCAGGCCGAAGGCAGCATCTATCCCGTCGCCGTATTGTCGGGCAACCGCAATTTCGCGGGCCGTATTCATCCGGATCTCGATTTAGGTTTCATCATGTCGCCGCCGCTTGTGATTGCTTTCGCGCTGGCAGGCAATGCCGAAATCGATTTGAACCGCGAACCGGTGCAGATTGCCGCCGACGGCACGCCGGTCTTTTTGCGCGATCTGTGGCCCACGCGCGAGGAGGTGGCGGCGCTGGTGACGCAGTCGGCCGACCCCGAGGACTATCCGCGTGCGTTTGCGGTGGCGAGCCGCAATCCCGCCTGGTTCGATCTCGATGCGCCGTCGTCCGCGCGCTTTCCGTGGGACGCGCAATCGACGGCCTTGCGCCGGCCGCCGTTCGCGGCCGCCGATCAGGGCAGCCAGCTTGGGCACTATCGCGCGTATCCGCTGCTGGTGCTGGGCGACGACATCACCACCGATCACATTTCTCCCGCGAGTGCGATTCCGAAGGACAGCTTCGTCGCCGACTTCCTGGTCTCGCGCGGCGACGACCGTGACGACCTGAACGTGTTCGCGTCGCGGCGCGGCAACTGGGAAGTGATGATGCGGGCGGCGTTCTACAACAAGACGCTCGTCAACCGCCTGCAAGCGGGCATGCCGGTCGCACACACCCTGCATGTGCCGAGCGGCGACGTGCTGCCGATCTTCGAAGCCGCGCAGCGTTATGCCGATGCGGGCGACGCGGTCGTGCTGGTGGCAGGCGAGCGCTACGGCACCGGTTCATCGCGCGACTGGGCCGCGAAGGGCCAGCGTCTGCTGGGTATTCGCGCCGTGCTGGCCGCGAGCTTCGAGCGTATCCATCGCTCGAATCTCATCGGCATGGGGATTCTGCCGCTGCGCTTCGCGCCCGGCACGCATCCGGATACGCTCGCCCTTGGGCCGGGTGATATGCTCGACATCCAGGCGGACGCCGCGACGATCTCTCCGCGCTGCGCGGTGCCGGTTCGGATCGTGCGCGCCGATGGCCGCATCGAATCGATCGACGTGCGCGCGGCCGTGGAAACGCAGCTTGAATGCCGATTGCTGCGCTCGGGCGGCGTGATTCCGCTGATCCTGCAAAACACACTCGCAACCGGGAGCCATTGAGCGACGCCACGTGTTGCGGGAATAGCTGAATGAAATGATCGACCAATCCATCGCGACCCAGATACTCGACCTGATCCGCACCGAAGGCATGGAGGCCGGCGCACATCTGCCCGCGCAGATGCTCGCTGACCGTCTGCGTGTGTCGCGCTCGCCCGTGAATGAAGCGCTCGCGCTGCTGCACGAGAAGGGCGTGCTCACGCGCGAGAAGAATCGCGGGTTTTTCGTGGCGCGTCCGGTGATCGAGTCGCTGTCCGACGTCGTGGAAGAGCTGGGTCTTTCCGAAACCGATCTTGTCACCCGCGTGTATTTCCAGATCGCGGATGACCGGCTCAAAGGTCAGTTGCCCGATACGTTTTCCGAGCAACTGATCCGTACGCGCTACAGCCTGACGACAGGCCAGTTGACCGCCGTGTTAAGCCGCATTGCGCAGGAGGGGTGGGCCGAACGCAAACCCGGTTACGGCTGGGAGTTTTCGCCGATGCTCACAACGCCGGATAGTCTGCTGAAGTCGTACCGCCTGCGTCTTGCGCTGGAACCGGCCGCGTTGCTCGAACCCGGCTACAAGCTGGATCGCAAGGTGCTCGAACGCTGCCGGGAGGTGGAAAAACACCTGCTGGCAGGCGGCATTGAAACCGATACCGCGGATCAACTCCACGAACGTGGCGTGCGATTCCACGAATCGCTGGTCGAGGCTTCGGGAAACAGCTTTTTCATCGACACGATCCGGCGCGTGAATCGTGTGCGGCGACTGCTGTCCTATCGTTCGATGCAGCATCGCGAACGTTACGTCGAGCATGCGAAGCAGCATCTTTACGTGCTCGAACTGCTCGAACATGAGCGCAACGAGGACGCCTCGGAGGAACTGCGTCAGCATTTGCTGCATACGCTCGATGCGCTGTCGAATATCCGCGAAATCTTTGAACCGTAATAGACGCCCGGCACGCGGCGTCGCACACATCACTTATGAATATCGATCCCGCTGTCGTTGAGGCTTTCGCACCCACGGGCGTCTTGCGCGCCTCCATCAATCTCGGCAATCCGATTCTTGCCAATCGCGATTCCGCCACGGGCGAGCCGTTTGGCGTATCCGTGGATCTCGCCCGTGATTTTGCGGCGTATCTTGGGTTGCCGCTCGAACTCGTGGTGTTCGATGCGGCCGGCAAGTCCGTCGAGGCCGTGAGCGACGAACGCGCGGATTTCGGCTTTTTCGCGGTGGATCCCAAGCGTGGCGAGACGATCGCGTTCACCGCGCCTTACGTGCTGATCGAAGGGTTCTATCTCGTGCGCGAGGATTCGCCCGTTCGCACCAACGCCGACGTCGATACAGCCAATCATCGCGTGGCCGTTGGCAAGGGCAGCGCCTATGATCTCTTCCTCACGCGCGAATTGAAGGCGGCGCAGATCGTGCGCGCGCCAACGTCGCCAGCGGTGGTGCAGACCTTCATCGAGCAAGGGCTGGAGGTGGCCGCAGGGGTCAAGCAGCAATTGCAGGCCGATGCGAGCAAGGTTGGCGGCTTGCGTCTTCTGGATCAGCGTTTCATGGTGATTCGCCAGGCGATGGGCGTCGCAAGGAGCCGGGGTGAGCAGGCTGCCGCGGTGCTCGCGGATTTCGTTGAGCAAAAGAAAGCATCGGGATTCGTCGGCGATGCGCTCGCGAGGCATGGCATCGAAGGCGCTTCGGTGGCCCCGGCTGCTTGAATACGTGAGCGTGGGCCTTTGCCAACCGCGTTGTGCGCTCGCCTGCAAAGTACGCCTGGGCACGGTGTGGCCGCGAACCACGTCGCGTGAACAGCAACCCGGTTCGCGGAACAAGAGCTTCGCGCGAACTTGTCCTGCAACGCTGGCCGGCGTTTCACCGGCCGTCGTCGTCACTGTGTGGCATGAACCAGGCAGATGAATTTTGCCGCGCCCCTGTCGCCTCACTTTGCTTGACGACTACCGGGCCGCGCTTTCTCTGCGGCGCAGTAAATCAAGGCGTTTTCGGCACACCCAGCCGCTCGACCAGCACCGATAACAAATCGATCGGCAACGGAAACACAATCGTCGAGTTCTTGTCCGCGGCAATCGTCGTGAGCGTCTGCAAATAACGCAACTGCATCGCCTGCGGTTGCAACGCGAGCCGTTGCGCGGCTTGCAACAATTGTTCGGAGGCCTGCAATTCGCCTTCGGCGTGAATCACCTTGGCACGCCGTTCGCGCTCGGCTTCGGCTTGGCGCGCAATCGCGCGGATCATCGTTTCGTTGAGGTCGACGTGCTTGATTTCCACGGTCGAGACCTTGATGCCCCACGCGTCCGTCTGCGAGTCCAGCGTCTTCTGGATATCGGCGTTCAATTGTTCGCGCTCGGCCAGCAGCGCATCGAGTTCGTGCTTGCCGAGCACCGCGCGCAAGGTGGTCTGCGCGAGCTGGCTCGTGGCTTCGAAGTAGCGCGCGACCTGGATCACGGCCTTTTCCGGATCGACCACGCGGAAATAGACCACGGCGTTCACCTTCACCGACACGTTGTCGCGCGTGATGACGTCCTGCGCGGGCACGTCGAACACCACGGTGCGCAAATCGATGCGCACGGCCTGCTGTACGACCGGCAGGATGAACACGAGGCCCGGCCCCTTGACCTTCCAGAAGCGGCCCAGCATGAACACGACGCCGCGCTCGTACTCGCGGAAGATGCGGATGGCCGACACGGCAAGCAGCACCGCCAGCAATATCAGCAGACTCGAAAAACCAAACGTGAAACCGATCATGGCGATGCTCCTCCCGAATGGGGCGACTACCGGGGTGCTTCCTGCCTGGGGGCTGGTTGCTGTCGTTCTTGCGGTGCGGCGGTGTCGCCCAGCGGCGCGACCGTGAGCATGAGGCCGTCGCGCGCCGTCACACGCACGCGTGTGCCTTTCGTCAGGGCAATCGCGCAAGCCACGCGCCAGCGCTCGCCGCGCACGCGGGCCCAGCCGATTGCCCAGCCGCTCACCTTTTGCGCGTCGCCATGCTCGATCTGCAAGCCCTCGTCGATGACCTCGCCGACACTGCCGACCATCGCTTCCGCGCCGGTCACCACGGGCCGCCGCCGCGCGCGCAGCGCGACGCCGGAGACGCAGGCGACGAACACCGCGCCGCCCAGCGTCAGGCCCGCGATCAGCGGCAGCGGAATGCCGTAGCCGGGTACGTCGGTGTCCATGAGCATCAGCGCGCCCACGGCGAACGCAATGATGCCGCCGAAGCCCAGCACGCCGAAGGTCGGCAGGAACGCCTCGGCGATCAGGCAGCCGAGCCCCATCAGCACGAGGCCCAGGCCCGCGTAGTTCACTGGCAGCAGTTGCAGCGCGAACAGGCCGACCAGCAGGCAGATGCCGCCCGCCACGCCCGGCAGCACGAAGCCTGGATTGGCGAATTCGAAGAACAGGCCATACACGCCGATCGTCAGCAGGATCAGCGCGACGTTCGGATCGGCGATGATCGCGAGGAAGCGGCTGCGCCAGTCGGGGGCGACGTAGACGAAGGGGGCGTGCGCCGTCGCCAGCCGCACGCTGCCCGCCGCAGTGGCGATGACGCGCCCATCGACCTTATGGGCGAGATCGACGGGATCGGTCGCGACCAGGTCGATCACGTGCTGGTCGAGCGCTTCATTGGCGGACAGGCTCACCGCCTCGCGCACCGCGCGTTCGGCCCAGGCCGCGTTGCGCCCGCGCAGCTGCGCGAGGCCGCGAATGTACGCGGCCGCGTCGTGGGTCATCTTGCGGGTTTCAGTGGAGGCGGTGTCGCTGGGCAGCGGTGCGGAAGCGCCGGAACCAGACGACGCCGTCGACGGCCCGGAAGGTATGCCAGGCGTGCCTGGCGTGGCGGGCGCAGTTGCCGGAGTCGCCGGAGCCGGCTGGGCGGGCGACCCCATGCCAAGCTGCACCGGCGACGCCGCGCCCAGGTTCGTGCCCGGCGCCATCGCCGCGACATGGCTGGCGTAGACGATGTAAGTGCCCGCACTCGCCGCGCGCGCGCCGCCGGGCGCAACGAATGCCGCCACGGGCACGGGCGAGGCGAGGATCGTCTTGATGATCTCGCGCATCGCGGTATCGAGGCCGCCAGGCGTATCGAGCTGGAGAATCGCGAGCGCCGCGTGCTGCTGCGCCGCGCGGTTGAGCGTGCGGACGATGAAATCGGCGCTGGCAGGGCCAATTGCGCCATCGACGCTCATCACCACGACCGCGCCAGGCGCTGCCGCCCACGCGTTGATGCGCGCGGCCACCGTCGACACCGCCGCGAGCATCAGCAACAGCGCGACACGCACTAGCCGCGCCGATAGCAGCGAGTGCACACGGCGGGAGTGAGGCGGCAGCGTGTCGTGCTCCGCCGCCCGGGTGGGGCGATGAGCGCGCATCGGAACGTCCGGACGGGCAGTGGGGTGGCCCGATATTTAAAGATTAGGCGCTTTACGAACGTTGCGTAGATAGCCGCAACCCTTATGCGCCCTTATGCGTCCCGTATGTGCCCCTTAAGCACCCCCTAGATCAGCGCGTGTTCCTCACCCACCTTGAACACGGCCACCAGCCGGTCGAGTTCGGCGGCCTGCTGCTTGAGGCTTTCCGCCGCTGCCGCGCTTTCCTCCACCAGCGCCGCGTTCTGTTGCGTCACCTCGTCGAGTTGCTGCACCGCATCGCCGATCTGGCCGATGCCCGCACTCTGCTCGACGCTCGCCGAGGTGATTTCGCTCATCATCGTGCTCACGCCCTGCACCTGCGCGACCACGTCGCTCATCACGCGGCCCGCATCGGCGACGAGCCGCGAACCCGCATCGACCGTCCCCGCGCTGTGCTCGATCAGCGCCTTGATTTCCTTGGCGGCCTGCGCGCTGCGCTGCGCGAGGTTGCGCACTTCCGACGCCACGACCGCGAAGCCGCGCCCCTGCTCGCCCGCGCGCGCGGCTTCGACCGCCGCGTTGAGCGCGAGGATATTGGTCTGGAACGCAATACTGTCGATCACGACGATGATCTCGGAGATCTTGCGCGACGCCTCGCTGATCTGTTCCATCGTGCTGACGACCTGACCGACCACTTCGCCGCCCTGCGAAGCCGCCGTGGACGCCGTGCTGGCCATCTGCGCGGCGGTGCGCGCGGTGTCGGTGTTGTTCTTCACAGCGGCCGTGATTTCCTCCATCGACGCGGCCGTGCGTTCGAGATTGCTGGCTTGTTCTTCGGTGCGCTGGCTCAGGTCGGCGTTGCCCATTGCGATCTGCGTCGAGCCGATCGCAATGGACGTCGACGATGCGCGCACGCGCCGCACCAGCGTGCCCATCGACGCCACGAAGCGGTTGAACGCATCGGCCAGTTGCCCGACTTCGTCGCCGGTCTCGACGGTCATCTGGCGCGTGAGGTCGCCCTGGCCGTCTGCGATTTCGGCGAGCAGGACGGCGGCGCGGCGCACCGGCGCGGCAATCGCACGACCGACCAGCAGGATCACGCCGAGCGCGGCGGCCAGGCCCACCACGGCGGCAATCAGCGTGGCCGTGCGGATCGTGCGCTCGAACGGGCCGAGCAGTTCGGCCTGCGGCACCTCGACCACGACGTAGGCGTTGAGTTCGGGGACGAGCGAGGTCGCGATATAACGCGTGCCGCCGGGCGCGGGGTAGGTCGTCGATGCATAGGGCTTGCCGCCCAGCAGCGAAGACGCGACATCGGCAGGCATGCCCGGCATGTCCTTGAGGAAGTGCTTGCCGTCCACGAGCGAGGTGTCGCGGTGCATCATGATCGCGCCGTCCGGGTGCACGAGGTACGCGAAGCCGGTCTGGCCGATTTTGTAGCTGGAAATGCCCGCCGCGAGCGCATCCACCGAGAGCGCCATGCCCGCGACGCTGGTGGCGTCCGCGCCGCCCGTGTTGCCCGTACCAGTCGCCGCACTACTCGCCGCGCCGTCGCCCTGCACGCGCGCATTAATGAACATCATGTAACCGCCGACGGCGACGTCGCGATCCATGTTCACTTCATACGGCTTGCCGCTGGCGAGAAAGGCCTTGAGCCAGCCATCCTGCTCGCCGATCTTGCGTTGCAGTCCGGCCTCCGTGTAGTAATTGCCGGTCTTGGCGGAAATCCATTGCACGCTGGCGGCCTTTTCCTCGGCCTTGATGTTGGCGGCAAGGCGCGTCCAGTTGGCCGCGCCCGCTTCGGGCTCGCCATCGGCTTCCCATTGCTGGAGGAAGGGATTGAGCGCGATGGCGCGCGCGGCGGTGATCGGCCCTGCGAGCTGGCGCTGCACGTCGGCGCGGATGCCGTTGACGGCCGTGGGCAATTCGTCCTGCACGACGCGCTCGCGCACCGTATCGCCGATCAGCCAGATGCTCAGCCCGCTCGATATGCCGATGAAGATCAGCAGGCAGGTGGTCATGCTCAGAACCAGCTTGTTCTGGATGGAAAGTTTGCGCCAGATGGACATGAAAGTTTTTCGTCAGCTCGGTTGCGTCAGCGATGGAACGGGGGCCCGTTAAGACGTTATCGGTCGTTGCTGACGGAAACTTCATGGGATTTCGCGTATAGGGCGTATACGCTGGCGGCGGCGGTGGGGCGGACGGGTTTTGTGCAGCGCGCTGGCGAAGATCGGACGGTATTCGGGGCTATATTCGACGTTTGAACGACGCCGCAAGCAAGGGAGAACGATGCGTAAAAAGGTCAGGAAGACAATGAGCGCGCTGCTTTTCGTGGCGCTTTCGATTCACGTGGCGAGCGCGAGCGCGCAAGCCCCGCAGTGCCAGCCAACGCAGCTGGCCTTGAGCCTCGACGATGGCGGCGGCGATTTCAACGGCATGTCGCACGGCGGCACGTATGTCATGCTGCGCAACCGAGGCAGCCGCGCGTGCCAGCTCCCAGCGCGCCCCGATGTGGCGTTTCTGGATGCAAACGCGCAGACGCTACCAACGTCGATGCAGCCGACGCCTGGCATGCATCCAGGCCCGGTGTTGCTGCCGGTGGTGATCCCGCCGCACGCGACCATAAAGGCGAGCCTGCGCTGGGTCACGGGCGAGGTATTCGACGACACGCAATGCGTCGATACTGCGTCGCTGCGCGTGAGCATCGGGGAGGGCGCAGTGACCGCACCGCTCAGCGCCCATCTTTGCGGCGCGCGTGCGCAAGGGCCGCAATATCAGTACGTCCCGTTCCAGCGCAAACGGCCGCCGACAAACTGAAGCTGCAATGTGAAGCGGCAATTCGAGCGATTTCAAGGATTGCGCAGAAACACGACGTAGCCGCGAAACCACGGATTCGCGTCGAGATACGGTGGCGCTTCCCACACGCCGCCCTGAATGATGCCGATGCGAAACGGCAATTGCAGGCGCGCGACGCGCGGCAGGTACGCGTCGTAACGCGTGATCGTGCGGCGGCCCTGATAGGTCTGCACGACCACTTCATCGACGATGTGCTTGAGCTGGTTGACCTGATCCGCGTCGATCCGGCTGCTCCAGTCGAGCAGACCCGTGATGCTCAAGCGGCAATCGGCAGGCAAGGTCTCGCGCAGCGTGCGCAAAAAATCCAGGTAGTCCTGAAGATGCAGCGTACGTGCGTCGAAATCGATCTGGATGCCGCTGATCGCGTGGCCCGATGCACGCCAGCGCGCAAGCTGCGCCAGCATGATCTGCGTGACACGCGGCGTCCAGCGCAGCGTATGCGCGCGATAGACGAGCCAGAGGCGTGCATGGGGCGCATCCGGCGCCGCCACGCCCTGGGCGATGAAGCGCACTTGCGATTCATCGCCGGGCGCGGCTTCGATCTGGCCTTGCAGGACGTAGACCGTGCGCGCGTCGTGCAACACGGCCTGCGGCTTGACGCCCGCCCACAGCCAGAACGAATCGTATCGCGCGGCATCGACCGTGCCCGCCGACGCTGCCGGCACGGATGCGATGCATGCCAGCAGCGCCATGCAAAACCAGCGCTTCACAGTCCCGTTCACCAGTAGTACTTCTGCGCTTGCGCCCACTGACTGCGCGGATAGTCGGTCTTGAGCGTGGTGAACCAGCGTTTGCGCGCGCTGGCGGGCAGCTTGTTGCCGCCGCAATCGCTGTAGCCCGAAGGTGCGAAGCAGTTGATCGCGCGATAGAGCGCATACGCGCGGTCGTCGGCGCTTGCCTGCGGGTTGGCGATCACGTTCTGGTAGCTCGCGATGCGCTGATACGGCGCGCCCTGGAACTGCGAGGGCCGGCTGCCAAGCGTAGGCAGCGTGGCAGCCTCCGCTTCCAGGCGCGGGTAGAGGGGATCGAGCACGTACGGATCCTCACCGAGCGCGTACGCGGGCGGATGGTTGCGCACGAAGTCCGCAAGACAGTTCAGGCCTTTCGCGTCGTTCGGATTCATTTGCAGCATCGCCGCGACGTCGCGTGTCGTGGGGCACGTGTAACCCTCGTTGTTCTTCGCGCCGGGCAGCGTGAACGGCTTGATCGCGGCGGACGGCGCGGCGGGCACCAGCGCGAGATCGGCAAGGAAATCGGCGTAACGGCTACGCGTGAATTCCTTGTAGAGCAGCGTATAGAGCGCGATATCGCGCAGCGTGCCGCTCACGGCCTTGTTCTGCGCCTGCGCGCGCAGCAGGTCTGCATTGGCGGAGCGTTGCAGTAGCGTCGCGCGGATTGCCGCGTTCTGGATCGGCGAATCGTCGGCGAATGCGCGATCGATCAGGCCCGCCTGTTCCAGGTTCATCGCCAGGCCGAGTTCGAGCGCCTCGCGTTGCAGACGCAACTGCGCGAGCGGCACCAGGTCGCTCCAGAGTTGCCGCGCCTTGTCGGCCTGGCCGCTGTCTTCAAGCGCAAACGCGCGCAGCGCCTGCTGGCTCAACGCGAAGTAATTCAGCGAGGCATCGGCGGGCGGCGAGTCGGGCAACAGCGCGAGCGCCTGTTCCGGCTTGTGATCGACGTAGACGTGATACGACGCGAGCAGATAGTCGTATAACGCGGGCGTGTTCGCGAAGACCGGCTTCTGCGCCTGCAGTTCGTCGAGCGTAATGGTCTTGGGCTGCGACGAATCTGGGCTCGGCTGCGCACGCATGCGCATCAGGTCGACGAGCGCGAGCACGTTAGGCGACTTCACCTTGTCCATGTCGGTCGCGCTCAGCAGCAGCTTGCTGTCGAGTTCGTTGGCGAGCTGGCTAAGCGGCACGTTCGAATCGTCGGGCGTCCAGCGCGCGAAGGCGCGATCGTAGTCGGTGGCTTGACGCGCGGTGTCGCCGCCCAGCCAGGACACGCGGCGTTGCAGACCCTGCGCCGATGCCGCGTAACGTCCCTGCGGATACACCTTCAAATAAGCGCGAAAGACCGTTTGCGCAGCGTCGAGCGAGACCTTCCTCACGCTGTCGCGGTCGAGGGTGTTGCCGTCGCCTTCCGAGGCGAAGGCTTCGGCCTGCGCGGCGTTGAGCTGCGCGCGGCCTGCCATGTAGAGCGAGGCTTCCTTGAGCCACGGGTTGGCGCTGCGCGAGGCGCTGGCGAAAGACTTCGTCGCCGAGAAAAAGTCGTAGCGATAGAACGCGTTCGCGCCGTCCAGGTAGGTCGCGAACTGCTGGCCGAGTGCGGTCTTGAGGCCCGTGGGCTTTTGCCAGGCGGCTGCGTTGGCGCCGGTGGCATTGCCGCTGTTATTGCCATCGCCGCGTGCGGGGCAAGCCTTCGCCAGATCGGCGCGCGCCGCGCGCAGGCGCGTGGCTTCATCGGCAGGCAGGCCTTTGGCGGCGCCCAGCGCGTCGTTGAACGCCTCGTCGCCCGATGCGATGCTGCGGCAGATACTGCCTTCGCCATCCGCGTAGAAGGTCGATTGACCGTTAGCGTCCGCATCGGCGCTGTCCGGCTTCTGGCCAATGTCGATCCAGCCCGAGTAATCGTAGAGGAACGGCACCACGAGCTGGTTCGGGCGATCCGCGACGGCGATTTTCTTCGGGTCGGGGAAGGTCTGCGAAAGCCGCTTGCTGTCGGTCATCAGCAGCATCGCATTGATGCGCGTGTCGTTGCCTGGACTTAAAAACGGCAGGCCGCCGCAGGTATAGCGGGGATGGCGCAGCGTGGACGGGCTGGTGCAGCCGTCGTCGCCGCTCGCATGGGCGGCCGTGGCGGTCAACAGCGGGAGCAGGCTCGTCAGCAGCCTGGCGATGAGGTGTCGTTGCAGCAACGTGGTTCTCCGCGTTTTTCTTGTGCTGGTGGTCAGTCGTGCGAGTGTGGCGCGCCCGTCGAAGGGGCGCAAAAATCGGCGCCCCGTACTATAGCCAAAGCGCCCAAAATGCGGTTGGCGCGCGTACGTGTTTGCAAACGCGGGATATGTGCCTTGAATATACGGGCATTGCATTTGCTCTTTGATTTGTCTTCTGTGCCAGTAGACGGCAAAGCGCATGGAAAACATCACGGCGCGTCTTGAAGAATGAAACCACGGGAGACACCAAAGTGGCCGGCATTCGCATCACACATCCGGAACGCGTGATCGACGAAGCGCGCGGGTTGCGCAAGATCGACCTCGTGCATTACTTCGAGGCCGTCGCGCCGTGGCTGCTGCCGCAACTACAAAAGCGGCCCACCGCGGTGGTGCGCGCGCCTTCAGGCATAGGCGGCGAACTGTTTTTCCAGAAGCACGCGAGCAAGCTGCAAATACCGCACGCGGCCCAGCACGAAGGACTTGATCCTGGGCATGCGGCGCTCATGACCTTCGAGAGCGTGGACGCGATCGTCGGCGCGGCACAGATGGACGCCATCGAATTTCATACGTGGAATGCGCGGGTCACGAACATCGAGAAGCCAGACCGGCTGATTTTCGATCTCGATCCTGATCCGGCGCTGGGCTGGGATCGCATGATCGAGGCGGCGCAACTGACGCGCGGACTGCTCGAAGCGCTGGGCCTGCGTGCCTGGTGCAAGACGAGCGGCGGCAAGGGGCTGCATGTGGTCGTGCCGCTCGCGCGTCACGCGTCATGGGAAGCGGCGAAGGACTTCGCGCGCGCGGTGGCGGTGCATATGGCGTCGACCTTGCCCGATCGCTTTAGCGCGAAGATGGGCCCGAAGAACCGCACGGGCCGCATTTTCGTGGACTATCTGCGCAATGGGCGCGGCGCGACGTCGATTGCCGCTTACGCGCCGCGTGCGAGGCCTGGGCTGGGCGTATCCGTGCCGATTCGCTGGGACGAGCTGGAGTCGGTCACCGGCGGCGCGCAATGGACGGTGGCCAACTTGCATGAACGACTCGACAAACTACATGCCGATCCATGGGATGGCTATGGCGAAGCGCGCCAGCGCATCACGGCGGCGATGCGCAAGCAACTCGATTGAAGCGCAATTGAAGCCGGTTTAAAGCTGGATTAAAGCGCGATCAAGCCTGAAACAATGCGGGCTCAAACCGTGGTGAACTCGATGCGGTTCCGGCCTGCGCGCTTTGCCGCGTAGAGCATCTGGTCGGCGCGCTGGTACATCTCCCACGGCGTGGCCGCTGGCTCGTGTTCATGGCCTTGCCTGTGCGCGCGCCACACGACGCCCATGCTGATCGTGAGCGCGTGACCCTGTAGCTCGCGCTGCGGCGGCTCCAGCGACCTCACGGCCTGTTGCAGGCACTCCACGATGCTCAGCGTTTCGTGCGCCGAGTCCGCGAACAGCAGCACGCAGAATTCATCGCCGCCAAGCCGGAACAGATACTCGTCGCCGCTGCGCAGGCCGCCCGTCACCGCCCGCGCGACGGCGCGCAACACCCGGTCGCCCGCATGGTGGCCATAAGCGTCGTTGATGCGCTTGAAATGGTCGATATCGAATACGCAGAGCGCCGCCGTGTGCGTGCGCTCGCGCAGCCGCGCGTCATGCGCGAGCACCACTTCCAGGTAACGCCGGTTATAAGCGCCGGTTAGCGCGTCGGTGACCGACAGTTCGGCGAGTGCCGCATTCTCGGCTTCGAGTTCGCGAATGCGCCGGATCAGCCTCTGTCGTTCGCTGCGCAAGCGCGTCGGCAGAATCGATGGCGTCACAAATGGCAATGCGCTTGCGCGACGCCTGCACCATTGCATCGGCGGTGGATGGGGACGGGCGCGCGCGGCGTAAATCACGCGTTTCGTGAAAGCGTTCTTGTTGGACATGAGGTCTCATCGCGTGGCGGTAATGCCTGTCATGACCGGTCGAACGCTTCGGCGCCTGATCGAAAAACTTGATGAGCAGGCTTATTCAGCGGGCCACCGGATGATTCACCGCATTATCAGCGAGGCGCGTGCAGTGAACTGTCAGGCATTGTCAAACGCAAACCGTCACGCATATTCATGATTATTTCCGTGCATTACCTCACATGGGAATCTCGGACGTGAGCTTGATTTTCTGCATCGGAATATCGGTTTTCACGCTTTGCACGCCGGGAATGCGCGTCAGATATTCCATCAGAAAGCGGCGATATTCGTCGAGATCGGCGGCCACGATGCGCAGCAGGAAATCGCAATCGCCCGCCATCAAGTGACACTCGACCACGTCGGGGAACTGGCGCACCGCTTCCGCGAAACTGTCCACCGTGTGCGCGTCCTGCCCCTTGAGCCACACGCGTGCGAACACGGTCAGCGCCTTGCCGACCTTGGCCGGATCGAGCACGGCCACGTACTTCTCGATCACGCCCGCATCTTCAAGCAGGCGCACGCGCCGCAGGCACGGCGACGGTGACAGCCCGACCTGCTGGGCGAGATCGACGTTCTGCAAACGGCCGTCGCGTTGCAGGGCGTTGAGGATGCGCCGGTCGATGGCGTCGAGCTTGAGATGGCTTTCCATGTCGATATTTTGCTGATTCGTGGCATTGAGTGCCAAATTCTCGCGCCAGCATGGCCACAACGCAACCCGATTCGAACGCATTCGGCAGAAAATATCGCCTTTGCAGGAATTGTAATTATCATGAGCAGTGTGCCTACCTCTGCCGCTTCCGCGCGGCGTTCCATCGATACTTCAGAAGTCGCGCGCGGCATGCGTGCAGCGTTGCCCATCATGATGGGCTTCATCCCATTCGCGCTGGTGCTGGGCGCCCAGGCCGCGCAAAAGGGCCTGAGCAACATCGAAGTTCCGCTCATGACGGGCGTGAATTTCGCGGGCGGCTCGGAGTTCACGGCCGTGCGCCTGTGGACGTCGCCGCCGCATATCGCGCTGATCGTGGCGATGTCGTTTCTCGTCAATGCGCGCCACATCCTGATGGGCGCGGCCTTCGCGCA
The DNA here is from genome assembly GCF_000685015.1 of Paraburkholderia bannensis NBRC 103871. Lineage (GTDB taxonomy): Bacteria > Pseudomonadota > Gammaproteobacteria > Burkholderiales > Burkholderiaceae > Paraburkholderia > Paraburkholderia bannensis. Next base: position 292,206 of record NZ_BAYA01000010.1, on the reverse strand, counting down.
ATACATCCGTCACGTGCCGTTGCGCCGCGCGCTGCCCGCGCTGTTCCTCATGTGCGACGAAAGCTGGGCGATGGCGATGGCCGACGCAAAGACCAACGGCCACGGGCGTGTGAGCATGGCCTATTACATGGGGGTCGCGATCAATCTGTGGCTGACGTGGGTGTCGTTCACGGCGCTGGGCGCGGTGCTCGGGCCCGTGCTGGGCGACGTGCAGCGCTATGGATTCGACATGGCCTTCACGGCGGTCTTTCTCGTGCTGCTCAAGGGCATGTGGAAGGGCATGCGCGCGAGCCTGCCGTGGCTCGTCAGCCTCGTGGCGGCCGCTGTGACCTATCTCTACCTGCCGGGCGCCTGGTATGTGGCCGTCGGCGCGTGCGCGGGTCTCGTGACGGCCGTGCTGCGGGAGCCGGGCAATGCTTGAGAGTTCGACCTTGATGACGCTCGCGACCATCTTCCTGATGGCCGTGACGACCTACCTCACGCGCATCATCGGCTACGTGGCGCTGCGCGACCGCACGCTGAGCCCGCGGATGCGCGCCGTGATGGAGAACGTGCCGGGCTGCGTGCTGATTTCGGTGATCGCGCCCGCGTTCGTGTCGCGCGATCCTGCCGATCTCGTGGCGCTCGCCATCACGCTGTTCGCCGCGACGCGGCTTTCGTTGCTGCCGACCGTGCTGATCGGCGTGGCGGCAACAGGCATACTAAGGCACCTGTTCGGCTGACGTCGCTCGCCGAATCCGACCGACCATCGACACCGCATAACAATGACTGAGACACAGGCGCTGACGCAGGATCACTGGATCGCGAGCCTAACGAGCCCAACGAGCCCAGCGAGCCCAACAGGCAAGCTGTTCGCGCGTAGCTGGACGTATGGCGATCCGCATGGTGATCCTGCGGGGCGTGCGCCCATCGTGCTGCTGCATGACTCGCTGGGCTGCGTCACGCTGTGGGGCACGTTCCCGCAGACGCTTGCGCGCGCAACCAGGCGGCGCGTGATTGCCTACGATCGCGCGGGTTTTGGCGCTTCGGATGCACGTGCGGATCGGTTGGGCGCGGGCTTCGTGCGTGACGAGGCCGAACGTTTTTTCCCGGCGTTATGCCAACAACTGGACGTCGAGCGTTTTATCGCTTTCGGCCATAGCGTGGGCGGCGGCATGGCGGTGGAGTGTGCCGCGCAGCATGCCGGGCAGTGCGCAGCGCTCATCACCGAGGCCGCGCAAACCTTCGTGGAAGACCTCACGCTCGCTGGCATTCGTGCGGCGCGCGAGCAGTTTCGCGATCCCGCGCAATTCGCGCGTCTTGCCCGCTATCACGGCGACAAGACGCAATGGGTGCTGGATGCGTGGATCGAAACGTGGCTCTCGGCAGAATTCGCCGACTGGTCGCTCGATGCGGTATTGCCGCGCGTGACGTGCCCGACGCTGGCGATTCATGGCAGCCTCGACGAATACGGCACGCGCGTGCATCCCGAACGCATTGCGGCGCGCGTGAGCGGGCCAGGACGCGCGGCAATCATGGAAGGCGTGCGCCACGTGCCGCATCGCGAACAGGAAGTGGAGGTCGCGACGATGGTGGCGCAGTTCCTCCAGACGCTCGACGATTGAGCCGCTTTTTTAGGCACTTTCACACGGCTGCAAAAAATTTTCAGATTTTTTTCGCAAGGGCCTTCAAAAATGCGAAAGGACTCGATACAATGCCGATCCCTTGCTTAACGACAGTTTGTTCGGAGCGCTAGCAAGGGATACGCAATACGGAGCCTCGTGCATCCGGTTGCAAGGAAATGCCGACGTGGTGAAATTGGTAGACACGCTATCTTGAGGGGGTAGTGGCGAAAGCTGTGCGAGTTCGAGTCTCGCCGTCGGCACCAGAATTCAGTCCAGCAGGTCTTTAACGACTTTGCCCGGATTAAAAGAAACCCGCGAAGCGTCATGCTCTCGCGGGTTTTTTCATGGGCGATCATATTGCGCGAAATCGCGCGCAATTTCGCGCAGTCGCGAGCAGGCGCTGTTATTGCGCTGCTGCAATGGCGCAACTGGCACACAGCACGGAGTCACACGTTGGGCAGGAAAAAGAGTGCGGAGAAGTTGAAGGTCGTCGCAGTGCGCGTCGATCCGGCCATCGAGCGCAGATTGCGGCTCCTCGCGGACACCAGCGGCCGCAAGCCTTCGTATTTCCTGCAGCAGCTGATCGAAGGCGGCCTGGGCGCGCTGGAAGAGGCGTGGCTGCCTGCAGACGTGCTCGCACAGGTGCGTGCAGGGACGGTTCCCGAACCGTCCGGTTCGCAATCGGTGCCTGATCTGTTCGGGGATATGGAGTAACGATCCCGGCGCGAATTAATGATGTGACGTATTGGCGACACTTAAGGCCGGGTTAAGGCGCTGTTGAATACAGTCGACAGTTTTGATTCTCACCATCGCCAGGATGGAGAACGCGCCCATGAACTCGACCGCCGACGTCACTCTCACACCCGAGCATGCGCTGAGCAAGGTGCCCGCGCTCACACTCGGCTTCTGGATCATCAAGATCGCAGCGACCACGCTGGGCGAAACCGGCGGCGACTGGGTCACCATGTCGCTGAACCTGGGCTATCTCGTCGGCACGCTGATTTTCCTCGCCGCATTCATCGCACTCGTGTTCGCGCAGGTTCGCGCGGAGCGCTTCAACACCTGGCTCTATTGGGCGACGATCATCGCCACGACGACGCTTGGCACCACGCTGGCGGACTTTTGCGATCGCTCGCTCGGTATCGGTTATCCCGGCGGCGTCACCGTGATCGTTGCGCTGCTGGCCGTGAGCCTGGGCGCCTGGTATCGCTCCGAGGGCACCGTGGCGGTCGAAAGCGTCGCGACGCCGCGCGTCGAATGGTTCTACTGGATCACGATTCTTTTTTCGCAGACGCTAGGCACGGCGCTGGGCGATTGGGTCGCCGACGACGATCGCGGCGGCCTCGGGCTGGGCTTCGAAGTGGGCGCGGCGATCTTCGGCGTGGGCATCGTGATCGTCGGGCTGCTGTGGCTGGGCACGCGCGTGTCGCGCACCCTGCTGTTCTGGGCCGCATTCGTGCTGACGCGGCCGCTGGGGGCCACGCTGGGCGACCTGCTCGACAAGCCGGTGGCGCAGGGCGGTTTCGCCGTGAGCCGTTTGTACGCCTCGGGCATTTTGCTGGCGTTTATCGTCGCGTGCCTGTTGCTGATTCCGCAACGCGCGGCGCAGCGCTCATCCTGATTCCGCTTTTTGCTGCACTCAAGAAAGCTCCCGCTTCAAGACATGCAAGCGGGAGCCGATTCAATTCTTAGCCGACCTTGTTGGCCTGCTCCTTGGCCAGCAGGCGTTGCGCCTGCATATCGCCGCGATTGGCTTCCTGAGCCGTCTGCACCGAGGTTTCCGTCGCCTCGGCCAATGCTGCGCGCGCGGCATTGCTGATCTTCACCGAATACGAAGCCGAAGCCGTCGAAGTCGACGACGTGCCTTGTGCCGCCGACGTTGCGCCTTGCGTTTGCGTCGTGCTGGACAATTTAGCGGCGGCGCCGGTCTGCGCCGACTGGCCGTTCGTCGTCGTCGCCGTTGCGACATTCGTCGCCATTGCCTGGCCGGAAAGAGCCTGAATTGCCATGGATTATTCTCCCGATTTAAAGAAATGCCGGAAAGCGGCAATTGCTTTATCGGCGCCGCTTTAATTGCGCTTTAGAACTATATTTTTTGTAACCATGGCAATTCTTAAGGAGCGGATAAGGTGTCGTTTAAATGCAGATTTAAAAGTTTGTTTCTGAATAAAAACGACTGCCATTCAGCAAGTGATTTCAGTTTTCAGGCCTGCAAAACCGCCTTCGGTTCGAGAAACGCTTCGAGCCCGTATTTGCCATATTCACGCCCGATGCCCGACTGCTTGAAGCCGCCGAACGGCGCCGCCGGTTCGTGGGCGAGCGTATTGACCAGCACGCGGCCCGCGTCGATGCGAGCGGCCACGGCGCGAGCGCGCGCCGCATCGCTCGAACAGACATAAGCCTGCAATCCATAGGGCGTATCGTTCGCGATGGCGACGGCGTCCTCGGTATCGCGATACGCGATGATGGACAGCACCGGCCCGAAGATCTCCTCGCGCGCAATCGTCATGTCGTTGCGCACGTCGCTAAAGAGCGTCGGGCGCACGAACCAGCCTGCGTCCACGCCTTCGGGCCGTCCCTCGCCGCCGGTGAGCAGGCGCGCACCTTCGTCGATGCCGATACGGATATAGCGCTGCACGCGCTCCCATTGCTTCTGGCTCACCATGGGGCCGATGCTCGTGCGCGCGTCGCGCGGGTCGCCCGATTGAAACTCCGCGGCTGCCGCCACGATCTTTTGCTCGAATTCGGCAAGGCGCGATTGCGGCACCAGAATGCGCGTTCCGGCAATGCAGGCCTGACCGCTGTTCATGAAACCCGCTTGCAGCGCGAGCGGCACGGCTTCGTCGAAATTCGCATCGTCGAGCACGATAAAAGGCGATTTGCCGCCCAGTTCCAGCGTGACGCGTTTGAGCGTTTCCGCGCCCGCACGCAGAATCGATTTGCCCACCGCCGTCGATCCCGTGAACGAGAGTTTGGCCACGTCCGGATGCGTGCTGATTTCGGCGCCGACCGTATCGCCGCGTCCGGTCACGATATTGAACACGCCAGCAGGCAAGCCCGCTTCGTGCAGCGCTTCGGTGACGATGCGCGTCTGCATCGCGCTCATTTCGCTGGGCTTGACGACGGCCGTGCAGCCCGCCGCGAGCGCGGCGGCCAGCTTGCCGCAGATGAAGCCCGCGTCGCTGTTCCAGGGCGTGATCAGTCCCGCTACGCCCAGCGGCTGCATGACGACGTCGGCGGTGCCGGCGCGGCTCACGAACGCATAGGTGTCGAGCGTATCGGCGGCTTGCTTGAGCACGTCGCTCGCGTGGCGCGCCATCCAGCGACCGCGCGAAACCGGCGCGCCGTATTCCTCGACGATTGCTTCGAACAGCGCGTCTTCCTTCGCCACGACCGCCGCGTGCATGCGCCGCAGCATCGCTGCGCGCTCGGCCTTGTCGGTGCGCGAGAACGCCGGGAAGGCCCGTTTCGCGGCCGCAATGGCAGCGCGCGCATCTTCGGCGTCGGCGAGTCGCACGCGGCCGATGACCTGCTCCGTCGACGGGTTGAAAAGATCGAAATACTCGTTGCCGTGCGGCACGACGAAGGCGCCGTCGATATAGATGTGGTCGATGATCTGCATGATGGAAGTCCGGATGCGTTGCCCAGATCGCAAGATAGACCGTTGCCATTAGCCTGACTAGCCGTACAATCCGGGATGACCTCTTGAACGATCCAGGATAATGAAAACCTCTGGACTCACCGAACTCGAAGCCGTGCTCGCGGTGGCGCGCCGTCGCAGCTTTCGCGCCGCGGCCGATGAACTGAGCGTTTCGACCTCGGCGCTCAGCCATGCGGTTGCGGCGCTCGAAGCGCGCATCGGCGTGCGGCTCTTCAATCGCACCACGCGCAGCGTGTCGCTATCGGAGGCGGGCGCGCAATTCGTGCAGACGGTTGCCCCGGCGCTCGCGACCATCCAGACGGCGCTCGACCAGGCCGGGAGCTTTCGCGACACGCCATCCGGCACGCTGCGCATCAATACGTCGGCGGGCGCGGCGCGGCAGGTGATGCCGGTATTCATCGACTTCCTGCAGCGCTATCCGGAGATGAAACTCGACATCGTCACAGAGGGGAAGCTGGTCGATATCGTGGTCGAAGGATTCGATGCGGGCATCCGCTTGATCGATACCGTGCCGCAGGACATGATTGCCGTGCCCTTCGGTGAAAGCCAGCGCTTTGCAGTCGTAGGGAATCCGGACTATTTCGCCCGTAACAAGCCGCCGCGCACGCCCGCCGATCTCGCGCGTCATCGCTGCATTCGAAGCCGCATGCCGAGCGGCATGATCTACCAATGGGAATTCGAAAAGCGCGGCGAAGTCGTGCGCGTGGACGGCGAGGGCGCGCTCACGCTGGACGAGCCGAACCTGATGCTGGCGGCGGCGCGCGCGGGTCTGGGCCTCACCTATCTGACCGAGTGGAACGTCAACGCCGATCTGGAGGCCGGGACGCTCGTGCGCGTGCTGGAGGACTGGACGCCCGCGCTGGACGGGCTATGCCTCTACTACCCGGGCCGCCGCCACGTGCCTGCCGGATTGCGCGCGTTGATCGAGACGATCCGCGAGCACGCCGACGCCACGCGTGTGCGCACGGCCAGGAAAGCGCGCCGCGGTAAAGCGAAGCCGGGGTGAAGCGTTCCCGCCCGGCAACGGCGTGCTAGCGAGCGCGCCTGTGCGCCCACTGCGCGAGCAGCGCACACGACACCAGCAACGCGCCCGTCGCGAAGAACACGGCATGCAGCCCCAGCCGCACGCCGATGAAGCCGCCAATCAGCGGCCCGATCACCTGGCCGCTGAACTGCGCCGATTGCAGCCAGCCGAGCAGGCGTCCCGTCGACGATTCATCGACGCAATGACGCGCGAGCTTGCCGATGGACGGCAACAGCCCGGCGAGCGTCATGCCCATGACCACGCGCAGCCCCGCGAGTTGCCACCAGTGCGTGACGAAAGCCTGCGGAATCATCGCGAGACCGGTGAGCAGCAGGCAGCCGATGATGACGCGCCAACTGCCGATGCGATCGGCCAACGCGCCCAGACGTGCGGCCGTCAACATGCTGCCGAGCGCGGAACACGCCATGACCGCGCCCGCGACGCGCGCCAGATGCGCGGCGTCCACGTGCAGGCTTGAGATATAGACGGTGATGATCGGCTCGATCGACATGTTCGCGAGCAGCACCATCATCGCCGTGACGAGCAGCGCCGCGACGACGCCCACGTTTGCGCGCTGCGCGCTCGCCGACGCCACATGCTGTGCGCGGCGCTTCGCGTCGCGCTGTGCATCGAAATCCTCTTTCACGATGAAGATGGTGCCGAGCGCCGCCACGGCAATCATCGCGCCGCCCGCGAAGAACGTGCCGCGAATGCCGATCCAGCCCGGCAAGAAGCCGCCCACGAGCGGCCCGATCAGGTTGCCCGCAAGCGCGCCCGTCGACAGGATGCCGAGCGCCCAGCCCGCACGCTCGCGCGGCGCCTGCGTGCCGACCATCACCGTCGATGCGGAGGCGTAGCCGCCCACCAGCCCGGCAACGAGCCGCAGCGCGACCAGCTCGTAGACGTTGTGCGCGACGCCGATCAGCGACATCACGATCGCCATGCCGATGGCCGCGCGCACGAGCATGGGCTTGCGGCCGAAGCGGTCGGCCAGGCGGCCCCAGATCGGCGCGGTCACGGCGGTGCCAAGAAACGTCGCGCTGAAGGCGATGCCCGACCACTGGATCACCGCCGCCTGCGAACTCACGCCAAGCTGGCGCACATACAGCGGCAGGAACGGCAGCAGCATGCTCAAGCTCACGAGCGTCGTGAACGAACCGAACACGCAGACCACCAGGTTGCGGCGCCAATACAGCGTGTTGCGTTCGGCGTAACCGAGGGCCGGGGTATCGGCGGAGGAGGATTCGAGCGTGCTCATTGCGCCCCCGATGGTGTGAGAAACGTCATGTCGATGACTCCATGAATCGCAGGGGCACGTCCTTGCTCAATGCCCGGCGCTCTGGCCGCCGTCCACGTGCAGGATTTCGCCCGTCACGAACGCGGCGGAGTCAAGATACAGGATCGCGTCGACGATATCGTTCATTTCGCCCATCCGGCCCATCGGATGCAATGCGCCCAGTGCGGTATGCGTTTCTGGCGCGTGCATCGGCGACTTGATGATGCCAGGCGAAACTGCGTTGGCGCGAATGCCGTGCGCCGCGTATTCGATCGCGAGTGACTTTGTCGCCGCATTCAAGCCGCCCTTGGTCAGCGACGCCAGCACCGACGGCACATTATGGTTGGCTTGATCCACAAGACTGGTGGTGATGCTCACGATGTGCCCGCTGGCTTGCTTTTGCATCTGCTCGACGGCCAGCTGCGTGATGTAGAAGAAGCCGTTGAGATTGACCTTCGTGATCGCAGCGTAGTCGTCCGGGGTGTACTGCGTGAACGGCTTCGCGATAAAGATGCCCGCGTTGTTCACGAGCGTATCGACGCGGCCGAAGCGCTCGATGGCGGTGTCGATTACGCGGCGCGCGGTGCCGGCGTCGCCGATATCGCCGGCCACGGTCACGAGATTCGCATCGATGGACGGTGCAATCGTGCGCGACGTGGCGACGACGCGATGGCCTTGCGCGAGAAACGCCCTGACGGTTTGCGCGCCGATGCCTTGCGATGCGCCGGTGACGACGATGACTTTGGAAGTGCTCATGATATGCCTCGCTGGAAGTGGTGTCCGGTCTGCTTTCCGGTCGAATCCGGTGACTCGATGAATGCAGACTGTAGGCGCATCGGCCCGGGATTCGAACACCCGCCATGGAGCAAGAGTTTTGCGCCGCGAGAACAAATGAGCACCGTCAGTGTTGGTGCGTTGAGATGTGCGCGGGCGGTCGCTGACCGCCCGCGTGAGTGCGGGTTACTTGCCCGGCGAGAACTCGATGATCGCGTCTGCAATCTCGCGTGCGTGCGTCTCAAGCGCAAAGTGGCCGGTATCGAGGAACCGCACGTCGGCGTTCGGCAGGTCGCGCTTGTAGGCTTCGGCGCCCGGCGGCAGGAAGAACGGATCGTTCTTGCCCCAGATGGCCAGCAGCGGCGGCTGGTGTGCGCGGAAGTACGCCTGGAAGGCCGGATACAGCTCGACGTTGCTGGCGTAGTCGAGGAACAGGTCGAGCTGCACTTCGTCGCGCTCCGGGCGCGCGATATAGAGCGTGTCCAGGCCGTAGCCGTCGGGCGAGATTTGCGTCGTGTCGCCCACGCCGTGCTCGTACTGCCAGCGAATCGACGCGGGCGTGAGCAGTTCGCGCAATGCCTGGCGGTTGGCGTCGCTCGGCGCCTGCCAGTAGCGCTGGATCGGATTCCAGCCTTCGCTCAGGCCTTCTTCATAGGCGTTGCCGTTCTGCGAAATGATCGCGCTCACGCGTTCGGGGTGCGCCATCGCGACCCGGAAGCCCGTGGGTGCGCCGTAGTCGAACACGTAAAGCGCGTAGCGTTCCAGGCCGATGACTTCGGTGAACCGTCCAATCACCTTTGCCAGGTTGTCGAACGTGTAGGCGAATTGCGCGCGCGGCGGCTGCGCGGAGAGTCCGAAGCCCGGCAGATCCGGCGCGACGACGTGAAAGCGCTCGGCCAGCAGCGGGATCAGGTCGCGATACATATGGCTGGAACTCGGAAAACCATGCAGCAGGAGCAGCGTGGGATTCGAACGGTCACCGGACTCGCGATAGAACACTTCAAAGCCGTCGACGTCAGCCGTCTGGTAGGTGATGCGGGTCATGGCAAATCTCCTGGAACGTTGATCGTTACGTAATGCGAATGTTTTTTGCTGGTTTAGCTGCGCAGTGCAGGCGCTGCCGGAAAATCGACGGGTACGCGCGTCGTGGCATGCAGATAGTTGGTGATGGTCTTGTCGCTGATGACGACGATGGCGTCCACAAGATGTTCCTTCGTCCAGCCTGCCGCGAAGAACGCTTCCACCAGCGCGGGATCGGCATGGCCGCGTTCGAGCGCGATGTTCTTCACCAGCCGCGCAAGCGCGTCGAGTTTCGGATCGAAGCTGGCGCGGCCACCGCGAATCTCCAGCACTTGTTCATCGGTGAAGCCATTCATCTTGCCGATTACCGTGTGCGCGGCGAGGCAGTAGGCGCAGTCGTTGACCTGGCTGACGACGAGATTGACGACTTCGCGAGCGCGACCGGTGATGCTGCTTTTCGCGTTCTGCAGTTGGAGATAGTTGCCGAGCGCATGCTCCGAATGAGCGAATGTCGCGTAGAGATTCGGCACCATGCCGAGGCCGGACTTGAGCTTGTCGAACAGGGCCTGGTTGGCGGGGGAAACTTCGTCGCGGGTCGGGACGTTGATCGTGTTCATGTGAATTCTCCGGTTTGAAAGTGAGCGGTTCAAGAAGCGTAATCGCGAGTCATTGCGTGTTATTGCATGTCATTGCGCGGTGTAGCCGCCATCGACCACGATGGACTGGCCGGTGATGTAGCGGGCCTTGTCGCTGGCAAGGAACAGGATGGTTTCGGCGATTTCCTCCGGCGTTGCGGCGCGGCGTGCGGGCACGGTGGCGAGGAAGCCCGACTTGTTTTCGTCGCTGCCGCCTACGAAGCGGTCAAGCATGTTGGTCGCCACGGGGCCGGGGGCGACGGCATTCACGCGCACGCCGGTGGCTGCGGCTTCGAGCGCCGCGCTTTTCGTGATCCCCTCGACTGCGTGCTTGCTGCCTGCGTAGACCGACGCACCGGCAATGCCAATCTGCCCCGCGATGGATGACAGGTTGATGATCGAACCCGAGCCTTGTTCCAGCATCACGCGCATTTCGTGCTTCACCGAAAGCAACGTGCCGAGCACATTCGCCGAGAACGTCTCTTCGTAGTTCGCCGCAGACTGCTCGGTGACCGGAGCGAGCTGGCCTTCGGTTCCGGCGTTGTTGACCGCGACGTCGAGGCGGCCGAAGCGCTGCACGGTCTGTTCGACGGCATGGCGGACATCGGTTTCGTAGCGCACGTCGGCGCGGACGAATTCCGCTTCGACGCCCAGGTTGCGCAGCTCTGCGGCGAGCGCATGGCCTTCGGCTTCGCGACGGCCGCTGACGACGATGCGCGCGCCTTCGCGGGCAAAAGCCAGAGCGGTGGCGCGGCCGATGCCGGTAAGTGCGCCGGTGATGAGGATGACGGGCTGGTTCATGTTGGTGCTCCTTGAGGTCGGTTTAAATCGCGTTTGCGATGGAGCTACTTTGATTGATTCCGGAAATTTGCAGTAGACCGTCTGCTTGCCTATCATCTAGTCCTGAATGGAATGAATGGGTGGGCAAATGGACAAGCTGCAATCGATGGCAACCTTCGTGCGCGTGGTCGAGGCGGGCAGCTTTTCGGCAGTCGCGCACGAATCGGATACGACGCAGAGCGCGATCAGCAAGCAGGTCGCCGCGCTGGAGCGCGTACTGGGCGTAAAGCTGCTGACGCGTACCACCCGCTCGCTGGCGTTGACAGAAGAAGGCGAGCGCTATTTCGAGCAGGCACGCCGTCTTGTCGCAGAGATCGCCGAGGCCGAAGGCGCGTTGAAGCGCGGCGAGCAGCAACTGACTGGCTGGCTGCGGATCGCCGCGTCAGTGGGATTCGGCAGGCTCAAGCTCATGCCGATCGTCCAGTCATTTCTTGCCGCCCATTCGACGGTGAAGATCGACCTGCGTCTGCATGACAGCTTTGTCGATCTGGTCGAGCAGGGCATTGACGCTGCGGTGCGCATCGGCGACCTGGCCGACAGCAGCCTGGTTGCGCGGCGCATCGGGACGTCTCACCGGCAGATCGTGGCGCATCGGCGCTATCTGCGGTCGCTGCCGAAAGGGAAATCGATGCCGCGCAAACCAGAAGACCTGTCACAGCACAACTGCATCGTCTATACGGAACTCGCGATGCGCAACAACTGGCCCTTCACAGCGGGCGCTGGCGCGTCGGATCCGGAGGGCACGACGCGCGTCGTGCGTGTCGAGGGGAACCTGCAAACCAATAGCAGCGAGGTGATCCGGGCGGCGACGCTCGCCGGAATGGGGATCGCGTACGCGCCCGACTGGCTGTTCGACGAGGAGATCGCGAGCGGCGAAGTCCAGCCGCTCCTGACGGACTGGCAACCGCCGCCGATTCCCGTACACCTGGTCAGCCCGCGCGAGCGGCGCGACTCGGCGAAGGTGAGGGCGTTCGCCCAGCACGTCGCCAATGCGCTGGCCGATACCGTCGTCAAAAACTAGTATTGATGCCTGCCTTCGGCATCTCCTTCAGCGACAGGGCCATCCTATGAGCTTCGAAGCATTCCTTGAGCAATGGCGAAAGAATCCCTCAACGACGCTGCAAATCGCGCTTCTTATGCGCATCGCTGCGGCGCTGCGAGAATCGACCGATTGCATCGGTGCAGTCGTGGTCGGGTCGTTCGCGAAGCATAGCGCTGACCGTTTGTCTGATGTCGACCTGGTGGCATTCTGCTCGAAAGGTGCGGGCCAATCGGTGTTTCGCGCGGTGACGCAGCAGATCGAGCAGGCGAAAATCCTATTCACCGTCGACGGCACGCATGGGCCAGATAGCCCCTTCCGGAAGCTCGTTCTGGCCGATATGACCTCGATCGAGTTTCACGTGATCGGGCCGGAGACAAAACTCGAACTGGAGCGCCCGTACGTGGAGATCGTGAACCGGGGCCAGGTGCTTGAAGCCAGAGCTTCACAGCGGCGTGCGTCAACAGATCGCGACACGACGGTCTTTCGATATGGCGACCGAGGCCTCGCGTGGGAGCTTTTCAACTGCCTGAAATGGCTCTGGCGTGGGGAGTACGATGCGGCGAGGCGCTATCTGATCAAGCTGGGGAAGGCGATTGAGGCATCGCAAGTCAAGGACGGTTAGATGTGGCACATGCAAAGCTCGAACTCGTGGCCTTCCGGGCTGCTTAGGACGATGCTCCGCATGGCTTCGATCTTCAGTCCGTCCATGACGATGGAGGCGCCGTTTTCCGTTGCTCGTTTCACGCAGGCATGGAGTGCAATCTCCTCAAGTTCGAAGACCGGTACTGAACTGCTGCCTTTAAAGTCGTCGTCAAAGTCGTTTAGCAGCAAACCCAGGCGGCAGGCGCCAACCATGAACTCGCTCCACTTCGCGGATCGCTTATGCGGTTCATATCCGAGGATGCATTGCCAGAAAGAGATTGCCGGCTCCATCTCTTTCACCTTCAAATAGACCGTCCTGAGCTGCATGACATGCCTCCGCATTGAATGTGCGCACAATCTAGCAGACGCAAAAAAAGTGGCTCGTGAGACGCAGGTGTCGAGATTCACCCAGCATTGAACTATCTGCTTTCCAATTCGCGCACGGGATAGCGGCTTTTGTCGACGCTGAGCAGTCTTTCCATTTTGATACATCTGAATGACCGCTTCAGAGGTAAACTGGCCTTTTCGCATAAATGCGACGGTGAGCACGTGAGTTCTATGCGGTGCTGGAAACCTACATTGGCATAGTTTGTTTTCTCCGGATCGCTTCCGATTGCAGAGCTGCTAGTACCCGGAGTCTATGCTGCGGACTGAATTTCAGTCGCACAATGTGCTGTTGAAATTGTTTCCGCTAACAACCTTTCGAGTTCGCACAATAATCGACAGAACGCTCAATGGATATCTACTCAATCGAAATATTTTGTGATCGTTGGATCTCCAAGGCAGATGCCTATCGATCCGACAACTTGGAAGATCTATTCGATCGATTCTTTACATTATTTGTAGCCTACAACCGCCTTTACTCCGCATCAGCCGAGTTATACCGAGCGACCTTTGATCCACGACAGATACTGAAGTTTCATGGAGACCGTCAAGAGGCTACTTCCGTAATGGCTCGACTTATTCGACAATCTCGATTCTCAGATGCCGTATGGGAAAATCCCGCTATAGCCGATTCCTGCAAAGCGATCTCAGAACTGCTACTGAACCGTCAGTTTTTTTTGCATAGTGTTCGCGGTACGAAAGAACCTGATTATGCAAGAGACGCGAGACTTGCCGATGGGTTGCAACGGCATAGTGTTTTGGCGGTTCTCGAATGTCTTTACCAAATTCGCTGCAACATCTTTCATGGTGAAAAAGAGTTTGTCCCACGGCAAGCCCAACTACTTGCCCCAGCTATTGTCTTGCTCGAATCAATCGTCCGACTCGGTAGGGAGGTCTTGCGCGAAGTCTCCAATATTCCCGCCAAGTAGAGCGCTACTGATTCGAACGAAAAGCCGCTAGCCGATCATGAGCCGGCACTCGAATGTCGGTTTGCTTGTGAGGCCAGTGTCGCTTCCTGGCCGAACTGGGACGGATATACTCGTCGTCAATCCCCAAGCGACATTGAACCTGAGAAATCATGAGTCTGCATACGTACATGCTCTTTGTTGGTGCGAGTCTTGTTCTGTCTCTCGTCCCTGGACCCGATATGTTGTTCCTGCTTGGGAGGACGATTGCTCAGGGACGTGCGGCAGGGCTATGTGCTGCGTTCGGAATTAATCTCGGTTCCTACGTGCATTTGCTCGCGGCGGTAACGGGTCTTTCGGCGCTTGTACTGGCATCAGCGACGGCGTTCACACTGGTGAAGTGGTTGGGTGCGGCTTATCTCATCTACCTTGGCTGGGGCGCATTGCGCTCCAAGGGGGTCGCCTTCCCAGTCGGAGATGCCAGGAAAAAAGCTCTGCGCCTGATCTTCTGGCAAGGCTTTCTCAGTGATGTCTTGAACCCGAAGGTCGCTCTGTTCTACATCGCGTTGCTTCCCCAGTTCGTGAGCGCACACGACCCGAGTCCTGTGAAGCGTCTCATTGCGTTGGGCGTCACTGGCAATATGGTCGGAATTTCCATGAGCATCGCTTACGTGTTCCTTGCGGCGAGAATGACAGGCGCATTTCGTCGTAACCAAGCTATTTCTGCATGGTTGACTAAGACCATGGGCGCTATGTTCGTCGGGCTAGGTCTGAAGTTGGCAACAGAGAAAATCTGATGGTGTCTGCCGATTGTTGATGATCCGGCGCATGATGCCGAATGACTCAAACTGGCCGCACTCCGTCTCACGATCGCGCCTCGAAGTATCTTATGCAACGGCATGAATGCGACCGGCTCAACGCGACCTTGATCTGCCGCTGCAGAAGCTGTGGCGGCACGCCGGCCAGTTGACCATCGAGGCTGGCCCTGATGTCCGGGAGCGAATATCCGAACCGTTTCATTATGCGGATATTGTCGCCGACGTTTGCCGTGAATATTGAGGCAGATTGAATGACCGAAAATGGCTATGGATTCAAGCGCCTAATGTGTCTAGCATGAGCCATGCAGCATCGAGTCAGTTGCGGCACTCGATCTGTACCGACGCGTCGCTGCATGACGCCATCGTAACCCTGAACATCACCGCCCAAAATGACTAAACAGCCAGGCTGCCGCAGCAAGAGCCAGTAGGCATTCAACAGCGCCGATCAACTGAAGCACATCGATGTCGTCCCATCCCGGTAACCAGCGAGCGGTCGTAGGGTAGCGACCGAGCGAAAAGAGTTTCAGTGAGAGGCGAGCCATCCCGGCGAGAAACAGGGCCGGGAAAATAGCCTTCAGTAAGCGCGCTGCGAGCGAAAGAAATGTGTCCACGGAACGGATAGGTAATTGATTGGGTTCGAAGATCCGGTTAGGCGTGTGTCCGTGCGCACCCCGAAAACCAGCCAGGATAACGACTTAACGACTACTCGGCCTTCGTGACGCTCCGATTATCGACGCTTTAGCTTCTGAGGTCGAATGTCCTAAGGGCGGCGTCCGATAGGTTTCGCATAAACCAGGACGGCATCGGGCGAACTGCGGAGTGCGACCCGAAACAGCCGCTCATTGCTCGTACGCTATCGGCTGATAACCGGTAATCTCGGAAATTCATAAAAAATCCGCACGATCACACGACGCCAGGTTCTGCGTAAAGCGGTGATATCGTCAGCCTTTGATCGATGAAAAGGGCGGTTGGGAAATCTGCTCGTATGCCGACCGTCGGGCGCAACGGGTGAGGCCGATTTTTTAAGTTATCAAACATGCTGTAAAACAATTCCCTTGTCTAATTCCCTCGGGCAAGGAAATTGCTGGCTACGCTCTCTGTTTGGTCGCGCAACTACATTGATTCGTCATGCGACCAATAATCTAATGAAACCCCTCGCCGGTCGCATGCGAAAAATGAGGAGTTGCCGTGAAATCTCTCAAAAGGATGTTTCCAGGAGCAATCTTTGCACTTTCCATTGCGCTGCTCACGGCTCCGGCTGTTGCCGCGAGCGGGCCAAACGGCGTAGTGGTGACCCGTTCGACCTATATACGAGCGGAAACCGACCGCACTTTCTACAACATTGCCACGCTCGCAGGCGGCGTGAACCGCTTCTATCACTATCGAAGCGTCACCCCGCTGGACAAGCAGTCCGTGGTTCGCATGAACAAGGACACGCTCTATTCCGGCGCCGTTGTGGATACCTCAAAAGGCGCGACGCTGACCGTGCCCGAAATGCCACCGGGCCGCTATTTCTCAGTTTTGATGATCGACAACGATCACTACAGCCCCGGCGTTATTTACACACCGGGCGTCCATGAATTGCCACGCGATACCCAATATCTGTTTCTCGCGATCCGCATCCAGCTTCTCCATCCAGACGATCCCGCCGATATCGCGCTGGTGAACGCGCTGCAGGACAAGTTCGTCATCAATGCAGGCAGCGCCGACCCGTTTCCCAAGCCCAAGTGGGATCAGAAGTCGCTGACTGCGCTCACTGAGCGCTATAACCGCGAGTTTGCGAAATTCAAGCAATATCCCGATGGTTCGATGGCGCCGCGCGGCAAGGCCGACGAGCGTATTCGCCATCTCGCAGCAGCGGGCGCCTGGGGGCTGTTTCCGACCCAGGACGCGGTCTACATCAATTACAACGGCGGCCAGTCCGCCAATCAATGTTACTGCGCAACCTACAAGATTCCTCCCAACAAAGCGTTCTGGTCTATTACGGTGTATGGCGCGGACGGCTACATGAAAAGTGCCAACAGCATCCTGAACGGCATCAATGCGAAACCTAACCCCGACGGCACGGTCACCGCTCACTTCGGTTCCGAGGCGCAGTGCGGCAACGTTCCCAACCGGCTCGATACAACCGGGGGATGGAATTTCCTGATGCGTATCTATCGCCCTGGTGAATCCGTCGTCAAGCGTCAGTACAAGCTTCCGGATCCGCTGGCCTGCAAGGCACAGGAGGCAGCGCAATGAAGATCCGGAGCCTGATGCTTGCGCTGCTGTCGTGCGTGACGGCGGCACTGGCGAGTATGCCGGAAGGCCGCGCGCAGACCATCGACGTCACTCCGGCGCAAGCCCGCGTGATCGCCAAAGAGGCTTATCTCTACGGCTACCCGATGGTCGACAATTACCGCATTCAATACTCTTATTTCGTTGACGCAAAGAATCCTGAATACAAGGCGCCCTATAACCAGTTATTCAATATTCCGCGCGTTTTCACGCCCGACGACAAGGCCATCCAGACGCCCAATTCCGACACACCCTATTCCTGGATCGGCCTGGACCTGCGCACGGAGCCAATTGTGTTCACCGTGCCGAAGATCGAAAAAGACCGCTATTGGAGTCTGCAACTGATTGACCTGTACACCCAGAATTTTGCGTATCTGGGCACGCGCACGACGGGCAATCAGGGCGGCAGTTATATGATCGTCGGCCCGGGCTGGAAGGGCACGAAGCCCAAGGGCATCGACAAAGTGATCCATTGCGAGACGTCCCTCGCTTCTGCGCAGTTCCGTACCCAGCTCTTCAATCCCGACGATCTCGACAACGTCAAGCGCATCCAGAATCAGTACCTGGTGCAGCCGCTTTCCGCGTTCCTCAAAAAGCCTGCACCGGCGCCGGCGCGTCCGATCGATTTCATGATGCCGCTCTCGGCGGAGATGCAGAAGACCTCGCTCGATTTTTTCCGCGAACTGAATTTTCTGCTGCAATTCGCTCCAGTAGAGCCGTCGGAGCGCGCTGTGCGCGCACGCTTCGCGAAGATTGGCGTGGCCGCCAACAAGCCCTTCGATCCTGATCACCTCAAGCCCGAAATAAAAGAGGCGCTGCAGCTGGGCATGACGGACGCATGGGCCGATTTCGCGGCGCTCCAGAAACGTGTGGCCAGCGGCGAAATCACATCGGGCGATCTGTTCGGCACGCGCAGTTTCCTGAAGAATAACTATCTCTACCGCATGACCGGCGCGGTGCTGGGCATCTACGGCAATTCGAGGGAAGAAGCCCTGTATCCGGCTTATTATGTCGACAGCACGGGGCAGAAACTGGATGGCGTGCATCGCTACACCTTGCATTTCGCGCCAGGACAGTTGCCGCCCGTGAATGCCTTCTGGTCGATCACCCTGTACGAGCAGCCGTCGAGCTTGCTGGTGGCGAATCCCATCAACCGCTATCTGCTCAATTCGACCATGCTTTCGCAATTCAAGCGTGATCCCGATGGTGGACTGACGCTGCTCGTCCAGAACGAGTCGCCGGGAAAGGATCAGGAGTCCAACTGGTTGCCGGCGCCAAAAGGGCCGTTTTCGCTGATCATGCGGCTTTATCTGCCGAAACCCGAGGCGCTGCAGGGCAAGTGGAAAGCGCCGCCGCTGGTGCAGGCGAACTGATCTAAGCCGCTCAACCGCCTGACTGTGGATCGTAACGCGATGCCTATTCACCACTTTTCTGTTCCAGGCGGTCGTCTGGCCATGCGACGTCTGATTGGCGTCGCCACCTGCGCATGCCTCGCCTTATCCGCCTGCGCGCACCATGAACCGCCGCCCGCGCCGGTCGCACCGCCCGTTGCTCATGCGGTGTCCGCCGGCGAGCCGGTGGCTGCGGCGTTGCCGTCCTGGCAAGACAGCGCGGCCCGCGCGGCGATCCTCAAGTTCATTGCCGAAGTCACGCAGACAGGCAGTGCGCAATACGTGCCGCCCGAAGCGCGCATTGCCGTGTTCGACAACGATGGCACGCTCTGGAGCGAGCAGCCGCTGCCATTTCAGGTGATCTTCATGATCGACCGCCTCAAGGCGGTCGCGCCGCAGCATCCGGAGTGGCGGCGTAATCCCATCTACCGCGCGCTGATGGCGCACGACATGGCGACGCTGGCGAAGAACGAAAAGGCGACGCTGCAATTGCTCGAAGTCGCCAATAGCGGGATGACGACCGAAGAGTATGACGAAACCATTCGCGACTGGCTCGCCAGCGCGAAGCATCCTCAACTGAATCGGCCCTACACGGAACTCGTTTATCAACCGCAACTGGAATTGCTCCAGATATTGCGCGCGAATGGCTTCACGGTCTGGATCGTGTCCGGCGGCACCACGGAATTCATGCGTGTCTTCGCCGATAAAGTCTATGGCGTCGCGCCTGAAAACGTGGTGGGAACGGAAGAAAAGCTGAAGTTCGAGATGCGAGACGGCAAGGCGGTGCTGGTGCGCGAGCCGGGGCTCGACTTCTGGAACGACGGCGCCAACAAGCCGCTGGGCATTTTTCGCGCAATTGGCCGGCGGCCCATTCTCGCTTTTGGCAACTCCGATGGCGATCGCGAAATGCTGGAATACACGACAGGCGGCGCGGGGCCTTCGCTCGGACTCCTGCTCAATCACGACGATGCCGCGCGCGAATTCGCCTATGGGCGGCAGCCCGGATCGATGAGTCTGGACAAGGCCTGGGACGAAGCGCCCAGGCGCGGGTGGTACATCGTCAGCATGAAGCAGGACTGGAAAACGGTCTTTCCTGCGTCTGCTGTGCGGTAGGAACCCGCTTCAGTTGCCGGTTCTGAAACAGACGACGCGTGTCCGCCTTGCGCACCTGAAACCCAGCTATCGGTATACGGACACGAGACGGACTGGCTCGGCAGCACAATTTCCATTGCACTAGAATAAAAATCCATTATACTGGATTCATGAATGTCGAAGCCCTGCTCGCCAAACGCGTGCGCGACCTGCGCAAGGCGCACGGCCACACCCTGGACGATCTGGCCGAAGCCAGTGGCGTCAGCCGTTCGACGATCTCGCTGATCGAGCGCCAGGAGATCAGTCCCACGGCCGTCGTGCTCAACAAGCTGGCGGACGCGCTGGGCGTGACCCTACCCGCGCTTTTTACTGACGAAGCGGACGGCGACGCGCAGGAGCAGCCGCTCGCGCGCCGCGCGGATCAGCAGACGTGGACTGACCCCGCCACGGGTTATCGGCGTCGCCACGTGTCGCCGGTGGGCTTTGCGTCGCCGCTCGAACTCGTCGAAGTCAGCTTTCCGCCGGGCGAGAGCGTCACGTTCGATAACGTGACGCGCCTTGCAACGACGCACCAGCAGGTGTGGGTGCTGGAAGGCGAAATGTCGATTAGCGTCGGCGAAAAGGCGTGGCACCTGAAAGCCGGCGATTGCCTCGCGATGGTGCTCGACCAGCAGATTGTTTTTCACAACCCGGGCCGCAAGCCCGCGCGCTACGCATTGGCGTTGACGACCGTATCCACGAATCAAAGGACACCGAAATGAGCGATCCCATCATCGTGCAATGCACCCACGAGCGTCATGCCGATGCGATCCTGGAGATCTTCAACGACGCGATCGTCAACTCGACCGCGCTGTACGAGTACAAGCCGCGCGACGCGCAGAAGATGGCCGCGTGGTTCGAAGCCAAGCGCGCGGGAAATTTCCCGGTGATCGGCGTGGAAGACGAACACGGCACGTTGCTGGCATTCGGCAGCTATGGCACGTTCCGCGCGTTCCCGGCTTTCAAATACACGGTTGAGCACTCCGTATACGTGCACAAGGATCATCGCGGCCGCGGGCTTGGCCGCGTGATCATGGACGCGGTCATTGCCGCCGCACGCGAAAACGACGTGCATGTGCTGATGGGCGGCATCGATGCGACCAACGCGGGCAGCATCGCGTTGCACGAGCGACTGGGTTTCAAGCTCGTCGGCACGCTGCCGGAAGTGGGCTTCAAGTTTGGCCGCTGGCTCGACCTGGCGTTTTATCAGCTGGTGCTGGATACGCCGGCTAATCCTGTAGACGGCTGAGTCTCACTCGATCGAGCGAAGCGAAGCTAGGCGAAGCGACCATCCATGCCCCGGATGGCCTTTCCGAACCGCTCATGACGCCACCTCGCGCCTTAATTCGGCAAACATACGCGGTTCCCATTCCCGCGTGCCGATCAGCAAACCCGTCCCGCGCCGATGCGTCAGCGGCGCCGTTGCCGACTCATCATGCAAGGCCGCGAATTTGCTGCGCAAGCGCCGCAACTCCACCGATAACTCTGCGCGCGCCGCTTCGGTCAGCATGCCTTGCGTGAACTCAAGCGACTCGCCCGCGCCCGCGAAACTCCCCTCCAGAAAGTCCCCCAGTCCGCGCGCCTTGAAGTATTGCCGGATCGGCCCGCCCGGAATCCAGTCGAAGTCGCGCGCCACCAGCAACCGTATGCGGTCGCCGGGCAGCAGCGCAATCAGGCCCATACGATCGAGGCCAAGCAGCAGCGTGAGACATTGCGCGCGCGTGATGCGATAGGTCGCGACGATATCGTCGAGCGTCCAGTGATTGAGTGCGCAGACCGTCACCAGCAGCAGTCGCTCGTTCGAGACGAGCTGCGCTTCCTGCGCCTGCGTGAGGATGCGCAATGGCGGCACCGTTGCCGCGGCTTCCTGCACCAGTTCGGCGAGCGTGAAGCCCAGCAGTCCGCAGATCTCTTCGAGCCGGTCGAGCGTGAAGCGCCCCTTCGAAAATAGCCGCTTCACGCTGGGCTCGGAAACGCGCAGGGCTTGCGCCACGTCGCGATAAGTGAGGCGTCGCGCGCGCAGTTGCCGCTTCAGCGTTTCGACCAGTTGGGCGGTTTGGCTCATCAAAAAAGTATTGAAAAATGATACTTTAGGTGACAGTAAAGGTGACTCTAGCACGAGTTTGCGTTCTATTTGATCCTCGTCGGCATACTTGCTCCTGTCTTCACGCCGGGCGCGACATTCGATGGCAAGCTGCACAGCGCGCCCTCCGACCGATCATTGCGCAAACTCACGAGCCTCCCATGACCTCTACCGCAAGCCGCGAAAGCCGTGACGAACCCTCGCAGTTCGCCCTGTTGCGCGAGCGCCGTTTCGCGCCGTTCTTCTGGACGCAGTTCCTCGGTGCGCTCAATGACAACGCCTTCAAGATTGGCTTCACGTCGCTCGTGACCTACGAGGCGTCGAGCTTCGCGGGCGTCGATGCAAAGACGGCTGCATTTGTCATTCCAGCGCTGTTCGTGCTGCCTTTCGTGCTGTTTTCGGCGACGGCGGGCCAGTTTGCCGACCGCTTCGACAAGGCTGCGCTCACGCGCTTCGTGAAGAGCTTTGAAATTGTCGCGATGCTGGTTGGCGGTGCGGGATTCCTGCTGCATAGCGCGCCGCTGCTCTATCTCTGCACGTTCCTCATGGGCGTGCATTCGACGCTGTTTGGGCCGGTGAAATACGCGTATTTGCCGCAACATCTCTCGGACGCGGAGCTCGTGGGCGGCAACGGCCTCGTTGAGATGGGCACGTTCGTGGCCATCCTCGCGGGCACTGTGGCAGGCGGCGCGGCTGCCGCCGCTGGCGCGCATGGCGCGATGCTGCTGGCGGGCCTGTGCGTGGCGCTCGCGCTGCTGGGGCGCCTTGTGTCCTCGCGTGTGCCGTCTTCTCCCGCGCCTCAGCCCGATCTGCGCATCAACTGGAATCCAATTGGCGAAACGTGGCGCAATCTCAAGATCGCGCGCGAAGATCGCACCGTGTTTCTGGGGCTGCTTGGCATTTCGTGGCTCTGGTTTGTAGGCGCTACGTTCCTCTCGTCATTCTTCGGTTTCGCGAAAGACGTGCTCAGTGCGAATCCCGATGTCGTGACCGTGCTGCTTGCCACCTTTTCCGCAGGCATTGGCATCGGTTCGCTGCTGTGCGAACGTCTTTCGCGCGGACGCATCGAAATCGGCCTCGTGCCGCTTGGCTCCATCGGCATGAGTGTGTTCGCCATCGACCTGTTTTTCGCGAGCCATGCACTGCCCGCACACACGCATCTGCAATCGGTGGGCGAATTCATGGGGGCGGCGATCCACTGGCGCGTGCTGGCCGACCTGTTCCTGCTCGCGATGTTTGGCGGCTTCTATAGCGTGCCGCTCTATGCGCTGATTCAAAGCCGCAGCAAGCCGACGCACCGCGCCCGCATCATCGCGGCAAACAATATTCTCAATGCGTTATTCATGATTGCATCGGCGCTGATGGGCGTGGCGCTTGGCGCAGTCGGTATGCATATTCCGGGCCTTTTCCTTATTACGGGGCTGTTGAATATCGCCATTGCCGTGTACATTTACTCGCTTGTGCCGGAATTCATGCTGCGCTTTATCGCATGGGTGCTCGTGCATACGTTTTATCGCGTCAATCTCGTCGATACGCAACGCATTCCGCATGAAGGCGCTGCGGTGCTCGTCTGCAATCACGTCAGTTTTGTCGACGCCATCGTGATCATGGCCGAAAGCCCGCGCCCGATTCGCTTCGTGATGGATCACCGCATTTTTCGCTCGCGCCTGGCGGGCTGGTTGTTTCGCCACGTGAAGGCGATTCCGATTGCCCCCGCACACGAAGATGCCGCGTTGCTCGATCAAGCCTATGCGCGCTGTGCGCAGGCGCTCACGGAAGGCGAGCTGGTGTGCATCTTTCCCGAGGGCAAACTCACGCGCAACGGCGAGATGAATACGTTTCGCCATGGCGTAACAGAGATCCTGCGTCGTGTGCCAGCACCGGTCGTGCCGATGGCGCTGCGGGGCTTGTGGGGCAGTGTGTTTTCGCGCGACGAGCGGGCTAGCATGCCGCGTCCGCTGCGTCTGGGGGCAATGAGCCGTCTCACGCTGGCAGTAGGCGAGCCGCTGGCACCCGCCGATGCCTCGCCGCAACGGCTTCAGGAAATCGTCATGCGCCTGCGCGGCATGCAGCCTTAAAGAACACGCGATGCATTGCGCGAAACGCGCGCGATTCAAAAACTCATTTGGCTTTCTCGAACGACATCATGAACAAACCCTGGCTCCATTCCTATCCTGCGGGCGTGACGGCTGAAATCGACCTGTCGCGCTACAACTCCATCACGGCGCTTTTCGAGGACAGCTTCCGGCAATATGGAGAGCGGCCCGCATTTGCGTGCATGGGCAAGACCATCAGCTACGCGCAACTCGATGCGCTTTCGCAGCGTCTTGGCGCGTGGCTGCAATCGAAGGGACTTGAGCGCGGCGCGCGTGTCGCGATCATGATGCCCAACGTGCTGCAATATCCGGTCGCCCTGGCGGCGATCTTGCGCGCG
This sequence comes from Paraburkholderia bannensis NBRC 103871, assembly GCF_000685015.1. GTDB lineage: Bacteria > Pseudomonadota > Gammaproteobacteria > Burkholderiales > Burkholderiaceae > Paraburkholderia > Paraburkholderia bannensis. The sequence goes on along the minus strand of NZ_BAYA01000010.1, from coordinate 268,265 downwards.
GGCTATGTGGCAGTGAACGTCAATCCGCTTTATACGCCGCGCGAACTCGAACATCAGTTGAAGGACAGTGGCGCGCAAGCCATCGTGTTGCTGGAGAATTTCGCCACTACCTTGCAAGCGGTGGTGAAGCACACGGATATCAAACATGTTGTGGTTGCATCGATGGGCGACCTGCTCGGCATGAAGGGCTGGCTCGTGAACTTCATGGTGCGGCGAGTGAAGAAGATGGTGCCCGCGTGGAGCCTGCCGGGATACACGAGCTTCAACGCCGCGATCGCCGAGGGCGCGCGTCTGCCGTTCGAGCGCGTGGAGCAGGGCCTCGACGACATTGCGTTCCTCCAGTACACGGGCGGCACGACGGGGGTATCGAAGGGCGCGGTGCTGCTGCATCGCAATCTCATCGCCAACCTGTTGCAGACCCAGGCGTGGCTTGAACCGGCGCGCGCAAATCGCCCTGATGTGACACAGAACGTGACCGTTGCCGCGTTGCCGCTTTATCACGTATTCGCATTGACGGTTTGCGGCTTGCTGAGCATCCACACGGGCGGCCTTTCGGTGCTGATCCCGAATCCGCGCGATATGGCCGGGATGATTGATACGTTGCGCGGCTATCACATCACCATGTTCCCCGCGGTGAATACGCTCTATAACGCGATGCTCGATCATCCCGACTTCGGCAAGCTGGATTTTTCGCAATTGTTCGCCGTGGTGGGCGGCGGCATGGCGGTGCAGGAAGCCGTGGCGAAGCGCTGGTTCGAAAAGACGGGCGTGCCCATCGTGGAAGGCTATGGGCTGACGGAAACTTCGGCGTGCGTGACCTGCAATTCGGCGGTCTCCGTGACGTGGAGCGGCACGATTGGGCTGCCGCTGCCCTCGGTGGACGTGTCGATTCGCGACGACGACAACAACGTGCTGGGTGTGGGCGTGGCGGGCGAGTTGTGCATTCGTGGGCCGCAGGTGATGGCCGGCTACTGGCAGCGCCCCGACGAAACGGCAAAGGTGATGACGCCCGATGGCTTCTTCAAATCTGGCGATATCGCGGTGATGGACGAAAGCGGGCTGGTCAAGATCGTCGACCGCAAGAAGGACATGATTCTCGTGTCGGGTTTCAACGTCTATCCGAACGAAGTCGAGGACGTCGTGGCGCAGCATCCGGGCGTGTTCGAAGTGGCGGCAGTGGGTGTGCCCGATCGCCATTCGGGTGAAGCCGTGAAAATATTCGTGGTGCGAAGAGATCCGTCGCTTACCGACGCGGATATTTTCAACTGGTGCAAGGAGCGCCTGACCGGATACAAGCGACCGAAGCTCGTCGAGTTCCGCGAGGGGCTGCCAAAGAGCAATATCGGCAAGATCCTGCGACGCGAGTTGCGCGACGGTCGCGCCTGATCGAATCGCTGGACAATAAAAAAAACGCCCTGCCGGGAAAGCAGGGCGTTTCTCATTTGCAACGAATATCAGCGTCAGCGTGCGAATCAATAACGCGAGAGCTGGCTGCCGTTGATCTGCACGCGGTCGCCAGGATGCAGGTCGCCAGGCGTCGGCACGTCGAAGGAGCGTGTCGAACCGTCGCTCACTTGCACGTCGATGCGATAGCCTGCGGGGCCGCTCATCTGCTGGCCGATCTGGTTGCCCGCGTAGGCGCCGCCCAGCGCGCCGATGACGGTCGCGGCGTCGCGGCCATGACCCCGGCCGATCTGGTTGCCGAGCACGCCACCCACCAGCGCGCCAACGACCGTTCCGCCGACACCGCCCGCGCTCGTGGCGCTGCTGACCGGGCGAATCGCGGCGATCGTGCCGTACTGCGTGCCGTATTGATTGTTGTACTGCGGTGCGTTGTACTGTCCGCCATATTGACCGCTATTCTGCGAGTCATAAGGCTGTGCGGGCGGCGGCGGAGGCGGTGTGTAAGCCGGCTGCTGCACCGTGGCGGGTTGTGCGTAGGCCGGTTGCGCATATTGCCCCTGGTAACCCTGTTGCGAACCATAAGACGAATAGCCCGGGCCGTAGCCAGGCGCAACACAGGCGGACAGCGAAACGGCGGTAGCAGCGACGAGCGCGGCGGTCAGGGCGGAGCGAGTAGAGAGCATGGGCATCACGGTGTTTTCTGCGGCGCTGCGCGCGTGGTGCGCGGCGGGCCGTCTTCGGGTAGCGGATTCGGCGGAGTATAAGGAATGGCCGTCCAGCCGTCCGCTACGCGCGGGTAACAACGTGTAAAGTCTGTTGCCGATCACGCGCCGCGCCGCGTGCGCCCTTTAAAACCGCGTCATCAAGCCCACCGATACGCCAGTCGTCGAATAGGTGCCCGAGCGTATGCCGAGTGCCGCGATATTCAGCGCATCGCTACGATACGCACCGGACAGGCCGTCGAAATCGACCTCCGCATAAAGTTCGGTGCGCTTGGAGAGGTAATACTCCGCGACGGCGTAGGTCGTGAGCTTGTGGCCGTTACCCTGTCTGGCGTTCGCCATGTGCGTCGCGCGGTCGTAGTAGACCGCTGCCGTCAATTGCACGGCGGGCGTTGGGATGACGACAAGCCCCGCGCCCGGCATCTGGTCGTGCCGCTGCGGCGCGCCCGGCGTGGCCGAACTCACGTGCAGGTCGCCGTAGCTGAGAAAGAGGCGCGCCGGGCCCAGGACAAGCGAGCCGCCGCCCTGGAAGGTTTCGGCCCATTGCGTTGCGGCTGCGTTCCACTGCTTCTGGTAGCCAAAGCCTGCGAGGCCGCCGCTCCACTGGTACAGCGCCATCGCCGAGACATTGCTGCCCGCACGTGTGTTGCCCGCGACGCCGCCCGGCGAATAGCTCGCGCCGTAACGCAATCCGCCCGCGCGTCCAAGATAGCTGATGGTGTTATTAAAGCGCGTGTCGTAAGTGAAATAGTTAAAGTAGTAAAGCGCAGTGGGCGAAACCGCCAGTGTCTGTCCCTGGCCTTCAAGCGGGTCGAGGAGAATCGCAACATACTCGTTCGAGCTGACCTGGCGCCCAAAAGTGAGGCGGCCATAGTCGCCATTGAAGCCGGCATAGGCCGCCTGTGAGAACAGCACGCCGCTATTCTTGAGCGCACCGGTGCCGCTATTGAAGGCGTTTTCGAGCTTGAAGATCGCCTTGATGCCGCCGCCCAGGTCTTCCTGGCCGGCAATGCCAAAGCGGTTGCCAGCCAGAATATTGTTGTTGAACGTGACGGCGCTGCCGCCCTTCAGGCCATTGACCCAGCGCACGCCGCCGCCCAGGTAGCCATAGAGGGTGACGCCCGATTGCGCATGCGAGACGGCCGGAAGCGTTGCGCCGACGAGAACGGTCAGTAGAAGCTTTTTCATCTGTCTCCTTGATGCTCTTTTAATTGATATGGATGACGAAATAACAATCATCGACATTCAGTGTGTCGGAGCGCTTCCGGTCGCGCCATCAAGCGTCTGGCATATACACATTCCCCGCGAGCATGTCCGCAATTACCCCGACGATGCGGACATGCCGTAGTGAACCGCGCGAATCAGGGATCGTCAGGGCTCGACGACGTTAAAACGCCCATCCGGCTTTTCAAGCGTCTTCAGGAATGCGCCGAACAACGCTTTTGCGCCGTCCAGCGCGATCTCGCCCTCGGCCACGGCCGCGCCGAATTGCGTTTCGCCTAGCAGGATGCGATCGAGTGTCGCGCGCGTCATCGCTACGCCCAGATCGTGAGCGTCGCGATGCGCAGCCGTAGACCACGTCAGCGCACCGTGCTTCAAATACAGTGCGTAGCGTGCGTCGCGATCGGTGAAGTGCCAGCTCATGCGGATATCGAGTGCCTGCGCCTTGAGCCCGTCCACCATCACGGCGAGATAGTCGAAAAACGCGCCGTCGCTGAGCGAGCGCACGAGATCGTGGCTGCGCATCACCTGTCCCGCTGCCGCGCCCGGGCCTTCGCGCAGTTCGCGCGCACCCAGCAGATAAGCGTTGCGCCATGTCGCGGACTCGGCCTGGAAGCCCATCTGTTCGAGTGCGGCCGCACCCAGTTCGCGCGCCGCGCGCAGATGCGGCTGCGCGAACACGAGGCGATTCATGATCTCCGCGACCCAGCGGTATTCACCGCGCGCGAAGTCGCGGCGTGCGCGTTCGAGCATCGCATCCGCTCCACCCATGTATTCGACGTAGCGCGGCGCGGAGGCCTCGTCGGGCAGGGCGTGCAGATGCGAGGGGTTGCCGTCGTACCAGCTCAGGTAGCGTTGATAGATGGCCTTGACGTTGTGCGAAATCGTGCCGTAGTAGCCGCGCGTGTGCCACTGCGCGGCCAGCGCATCGGGCAGTGCGAGCGATTCGGCAATCTCGGCGGCGGTCTGGCCGCGATTGATCAGGCGCAGCGTCTGATCGTGAAGGTACTTGTAGAGGTCGCGCTGCTGTTCGAGAAAACCGGTGAGGCGCGCCGTGCCCCAGGTGGGCCAGTGGTGCTGCGCGAACACCACGTCGGCGTCGCCTGCGTAGCGTTCGATGGCCTGGTTCAGGTAGCGCGACCAGAGCTTCGCGTTGCGTACCTGGGCGCCGCGCAACGGGCAGAGGTTGTGCAGCGTGCGCGTGCCGTTTTCCGCGACGTTCAGCGCGCGCAGTTGCGGAAAGAAAAAGTGCATTTCAGCGGGCGCTTCGCTATCGGGCGTCAATTGAAACACGATTTCTACGCCGTCTATCGTATGTGTTTCGGTTTCCTGACGAATCAGCTGCGTAGGCTCGATCAGCGTGACCGAGCCGCTGGGCATGGTCTTGCCGAGTCCGGCGTCAATCTGGCAGCACGCGCTGCGCGCAAGCGTCTGGCCAAACTGGAATTGTGAGCGCCGCTCCATTGCGGTACCGGCCAGCACGTTTTCGGACACGGCTTCTTCCATGAAGCCTTCGGGCGCGATGATCGCGCATTGGCCCGCGCGCACGCTTGCTTCGTCGATCACGCCCTTGACGCCGCCGAAGTGATCCGTATGACTATGGCTGTAAATCACGGCAACCACGGGACGGCGCGGGCGATGCGCGTAATAGAGTTCGAGCGCGGCGTGAGCGGTTTCGCGGCAAGTTAGCGGGTCGATGACGATGAGGCCGCTGTCGCCCTCGATCAGCGTGATGTTCGACAGGTCGAAGCCGCGTACCTGGTAGATGCGGTCAGTGACGGCGAACAGGCCATGCAGCCGGTTCAGCCGCGCCTGGCGCCAGAGCGCGGGATTTGCAGTGGTCGGCGCGTTTTCCTCGTCGAGAAAGGCGTAATCGGCCATGCTCCAGACGAGACGGCCATAGGCGTCGCGAATCTCGGCGTCGGGAATCGTGCCGATGAAGCCGCGCTGCGCTTCTTCGATATCGAGCGGATCGTCGGTGGGGAGTGTGCGTTGCGCGGCGACTTGCGCGTCGATGGTGGCCTGTGTGGCGCGCTGGAAGGGGAGTGTGTCGTTCATGATCTCAGGAAGGCTCAACGGGCGTGGCGCGCGCTTCACACGGCGCGCCACGCCATCAAGAGGTTTAATGCGTCGTGCGCGAGGGGGCGAATTCCGGCTCCGGTTGCGTGCGCAGCGCGGCGCGCGAGCGTTGCGGATCGAGCCAGCGTGCACACAGCGCGGCGCAGCCGATCAGCACGAAACCAGCCAGCACGCACGATTGTTCGAAGCCGATGGCAGTGTCGCCGCGCGCGTGTTCGATGAGCATGCCGGTGAGCAGCGGCGCGCTCAGGCCCGCAAGCGAGCCGATCGCATTGCTCAGCGCGAGAATCGCACCGCGTTGACCATCGGGCGCGACTTCGCTGAGCATCGCCGGGCCGACCGAATACATCGCGAGCGTGAGGCCGCTGCTGAGCGTGAGCAGCAGGACTTTCTCGAAGGGGCCGAGTGCGGGCGCGAACACCACCATGCGCATCAGTCCAGCCACGCCCAGCGTCACGGCGATAAAAAGGCCCCGCGCGCGGCGCGACGGCATGCCTGCGCAGAGCATCTGCTGCGAGAGCCAGGCAAAGCCAAGACCCATCGGCGTCGTAATGCCGACGAAGAGCGCAAACATCCGACCCGACGTGCTCGCGCTATAACCCAGGCCCGCTTGCAGATAATGCGGCATCCAGGTAAGCGAAGTGGCCAGCACCCAGTTCGCCGCGAAATGCCCGCAGAAGTTGCCGACAATCGTGCGATCCGCAAGCAGCACCCGCCAGGGCACGCGCGGCGCATGCTGTGCATTCCGACCCGCAGAAACACGGCGCGAAAAGTCGAGCGGCCCTTCCGCACCGAACACAAGCCAGCCCGCACACCACACGAAACCCAGCACGGCCAGCACGGCGAAGTTGGCACGCCAGCCCCAGCGCGCGGTAATGAGTGGAATCGCGAGGCCCGCGATGAACAGGCCCAGCGCGCTGCCCTGATAAAGCACCGCAGCGGGCAGGCCGCGTTTCTCATCGGGAAACCACTTGTAGATCGCGTGCAGCGCGACCGGCGAGGCCGGGCCTTCGCCCGCGCCCAGCAGTACGCGCAACACCAGAATCACGGCCATCGAGCTTGCGAACAGCATCGGCAATTGCAGCAGCGACCACGACAGGGCCATCAGCAGCAAGATGACGCGCGTGGCGACGCGGTCGGCGAGCACGCCGCCCACCACCGCCGAAATGGCAAACAGCCAGTTGAGGCTGCCGCCAATCAGGCCAAACTGAGTGGGCGTGAGGCCGAGATCGCGCATCATCGGCACGGAGACCATGCCGAATACGATCTTGTCGAGAAAATTCACCATCATCATCAGCGCGAGCATGATGGCGATAGACCACGCGCGTGCGGGCCGATAGTCGCGATGGCCGCGATAATCGCGATGGCCGCGATAATCGCGATGGTCACTACCGTTTGCGGACATGCCTGTCTCCGATCTTGTATCGAAGGCGCGTCGTTCGCGCGCCTTTCTGTTCGCTTATCGCGCTACCTGCTTCACGCGGCAGCGGGGTCGAGAATCGCGCGCGCGATGGTATTGCGCTGAATCTCGCTCGTGCCCGTGAAAATGCGGAACATGCGTAGCTTGCGGAACGCCTGCTCCACCGGATGGTGTCGCGTCACGCCCACGTTGCCGTGAATCTGCACGGCCTTGTCGGCCACTTCGAAGCAGCGCTCGGAGACGAACACCTTGCAGGCCGCCGCCTTCATGCGCAGGTCGCCGCCCGCGTCCGCAAGGGCAGCGGTCTGCGCGATCATGCTTTCGCAGGCCCACAACGTAGCGGCCATGTCGGCGAGCATGTGCTGGATCGCCTGGAAGCGCGCGATGGGCTGGCCGAACTGGCGGCGGCTGCGCGCATAGTCGAGCGAGGCCTCGTACACCGACGTCGCAAGGCCGAGCATGGTCGGGCAGTGCAGCAGGCGGTTCACGTTGATGCGCGACATGCCGAGCTTGAAGCCGTTGCCCGCACCGCCAAACAGGTTCGCTCGCGGGACGCGCACATTGTCGAAGCGGATATCGGCATCGATATGCTGGCCCGACATCGGCACGTATTCCTGTTCGACCGTGACGCCCGGCAGGTCGAGGTCGACCAGCACCGCGCTGATGGCGGGCGGCGTCGCCGCCGGGTCGGTCACGCACATCACCATGGCGAAGTCCGCGAACGGCGCGCCGCTGATGTAGTGCTTGTGGCCGCTCACGATCAGGTCGTCGCCGTCTTCAACGGCGGTGGTGCGAATGCTTTGCGCGTCCGATCCGGAATGCGGCTCGGTCAGTGCGAAGCAGGTCGACTTCTCGCCGCGTATCACGGGCATGAAATAGCGCTGCAATTGGTCGGGCGTCGCGTACTTGAGCATGTTGCCCACCCGCGGCGGCCCGCCCAGGTCGCCCAGCACGTGAATCGCAAGCGAACACCCGCTCGCGGCAAGATCCGCTTTAAGTGCGCATTGCTGAAGGATCGAAAAGCCTTTGCCGCCCAGTTGCACGGGCAGGCAGGCCGAATAGAAGCCCAGTTCCGCCGAGCGTTTCCACACACGGCGCAACACGTCGCGCGGCCAGACGCTTTCGGAGTCGAAGCCGAGCTCACGCTCCATCGGCGCGAGTTCCTCGGTGACGAAACGGCGAATATCTTTGCGCGTGGCGTCGAAGAGGGGATCGGTCACGTAGTCGAACATGATTCGCTATCCTGAGTGATTCGTTATGAAACGGACGAGGGTCAGTTGACGCGGCGATCCGAGCCCTGCCAGTACTGTTCGCGCACGATCTTGCGTGCGATCTTGCCGCTTGCATTGCGCGGCAGTTCGCTCACGAAGCTGATCGAGCGCGGCAGCTTGTAATCGGCGAGCAGCGTGCGGCAATGGGCGACGAGGTCGTCGGCGCTTGCGGCATGGGTTGCGCCCGCGCGCTGCGGCTTGAGCACCACGGCCGCTTTCACGCCTTCACCCCAGCGCTCGTCGGGCACACTGAACACGCAGGCTTCGAGCACATCGGGATGCCGGTAGAGCACCGCCTCCACTTCGGTCGGATAGACGTTGAAGCCGCCCGAGATGATCATGTCCTTCTTGCGATCGACGAGATAGAGATAGCCTTCTTCATCGGTGCGGGCGAGGTCGCCCGTCAGCAGCCAGCCGTCCACGAGCACTTCGGCGCTGAGTTCCGGCGCGCCCCAGTAGCCTTTGAAGACGTCGTCGCCGCGTACGGCGATTTCGCCGACCTCACCGGCAGCGAGCGGGCGGCCGTCTTCGCCGATCACCCGCACTTCGGTCTCGCCCATCGGGCGGCCGCAGGAGGCGAGCCGCTCGGGCCGTTGCGCGATGGCGAAGGCATGGTCGGCGACGGTGAGACGCGTGACGCCGGAGGTCGATTCGCTCGCGCCATAGCCTTGCGAAAGGATGGGGCCAAAGCGCGCCCATGCTTCTTCGATGCGTGCGGGCGCCATGGGCGCTGCGCCGTACGAGAGCGACTTGAGCGCGCTGAGATCGGTGCGCATGAGCGCCGGCTCGTTGAGCAGCATGTTGACCATCGCGGGCACCATGAAGACGTGCGTGACCTTCAGGCGTTCGAGATCGGCAAGGAAGGCCTCCGGCTCGAAGCGGTCAAACAGCACAAGCGTCGCGCCACCATAAAGAAACGGCTGCATGAGCATGCCCGAGGCATGCGTAATCGGCCCGACCAGCGCCAGGCGGTCGCCGGGGCGCGGCTGCGAATCCATGCCCATCAGCAGCTTGCGCAGCGACGCCATGCGGTTGCCGTAGCTCTGCATCGCGGCCTTGATCTTGCCCGTGGAACCCGACGAGAAATGCAGCACGGCCAGATCGTCTGCCTGGCTGACGATATCCAGCGCATGCGAAGCGGCTTGCGAAAGCAGCGCTTCATAGTCGAGATAACCCTCGGCGCCGCCGATGGCGATGAATGCATCGACGCTCGCGAAACCCGGCGTCGCACGCGTGTAGCCCGCGTAGCCGCGCCCCGCGATCAGTACGCGCGGCGTGCAGTTCTCCGCGACGTCGCTGGCTTCCGCCGCGGTAAAGCGCGGGTTGAGCGCGGCCTTGACGAGGCCCGCCTTGTACAGCGCGCATTCGATTTCGACGAGTTCGGTGCAGTTGCGCGACTGCACGGCCACGCGGTCGCCGCGCTGCAGGCCGAGCGCGAGCAGCGCATGGGCGAGCTGGTTCGAGCGCGCTTCGAGTTGTCGATAGTTCAGCGTTCGGTCGCGATGGATCACAGCGGGCAAGTCGCCCCAATAGGCCGCGGCGCGACGCAGGAAATACGGGAAGCTCATTCAGGTCTCCAATGAATGTCGGTTCAGTGTGTAATATGTCGGTCATCACCGCAATGAAGCGGTGGCTATAAACCCATAACCGAAAGGAATGGCATGGAGACACGCGATCTGGACTATCTGCTCGAAGTCCAACGTTGCGGAGGAATCGGCAAGGCGGCGGAGGCGCTGGGCATGAGCCAGCCCGCGCTGACCAAGGCCATCAAGCGGATCGAGAGCGAAGTGGGCCTGGCCTTGTTTCATCGCAGCCCGAACGGCGTGGCGCTCACGCCGGGCGGCACGGTGTTCGTCGAGCGCGCGCGGCGCATCGCGCTCGAATATGAGGACGCGCTCAAGGAATTGCGCGCGATCCAGACGGGCGAGCAGGGCATCCTGCGTGTCGGCTATTCGCCGACGGTGCCGGACTCGATCGTGCTGCGCGCTTGCCGGCAGTTGATGAACGAGCGTCCCGCCGCACGGCTGCGATTGCGCCGCCGCCTCGCCAACGATCTGTTCGCGCTGATGAACGGGGGCGAACTGGACATGGCCGTGGCGCCCGAGCCGCCCGACGTGGGCCGCGAATTCGCCACGGTGCCGTTATTCAACGACCGCCTTCATGTCATGGCCGACGAATCGCATCCGTTGCAGCGCAAGACACGGGTCAAGCTGCGCGATCTCGTCGGCGAAGACTGGCTGCTGCCGGGCATGAATATTCCGTTGCGCCGCCAGGTCAACGATGCGTTTCGCCGCCAGGGGCTGCCCGAGCCGGTACTGCGCGTGGAGACGGATTTCGCGGTGCCCGCACTGCTGGAACTGCTGCGCGGCTCGCGCATGCTGTGTATCGCGGGCAATGCCTCGGTGAATGCGCAGCGCGGCCTCGCGCGCCTGAATCTCGATCCCAGCGAGCTGGAACTGGGCCGCAGCGTGGGCGCCATCGTGCGGGCAGGCGGTTATGTGTCGCCGCTCGCGCAGCGGCTAATCGAACTGTTGCAGCGCGCGAAGCCCGCGGCGGGCGCAGTCGCGATGGAATAGTCCTTATCGGCCAGCGTGGTCTTCTTCTGCGCGCGCCAGCCGGGCGTTGAGGGCGATATGGCAGTGCTGTCCGTCGTCGACGCAATCGAGCGATGCGTCGATCCCGCGCGCGATCTTCTCGCACGCGGGCATGAGCCACGCAGTGCGCTCGCGTGTGGGTTTGCGTGGGATGCGCCTGGTGTTCGATTTAGTGGCCGATTTAGTGGCCGATTTAGTCGCGTGTCTGGCTGTCGATAATGTGGCATCGATGTTCAGCGCCAGGTCGAGCATCCCGCGTGTGCGCGCCGAGATCTTCAATTCGACGACGACATGTCGCGTGTCACGTGCTGCACCTAGCGCGGCATCGATCAACAGCCCGAGCAGATCGTCATACGCCCGCCTGTCCAGCCATGCCGCGCGCGCAGCCGAATGCGGCGTGGCGACGTCCAGCGTGATTTGCGCATGCGGCTGGCGCATGCGTGCCTGATCGACGGCGGCGCGCACGATGGCTGCGGGCGTGCCGCGCTCCAGCGCGCTTGCCTGCGACTCGCCGTGTACGCGCGCGAGCAATGCGAGCCGGTTCAGGCTTGCGCGCAGCGAATCGACCACGGTTGCCGCTTCATTGGCCGCGCTACTCGCAGGCGCAAGCGCGTTTAAAGGATCCAGTAGCGCGCCCAGACGCTCGACGTCCGGCGCGAGTGTCTGCAAGCCATGCTGGAGCAACGCGTCTTTCTGGCGAGCGCTCACATCGGCCTGAACGCGCTGCTCGCGCAGCGCCACAAAAAGCTGTTCCTGATCGGTGATGTTGATACTGCCGCAGAGCATCGCATCCTCTTTGCCGCCGTCATGAAACGGCGCGCCCCAGTGCAGCACCGCGACGATGCCGTTCTTGCCGTCGGCGGCGATTTCGCGCCGGTAGGTGTGGCCGCCATGCACCGCGTCGTCGAACGCGCGTTCAAGCTCCGCGGCCTGATCGAGTGGAATACCCAGCAATTTTGCGTGTTCGGTAAATCCGGTGCCCGCGAGCCGCTGCGCGCGTTCGCCGAGCGTTTCGCGGCCATGCCGGTTCAGGTAAAGCACGCGGCCCTCGCGGTCGCGCAGGGTCGCATGAAAGGGCAGCGCGTCGAGCACGGCGCGCACCGGCGCGGGGCGAACGGGCGTCGCATCCGCGTCGTTGCGGCGGACGATCTCCGCGAGTTCGAGCACGGAAGCCGCATTGAGCTTGTCGAGCAGGCGCCGCTTGTAGGTGCTAACCGTGCTCTCGCTGAGCGCGAGTTCGGCGGCGATGTGGCGCAGCCGCTCGCCTTTCACGATATACGAGAGGACGAGCCGCTCGCGCGGCGACAGGGCATCGATCTGCGCGGCCTCGGGCGACGCGCTGGCGTCGGTGACGACGGGAAACCAGCTACGTCCGCGCCGCACCGCGTCGAGCGCGGAAATCAGTTCGGACAGCTCACCTTGTTTGCTAACGAAAGCCGCCGCGCCCGCGTGGGCGCACAGGCTCATCGAATGCGCGCTGTCCAGCGCCGAGAGCACGACGATGCGCGTATTCTGCAATTCGTGGTGAATGCGCCGGATCGCTTCCAGGCCGGAAAGACGGCGCATTTGCAGGCCGATGATGACGATATCGGGCCGCTGCTGCAGCACGCGCTGCACGGCGCTCATGCCGTCCGCGGCTTCCGCAAGCACGCGATAGCCCGCGCGTTCGACGAGCAGGCGCACGGCCTGGCGCGTGATGGTCTGTCCTTCCGCGATGACGATGCTTGTGCTCATTCGGGTTCCCGTTACGCCGCCCGGTTCGAGTGTAGCGATTTCTCTACACGCATATCGCGATTCTGCGATATCGCGCGGCAACGTATCAGCCGAGAATAGACGAGGACTTCGGGAATTCGCTCGCGCGTCGTCCCGGAACATAAGGAGAATTACGTGTCCACCCGACGTGTCATCGCATCATTCGCCCGTGCGGGCCGCTTCATCGGCAGGGGCCTGCGCGGCTGGTCTCGCTGCCTGCTGGGCGCGCTCGATGCGCGGCCCGACCTGATTTCTGTCGCGGGGGTGCTGTGCGCCATCGTGGTGCTCGCCAGCACGACCGCGTGGCTCACGGCCGACCGCGCGGGGCGCATCGAACGCGCCCAGGAGCGCGCGCAGAGTGTCGCGTCGCTGGTCGCGGGCGGCCTGAGCGCCAACATGACCATCTACGACGCGCTGCTCGCAGACATGGCATCCCCGGCGCGCGACTCGTCGGCGCCTATGACCGAGAACGTTCGCGAACGTATTCGTTTCAGTCAGGCGATCTCGCATGAATTTCTGGACGATGCGTTTATCGTCGGGGCGGACGGCATGCTTGAAGCGCCGCCCGACAACCCGGGCGCGGCGCGGATCGACCTGCACGACCGCGACTACTTTCAGGCGCTGTCGCACGGTACGGCGCACGGCACTGCACCTGAACTCTATGTTTCGGAACCTCTCGCGTCGCGCATTCGCGACGGACGTCGCTCTGTTGCGCTTGCACGCACTATCGAAACGCCAGGCCACGGCTTCGGCGGCGTTGCGGTGCTGGTGGTGCGGCTCGACAATCTCCAGCGCTTTATCAGCCGCTTCGAGTCGCGCGATGTCGATGCGGTGCGCGTCGTGCGCGAGGACGGCGTCGTGCTGGCCAATGCGGTTCATCCGGACGAGGCTGCGTCGCTGGTCGTGCCGCAGACATCGGCTGGCGCGATCGAGCGTATCGACATGGCGCGCGTGAAGGGCTGCGTGGCACGCGTCAATAGCGCACCGCTTGCCGTGGTCGTGACGCCGTCGACGGAGATGACGCTACGTATCTGGCAACGCCAGGCGCTCTGGCAGGGCGCGTTGGCCCTGGCGTTCGCGTTGACCCTGGCTGTCGGGTCGATGGCACTGGAAAGCGCGCTGCGTTCGCGTTACAAGGCATTGGAAAAGCTGCGCAAGATATCGCTGACCGATGCGCTCACTGGCCTGAGCAACCGCCGCGCCCTGGACAACCGGCTCGACGAAGAATGGCGTCGCGCGAGCCGGAAGAATCGTCAGCTATCCATACTGTTTATCGACATCGACCGCTTCAAGCTCTTCAACGACGAATATGGCCATGCCGTTGGCGACGAAGTGCTGCGAAGCGTGGCGCAGGCCATCGGTTCGCAGGCGCGGCGCGCGCAGGACATGGCGGCGCGTTATGGCGGGGAGGAGTTTGCCGTGGTGCTGCCCGACACCGATGCGCAGGAAGCCGCGCAAATCGCCGAGCGGGTGCGGCAGGCGGTGCAAGGGTTGCGTATCGCTCACGCGAAAAGCGATACGGGTGCGGTGACGGTCAGCGTGGGATGCGCGACCATCAAGGCGACACCGGGCGTGGAGGATGGCGCAGAAAAGCTGCTTGAATCCGCCGACGCCCAGTTGCTCATCGCCAAGTCAAGCGGGCGCAACCGCGTGTGCGCGAGCGTGCTCGATGCGTTCGACTCCGCGCAGACGCTCGCCGCGCACGTTTGACCTGCTTAACGTAGCTCCCGTGCCGCGGCGCCCGATTTCACGATCTTGCCGCGCTGGAGCACGTAAGCCACGCGTTCGCCTTCGCCGGCGATCACGTTGATGTCCGCGAGCGGATCGCCGTCGAGCACGAGAATATCGGCGATGGCGCCCGCTGCGATCGTGCCCAGCTTGCCCTTCATATCGACGATTTCGGCGGCGACCGTGGTTGCCGAGCGCAGCGCTGCCAGGTTGCCCAGCACGTCAGCGCGAATGCGGAATTCACCGCACTGGAACGCGTGCATCTCGCCGAGCAGGTCGGAGCCGAACCCCATCGGCACGCCGGCCTTCGCATACACCTCCAGCGATTCGCGGCCCGCCTGCTGCACGGCGGCGACCTTGGCGACCGAGGCGGGCGGCAGGCCGAACTGCGCGCCATGCCGGGCGAGCGCGTCATAGGTCACGAGCGTGGGCACCACGTATGCGCCGTGCTCATGCATCACGCGCGCGGCTTCCTCATCGACGAGGTTGCCGTGCTCGATCGTGCGCACGCCGCAACGCACCGCACGCGCGATCGAGCGGCCCGTGTATGCATGCGCCATCACGTAGGTATTCGCGGCCTGGGCTTCCTCGACGATGGCGCGGATTTCCGCTTCGGAGTACTGGGTATTGGCGATGGGGTCGGTCGGCGACGCCACGCCGCCGGACGCCATGATCTTGATCTGCGTGGCGCCCTTCTGGATTTCCTCGCGCACGGCCAGGCGCACGGCATCGACGCCATCCACCACGCGTGCAATCGCACCCGTGCGGAAGCAGCACGAGCACGGCTCCAGCAAGTCGCCGCGCGGACGGAAGTCGCCGTGACCGCCCGTTTGCGAAAGCGCCTTGCCCGAAGGGAAAATGCGCGGCCCCGGCACGAGGCCGGTTTCGACCGCCTGCATGAGCGCCCAGTCCGCACCGCCCGCATCGCGCACGCTCGTGAAGCCGCGCGAGAGCATCGCGTCGAGAATCGGCAACGCGCGAATCGCGGCAAGGATATTAGGCTGTCCGGCGTTGGCGCCCAGGTTCGCATTCGACGCCAGCACGTGGACGTGGCAGTCGATCAGGCCCGGCATCACCGTCTTGCCGCGCACGTCGACGATCTGCGCATTCGCGATATCGATGGGGCGGTCGCTGACCTCGACGATCTGCTCGTCCTCGATCACGACATGATGATGTTCGAGCAGCACGCCTCGTTCGAGGTCGAGGACGTTGCCGCCTTTGAGAACCGTGATGGTCATGGAGAGTCCTTGAAATGCAGGGGTTTCACGCGTCCTTGACGAAGCGCGTGCCGACAAGGCTGATCGCAGCCGCCACGATCACGTAGAGCGCGGGCGCCATGTTGCTGCCCGTACGGGCGATCAGCCAGGTGATGAGGAAGGGCGCAAAGCCGCCGAAGATCGTCACCGCGAAGTTGTACGCGACCGAGAGGCCGGTGGAGAGCACGCGGGTTGGGTACAGTTCTGCGAGCGCGGCGAGGATCGGCCCTGTATAGATCGCGATCAGCACGCCGAATACGGCCTGGAAGACCAGCAGCGAGCCGAAGCTGGGCGCATGGTTGATCCACGCGAACATGGGCCACGCGAGCAAGAGGACGGCGAGCGCCGCGCCCGAGAGAAACACCCGGCGGCCATAACGGTCGGCGAGCTTGCCGACGACCGGCGCGCAGCACAGGATCATGAGGCCGCCGATCATGCCCGATGCGAAGCCGGTCGTTTGCGACAGGTGCAGCGTGCGCACCGAATACATCGGCATATAGAACAGCAGCACGTAGGTGCAGACCGTCCAGAGAATCACCATCGAAAAGCTCGCGAAGGTTTCGCGCGGAAACTCCGAAAGCACTTCCTTGAGCGGCGAGTTCTCGCGCGCCTGCGCCTCGACCGCGCTGAACGCAGGGGTCTCGTCCATCTGGCTGCGGATGAAATAGCCCACGGGGCCGACCAGGATGCCGAGCAGGAAGGGCACGCGCCAGCCCCAGCTATGCAGCGCTTCGGGGCTCAGCACCGTGGTGACGAAGGTGCCGGTGGCCGCGCCCAGCAGCACGGCGAAGCCAATGCTCGACTGGATCCAGCTCGAATACCAGGCGCGTTGTCCGGGCGGGGCGTATTCGGTCAGGAAGGCCGTTGCGCCGCCCATCTCGCCGCCCGCCGAAAAACCCTGCAACAGACGCGCGGCGACGATCAGCAGCGGCGCGGCGATGCCGGCCTGCTCGTAAGTAGGCGCGAAGCCGATCAGCGCCGTGCCCAGCGCCATCAACAGGATCGTGAGCGAGAGCGCCGCCTTGCGGCCGACCTTGTCCGCGTAGATGCCAAGCACGATGCCGCCGACGGGCCGCATGAAAAAGCCCACGCCGAAGGTGGCCACGGCCAGAAGTACGGAGGTCAGCTCGTTGCCGGACGGGAAGAACAGCTTCGCGATGGTGACGGCGAAGAAGCTGTAGACGGTGAAATCGAACCATTCGAGCCCGTTGCCGAGGACGGTGGCGATAATCGCGCGGCGGCGCTGCTGCGCGGCGCTACTGACAGTACGCGCGGCGCGCGGTGAAAGCGTTCCCTGCATGGCCTCCTCCTGGTGTGGAAGGCGGGATGTCTCCCGCATGACCCCGATGCTAAGGATGGCGCTATTTATTTCTGAAACGAAAAATTCGCATGCTTGCATGCGTGGCGCGCATGCATCGCGCGCCGGGCGCTTTTACAGGCTGCGTTGCGCCTCGGCCTGTTCGAATAGCCAGCGCGTGAAAAGGCGGGCGGCCTGGCTCTGCGAGCGGTCGGCTGGCGAAATCACATAGTAGCCGCCGCCGTGGCTCGCGCTGGCCTGCGTGACGCGCGTGAGCAGTCCTTGCGTGAGGCAGGCGTCGATCATATGACGCCAGGCCAATGCAATGCCCTGGCCCAGGATCGCCAGTTGCACGACCTGTGGATAGCTGTTGATGGTCATGCCTTGCTGCGCTTTCGGCATCGCCACGCCGTTGTAGTCGAGCCATTCCGACCACGACATCCACTGGCGCTGGCCGTCTTCGAGCAGCAGCAAGGTTTCGCCGATCAGGTCGGCGGGTTCCAGCGTGCGCCCCGCAAGATAGCCGGGCGAGCAGACCGGAAAGACTTCTTCCTCGAATAGACGGCGCGCCGTGTAGTCGGCGCTGGCCTGCTGCCGCACGTAATAGACGCCGACGTCGAATTCGGCGGGCGACATCGCGGCCAGCCCGTCGCGCACGATCAGGCGCAACTTGATATCGGGAAACGCCGCGCGAAAGAGCGGCAAGCGCGGCGTGAGCCAGAGCACCGCCACGCCCGACGAACACGCCACGGTCAGTTCGAGCGCGGCGTGGTGTTTCATGACGTCGGCGGTGGCTTCGGCGCATTGGGTGAGCAGGCGTTGTACCTGCGCCGCGTACTGTTCGCCCGCGATGGTGAGGCGCAATGCACGATGCTCGCGCACGAACAGCGAACGGCCCAGGAATTCCTCCAGCTGCTGGATCTGGCGGCTGATGGCGCTTTGCGTGAGATGCAGTTCGGCAGCGGCGCGCGTGAAGCTGGCGTGGCGCACGGCGGCTTCGAAAGCGACGAGGCACTGCAGCGGCGGTAGAGGCGTGAGGCGCATGGAGGCGTACGAGCGTCGAAATGGACTGACGACATGATGCAAGCGTTGCGCACGGTCGTCCATATTTTGCTGCACGCGCCTTGACTGGGATTGGGGGCACGCGATGCATGCGCTGCACGCATGCAAGGGAAAACCCCCTTGTGCGCAGGCGCTCGCACAGGTATCCACGATGCCTTCGAGACGGTTTGCCGATTTGTGATACTGCGTGGCCTTTTTGGCTCCGTATCGTAGACCTGCGAATCCGCTGTTCTCGCACCATAACCACGATAACGGAGATGACCTTGGGTCTGAAAACTCATGCAGCCACCGCGTTGAGCGGTTGCGCGCTTCTCGCCGCATTCTCTTTCGCACAGGCCGCGACGCCTGCCGCTGCGAATAACCAGACGAATTCCCCTGCAACTGTCCAGTCCGCCGCGCGCCCCAACGTCCTGTTGATCGTCGCCGACGACCTGGGCCGCTCGGATCTGGGCGCATTCGGCAGCGAGATTCCCACGCCGAATCTCGACGCGCTGGTCGCGCAGGGACGCCTGCTCGATACGATGTATGTCGCGCCGACGTGCTCGCCGACGCGCTCGATGCTGCTCTCGGGCATCGACAATCACCTCGCGGGCGTGGGCAATATGGCCGAGATGATTACGCCGCATCTCACACCCGAGGAAGTCAACCATCCGGGCTACGAGGGCGGCCTCAATCACCGTGTGGCGGCGCTGCCCGAGATCATGAAGGACGGCGGCTACTGGACGGTGATGGCGGGCAAGTGGCACCTTGGCGCGAGCGACGGCATGCGGCCCGATCAGCGCGGCTTCCTGCGCTCCTATGCGCTCATGAACGGCGGTGCGGCGCATTTCAAGGAAAAGGAAATGCGCATTACGTCGGATTCGCCGGAGCCGACGTATCGCGAGGACGGCAAGAAGATCGACCTGCCCGAAGACTTCTATTCGTCGCGCACCTATACCGACAAGCTGATCGACTATCTGAGCGACAAGTCACGCGGCGACCGGCCGTTCTTTGCGTATGCGGCCTACACGGCGGCCCATTTGCCGCTGCAGGCTCCCGACGACGCGCTGCGCCGCTTCCGTGGCCAGTACGACGTGGGCTATGACGTGATCGCGCAGCGCCGAATCGACAAGATGAAGCGCCTGGGTCTCGTGTCCGCCGATACGAAGCCCGCGCCCTTGCCCGAAGGCACGAAACCCTGGCGCGAACTGAGCGCAGAGGAAATGGCGCGTTCGGCGCGCACGTTCGAAGCCTATGCCGCGATGGTGAGCGAACTCGACCGCAACGTCGGCCGGCTGATCGATTACCTGAAGGCAAGCGGGCAGTTCGACAACACGCTGATCGTGTTCCTCTCCGACAACGGCCCCGAGGGCAACGAGTGGGACAAGGACAGCGGCAACGCGCAATGGATCGCGCACGATTTCAACAACGCGCTCGACAATATCGGCAGGCCCGATTCGTTCGTCTTCGAAGGGCCGGCGTGGGGACAGGTGAGCGCGCAACCGTTCCGCCTGTTCAAGGCGTATACGAATGAAGGCGGGATTCGCTCGCCGTCGTTCATTACGTATCCGGGGCATGTCCAGCCGGGCAAAGCCGAGCAGATCCTCACGGTCAAGGACTTCACGCCGACGATCCTGGACTTCGCGGGCATCCATCAGCCCGGCATCGAATTTCATGGCCAGACCGTGCTGCCGATGCAGGGCATGTCGATGAAACCGTGGCTGACGGGCGAGCGCAAACGCGTGCACGTCGACGATTACGTCTACGGCATGGAGTTGATGGGCCGCAATGCGCTGCGCAAGGGCAACTGGAAGCTTGTCTATTCGTACGACAACGGCAAGGGCCATTGGCAGCTTTACGATCTCGCGCACGATCGCGGCGAATTGCACGATCTTTCCGCGAAGCGTCCTGAAGTCGTCGAGCAGTTGCTGACCGAGTGGTCGCAATACGTGCAGCAGAACAACGTCGTGGAGACCGGGCGCGATACGTCCTATCCGCGCGCGGACTACTGATATGGCGCGCCCCCGATTCAAGGCGATGGCGCTCCCGGCATGCGCTGTGGCGCTTGCGTGGGCTGCGCTGGCGGGCGGCGTCGACGGGGCTTCGCGCGCCGTGGCCAGTGTGCCCGCCGCCGGCGCTGGCGCGGTTGTGCCCCCGCTCGGCACGCTGAAGACGTGCAAGGCGTTCGGCGGTTTGCCGCCTTCCGGCGAGGCAGCCGACCAGGTGAAAGTGCCTGCGGGCACCTTCGTCATGGGCTCGGACAGCGACTATCCCGAGGAAGCACCCGCACGCGCCGTGAAAGTGGGCGCGTTCATGATCGACCGGTACGACGTGACCAACGCGCAGTTCGCGCGCTTCGTGGCGGCCACGGGCTATCGCACGCTGGCCGAGCGCGGGCTCGATCCCGCACGCTATCCCGGCGTACCGGCGGCGATGACGCGTCCTGGCTCCACCGTGTTCCTGCCGCCGAAGGATCTGCTGGTGGGTGCGATGCAGTGGTGGCACTACATGCCGGGTGCGGACTGGCGGCATCCGGACGGGCCGGATAGCTCGATTGACGGTCTCGCGAATCATCCGGTCGTGCAGATCGCCTACGAAGACGCGCAGGCCTACGCGAAGTGGCTGGGCCGCGACCTGCCGACCGAGGCCGAATACGAGTACGCGGCGCACGGCGGCAAGAACGCGGTCTATCCGTGGGGCGATACGTTCGAACTGCGCTCGAAGATGATGGCCAACACCTGGCAGGGCGCGTTCCCGTTCCAGAACAGCGACAAGGACGGTTTCGTTTCGACCTCGCCGGTCGGCTGCTTTCCGGCCAATGGTTATGGGCTGTACGACATGGTCGGCAACGTCTGGCAATGGGTGAAGGATCCGTGGCAGCAGACCCATGCGCAGCAGGCCGCCGAGCCGCCGCCCGCGCCCGCCGTCGACCTGGAGGACGCGCTGGTCGCCCGCGCGCGCGGTACGCAGTTCGGTACGATCAAGGGCGGCTCGTTTCTCTGCTCGCCCATTTACTGCAAGCGTTATCGGCCGAGCGCGCGTCATGCGCAGGACCTCACGATGGGCACCAATCACATCGGCTTTCGCACGGTGCTGAGAATGCCTGCTTCATAAGCGATTGAACCAGGACGCGGTGCGAGCCGCGTCCTGAATCATCAGCAGCAACAATCAAATAACAATTTAGTAGTCCAATCATATGGAGATCTTTACGTGAAATCACGTTCGATGACCGTGAGGGCGGCGCTCGCCGGTTCGCTGGGCGCATGCCTTTGCTGCGCGCCGCTCGCAGCGCACGCGCAAAGCAGTGTCACGCTGGGCGGCATTCTCGATACGGGCCTGCTCTACGCGAACAATGCAGGCGGACACGCGCAATGGACGACGGCGAGCGGGCAGCTTTCGTCCTCGCGCTGGATCCTGTCCGGCCAGGAAGACCTGGGCGGCGGCAACCGCGCCATCTTCCGCATGATGAGTCCGTTCAATATCGACAACGGACACGGCCCAGGCCGCGCCTTCAACGTCTCCTACGTGGGCGTGGCCAACGACGGCTACGGCACGCTCACGCTCGGCCGCCAGTGGGATTCGACCATCGATTTCGTCTCCGGATTCGCGACCAACGAAACGTGGGCGGGCTATATCGGCGCGCATGTGGGCGACGCCGATAACACCAACGCCACCTTCAAGGTCAGCAATACCGTGAAGTACGCGAGCCCCACTTTCGCGGGCTTCAGCTTCGGCGCGACGTATGGTTTCAGCAACCAGGCCGGTGATTTCGCGGGCAATCGTCTGATCGCGGCGGGCGCTGGCTGGTCGCGCGGGCCGGTTGCGCTGGGCGTGGGCTTCGTGCAGGCCGACCGGCCCGATTCGCAGCCAGCGGGTGCATTGGGCGCGCCGGGCGCGGGCATCTTCGACGATTACTCAAATACGTTCAGCAACAGCATCGCGGGCAATCCTGGCGATGCGGGCGTGCAGCGTCAACGCATCTGGCTGGCGGGCGCGTCGTATCGCATCGGCACGTTCACGCTCGCGGGGCTGTATTCGAAGACGCAATATCGCTATCTGGACGCCACGGCGCTCACGCTCGACAACTACGAGGCCAGCGTGACCTGGCAGATGACTCCCGAGTGGCTTGCGGGCGTGGCCTACATTCGCACCAACGGCCGGTATTCGGGCGAAGGCACGGCGGGCGCGGAGCCGGGCTGGGATCAGCTCAATCTGGGCACGCAGTACCAGCTATCGAAGCGCACGACGCTCTATCTGATTGGCGTGGCGCAGCAGGGGCGGCACGCGCAGGCGCAGATTTACGGCGTCACGCCGTCGAGCACGCGCAGGCAACTGGTGGCGACGGCGGGCATCGCCCATCGCTTCTAACGTAGCTCCGGCGTGCCCTGCGGGTCGAGCGCCGCGAGCAGACGCGGAATCTCGCTCTTGTCGTGCATGCCGAGCTTGCGATACGCGCAGCGCAGATAGTGCCGCACGGTAGTCGGCGAAATCCCCATGCGCTGCGCGACTTCCTTGTGCGAAAGGCCATCTCCGTAGTGCTGGATCGCGACGAGCTCGCGCGGGCTCAGCCGATCGAGTTCCGAGCGCGTGCGCGCTTCCAGCTGGAAGAGGCCCGCCTTCGGCACGCACACCACGGTGACGCGCTCGCCCGTATAAGGATGTGCGCCGCCGCCGTGCAGCCAGTCGATCAGCGGTGGCGGCAAGGTCTGGTTTGCGTAGAGCGGCCAGTCCTGGCGCAAGGTGGTTTCGAACGCCTTGTCGGCCTGGTGCACCGTGCCGAACGAATCGCAGATCGCGCGCGCGGGCGAGGCGCTGGGCGTCGCGCCGCGTTCGCGCGTGAGCTGGAACGAGCGGTTGATCGTCAGCGCCGCCGCGAGATGCACGATCACGTTCTCGACCTTGTGCGCGTCGTCGGCGCTGAAGGGCTTGTCGAGCGCGCGCCGGTACACCGAAAGAAAAGTCGTGAGTCCGAAGCGATGATCTAGCGCCGTCACCACCATTAGTTGCGCGAGCCCGTGTTTCACGGCCCAGTTGCGAAAGCGCGGCGGCACCTCGGGATCGACCACGGAAATCGCCATCGCGCGTCCATAGATGCCGCGCGTGCCGGTCGCGAGCGGATCGCAGTCGCGCACCTTGATCCATTCCGGAAAGAACGAATCGGGCAGGCCCCACGTGAAGCTGTTGTGCATGACGGGGCCGCCGGGCGTATGCGTGGTCACGCCTGTCCAGCCTGCGTCGAAGTCCAGCAATGCGCCCAGCAGGCGGAAAAAGCCGTTCTCGAATTCGCCGATGCCGGTTTGATTGGCGAGCGCGTAGAGGTCGAGCAGCAGCACGCTGAGGTCGCGCCCGCTGCTGCCGTTGCTGCAAAACGGGCCTTCGAAGTCGGCGCTGCGCGCGGGCGGCGTGTTTTGCGCGTAGGCGTCGATGGCGATGGCGGCGGGCATGCCGGGCGCGCTGTCGAAAGGCACATGCCGGTCTGCATTGCGTGTCAAGCGCGCCTCCTCTGCGATGCTCGTGTCGTGTCTCTGGCCGTTTTTCTGCGATTCGCGATCGATTATACGTGCCGCCGAATTTCGGCGAACAGCGTTTCCGGTGACGCCGTCATCCCCTGCATTTGAACGGGGCAATGCGCGTCGGACAGCATGCCGGGATCGTACGAAACCGGCGCAAAGCCCGTCTTTTCTAGCCTCGTCGCCTGCATCAGGGTTTTCCTCAGCGTTCACTTGAACGTCTGTTCACGATGTTTCCCGCTACCGACACTGCACGCAGATCCGCACCCGCCAGAACGACGGCCAGCGGACACACGAGGACGAAAGCTGTTCATCACAACAACGTCGTACGGTTTGGAGAGTCGGTCGATGAAACGATGGGATGGATTCCGGCGAACGCGCCGGGTGGCGCTGGCAGCCACGGTAGCATGCGGCGCCAGCGCAGCGGCGCACGCGCAGTCGAGCGTAACGCTGTACGGCATTCTCGATGCGGGCATACAGTACCGCACTCACGCGGACGGCGAGCACAGCGCCGTGAACCTCCAGAATTACGGCGTGCTGCCTTCGCAGATCGGCATTACCGGCACCGAGGATTTAGGCGGCGGCCTGCAGGCGATCTTTCGCCTTGAACAGGGGCTCAATCTCAACGACGGCACCGCGACCGTGCCGGGCCTCGCGTTCTTTCGCGGCGCGTGGGTGGGGCTGAAGGGCGGTTTCGGCACCGTTACGCTGGGCCGCCAGTTCAGCGTGCTGTTCGATCGCACGGTCTTCTACGATCCGCTGCTCTACGCGGCGTACAGCGGCCAGGGCGTGCTCGTGCCGCTGGCGGCGAACTTCATCGACAACGCGGTCAAGTATCAGAGCCCCGATATCGCGGGCTTCAGCGGCGAAGCGCTCGCGGCTACGGGCGGCGTCGCCGGCAACTCGCGCTCGGGCCGTGTGCTGGAGGCGGGCGCGCAATACGCGGGCAACGGCTTTGGCGTGAGCGCGGTGATCCATCAATCGTATGGCGCGGTGTCGGCGAGTGCGGATACGTCCGCCGAGCAACGCGTCGTCGGGGTGCTGGCCGCGCACTGGGACATCGACAAGCTCTCGCTCTATGGCGGCGGGGAGCGCCTGACCGGCTCGCTCGAACCGGCCAGGACGATTGCATGGGGCGGCGCGCGTTATCGGCTCGATCCGGCAATCGGCTTCGCGGCGGGCATTTATCACACGTTTTCAAACACGCCGAGTGTCGGGCATCCGACGCTCTACATCGCGAGCGGCACCTATGCGCTTTCGAAACGCACCTTCGCCTATTTGAACCTCGGCTACTCGCACAACACGAGCGGCAGCACGCAGCCCGTCTACGAGTACGACTCGCTGCCTGTCGCCGGGGTCTCGCAGTTCGGCGCGATGGCCGGCATGTCCCATACGTTCTGATCCCGCGACACATTCTCCTGCCTCATTTTCCCGATGCCGATGCCATGAAAAATCCCTCTCCGTCCTTTGCCGCCGTCGACGCGGCGCCGTGCGATTTCGCGGCCTCCACGCTGCTTTCGCTTGTCGTGTTCGCGGCCATTACGCCGCTGCTGTTGCTGGTCGCGCCCGCTGTCGCGGCGCAACTCGCCGTGCAACTCGGCTTGTCCGCGTCGCAGATCGGCACGTATTTCTTCGTCGAGCTGGGGGCGTTCAGTTGCGCGACGCTGCCTTCGCTGCTGTGGCTTGGACGTGTCGACGCGCGCCGTGTCGCGGCCATCGCGACAGTCGTGTTCTGCGCGGGCAACTTCGCGACGGCGCTGGCGATGCCTGGCTTCGCGGGCCTGCTTGCGCTGCGCACGGTCACGGCGCTTGGCGGCGGCACGCTGATGGTGCTGTGCATGACGAGCGCGGCGACCAGCGCGAACCGCGACCGCGTCTATGGACTCTGGGTCGTCGGCCAGCTGGTGGCGGGCGCAGTGGGTCTTTTCGTGCTGCCGCATGTGTTTGCGGGCTATGGACTGCGGGCGCTGTATCTCGTGCTTGGCGTGCTGGGACTGTGCGCCGCGCCGCTCGTGCGCGGTTTCGATCCGGCACTGGGCCGCGCGAAGAAAACAGGCAGCGCATCGGCTGCCACGCAGGAGCAGAACGGGGCGCGCACGGCGCTGAACGCCGCGCTCGTGATCGGCGGCGTGCTGGCGTTCTACGTGGCGATCGGCGGCGTCTGGACGTTTGCGAGCAAGGCGGCGGCGCTCGCGGGCTTCGACGCCGCGCATACGGGCGAAGTGCTCGCGGCGGCAAGCGTGATGGGCATTGTCGGCGCGGGATGCGCGTCGCTGATCGGCGGGCGCGTGGCGCGCCTGGCGATGCTGCTAGCGGGCTACGCGATCCTCGCCGTGTCGCTGGCCGGACTCGCGACGCAGCCCGGCACCTCGGGCTACATGGCCGCCGTGTTCGCCTTCAAGTTCGCCTGGACTTTCGTACTGCCGTTCATTCTCGCGGCCGCCGCGAAGCACGACCGCAGCGGCCGCCTCGTCGCGTCGCTGAACTTCGTGATCGGCGCGGGACTCGCGGCGGGGCCGCTGATCGCGGGCGTGCTGCTCGATGCGGGCGCGTCGCTCGCAACCCTGTTCGCGGGCGCGGCGGCCATCAGCGTGATTTCCTGTCTTTGCCTGCTTCGCGTCGAAAAAGCGTGAGCTTTCATGCACGTCCATGCACCGCCATGAACGCGCCTGAATTCCGATTTGAAAAACCGCAACAAGAACCACCACCAGCAAGAGAAACTCATGAGCAAAACAGCCTTCTTCACTGACGAACGCACCTTCTGGCACACGGGCGGTACGCACGCGCTGTTCTTTCCCGTCGGCGGCTGGGTGCAACCGCCCGCCGCGAGCGGTTACGCGGAGTCGCCCGAATCCAAGCGCCGCCTGCTGGCGCTGATCCAGGCGTCGGGGCTTGCGGCGTCGCTCGACATGGGCAGCGCGAACGCAGCCAGCGACGACGACTTGCGGCGCATCCATCCACGTGACTACCTCGAACGCTTCAAGGCGGCGAGCGACGCAAACGGCGGCGACCTGGGCGATCTCGCGCCATTCGGCAAGGGCAGCTATGAGATCGCGGCGCTGTCGGCGGGACTCGCCATCGGCGCTGTCGATACGGTGCTTGCGGGGCGCGCGGCGAACGCGTTCTCGCTGTCACGTCCGCCGGGTCACCATTGCCTGCGCGACAAGCCGATGGGATTTTGCCTGCTCGCCAATATCCCGATTGCGATCGAGGCGGCGCGCGCGAAGCACGGCGTCGAACGCGTGGCGGTGATCGACTGGGACGTGCACCACGGCAACGGCACGCAATCGATCTATTACGACGACCCCAACACGCTGACGATTTCGCTGCATCAGGAAGGCTGTTTCCCGCCGGGCTACAGCGGTGCAGACGAACGCGGCGCGGGTCGCGGCGAAGGCGCGAACATCAACATCCCGTTGCTGCCGGGCGGCGGCCACGACGCGTATCTCTATGCGTTCGAACGCATCGTGCTGCCCGCGCTCGAACGCTTCAAGCCCGAACTGATCGTGGTGGCGAGCGGGCTGGACGCGAGCGCCGTCGATCCGCTTGCGCGCATGCTGCTGCACAGCGAGAGCTATCGCGCGATGACGCAACTCGTGCGCGACGCTGCGGAGCGCCATTGCGCAGGGCGGCTTGTCATCGTGCACGAAGGGGGCTATTCGGAGGCCTATGTGCCGTTCTGCGGCCATGCGATCGTGGAAACGCTGGCGGACGTGCGCACCCAGGTGGAAGACCCGATGCTCGAACTCGCTGTGCTGCAGCAGCCGAGCGCACGTTTTGCAGCGTTCCAGCGTCAGTTGATCGACGAAATGGCCGAGGCGTTCACGCGCTGACGGCCCGTGCGGTGTCATCCTTATGGTCGATGCCGCGTGGCGGGGCGGCTCCGTAAAGTGTGAGTCACGCCGCGGTGCCACGGTTGCTGGATCGAGCGTGGTGCGCGGCCATCCAACCTTACTTACGGAGTCCTCCTTATCATGTCGTCACAACCGGTATTCATTCAGGTCGGCGCACTCGCCGAAGGTTTCGCGCCCGATAGCCATAGCCTCGCGCCTTCTGGCGACCTCGAAGGCCGCCGCTTTTCGCTCGAATTCGATGACGGCAGCGCGGTTTCCCTGCATTTTGCGGGTGCTCAGAGCGTGGACGTCGAGCGCGATATCGGCGGGAAGACGCATCTTGCGCGTCATGAGTGCCGGGTGAGTTCGGTGCGCAATGGCATTTATTTCGTCGATTATGTGGGCGCCGATGAAACCCGCATCGATGACCAGGGCAAGCCGCGCAATGTGTCCGTGAGCTACGTGCTCGATGTGCGTCGCGCATTGTGCACGGCGATCATGGGCGCGCTGCCGAGCGAAACGGAAACGCATATCGACGCCTTCACGCGTGTCGAGCGCGGCATGGAGCTGACCGGCGTGCAGGTTCAAATCCAGCATGGCCGTATCGCGGCGGGCGAGGGCGTGGAGCCGACCCAGGCGGCGCTGCACGCGCCGACGCGCGAACTGATCGGCATGCGCAACCTCTACACGTATAGCGCGACGGAGCGCTACGAGCACGTCTACCTGAACGAGAACTTCTACGCGTGGCAGTGCCTGTCGGGCGTCGAAGCGGGGCTTGCCGATGTAGACCGTTGCCACATGATCGGCATAGACGAGAAGCTCTATCTGTTCGTCTGGCGCGAGAAGATTGTGCCTACGCTGGGCGTCATCATGATCGACCTCGATCGCATGAAAACCGATGGCAAGATTTTTGGTTATCAGGGCAGCCGCTTTGATGCCTTGTCGAATTTTCCGGTGGGCGCGCACGCGCAGGTGCTCAACGTGACGCGGTATCCGGTATGACACGCACTTTCGAGGGGCGAACCGTGCTGGTAACGGGCGGCGCGCAAGGAATCGGGCGCGGGATTGTCGAGGCGTTCGCGCGCGAGGGCGCGCGCATGGCTGTAGCGGATCTGCGTGCGGATGTGGCGCGCGAGTGGCTGGCGGACGATGGCTTGCATCGCGCGTATGACGTCGACCTGGCTGAGCGCGGGCAGATTGATGCGCTTGTTGCTCAGGTCGAAGCCGATTTTGGAAGGCTCGATGTGCTTGTGCATAACGCTGCGTATTTTCCGCTTACGCCGTTTGCGGGGATTACGCCTGATGTGCTTGAGCGTACGCTTGCGGTTAATTTGAGTGCGCTCTTTTGGCTTGCTCAGGCGGCTACGCCTGCGTTTGTGCGGCAGGGCGGTGGGCGGTTGCTCGTGACTTCTTCAGTGACGGGGCCGCGGGTCGCTTATCCGGGGCTTGCGCATTATGCGGCTTCTAAGGCAGGGGTTAATGGGTTTATTCGGGCCGCTGCTTTGGAGCTTGCGCCGCTTCGAATTACTGTTAATGGCGTCGAGCCTGGGATGATTCGTACGCCTGCTATGGAGAATCTTGGGGACGCAGCTTTGAATGAGCGGATTGCGGGGGCGGTGCCGCTCGGGCGGTTGGGGGAGCCTGCTGATATCGCTGCTGCGATGATTTTTTTGGCTTCGCCAGGTGCTGGGTATGTGACGGGGCAGACTATTGTGGTCGATGGCGGGGCTACTTTGCCTGAGGCTGGGGCGGCGTTTTTGGTTTAGGTTTGTTTGGGTTTTTTGCGGTTTCTTGTTGGCATTTCCTTGTTTTCGTGTCGGTCTGCAAGCTTCGCCCCTGTGCGGGGCGGCACCTACTTTTCTTTGCAGCGGCAAAGAAAAGTAGGCAAAAGAAAGCCGCTCAAACCGCTAGTGTGACGCCGTCCACCACTCGCCCACCAGGGGAGTGGTGACTGGGCATTGCTCGCATCTCTCGCCGTACAACGAATAGGCGGCACCCGCACATCCGGGGGCGCAAGCGCCCCGTTGGGCATAACAAAAACCCTTGGTTTGCAGGCGTTTTTTCTCTCGCCAAGGCAATCAGAACAGTGGGTTTCCCATGCATTCCCTTCCGTTGCGAGCGAAGCAAGCAACGGGATGTGCGGGCGTCACCACTCTGTTGTATGGCGCGTGATGCGAGCGCTGCCCAGTCACCACTCCGATCATGGGCGCGTGGTGGACTGCGTCACACTGGCGGTGTGAGCGGCTTTCTTTGCTTACCTTTCTTTGCCGCGGCAAAGAAAGTAAGTGCCGCCCCGCACAGGGGCAACACTAATAGACCGACACGCTCACAAGGAAACGCGAAAAAACAGCAAATCAAACCCTATCAAACGCCAACGTAGGCACATCAACAATAGAAGACCCCCCATCGGCGACAATCGCAGCCCCAGTCACGATACTCGCGGCTGGCGAAGCCAGAAACCCGCAAACCTGCGCAATCTCATCAGCACTTGCAGCACGCCTCAAAGGCACATCGCCACAAACACGAGCATAGGCCTCGTCGAGCGAATCGCCATGGCGATCCATAAGCGGCTGCATTTCCTGATCGGCCATTGGCGTGCGAACCCACCCTGGGCAAACCGCATTCACCCGCACGCCATGCGGGCCATAATCACGCGCCAGCGAGCGCATTAGCCCGATCAAAGCATGCTTGGCCGTGGTGTACCCACACACATCAGGCCCAGCGGCAAGCGAAGCGATAGAAGCCACCATCACGATCGACCCGCGCCGCTCGATCAATTGCGGCAGACACGCACGAGCGCTCACAAAAGCGGTATCCACATTCGCCCGCATCGCAGCCGCCCACGCGTCGTCGCCCGTTTGCAGCGCGCTGCCGGCACCCAGTCCACCCGCACAAGCGATCAGGCTAGCGACGCCACCTTCACCCTCCAGCGCAGCATTAAACCGCTCCCAGTCCGCCGCGCTCGCCGCATCGCCTTCCAGCACGAGACCGCCCGTCGCCGCCGCGACGTGCTCAAGCGGCCCGCGCCGTCGTCCAATCAGCGCGACGCGCGCGCCTTGAGCCGCAAAGAGTCGGGCGCAGGCTTCGCCAATGCCGGTGCCCGCACCCGTGATGACGACGCAGCCCTGAGCGGGCGGGAAAAAAGATGTCATGCCGATGGCTCCTGAAATGGTTGCACCGCGTAGGTGTGCGGGCAGTCTAGGCGTCGCGCATCGACGGGCCTATCGGGCAAAAGGATGACAAGACAGCCGCGCCTGCGCAGCGGATTTGCCAATTTGCGCTCACACCCTGGCGCGCCGCCTGCCTAGCATCGTCGATACGAACCGTCCGGAAAGACTCACGGCCAGGAGACCGCCCATGCCCAGAGAAGATTGCCGCGCCGCCGTGCTCGAAACCGCGGTCGCCACGCTCGCGAAGCTGGTGCGCCCCGGCGCGACCGTGTTTTACCGGATCGGCGGCGACCAGCAGCCATCTAGCTTCGAGCTGTTCGGCCTCGCCGAGACCATGCATCGCACGTGGCTGCAACGCTATCTCGTGCTCGACCCGATGCACCCGTCGCGCTACCTGCGCCAGCACGGCAACGTGCTCACGCTAGCGGGCGAGTTGCCCGAGGCGCTGCGCGGCGATTCGGTGTACTGGCGGCGCTTCTTGCAGCCCCATCGCGTCGTGGACGTGATGGAGGTGCTGCTGCGGGAAGAGGGCCGCGCCGTCGCTGCTTTTTCGCTGTTGCGCTTCGCGCCGGATACGCCTTTCGAGCCCCACGAGATTGACCATGCCCGGGCGCTACAGCCCTTGCTCGAAGTCGCACTCGCGCCTTTGCTGCGCAGCGAAAGCGCACTGCACATCGCCGCGCCCAGCGACGAGACCGGGGCGCCGCGCCTCACGCACCGCGAGGAGCAGATCGCGCGTCTCGTGCGCGATGGCCTCTCGAACAAGGCCATCGCGCGCGACCTCGCGCTTTCGCAGCCCACCGTGAAGACCCACTTGCTGCGCATGTTCCGCAAGCTCGGCGTGTCTAGCCGCACCGAGCTGGTCGGCGCGCTGTTTCTTTGACCTGCCATCGAACGAGGACTGCACGATGAACGCCCGCGCGCCCTTGCTGGACGACGACGCTCCCTCGACTTACGAAGAAGGCGGCCTGCTGCTCTATGCGGTCGCGGCAGTCGCGGTCGAACCCGCTGGCGAGCCTGGCTGGTTTCGCCGCTGCGCGCACGCGGGCGCAGCCGTGATTTCGCGCGAGGAGGACGTGCCCGACGTGCTCCTGCGCCTGCCCGACTGCTGGAATATCGCCGACGCCGCACGCTGTTGCGGCCTGCACGACGACGCCGACATCGTCGCCGCCGATCCGCGTTTTCGGCATGGTATCGATGCCACCGCCTTTGCCATCGTTGCGCACGACGACGGCAAGCGCCATGTGCTGCTGATGCAGGTGAACGCGGCAGAAGCCGTGCTGATGGCCGAGCGCCCGTTTCGCGAGCGCGACGGTTTCGAGCGCTGCATCTGGCCGAACTGATCAAAGCCGCGATGAACGCCGCAATGAACGCTGCGATGAACGTTTACCCGCACCGCGCGGCGATCTGCCAATTTGCGCTAACGCGTGCTGACCCGCGCCCCTAAAGTCGGAACACGATGCCGCGCCCGTCGGCGCAGGCAACCGAGCAATCAGCGCCCGAAAAGCGCCCACAGTGTGCCAAGCGAGAGAGCGAGATTATGAGTAGCGATGCAAAGGTCAGGGTCAACGAAAGCGTGCGCGCGTTCCTCGCGCGCGAACATGGCCTGTTCATCAACGGCGGCCCGCAGCCCGCGCTCAGCGCAATGCGTGTCGATGTGTTCGATCCGTCCACGGGCGAGGCGATCGCTTCGGTTCCCGACGCCAATGCCGCCGATGTCGACCGCGCCGTGACCAATGCGCGCGAGGCATTCGACGCGCGTGTCTGGAGCGGCCTGCGTCCCGCCGATCGCGAGCGCATCCTGCTGCATTTCGCCGACCTGATCGAAGCCAACGCCGAAGACCTCGCACAACTTGAGACGCTGGAACAGGGCAAGTCGATCAACATTTCGCGCGCGATCGAAGTGGGCGCGACCGTCGAATACGTGCGCTATATGGCCGGCTGGGCCACCAAGATCACCGGCGAAACGCTCGACGTGTCGATTCCGTTTCCGCCGGGCGCGCGCTACACGGCCTACACGCGCAAGGAGCCGGTAGGCGTGGTCGCGGGCATCGTGCCGTGGAATTTCCCGCTCATGATCGCCGTGTGGAAGCTGATTCCCGCGCTCGCGGCGGGTTGCACGATCGTCATCAAGCCGTCGCCGGAAACGCCGCTCACAGCGCTGCGTATTGCCGAAATCGCTGTCGAGGCGGGCATCCCGCCGGGCGTGTTCAACGTCGTGACGGGCGGGCGCGAATGCGGCGCCGCGCTCGCCGCCCATCCCGCGATCGCCAAGATATCGTTCACGGGTTCGACGCCCACGGGCAAGCTGATCGGCACGGCGGCCGTGCAGAACATGACGCGCTTTTCGCTTGAGCTCGGCGGCAAGAATCCGGCTGTGATGCTCGCGGACGTGGACGTCGACCAGGCCGTGCAGGGCGCGCTCGCGGGCGGCTTTCTCAACCAGGGGCAGGTGTGCGCGGCGGCTTCGCGCATCTATATCCATCGCAGCAAGTACCGTCAGATCGCCGACGGTCTTGCCGATGTCGCGCGCTCGATGACGCTGGGCGCCGGTCTCGATCCCACTGCGCAGATCAACCCGCTGGTGTCCGCGCAGCATCGCGACCGCGTGGAGCAGCACATCGCGCGCGCGCATGCCGATGGCCTGCGCTTTCTCGCGGGCGGCACGCGCGTCGATGGGCCGGGCTACTACGTCAATCCGGCGGTGATCGACAACGTGCCGCAGGACGCGGCGCTCGTGCGCGACGAAGTGTTCGGGCCGGTGCTCGCGCTGATCCCCTTCGACGACCCCGCCGAGGCGCTGCGCCAGGCCAACGATTCGCCCTATGGTCTGGCCGCGAGTCTGTGGAGCAACGATCTGCGCGCGGTCATGAACCTCGTGCCGCGCATCGAGGCGGGCACGGTCTGGGTCAACTGCCACGTGCCGCTCGATCCGTCGATGCCGTTCGGCGGCTACAAGCAATCGGGCATGGGCCGCGAGTTCGGCAAGTACGCGGTCGAAGGCTTCACCGAAACCAAGTCCATCTGCATCGCGCACTGAGCGCATTGAATATCGACGTAGAGGAAGACACCATGAGCCATCAATCCGCCTTCTGGCACCCGATGATCCACCCCGCCGAGATGCAGCGGCGCACGCCAATCCGCATCGTGCGCGGCGACGGCTGCTTCGTGTTCGACGAGCACGGCAAGCAGCTGGTCGACGGCGTGGCGGGGCTATGGAACGTCAACATCGGCCACAACCGCCGCGAGGTGAAAGAGGCCATCACGGCGCAGCTCGACGAGCTCGAATACTTCCAGTTGTTCGACGGCATTTCGCATCCTCGCGCCGAAGAACTTTCGCGCCTGCTGATCGACATGCTCGAACCCGAAGGCATGACGCGCGTGACCTATAGCTCGGGCGGCTCGGACGCCGTGGAATCGGCGCTCAAGCTCGCGCGCCAGTACTGGAAGGTCGAGGGCCAGGCCGATCGCACCAAGTTTATTTCGCTGAAGCAGGGTTATCACGGCACGCATTTCGGCGGCGCGTCGGTCAACGGCAATACGGTTTTCCGCCGCAATTACGAGCCTAATTTGCCAGGCTGCTTCCACGTGGAAACGCCGTGGCTCTATCGCAATCCGTTCACGCAGGATCCGCAGGAACTGGGCCGCATCTGCGCGGAGATGCTCGAACGCGAGATCCTGTTCCAGAGCCCCGACACCGTGGCCGCTTTCATCGCCGAACCGGTGCAGGGCGCGGGCGGCGTGATCGTGCCGCCGGAGAACTACTGGCCGCTGATCCGCGAAGTCTGCGACAAGTACGGAGTCCTGCTGATCGCCGATGAGATCGTGACGGGCTTTGGCCGCACGGGCAGCATGTTCGGCAGCCGCGGCTGGGGCGTGAAGCCGGACATCATGTGCTTCGCGAAGGGCATTTCGTCGGGCTATATCCCGCTGGGCGCGACCGCGTTCAATGCGCGGATCGAGCAGGCCTTCATGAAGAACGCCGACTTCACGGGCGCGCTGATGCACGGCTATACCTACGCGGGCCACCCGGTCGCGTGCGCGGCGGCGCTGGCCAACCTCAAGATCGTCGCCGACGAAAACCTGCCGGCCAACGCGGCGGCGCAGGGCAAGCATCTGCTCGAAGCGCTCCAGCCGTTCGCGAAGCGCTACGCGGCCGTGGGCGACGTGCGCGGCAAGGGCCTGATGGTGGCGCTCGATCTGGTGAAGGACAAGGCCACGCGCGAGCCGATCGACCCCACCGACGGTTACGCCAACCGCGTCGCCGAAATCGCCCGCGAAAACGGCGTGCTGGTGCGCCCGGTCGGCACCAAGATCATTCTTTCGCCGCCGCTCGTGATCGAGACCGCGCAGATCGACGCCATCGTCCAGGCGCTGGCTGCGGGCTTCGAAGAGGCCTGATTTTCAGGCTCTTCTGGATATTTTTTGCGGCAGACCCGCTTCCGACTTCATCGATTAAACTGGGTCGATTAAGATGCTGTTGATTCATGCAGGAGACAGCAGATGGATTTCAGGGTCAGCGCGCTTGCCGACGTGCATGATCATTCGCTCGCCGTGAGCGGCTGGGAGCAGGTCTATCGTCAGATGACGCCAGGCCGCTACGAAAGCCGCGTCGTACAGGCCACGTCGAGCGAATTTCATTTCTTCCGCGAGCAGACCAATCGCCGCGTCGTCCAGGCGGGCGTGTCGCCAGCGGGCTTTGCCTCGCTGGCGGTGCCGCTTTATGCGCCCGTGGTGGGCACGTTCCAGGGCCAGAAGGTCGATGGCTACGCGCTCATGCAGCTTGGCCCTGGCGAGGAATTCCGCTTCTACACGCCCGAGGCCATGCACTACGTGGGCGTGAGCCTGCCCGCCGAAACCATGTTCGAACTCGTCGCCGTGACCATCGGCGAAGAGTCCGCGCGCCAGTTGCGCCGCAACGTGGTGCCATTTCCGGCTGAAGCCGCGAAGGCGCTGCGCCTGCGTCTTGCCCCTTTTCTCGACGCCAGCGAGCGCAATTGCGCGGTGTTTGCCGATGCGGCGTCGAACGCGGCGTCGGTCAAGCGCTTCCAGGACGAGGTGCTGAGCGTGCTGCTCGGCCTGCTGGAGAGCGCGACGGGGCTGCCCTCGCGCGACGTCACGCACGCGACCTACAGCGACATCGTCAAGCGCTGCGAGCGCATCACCGAAGACAACACCCAGGAGTCGCTCACGGTGCTCGACCTGTGCCGGATGCTGCGTTGCAGCCGCCGCACGCTGCAAACGAGCTTCCAGCGCGTGGCCAACGTCACGCCGGTCGAGTACCTGCGATCGATCCGCCTGAACGCCGTGCATCGCTTGCTGCGCTCTACCAGCGCCGACGAGCTTTTGATCGGCGACGCCGCTGCGCGCTGGGGCTTCACGCACCTGAGCTACTTCGCACGCGAGTATCGCGACCTGTTCGGCGAGCTGCCTTCGCAGACGGTGCGCAAGAGCTGAATCCGTCACGCTCCATCGCGCTCCATCGCGTTCCTTTTCGTTCTGCTTTCGGCAGGGCGCGGTTTTCCCGTCTTTCTGCTCCCGACTAACCCTGGTTCTGGCCCCGCGCCGCGCGGCTTGCCGATTTGTGCTGCCGCCAGTCAATTTTGACTCCCTACAGTGGTTCCCGACACCCGGCACATCATGCGCCGCGGGACGACTACTACTCATCGGAGCGAGATACATGAACGTCGCGGCAGAACCCACGCCCTCGACCGAACTACGCAAAGGCGCCCTCGGTCTGGGCTTCATCGTCTTTTTCGTCATCTCCGCCGCCGGGCCGCTCGTGGCCATTGCGGGCGGCTTTCCCATCGGCATCATGCTCGGCAACGGTGCGGGCACGCCTGCGCTGCTGATCGCCACCGTCGTGATCCTGCTGCTGTTCGCGGCGGGCTATACGGCGATGTCGCGTCACGTCACGAATGCGGGCGGCTTCTACGCGTTCACCGCGCGCGGGCTGGGCGGCACGGCGGGCGGCGCGGCGGCGTTGCTCGCGCTGCTCGGCTACAACACCATGCAGATCGGCCTGTATGGCATGTTCGGCGCGGTGGCGTCGGGCTTCCTGCAGACCCATTTCGGCCTGAATGCGCCGTGGTGGGTCTGTTCGCTCGCCGCGATGGCGAGCATCGCCGTGCTCGGGTACCGGCAGATCGATTTGTCGGCCAAGGTGCTGTCGCTGCTCGTGCTGGGCGAGTACGTGGTCGTGCTGATCCTCGATCTCGCGATCCTCAAGAGCGGCGGCGCACATGGCGTGAATGCCGTGTCGTTCACGCCGCGCGTGTTCCTTGGCGGCACGCCCGCGCTCGGCTTCCTGTTCTGCTTCGCGAGTTTCATCGGCTTCGAGGCGACCACGATCTACAGCGAGGAAGCGAAAGACCCGCAGCGCACGGTGCCGCTCGCGACCTACATCTCAGTACTGCTGATCGGCGGCTTCTACGCGTTCTCGGTCTGGTGCATGGTGATCGGCGCGGGCGCGGACGATATCGTCAAGACGCTCAGCGCGTTGCAGGATCCGACCACGTTCCTCTATACGCTTTCCGATCACTACGCCAACAGCACGCTCACGGCGGCGATGAGCGTGCTGTTCATCACGAGCGTGTACGCGGGCCTGCTCGCGTTCCACAACTCGGCGGCGCGTTACTTCTTTGCGAGCGGCCGCGAAGGGCTGCTGCCGAAGTCGCTGGGCCGCACGCATGCGGTGCATTGCAGCCCCCATCGCGGTTCGCTGTGGCAATCGGCGATTGCGGCAGTGGTGGTGCTCGTCTTCATCGTCGCGCACGCCGATCCGGTGCTGACGCTGTTCTCGTGGCTCACCAATGTCGCGACGCTGTGCATCATCGCGTTGATGACGCTGGCGTCGGCGGCGGTGTTCGTGTTCTTCCGCCGCCAAACGGTACGTCAGGAAGGCGCGTTGCGCGTCGTGTGGTTCCCGGTGATTTCGGGGATCGCGCTGGCCGTCGTGTTGATGCTCGCGGTCGCCAACTTCCCGCTGCTCACGGGCGCGGGCGCAACGCTCTCGTATGCGTTGACGGCGCTGCTGCCGGTGTTCGCGGTGATTGGCGTGTATCTGGCGCGCCGGTTGAAGCAGCGCGATCCGGCGGCTTACGGGCGACTCGGCAATTCGCGCCTGTAATTGAGCGCTTGAAGCGGTGAAGTGCGGCCCGTCGATGACGGGCCGCACTGCGTTTACGGCTCAGGGCACGGCGATTGCAATGCCCGCATGGGGTGCTTCAACGATCGGAAACATTTTTTCGATTCTCTGCGCAAGGCCCGTGGCGAGTGGAGGCAGGCTGGCGTCGGCGGCAATGTCAAACAGTGTGG
Source organism: Paraburkholderia bannensis NBRC 103871 (assembly GCF_000685015.1). Taxonomy (GTDB): domain Bacteria; phylum Pseudomonadota; class Gammaproteobacteria; order Burkholderiales; family Burkholderiaceae; genus Paraburkholderia; species Paraburkholderia bannensis. Next base: position 230,650 of record NZ_BAYA01000010.1, on the reverse strand, counting down.
GTCGCGGTATCGAATTCAGGGTCACAGCGATACACTCGCCGAAATCTCATCGGCCCCAAGTTGGCCGTCAGGTTTGGCTCGCGTATACCGCAACAGACATTCGAGGAAGATATGCCGGCTTTCATCGTGAAATACACTCACCGCCACATGAACACCACGACGGACATCGGCTCCGCGATCCGGGTCGACGCCGTATCGGGAGACGCCGCCATCGACCAGGCCTGGGTTCTTCTCAAGCAGCGCCACCCCGGCGAATACATCGTGGTGACGGCGGCCATCAGGAAGTAGCCGCGCCATCGTGTCGCTGGGGGTTTGATCGAGCTTCTACCCGTCGCCTCGCGGCGGGTCAGTAAATTCCGAATTCACGACGCCTGGCGCGCAGCCGCGCGGCGCATGTTGTAACGTCAACCATGCACGGGCTTCGGTCGTTGCGGACGATCGTCGATCTTCAGGAGGCCCGTCGTGCTCGCCGCCAGGGTTCGCCAGTACCTGAAACCCTCTCCCGCTTCCGGCGGCGTATCGAAACGCTTGCTCACCTGGTGGCCAACATGAAAACAATCCACTTCCCCAGCACGATTTCCGCGTTCGTCGCGCTTTGCTGCGCTAGCGCAGCGTGTGCGCAGCCGCTGCCCACCAGCGCACAAAGCCCCGCGCGACAGCAGGCCGCGCTCGCCAACCCTGCGTCGGTCAACTGCATCCACAACGGCGGCACCCTCCAGATCGTCCAGACGGCCGAAGGGCAGGTGGGCCTGTGCAAGCTGCCCAACGGCCATCAATGCGAAGAGTGGGCCTTGCTGCGCGGCGAGTGCCAGGCGGCCGCGCAATGAGCTCGCCGACCGTGAATCGCGATTACGGCGAGCGCGGCAACCCAGCCAGTTACCGCGGCGATTACAGCGGCGACGCACAGGTGCTCGCGCATGCCCTGTGCGCGCAAATCGATCATGCCGCCTCCATGCCGAAGTCGCGCGCCTGGGTCGTGCGCCTGCCTAACGTCGATCCGGATGCCGCGTTGCTGCTGCGCTTTTCGCCGCCAGAGGCGCTGGGGCGCGTCGTGGTGGAGTGCATGCTGGCGCTCGGCGGCGTGCCGATGCGCACGGCCGATTACCTCAGTGCCGACGCCCTGCGCGCGACCCGCTATCGGCGCACGATCACGCTGTCGCTCACCAAGAAAGCGAGCCGCCTCGCCGAGGAGATCAAGGGGCGTCTGGTGCCGGGCTATATCGAGGTGCTCGAACGGATTCGCGCCCAGCGTGGAGCGCAGGGATCGGCGAACGCCGCTTACGCGCAGGTTGGCGTACGCGGCTACCACATCGCGCCGCCTGCGCACGGCTTCATCATGCCCACGCTGCTCGCGAGCATCGGGCTGCATAGCACCGAATGGACGGGACATCGTTCGGTGGTGCTGCCGCGTCTCGTGACGGGCGGGCCGCAGATCGACGTGAAGGTCGAAAGCGAGCAGGCGGGCACGGTGCATCTGTCGATCAGCGAACTGCCGCTGGAACGCGCGCAGGCCGTGCTGCAACTGATCTGCGATATCCGGTGAGCGCACAGGCAGGGGCGACGGGTAGGCCCAGGCGATCGCAAACATCGTGCATGTGACAGGCACATTTCAGGACGTTTTTAGGACGGCGATTTTCGATGCTACGGCATACTTCGCCTGACGAGGTAAAGACGGCGCTGCGGCGCCGCCTCGGCAACCAGTAACCCCATAGGAGTCAAGCAAATGAGCATCTTTGGCGATATCGTGAACAAGCTGTTCCACAAGGCCAAACCTGACGAGACGCCGCCGGCCGTCGAGCCGACGCCGGATCCTGCAGCCGCCCAGGCCGCCGCCCCCGATGCCGCACCGGCGCCTGCGCCGCTGAGCGACGTCGACGTTGCCGCCGTGATGGATCAGTTCGTGTCGGAGAGCGGCCAGACGCTGAACTGGCGCGTGTCGATCGTCGATACCATGAAGGCGCTTGGCGTGGACAGCAGCCTTGACCACCGCAAGCAGCTCGCGCAGGAGCTCAAGTACTCGGGCGACATGAACGATTCCGCCAGCATGAACATCTGGCTGCACAAGCAGGTGATGGCCGCGCTGGCCGCGAACGGCGGCAAGCTGCCGGCCGATCTGGCGGGTTGATTCGGTTGAAGTGCCGCGTAAGTCCGTAAGGGCGAGGCGGCGCTAGATAGTGCAGAAAAACGCGCCGCGGGAGACGTTCCCGCGGCGCGTTTTTTTATGGGTTGCAGCTCGCTGACAAACGCATCCTGCGATAAGTCAGTCCGTCGCCCACGCCGTTGGAATAGCGTAGCGAGACGAAATAATCTGCAGATTCGGAAATGGTGTCTGTGCGTGCGAGCGCGCTTTTGAAACGGCTCGGCTGCAACAAAGAGGCGCCTGGATCGATCCAGGGCATCAGGGAATTGGGTGGCAGGGGAAGAAGGATTCGAACCTTCGAATGCCGGAATCAAAATCCGGTGCCTTAGGCCAGCTTGGCGACTCCCCTACGTAGGGGCGAGATACTACCAAAGGATTTGAAAAAAGCAAAGAGGGCGTTGCGAACGCCCTCAAAAAAATCGTCAGGCGGGGCGCGGCGAATTCGCGTCCACATACACCCATGCCGCCACGCCCGATGCGAGCGTGACCCGGTCGCGCCGGTAGGCCGCGACTTCATACTCATCGGCTTGGGCGAGTTCTTCCGGCGTGATGGCGAACACCGCGCCGTTGACGCGGTCGGCGGGATTGCCCGTCCAGGCGACGACAGGGTGATGGGTCTTGCCGCTCGTCGCGACGACCTGCGGATCTTCGATCTTCAGCATCGTCAGCGAGAAGCCCGGCATGTCGTCGCTCTGGCCGTCGAGCTTGCGGCCGAAAGTGGCGATCTGCACCTGTTCGAGCTGCAAGGTGCCATAGGAGAAGAGGCGCTCGGAGTATTTGGGATCGATGGTCATGGTGCGTGAGGGTATGTGAAGGTGCGAGAGGATGAGAGAGGGGAAAAGCGCAGAATCCTCCGTGATTATAGGGATCGTTTCACGCGCTCGCCGGCGGGACTGCAATCGATACAATGCCCGGTAACCACCACGAATCACCGGCAATCACTGGAGACATCAAGCTCATGGAAGCCCCGCATCATCGCCTCGATATCGTCCCGGACGCTCAACGCGAACATCATGTTCCGCGCGGCGTGATGGCCCGTCTTCCCGCGCAGGGCGTGACGGTCTTCACGGTGGACGACGACGCATCCGATACCGCGCAGTTCAGCGAACGTTATGGCTTCGGCCTCGAAGACTGCGCGAACACCCTGGTGCTGCGCTACAAGCGCGACGGCGCGGAGCACCACGCCGCCGTGGTGACCCTCGGCTCGCGCCGTCTGGACGTCAATGGCGCGGTAAAAGCGCGTCTGGGCGCGCAACGCCTGTCGTTCGCGAAGCGCGAGCAGGCAGTCGAACTCACGGGCATGGAGTTTGGCGGCATCACGGCGTTTGGCGTGCCTGCCGACTGGGTCGTGCTGGTGGACAGCGCCGTGATGGCGCGCGAGCGCATCGTGATGGGCGCGGGCGTGCGGGCGACCAAGCTGCTGCTGGCGCCTGCGTTGCTGGAGCAACTGCCCAATGTCGATATCGCGCCACTCGTCTTCGAAGATGATGCAATTGAAAAGGCATCCTGACTAAGTCGCCTTGCTGGAGAGGCTTCAGGTGCAATTTGGGGGCAGTGGCCTGGGCGTTTTGTATCGCTATGTATCGGCAGTGCGTTGGGACAAGAACGCTTGCGTAAAGGCGGGTTGGCGCAAACATGCCCGATACGTTGGGGGCGTCAAATACACCCATGCCAGCCAGCGACGCAACGCCCCGCGAAACGCCGCTGCTGGAAGCGGCGCAGCGCCCTCCACGCCGGGTGGTGCGCGCCGAACTTCACTCTCACTCAAAGGTGCCCGTCATGAAGCTCATCCAGTCGCTTATCGTTGCCGTTGCCATGGTCGCTCCCGTCGCTGCGTTCGCGCAGGCAAGCCAGGCTAACCAGCCGCTCACGCGCGCCCAGGTGCAGGCCGAACTCGTGCAACTCGAAAAGGCGGGCTACACCCCCGCGCGCAACGACCTGCACTATCCGGATGACATCCAGGCCGCCCAGGCCCGGGTGGATGCGCAGAATGCGCAGAACGCAGGATCGGCCTACGGCGGCGTGGCGAATGGCTCGTCGGCATCGGGCGCGGCATCGAAGACGTCGTTCACCCAGACGCAGGACGACGTGCCCGGACTCGGCCCGATCTTCGCGCACCCCTGAGGCATGCGTGACCGGGTGGCGCTGCGTGCGCGATTTACAGCGCGCGCAGGCCCTCGATATCGACAATGCGGATCAGCTTGCCCTGTGCGTCGATCAGGTTGCGCTTCTGGAAGCGCGACAGGATGCGGCTCACGGTTTCCAGCGTAATGCCCAGATAGCTGCCCATATCTTCGCGTGACATGCGCAGGTGGAATTCGGCGTGCGAATAGCCGCGCTGCCAGTTGCGCTCCGACACGTCGAGCAGGAAGTTGGCCACGCGCTCCTCGGCGGAGAGCGAGCCCAGCACCATCATCTGCGAGGCCTCGCGGTTGAACTGGTCGCCCATCAGGCGATGCAGGCGATCCTGCATCGTCACGGTCTCGCGGCACAGGTTCTTGAGCGCGGCATAGGGCAGCGTGCAGATCGAGCTGTCCTCCAGCGCGATCGCGCTAAAGGCGTGCGTATCGTTCGCAATGCCGTCGAGGCCGAGCGCCTCGCCCGCCAGTTGCAGGCCGGTGATCTGCTCGCGGCCGTCGCGATGCACGATCAGCGTCTTGAGCGAGCCGGAGCGCACGGCGTAGAGGTTGTCGAAGCGGTCGCCCGCGCGGTAGAGCGCTTCGCCGCGGCGCACTTTGCGCACGCTGCAAATCAGGGCTTCGAGCTTGGGGATGTCGTCGGAGGCGAGTCCTTGCGGCATGCACAGATGGCGCATGGCGCAGGCGGAGCAGCGTGCGGCCGTCTGTCGGGCTGGCGCGGGCGCGAGGCTGGCCGGGTTGACGCGACGTACGGCGACTTGGGATACCGCGGTAGGGGACAGCATCGAAACACTCCTCTGATCGGTTCCGGATTATTGTCCCCTTACAGAGTAAGGTTAAATAGGCGTCAAAATGACGCGCCTGGGCGACGGCATTGTTGGAGCCTTGTCAGGCGGCGCTTTGCGCGATCGTGCTAGCGCCGCCATGCATCGAAAACAACATCCATCGTGCATCGATGTGGCACGCCGCCACGGTTTCGAGCGTGCTCAAGCCGCCTCAAGCCGCCTCAAGCAGACTCAAGCCGCTTCCGGCCACGGCAGGTCGGGCGAAGCCCAGTCCAGTTCGACGGCGATCAGCACCTGCTGGTTGCCCACCTCAATTGCAATCGACGCGATCACGCACAGGCAGCTCGTCAGCGGCGAGAGCATCGGGCCGGAATAGACCGCCTGGCCGTTGTTGCGCGCGGCCTTCCAGAAGAACGCGCGATGATCCCAGCGCCCGCCCGCTGCGTCGCTGCCGTTGTGCAGGCTCAGCGGCGGTTCGGTGCGGGCCGCGCCGCGCGCCTCGAACAGCGTCGGCCGCCCCGCCGGGCCGAGGGCGAAGGCGCGCACGCATTGCGCGCCGGCCAGCAGCTTGGCGAGCGATTCGGAATACGGCGTGCCCGACTGCACCTGGCGGCTGGCCTCGGCGAGATCGGCGAGCCACGGGCGGATCGCGCAATCGAAGCGGCTCATGCGCACCGCGCGGGCTTCGGCGGCCAGGTCGAAGGCATGGTCGATGCGCGTGGGCGTGGTGTTGGCCGGCGCGAGCGCCGCGTTGGGGCGCCCGAGCAGGAAGCCCTGGGCGATATCGACCTTGGCATCGACGGCCAGCACGAGTTCCTCGGTGGTTTCGACGCCCTCGACCACGACGACGATGTCCGACTGATGCAGCAGCGTGACCAGGTCGCGCAGCAAGGGGCGGCCCGAGCGCCGGTTGCGCGCGCGAATCAGTTCGCCGTCCAGCTTGACGAGGTCGGGCTGGATACGCAGCAGGCGGTCGAGATTCGAATAGCGCGCGCCGAAGTCATCGACGGCGATCAGGAAGCCGCAGTCGCGATACCGGTTGGCGGCCAGCGACAGCGCGTCGGGGCCCGCATCGTCGGATTCGAGCAGTTCCAGCACGATGTCACCGGGCGCGAGGCCGGCCGCATCGACCATGCGCGCAAGCTCGGCCTCATAGCCCGGCAGGATGAAGGTGGAGGGCAGGATATTGAGGAACAGGCGCGCGCCCTCGGGCATGCGGCCCGCCGCGCTTTGCAGGTGGCAGCGATGGGCGAGCACGTCGAGTTCGCGCAACTCGTGCGCCGACAGGCCGCCGAACAGCACGACCGGCGGCACCATGTCGCCCTGGTCGTCTTCGCCGCGCAGCAGCGCCTCGATGCCGATGAGTTTTTCGCGCGGCAGGCTCCAGAGCGGCTGGAAATGCGACACCAGCGTGACGTTGCGCCAGCGCAGGCGCGAGCTGGTTGCGTGCGCAACGGGCTCCCGAGGAGCGTCGCTGCCCGCCGTGTTGCGCACCGCCACCAGCGCCGCGCCGCGTTCGAAGGCCACCTGGTTGCGCCCGGCCTGCTTGGCGCGGAACAGCGCTTCGTCCGCGCGTTCGAGCAGTGCCGCGAGATCATCGCCGGTCTCGCTGTTATCGCCTTGCATGTGCGCGACGCCGATGCTCACGGTCACGAAGCCGTCGGGCCGCTCGATCTGCGAAATCGCGTGGCGCAGCGACTGCGCCAGCCCGGCGATGGGCACGGGCGGCTGCTCCTCGGCCAGCACGACGAATTCCTCGCCGCCCATGCGCGCGATCAGCGCGCCCTCGGGCGCGTGCTGCACGATGGCGTCGGCCACGTTTTGCAGCGCCTTGTCGCCCGCGCCGTGGCCGAATTGCTCGTTGATCGACTTGAACTGGTCGATATCGATGAACAGCAGCGTGACGGCGCGGCCCGCCTTGCGCCGTTCGGCCATGAAGCGCGCCGCCTCGTCCAGGAAGGCGCGGCGGTTCATCACGCCGGTCAGCGCGTCGGTGGCGGCGAGCGCCGTGAGCGTCTCTTCAAGCCTGAAATGGCGATAGCGGAAGTGATAGAAGCCGAAGTGAAACACGATGGCCGTCGTGAACGCGATGGCGACCCACACGCCGAAGATCGCCAGTTGCGCGGCGTCATGGGGCAGGCCGAGCACGAAAGGCAGCGTCGCCGCGTAGTAGCACACGCTGCCCAGCGCGAAGTGGCGCGGCGTGAGCCACAGCGGCGCGGCGCAGAGCGTGATCGCCACGACGGCGGGCGTCATCCAGACGAGCGGGTCGTCGGTGCCGCGCACGAGCGCATTGGCGGCAAGCTGCATGATGACCACGTAAGCCACGCCGATCAGCCCGAATTCCGCCGTGGTGCGTGTACGCGGAATGGCGAGCACCAGCAGCAAGAGGCCCACGCCCCCGAGTGCGGCGATCCAGAACGGATACGGCGCAGCGGCTGCGTTGACCAGTTGCGCACGCGCCGCCGCGAACAGCACATAAGCGCCGATGGACAGCGCCATGGTGACGAACGAAAGCGGGCGCTGATGCTGGAGCGAGCGCGCGTGGAATCGATTTCGTTCGGCCGCGTTGGCCGGTAGAGGAAAGACGGAAGACCCCATGACTCGCACTCCGGCGATTTGTCGGACAAAAAATGAGGGCCCAGTATAGCCGCCGGGGGTGCTTTGCGGATATGCACGCCAAAAGACGTCGCGCTTGTGGGACGACGCGCCCGGCGGGAATCGCCGAAATGTCCGTTTAGAATGGGCCCGATCTCAACGGGAACCCATGCGTATGCAACTACTCGACCATGTATCGATCGGCGTGCCCGATCTTGACGCGGCGCGGCCGTTTTATGACGCGATCATGACAGCGCTAGGCGCGCGCAAGGTGTACGACCGCGCCACGGCGCTCGGTTACGGCGAACGTTGCGATGCCAGCGATACCGCTTCGAGCTGCCTCGCGGTGTACCTGGACGCAAGCGAAATCGCGCAAAACAAGCGGCATTGGTGCTTCAAGGCCGCGACGCGCGCCCAGGTCGACGCGTTCTTTGCAGCCGGACTCGCGGCGGGTGGCCGCTCCGATGGCGAGCCGGGCCTGCGCGAGCACTATCACCGCGACTACTACGCGGCTTTTCTGGTGGATCCGGCGGGCAATCGCGTCGAGGCCGTCTGCCACGCGGCACAGGCAGTACACGCGGCAGGGACGCCAGCGGCTTAACTGGCGGGCTGGCGCTCCCAGGGGGCGGCGCGCGAGCTGCGTGCGAAATGGGCAAGCCGCTCCTGCGCCTTGAGCACCGTGAACACCGGCGCGCGCCGCAATTGCCGTTCATGCAGGTCGAGCAGCCACGCGGCGAGCGCCTTGTCGTCCTCGCGCAGCGCGTAGAGGTCGAGCGCGGTATCGTGCGCTGTGTTGCCGATCATTCGTTCGATATCCTTAAAGTCGGCGTGATCCGCATGACAGACCCCGGCATCGCACAAGAACCACGTGAGATAGGCGGTTTCGATCAGCACGGCCATCTGGTGGCCGTTGCCCTTGCCGGACAGCAGCGCCGCGAGCGCGAGGTGGATGCGCAGCACACGATCCTGAACCGACGCGGGCGAACCGGGCAACAACATCGACTTGCTGAGGGGTTTCTTGCCGTACATGGTGCCGTTAAGTCGATGTCACTTCGTGACGTACCACAGGGCGCCAGTCCCTGGGGTGTTGGTCGCCGCGGGTTTGGCCGGGGCAGAAGGCCTGGCGGAAGGCGTCTGCGCAACGGGCCAGACGGCGCCTGGCGCGGCGGACTGCGCAGCCTTGTCGGCGGCTGGCGCGGGCGGAAGCGGTGCCTGCGCTTGTACCTGAGTTTGTACCTGCGCTTGGGCTTGTGGCTGTACCTGAGCCTGCACCTGCGTCCCCTGGCGCGGCACCGAGAGATACCAGAGCGCATCCGTCGACGGCGCGGAAGCGCCGCGCGTGCTGGCGGCTTTCTCCTGTCCAGGCGCCGTGGCGGTGTTCGCCGTGGGCAGCACGGCCGCCTGCGCGCCCGCTGCCGCGGGACGCCCCGCATCGCCATTCGCGGTCTTTTGCGCGCGCGCTTCGGTCGTGCCGATCTGGAAAATCAGCGTGCGCTCCAGCGACGAAATCACGGCATAGGGCGGCTGCGCCTCCCAGCGCAGCAGCACGCGGCCGCGCGGCGTGTCCGCGAAAATCGCGGGCGGGCGCTTCATGTCGCTGAACTGCACATAGACCTTCGCGCCATCGTCGAACACCTGCACGGGCTTCACGTCGTCCGCGCCGCTCACCGTCCAGCCAAAGCTGTAAGCACCGGGCGCCGCCCCCTGCGCGATGGCCTGCGAAGCGGGCAGGGCCGCTGGCGCCGATTGTGTCGTGCGCGGCGCGTTCATGCGTACCTGCGTGACTTCGAGATTCGAAAACGGGTTGTAGCCACCCGCGGGCGGCGTATACGAGGGCGGGAGGATGGGCATGGGCGAGTCCGGCGAACTGGTGATGGATTGCGCGGTGGCGTAGACCTTTTGCGCGTAGGCCAGACGCTTGTCGGGCGAAGCCGCGTTATACGCCCCGATCGCATTCCAGGTCGGGCCGAACTGGCGGATGTTCTCCGCGAGAATCCAGGCGGCGACGTAGGCATTCGTGCAAGGATCGTAGAGGCTCTGTTGCGTGATGCCCACCTGCGCGAGGCGCGGCAGCCACGAACTGTTGATCTGCATGAGGCCGATATCGACCGTGCCGTTGCTGTTGCGGTTGACGACATTGGTCTGGGTGCCGGACTCCACCTGCGCGATGGCGCGCATGAGGCTCACGTTGACGTGCTGGAACGCGGCCGCGTCGTCGATGCAATCGGCGAGGGCGAGGCCGGGCGTGGCGATCAGCAGCGCGGCAAGCGCGATGGACTGAGGCGGAACAGGGCGTAGCAAGGGCGAGGTCGGGCACTGCATGATTGGTCTGGTCTATACGTAATATTTCGCCGTGCGGCGGCGATCGTTTTATTTGTCGGTGACACTCCCCGGTCATGGTGTGGTTTTTTTAAATCGCACGTCGGCACATTTAACAAAAATGACCGCAGGCTGTGCTTTCGTCATTTTTGCCGGTTTGCCGCGGGCAGGTATTTTATGCTGCTGTTCTTGTGTACGTGCGTTAAATCCCGCGGTGCGGTATTTTAATTTGAATTCGCCAGATCAGGATAGATGGTAAGACGAATAATATGGCGGGTGAATTATCTGGCTGGCGATGCGATGAACAGACACAGCGTTCAGGTAGAGCTGGCGCGGTTCTGGTCGATCATGAAGAAGTGCCGGTAAAAAATCCCGTCATATGCCATGTGCATTGGCTTGCGGCATTTTTTTCACGCGCGGTTTATCGAAGCTGCTGTTAATCGCCTTACTGGTCGCTTGACCGGAAAAGCCAAAAGTTCACGCGTTCTTTTGTTTTTTTCATACCCGTGAACTTTGGTGAGATCTTCTGGATTAATTCCGCTCCCGACCCGGCGGGCGGCGTAAAGCCTGAATGCCCAGCGCCCGTCGCTTCAGATTAACCGTCTTGGCCGATAAGCCGATACGCTTCGCGAGTTCGAAATCCGAAATCTTGCCGAGCAGCGCGATCTCGTCTTGCTGCCATTGATGGCGTACCGGCGCAATGCCCAATTCGGTGCGTTTCTTGTACACGGTGGTATTGCTGCAACCGATCTGCTCCGCGACGACGGCATCGCTCACCGTGCCAAGCAAGGCGATCTGCTCGTCAGTCCATTGACGGCGCGAGCGCACGGCGGGAAGGCCCCGTTTCACGCGTTCGTAGCGCACGGCGTTGTAGCTCTTGCCGAAGCGCCACGCCAGTTCCAGGTCGGGTACGACGCCGAGCAGCGCGACGCCTTCCTCCTGCCAGTTGCCGGGCAGCGCACCGCCTTGTGCGTGGTAAAGCCGCGCGGCCGCCAGCGTGTTCCAGTTGCGTGGCCGCCTCGGGCCGCGATCGGCGACCGCCGCCAGACCCAGCTTGCGGCGCTGCAGGCGCACGCTCACCGTCGAAAGGCCGACGCGCCTCGCGATCTGCGCATCGGGCAGCGTGCCCAGCAGCGCCAGTTCCTCTTCGCTCCAGTGATGCCGCGCGCGTTCGATCCCGAGGCGCCGCCGCTTCTTGTTCACGACCGTCTCGGACAGATCGAGCCGCCGCGCGAGCTTCGCGTCGGACATGGTGCCGAGCAGCGCGACTTCCTCATCTGTCCAGAAGTGAACCGATTTGCAGCTGGCGATGCCCCGCGCGAGACGCGCACGCTGGATCACGCCGGTGCTCACGCCGACCTGCTGCGCCAGCGACGCATCGCTTTGCCTGCCGAGCCGCGCGAGCGTTTGCGCGCTCAGGACGATGGCGCGCGTCCGGGGTGCGATGCCGAGTTTCTGCCGCATCGCGCCGACCGTCTGTGGCACGACGCCGAAGCGCCGCGCCGCCTCCGTATCGGTAATCGTGCCGAGCAGCGCGATTTCCTCGCGCGTCCAGCGATGGCCGACGATACCGCGCTCGCGCGCGGACTCGATGCCAAGCTCGCGCCGCTTGGCGCTGACCGTGGGCAGCGATGCGCCGGTGATTTCGGCGACCCGCGCGTCGGTCATGGTGCCGAGCAGTGCAACGGTTTCCGGCGGCCACGCATAGCGCGGAGGGCGGCCGCGGCCGTCGCGGCGGGGGCGGCGCGCGGGCGTGGGTGAGGACGTCTGCGCGCCGCGTCGTCTCTTGGGCGCGCTATGAGGCGTCGGGTCGCTGGTCAACGGAGAAATGGGCATTTAGTTTGTCATCCTTATGAATGAAATGAGGCGATGTGCCAGGGTCTGTCGGACTGGCGATCGCCGTCATGGCCTCATGCAGTGGATTCTTGTCGTGGATCCGCGCATAAATTCGCGCAGTGGATTCACGCTGCCGGGAGCGTTGCGCTACCGTTGGTCTAGGATGGGATAAATCTGTCTTTGGAAATACCCGAAAAATCCGAATTTCAGCGTCCGGCGGGGTGGCGGCACGCTGGACGGTCGCAATTTTGCTGTCGCTTGATATTCGACAAGATTTGTCAGGGCCGCAGATAGGCGCTCTGTCGCACGTTCGCGGAGCAGAACACGCGGAACTCGACGGGTTCGCCGGCGCTCGTGCGCTCGACGATGCCGCACGCGTGCAGCGCATGCTGGAGCGCGGCAATCACCTGGCCGTCCGGATCCTGGTCGATGGCAATGTCCATGATGCCGGCGTCGATGTACTGGCGGTGCGCGTCGAACATCTCGTGGCCGATCCACGTCACCTTGCCCGCAAGTCCCGCTTTGCGCAGCGCGGCTTCGACGCCCGCCGAGCCGTAACCCGTGTTGTAGATGCCGGTGAGGTTGCCGCGCCGGATCGCTGCGCTCACGGCGCGGTAGCAGCGGTCGTCCTCATCGAGCGATTCCAGCGACGCGGCCTCGCAGACCAGATGATCGAAGTGACGCGCGATGTGGGTGCGGCAGCCTTCGATGCGATCCGCATGTGCACGGTAGTCGAGCCGCGCGGGCAGCAGCAGCACGCGGCCGGGCCTGGCCAGACGCCCCAGAAAATACCCGGCGGTATGACCGGCGCGCAGGTTGTCGATGCCCGCGTAATGCAGCCGGTCGATGCCGCCGATGTCGGTGACCATCGTCACCACGGCCTCGCCGCGTGCGATCGCCGCTGCGAGCGCGGCGCGCACCTCGGGCGTGTCCTGGGCCGTGACGATCAGCGCGGCGCGGCGATGACGCGAGCGTCCGATCGAGGCGGGCAGGCGCGCTTCGTCGGCGCTGGACAGCATGGTGCGATGCACGATCACGCGCCGGTCGAGCATTTGCGCCGAGCGTTGCAGCGCTTCGCGCAGGCGGCTGAAAAACGGCGAGTCGCTGCCCGGCACCATCACGTCGATATGGACGAGGCCGTGCTGGGTGTCGGGCAGCATGCGCGGCACGGCCAGTTGCTTCGCGGCGGCGATCACGCGCTCGCGCGTCTGCGCGGAGACGCTGCCGCGCTCGTTGAGCACGCGGTCGACGGTGGTGGCGCTCACGCCCGCCAGTTCGGCGATCTCGACGAACCGCGCGGTGCGCTTGCGCCAGCGCGGCGGCGTTTCCTTGGGCACGGCGTCTCCGGGGCGATGGGGTTGCTGCGGGGCGATGCGTGGCGATCATGACATGCGCTCACCAGCCCACGAGCGGCCATGGTGAAAGAATGACGAAATTTCGTCAATTTTCCCGTTGAGGCGGCGGTGCCGCTGGCCTATGTTCCTGACATGCGTTCCGCGCCCAACGAGGCCGGAACCGTCCTGACAAGGAGACACAGGTGGCGCATAACCAGAACACAGGCGACAGCACCCGGAAAACTGCACCCGGCCCGCGCGATGCCTACCGGCTGATCGGCGGCGCAGGCGAGCGCGCACGGGCCGCGGGCCTCGTCAATGCCGACTGGTACAAATGCGCGGTGCCGCGCCCCACCATGAAGCAATTGATGCAGCGCAGCGACGCGCGCGCGATCCGCGACACGCTGCTCTGGTACGCGGCGATTGTCGCGAGCGGCGCGCTGGCGGGATGGGCCTGGCACGCGCATTCGCTCTGGGCGATCCCGGCTTTCTTCCTCTACGGCACGCTCTATTGCAGCCCCGCCGATTCGCGCTGGCACGAGTCCGGTCACGGCACCGCTTTCAAGACGCGCTGGATGAACGACGTGCTCTACCAGGTCGCCTCATTCCAGGTGTTCCGGCGCGCCACGGTCTGGCGCTGGAGCCATGCGCGCCACCATACCGATACGCTGGTGGTGGGCCGCGATCCGGAGATCGGCGCGCCGCGTCCGACCGACTGGCTCGGCATTGCGCTCAATGTGGTCGCGCTCAAGCACGTCTCGCACGAATTGCCGATGATGGTGAGCGCGGCGTTCGGCAAGGTCGGTGCGCAGGAGGAGACCTTCATTCCGGCCTCCGAATGGCCGAAGGTGGTGCGCGAGGCGCGCATTTCGCTGGCGATCTACGCACTGGTGATCGCGGCGTGCATCGCCTTTCATTCGATTCTGCCGTTGCTTTATATCGGCCTGCCGAGTCTCTACGGCGCGTGGCTTTACCTCTATTTCGGCCTCACGCAGCACGCGGGCATGCCGGAGAACGTGCTCGATCACCGCCGCAATTGCCGCACCGTGCGCATGAATCCGCTGTTCCGCTTTCTTTACTGGAACATGAACTATCACGTCGAACATCACATGTTCCCGATGGTGCCGTTTCATGCGCTGCCGGCATTGCACGAAGTCGTGAAGGCCGACATGCCGCCGCCGTATCCCAGCACGATTGCCGCGTATGCGGAGATCATTCCGGCGCTGGTGCGCCAGACCCGCGATCCCTCGTATGCCGTCGCGCGTCCGGTTCCGGATGCCGCGCAGGCCTGATCGATCAGTACACCCTATAAAACCGGAGACGAGCATGACGCAATGGATCGACGCGGCGGCGCTGGGCGATATCGAAGACGAAGACGTGATGCGCTTCGATCACGCGGGACGCACTTTCGCGATTTATCGCGTGGGCGACGATGTGTATGCAAGCGACGGTCTTTGCACGCACGAACAGGTGCATTTGAGCGACGGACTCGTGATGGGGCACGTGATTGAATGCCCGAAGCACAACGGACGCTTCGACGTGCGCGACGGCAAGCCGCTGTGCGCGCCCGTATGCGAAAAGCTCAAGACGTGGCCCGCGAAAGTCGAGGGTGGCCGCATCCTGGTCGAGGTATGAGCGATGACATTCGATCATGCGAGGGATCGTGTCATGGCGATCGTCGGCGCGGGCCATGCGGGCGGCCGCGCGGCGCAGACGCTACGTGAAGCGGGATGGAAAGGCCGCATCGCGATGATCGGTGCCGAGCGGCATTTGCCCTATGAGCGCCCGCCGATCTCGAAGGGCCTGCTGACCGGCGAGCGCGAAGCGCAGCAATGTCACCTGCGCCCGCACGACGCGTGGCGTGCCGACGATATCGAGCACATCGTGGGCGCCGTGCGGTCGATCGATGCGCATGAGCGCACGCTGCAACTCGCCGATGGCCGAAGCTTCGCGTACGAAGCGCTGTTGCTCGCGACGGGCGGCCACCTGCGCAGGCTCACGATTCCCGGCGCGCAACTCGACGGCGTGTTCGGCTTGCGCACGCTCGACGATGCGGCGGCGCTTGCGCCGCGCCTGGGCGCAGGCGCGCGCGTGGTGGTGATCGGAGGCGGCTTCATCGGGCTTGAGGTCGCGGCGTCGGCGCGTGCGCGTGGATGCGAGGTGTCCGTGGTGGAAGGCGCTGCGCGTCTGCTGGGCCGCTGCGTGCCCGCGGAGATTGGCGCGCATGTGCATGCGTTGCATGAGCGCCAGGGCGTGCGCGTGGTGCTGAATGCATCCGCACGCGCTATCGCCCAGCGCGACGACGGCAGGCTGGACGTCACGCTCGATTCGGGCGACTTGCTGGACGCCGATACGGTGGTGGTTGGAATCGGCATCGAACCGGCGGACGAAATCGCGCGTGGAACCGGGCTCCAAACCGGGCTCCGAACCGGGCTTGAAACTGCGCGCGGCATCGTCGTAGACGAGACGTTGCAGACCTCGGCGCCGGGCATCTATGCAGCGGGCGACGTCGCGCTGTTTCCGAGCCGCTTCGGGACGCACCACATTCGCCAGGAGACCTGGCACAACGCCGAAACGCAGGCAGGCGTCGCGGCGCGCAACATGCTCGGCGCGGGCGAGCCGTATCGCGACGTGCCATGGTTCTGGTCGGATCAGTACGATCGGCAACTTCAGGTGAGCGGCGAACCGGCGCTTGGCGTGCGCACCATCGTGCGCGACCTGTCGGGTGAGTCGCAGATCCATTTCGCACTGGACGGTGCAGGGCAACTGGTCGCGGCGAGCGGCTTCGGCACGCTGCAAGGCTTCGCGAAGGAGATGCGGCTTGCGCGCATGCTCGTGGAGCGCGCCGTGCCAGTCGATGCGCAAAGTCTTGCGAATCCGGATGTGAAGCTAAAGAGCCTGCTTTAACGCGCTTGAATCAAAGTGCCCTTTAAAACTCACGGAGACACAATGGCACAACGCCTGCTCGTATTTCAATCGCTCTGGGCGATGGAGCGCCGCCATACCGACGGCTACGAGCGCACGCTCGGCGAAAACCTGCGCATGATCGCGCAAGCGGGCTTCGACGGCGTGAGCGCACACTACACGGATCGCGCAGCCGTGCGGCATCTCGCCGAACTGCGCGCCGAATACGGTTTGAATGCGGAAGGCCAGTGCTTCCCGCGCACCATCGACGACCTGCAGCCGGTACTGGAAAATGCGGTGGAATCCGGCGCGCACCATATCGACATTCAACCCGATGTGCGTCTGCGCACCGTGGCCGAATGCGTGCGCCTGCTGGACGGCTGGCAACGGCTGGCGGAGCAGGTCGACATTCCGGTGTATATCGAAACGCACCGCGACCGCATGACGACCGACCTGTTCTTCACGCTCGATCTGCTCGATGCGCGGCCGAACCTGAAACTGCTCGGCGATATTTCACACTATCTGGTAGCGCGCGAATTCGCGTGGCCGGTCTCGGATGAAAACCACGCGCTGATGCATCGCATTCTCGATCATTCGTGGGCGTTTCATGGCCGCGTGGCGAGCCGCGAACAGGTGCAGATCGAATTATCGTTCGAGCCGCATCGCATGTGGGTCGACCTGTTTCTCGACTGGTGGCGTTATGGCTTTGCATCGTGGCGCCGCCGCGCGGGCGCAAACGATACACTCGCGTTTACCTGCGAACTGGGGCCGAAGCCTTATGCGATTATCGGCCGCGACGGCAACGATACGACCGATCGGTGGGCCGAATCGCTGCTCATGAAGGACTGGATCCACGCACTCTGGCGCGAGCTGGAGTAGGCGACTGTGTTACCGCGCATTGCCGGGCGTTGCCAGGCATTACCACGCAGGCTGCAATAAAGGATGCGTCGCAAACGTTGTCGCCGCAACCGTCTTGACACCAGGCAGAATTAAAGAATTCACGCTCGGGAATCATTGCGTGAATGTAACGAAAATGACATAAAGAGTCTTTAGCGTGCTGATTTTCTCATCCGACGAATCAGTTCGCCATGCACCCAGCGCTTGCGCAATTTCACCGTTCCGGCCCGACCGGAGGTCCACGTTGCGCCGGCGATCTGTGTCAGTCTGCGCCGGCCATCGACGCTTCGGATTCCAATTCGCGCGTAATGGAAGTGTTCTACTCGCGCCGCGACCTGATTAGTCTCGCCGTCATCGAAGGCGACCGTCCCATCGGCCTCATCAACCGCGATATCTTTCTGTCGCAGATGAGCAAGCCGTTCCATCGCGAGCTTTACGACAAGAAAAGCTGCATCGCGTTCATGGACAAGGAGCCGCTCATTGTCGACGCCGACATGAGCATCGAGGCGCTCACGTTCAAGACGGTCGAAGTCGGTGAAAAGGCGCTTGTGGACGGCTTTATCGTCACGCGCGAAGGGCGCTTTTCCGGCGTAGGCAACGGCCTGCAATTGCTGGGCGCAGTCGCCGAAACGCAGGCAGAGAAGAATCGCCAGATCATGCAGAGCATCGAATATGCGAGCGTGATCCAGCAGGCCATGCTGCGCGCCTCGCGCGAAACGCTTTCGACCATGCTGCCCGATGCGGCGCTGGTCTGGGAGCCGCGCGACGTGGTGGGCGGCGACTTCTATCACTTCGCGGCGTTCCCCGACGGCTGGTTCGGCGCGGTGGCCGATTGCACGGGACATGGCGTGCCGGGCGCGTTTATGACGCTGCTGGCTTCGGCGTCGCTTTCGCAGGCGCTTGAACGCCTGGGCCCGCACGATCCGTCGAAGCTGCTGGCGGCCGTCAATCGCAACGTCAAGGGACTGCTGGGCCAGGTGAAGGGCGCAGGCGACGCGCCGCAGTCGAACGACGGGCTGGACGCGGCGTTCTTCTGGTACGACGCTGCAAAACAACAACTGCATTTTGCGGGCGCGCGCGTGGCACTGCACGTGTTGCGCCCCGATGCCGAACAGTTTGAAACCATCGCGGGCGAGCGCGTGGGCGTGGGCTATGTGGACAGCCTGGCCGACTATGCGTGGCCGCTTCACGCTGTGGATCTGCCCGAAGACAGCCTCCTGTTCGTTTCGACGGACGGGCTGACCGACCAGATCGGCGGTGCGCGCAAGATTGCCTTTGGCAAGCGCCGCTCGCTCGACCTGATTCTTGCGAACCGCGCGCAGACGCCATCGGCCATTTGCGCGCGCCTCGTGGATGCCCTGACCGAATGGCAAGGCGCACAATCGCGCCGCGACGACGTCACTTTACTTTTTGCACGCGTTTAAGATTGCTGATCAAACTTATGTCCGAACTTCTGGAGCAGAACAGCGCCTTTCTGGAGCTTGCGCAGCGGCGCAACCTGATTTTTTATCACAAAGGCTACTTCTCCCAAAACATCGTTGCGGCAATGAGCGAAGTCGTGAAGCTTCAGCTCGAAGTCGCTGGCGTCAATGGGCCGACGCGCCGCAAGCTGTTTTCGTCGTTTATCGAGCTTTCGCAGAATATCGTCCATTACTCGTCCGAAACGCTGCCCGCTGACCAGACGCAAGGCGGCATTCGCGAAGGCGCCATGTGCATCACGAGCGACGGCGAGCGCCATCTGATGGTGTGCGTGAACCCGATCGCCACCCATGCCGTAGACGAACTGCGTGAAAAGCTCGAACCGCTGCGCAGCATGTCGGTCGATGAAATCAAGCAGGCCTACAAGAATTCGCTGCGTGCCGAGACGCCCGCCGAAAGCAAAGGCGCGGGCATGGGCTTTCTGACGATGGCGCGAGACGCGAGCGCACCGCTCGAATTCGCCTTCCATCCTCGCGAAGACGACCCCGCGACCACGCTGTTTTGCCTGAAGACCATTATCTGATTGCCGCGACTGCCATGGAAAACCTACATATTGCCGCCACGGCGACTTCGCCGGAAATCGATTTCCAGTTCGACCAGAACACGCTTTCGCTGCGTGGCGAGTCCTACCCGGAAAACGCCGCCGCCTTTTACGCACCGGTCATCGAACGCCTCGGTGCGTGGCTTGCGCAGTGCGACGACGTCGCGATCACGGTGGACGTGACGCTCACCTATTTCAACAGTTCGAGCACGAAGATGCTGTTCAGCATTTTCGACGCCCTCGATCGCGCCGCCTCTGCGGGCAATCGCGTGCAGGTGAACTGGTATCGCGATGAGGAAGACGAAACGATCCAGGAATTCGGCGAAGAACTGCAAACCGACTTCACGGCGATCAAGTTCATCGATTGCCCCGTGGCGATCTAAGGATAGCGATGGTGGTAACGACTTCCTCCGCAGACACAGCGACGAGTGACGCGCCAGACCTGTTTCAGAGCGAAAGCGAGGCGCTGGAAAAGGCGCGCGCGATCCGTGCCGACGCCAGCGCGGACGCACAGCGTTACCGCCATGCCCTGGGCGAACTGATCGGCCATTACGAGCGCCTGATGCGCGAGACGCGCCGCCTGATCGGCCGTAGCGACCGCGCCGAGCGCGAGATGCACGCGCTTACGCAGCAACTGCAATATCGTGCGACGCACGACGCCCTGACCGACGTGTTCAATCGCAGCGCCGTGATCGAGCGCGCGAGCAAGGCGTTGCGCACCGATTGCGCGGTGATGGTGCTGCTCGATATCGACGAGTTCAAGAAGGTCAACGACGACTACGGCCATCCCGCCGGGGACACGGTGATCCTGGGGATTGTCGATTGCCTGCGCCGCATCGTGGGCAGCAAGGGCATCATTGGCCGCGTGGGCGGCGAGGAGTTCACGGTGGTGCTGCCCGGCTACGAGCTGGACGAGGCGCTGGCGCTGGCCGAAACCATGCGTGCGAGCATCGAGAACCATGTGTTCGGCGCACCGGTGACCCGGCGCATCACGAGCAGTTTCGGCGTGAGCGCGAACCCGCTCGGCACGAGTTTCGATACGGCTTATGGGCTGGCGGACGCCGCGCTCTACAAGGCCAAACGCAGCGGCCGCAACCGGGTGGAGTTTACCGGCGGCGAGTCGGTGCCGCGCGACGCACACGAGGGTTAAGCCGTCGTGGCGTCGCCGGGCGCAGGTGCACTTCTGGTCAGTCGTTCACGTGCGAGAGGATCGACCCGAATGCGTCTTTCCACTTCGTATGGCCGTCGACGAGGTCGCTGCAATCGAGGTTCTCGATCTTGCGGTGTTTCAGGTCGATACCGTGGTAGCCGATCGCCTGGCTCATGCCGCCGTTCGCGTACTCATAGAGATACTTGAGCACGTGATCCTGCTCCGAGAAGCAGTTGTAGATCTTGCCCGACACGGCGCCAGCCGCCGCTTTCCAGCCCTCGTGATCCTTTTCGGCGCCGCCCACCGCGCCGCCCAGCAGATAGACGTTGTCGACCTGGGCCTTCGATCCGCGCGTCGATAGCGCTTCCAGCGCGTAGTAGATCGCGCGCGCGCCCAGTGAATGCCCGGCGAGCGTGAACGTCCATCCCGGCGTGCGGGCGATCGCATCGGCAAGCAGCAGGCCGGTCATGCCTGCCTTGACCATCGTGCTGTGCCAGGGATTGCCGATGACATCGGCAAGACTGTTCACCAGCGAGAACGGCCCGAGCTTCTTGCCGGCGGCTTTCGTGGCCTTCCTGCCGAGCACCTTGAGCATCTCGGTGCCGGCGAGTTCAGGCGCCTTGGTGAGCGAATTACCCAGCTTGCGCAGGTTCGTGGCCTCCCAGTCGGCGTGATACCAGGCGCTTTCGTCGAAATAGTCGCCGAGGTGATTCGTCCAGTCCTCGACATCGTGATTGGCCTGGGAAAGAAAGCCGTTCACGAAGACGATTGCGTGCTTGCGGCTTTTTTTGCCGTGATTGATCTTTCGGATGCCGAAGTGATCGATGGCGCCGAAGTAGCCGTTGCTGATCATGCCGCCCTGATAGGCGCCCATCGCAGCGCCCGCGGCGGTGACGAGCACGACCCCGCCCATCATCGTGCCGCCGCCGATTGCGGCGAGCGACGCGCTGGTCAGCGCCGCGCCGCTGAGCGTGCTGATGGCCGTGCCGGTGCCCGCAGCACCCAGCAGGCCAGCCGCTCCCAACGACGCGGCAAGTGCGGGCGCCGCGAGCAGCGCGAGCGGTGCGAACACCGTCACGCCGGCAGCCGTGCCGGCGGCAATCTTGCCGACGCGCATCAAATTGACCGAATCGCGTTCGAAGAGCTCTGCGAATTTCGACAGGTCGTCGATCTTCATGTTGAGTCGCTTGAACGACGCAATCGAGCCGTCGTGCTCCGCGCAGAGTTCATCGTCCCAGTGTTCGCCGACTTTGGCCATGTGGGTGCAGTAGCGGCATTGCACGGTCTTCTGTTTGCAGCCGCCACAGACATAGACATTGCGGCGCAGATAGTTGCGCTCAAGCAGGCTGTGCGAAGTCGAGACGCCGCACCAGGAACACGCACCGGTTTCGGAAAGATTGGTCATTTTTTGGTTTTATCAATTAGGGAATTGGGAAGTCGGCGGTTATGCCTGGTTGACATCGGCGCTCATTCTGGCCTGCCGTCGGGACAAACGATGTCCCGACGGCAGGCCAGCGAGTGGGTTTCCGGTGTTCTCAATATAGAAGCGCCCCATCTCTTTTCGGCACGCACCAGCAGTTTCTTGAGGGAAAATAAACTTGATTCGATCGGGACAGGAAATGTCTCTACACTGTCTTATTCTTGAAAGCCTGTGTGGAACCGTTTCGAGGCGTGAATATTCGCTTCATTCAAGGAGCATATTGATGAATTCATTGATTCAGGCCGCCGCATTTGCAGCGGAAAAGCACCGTAACCAGCGGCGCAAAGATGCGCACGCTTCGCCCTATATTAATCACCCAATTGCGCTCGCAAACGTTTTAGCAAACGAAGGCGACGTAGACGACGAAGCCGTATTGATCGCGGCGCTATTGCACGACACGATCGAAGATACGCAAACGACAGCCGCTGAAATCGAAACGCAGTTCGGTCGCGAGGTCGCGCAGATCGTGCAGGAAGTCACAGACGACAAACGTTTGCTCAAGGCCGAGCGCAAGCGCCTGCAAATCGAACACGCCGCGCATATCAGCCCGCAGGCCAAACTTGTCAAGCTCGCGGACAAGATCGCTAATTTGCGCGATATTGCAAACAGTCCGCCCGCCGACTGGTCGTTGGAGCGAAAACGTGAATATTTCACATGGTCAAAAGCGGTCGTAGATCAATTGCGGGGCGTACATCCCCAACTCGAAGCGATATTCGATCAGGCGTGGTCGGCACAGGCTCAAATAAAATAAATTTTGTTCTAAAGAATAGAACGATCAAGCCGTAATCAAGATTTCTAGAAATAAAAATGAGAGGCCTGTCGACCGTGCTTGATCACGAAATTCTGCGCATCCTGCCTGATGAGTCCAAAGGCGGAGAGTTTGTCAGTACGCCCGACCTGCATCGGCAACTCGTTGCTTTCATGATCGATCCGCCGGTCGTCAAGACGGTGCAGCGCCGCCTGGAAAAGATGTTCGAGGATCAACTCGTCGAATTCGAGAAGCGCGGCACCTCGCTGGTCTGGCGCAAGCGCGCCGGGGTGAGCGGCCTGGCCTCGGGCGGCAAGGGCGCCATGACGCACGACGAGGCACTGGCGCTGCATACGCTCAGGCGCTTTTCGTCGCGGCAAATTCCCTCGCTGGTCGCGGAGACGTTGTCGAATGTCTTCGAAGTCGCAACGCGGCGGCTCGAATCGGTCAATAGCGAGCACGAAAGGCAATATCGCAAATGGGCCGACAAGGTCGAAGTCGAAAGCGGCGGGTTCTCGCTGCAGCATCCACCGATCAACGGCGATCTGTTTTCGAGCGTCTCGCGCGCGTTGTTCTACGAGCAAAAGCTTGAGATCGTCTACCGGCCGCGCTCCAGGGCCGACAATGTTGCGCCGAAGATCGTGCACCCCCTGGGACTCGTGGAAGTGGGCGGACTCGTTTATCTGGTCGCGGCGATGGCGCGGCATCCCAATCCCGCCATGTACCGGCTCGATCGCATGACCGACGCGGTCATGCTGCCTGAATCGTTTGCTTATCCGCGCGAATTCAGTCTCGCGAGCTATGTGCGGCAGCAGCGCCAGTTCGATTTCATGGTCGAGGGCGAGGTGGCGATGAAGCTGCGCTTCTCGGGTTCGGCGGGCGACCATCTGATCGAGTCTGCGCTATCGGACGATCAGGAAGTCACGCATTGCGGCGAATTCCTGGAGGTGCGCGGCACGGTACTGCTTAGCCAGCGCCTGCGCTGGTGGCTGCGTTCGTTCGGGCCGAATGTCGAAGTCCTGGAGCCCGCGAGCCTGCGCGCGGAGCTGGCGCAGGAAGCGCGCGCGCTGGCGGCGCTCTACGCAGAAAACTGATTCAGCCAAAAGAGCAAGTCATGCCAATTGCACCCCGACCATTCACGCTTGAATGCGACACGTGCAAATGGTCGCATACGTTTGCGCCGCGTAGCGATGTGCTGATCCCGGGTCTGAATTGGGAATCGCATTGCCCGCGCTGCGGTGCACACGAACTACGTCGACGTGAAGCGACGTTATTCGAGCTGTTATCGAGCAAGCTGAAGGGAGTCGTCTCCCGGTAGGACGAGTGCCATGTCGGCGCGGCCATTCAGCGTCATTCATCCAAACTCATCACGTACATCATGCACCCTGGTCAGGACTTCGATCGTCTCTATACCGACATTTCCGGAAGCATTGCTGCGACGATTGCCGACATCGCGGAACTGAATGTCGATCACGAGAAAGGCAAGCAGGAAATCGGCAATATGCTGGAGCGGCTGCGCGCGATTCAATCGCGCTTCGACCAGCAATTGACCGATCTGCAGCAATACGCCGAGTGGGACAAATTCACGCTCGCATTCTTTGGTGAAACCAACGCCGGCAAGAGCACGCTCATTGAATCGCTGCGTATCCTGTTCAAGGAAGAAACGCGACAGCAATTGCTTGAAGAGCAATCCTGCGATGTCGAGCGCTTCGAGCAGGCCTTCAAGGCGCAGGTCGATCAGGTGCGCGAGAGCATGAATGCCGTGTGCCGCGAACATGCTGCTGAGATTGCCAGCATCAGGCAAAGCGCGGCGGCGCTATCGCAAGTGGTGAATGCCGAATCGTCGGCACGGACGCGACGCAAGGTCTGGTTGGGGGCGATCGTCGGTGCATTGGCGGGCGCCACGCTCGCCGTGCCATTGACGCTCGTGTTGCGGGGCCTGCTATGAGCACCGTGACCGAAGAAGTCGAGGCGGTACGCGGGCGGGTCAAGCCGGTTCTAGCCGCCTGTACCGATCCTGTGCAGGCAGCGCCTGCGCGCATGGCCGCGGCGACGGAGTCAATCGATCAATTACTGAATACGGCGTTGCCTGGGCTTGGCGAGTCGGCGGCGGCGCTGGAAAAGCGCAGGCTGGCGGCGCCGCGCGTGGATGGCCGGATCATTGGAACGGGCGAAGCGGATTTCACCAAGGGCAATACGGTCTATGCGCTGAATCATCAGGGCAAGACGTTCCAGCTGCTTGACGTGCCGGGTATCGAAGGCGATGAAAGCCGTTACGCGGCGATGGTGGAAGAGGCGGTCAAGACTGCGCACCTCGTCGTCTACGTCAACGGTACGAACAAGAAGCCGGAGAAGGCGACGGCCGAAAAGATCCGTTCGTATCTGCGTTGGGGCACGCAGGTCTATCCGTTGGTGAACGTCCGCGGTAATGCCGACGCGTACGAATTCGACGAGGATCGCGAGTCGCTGGAATCTCACGGCGGGGCAGGCGACGCACTCAAGCAGACGGTGGGGGTGCTCGAAGCCGTCTTGCCCGAAGGCGTACTCCTCCAGGGCAACTGCGTACAAGGCCTGTTGGGTTTTTCCGCGCTCGCCGTGGATGCTGCCACTGGTCGCACGACCATCCACCCGTCGCGCGACCGGGATCTGGTGATCCAGCAGCGCAATTACCGCAAACACTTCGCGTCCCATAAGGCGATGTTCGAGTTCAGTCAGCTCGGTGCTGTTGCGAAGCAGGTGGATGCGAAGCTGCTGACGTTCCGTGAAGATATCGTCGAAAGCAACAAGATGAAGGTGCGTCAACTGCTGGCCGCGAACATCGACGAATTGCAGGCGGCGCTCGCAGACCATCGGCGCTTCATGGCGGACATCCTGCCCAGTTTCAAGGATTGCCGCGACCTGATCGAAAGTTCGCTGAGCAATTTCGAGCGGCTTCTGGGTAACGGCTTTTCGAATCGCTGGGCCGATTTTTTCAATGGCCTCAGTGAACGCGCGAACGATATCGTTGCGGAGAATTTTGGGGAAAACGACGTCATTTCCGCGCAACTCAAGCGCGCCTCGACGGAGTTGCAGGCGACGGTCGGCGACGACCTCCAGGCCCATCTTCAGGCCTTGCTCAAAGAGCTGGAGCAACGCGCAGGGGAAGCCATGCGGCGGTTGATGAGCGATGTGCAGCGCCTGCAGTTCCTGCAAAAGATGAAAGTGGCGGCGAGCAGCGGCGGCGCCGCATTTCGCGCAGGCGAAATGGATATGAGCCTGAGCCTCAAGGAGTGGGGCGGCATGGCGTTTAACGTCGCATCTTATGCACTCACGGGCGCAATGATCGGTTCGGCTTTTCCGGTTATCGGCAACTTGATTGGCGCAGCGGTGGGTGCGCTCGTCGGTGTGCTCGTGAGCGTCGCCGGATTCTTTATGGGCAAGGAAAAACGTATCCGTAAGGCCCAGCAGCAGGTGCAGGACAAGATCGCGGACATGCGCCGCGACGTCATGAACACGCTGCCTGAGGAGGCGGCGAAGATCACCCGGTCGGTACGGGGCGAGATGACGGCTTCCGTGCTTGCCCAGGTGGATGCGCTTTACGCCACGCTGGCACGCCCTATCGCAGTCATCGAGCAGCAGATTGCGGCGATGTCGAAAATCAAAAATCAACTCGAAAAGATGCCTCATGGAACAATTCAAGCAATTCAGCGTTGAAAAGGCCGCCGCTATCGGCAAGCTGAACGAACTGCGCGGGCTGCTCACGGAGCTGGGTGAGCTGGGGCTGGACGTTCAGCAAGACCTCGACAAGATCGGTTCGGCGCTGGCGTCGATTGAAAGCGACGTCCTGCGCATTGCACTGCTGGGCGCGTTCTCCGACGGCAAGACCAGCGTCGTTGCCGCGTGGCTCGGACGCATCATGAGCGACATGAAGATCGACATGGACGAATCGTCCGATCGCCTCGCTGTGTACAAGCCGGAAGGCCTGCCCGGCGAGTGCGAGATCGTCGATACGCCGGGGCTTTTCGGCGACAAGGAGAAGACGCTCGACGGCCAGACGGTGATGTATGAAGACCTGACGCGCCGCTACATTTCAGAAGCGCACCTGATTCTCTATGTTGTCGACGCAACGAATCCGCTGAAGGAGAGCCACGGCGAGATCGCGAAATGGGTGCTGCGCGACCTTAACAAGCTGACGTCGACGGTGTTCGTCATCAACAAGATGGACGAAGTGACCGACCTGAGCGAACACGCGCTCTTCACTGAGCAGGCCGAGATCAAGCGCGAGAATCTGCGCAAGAAACTGGAGCGTGTTGCAGGGCTTTCGTCGCAGGAGTCGGCGCAACTGAATATCGTCTGTCTCGCAGCCAACCCGAACGGGCGCGGCCTGGAATTCTGGTTCGGCAAGCCGGAGCATTATGAAAGCCGCTCGCGCATCAACGAGCTCAAGGCGGCAACGAGCGACGTCCTCACGAAGAACGTGCCCGCCGTCCTGATCGCCAAGACCGGTCTCGATGTCGTGCGCGATCTCGTGGCGCAAAAGCTGGCCGTGGCAGAAGCGCAGGTCAATGAGCTGGCCATCTACGCGCAGCAGAACCAGGAGGAGTCGCGGCGTATCCAGGGCGATATCGAGCGCGGGCGCGTCGATGTCAAGCGACTGGGCGGCGAGCTGGCCAAGGAACTGATGGCGATGGAGACGCAATTGATCGGCAAGCTGCGCCCGCTATCGCTGGAAGATATTCGCGGCTATCTGGAAGACGAGATCGGCTATTCGACGGACGGGATCGGTTACAAGCTCAACTTGAACATCAAGGGGGCGATCGATCGATTCTTCGAGCAGTCGTCGGCGGTGACGAAGCGTATTTCCGCCGATATCGGGCGCCAGCTCGACAAGAGCGAGAGCTTTATCGAGTCGATGAGCGAAGGCGTCCTGCAATCGGCCAGTGGCGTGCTCAAGGGCATTGCGCAGGTGAACCCGAGTGTCATCAAGGACACGATCGTAACGGCTCGCAATGTGTTGGGGCAGTTCACGGGTATCGCGATCAAGTTCAAGCCGTGGCAGGCAACGAAGATGGCTGGCGCGGTCGCGACATGGGCGGGCCCGGCAGGCGGGGCGCTTTCCCTGGGCGTCGATATCTACAAGGCATACAAGAATCACGAGCTTGAGGCCGAACTCACTAAGGTCAAGGGCGAGATCGCCGATGTGATCAAGAGCACGTTCAAGGACATCTACGATCTCCTGAGCGACGACGACAAGATGCTCGACTTCTTCGCGCCGCAACTGCGCGAGTTCGAGCGTATCGTTTCGACCATGGCGGAGAGCGCCCGGTCGATTCGTGAGAGCCGCGAGAAGTTCGCCCAGATCGGACAGAAGCTCAAGGCCGTTGCCTAGCGCTTTCGTGCGGGAGCTACGCGCACGGGCGTAGCTCCCCCTTTACCACGTTCACGCGCTCCCATCCCACGCCCTCCCCATGACCGTTGCCCGCGCAACGGTCATGCCTTCCCATTCCCCGCCACACGCGCCGCCAGGCGCACTCCATATACCGGTTTAAATGCCTTTAAAGCGCCGTTTAAACCGCGTCATTAATACCTTTCATGCAAAACGCAACGCCAGATTTACCGTAATCTCATGCGTTTCGCAGAAATTGATTTAAACCGCGATTTAAAGCTTGAAAAAATAGTGGGTCGTTGCCTATCCTCTGGATGAAAGCTGATTGTATGTACTGACCCGTTCTTCCAGGGCGGGTTACAGGAGGCATGTCCTATGAAGTTCCGCGAAGCTCCCGTCTAGTTTTTTGTCCGACCGACATCCCGGTCGATCCGTCACGCCTCGATCCGGACGGCGCCTGCGCTGGCGCCGCGGGCTCGCGCACGCCCTGGTTCCGGGCGATGCCTGACGGACATCGGGACACTGAGTCCGAACCGGCGTCGATTCCGGCGTCCAGCTTGCCTGTCATTCGCTGACCGGGCGGGGAGCGCTCACGCGTTCAATTCACAGCAGCCGATTCAAACGATTCACGGATTCAAAGGCTTTAAAGCGCGCGCGGCGCGACATCAAAACGATTTTAAAAATTTCTATTGAGAGCGGTTCGACTAATTCCGAGGGAACACGCCGTGAGCGAATCGACCGGGACGGGCAGGCGGCTGCAACGCGGGGCGATCCATGCGCTGGAACATGTGGTCGCGGTGGGTATCTTGATGGGGATGGCGGCGGGCGATGCCTACGCTGTGTGTACGACGAGCGGATCGACCGTGACCTGCACGGGCGCGGCCAATCCCCTTTCGCCGAGTTTCACCAGTAGCGTCAACAACCAGACGGTGAACATTGCGTCGGGATCGAGCCTGGGCGTGCTGCTGGGGGTGGGCGGCACGGCGCTCACGCTCACCGGCAACAACGTCACGCTGAACAACGCGGGCACGGTCGATCCGTCGCTGCTCGGCGCGCTGAGCATCCTGTCCAGTGGCACGACGATCGGCAACAGCGCCGCGAGCACGGTCAACATCACCAACTCGGGGACGATGAACGGCACGATGGGCGCGGTCACGCTGAACGTGGCCAGCCTCACCGGCCTTGCGCTAGCCGTGCAGAACGGCGCGGGCGGCGTCACCAACATCACCAATACCGGCACCATCGGCTCCGCTTCGATCGCGGGCGTCTCGATTGCGCCGGGCGACCGCACCTCGGTCGCGGTGTATGGCGGCAGCCAGGTCAATTTCACCAATAGCGGCACGATCACGGGCCGCGTGGGCTTGCAGGCTTCCTCGACGGCGGGCGCGGGCAATACCTTCACCAATGGCGGCAGCATCATCGGCAGCGTGTCGATGGGCGCGGGCAGCACCAATACGTTTTATGCACGCACGGGGTCGTCGGTGACGCCTGGCGCGGGCGCGTCGCTGGACGTGCTGGGCATCGCCGGGTTGTCGCTGGGATTCGCGCAGGCCGGGTACGTCGATGGCGGCGCGGGCGGCGACAATACCCTGCATCTCCAGCAGGACGTGGGCGGCCCGGCCGCTGGTTCGATCTCGCTGGCGAACTACATCAATTTCAACCACCTGGCCATCGATAGCGGCAGCTGGACGTTGAGCGGGGCGTCGAGCGCAGCCGATACGACACTCGGCGCCGCCGCCACGGCGATTCTCGACAACGCACAGGGACTGGGCACCGGCACGCTCACGGCGACGGGCGGCGCGCTGCAAAGCAGCGTGGCCGGGCTCAACATAGCGAACACGATTTCGCTGGGCTCGGGCGGCCTGATTGCTTCGGGCTCCAATGCATTTACCTTGTCGGGCGTGATTTCCGGCGTGGGTGCGCTGACGCAGTCGGGGACGGGCGCGCTCACGGTGACGGGCGCGAACACTTACACCGGCGGTACGACGCTCAATGCCGGGTCGATCGTCGTCGGCAACGGCGCGGCGCTGGGGACGGGGGCGCTCACGCTAGGCGGCGCGGGCACGCTCGACAGCAGCACGGCGGGGCTGTCCATCGGCAACGCGGTGAACCTGGGGGCGAATACGCTCACGCTCGGCGGCAGCAATGCGCTGACGCTCTCGGGCGTCGTGGCGGGCACCGGCGCGCTGGTCAAGAACGGCGCGGCCACGGTGACGCTCACGGGCATTGACACCTATACGGGCGGCACGACGGTCAATGCGGGCACGCTGGCGCTGGGCGCGGGCGGCCAGCTGGCATCGACCGGCGCCCTGAACGTGGCTTCAGGCGCGGCCTTCGACCTGAGCGCGGCGAGCGCGAACCAGACCGTCGGTGCGCTGTCGGGCGCGGGCGGGCTGACGCTCGGCGCGCGCACGCTGACCTTTGGCGATGCGACGAACCAGACCTTCAGCGGCGTGGCGAGCGGCACGGGCGGGCTCGTCAAGCAGGGCAGCGGGACGCAGACGCTCTCCGGCGCGAATACGTACACCGGCGGCACGACGCTCAACGCGGGCACGCTCGCGCTGTCGGGCAGCGGCGCGCTGGCGTCGACGGGCGCGGTCAATGTGGCCAGCAGTGGCGCGGTCTTCTCGATTGCTGCGGCTTCGGGCGCGCGCACCATCGGCGAACTGACGGGCGTGGCGGGATCGAGCGTGCTGTTGGGTGCGAATACGCTCACGCTCGGCGACGCGACCAGCCAGGCCTACGCGGGTGCGATCAGCGGCACGGGCGGCATCGTCAAGCAGGGCAGCGGCACGCAGACGCTCAGTGGTGCGAATAGTTATACGGGCGGCACGACGGTCAGCGCGGGCACGCTGGCGCTCGGCGCGGGCGGCTCGCTCGCCGCGACAGGCGCGGTGAATCTCGCCAATGCGGGCACGGTGTTCGATATCGCCAATGCGGGCGCGGCCAGGACGATCGGCGCGCTGTCAGGCGTGGCGGGCAGCGCCGTCTCGCTGGGGGCGAATGCGCTCACTATCGGCGATGCGACCAGCCAGACCTTTGCTGGCACCGTCGGCGGCACGGGCGCGCTCATCAAGCAGGGCGTGGGCACGCAGACGTTCACGGGCACGAACACCTACACGGGCGGCACTGTCATCAACGCGGGCACGCTCGCCCTGGGCGCGGGCGGCAGTCTTGCCAGCGCGGGCGGCGTGACGCTGGGCGGCACGGGGGCATCGTTCAACATTGGCGCGTCGAGCAACCAGACGATTGGGGCGCTGTCGGGCGTGGCGGGCACGACGGTGGCGCTGGGCGCGAACACGCTCACGTTCGGCGACGCCAGCAACCAGACGTTTGCGGGCGCTATCGGAGGGAGTGGCGGCCTCGTCAAGCAAGGCAGCGGCACGCAAACGTTCAGTGGTGCGAACACTTATACGGGCGCCACGACGGTCGATGCAGGCACGCTCGCGCTTTCCGGCTCGGGCACGCTCGGTGCGACGTCGAACCTCACGCTCGCCAATGCGGGCAGCGCCTTCGACATCAGCGCGGCCACCGGCGCGGCCACCATCGGCGCGCTCAATGGCGTGGCGGGCAGCACGGTTGCGCTGGGCGGCAATGCGCTGACGCTCGGCAGCGCGGTCAATGGCGCATTTGCGGGCGTCATTAGCGGGACGGGCGCGCTCGTCAAGCAGGGCAGCGGCACGCAGACGCTCACGGGCGCGAATACCTATACGGGCGGCACGACCGTCAGCGCGGGCACGCTCGCGCTGGGCGCGGGCGGCTCGCTTGCGGCGACGGGCGGCGTGAATCTCGCCAGCACGGGCGCGGTATTCGATATCGGCAATGCGGGTGCTGCGCAGACCATCGGCGCGCTCACCGGCGTGGCAGGCAGCACGCTCGCGCTGGGCGCGAATTCGCTGACGTTCGGCGGTGCGGGCAATGCAACGTTCAGCGGTGCGATCACGGGCACGGGCGGCATCGTCAAACAGGGCAGCGGCACGCAGACGCTCGCGGGTGCGAACACGTTCAGCGGCGGCGCGACGCTCGACGCAGGTGGACTCGTGCTCGGCAATGCGGCGGCGCTTGGATCGGGCGTGCTGACGGTGGGCGGCCCGGCTTCCCTCGACAACAGCAGCGCGCTCACGCTCGCCAACGGCATCGTGCTCAATAGCGGCTTGACGGTGCTCGGCTCGAATGCGCTCACGCTGTCCGGCCCGCTCTCGGGCGCGGGCAGCCTGACGAAGAGCGGCGCGGCCACGCTTACGCTGACGGGGGCGAATACGTTCACGGGCGGCACGAGCGTCGATGCAGGCACGCTGGCGCTGGGCGCGGGCGGCTCGCTCGCCGCGACGGGCGCGGTGAATCTTGCGAATGCGGGCGCGACGCTCGATATCGGCAACGCGAGCGGCGCGCAAACCATCGGCGCGCTTACCGGCGTGGCAGGCAGCACGCTGGCGCTGGGCGCGAATGCGCTGACCTTCGGCGATGCGGGCACTACCACGTTCGGTGGTGCGATCACGGGCACGGGGGGCATCGTCAAGCAGGGCAGCGGCACGGCCACGCTTTCGGGTGTCAATACCTTCACGGGCGGCACGACTGTCGATGCGGGCACGCTGGCGCTTGGCGAGGGCGGCGCGCTCGCGGCGACGGGCGCAGTGAATCTCGCCAATGCGGGCGCGGCATTCGATATCGGCAATGCAGGCGCTGCGCAGACTATCGGCGCGTTGAGCGGTGTGGACGGCAGCACGGTCGCGCTCGGCGGCAACACGCTGACGTTCGGCGATGCGGGCAATGCGACGTTTGGTGGCGTACTGCAAGGCACGGGCAGCATCGTCAAGGCAGGCAGCGGCACGGCAACGCTGACCGGCGTGAACACGCTTACTGGAACAACGACCGTCGATGCAGGCACGCTCGCGCTGGCGGGCGACGGTTCGCTTGCGACTAGCGACGTGAATCTCGCCAACGCAGGCGCGGCGCTCGACGTGAGCGCGGCGACGGGTGCACCGGTCATCGGCGCGCTGAGTGGCGTGAGCGGCAGCACGGTTGCGCTCGGCGGCAATGTGCTTTCGCTCGGCAGTGCGAACGATGCGACGTTTGGTGGCGTGCTGCAAGGCACGGGCGGCATCGTCAAGCAGGGCAGCGGCACCCAGACGCTTACGGGTGTGAACACCTTTACGGGCGGCACGACCGTCAACGCGGGGACGCTCGCGCTTGGCGCGGGCGGTTCGCTGGCTTCGACGGGAGCGGTGAATCTCGCCGGCAGCGGCACAGGCTTTGACATCAGCGGCGCGAGCGCTGCGCAAACCATCGGCGCGTTGAGCGGCACGGGCGGCAGCACGGTGACGCTGGGCGCGAATTCGCTCACGTTCGGCGATAGCAGTGACGCAAGCTTCGGCGGCGTGCTGCAAGGCTCGGGCGGCATCGTCAAGCAGGGCAGCGGCACCCAGACGCTTACTGGCGCGAACACCTTCACAGGCGGCACAACGATCAATGCAGGCACGCTGGCGATTGGCGCAGGCGGCTCGCTTGCAGCGACAGGCGGCGTGAATCTCGCCAATGCGGGCACGGTATTCGATATCGGTAATGCAGGCGCGGCGCAGACGATCGGCGCGCTCAGCGGCGTG
Source organism: Paraburkholderia bannensis NBRC 103871 (assembly GCF_000685015.1). Classification (GTDB taxonomy): domain Bacteria; phylum Pseudomonadota; class Gammaproteobacteria; order Burkholderiales; family Burkholderiaceae; genus Paraburkholderia; species Paraburkholderia bannensis. The sequence continues at coordinate 197,333 of NZ_BAYA01000010.1, read as the reverse complement.
AGCGGCAGTACGGTCGCGCTCGGCGGCAATACGCTCGCGTTCGGCGATGCGGGCAATGCGACGTTTGGCGGCGTGCTGCAAGGCACGGGCGGCATCGTCAAGAACGGCGCGGGCGTGCAGACGCTCAGCGGCGCAAACACGTTCAGCGGCGGCACGACGCTCAACGCGGGCGGCCTGATCGTCGGCAACGATGCGGCGCTGGGGACGGGCGCGCTGACCGTTGCGGGCGCATCGACACTCGATAGTTCGGCGACGACGACGCTGGCCAACGACGTCGTGCTCAACAGCGGCTTGAGCGTAGCGGGCAGCAACGACCTGACGCTGAACGGCGCGCTCTCCGGCGCGGGCAATCTCACCAAGAACGGCGCGGCCACGCTCACGCTGAACAACGCGAACACGTTTAGTGGCGGCACGACGCTCAACGCGGGCGGCCTGATCGTCGGCAACGATGCGGCGCTGGGTACGGGCGCGCTGACCGTTGCGGGCGCATCGACACTCGATGCATCGATGGCCACTACGCTCGCCAACGACGTCACGCTCAACAGCGGCTTGAATGTGGCAGGCGGCAGCAATCTCACGCTCAACGGTGTGCTCTCCGGCGCGAGCGGCCTGACGAAGAACGGCGCGGCCACGCTCACGCTCAACAACGCCAACACCTATACGGGCGGCACGACGCTCAATGCGGGCACGCTCGTGGTGGGCAACAACGCGGCGCTGGGGACGGGCGCGGTGACGGTGAGCGGCGCGGCGGCGCTGGACAGTTCCACGGCCACGGCGCTCGCGAACGACTTCATCCTCAACGGCGGCCTGACGGTGGCGGGCAGCAACGACGTCACGCTCAATGGCGTGCTCGCGGGCACGGGCAGCCTCACCAAGAACGGCGCGGCCACGCTCACGCTCAACGGCGCCAACACCTACACAGGCGGCACCACGATCAACTCGGGCACGCTCGCGCTGGGCGCGAACGCGAGTCTTGCAGCCAGCGGCGTCGTCGATGTCGTGACGGGCGCGACCTTCGATCTTTCGGCGGGCAACGGACTGCAGCAGTTCGGCACGCTGACCGGCGGCGGCACGGTGCTGCTCGGCGCGAACAATCTCACGCTGGGCAGTGCGGCCGACGGCACGTTTAGCGGCGCGATCGGCGGCAGCGGCAGCCTCACGAAGATCGGCAGCGGCACGGAAACGCTCACGGGCGCGAACACCTACACGGGCGGCACGACCATCGATGCGGGGACGCTTGCGCTCGGCGCGGGCGGATCGCTGGCGGCAACGGGGGCGGTGAACCTGGCCAGCAGCGGCGCTGGCTTCGATATCAGCGGCGCGAACGCAGCGCAGATCATCGGCGGCTTGAGCGGCGTGGGCGGCAGCACGGTGACGCTCGGCGCGAATTCGCTCACGTTCGGCGATGCGGGCGACGAGACCTTCGGCGGCGTGCTGCAAGGCACGGGCGGCATCGTCAAGCAGGGCGGCGGCACGGCCACGCTTACGGGCGTCAACACCTTCACGGGCGGTACAACGATCAACGCGGGGACGCTGGCGATTGGCGCAGGCGGTGCGCTGGCGGCAACGGGTGCCGTGAATCTCGCGAATGCGGGCACGGTGTTCGATATCGGCAATGCAGGCGCGGCGCAGACTATCGGCGCGTTGATCGGCGTGGGCGGCAGCACGGTCGCGCTCGGCGGCAACATGCTGACGTTCGGCGATGCGGGCGACGAAACCTTCGGCGGCACGATTGCGGGCACGGGCGGCATCGTCAAGGCGGGCGGCGGTACGCAAACGCTGACGGGCACGAACACGCTCACGGGCACCACGACCGTCGATGACGGCACGCTCGCGCTGGCGGGCAACGGTTCGCTCGCGTCAAGCGACGTGAATCTCGCCAACGCAGGCGTGACGCTGGACGTGAGCGCGGCGACGGGCACGCCGGCCATCGGTGCGCTCAATGGTGTAAGCGGCAGCACGGTCACGCTTGGCGGCAATGTGCTTTCGCTCGGCAGTGCGAACAATGGGACGTTTGGCGGCGTGCTGCAAGGCACGGGCGGCATCGTCAAGCAGGGCAGCGGCACGCAGACGCTCACGGGCGCGAACACCTACACGGGCGGCACGACCGTCAACGCGGGCACGCTCGCGATTGGCGCGGGCGGTTCGCTGGCTTCGACGGGGGCGGTGACGCTCGCCAGCAGCGGTGCGGGCTTCGACATCAGTGGAGCCAGCGGCACGCAAACCATCGGCGCGTTGAGCGGCACGGGCGGCAGCACGGTAACGCTCGGCGGCAACACGCTCGCGTTCGGCGATGCGGGCAACCAGAGCTTCGACGGCACGATCAGCGGCACGGGCGGCATCGTCAAGCAGGGCAGCGGCACCGAAACGCTCACCGGCGCGAACACCTACAGCGGCGGCACGACCATCGACGCGGGCGGCATCGTGGTGGGCAACAACTCGGCGCTGGGCACGGGCGCGGTGACGGTCAACGGCGACGCGACGCTCGACAGCACGACGGCCACGACGCTCGGCAACGACTTCGTGCTCAACAGCGGCCTCACGGTGCTCGGCAGCAACGACCTCACGCTCGATGGCGCGCTGTCGGGCACGGGCGGGCTGACCAAGGACGGCGCGGCCACGCTCACGCTCAACGGCACCAACACTTACACGGGCGGCACGCTCATCAACTCGGGCACGCTGGCGCTGGGCGCGAACGCGAGCCTGGCCTCGACCGGCATCGTCGATGTTGCCGATGGCGCGACCTTCGATCTGTCGGCGGGCAACGGCCAGCAGCAGTTCGGCACGCTGATCGGCGGCGGGAACGTGAATCTGGGCAGCAACGATCTGACGCTCGGCAGCGCGACCGACGGCACGTATACCGGCTCGATCGGCGGCTCCGGCAGCCTCACGAAGGTCGGCAGCGGCACGGAGACGCTCACGGGCAGCAACACCTACACGGGCGGCACGACCATCGACGCGGGGACGCTTGCGCTCGGCGCAGGCGGCTCGCTCGCGGCGACGGGCGCGGTGAACCTGGCCAGCGGCGGCACGACCTTCGACATCAGCGGCTCGGGCGCGAACCAGACCATTGGCGCGCTTAGCGGCGTGGGCGGCAGCACGGTCGCGCTCGGCGGCAACACGCTGACGTTCGGCGACGGCAGCAACGCCACCTTCGGCGGCACGCTTGCGGGCACGGGCGGCATCGTCAAGGCGGGCGGCGGCACCGAAACGCTCACGGGCGTGAACACGTTCACGGGCGGCACGACCATCAACGCGGGCACGCTCGCGATTGGCGCAGGCGGCTCGCTCGCGGCGACGGGCGGCGTGAATCTCGCCAATGTGGGCACGACCTTCGATATCAGCGGCGCGGGTGCGAACCAGACCATCGGCGCGCTCAACGGCGTGGCGGGCGGCACGGTCAACCTGGGCGGCAATACGCTCGCGTTCGGCGATGCCAGCAACGCCACGTATGGCGGCACGATTGCAGGCACGGGCGGCATCGTCCTGCAGGGTAGCGGCAGCGAAACGCTCACCGGCGCGAACTCGTATTCGGGCGGCACCACGCTGGCTTCAGGCACGCTCGCGGTGGGCAACGACGCGGCGCTCGGCACCGGCGCGCTCACGGTGAGCGGCGCGGCGACGCTCGACAGCACCGCGGCGACCACGCTGGCCAACGACGTCACGCTCGGCGATACCTTGAGCGTCGCGGGTTCCAACGCGCTCACGCTGAACGGCACGGTCTCGGGCGCGGGCGGGCTGACCAAGAACGGCGCGGCCACGCTCACGCTCGGCGGCGTGGCGACCTACACGGGTGCGACCACGGTGAACGCGGGCACGCTGGCGCTGGCGGGCAACGGCACGCTGTCTTCGTCGAGCGACGTCAATCTCGCCAACGCGGGCGCGGCGCTCGATGTGAGCGCGGCGACGGGCGTACCGACGATCGGCGTGCTCAACGGCGTGGACGGCACGACGGTCGCGCTGGGCAGCAACACGCTCACGCTCGGCAATGCGGGGGACGGCAGCTACGGCGGCACCATCGGCGGCACGGGCGGCATCGTCAAGGCGGGTAGCGGCACGCAGACGCTCACGGGCGCGAGCACCTTTACCGGCGCGGCCACGGTGAACGCGGGCACGCTGGCGCTCGCGGGCAACGGCACGCTGTCCACGGCGACCAACGTGAACCTCGCCAATGCGGGGACGGCGCTCGACGTGAGCGGCGCAGCGACCGGCGCCACGCCGACGATCGGCTCGCTCTCGGGCGTGGCGGGCAGCAGTGTCGCGCTAAGCGGCAATACGCTCACGCTCGGCGGCGGATCGGACGGCAGTTTCGGCGGCACGATTGCGGGCGCGGGCGGCATCGTCAAGGCCGGCGCGGGCACGCAGACGCTCAGCGGCGCGAGCACGTTCAGCGGCGGCACGACGCTCTCGGGCGGCACGCTGATCGTAGGCAACGACGCGGCGCTTGGCACCGGCACGCTCACCGTGGCGGCTCCCGCGACGCTCGACGCGTCAACGGCCGTCAACCTGGCGAACGCCATCGAACTCGATGCGAGCGCAACCATCGGCGGCAGCGCCGACACCGTGCTGTCCGGCGTGGTCTCGGGCACGGGCGGCATCGTCAAGAGCGGCGCGGCGGGCCTCACGCTCAGCGGCGACAACAGCTATGCGGGCGGCACGACCGTGAACTCGGGCACGCTCACGGTCGGCTCGAACGGCGCGCTCGGCACGGGCGGCCTGACGATGAACGGCGGCACGCTGGCGCTGGGCGTGGCAGGCGGCGCGCCGCTGTCCGTCGCACTCGGCTCGCTCGACGGCGTGACGGGGGCGACGCTCGACCTCGGCAGTTCGGGCCTGACCGTGAACGGCGGCGGCAGCTTTGGCGGCACGATCGCGGGCGCGGGTTCGCTCACCAAGGCGGGCGCGGGGACGACGCTCACGCTCTCGGGCACCAACAGCTACAGCGGCCCGACCACGATTGCGGGCGGCACGCTTGCGGTGAGTGGATCGGCGGCCAACTCGACGGTCACCGTGCAGTCGGGCGGCACGCTCACGGGCACCGGCACGGTCGGCGGCCTGGTCGTGCAGAACGGCGGCACGGCGGCGGCTTCGACGCCGGGTTCAAGCCTCAACGTGGGCGGCAACGTGACCTTCGATCCGGGCTCGACGTTGCAGGTCTCCACCACGACGCAGCAAAGCGGCAAGGTGTCGTCCGGCGGCACGGTGTCCATCGGCGGCGGCACCGTCACGGTAACGGCGAGCCCCGGCGTCTATACGCCGTCCACGCAGTATCCGATCGTGACGGCTGCGAACGGCGTGAGCGGCACGTTCACGGGCGTCACCTCGAACCTGCCGTTCCTCACGCCGACGCTCAGCTACAGCCCGAACAACGTCACGCTGAGCTTCGCGCCCAATGGCGCGGCGCTCGCGTCGGCGGCGGTGTCGCCGAACCAGTTGAGCGTGGCGACCGCAATCGGCAGCATGCCCGCGACCGCGCCGCTGCTCGCGGCAGTGACGTCGGGTGATGACGAGAGCGCGCGCCAGGCCTTCAACATGGTCGACGGCCAGTTGATCGCCGATGCGAAGACGGTGTTCCTGCTCGACACGCGCTATCTGCGCGACGCGGTGACCGACCGCCTGCGTCAGGGGCTTGCGCCTGCGGGCGGGTCGCTTTCCGCGCTCGGCGGCGGCCCGGCGCTGTGCGACCAGCGCATGAGCCAGGGCGCGATGCCGGCTGGGCAGTCGGATGCGGCGCGCGGCGGTTCGTCGGGTGCATGCGTCGACCAGCGGCCGTATCAGCCCGTGGTCTGGGCGCAGGGCTACGGCGCGGACAGCCGCCTTGCCGGCAACGACAACTCCGCGGGCCTCGACCGGACTTCGGCTGGCGTGATCGGCGGTGCGGACATGGCGCTGTCCGACCACTGGCGCGTGGGCGCGGCGGGCGGCTTCGCGCATAGCTCGATGGAGAATGGGCTGAACTCGTCGGCTTCGGTGGACACGTATCACGTCGCGCTCTACGGCGGCGCGCAGTACGGCCCGGTCGGCCTGCGCCTGGGCGCGTCCTACACCTGGAACGACGTGAGCGAAGACCGCTACCCGGCCTTTACCGGCTATAGCGATCACGACAGCGCGAACTACGACGCGAAGGCCGCGCAGGTGTTCGGCGAAGTGGGCTACGCGGTGCCGTTCGAGCGCTTCGCGCTGGAGCCGTTCGCGGGCCTCGCCTACGTGAACCTGCATACCGACGGCTTCACGGAAAGCGGCGGATCGAGCGCATTGCACGCGCAGGGCGATACCGACAATATCGGCTATTCGACCCTGGGCCTGCGTATCGCGACGCGTCTGGGCGAGCTGCCGCTCGCGAGCATCGGCGCGCACGCGATGGCGGGCTGGCGGCACGCGTTCGGCAATACGCAGCCCGCTTCGACACTGGCTTTCGTCGATGGCGGTTCGTCGTTCTCGGTGGCGGGCGTGCCGATCGCGCGCGATACGGCCGTGGTCGAGCTGGGCGTCGATGCGAACCTGGCGAAGAACCTGTCGCTCGGCATCGCGTATAGCGGCCAGTATGGCGGCGGCTCGCACGACAATGCGATTGGCGGGCGGCTTGCCTGGCGGTTCTAACTAAATTCGAAGCGCAAGGAGGCCTTCAGGGAGGCATCCGGGTGATGCGGCAGGCTTGATCGCTCAATGTGCAACCAGCGTGCATCCAGCGTGCGATCAGCTTGCCGCCCGTTCGACCGGATGCTGTTCGAGCCACGCCGATTCGTCGTCTTCGTAGAGGCGCGAGCGCGTGAGAAAGCGCAGTCCGGTGGGACGTTCGAGCGAGAACATGCCGCCGTTGCCCGGCACGGCGTCGATGATGAGCTGCGTGTGCTGCCAGTATTCGAACTGCGATTCGCTCATGTAGAACGGCATGCCCGCGATTTCGCCGAGCTTCACGTCGACGCCGCCGACCATGAATTCGCCAGCGGGAAAGCACATCGGCGCGCTGCCGTCGCAGCATCCGCCCGATTGATGGAACAGCACCGCGCCGTGTTCCGCGACGATCCGCTCGATCAGCGCGATGGCTTCGGGCGTTGCGACGACGCGCAGCACTTCTTTGTCCATGATTTGGACTCCTTGTATTTTTCCCTGATTTGCCTGCTTTAAATGCGAATGCGCCTCGCCGGGTGGCGAGGCACTTTTATATCGGCCAGACGCGTGCAGGTCAGAAGAAACCCAGCGGCTTGTCGCTATAGCTCACGAGCATGTTCTTGGTTTGCTGATAATGGTCGAGCATCATCTTGTGCGTCTCGCGGCCAATGCCCGACTGCTTGTAGCCGCCGAACGCCGCGTGCGCTGGATAGGCGTGATAGCAGTTCGTCCACACACGGCCCGCCTGGATCGCACGGCCAAAGCGATAGGCGCGCGTGCCGTCGCGTGTCCAGATGCCCGCGCCCAGGCCGTAGAGCGTGTCATTGGCGATGTGCAGCGCTTCTTCCTCGTCCTTGAAGGTCGTCACGGACACCACCGGGCCGAAGATTTCCTCCTGGAACACGCGCATTTTGTTATTGCCGCGAAAAACGGTGGGCTTGACGTAATAGCCGTTTTTTAGCTCGCCATCGAGCGCATTGCGCGTGCCGCCCGTGAGGCATTGCGCGCCTTCCTGCTTGCCCAGGTCGAGATACGAAAGAATCTTTTCGAGCTGCTCCTGCGAGGCCTGTGCGCCGATCATCGTCTTCGTATCGAGCGGATGCCCCTGCTGAATGGCTTCGACACGCTTGAGCGCGCGTTCCATGAAGCGGTCGTAGATCTTCTCGTCGATGAGCGCGCGCGACGGACAGGTGCAGACTTCGCCCTGATTGAGCGCGAACATCGTGAAGCCTTCCAGCGCCTTGTCGATGAAACTGTCGTCATGATCCATGACATCGGCGAAGAAGATATTCGGGCTCTTGCCGCCCAGTTCCAGCGTGACCGGGATCAGGTTCTGGCTCGCGTACTGCATGATGAGGCGGCCCGTCGTGGTCTCGCCGGTGAACGCGATCTTGGCGATGCGCTTGTTCGACGCCAGCGGCTTGCCCGCTTCCAGGCCGAAGCCGTTCACGACATTGACCACGCCCGCAGGCAGCAGGTCGCCGATCAGTTCCATCAGCACGAGGATGGAGGCGGGCGTCTGCTCAGCGGGCTTGAGCACCACGCAGTTGCCTGCCGCAAGCGCGGGCGCGAGCTTCCACGTGGCCATCAGGATCGGGAAATTCCACGGAATGATCTGGCCGACCACGCCCAGCGGCTCGTGGAAGTGATAAGCCACCGTGTCGTTGTCGATCTGCGAAATCGAGCCTTCCTGCGCGCGGATCGCGCTGGCGAAATAGCGGAAATGATCGATGGCGAGGGGAATATCGGCGGCGCAGCTTTCGCGCAGCGGCTTGCCGTTGTCGATGGTCTCGGCCACGGCCAGGCGCATGAGATTCGCTTCCATGCGATCGGCGATCTTGCCGAGAATGTTGGCGCGGTCGGTGGGCGAGGTCTTGCCCCACGCGTCTTTCGCTTTGTGCGCTGCGTCGAGCGCGAGTTCGATATCGGCTTCGCGCGAGCGCGGAATCGAGGTAAACGGCTCGCCCGTGATCGGCGAGATATTGTCGAAGTACTCGCCGCCTGCTGGCTTGACCCACTGTCCACCGATGAAATTGTCGTACTGCTTGCGGTACGGATAGTCCGTGGTGAGGTACTGCAACTCAGCGTGGTTCATGGGCATGCTCCTCGCGATGTGCCGTTGACCGGCGGGGGGAGAAAGAGGGAGGCTGCGATGTATCGCAAGGAATACTACGCCGGAAGGGGCGACCAGTCCGAAGTTTTGATTTTGCGCTGCACAAGGCCGGTCAAGGCACGCGGCCATCTACGCGAGGCCTGCGGCCGTTTCGGCGTACGGTACGGATGTCGATCCGTGCGCGACGCGTGCGCACCTGTCGATTCCCTTTGGAGACCTTCATGAAGACGGCAACAATCCGTGTCGTAACGGCTCTGACCCTCGGACTATTGGCTTCGGCGGCTTACGCCCAGTCCGACGCCATGCCCGCGAGCATGCCGATGGCGCCCGACGCCGCTGCGGCGCCCGCCCACGGCGGCCACGCAACCAAAGCCGATAAAGCGCTGGGCCGCGCGGTACGGCGTGCATTGAGCAAGGCGCAGGGATTCGATGTATCGGGCGTGTTCGTGCGCGCGCGTGACGGCGCCGTGACATTGAGCGGCACGGTGCGCAGCGGCGACCAGATCCGCCAGGCCGAGGACGTGGCGCGCTCGGTGCAGGGCGTGACGTCGGTCACGAACCGCCTGACGCTCTTTCATGGCGGCAACGGCTGAAAGAACCGTTAGCGATCCCAGGTATCAGGCCTTGAGGTTCAGCGCAGGCGCGCCCTTGCGGCTGCTCGTCCAGCGTTTGCCTGGCCCGAGCCGGTCGACGTGACGTTGCAGATCCTCGCCCCACGCATGGCCGCTGGCCGCGCCCAGGTCGCGCACGAGCTTGACGACCTTCACGCGCGTGCAGTGGGACAGCAGGCGGTCGAGTACCTTGGGCCGCAGGTCGTGCAGCGTGGCGGCGATGGCCATGGCGTCGTCGAGCGCCTGGCCCCGGTTGCCGCGCTTGCCGATATCGCTCGCGAGTTCGAGCAGCGCGCGCTCGGGCCGAGAAACCAGAATCGACGGATCGAGGTTCGGCAGCGGCGCGACGGCGTGGCCGTGCGGTAGCGCGTCGTCGAACAGTTGCGTGGTCTGCAGCGTGTGGGGCAGGTGGGCGTCGGCCCAGGCGGGCATGACGTAAGGGCGAGCGGCCCAGAGTGCGAAACGTTCGTGCGCGTCGATGCTCAGCCGCCCGCCTTGCCAGTCGAGCGCGGTCTTGCCGCCGATATGCAGGCCGCTCACATGGCGGCCCAGGTACGCGAGGACGCCCGCGCGCGTGGGCGCGTCGCCCGCGAGCAGGTACGCGCCTTTGGAGAGCCGTTGCAGCCAGCCGGCGCTGACGAAGTAGGTGGTCTGTTGGGCACTGACGCCGCAATCGCGCAGCATCTGCGGGTCGAGCGGTTGCCCGCGCGGGACGCCTTCCATGAGGCGTAAAAGTGTCTTGCTGGCCATGGGTTCGATTGAGGTTTTTCAGGCGCACCGGCAGGCCAGAGGCTCGGTTACGCACATGAATTATTTTAATCGATCCCGGTAAAGTTTGTATTTGATACGAAAAAAGTATGGATGCGCTGAATGAGCTGCGCGCCTGAAAATCGGCGCCTGGTGCAGGCGGCCAGCCCTACTCGCGGCGTATCGAATCGATGGCTTCCAGCACCTCCAGCGCCCCGCCCTGGACGCCAACGCCCTTTGCCGGATCGATCTGCGGCTCGCGCGGGTTGATGCGTACGACGCGCGGCCCATTGCGTTCGCTGAAGCGCCTGACCGTCGGCAGGCTGGTGCCCGCGCCCATCTCGATCACGACTGGCCGCCGCACCTTGCCGAGCCATGCCTGCATGCGCGCGAGTTGCGCATTGGTGCGTTCCGGCAGCCACGCCGCGTCGCCGAACATGAGCACATTAGGGCGCGCCATCTCGCCGCAATCCGGGCAGCGCGGCAACGCGCTCACCAGCTCGCACGCCACGGCATCGACCTGCGGATCGAAGGCGTCGGCCGGCCAGATGTGTTCGCAGCACGGCGTCGCGCACTGGAGATGATGAATCGAGCCGTGGCATTCCGCGACGCGCCCCGCGGCGAACCCCGCCCGCTGGAATTGACCGTCGACGTTGCTCGTGAAAACGAAAGCGCCATGCGCGAGGTCGTGCGCCCAGCGTTGCAGGATGGCGAAGCCGCGATGCGGCTGCGTCTCGCGGTACAGCTTCATGCGGTGGCCGTAGAAGCCCCACGCGAGTCTGGGACGGGCGCGAAACGCGGCCGGATTCGCGATGAGTTCGAATTCGATGCGTGCGGCCCTGAGCGCCGGATAGGCGCGCCACAGTCCTTCATTGCCGCGAAAATCGGGCAGGCCCGAATCGACACCCATGCCCGCGCCTGCGGTGACGAGCAGGCCGTCGGCTTCGTCGATCCATCGTGCGGCCTGCTGTATCGCTTGTTGCTGTTGTGCGTTCATACGTGTCCTGTTCCGCTATTGCGTGTCGCGATGCCATGGGAACAGTATGAATGCGGATCGGGACAACGCGCGTCCCAATGCCGGCGCACTCAGAAGGTCACGTGCTCGAAGCCATGTAATCGAGCACCGCCTTGAACCAGCCCGACGTCGTATCGATCACCAGCAGCTTGCCGGTGGACGGATCGATCTGGCCGCTCGAAATCCACAGGATGCAGCCGTCCGCGCCCGCCGCGCGCAGCGCTTTCAGTCGATACATCATCTGGTCGTAGGTGAGGAACTCGCTCACGCCGCTGCTATCCGTCCACGCGGGCGTGATGTAGGGCAGCACCTTCTTGCTGGTGCCGTTGAGCGTGTCCAGGGCATGCGACTGATCGACGGCGAAGACCGCCGAGTTGTTCCAGTTCGCGTCGCCCGTCGCCGTGCCGTCGTAGCCGTAGTTGTAGAGCGAAGGGCTGTAGTAATCGACGAGCGCCGCCACCGACGCATATTGCGGATTGAGCGCGCTATAGGTCGCGGTGGTGGTGGACGTCCAGGTGTAGGTGTTCTGCGGCACTTCCGCGTAGAGCCCCACGCTCGCGCCGGGGTTATCGGCCTTGAAGTCGGTGAGCGCCTGCGTGAGGTTCTGCACGATGCTCAGGCCGTTGCCGGTCGCGGTGGTCGGATAGAAGCGCTTCGTGTCCCACACTTCCAGGTCGAGCGAGACCGGCGTCGCGCCGGTGCTGTCCGCGCTGGCCGCCTGCGTGGCGATCTTCGTTGCGTCGACCACGTATTCGTCGGTGCAACTGGTGAGCGGGCAGGTGACCAGGTTGCCGGAATAGATCAGGTTGAGCGGCGTGATGCCGAGGCCGCGAAACCACGTATCCGAAATCGTGTTGACGCCGCTCGCGTCCTGGTACGACTTCAGCTTGAGGAATTCATACACGGCGAACGGCTTCTGGCAGGTCACGCTTGCCGTGCCCTGCTGGCCGTCGCTGCTCGCGGCGGTGATCGTCGCGCTGCCTGCCGTTGCGCAGGTGACGGCGCCACCGCTCGCGACCGTCGCCACGCTCGTGTCGCTGCTGCTCCACGTAACGGCGGAGTCCGTGGCGTCGTCGGGTTGCACGCTCGCCGTCAAGGCCGCCGATTTGCCGACCGTCAGCGTGAGCGTGTCGGGCGAGACCGTCACGCCAGTCACGGCGACCGCTGCGGTTGCGTCGGTGCCCGACGTCGAAGTCGAGCCCGAGGCGAGGGCGGCGCCGTTCGAGCCTCCGCCGCAGCCCGCCAGCGCCAGCAGCAAACTCATGCCGCCCGTCAAGGCGAACGAAACATGGCGTCGTGTTTTAAATCCCGTCAAAACTTTCCTGCTCCTTTCAATATTTCCATTGCCGCGAATTCGGTGAAAGATTGAAAAGATTGATTCGCGCGCTAACGTTTGCGCGAATAAACACCGCCTGCCAATTCGATTAATGTAAATCGATCGGGAGTTTTTACCTGGACACCGAAATTCGCCTACGTTCGTTTTATCGGACGAATGAGGGAAAAATTGAGGGGCGCAGCGCGGAAAGCCCGCGTAGAGAAGAAAAAAGCCGGCTGCAAGGAGCCGGCTTTTCCAGGGCGTGAATCGCGCAGACCCGCGCGCGCGGCTTATGCGGCGACCGAGCCGCGCAGCTTGTTGAGCAGCTTGAGGCCGCGCCGCACGACGGCGGAATAGAGTTCGGCGCTCTTGAGCTTCGCGTCGAAATGGCGCTCGTAGGGCTGCACCTTGATCGGGAAATACGGCGACAGCTTTTTCACCACTTCATCGAGCGGAATATGCGTATTGCTCTGGACGACGGCGAACAGGCCGTCGCTGTCCTCGGCGAAATGCTGCGCGGCGCTCCATTCCTTCATGTCGTTGGCGAACCACACGCTTTCCGACGCGTGCAGCGTGCGCTGGCCCGGTTGCGGAAATGCGTGAAACTCGTCGAGCAGGCCTTCGCGCTCAGCGTTGAGCCAGTACAGCGTGTATTCAGTCCAGTCGATCGCGTAGTTCGCCAGCAGCGTGCGACGCCAGTCTGTGCCGTACTGCTTCTCCAGATTGTGATGCAGGCTCAGGCACAGCGTGCGCGAAAGGATGGTGGGCGTCCACCACAGGCCGTCGCCGTCCAGCCCCGGATCGACGTTGAGCAGCTTGGCCGACGCTTCCCAGAAACGCGGCTCGGCGCGGCGCGGCTGGCGGTGCGTGAGCGCGCGGCCGTTGCGGATCAGCGTGTCGGCGGTGAAATGGTGCGTGGCGAAGCAGTCCGGATCGAACACGAGGAAATACTCGGTCTCGATCCATTCGGGTGCGTTCAGCTTGATGATCTGCTGGCGGTGCCAGTTGCGGATCTGATGGCGCTGCGAGAACTCCGCGAAGATCCCCATGTACAGCGATTCGTCGATCACCTCGACCGGGAAATCGGCCCACGCCTTTGCGTAGCCTTTGACCTCGTCGACTTCCTCGTGCGGCACCACCAGCACGATGCGGTGAAAGGTATCGGGCGTCGTGAAGTGGCGCAGCGACGAAAACAGGATGTCGCAGCGGCCGATGTTGTCGGCGTAGTGCCGTCCCCGGGTCTTGATCGGCAGGATCGCGCTGATTTGGGCCATGGTGTTCCGGTCTGTCGCCGGTAATTAGAAGAAGCGGTAGATGAAGTCGGGAATATAGCCGCGACGATGGGTGAGCGCGAGACCGACGAGTCGGCCGCCTGCGTCCTGCACCTGCGTTTTCAGGCCCAGCGCCACGGGCTTGCGTGTCGATTCGGCGCGTACGGCCAGGATGGTCGCGTCGGCCAGCGCCGCGTTTTCGACGCCGGCGAACGACTGGCTCGCGGGCGGCGCGTGCAGCACGATGTAGTCGTGCGATTCGCGCAGCGCGTCGAACAACTCGCGGGTCTGCTGCCACGACGAGGGGAACATGCCGTTGCGCGTGCGCGCGACCACGATGTTGTGGCCGTCGACGCGCTCGAAGATCAGGTCGTCGGTGCTCAGGGCGTGCTTGTCTGCCTTGGCCGCTGTATTGGCCACTGTATTGGCCACTGAGTCGCCCTCAGCGCCGCGCTCGCGCGAGGCGGCATGGCCCGGCCACGGCAAAAGGCCTTGCGCATCGGGCTTGCCGTAGAGCGGCGCCGCATCGGGCGCCGACGCCATGTCGAGCACCAGCACGGGCCTTGTCGTGCGGTTTTCCAGTTCGACGGCAAGCCCGCGGATCACGGCCTGCAAGCCGTCGTTCTTGCCGAACGACAGCGCCATGATGACCTTGGAATTGGCCTCGGTGCTGGCGTTGATCGCCGCGATCATGCGCCCGTAGGCCAGGTGCACGGGGCGACCGACGGCAGGCGCTTCGGCGCCGGCCAGGCCCGTCGCGCCGGGGCGGCGGCCATTCGTGGTGGCGCCGCTGAGCATGAGCGGCGCGGCCAGCACCGGCAGCAGCAGCGAGCGCTCGACCTGCTCCGGGCTCAGGAAGGTTTCGCGCATGCTGGCGAGCACGAGCACGACCAGCGCGGAAATCACGAGGCCCGCGGCCACGGCCGCCGACACGATCAGGCTGCCCGGGATGCTGCGTTCCGAAGGCGGGAACGGCGCCTGGATCACGCGCACGTTCGTGCTGTTGACCTGGCTGACCTGGCCCTGCTGGATCTTCGCCTGTTCGACCTGGCGCGAGCGATCCTTGAAGCTGTCCGCGAGGATGTCGCGCGTGGACAGCAGCTGGCGCATCTGGCTCGAAACGTCGCTGAGGTTTTTCAGGTGCGCGCGCGCGTCCTTGATCTGCTCGTCGAGAGCGTGCTGCAACGCCAGCTCGCCCGCGATGCTCGCATTGAGCGTGGACAGCTTGCCCTGCACCACGTCGTAATAGTCGTTGTGGCCCAGACGCGTGGCCGTGGTCATTTCCTGCTTCTGGCGCGCGATATTGGCGCGCATGTCGTTGACCTGCTGGTCGAGCTGCTGGACGAACGGCGAATTCGGCAGGTAGCGCGCGGCGAAATCGGCGCGGCGCGTTTCCAGTTGCATCAGCGACAGCTGCATCGTGTCGAGCGCGTGCGCCGACTCGGAATCGTCGGTGAAGATCGGGATGGTCGCGTGCACGCCCTTCGACGAGGCCTGCATCGATTTCAGTTCACCCCTGTCCTGCGCCAGTTTTGTGTCGTTATCCAGTTTGTGCTGGACGAGCTGGCTTTCGAGCTGCACCGAGCGCGCGATCTGGTCGTCCACGTCGACGATGCCGTGTTTCTTCTGGAAGGTGAGCAGGTCGGCGTTGGCGCGGTCGAGCTGGGCCTTGACGTCGTCGCGTTCGCCGGTCAGGAAGTCGACGCGGCCCGACGTGAAGATCGTCGCGCGGCGGCGGAAATATTTGTCGAGCAGGCGGGCGAGCGCATCGGCGGCGACTTTCGGGTCGGCGTCCGAGTAGTTCAGCTGGATGGTGTTGGCGAGATCGTTTTGTTCGATATGCAGACGGTGCTCGAAATTCGCGAGCTGGGCGTTGATTTCGCGCTCGCTTGCGTTCGGCCCCAATTTCGAAATGATGACGTCGCGATGGAGTTCAGGGCTGCTGAGGATCTGCGCTTCGACGCTGTCGAGCTGGCCGGCGGCGGGCTGAAGCCCGGCGGAACCATTGGTATTGTTGGACTGGTCGTAGTAACCCGCGAACAGCACGAGCAGCGTCGCTTGAGCGCGATAGGGCATCGGCACCGCCAGTGCCACGACCACCCCGATTGTGACAATGGTAAGAAATACCGCTGCTGCAATCTTGCGGTAATAAAAAAAGGTGTTGAGATAATCCCGAATCGTCAAATCGACAACTGCTGCTCTGCGGTCAGGCCTGGTCCTAGTTGTAATAACCATATGGTTGTGGTTCCTGGCCCACAAGTTAGATACCGAAGGCGCATATAATACGTAAGAAAACATGAGCCAGTCTGCATTTCTATAAATTTCGCGCAGTCCCTGTCGTTCCCTGATGACACTTTTCAGGCTTTATCGTTTGCGCCCAGGGAACGGGCAGCCAGCGCCACCAAATACACGCACTACACGCTCGATGAAGACTATTCGCCCGGCACTCATCCTGGTGCTGCTGACGCTGACCGCCTGTTCCCGCACCTGGGTGCAACCTCAATATCAGCGCCCGGCCAGCTTCGCCAACTGGGTCGATTCGACCCCGTCCGTTTATCGCATCCAGGCCGGCGACGAACTTTCGGTCGTGCTGCCGTTCAATAGCGAGCTCAACTTTCGCGGCCCGGTCGCGCCGGACGGTACGCTGACCATGCCGTTCGCGGGCACGCTGCCCGCGGCGGGCCTGTCGGTCGCGCAGCTCGGCGAGAACATCACCAAAGCGCTTGCGGCCAACGGCGTGGCCGCCAATGCGCACGCGGCCGTGGCCATCGCGCAGACGTCCTCGCATGTCTATGTGGGCGGGCAGGTGGCCAAGCCCGGTGAAGTCGAACTGCGGCCCGGCATGAGCGTGCTGCAGGCCGTCATCGCCGCGCAAGGTCTGCTCGACACGGCGCGCACCAATGAAGTCGTGCTGATTCGTCGCAGCCCCGATGGCCGCCCGATGCTGCACACGATCAATCTGGATTCGCTCACGCACCAGGGCGATGCGAACCAGGACGTCGTGCTGCAGTCTTCGGACACGATCTTCGTGCCGAAGTCGTCGATCGCCGAAGTCGACCAGTGGGTCGACCAGTACATCGACAAGGTGCTGCCGTTCAATCGCAGCCTCGACTACACCATCTCGAACAATCACATCCTGTACTAAGGGCGCAGCGCGGGCCGCGCTCGCGGGCTGCACGCAGCTAGTACTCAAGCAGCACTCAGGA
This sequence comes from Paraburkholderia bannensis NBRC 103871, assembly GCF_000685015.1. Lineage (GTDB taxonomy): Bacteria > Pseudomonadota > Gammaproteobacteria > Burkholderiales > Burkholderiaceae > Paraburkholderia > Paraburkholderia bannensis. The sequence continues at coordinate 180,443 of NZ_BAYA01000010.1, read as the reverse complement.
AGCATTTCAGGGCAGAACATTTTGTACGAGATGGAAACCGCCTCGCCGACGGCTGCGCTTGCTCCGGTCTTTTCAGCCGAACCGGCGAGAGCGCGCGTCGTGCTATGGCTGCTCGCGCTGCTGCCGCTGTTCGGCCAGACCTTTCACTACATCAGCGCGCTCGCGCCGTTGTGGGCGTTGTCGAAGGCGTTTCCGATTCTTTCCCTGCCCGCCGTGCTGCGTCTTGCGGGCCAGCCGCGCTTTCCCGTCACGCGGCAGTTGCTCATCAGCTTTGCGTGGCTCGTGTTGTTTCCGAGCTTCGCGGCGATGTTCTATTTCCACGAAGGTTTTTTCACCAGTATTACGGCGCAGGTAAAACTCCTGCCCTTGCTGTATTTCTTTTCTTTCCTTGCCTTGCTGCTGGCGCTCGAACCGACGCTGCACGAGCTCGAACGCAGTTTCATCGTCGCGGGCATGATCGTGATTGGCGCGCTGATCGTGATGTGGGCCATCGTTCCGGCGAGCTTCTACAAGGACGAATACGTGATCGGCCAGGCGCCGTTTTTCACGAATGACATGCGCGGGCACCGTATCCGCATGTCGATGTATTTCCCGATCATCCTGCTGTTCTTCTGCTTCCGCCGCGCGGTGTTCGAGCGCCATCTGGGCTATCTGTGCGGCGCGATCGTCGCGTTTGCGGTCACGCTGCTGATCGTCAAGACACGCGCCATGATCATCGGCATCATGGGCGTGCTCATCATCAATACGCTGGTGTGGTCGCGCCCGCTGGCGCGCGTCGCGTTCCTGTTGTGCGCACCGTTTGCGCTGGTGGCGATGTTTTCGGCGGGCTACCTGGCCACGACGTTCAACCTGAATTCGGCGAACGGCTTCGATACGCGCCGTATTTCGATGCAGCTTGCCTCGGGTTTTCTCGGCAACGATCCCATGCGCTGGCTGTTTGGCGTGGGCACCATCAGCCCGACGAGCCGCGATAGCCTGATCGACTATTTTCACCATTTCTTTTTTCTGGCCGACATCACGTGGCTGGGCATCGTGTTCGAATACGGCTTGATCGGCGCGACGATCCTGCTGTTCATCCAGCTGCGCGGACTCTTTCTTTACCGGCGCCTGCGTGCGAAGGTGAACGACGATTTCCTCGGCGCGCTGTACGACTACCTCATCTATATCCTGGTGATTTCGTTCTTTTATCCGCCTACGCTCACGCCAGGCGAGACCGCGGTGATTCTCGCGGTGTTCGTCTACGTCTGGCGCGCCGGCAACCTGAACGAGCACGTCAGTGACGCCGAATACACCGATCAGCCCCATCACCCCCATCCCGCCGATTCACGGAGCGACCATGCCGCGCACGCGACGCCCTAGAACATTCATCGCGCCGCTCGCGGCCGCGCTGCTGATCGCGGGCCTGGCCTCGTGCACCGAAGCGACGTCCAGCACGTCGCCGGTGGCCATCAGCGTCGATGCGGCGGCTGGCCGCCATCCGATCAGCCCGCTGATTTACGGCATCAACTTCGGCAATACGGCAACGCTGCGCGACCTGCGCGTGCCCATCAACCGTTCGGGCGGCAATAGCGCGTCGGCGTACAACTGGCGGCTCGACGCGCGCAATGCCGGCAAGGACTGGTATTTCGAAAGCGTGGGCGTGAGCACGACCGATATCAACGACCAGTTCGGCGACCGTTTCGTGACCTTGACCCAGGCGGGCGGCGCGACGCCCATCATCACGATTCCGATGCTGGGGCGGGTGGCGAAGCTCGGGCCGCAGCGCCAGCCGCTGGCGAGTTTTTCGATCGCCAAATACGGCCCGCAGCCCAATCACGATGTCGACGGCCTGACCGACGCAGGCAACGGCATGGGCATCGGCGACGTGCCGATCACCGGCAACGATCCGAACGATGCAACCGTGCCCGACGACGCGCCGAACGAGCAGGCACGCGTTGCCGCGCTGGTCGCGCAATTCGGCGGCGCGAAAGCGGGCGGCGTGCGCTACTACGCGATGGACAACGAGCCAAGCCTCTGGCAGGTGATCCATCGCGACGTGCATCCCACGGGGGCGCACGCGCGCGAAATCGCCGACAAGGTCGTGACCTACTCGCGCGCCGTGAAGGCGGCCGACCCGCACGCGAAGGTGCTCGCGCCGGAAGAGTGGGGCTGGAGCGGCTATTTCCATAGCGGCTTCGACCAGCAGAACGCCATCGCGAACGGCTACGACCACGCGCCCGATCGCGAGAACGAGACCCAGGGCATGGACTACGTGCCGTGGCTGCTGTCGCAATGGAAGGCAGCGGGGCGTCCCGTCGATGTGTTCAGCCTGCACTTCTACCCGCAGGGCGGCGAATACGCAGACGGCAAGGCGGCGAACACGACCGACATCGCGCTCAAGCGCAACCGCTCCACGCGCGACCTGTGGGACGCGCACTATACCGATCCCACCTGGATCAACAGCGTAGTCGCGCTGATTCCGCTGATGCGCCATTGGGTCGATACGTACTACTATCCGGGCACGCCCATCGCGCTGACCGAGTACAACTGGGGCGGCGAAACGCTGATGAACGGTGCGACTGCGCAAGCCGACCTGCTCGGCATTTTCGGGCGCGAAGGGCTCGATATGGCCACGCGCTGGGGCACCATCGATGCGTCCATGCCGGTGTACAAGGCGATCAAGCTCTATCGCAACTACGACGGCAACGGCAGTGCGTTCGGGTCGACCAGCGTCGCGGCGAACGTGCCCGATCCGGATACGGTCGCGGCGTTTGCGGCATTGCGCGCAAGCGATCACGCGCTCACGCTCGTCGTCATCAACAAGCAGCTGGATCACGCCGCCGAAACGGCCATCTCGATCGCGAACTTCGCGGCGAACGGCGTGGCGCAGAACTGGCAACTGGCGAACAACCAGCTTGCGCGCTCGCAGGACGTGCATTACACCAACGGCGTGTTGCGCGCGACGCTGCCGCCGCAAAGCGTCACGCTGTTCGTGCTGCACGGCGCGGCGTCCTGATTTTTCAATTCGATCCTTGCCACCGGAACCCCCGCACGTGAGCGACACCCAAACCGCGCCCGCATCGAGCGGCGCTTCGATCGTCCGCGGCTCGCTGATCAGCCTGGGCGTGCGCCTGCTCGACCTGCCCAGCCGCTACGGTTTCCATCTGCTGGTCGCCGCCGCGCTGGGCGTGATCCAGACCGGCAACTTCTACATCGTCTTCAGCACGATGGTGGCGCTCGCGGGCTTCGGGCGCCTGGGCATCGATCAGGCGCTCACGCGGCAGATCGCCATGGATGTGGCGTCAGGCCGCCCGCAGGCGGTGCGTCCCGCGATTCGCCGCGCGCTGACGCTGGTCGTGCTGGCTTCGGTGACGGTGTCGGTGCTGCTGGCGGCGAGCGCGGCACTGCTCGCGCAGCATGTGCTGAAGAAGCCCGAGCTGGCGTGGCCGCTCGTGCTGGGCGCGCTCGCGTTCGTGCCGCAAAACGTGGGCGGCGCGCTGGCCGGTGCGCTCGCCGGGCTGCAACGCGTGGGCCTGAGCCAGATGATCTATTCGTGGCTGTGGCCCGCGATTTTCTGCGTCGTGGCGATTCCGCTCGAACTCGCGGGTGGCATGACCGTTGTGCACGCACTCATTCTGATTGCCGCGAGCTTTGCGTTGACCGCGCTGGTGGGGGCGGTGCTGCTCAAGCGCGCGCTCGATGCGGTGCCTGCGGGCAGCGCGTCGGCCAGCGACGCTCCGCATCTCGTCAAGCCGGGCCTGTCGCTGTTCGCGCTGGAATTCACGAAGCTGCTGATTACGTCCGCGCCCGCCATCGTGCTGGGGATCGTCGCGACTTCGCGCGAGACCGGTCTGTTCGCGCTGGCGTGGCGGCTCGCGCTGGTCGTCAACCTGCTCATCAGCGGCGTGACGGGCATGGCCGCGCCGCGCTTCGCGAGTCTCTACGCGCGCCGCGATCTCGAAGGCTTGCAGCGCAGCGCGGCGCAGGCCGTGGGCATCGTGTTGTGTCTCGCGCTGCCGTTCACGGCGTGCATGCTGCTGTTTCCGGAGCGCCTGCTTGCGCTGTTCGGCGCGGGATATGGTGCAGGCGCAGCCGCGCTGCGCGTGCTCGCGCTCGGTCAGCTTGCCGCGGCCTGCTTCACCGCCATGCCGGAGCTGCTCGGCATGACGGCCCACACGTCCGTGCTGTATCGCATCAACTTCTATTCGGTGGCCGTGCTGCTGATCGGTCTTGCGGTGCTCACGCCGCTGGGCGGCAGCATCGGCGCGGCGGCGGCTGCGTCGCTGGCGGTCGCGGTCAACGGCGCGATTGCCGCGTGGGCCGCGCATCGCCTGCTGGGTGTCGCGCCGCTGCCGGCGTTGTGGAGCAAGCTGAGCGCGCGGTTCAGGGGCGCCAAAGGCAACTGATCAGGATGCCGAATTAGCGGCGGAGACCGGCTGGCCGCCCAGGTTCGCCGCGCCGCGCAAATGAGCGGCAAGGCGCAGGGCTAGCGCGACGACGCTCAAGGTGGGATTCGCCTGGCTCGAAGTCGGGAACACCGCAGCGCTGGCGATATAGACGTTATCGACTTCATGCAGGCGGCAATCGGCATTCACGACGCTCGTGCGCGGATCGTCGCCCATGCGCGCGGTACCGATGTGGTGGCCGCCATACGCGCCATAACGCGTCATTTCCGCCTCGACTTCTTCGGGATCGTAGGCGAAGTGGCCGACGCCGCTGTCCTCGATTTCCTGCTTGAGCGCTTCCAGCGCGCGGCTCACCGTCGCCACGTCCTGCCGCGTATAGCGCCAGTCGACATGAATGCGGCGCTGACCGAGCGCATCGACCTCATTGCCGAGCGTGACGCGGCTAGCCGGGTTCGGCTCCTGCTCCGCGTGAAAGTCCAGGCTGAAACGCAGGTTCGGCGGGCGCACGATCACCGACGGAAACTTGCGATTCGCCAGCGTGCGTTTGTGCAGCCAGTGCCAGAAAAAGCGCGCGGTGGCGGGCACGTCCGCGATCACGTTCTTCAGGTGCGCGACGCTCGATCCTGCGTAGCCTTCGGGCGTGCCGTCGTAGAGACGCCTTGCGTACTCGTAAGGCACGAAAGGGCGCGCGAGATAAAGCGCGGACAGCACGCCGTTGCCGTGGCCGGCATCGGGAATACGCGGATGGTGCAGGCGTGCGATGAAATTGCCCGTGCGTTTTTCTCGTTGCACTTCTTCGCGCAGTGCGAGACGGCGGCGGCAATAGATGCCTTCTTGCGTGACTTCGTAGCCGTGCCAGACCGATGACGCGGCGGCAAGATCGAGCGTGCCGATGGTGCCCGCGATATGGCTCATGTAATAGCGGCCCACGACGTCATGCGTGTTGCCGAGCCCGCGCCCGCTCGGGCCGGGACTGTTGAGCAGCAGGCGCGGCACTTCGAGTCCGCCCGCTGCGAGCACATAAGCGCGCGCGGCCACGCGAAAAGTCGCGCCGCCCAGCACGCGCACGTCGGCGTGGCCCACGCGCCGCCCGGAGCCGCTTTGCATCGGCAGCGCACAGAGGTTGGCGTGCTGGATGACCCGCACGCGGCTGCGTTCAAGGCGTGCGCGATAACGGCGGCCGAAATCGGTCGGGCAACTGAAGCGCTCAAGCGTGTCGGTCGTGAAGCGTTCGTGCGCGAGGCCGCCGATCATTGGGCGCAGTGGCTCGACGAATGCGCCTTCGACCGTATAGGTGAATTCCCCGGCCTCGCACAGCGCGTTGGCTTGTGCATAGAAGGGCAGCAGGTCTGCGAGCGAGATCGGCCAGCCACTGTGGGCGATGTGCTCGCGCGGCTCGAAATCGAGCGCGTCGAGCGGCATGCAGCGCCCGCCCCACAAAGTGGTCGAGCCGCCGAAACGGCGCACGCGGCCCGTGTCAGTCGGGGGATGCAGGTGCGTATCGGCGACGGTGCCCGCGTAGAGCTGCTGAGTCCTGGGGCTGGCCGAGTCGCCGCCGCTTTCCAGCACGATCACTTCCAGACCGCTGTCTTCCAGCGCGAGTGCAAGCGTGATGCCGGCCGCCCCGGCGCCCACGATGCACAGGTCTGCATGTAGCAGCGTGCCGGCGGCAAAGTCTCGGGCGTCGACAATCATGATGCGCGCAAAACGGGCCGCGATTCAAACGCGTAAAAACAGGAAACGCGCAATTTAAATTGCGCGCAAACGTTAGCGAGTTTGTTTTCGCCGGGTTTTAACGCGAGTTCGGTCGATATTACCGGGTTCGTCGTTCGCCGCCGTGGGGTTTTAAATCGCGCTAATCGTTTGCGTGTTGCCAACACTATAAGGAAACTCCCTTACCGCACATTTCGCGAGCAGCGATGTTAGCCGATCCGTGCTGCGAATACGACGGTTTTTGCAGGGGTTTTGCGCAGCGCGCGCCGCCAGCAAGGCGTTGCAGGGCGATGCTCCGGATTCATCGGAGGAATTGAAATATGAACCGTCACAGGCGCCAATCATTTCTTTCGAATTTGCCGCTGTAAAAACACGACAAGGCCCCCCGAGTTTTGAGATGCGCTGGTACTATTCGTTTGCGGATTCTTTCCGCGAATAAAACCAAACGCATCTTGGCATCGCCAGGAGACCAAACAACATCACGTCGGACGAATCACGGTGAAACGCGTGAGCCCGTATTGCGGGCGCACGCGCGGATCGATCCGCGCGGGAAGTCGGGGTTACAAAAACAATGAGCAGTGTGCTTTATCAGACGGCGGCGCCAAAGGCAGCCGCACGGGCGGATTCCCTGCCCCGTATCGCGTTGTTCGGACTCGATATCGCCGCTGTGTCGTTCGACACTGCGCTCGATGCGCTGTGCGACGCTGCGAGCCAACGCGATGGCCGCGCGCGCGTGGCGGTGACGCCGAACGTCGATCATCTCGTGCGCCTCGACCGGCAGCCCGAACTCAAGACGCTCTATCGCACCGCGGACTTCCTGTTCGCCGACGGCATGCCCGTCGTGTGGGCGAGCCGCCTGTTCGGCATGCCGTTGCCGGGCCGTGTGACGGGTGCAGACCTGTTGCCCGGTTTGTGCGAACGCGCGCGCCTGAACGGCTGGAAAGTCGTCGTCGTGGGCGGCCAGCCCGGCCACGAGCAGACGCTGATCGACGGCATCGCACATTACTATCCGGGGCTCGATATGCAGGTGATCGCGCCGTCGATGAACTTCGACCCGATCGGTGCCGAAGGCGATGCGATCGCACAACGCGTGCGCGAAGCCGCGCCTGATCTCGTGTTCGTGTGCATCGGCATGCCGAAGCAGGAGCGCTGGGCGTTGCGTCACGCAGGCTCGATGCCGGGTGGGCTGATGCTGTGCGCGGGCGCCGCGATTGAATTTGCGGCCGGCCTGCAAAAGCGCGCACCCGCCTGGATGCAGCGCTCGGGCGTCGAATGGTGCTGGCGCATCATGCAGGATCCGGCGCGTCTGTGGCGTCGTTATCTGGTCGACGACCGCCGCTTTATCCGCATCTGCTGGCGTCAATGGCGTCTTGGCCGCGTGCAGTCGCGCAGCGCAGCGTGAACGCGGACTGATAGCCAACGGATCTGCCAATAAAAAACGCCGGTGCCTTTTCAGGTACCGGCGTTTTGCATTTGAGGCCCTGTTTAAGGCCTCGTCCGCTGTCTCAGATCGCGTTGCGGCCCGAGATGATTTCGGGAATCGTGCGCACCAGGATCTGCAGGTCGAGCCACAGCGACCAGTGCGTGATGTAGTAGCGGTCGTATTCGACGCGGCGCTGCATCTTGTCGGGCGTGTCGGTGATGCCGCGCAGGCCGTTGATCTGCGCCCAGCCGGTGATGCCGGGCTTCACGCTATGACGCAGCATGTAGCCGGGAATCAGGCGGCGATAGAGTTCGTTGTGTTCGGCGGCATGCGGGCGCGGGCCGACCAGGCTCATCGAACCGCCCAGCACATTGAGAAACTGCGGCAGTTCGTCGAGCGAGCTGCGGCGCAGAAAGCCGCCGATCGACGTGATGCGGTCGTCGCCCGCCACGGCCTGGCGCACGATGCCTTTGTTTGCTGCTTCCTCGTCGCGCGTGAAGACGCGCATCGAGCGGAACTTGTGCACGACGATGGGCTCGCCGCGTTCGCCGTAGCGCAACTGGCGGAACAGGATCGGGCCCGGCGAATCGAGGCGGATCAGGATGGCGATGGTCACCATGATCGGCGAGAGCAGCAACAGCATCACCAGCGCGCCAATGATATCGACGGTGCGCTTGAGCATGCGCGAGAGGCCCAGGATCGGCATGTCGTGCAGTGCGAGCAGCGGCACGCCTGCGAGATCCGTGCTGTAGGTCGCGAGGTCTTCGACAAAACGCGATTCGGGCACGAAATAGATAGCGGCCGTCGAATCGTAGAGTTGCTGCACGATCTCGCTCGTCATGCTTTCGCCGTCCAGCTTGCCGGTGGCGATAAAGACCACTTCGAAATCGTTGGCCTGGATGCGGGCCGTGGCGTCGGCAAAGTGGCCAAGATACGGCGGCAGTGTTTCGCCGGCGCGCGGCACCACGGGCGCGTCGTTGTAATAGCCAATCACACGCACACCCAGAATCGGCGAGCGCAAGAGGCGCAGGTTCAGCTTGCGTGCTTCGCTGCCCATGCCGAAGAACACGGCGTCGCGCTGGTTGCCCGGCGCATTGTTGATGCTGTGCGCGGCGCCGCGCAGGAAAGCGAGGCCTGCAAGCTGCAGGGGCAGCGCGAGCACCGTCCATTTGGCGAGCAGCGTCAGGCCGCTTGCGCCACCCAGGCGCGAGACGAGCGTGAGCAGGGCAACCGCGACAAACAGGCGCGACCAGCGCATCGCGCCGCGCCCGAGCATCCACCAGAGGTCGCGCGCGCTGGAGAGCAGATGGAAGCTCATGAACAGAATGAACGCGGCAACGGCGAGCAGGCCTGCAAGCGCGCGCAGATAGAGCAGCTCGCCGCCTGAAACGTGTGGCGGCAGCACGGCGAGCCAGGCGCCCGCGTTGAGGGTCGCGCTGAGGCCGCCGGCCAGCGCCATGAAAAGGCGGTGATGGTGGCTAGACTGGGTGGACATGGCGGCTTCGGCTGGTTCGTGCAGCTAACGACTCGACAGCGTTCATCAGGCCCGGCAACGCAAATGCGGCCGGGGCTCGGGTGGTGCACGGGGAGTACGTCTGCGCGAAGCAGTCGCGGGCAGGCACGAGCCGGGCAGGTGTCTGACCTGCGCGACGAAACTCGCGACTGTACGACTTGCGCTCGGATGCATGCAGTGAACGGGAGCACTCTTTCCGTGTGGTGCGCCTTGTGTCATTGCATGCGGGCGGTTGGCCTTCCCCGATGGCCGATGGCGCACACTGTTCATTCCGGCAACCCGAGTGGTCTAAATTCGGGCGTGATTCCGGAGCAGCGCGCTGCCATCCTTTATTCGCGCTTATCTTACCAGCGACTTATGTATTTTGCTTAGCTTCAAATGGCGGCTTCGATAAAAAGACGTGCATGTGTAGCCATTTCGTCACTATGCGTTAGCGCACGCAGTTTTAGCGTGTAGAAATCGAAATCCCGGCGTGTCGTTTTTTTGAAAATGCTAGCGCCGCATTGGCCTGGCGATTTAGCTTTTCGAGCATGCGCAAACGTTTTATCCAGCCCAGAACGTTTTGTTCCGACGAATGGATTTCGCGCTGCGTTCGACCAACGTTCGATGCGTGGGGCGCGCGGGCCTCAAGGTACAATCCGGCGCGCCGTTATTAGCGTTGTAGTCGCCTTGTATCGTGTGGCAAGCATCTGATCAACCCGTGGCCCGCAAATGTGCCGCGCCCCTTCGCCGGAGCCTGAATTGAAGCGTATTGCACTGAGCCTTTGCATGGTCGTCCTGGCTTGCGCTTCGACGGCGAACGCTGCTGCGCTGGGGACTTCCGCCGGTTGCTCGGGCAGTCTCGCGTTTCCGGATTGCATCGATGCTTCCGGCAATAATTACTCGGTTCAGCACTTCGGCAATACTGTGCCGATCAACGAAAAGCCGCCCATGACGGGCGGTGCGTCCGATCGCATTCCCACCACGGCGGGCAGTTCGTCATACGTCAACGGCGTCGCGTCGGATGGTGCTACGTGGAACGAAACCGTGACCGATTACGGCAACGGCACGCGCACGATTTCGGGTATGGATGGCAATGGCGTGGTTTATACCCACTATTGCACGGCGACGGGCTGTAATTAATTCCGATTTCATTCACGCAGGACTTGCGCGAAACTCGCGCAAAACGTTTGCGCTTCAATATAAATAACGCGTGATTTAAAGGCGCTTCTAAAGGCCCGGTCGATTCAGGGCAATCCGCTTTGGGGCAGCGAACGAATCGCCGCCATGAGGTCGTCGGTGTGCACCATGAGGTCGCGCACCTGGACGAGCATCGGATACTGGTGCAGCACGGAGTGCCAATGCGGCGACTCCAGCAGCGCCTGCCAGATCGTGTCGAGCGCGTGAGCGCTGGCGCTGCGATGCTCGGCCAGCGCATTGGCGAAGCCGACGCTGGGATGCGCCGATAAAAGCTGCATGCGGCTCGCGGCGCCCAGCAGGCGCGGCGGCGTTTCGGCGGGCGCGTCGCAGCAATAGAGCACGGCGTCGCGCAAGGCGGCGTCGTCCGTCGATAGCGCGTGCAGCGATGCGCCGCTCAACTTCACGCTCCCTTGTTGCGTTTCGAAGGTGTAGACCCGATCGACGTCGGCGTGCGCGAGCAGGCGCAGGCCCCGCAGCAAGCGGGGCAGGTCGGTCGTCGCCGCGTCGACGGACGCCTTGGCTTCCAGCAGCAGGCGGATATTCCAGACCTCGGCGGCGTCGGCTGCATTGGCTGTATCGGCGGCATGGGTGCCGGCCGTCGCTCGTTCGAGCAGGACTGCATCCCACTCGGTCTTGGCGCGTTCGTGGCTGCCGGGAATCGCGGAGGGCACGCGCATCGACGTCACGACGCGGTAGGGCGGGTTGCTCGGGTGCGCTGCGTTAAGCCGCTGGGCGAGCGCGTCGAGCGCCTGCATGGCGAGCATTTCGACGGCCGCGCCGCGCTGTTGCGAACGCGTGCCTTGCGCGATGGCCTGGGCGCTGCCGGGCCGCGGGCCGTTGCGTTCGAGCAGCGCACGGTACTGGCGCACGCGCGCGTCCGCCGTCAGGGCGTCGAGGCGCAGCAAGTGGACAAGCGCGGGCTGGGCAGCAAGCTTCGCAATATCGCGCGCGAGCGCGGGCGAAGCCGCAATGTCGGGGCTTTCATGCAGCCTGCCCAGTTCCTGCTTCAGTTCGGGCCATGAGGCCGAGGCCGCCGCGGCCTGCAGGCGGGCGAGCCCGTCGCGTTGAGCGCCAGGCGGCTGGCGCTCCAGTTTCGCGGGATGGGCGATGGCGTTGACGGCGGCGTGGATCGTGCGCCTGTCCTGGTCGGCGCTGGCGGCGAGTTCGGCGTATTCGCGCACTTGCGATTCGCGATGGCGCAGGACGGTGGCCTGCAGCATGGCGTCGCCGCCTTCCGGGCGCATCGCATGGCGGATCATCTGCGCGAGCGCGTCGGCGAAAAGGCGTTCGAACGCTGCATCCGGCACGTGCGCGCTGGCGGCCGCCTTGCGGGCCGCTTCGATGACGACGGCGAGCTTCGTCGCGGGGGTGTCGGCCTCGGTCAGCGACGCGGGCGTGGCGAGCGGCGGCAGGCGATAGCGCCGCTCGACGCGGCGCAGCGTTTCGACAAGCAAAAGCGGTGGCGGGGGCAGCGTCATGCGGGAGCGGACGGGAATCCGGCGTTTCGTAAAGCCGACGATTCGACGATGGTATAAGAATTGCCCGCTTCAGGTCGATGAATCTGTGTGCGTCTGCGCCCGCTTGAATCAGCTTGAACGCGCTTGAACCCGCATGAACGCGCCTGAAACTTTAGCCCGCCTGCCCGGCGCGATCTTCCAGGAAGCCCTGACGCGTCGCCGCGAAGCCCGCGACGCCGATCAGCACGCCGGTTGCCGCCATCAGCCAGCACGGCACGAGCCAGCCGCCGCTGAGCGCGAACAGCTTGCCCGTCACCCACGGCCCCGCCGATGCGATCAGATAGCCGATTGCCTGCATGACGCCGCTGAGCGCCGTGGTGCCGCTTTCGGTGCGGGTGCGCAGATTGATGAGCGTGAGGCCAATGGTGATCGCCATTGCGCCCAGGCCCGCCGGAATCACCCACAGCAACGCCAGTTGCGGGCAATACGCCAGCCCCAGCGTGCCGGTCACCGTGCAGGCGGCCGCGACGATCACGACGCGCTCGGGCCGACGCGTGGTGGCGAGCAGACTGGGCACCACGAGGTTGTGCGCAAGCCCGACGAGGCTATAGAGCGCGAGCATCGCGCCTGCGTGTGCGGGCGCGACGTGGGCCGTTTGCACGAGCATCGTTGGCAGCCACGCGAGCAGGGCGTACATCACCCACGCACCGCCCGCGAACACGACGACCAGCGCCCAGGTCTGCGGCCAGCGCAGCGCCAGGCGCGTGAGACTCGCATCGCGTGTGGCCTGCGCGCCGGATTGCGGCCGGTGCAACAGAAGCCACGGCAGCGCGGCGGCCACGGCCAGCAGCGACCACGCACCGACTGACACGCGCCAGCCGAACAGATGCGCGACCGGCACGGCGAGCAGCGAGGGCGCGGCCGCGCCGATCGCCGACATGATGCAGTAGGCGGCCGTCATCGTGCCGACGTGCTGCGGCAGGTAGCGCTTGATCGTCGCGGGCAGCAGGACGTTGGCCATGCCCATGCCGCCGAGCGCCATCAGCGAAAACAGGCCCAGGCTCCAGACGGAGCCGGACAGCCATGCGCGGCCCATGTCGCCTGCGCAGACCAGCATCATCGCGAGCGCAATGCCGCGTTCGAGGCCAAGCCGCCGGTTGATCGCGGGCGCGCAGCAGCCGAAGACCGCAAACGCCAGCGCAGGCAGCGAGCCGAGCATGCCCTGGGCCTGCGGCGAAACCAGGAAGCTCTTGCAGATGAGATCGTAGATCGGCGAGAGCGCCGCCACGGCGGCGCGCAGGTTGGCGGCGACGAGCAGGATGCCGGCGATGGCGAGGAGGCTGCGGGCCGGGTGCCCGGTGCGTGCGCCCGGTTGGGCCGTGGGCGGGAGGAGGCGGGTGTTCATCGTAGGTCTTGCTTGGCCGCGACGTGGCGTCGCAGCTTCCGTACTGAAGCCCGCAGTGTATGAAATTAACCAAGTAGTTACCGATAGGGGTTTACGTGAGGGCCTTGCATATCACCGAAATCGCGCAACAGAGCATTTCAAAGCCAGTAATAAACGCGATTTTTCAGGCGCATGCCTGGAGCGACCGTTCGCGTGGTATCTCGCCAGAATTAACCATTTGGTGACAAAGCGATTCGACGAAGGATTGCTTCGATAACGGCTTGAGCGGTGCCTGCTAAGCTGCGGAATTCCTCCCTCGACCGGTTCGTCCCGTGCGCCCTTTCAACGCCCTGTTCATGCTCATCGGAGTGCTGCTGGCTTCGGCTGGCTATGGGGCGACGTTCCTCTTTTCGATGCACGTGCGCCTGTTGGGCGGGACGGATTTTCAGACCGGCGTGGCGCTGGCGGGCGCGGCGCTCGGCACCTTGATCGGCGTGCCGCTCACGGGCTGGGCCGTGCGGCACATCGGCGCCGCGCGCATGGCCGCGCTGGCGGCGCTGGCGGTGGGCGCGGGCGTCGCGAGTTTCGCGGCTGCCGGGGGCGCGAGCGACCTGGAGGCGCTGCCGGGCTTTCTGGTCGGCTTTGGCTGGGGCGCGTTCTGCCTCGCCGCGCCGATGTCGCTCGCCGAGCGCACCAGCGACGCCGACCGTGGCCTCTGGTTCCTGCGTTTCGCCACGGTGCAGATGACGGGGATCGGGGGCGCGCCCGCGCTGGCCGCGCTCGCGATCCGCTGGTGGCGCGTGCCGCTCGACAGCATGCTCTACGGCATAGGCGCGCTGTGCGTGGTCGCGGCGTTCCTGCTCGAAGCGTTTGGCCGGCTCGCGCATGTGCAGCCGCAGCGCGACAGCTGGCTGCGCAGCATCGGCGCGGTGGCGCGCACGCGCACGGTCTTTCCGGTTGTCATCATTGCGCTGGGCGGCTGCGTGTTCTCGGGGCTGATGACGTTTCAGGGCTCGCTCGTGAACGGCACGCACGCGCAGGCGGGCACCTTCTTCAGCGTCTACACGGTGACGGTGGTGGCCACGCGCTGGCTGCTCTCGCGTCTCGTCATCAAGCTGCGCTCCGCCACCGCGACCAAGGTGCTGCTGACGATGATGGTGCTCGGCAGCGCGGCGATGTTCGCGGTGCCTTATCACGCGGGATTTCAGGCGGCGTCGGCGGTGCTGCTCGGCACGGGCTATGGCCTGGCGTATCCGATCGTGCAGCTGCAGGCCGTCAACGATTCGATTGCCGAGCATCGGCGCGCGGCGCTCACGTGGTTCGTCGCTGCGTATTTCGTGGGGGCGTTCGGCTTTCCCGCGCTCGGCGGCTGGGTGCTGGTGCACAGCGGCAAGGGCGCGCTGCTCGTGCTGATTGCCGCGTGCGGGTTGCTGGCGCTTGCGTTGTCGGTGGTGCGCGACCGGCGGCTGGGGATGGTGGCCGTCTGAAGCGTGGACGGCGCGCCAGGTACGCGCCGCCCCGCCTTGTCCAGCCGTTATGCCAGGGCGCTTGCCTGGGATTCGCACGCTTCGGTTTGAACGAGGCCGATACCTGCCATGAGCGCCGCGACCAGCGCGTTCGCTTCTTCGGCCGTGTGCGCAGCGCCGAACACGTAATAGTCCGGCCGCACGATCACGACCTTCGCATCGTGCTGCGCGAAGAACTGCTGGTACTTGCCGCTGACGTCATAGAGCACGCGGTCGGTCACCACCTTCGACGCGTCGCGCGTCACGCCGATCGTATGGGCGCCAAGCCGGTCGAGCGCCGCGCGCGCCGCCTCGCTCAGGTACGCCTGCGGATCGATGTCGAGTCCGATCAGATGGAAGCCCGTCGGCACCGCTTCGTCGTACCGCATCGTCGTGCCGCCGTTGCGCACCTGGCCATGCACGCTCAACTGCCCGGCGATGCCGCCGTCGGCGCTGTTCTGGGCGTGGACGATGAGCCCGTCGGTCAGGCCGGGGAAGGGCGGCAGCGGCGGTACGTTACCCGCCAGATAGGCCGCGTCGCGCTCGGCGGCCTTCTGCAGGTCGGACGTGCAGACGACCTGGCCCATCGCAATCGACGCGTCGATCACGGCGCGCACCTGCGGACGGCGCTCCGGCGTATAGCCGTCGAGCAGCGCGGGCGCAGCGACATCGCGCAGCACGAGATCGAGCCGCCACGCGAGGTTCCACGCATCGCGCAAGCCCGAACACATGCCCTGGCCCATGAACGGCGGCATTTGATGCGCCGCGTCGCCGGCGATCAGCACGCGCCCTTTGCGCCAGTTGTCCGCAATCAGCGAGCGGAAGGTGTAGAGCGCGTAACGCACGAGCGTCGCCTGATCCGGGCCGACCCACGGCGACAGCAGTTCCCAGACCTTCTCGGGCCGCTGCATGTCTTCGCGCGTTTCATGCGGCAGGCGCATGAATTCCCAGCGCCGATAACCAGGGCCGCCCGGCACCATCGTCGTCGGGCGGGCGGGATTGCACCACTGGCCGATATCGGGCACGTCGAGCTTCACGCCTTCGTTCGGCTTCAGGTCGATGACGAGCCAGTCCTCCTGGAAGCCCAGATCCTCGAACGCAATGCCGCTCGCCTTGCGCACGAAACTGTTGGCGCCATCCGCGCCGATCACGTATTTCGCCTTGATTGTCTGCGTTTCGCCGCTGCGCGTGACCTTGCCGTCCTGCATCGTCACGCGTTCGAGTTTCAGCTCGCAATGATCGGCGCGTTCGTGCAGCTCGATCGCTTCCCAGCCTTGATGAACCGCGACGCTGGGCACGGATTTCGCCTTGCTGTCGAGCAGCGCTTCGAGCGAGGGCTGGTTGAACAGATAGCCGACCGGGCCGTCGCTGATCGACTCCGACGACCAGTCGATTTCGACCAGCGTCTTCCAGTCGGCATTGAACCATTGATAGGTTGCCGAAGGCTGCGAAATCGATTCGACATCCTGACCAATACCCATGGCATGAAACACGCGGCGGATTTCGTGGTCGTGAAAGACCGCGCGCGGCAAGGGGTAAAGCGACGGCCAGCGTTCGTAGACCGCGACCCGGTAGCCGCGCTGCCCGAGCAGGATGGCAAGCGTCTGCCCAACGGGCCCGTAACCGACCACGACGACATCGAGAATATTCTGGGAAGCCATGTGATTCACCTTCAAACGAGCGAGTGTTGCCCTGGCCACCGGCGGACGCCGGCAGCCATGAAGCTGGTGTTTGATGAAAATGCGAGGAGCCGCTAGGCGGGCGCTTCGGTATTGCGGATGAAGTTCTCGGGGACGGCCGGGCCCCAGAGATAGAGCGAATCTTCGGGGTCGTAGTCGCCTGCGGGCCACTGCGAGCCTGCCGATACGAAATCGATATCGGCGGAATACTCGCAGAACGAGCCCCACGGATCTTCGACGTAGTGGAAGTAGTTCGAGCCGAGCACATGGCGGCCCGTGCCCCAGCCTTTCGTGTAGCCCGCCGCGGCCATTTGCGACGCGCCTTCGCCGACCAGGTTGACGTTGTCGACGTCCCACGCCGCGTGATGCCAGCCGCGCGCGGCGCTCTTCGCAAACGCGACGAGGTGATGGTCGCTGCCGTGCGGCGCGTGCGTGAAGGCGATCAGGTCGCGCGACTTGTCGGAAAGCCGCAGTCCGAGCGCGGCGTGATAGAAGTCCAGCGCGCGCAGCACGTCGGGCGTGAACAGCAGCACGTGCGACAGGCGGCGGGGATGCACGATCAGCGACTGCGAGCGCGTATGCGAGCCGCGCGTGTCGGCGGGGCTGCCGTCCAGATGAAACGGCATCTTGACCGACGGGCTGGTCTTGCGGCCCACCTTCACCTGCACGAGATTGCCGTCCGGATCGTGGAACCAGAAGCCTTCGCTGCCGCGGTCGTCGAGCACCGTGCAGCCGCGCGCGGCGACCTGGTTGCGCAGCGCGTCGAGATCGGCGGCGTAGCAGTTGAAGGCGAGATACGCGAGCGACTTGTGATCGCTGGCCAGGATGCGCGCCCAGCGATGGCCGTCCGCGGCGTAGAGCGCGAGTTCCGGCGACGGGCCGTCGCTGCGCTCCACGCGCAGACCGAAACTGTCGAAGAAGCGCGCCGCCTCGTCGAGCGACGGGACGTTGAGCGCGAAGTGATCGATCGAGTGAATGCTCGCGGGGTCGCGAGGCGCGTTGTCTTCGGACATGCTTGTCTCCTTCAGGCGGCCCGCTCGGGCGGCGGGCTGTCGTGACCTGTTTGCGCGATGGCGCCTTGGCGTTTTTGCCTGGAAAACGCGTCGATCAGCGGGCGGCTTCGTCCGCAATCACGTTGCGCAGCGTGCCGATCTTCTCGACGCTGACTTCGCACACGTCGCCGGCCTTCATCAGCAGCTTCGGCTCGCGCGCCCAGCCAATGCCCGAGGGCGTGCCCGACACGATCACGTCGCCGGCTTCCAGCGTGATGGCTTCGCTGATGATGCTGATGAGGCTTTCGACGTCGAAGACCATTTCGTCCGTGCTGGCCGATTGCACCACCTGGCCGTTCAGGCGCGTTTCGAGGCGCAGGCCCTTCGCGCCCGGCGGCAGTTCGTCGGCGGTGACGAGGTCGGGGCCGAATGCGCCCGTGCCGTCGAAATTCTTGCCGACCGTCCATTGCGGCGTCTTGAACTGATACTCGCGCACCGATCCGTCGTTAAAGAGCGAATAACCGGCGACGTGCGACAGCGCATCGGCGCGCGCGATATGGCGGCCGCCCTTGCCGATCACCACGGCGATTTCGCCTTCGTAGTCGAGGCCCGCGGAGTCCGTCACGCGCGGCCGGATCATCGGCTGGTCGTGGGCGATCAGGCTGGTGGCGACGCGGAAAAACAGCGTCGGGTAGTCGGGCTGCGCGTAGTTGCTCTCGGACGTGTGATCGGAAAAATTCAGGCCGACGCAGATGATCTTGGGCGGGCGCGACAGCGGCGGCAGCAGCTTGACGTCGGCGACGGCGACGCGCTCGTCGGTGGCGTGCTGGCGTGCGTAATCGGCCAGCTTCGCGCCGCTCGCGAGAACCGACTCCAGCGTTTCATTACCGATGATCGTGATGTGATCGCCTTCGCGAACACCGATTGCCGCCTTGCCATTTCGCTCAAAACTTACCAGTCGCATGTGTGTCTCCGGACGTTGCTGGGGGTCGAAACCGTTGAATTGACGTTTTTGTCAGTTCGTATATTAGGCGTTTTGACAAAATCGTCAACTAGATTCGATACAGGACAAACCCTAGAATGGCGGGAGACAATCGCCAGCCCGGCGACCCTGCAAACGGCCGCCGACTGGACACCCTGCTGGATACCCGCTGGACACACATGGACGCATCGGAAGAGAACTATCAGACCCGCGTGGGCGCGGCGCGCCGGGAGAAGACGCGCAACCGGCTGATCGAGACGGCGCTTGGCGTGTTCGCCGAGAAGGGCCCGGATCTGCCGGTCATCGATGACTTCATCGCGGCCGCCGGGGTCGCGCGCGGCACCTTCTACAACTACTTTCGCACCACGGGCGAGCTGCTGGTGGCGGTCGCGGGCGAGAGCAGCGACCAGGTGCTGGGCGTGATCGATCCGCTCGTGCTGGCGCAGGACGATCCCGTGCGGCGGCTGGTCGTGGGTTCGCGGCTGTACATGACGATGGCGGCGCGCTATCCGCTGTGGGGCGCGTTCATCACGCGGGTAGGGACGCGGCGCGGCTCGCGCGGGCGTTTGCTCGACGAGTACCTGACGCGCGACCTGCAACTGGCGATCGACACGGGGAAGTTCCGCATCGAGCACGTGAGCGTGGCGCGCGATATCGCGCTGGGCGCGATCATGTACGGGATCGAGACGCTGCTGTCGGGCGAGGCCCCCGACGATTACACCGAAACGGTGATGTTCACGCTATTGCTCGGTTTTGGCGTGAAAGAAGAGGAGGCCCATGCGCTGGCCTTCGCGCCGATCGCGGATTGCGGCGAGCCGCAAGGCGCGATCTTCGAGAAAGATCCGGGGACCGGGCGGAACGGCGGCGACCCAACGGACAATGATTAGGATGCCGGATTGATTGCCAGGCTGGTTTTAACGGGCCGGCCCGTTGGCTGGCTTCAAGCGACGTTCGCTTCGCTCAGCGTCGGATAGTCGGTATAGAACTTTTCCGTGCCGCCAAAAAAGCCTTCCCGGCGCGGTTCGTTCATGGGCGCATCGGTCTTGATGCGCTCCACGAAGTCGGGGTTCGCGAGCACCATGGCGCCGTAGGATTCGAGATCGGCGACGCCTGCTGCCGTATCCGCACCTACCTGCTCGCGCGGCCGTCCAGGACGGTTCACGATCAACGCGCCGCGCCAAAGCGCGCGGATTTCCGCCAGCAGCGGCTCATTGCCCTGATGCGCAATGTGCAGGTACGCGAGACCCAGTTTGTCGAGTTCGGCGACGAGATAACGATAGAGCGCCGGGCCTTCAGCGCCTTCGTCGATGCCCCACAACGCCATGCCCGGCGACAGGCGGATCGCGGTGCGATCCGCGCCGATTTCGCGCGCAATGGCCGTTGCAACCTCGATGGCAAAACGTGCGCGGTTTTCGATGGAGCCGCCGTATTCGTCCGTGCGCGTGTTGGCGCTGGGCGCGATGAATTGCTGCACGAGATACGCGTTGGCGCCGTGAATTTCGATGCCGTCCGCGCCTGCATCGATCGCGCGGCGTGCGGCGAACGCAAACTCCGCGACCGTCTGGCGGACTTCTTCGGTGCTCATCGCGCGCGGCACGGGAATGTCCTGCATGCCCTTCGCGGTGAACATGCCCGTGCCCGGTGCGATCGCCGACGGCGCGACGGCCTGACGGTGGTGGGGCGTGTTGTCGGGATGGGACATGCGCCCGGCGTGCATCAGTTGCATGAAGACGTGCCCGCCTTTGGCGTGCACGGCGTTCGTGATGTGCTTCCAGCCCGCCACGTGTGCATCGGTATAGATGCCCGGCGTCATGAGGTAGCCCTGGCCGTCGTCCGAAGGCTGGGTGCCTTCGGTGACGATCAGGCCGACACTCGCGCGCTGCGCGTAATACTCGGCGGCCAGCGCGCCCGGCGTGCCGTCGAACTGCGCGCGCGAGCGGGTCATCGGCGCCATGACCAGGCGGTTTTGCAGGGTATAGCGGCCAACGCTAACGGGTTCGAACACGGTGCTCACGATGAATTCCTTGGATGGGAGGGTGACGCAAGCATCATCGTCTGCTTCGCAGGAAAGATAAATACGCTCTATCGGATATCATTGATCCATTAATGGAGCAATCTGCATGGACGATTACCTCAATGACATGGCCTTGTTTGTGGAGGTCGTCAAGGCGAAGGGCTTTCGCAACGCGGCGCAGGCGGTGGGCATTCCGAACTCGACGCTGTCCAGACGGATCACCGCGCTCGAAAAGACCATCGGCCTGCGCCTTTTGCATCGCACGACACGCAGAATCGAGCTGACCGAGGCGGGGCAGCTTTACTTCGAGCGCTGCAAGCGCATCGTTGAGGAAGCGCGGCTTGCGCACGAACAGCTTGGCGACATGCTCGCGCAGCCGAGCGGCGTGCTGCGCGTGTCGTTGCCGGTGGATTTCGGCGTGACCTATCTGGCGCCGCTCATGGTGGAGTTCGCCGAGCTTTATCCCGGTATCCGCTTCGACTTCGATCTCACTTCGCGGCGTATCGACCTGGTGAGCGAGCGCTTTGATGTGGCATTGCGCATCGGCGAATCGGAAGACTCGCAGTTGATCGCGCGGCCGTTGGCTTCGCTGACGCCTAATTTATATGCGTCGCCCGCGTATCTGGAACGCGCCGGTGAACCCGCGAAGCCCGCCGATCTGGCGCATCACGAATGCCTGACGATTCTTAAGGCCTCCAGATGGACGTTGCGCGAAGGCAAGCGCTCCGTCACGGTGCCGGTGGGCGGACGCTTCGCGCTCAACAGCGTGGGCATGATTCGCCGGCTGGCGGTGCTCGACCGGGGCATTGTGCTGATGCCGCACGAAGTCGTTGCCGACGACCTGGCGAGCGGCGCATTGCGCCCGGTTCTGCCGCGATGGCACGGCGAGGCCGTGCAGATCTATGCGATCACCGAGACCCGGCTTTTACCGGCCAAGGTGCAGCGCTTTATCGAATTCCTGCAAGCGCGTCTCGCGCGCTAGCCGCTTAGTGAATCGCAATGCTTTGCGTCAGCGTGGAAACAAAGCGTGCCGTGCGTGCGTCGCGCGGACGCGAAAACAATGCGCTGGATGGCCCCGCTTCCACGATTGCGCCGTCCTTGAGAAAAACGGCGTCGTGCGCGATTGACGCCGCGAGCCGCAGATCGTGCGTCGCCATCAGCATGGTCGTGCCTTCCTGCGCCAGTTGCCGCAGCACGTCGACCACTTCCGCAGACAGTTCCGGATCGAGCGCCGACGTGGGCTCATCGCACAGCAGCACCTGCGGCGAAGGCGCCAGCGCGCGTGCGATTGCCACGCGCTGCTGCTGTCCGCCGGAAAGCGTCGAGGGCCAGGCGTCGGCCTTATGCGCGATCCCGACTTTCTCCAGCAGCGCCGCCGCGCGTTCGCGGGCGCGCGCACGATCCCACTTGAGCACGGTGACCAGTCCCTCCATCACGTTTTCAATCACGCTGAGATGCGCGAACAGCTGGAAATTCTGGAACACCATGCCGGTATGGCGGCGTATGGCGGCGACTTCCGCGTGCGTGACGCGGCGTTGCGGGCTGAAGTCGATGCGTGCGTCGCCAATCGCCAGCGATCCTTCGTCCGGCGTCTCCAGCAGGTTGACGCAGCGTAGCAGCGTGCTTTTGCCGCTGCCCGATGGGCCGATCAGCGCGGTGACGCTGCCGGCAGCCAGCGTGAGGTCGATGGTGTCCAGCACACGATGATCGCCGAACGACTTGCTGAGGTTGTCGAGCCGGATCATCAGCGCCCCGCCGAAAACAGCGCATGACGGCCAAAGCGCGCTTCGAGCCGCCCTTGTGCGTGCGAGAGCACGGAACTGAAAACCAGATAGATCAATGCGGCCTCGGAATAAAGAATCAGCGGCTCGTAGGTGACGGCCGCGATGCGCTGCGCGGCCTGAAAGATCTCGGGCACCGTGAGCACGGCCGCAAGCGACGTGTCCTTCACGAGCGAGATGAACGAATTGGACAATGCAGGCAGCGCGACGCGCGTGGCTTGCGGCAGGATCACGCGGCGCAGTGCCTGCGCGCGCGTCATGTTCATCGAATAAGCCGCTTCCCATTGCCCGCGCGGGATCGATTCGATCACGCCGCGAATCACTTCGGCGTTATAGGCGCCGACATTGAGCGAGAAGCCGATGATCGCCGCCGTCAGCGGATCGAGCACGATGCCGACGTTAGGCAGTCCGTAGAAAATGACGAACAGCTGCACGAGCAGCGGCGAGCCGCGAAACAGCCAGATATAGAAGCGCACGATCGCGACCGCCCAGCGCGGCCCGAACAGCCGCACGATTGCGGCCCAGAACGCCACCACGATACCCAGCGCGAACGATGCCAGGGTGAGCGGAACGGTGAAGACGAGTCCCGCGTAAAGCAGGGGCCAAAGCGATTGCCCCATCAGGTGCAGCCATGCCGGCATCGTTCAACCCGCCTTATTGCGAAACGTCTTTGCCGAAGTACTTCTGCGAAATGCGCGCGTAGGTGCCGTCCGCCTTGATGTCGGCGAGCGCCTTGTCGATGGCTTCGCGCAGTGCGGGGCTGCCCTTGCGGATCAGCACGCCCGATTGATCGTCGGCGGTGCTGGTGTCGCTGGCCGCGACCTTGAGCTTCGCATCGGGCTTGTGCTTCTGGAAGTCGAGGAAGGAAAGCGAGTCGTTCACCGTGGCGTCGACGCGGCCCGACGCGAGCAGGTCGATCGATTCGTTGAAGCCTTGCACCGGCACGACATCGGCGCCGTGGGAAGCCGCGAGCTTGCCGAAATTGCTGGTCAGCGTGTTCGCCGACTTCTTGCCTTTCAGGTCGTCGAAGGAATGGATCGTCGTGTTGTCGGAACGCACGATCAGCACGGCGTGGGTGGCAATATACGGCGTCGAGAAATCGTACTTGGCCTTGCGTGCATCCGTGATCGAGACTTCGTTGACGACGGCGTCGTAGCGGTTCACGTCGAGGCCCGCAATCAGCCCGTCCCATTTGCCTTCGACGAACTGCGGCTTGACGCCCAGTCGCTGTGCGATGGCCGAGGCGATATCGACATCGAAGCCGGTGAGCTTGCCCGTCTCGTCGTGATAGGTGAACGGTGCGTAGGTGCCTTCCGTGCCGACACGGAACACGCCGGACGACTTGATCTGTGCAAGCTCGTCCGCGGCGAACGCGGGCGCGGCGGTGACAGCCGACACGAGGGCGGCGAGCAGTACTGAGCGAATGGCTTTCATGGTCGGAACTCGCGGTAGGTGGTCTTTGGTATGGGGTTGTTTCAAGGAGTCGACAGATTCTACTGAGCGCGCGTCCAGGCACAAAAGCGATGATTCGCTATCGATATACAGTGGCGGAATATAACGGCGAAACCGGCGTCCCCGCGAAGGGGCACCGGTATTAAGGCAGGTCTTAAAAGCGCGAGCGCAGGCCAACGGTTGCAACGACCTGCGTGGCGGTGGACGACGCGCCGCCCGCCGTATCGATGAACGCGACGTAGTGGTGACCGGCAACGTGCTGGTAGATCCCTTCGACATACACGTCCGTGCGCCGCGAGAACGAATAGACAAGCTGCGCGTCGACCTGCTGCCACTTGGGATCGGCGGAATATGTTCTGGTGTACGAAGTGTGGCCGTCGGTGTAGGCATACGCGAGGCCCAGCGCGAGATGGCGCGCGAGCGGATATTGGCCGCTGAGTTCGTAATTGTCGAAACTCACGTTGCCGCCCGTCGAGCCAAAAGCCGTGCTGCCTTCAAACTGGCTGTGCGAATACACGAAGGCCACGGATGCGCCGTTCGCCTTGTAACGGATCGCGGCTGCGGCGACGCGCTGCACGTTGGCGGCCAGCGTAAAGCCGCCCACGCCGTTGGCCGACGATTCGGCGATATCGACTGCGCCGTTGCCAGTCGAGCCGCCGGCATGGTCGATCTGCAAGTAGCCCGCGCCCAGGCTGAAGGGCCCGTTTGCATAACTTGCGCCCGCGGTCCACGCACGATTTGCGCTGAAGCCGGTGCTGTTCGAGAACGCGTATAGGCCGCCGAACTGCAGGCCCGCGAAGCTGGGACTCGCGTATTTCACGGCATTGCTGAAACGCAGCGAATCCGCGAGATTGTCGTTATCGAAAGGGTGCGCGAAGCTGGACTTGCCGAACGAACCCGCTTCCGCAGAAAGCGGCGCGACGTAATCGACGACCGAATCGTACTGGCGGCCCACGGCGGCGAAGCCCCAACGATCGCTTGTGAGCCCGACCCAAGCCTCGCGGCCAAACAGGCGATTGTCCTGGCCCAGCTTGCCGTTCTGCACGTTGAAGCCGTTTTCGAGCACGAAGACGGCATTGACGCCGCCGCCGAGCGATTCGCGCCCACGAATGCCGAAGCGGCTGCCGTTGATGTTGCCGCTGGTGGCCTGGAACAGCGCGCCGTGTGCGCCGCTCTTGCTCACGTTGTTGGTGTACATGAGGCCGGCATCGATCATGCCGTAGAGCGTCACGGAGTTCTGTGCGAAGGCGGAAGACGAGAGCAGCGCTGCGGCCAATGCGCCGAGCCATGTTGTTGTTTTCAAGCGAAACCCCTGTATGCGTGTATCAAACCTTGCGATGTGCAAGGCATGACCGATGCTAGGGAGGGGCGCGTGTTTCTCTAACGGAGCGATTGCGCAAAGCTCATTGCGAGCGCGCTGATTTGCATTTCACGCGTGCGGGAAAGGGATTGTCGCGTTGAAAGTGAAATGGGCGATTCGTGAATAAAGCGTTAAGGATCAGCTATTTCGATGCGCTGCCGTGCGGCGCGAAGCGCGCGTGAATGGCGGCAGCGCATCGCGCCGCGCGCGCGTTATTTGATTTCGCGGAAGATTGAATTCCAGTTTGCGCGTGGCGCGATTGGCACATTCCGGCACGCGTGGGCAAGCTGGCGCGCGACTAGCGCAAACGTGCAGCCCATGACTCGACGTCATCGCCGCTGCCGATTTTCGGATCGACAATGCCGTTGATCATGAACGTCGGTGAAACATGAATGCCGTTCTGGCGGGCGTATTTAGCGTGCCATTTGACCTCGCTGTCGAGACCGGGGATCGCGAACGCTTCGCGCAGGGCGAGGCCGCTGTAACGCTCGATGCGCGCGATGATGTCGTTGGGCGTCGCATCCATGTTCGGGCCGCCGCAATGACGCTCGAACTCGAATTCCTCGCGGTGCGCGGCCACGGCGGCCATGACCGCTTTTGCTCTCTCCTTGCCGCCGGGCAACGTCGAAGCCGCGAGAATGCAGCGCACGACCACGCCCGAATACATGTGCCACGGCTGCGACTGCAGGCGGATTTTCACGGTGACGCGATCGGCGCCCGCGGTCTCCAGCAGCGCGTCGAGCTTGCCGAACGCGCGCACCGAGAAAGGGCAGGTCGGCTCAAGGAAGACTTCGAAAACGTGCGGGCCGTGGCCCCACGTGAGCGGATCGGCGCGCCAGGCGGGCGTGGTGGAATCGGCTTGGGTCATCGGGTGTTCCGGGTCTTAGAGGTTACTTTGTGCGGGCTCGCATAACACATGCCCCGTTATTGGCCCGCTTCCGGGCGCTTGACGAAGGCGCTCACGAACGTATGCACGGCGGCTTCGACCCAGCGGTCGATTTGCGCGTCCGAGGGCCGGGCGTTGGGGTGCGTGAGGCATTCCAGTTGCGCCTCGCCGCGCACGATGCTGATGAAGAGATTCGCCGCGCTCGTATAGCCCACGGCCTGCACGTCGATCTGGCCGCGCGCGGCCGCGCGTTCGAGAAATTGGCCGACGATGCCTGCCACAACCTCGGGCCCGGCTGCATAGAAAGTGCGCCCCAGTTCGGGAAAGCGCGGCGTTTCGGCAACGATCACGCGAAACAGCGCGAGTCCCATCGGCGAGACGATGAGCGTCAGGTACGCGCGCGCCAGCGTGGTGAGCGAGCGCGTGATGTCGTCGGACTCGAATTCCATGTGGCGCAGCGAATTCGCGAACTGGCCGCATTCACGCTGGATCACGGCGGCAAACAGCGCTTCCTTCGTCGGCCAGCTCGCGTAGACGGTGGACTTGGAGACGCGCGCCTCGCGCTGGATCATGTCCGTCGTGGCGGCGCTGAAGCCGTGCGCGAGAAATACCGAACGCGCCGCGTTCAGGACGATGTCCGCGCGGCTGGGTGTGGGTGTCGTATCGATGTTGCGAGCGCGGCGCGCCGGTGCGCCGGGTTCCTTTTGCGTCGCCATGTCTTTCTATTGGGTTGCAATAACGGTGTCGCGGGATCGTAACACAGCGCGGTGGCGTATTTCCCCGCCTTACCTGCCTGTCAACGTAGCAGTACCGATCGGTTCGATTTTAGTTGACTCGGTAGTGTTGCGCTCTTATTATGCAGTACCGTTCGGTACTCTATCTCCGATTTGATCTTCCCCTTTATTGATCGGATGCTGCTGCGCGAACCTGCGCGGCGCGTTTGCCTGTCTCGGGGCGGAGCGGGCTGGGAACTCATGCGGCCGCGCACATCAAGTTAATCAGGATTGCAAAATGACTATGGAACAGCGCACGACACGCCCCCGAGGTGCCCGATGAGCGGGCCCGCTGCGGCCAGCGCGCCAGCGCCGCTGACCGGCGGCAAGCTCGCGCTCGGCACGCTCGCTGTGGCGCTAGCGACCTTCATGAACGTGCTCGATTCGTCGATTGCGAACGTCGCCATTCCCACGTTGTCGGGCAGTCTTGGCGTATCGGTGGACGAGGGCACGTGGGTCATCACGGTCTTCGCGGCGGCCAATGCCGTGTCGATTCCGCTGACCGGCTGGCTCACGCAGCGGCTCGGCCAGATCAGGCTGTTTGTCGGCGCGATCGTGCTGTTCACCATCGCGTCATGGCTGTGCGGCATGGCGCCGAACCTGCCTGTCCTGCTGGCCGCGCGCGTGTTCCAGGGCCTGACGGCAGGCCCGCTCATCCCGATGTCGCAGGCGATCCTGCTGAGTTCGTGGCCGAAGCAGAAGTCGTCGACCGCGCTCGCGCTCTGGGC
This sequence comes from Paraburkholderia bannensis NBRC 103871, assembly GCF_000685015.1. Lineage (GTDB taxonomy): Bacteria > Pseudomonadota > Gammaproteobacteria > Burkholderiales > Burkholderiaceae > Paraburkholderia > Paraburkholderia bannensis. Next base: position 153,237 of record NZ_BAYA01000010.1, on the reverse strand, counting down.
GATGACGGCGACCGTCGGGCCGATTGCGGGCCCGTCGCTGGGCGGCTGGATTACCGATAGCTATAGCTGGACGTGGATTTTTTACATCAACATTCCGGTGGGCATTTTCGCGGCCGTGACGACGTGGATGATCTACCGTTCGCGCGAGACGCCCACGCGCAAGCCGCCCATCGATCTGGTCGGGCTGGGCCTGCTGGTCGCCTGGGTGGGCACGTTGCAGGTCATGCTCGACAAGGGCAAGGATCTCGACTGGTTTCATTCGCCCGTGATTGTCGGGTTGACGATTGCCGCCGCGGTCAGCTTCACGGCCTTCGTGATCTGGGAGCTGACCGAAGAACATCCGATTGTCGACCTGCGCCTGTTCGGCCAGCGCAATTTTCTTGGCGGCACGATTGCCATTTCGATTGCCTATGGCGTGTTCTTCGGCAACCTCGTGCTGCTGCCGCAATGGATGCAGGAATATCTGGGCTATCGCGCCGTGGATGCAGGGCTGGTGATCGCGCCAATCGGCATTTTCACAGTGCTGCTGTCGCCCGTGATCGCGAAGGTGTTGCCGCGTTCCGACGCGCGTTTAATGGCCACGCTCGCGTTTATCGGCTTCGCGGTGGTGTTCTGGATGCGCTCGAACTACATCGTCGATATCGACACGTATCACCTCGTTGTGCCAACGTTGCTGCAAGGCATTCCGATGGCGATGTTCTTCGTGCCGCTCACCGCGATCATTCTCGCGGGGCAGCCGCCGCAGCGCATTCCCGCTGCGGCCGGGCTATCGAATTTCGCGCGCGTGTTTTGCGGGGCGGTGGGGACGTCGCTGGGCGCGAACGAATGGTACAACCGCACCGTCGTGCACCACGCGCGCCTGACGGAACAGGCCACGCCGGAAAACCCCGCATTCACGCAATTTCTCGACTTTCTTGCGCGAACGGCGCACCTGGATACGTCGGCTTCGCACACCGTATTCGGGCAACTCGTCGATACCCAGGCGGCAATGCTGGGCCTGAACGACGTGTTCTGGATTTCGGCGGTGATCTTCATCGCGATCATCCCGCTCATCTGGATCACACGTGCGGGCAAACCGGAAGGTGGCGGCGCCGATTCGGCCGCGCATTGAGCCGGCAGCGCTTTCGCATCATCAGGATCATCAGGAAAACATGACTAGCGTTTCAAACCTTCGTCCACGCGCGACACCGCGTGCGCTGGCGGTCTTAGTTGCGGGCGCAACGGTGACGTTGATGGCCGGCTGCGCCAATTACGCGGGCATCAAGAGCGACAAGACCCTCGCGCAGCCGCAACAGTTCGAGTCCTCGCAGAGCATCCCGGCACAGGGCGGGCAGTGGCCCACGCTCGACTGGGCGCAGCAGTTCGGCGATCCGCAATTGCCGAAGCTGATCGACGAAGCGCTCGACGGCAGCCCGAGCATCGCCCAGGCGCAGGCGCGCATCGCCAAGGCCTCGTCGTATATCGATACGTCGAAGGCGGCGCTCGCGCCCAAGGTCAGCGCCAGCTATTCGTGGACGCGCGAGCTTTACTCGTCCAACGCGCTGTATCCGACGCCGTACGGCGGCAGCTGGTATAGCGAGAACAACGCGCTCGCCAGTGCGTCTTGGGATCTGGATTTGTGGGGCAAGAACCGTCAGCGTCTCGCGCAGGCCGTATCGGAGCAGCGCGCAGCACAAGCCGACATGGAGCAGGCGCGCGTGACGCTGGCCGCTTCGGTTGCACGCACGTATAACCAGCTTGCGCAGCTTTATGTGCAGCGCGATATCGCCGCGCGCGAAATCGACAACCGCAAGACTATCGGCTCGATCACGAATGGTCGCGTGGTGGCGGGCCTCGACACCAACGTCGAGCGTCAGACGGCCAACGGCAATATTGCCACGAGCCAGGCAAACCTCACGCAGATCGACGGCCAGATCGAGACGGTGCGCTATCAGTTGGGCGCGCTGCTCGGCAAGGGCCCGGATCGGGGTTTGCAGATCGCCAACCCCGTGCTGAATCCGGTCGCGCAAATCGCGTTGCCCGACAACCTGCCCGCCGATCTCGTGGCGCGCCGCCCGGACATCGTCGCCGCGCGCTGGCAGGTCGAAGCCGCGATGCACGACGTCAAGGAAGCGAAGGCCGAGTTCTACCCCGACGTGAATCTTGCCGCGGGCTTTGGTTTCGATGCCTTCGGCTGGGGCAAATTCCTTAACGTCGCGAGCCGCCAGGCGCAGTTCGGCCCCGCCGTACATTTGCCGATCTTCGACGCGGGCGCATTGCGCGCGCAGTTGAAGGGCCGTTACGCCGACTTCGACCTGGACGTGGCGAACTACAACCAGACGCTGATCGGCGCGTTCCAGGACGTGGCGACCACGGTGTCGTCGATCCACTCGGCGGACAGGCAACTGGTCGATGCGCAGAACGCGCTCGATGCTTCGACCAAGGCCTACCAGCTCGCGGTGATCCGCTACAAGGCGGGTCTGTCGGAGCAATTGCAGGTGCTCAACGCCGACCAGAACCGCCTGGCTTCCGAACAATCGGTTGCCGACCTGAAAGCCCAGCGCCGCGACCAGCAGATCGCGCTGATCAAGGCGCTCGGCGGCGGTTTCGATGCGTACACAACGAATCTGGTCGCCCCGTCGCAAATCGGCAGCGATGCGAAAGGTGCGAACGGTGCGCCTTGGAACGGCGCAAGCGTGCCAGCGACAGTCGCTGCAAACCCGGCGCAACGATAAAACACACTGCAAAGAGAAATCCGAAATGAACACCGCACAACGGCCCGTTGCAGAAGAGCAGGGCACTGAACAGAACGGCAAGCGCAAGCGCATGATGACGCTGCTGGTCGTCGCGATCGTGATTGCCGCGATTGCCTACGGCCTGTACTACTTCCTCGTCGCACGCTTTAGCGAGGACACCGACGACGCTTACGTGAACGGCAACGTCGTGCAGATCACCCCGCAGGTCACCGGCACGGTGATCGCGGTGAACGCCGACGACACGCAGACCGTCAAGATTGGCGAGCCGCTCGTGCAGCTCGATCCCGCCGATTCGCGCATCGCGCTTCAGCAGGCCGAAGCCGACCTGGGCCAGACGGTGCGCCAGGTGCGCGGCCTGTTCGCCAACGACAGCCAGTACCAGGCGCAGGTGGCCGTGCGCCAGGCCGATCTTTCACGCGCGCAGGACGATTTGCATCGTCGCATGCAGGTTGCGCAGACGGGCGCGGTCTCGCAGGAAGAGGTCTCGCATGCGAGCGACACCGTGAAGAGCGCGCAAGCCGCACTCGACGCCGCCCAGCAGCAACTGGCCGCCAACCGCGCGCTGACCGCCAACACGACGATCGCCGATCACCCGAACGTGATGGCCGCCGCCGCCCGCGTGCGCGATGCGTACCTGGCCAACGCGCGCAACACGCTGCCCGCGCCGGTCACCGGTTATGTCGCGAAACGCTCGGTGCAGGTGGGCCAGCGCGTGTCGCCGGGCACGCCGCTGATGTCGGTCGTGCCGCTCAATGCCGTGTGGGTCGACGCCAACTTCAAGGAAGTGCAGCTCAAGCACATGCGCATCGGCCAGCCGGTCGAGATGACGGCGGACGTGTACGGGTCGTCGGTGGTCTATCACGGCAAGGTCGTGGGTTTCTCGGCGGGCACGGGTTCGGCGTTCTCGCTGCTGCCCGCGCAAAACGCCACGGGCAACTGGATCAAGGTCGTGCAGCGCCTGCCGGTGCGCGTCGCGCTCGACCCGGCGGAACTGGAGAAGCACCCGCTGCGCATCGGCCTGTCGATGCAGGTGGACGTGAATATCAAGGACGATTCCGGCAGCCAGCTCGGCAACGCGCAGAACACGGTCTACCAGACCGATGTGTTCGAAAAGTACGGCGACGAAGCCGATGCGGAAATCGCCCGCATCATCGCCGAAAACGCCGGGAAATAAAGCCCGCGCGCTTTCGTCTGACCAGCAATTCGCGTCAATCGATACAAGAACATCCGGTGCATTTTTGACCGGATGTTCTTTTTCATTTTGCTAAAACGTACGCTTCAGCCCGCAAGTCGGCAACGCTCAGGAAATCCTTATAGGACATTGGGGAAACTCCTGGAGCGCGGGTCATAAAAACGAAGATTTAACAAAGTTAGAATGAAATCTCTAGATCGGCGAAGGTGGCGCTGGGAGCGTAAATAAGCGGATTTACGCGCTCGTGAATGACGTCATGCCGGTCGTCGGCCGCAGTGGCAGCGGCCAGCGTGTTGATGACTCCAATGGAGCCTAATTCATGAGTAATCCTGAACTAAACCACTTTGCCACCCTGCCCACTGCATGCAGTATCGTGCATGCCATTGGCGGCGCAGCAGCGCAATCGATGTTGGCGAAGGAGCGGTCATGCTGAGCCATCACGAACTTTCCACATTGCTGCTGCTCAACGACGCATCCGAGCACATCGAGCCCGATTGTGTCGAATTAGGCGTGCTGCGCGACCTGCAACTGGTCGCGATAGCGCCACCGGAATCGGGCCAGCCGCTGCTGCGCGTGACGCCGCGTGGCCATGCCGTACTGCGGGCGTTCGCGCGCGCCGCGTGATTGTGCGGACTGAACGTGCTGCCTGAGCGTGCTGCCCGCTGCACGAATCGATGCGGCGGCGATCCAGATAACCCGAGGAGGCTGAAGTGGAACAGTCCTGGCTGGGTATGAGCGTGGGCACGATCGTGCTCTTCGTCGCTGCTGTGGGTGTGGTCGCGCATTACCGCCGCGAGCGCCGGCGTGCCGATCTTTTACGCAATCTCGACCACCACGAGTGGTTGCAGTGGTCACGCTCGCGTCGCTAATGACCGCTGGATCAACACGCGATCGACACGCTTTGAATCGATACCAAAAACGGGGAATGCATCGTGAGCTTTGAATTTGCTGAGCGGGATCTGACACATATCCGCAATGTTCTCGGCTATCTGGAGCGCTCGACCGACTTCGTGCGCCAGACCGAAGCCAACGCCGTGGTCAGCCTCGGCTATTGGCGTGCGCGGGTGCGGGCAATTCAGGTCATGCCGCAGTTGCCCATGCATATCGACAAGCAGGCGAAAGAGCTGATGCTGCGTCTCGATCACCTTGAAAGCACGCGGCAAGCAAGCCGGGCCACGCCGGGATCAAAGGCCGAAACGCGCTCGCTGGCGTCGATGTACTGAGGCGCGTCAAAGGCCTATCGCTCAGATACAGACGTTCAATTGGGGTCTGTCTTCGGTAACGGATATATTAAGGCGTTTCCCCACGCGAATGGAGTACACATGAGCACGCCCATCGATACACCCACGCCCGATGAAGCCAAATGCCCGTTTCATGCCGCTGCCAAACCGGTTGCCGGCGGCGGTACTGCGAACCTCGACTGGTGGCCCAACCAGCTGCGCGTCGACCTGCTCAACCAGCATTCCAACCGTTCGAACCCGCTTGGCGAAAGTTTCGACTATCGCGCGGAGTTCAAGAAGCTCGACTACAGCGCACTGAAGGCCGACCTGCGCAAGGTGCTGACCGACTCGCAGGAGTGGTGGCCTGCCGACTGGGGCAGCTACGCAGGTCTCTTTATCCGCATGGCCTGGCATAGCGCCGGCACCTACCGCATGATCGACGGCCGTGGCGGTGCAGGCCGTGGCCAGCAGCGCTTTGCGCCGCTCAATTCCTGGCCCGACAACGTCAGCCTCGACAAGGCGCGCCGCCTGCTGTGGCCGGTCAAGCAGAAGTACGGCCAGAAGATTTCGTGGGCCGACCTGATCGTGCTCGCAGGCAATGTCGCGCTGGAAAACGCGGGCTTCCGCACCTTCGGTTTCGCGGCTGGCCGCGAAGACGTGTGGGAACCGGACATGGACGTGAACTGGGGCACTGAGAAAAAGTGGCTCACGCACCGCAATCCGGAAACGCTCGCAAAGAACCCGCTGTCGGCCACGGAAATGGGCCTGATCTACGTGAACCCGGAAGGCCCGAACGCCAGCGGCGACCCGGTATCGGCGGCGCCCGCGATTCGCGCGACCTTTGGCAACATGGCGATGGACGATGAGGAAATCGTCGCGCTGATCGCCGGCGGTCACACGCTTGGCAAGACCCACGGCGCCGGTTCGGCAGAGAACGTGGGCACGGATCCGGAAGCCTCGCCGCTCGAAGCGCAGGGCCTCGGCTGGCATAGCGGTTACGGCTCGGGCGCGGGCGCGGACGCGATCACCTCGGGTCTCGAAGTGGTCTGGACGCAGACGCCGACGCAGTGGAGCAACTACTTCTTCGAGAACCTGTTCAAGTACGAATGGGTGCAGACGCGCAGCCCGGCTGGCGCGATCCAGTTCGAAGCCAAGGACGCGCCGGACATCATCCCCGATCCGTTCGACCCGTCGAAGAAGCGCAAGCCGACCATGCTGGTCACCGACCTCACGCTGCGTTTCGATCCGGAATTCGAGAAGATCTCGCGCCGCTTCCTCAACGACCCGCAGGCTTTCAGCGAAGCGTTCGCGCGTGCATGGTTCAAGCTGACCCACCGCGACATGGGCCCGAAGGCACGTTACCTCGGCCCCGAAGTGCCTGCGCAGGATCTGCTCTGGCAAGACCCGCTGCCCGCGCCGGTGCATCACCCGAGCGCTGCCGATATCGCCGACCTGAAGGCGAAGATCGCGGCGTCGGGCCTGTCGGTGAGCGAACTGGTGTCGATCGCATGGGCGTCCGCATCGACGTTCCGTGGCGGCGACAAGCGTGGCGGCGCCAACGGCGCACGCATCGCGCTCGCACCGCAGAAGGACTGGGACGTGAACAAGGCCGCGGTCGCCGTGCTGCCGAAGCTGCAGGCGATCCAGCAGGCGTCGGGCAAGGCCTCGCTCGCCGACGTGATCGTGCTGGCCGGCGTGGTCGGTGTCGAGCAGGCTGCTGAAGCGGCGGGCGTGAAGGTGAGCGTGCCGTTCATCGCAGGCCGCGTGGATGCGCGCCAGGACCAGACCGATGTGGAATCGGTCGGCCATCTCGAACCGCACGCCGATGGCTTCCGCAACTATCGCAACGTGCAGGAAGGCCCGTCGACCGAAACGCTGCTGATCGACAAGGCGCAGCAACTCACGCTGACCGCGCCGGAACTGACCGTGCTGGTCGGCGGCCTGCGCGTGCTGGGTGCGAACGCCGACAGCAGCAACGACGGCGTGCTGACCGACAAGCCGGGCGTGCTGAGCAACGACTTCTTCGTCAACCTGCTCGACATGGGCACGGCGTGGAAGGCAGCCGATGCGACGTCGGAGCGCTTCGAAGGGCGCGACCGCAAGAGCGGCGAAGTGAAGTACACGGGCACGCGCGCCGACCTGGTGTTCGGCTCGAACGCCGTGCTGCGCGCGCTCGCGGAAGTCTATGCGAGCGCCGACGCCAAGGAGAAGTTCGTCAAGGACTTCGTCGCGGCCTGGACCAAGGTGATGAACCTGGATCGCTTCGACCTGGCTTGATTTGCAGCATTAGCGTAGGTCGATAGTTCAGTTATTCGACCTTCGCCTTGCCATCATGTGGACCGATTGGCCTGTCCGGCCAATCGGTCCATTTGTCTTTGCGCGTTGCTTCATGAGCCGTATTGAGCGGATAGCGAATGCGGTTTTCGTCTTTCGGCGTTTCGCCAATCACGATCAGGCGCACTTCCTCGGTCGTGTTGTTGAGGAACGTGTGGCAGATGCCCGTGCCCGCGGGAAAGCCCACGGAATCGCCGGGCTGGAGGCGGTGCAGGTGACCGTCGATCCACACATCGGGCGTGCCTTCGACGACATAGGCGAACTCTTCTTCCGCGCTTTCGGCGTGCGGGTAGGAGGTTCTGCGTCCGGGCAACAGGCGCACGTGATGAATGCCGATGCGCGTGAGGCCGAGTTTCTGGGCCAGCGGTGCGCCGAGGCCCATCAATTCGGTGTCGCCTTGATAGTGGCCTGCTTCCGGGTTCTCTAGCTCAGTCCAATGCTTGATAAAGCTGGGGCGTTGCATGCGGTCGTCTCCGGTGGGATCGGAGGGGCAGTATGGCACAGGCGTTTGCGCGGCACGCCGCGCGTCATTGCGCCTTCACCTGCACCGCCACCTCGACCTGATGCGCGCCGCCACCCAAAATCACGCCGCGCAGGAGCGACACATCGGTGTAGTCGCGGCCGATGGCGAGCGTGATATGGCCCTGGTCGGCGAGCACATCGTTGGTGGGATCGAGGTCGACCCAACCCACGTCCGGCACATACAGCGACACCCACGCATGCGACGCATCTGCGCCGATCATCGGTGCGGCGCCCGCAGGCGGATCGTTGCGCAGATAGCCGCTGACATAACGCGCCGCCAGCCCAAGCGAACGCAAGCAGCCGATCATCACCTGCGCGAAGTCCTGGCAGACGCCATGACGCAATTCGAAGGCGCGCGAAGCGGGCGTGTCAAACGCCGTCGCCGTGGGCTTGTAGTCGAAGTCCGCGTGAATCCGGTGCATCAGGTCGATTGCCCCTTCCAGCACGCTCACCTCAGGCGCGAAGCTCTCCAGCGCGTACTTGCGCAACGCAGGCAGCAGGGCGATGTTCGGCGACGCGAAACAAAATTCGGACTCCGGATAAAACGTGCCACCCGCTTCGTAACGCAGCGCGTGGGCCACGCTTTCCCACGCAGGCGCAGCGGCAACATCGAGCGTCTCGTAGCGCGGCGCGAGCAGCACCGTCGTCTCGCTCGTCATCTGCAAGTCGTCATGCGGCGCATCGAACGAGAAATACAGCACCTCGTTGCCGAACGCGTCGTGGCGGCTGGTCTGGTACGACGGCGCCGGCTCGATCTCCGAGCGATGCCCGGCCACCTGCTGCCACGGCAATTCGAGCGGCTTGATCGTCGCCAGATGCTGCGCCGTCTCGACCGGCGTGGAATAGCGGTAGGTCGTGCGGTGCGTCACCGTCAGGCGCGTGCCGCTCATGACCACACCTGCGCGGCGGGCGGCGTGGCGTGGCTGAACCAGCGCGCGCTGATTTCGTTCGAGGTCGCGGCCATGCGGGCGGCCAGGCTGTCGCACAGCGCGACGAGCGCGGGATAGCGGTCGTCGTCGCCGGGTTCGCATAGTTCTTCGAGCGTGGGCAAGGCCTCGATCGGCGCGAGCTGCGAGGCGAACGGTTCGCGGCGCGGGCCGCCCGCCGCCTGCGCGATCTCGTCGAGCCGCGTGCGCAGGCGCGCGTAGACGCCATAGAGGCCGCGCGGATTGGTCGGGTCGGTGACGATCAGGTCGAGCAAGGCGGGCACTTCAAGGCGTCCAGGATAGAGCGAGCGATAGGTGAGCGTGCTGTCGAACAGTTGCAGCATCACGTCGAAACCGGCAGGCGTGGCGAGCGTGCGCTGCTGCGCGGCGATGCGCAGCATCGTGGCCATCGCGGCCACACGCTCGATATGGCGCCCGGCGAACAGCAGGCGCCACGCTTCGTCGCGGGTCATGCGGTCGCCCTGGCAGCCGCTGATGGCGCTCAGTTGCGTCGTGAGGGTGTCGAGTGCGCGTATCAGCGCCATGCGGTCGTAGGGCGTGGGGCGGCGCAGCGGCGTGACGGCGTCGGTACGCGTGGCTGCCGACGTAGAAGCTGGCGCGGGCGCAAGCGACAACGCCTGCAACGCATCGCGAAAATCGTTGCGCGAGGCCAGCACGTTGCGCCAGTGATCGCTCGACAGGCGGCCGCGAATCTCGCCGCACGCATACGCCTGGCCCGCGAGCGTCTGGCCGATGCTGGCGCCGCCCGCGCTCTCGTGCAGGTTGGCCACCAGCAGGCGTTCGAACGCGTCGAGTCCGCGCCGCACGTCGCCGCTCGCCGACGGCACGAGGCCGCTGGCGGCCGCCAGTTCGATGAAGGTGCCGGACAGCTCGCCCGCGTCGCTGCCTTCGAGCGAACCGAGGATCAGGCGGCACAGGCGCACGCCGTTTTCGGCGCGTTCGCCGTAGCGGCCTGCCCAGAAGAGGTTTTCGGCGGAGCGGCTCGGCACGCGGCGCTGTTCGCGGCGCAGGTCTCCCGGCTGCATCGGCCTCGGCAGCATCGAAAACGCCGTGCCCGGCTGGCTCGACAGCACCCAGGTATCGACGCTGCTGCCGCCCGCCTGCATCGACACCGATTCCTGATGCTCCGCCGCCAGGCGCGTGAAGCCGCCTGGCAGCACGCGCCAGCCGCATTCCGGGTCGGCGATCGCGTAGACGCGCAGCACGGCGGGGCGCGCGCCCAGCATGCCCGCGCCGCTCTCGTAGCGCGGCGTGTAGCTGTAGCGCAGCGGCTGCTGGATCGTGAAGGCGTCGGGCAAGCGTTCGATGCGCTCGCGCCAGCCGGCCAGCGATTGCGGCCCTGCCGCGAGTCCCGGCGGCGTGCTGGCGGCGCCCTGCGGGCCGCGCGGCCAGGTGGGCAGCAGCAGGGCCTCGCCCAGTTGCGCCTGCGCGTCGCGCCAGGCGGCGTCCTCGCCGCACCACCAGGTCGACACGCCCGGCAGCGCCAGCGGCTCGCCCAGCAGCGCCTGCGCCATCGCCGGCATGAAACCGTGCAGGGCGGGCGATTCGGCGAACCCCGCGCCTGGCACGTTCGACACCATCACGTTGCCTGCGCGCATCACCTGCAGCAGGCCGGGGACGCCGATGGTCGAATCGGCGCGCAGCTCGACCGGGTCGCAGAAGGTGTCGTCCAGGCGCCGCAGCACCGCATGCACGCGCTCCAGGCCGCCGAGCGTCTTGAGGTACAGCATGTCGTTGCGCACGGTCAGATCCTTGCCCTCGACCAGCGTGAGGCCCAGGTAGCGCGCGAGGAACACGTGCTCGAAATAGGTCTCGCTGAAGGGGCCAGGCGTGAGCAGCACGATGTGCGGCGAGGCGTTGGGCCCGCGCCCGTCGTCAGGCCCGTTGCGCATCAGCGTGCGCGCGGCCGCCGCGAGCGTGGCGACCAGTTGCGAGTAGGTGGGCGCGAGCCGGTGCACGCGCATCGCGCGAAACGGCTCGGCGAACAGGCTCGACACGATCAGCCGGTTTTCCAGCAGATAGCCGAGGCCCGATGGCGCTTCGGTGCGGTGCGACACCACCGTCCACTGGCCCTCAGGCGAGCGCGCGAGATCCAGCGCGACGATCTGCAGGTACTGCCGGTCGGGCGGCACGAAGCCCTTCACGGCGCGCAAATAGCCCGGATGACCGAACACCAGCGCGGGTGGCAGCAGGCCGCGCGCGAGCAGCGTTTGCGGCCCGTAGACATCGGCGACGATCTCGTTGAGCAGGCGCGCGCGCTGCGCCACGCCGCGCTCGATCAGCGCCCATTCGTCCTCGCCGATCAGGAGCGGCAGCACGTCGAGCGCCCACGGGCGCGGGCCGCCGCGATCGGCGTAGACGTTGTAGGTGATGTCGTTTTCGCGCACCTGGCGCGCCACCGACGCCGCCGCGCTGTCCAGCCCCTCCACGCCATCCTTGTCGAGCAGGCCGAAGAACTGCTGCCACGGCTCGCGCAGGTTGCCGTCCGGCGCGCTCAGCTCGTCCCAGTGCCCGCTGCGCACGGGCAAGGTGCGCAGCGGCGCGCGCGCCTCGTCTTCGTGGGCGGCGGCATCGAACGGCAGGGTGGTCTGGGTCGGCAAGATGATCGGGAAGTTAAGCGGCAGGTTAAGCGGCAAGATCGGGTGGCGCGCCCGTCTTCCGGGCGCGCTCGCAGTGGGGCGTGGTGATTAAAACAACTTCGTAAAACAACCGCGGCGGCTTTACGGCTGCCGCAGATCCAGCGTGAACGGAAATTCCAGGCTGCGCGTGGGCGGCGCGACATCGACCGCGCCCGGCGTATGCCCGCTCGTGAAGAAGCGCGCGCGGCGCCGGCTTTCCGCCTCGTAGGCGTTGACCGGGAACGTCTGATAATTGCGACCGCCCGGATGCGCAACATGATACTGGCATCCGGCGATCGCGCGGCCACTCCAGCCATCGACGATATCGATGGTGAGCGGCGCATGCACGCCGATGGTCGGGTGCAGCGACGACGCATGTTGCCACGCGCGATAGCGCACGCCCGCCACGCTTTCGCCCGCGCGGCCGGTCGGTTGCAGCGGCAGCCCATGCCCGTTGACGGTCACCAGATGGCGGCTTTCGTTGATGCCCAGCACGCTCACTTCCAGCCGCTCGACCGACGAATCGACATAACGCACCGTCGTACCCGCCGAGCCTTCCTCGCCCATCACGTGCCACGGTTCGAGCGCATGGCGCAGCGTGAGCGCCATGCCGCTCACGTTGAGCTCGCCGACCAGCGGGAAGCGGAACTCGAAATGCGGCGCGAACCACGCGGGGTCGAGCGCAAAGCCCGCCGCGGTGGTCTGCGCGAGCACATCGTCGAAATCCATCTTCACGAACGTCGACAGCATGAAGCGGTCGTGCAGCGCCGTGCCCCAGCGCGTGAGGCGCTGGGTGTAAGGCTTGGCCCAGAAGCGCGCGACCAGCGCACGCAGCAGCAGTTGCTGCGCGAGGCTCATGCGCGCGTGCGGCGGCATTTCGAAGCCGCGCAGCTCCAGCAGGCCGAGGCGGCCCGTGGGGCCGTCGGGCGAATAGAGCTTGTCGATGCAGAACTCGGCGCGATGCGTGTTGCCGGTCACGTCGATGAGGATGTTGCGCAGCGCGCGGTCGATCAGCCAGGGCGGCACGCGTGCGCCGTTGTCGGTGTCGCCGCTCGCGCCGTAGCCGCGCAGCAGGTCGACCTGGCGCTGGATCTCGGCGAAGGCGATGTCGAGTTCGTAGACCTGGTCATTGCGCGCCTCGTCCACGCGCGGCGCCTGGCTGGTCGGGCCGATGAAGAGCCCCGAGAACAGGTAGGACAGCGACGGATGGTTGTTCCAGTAGGCCACGAGGCTCGCGAGCAGGTCGGGGCGGCGCAGGAACGGGCTGTCGGCGGGTGTGGCGCCGCCCAGCACGAGGTGGTTGCCGCCGCCCGTGCCGGTGTGGCGGCCGTCGAGCATGAACTTTTCGGTGGAGAGCGCCGTTTCGTGCGCGGCCTGGTAGAGGAATTCGGTGCGCTCGACCAGTTCGTCCCAGTTCGCCGAAGGGTGGATGTTCACCTCGATCACGCCGGGGTCGGGCGTGACCTGGAGCATCTTCAGGCGCGGGTCGCGCGGCGGCGGGTAGCCTTCGATCACGACGGGCAGCGCGAGATCGGCGGCCGTGGCTTCGACGGCGGCGAGCAGGTCGAGGTAGTCGTCGAGCGCGGCGAGCGGCGGCATGAAGACGTGGAGCTGGCCTTGCCCGCTGCCGATGGAGCGGGCTTCCACCTGCGGGCCGGCTGCGCGCGCGGGGTTGCGCACTTCGACGCACAGCGCCGTGCGGTGAACCCACGACGCCGATTCGCCGCGTGCGGGCAGGCGGGAGGAATCGGTGTTCGCTGCATTCGCCGCATTCGCTGCGTGCGAGGCCGACGATCCAGGCGATCCAGGCGATCCAGCCGCGTGCGCCGCTTCGCCCGCTGCTGTGCCTTCGCCCCGGTACTGCATGCGCAACTCGGCGGCGCTGCGCAGCGGCGTGGGCGCGCCGAACGGGTCGTGGGTGTGCTGCCACGGATAGTCGCCCGCCGACACCCACGGCAGCGAGTCGAGCGGCAGCCGGTAGCCCATCGGCGAATCGCCGGGGATCAGGTACATGCGCTCGTCGCGGAAGAACCACGGGCCGCTGACCCAGCGCGGCCCCTGCAGCGCGGGCTGGCCCTGCTCGCGCGCGAGCGGCAGCACGTAGCCGGTGACCGTGTCGAGACCCGCATCGAAGACGCGGCGCAGGCGCACGCGCTCCATTTCGTCGTCCAGGCGCGAATCGAACGGGTCGACGTTCACCGGCAGGCGGCGCTCGCGCCACAGGTAATACCAGGTGTCCTCGTAGCCGGGCTGCACGTGCTTCGGCTCGACCGCGAGCTTCGCGGCCAGGTGGGTCAGGAAGCGCTGTGCGTCGGCGGCGGTGTGATGGGTGCTCGTGCGCTCGTCGGCGAACAGCGACGGATCGTGCCAGCACGCCTGGCCGTCGGCGCGCCAGTAGAGCGAGAGCGCCCAGCGCGGCAGTTGCTCGCCCGGATACCACTTGCCCTGGCCGATATGCAGGAAGCCGCGCGCGCCGTATTGCTGGCGCAGCTTGTCCATCAGCGCGATGGCGTAGCGGCGCTTGGTCGGGCCGAGCGCGTCGGTGTTCCACTCGGGCGCGTCGCGGTCGTTCGCGGCCACGAAGGTCGGCTCGCCGCCCATCGTCAGGCGCACGTCGGCCTGCTCCAGCGCCGCGTCCACCTGCACGCCCATCGCCTGCATCTGCGCCCATTGTTCGTCGGTATAGGGCAGGGTCACGCGCGGCGTCTCCTGCACGCGCGAAATCGTCATCGAGTGCGAGAACTCGACTTCGCAGTCGTCCAGCGAGCCCGAAATCGGTGCGGCGCTGCCCGGCTCCGGCGTGCAGGCGACGGGGATATGCCCTTCGCCCGCAAGCAGCCCCGAAGTCGGATCGAGGCCGATCCAGCCTGCGCCCGGCAGATAGACTTCGCACCAGGCGTGCAGGTCGGTGAAATCGGCTTCGGCGCCTTGCGGGCCGTCGATGGCCTTGACGTCGGGCGTCAGCTGAAGCAGGTAGCCGGAGACAAAGCGCGCCGCCAGTCCCAGTTGCCGCAGCGTCTGCACGAGCAGCCAGCCGGAGTCGCGGCACGAGCCCGAGCCTTTTTCCAGCGTTTCCTCGGGCGTCTGCACGCCCGGCTCCATCCGGATCAGGTAGCCGATATCGTGTTGCAGGCGCTGGTTCAGCTCGACGAGAAAGTCCACCGTCGCGCGCGGGGCGCGGTCGATGCTCTCGACGAAGGCGGCGAAGCGCGGCGTCGGCTCGCTGCGCACGAGATAGGGCGCGAGTTCGGTGGCCAGCTCCGGCGCGTAGGCGAACGGGAACTGCTCGGCGCTTGGTTCGAGAAAGAAGTCGAACGGATTGTAGACGGCCATTTCCGCGACCAGGTCGACCGTGACGCGGAATTCGCGGGTCGGCTCCGGAAAGGCCAGGCGCGCCTGATAGTTGGCGAACGGATCCTGCTGCCAGTTCACGAAATGATCGGCGGGCTCCACGCGCATCGAATACGACAGGATGGGCGTGCGGCAGTGCGGCGCCGGGCGCAGGCGCACCACGTGGGGCGCGAGATGCACGAGCCGGTCATAGCGATACTGCGTGACATGGTTTAACGCGACACGGATGGACACACCCGACTCCTCGTTCGACAGGGATGGAATGGAAGACTGGACACGCGCCCATGATGCGCACGGCGCGAGTGGTGGTGATGACAATGATGGCGACGGCGTGGCACGCGGCGTGCTGTGCCTGACGCGCCGGGCACGGCATTCACGCCATCAACGCTACGCACAGGAAAGCGGCCATGAAGACGTTTCACTGCGACCACTGCAATCAACTGGTGTTCTTCGAAAACGAACGCTGCGAGCGTTGCGATTCGCGGCTGGGCTACGTGCCCCAAAGCGGCGAGATGCACGCTTTCGAGGACGCGGGCGACGCTCGCTGGCGCAGCCTGCACGCGGGCTCGAACGGCGCGCTGTTTCGCCAGTGCCACAACTACGCGGTGGAGAACGTCTGCAACGGCATGATCCCCGACGACGAAGCGCACGCCGCCGATACGCTGTGCCGCGCCTGCCAGTTCACGCGCACGATCC
This sequence comes from Paraburkholderia bannensis NBRC 103871, assembly GCF_000685015.1. Classification (GTDB taxonomy): domain Bacteria; phylum Pseudomonadota; class Gammaproteobacteria; order Burkholderiales; family Burkholderiaceae; genus Paraburkholderia; species Paraburkholderia bannensis. The sequence continues at coordinate 137,622 of NZ_BAYA01000010.1, read as the reverse complement.
CCAATCTCACGCGGCCCGAGAACCGGCTTTACTGGTACCGGCTGGAAGTGGCCAAGCGCCGCCTGCTTTACACGCTGGGCGCGCTGGGCCTGCCGCTCGCGACGCGCGCGGAAGATCCCGAACACGGCCTGCAATTCGAGTTTCTCGAAGAACTGGGCGACGGTCAGCACGTGCTGACCGGGCACGATCACGGCCTCATCACCATGAACATCGCCGAAGCCGACGATGCGCATCGCGAGAGCACACGGGTCTCGCTGCACGAGCCGTATCGCACCTTGCTCGGGCATTTTCGCCACGAGGTCGGCCACTATTATTTCGATCGGCTCGTGGCCGGTACGCGCTGGATCGAGCCGTTCCGCGCCTGTTTTGGCGACGAGCGCGCCGACTATGCCGCGGCGCTGGCCGCTCATTACGCCGACGGCCCCGCGCCCGATTGGGCCGAGCGCCACGTGAGCGCGTATGCGTCGGTGCATCCGTGGGAGGACTGGGCGGAGACCTGGGCGCACTATCTGCATCTCGTCGATACGCTCGATACGGCGGCGGCCTGCGGCCTGGCGCTCCTGCCCGACAGCCCGGACGAGCCGGTGCTGCTCGACCAGACGCCCGTCGACGAAGCGAGCTTCGACAACCTGATGGCGCGCTGGTTTGCGCTGACCTATGCGCTCAACAGCCTGAACCGCAGCCTGGGCATGCCGGACGGGTATCCGTTCACGCTGGCGCCGCCCGTCATCGACAAGTTGCGTTTTGTTCATCGCGTGATCTCGGCGGCGGCGCGGCCCTGATGTGCGGTTCCATGGCGTCGCGGGTCAGGCGGCGGCCGCGACGGGCTCGGGAATCGCGGGGCGCACGAGGTCGCGGCCCACGCGGCGGGCGAGTTCGTTGACACGGCCGATCATGGCGACGAGCCACGCTTGCAGCGCGACGCTATCGAGCGGCGCCTGGCGCACTTCTTCGCAGAGTTGCAGCGCGAGCCGCTCCGTTTGCGCCGATTGCCCGTTGCGCAGCCGCACGGCGAGGCGGCGGATCTCCTCCAGGCTCGCAGCAAGCGACCCCGGCCATTCCGCACACTGAACGAGCAGCGCGGCGATGCGCGCGGGGGCGATGGCGTCGCGATACACCTCGCGATAAGCGTCATGCGCCGATACGGCGTGCAGCAGCGCATTCGCGCCGTGAAAATCGAAGCTGCGCCGCGCGCCTTGCGCTGGTTGCAGGAGTTCGCAATGCGCTTCGAGCATGCGCGCCATATGATCCGCTCGCTCCACGCACACGCCCAGGTGCAGGAAGCCGGCGGTCTCATTCTGGACAGGCGCGGCGAGCTGCACGCCGCGCGCAAGATGCAGGCGCTGCTTGATCCACTCGAAGAACGCGTAAGGATCGCTTTCGTGCAGACCGTCCGCGACATGGCGCTGCAAATCGAGCCATGTGGCGTTGAGCGACTCCCACAGTTCCGCGCTCAGGCAGCTGCGCACCGCGCGCGCGTTTTCCCGCGCAAAACGCAGGCTGCTGAGGATCGACGAAGGATTCGCCGCATCGGTGGCGAGAAAGGCGATGACTTCGTGCGGCTCGATGCCATGATGCGAAAGCCGGTACTGATCGGCAACGCCGACGGTCGCGAGCGCCGTGAGCCAGCCGCTCGCGCCGTGCTGCGCGACATCGTCGGAATCGGGCAGCAGCGAGCGCTGGTAGCAGGCGTCCAGCAGGCGCGCGAGATGGTCGGCACGCGCGGTATGACGGGTCATCCAGAACAGATGTTCGGCAGTGCGGCTCAGCATGGGGCCTCCGGTGTGGCGCGTGCGTGCGGATTCAGATGTTTTGGATCGCTAATCGTTATGGCGTGGCGCGCTAACGTTCCAGCACCCAGGTATCTTTCGTGCCGCCGCCCTGCGAGGAATTGACGACGAGCGAACCCTCGCGCAGCGCGACGCGCGTGAGGCCGCCCGGCACCATGCGCACCTCCTGGCCCGACAGCACGAACGGGCGCAGGTCGATATGGCGCGGTGCAATGCCGCTCTCGACCCAGGTCGGGCAGGTGGACAGCGACAGCGTGGGCTGGGCGATGTATTTGTCCGGGTTCGCGACCAGCGCCGCGCGAAAGTCCTCGATCTCCGCGCGCGTCGCGGCCGGGCCGATCAGCATGCCGTAACCGCCCGCGCCGTGCGTTTCCTTGACGACGAGTTCGTGCAGGTTGTCGAGCACGTATTTCAGGTCGTCGGGCTTGCGGCACATCCACGTGGGCACGTTGTTGAGCAACGGTTCTTCGCCCAGATAGAAACGCACCATGTCCGGCACGTAGGGGTAGATCGACTTGTCGTCGGCGACGCCGGTGCCGACCGCGTTGCAGAGCGTGACGTTGCCTTTGCGATAGACATTCATGAGGCCCGCCGCGCCCAGCGTCGAATCGGCGCGGAACGAGAGCGGATCGAGAAAGTCGTCGTCCACGCGCCGGTAGATCACGTCCACGCGCTGCGGCCCCTGCGTCGTGCGCATGTAAAGGTGGTCGTTCTCGACGAACAGATCCTGGCCTTCGACCAGTTCGATGCCCATTTGCTGCGCGAGAAACGCGTGCTCGAAATACGCCGAGTTATACATGCCCGGCGTGAGCAGCACGACCGTGGGATTGTCGGTGCCCGCAGGCGCGGCGGCGCGCAGCGTGTCGAGCAGCAGGTCGGGATAGTGCGCGACGGGGGCGATGCGGTTGCGCACGAACAGATCCGGAAAAAGCCGCATCATCATCTTGCGGTTCTCCAGCATGTACGACACGCCGGAGGGCACGCGCAGGTTGTCTTCGAGCACGTAAAACTCGCCCTCGCCAGCGCGCACGATATCGATGCCGGCGATATGCGCGTAGATATCGCGCGCGACGTTGACACCCTGCATTTCAGGGCGATATTGCGCGTTGCGCAGGATCTGGTCGGCCGGGACGATGCCCGCGCGCACGATATCCTGATCGTGATAGATGTCGTGGATGAAGCGGTTGAGCGCGTTCACGCGCTGGCGCAGGCCGCGTTCGAGCTTGCTCCATTCGTCGCGCTGGAAAATGCGCGGGATCACGTCGAAGGGAATCGTGCGTTCGGTGCCCGCGCCAGTGACATCCTTCTCGCCATAGACGGCGAAGGTGATGCCCACGCGGCGGAAGATCGTGTCGGCTTCCGCGCGCTTCTTGTGCATCTGCTGCTCGCTCTGCGCGCGCATCCACGCGAGGAATTCGCGGTAGTGCGCGCGCGGCTCGCCGGTCTCGGCGAAGGCCGTGGCGGCCACGCCCCGCACATCGAATTCCCCGTACTCGAACATCTCGTTGAAGAATGTTTGCGTCATATCCGTTCTTCCGTTCGCGGCTTTCGTTCGCCATGCCGGGCAGGTCGATCCTGCCTGGCGCGGCTTGTTGTGCGCAAGGACGCTGCTCTCGATCGGTGACGCCTGAATTCCGTCGGCACACGATATACGCTGCGCCGGCGGATTCGCCTGATCGAAACTTCGGTGCGCGACCTGACGACTGGCAGGCCATGCACGTTGCAGCTAATCGCTACGCTGGGTGATCGGGCACGAAGGGCAATGCAACTTCCATGCCGATGCGTCACGCATTCGGGGCGCGCACGCCCGCAGGCGCCTGGCGCTCGCGAAGCACTAAATCGATGCGTGAACCGGGGACAGGGAGAAGGGGGCACGGGCCGTCATGCGCGAAAATGGTGCGCGCGGCGCGGACGATGCGGGGTGAGGCAGGGCGGTTCGAAATCGCGAAGTCAGTCATGGGGCGACGAATATTCGAAGAAACGGCGCATTGGCTGGCGCCGGGTGCGCGCGGTCGTTGGCCTCGACGCGCGTTGAGTGTTTGACCTGAATAAAACGCGCCGGACATTTCAGCATGATGACAAGACCGTTTCCGCGATGTTATAAAGCCGTGTCGGAAAAGGCAGACTTGGTCTGGTAAGCCCAAGTCCTTTCGGTAACGAAAGCTCTGGTCTTTGGCCTCGCGCAGGAGATCCCCACGACGAACAGCGGACGCATCGATGCGTCCCTTCGTTCGTCCGTGCGGGTTCCAGGTGGGGAACGCTCCGGTCGAACATCGACAACCAGGAGCCGTTCATGCCCCAATCCCTTTCTAATTCTTCCTCTATTTTTGACGTCGTCATTGCCGGCGCTGGCCCCGTTGGCTTGTTTCTAGCCTGCGAATTGCGGCTCTTTGGCCTTTCGGTGCTCGTGCTGGAACAGGATGGCGATCCGCGCTCGGCGTTCAAGCGGTTGCCATTTGGCATGCGTGGTTTGTCGGCGCCGACGCTCGAAGCGCTGGATCGGCGCGATATGCTCGACGAATTAGTCGACGAATTGGCCGCGACGCAAGGCGACCCGACGCGTCCCGCGCCAGGCGCGCACTGGATGCAGCAGGCGCGACGGCCCGCAGGTCACTTCGCGGGCATGGCGTTCCATCACGACGATATCGACGCTACGCAATGGCCCTATCGGCTGCCGGGGCCTGCGGGAACCAGCATGCCGGTGACGCTGGAGACGCTCGAAACCGTGCTCGCGCGGCGGGCAAGCGCGATGGGCGTGCAGGTGCGGCGCGGCATCCGTGTCGAAACCTTTGCCGCCTCCGACGATGAGGTGACGGTGCATGCGGGAGACCAGGCGTTTCGCGGGCGCTGGCTCGTCGGTTGCGATGGCGGGCGCAGCGCGGTGCGCAAGGCGGCTGGCTTCGACTTCACCGGCACCGATCCGGAGTTCACCGGCTATAGCGTCGAGGTCGAACTGGTCGACCCCCAGGCGCTGCTGCCGGGACGTCACTACACGGCGATGGGGATGTACACGTATGCACGTCCCGGCACGATCGCGATGGTCGATTTCGACGGCGGCGCGTTTCATCGCCGTGCGCCGGTGACGCTTGCGCACGTGCAGGCGGTCTTGCGCCGCGTTTGCGGGATCGATGTCGCCGTGACGCGCCTTTTGCTCGCGACGACATGGACGGATCGCGCCTTTCAGGCGTCGACGTATCGCCAGGGGCGCGTGCTGCTGGCGGGCGACGCCGCGCATATTCATTCGCCGCTGGGCGGCCAGGGGCTCAACCTGGGCGTCGCCGATGCGCTCAACCTCGGCTGGAAGCTGGCGGCCACGATTCGCGGCGACGCGCCGCAAGGCTTGCTCGACAGCTATCAGCGCGAGCGGCACCCGGCAGGCGCGCGTGTACTCGACTGGTCGCGTGCACAAGTCGCGCTCATGCGGCCCACGCCTGCAACGCGTGCGCTCGCGGATATCGTCGGCGACCTGATGCAGACGCGAGACGGCGCGACCTACTTTGCGGGGCGCGTATGGGGCGTCGAGCTAGCTTACGACGACGGCGAGCCGGGGCATGCACTTGTGGGCCGTAGCGCGCCGGATTTTGTGTTCGCCGATGGACGGCGCGTGGGTGCCTTGCTGCGCGAAGGGCGCGCGTTGCTGCTGGATTTCGGACGTTGCGCTTCGCTTGCGGCCATCGCGAGCCATTGGCGCGAACGCGTCGCTTACGTGTCGGGCGACGTCAAGGCGGGACTGGGGTTGAGCGCGTTGCTGGTGCGTCCGGACGGCATCGTCGCGTGGGCCAGTGAGGCCGTAAATGACTTCGCAGGCGCAGAGCAGGCTCTGGTGAGATGGTTTGGGATGCCAGGGAATCTGTCTAGTCGACGATAAAGAGCGTCGCACCTTGCGGCGAGGACGAGCGGTGCGCTTCGGCGTCATCGCCGACCTGGTAGCTCATGCCTGGCGTGAGCGTAAAGCGACGTCCATCAGCGAGTTCCGTGATCAGTGCGCCGGACAGGCACATCAACGCATGCCCTTTCGAGCACCAATGATCGGCGACATAGCCCGCGCTGTATTCCACGAAGCGCACGCGAATCTCGCCGAATCGTTGCGTGTGCCACGAGGCCGTGCCGGTCGCACCCGCGTGCGTCGTGCGCTCCACAGCGTCCCACTGCGTAGTTTCGAAAGGTAAGGCGGCGATGTGCATGTTCTGTTCCCTGCGTTGTCGGTCTCTCGTTGCAGGGAGCGTAACGACTCGAAACGTTCGACGACAGAGGCAGCCGCCACCTGGTTCGACCGATACAGCCGCCTTCGCTCACACTTCGCCCAGCGTGACCGTGAGCGTGCCGGACTCTCCCTGCACGCCCGCGTAAAGATCGACCTCATGCGCCAGTTGCGACTGGATCGCGTGTCGCAAACGCGAAACCAGGGTCTTGCCGAAATGCGCGATCGCCGTCGCGCGTGACGAGTCTTCCAGCGTCGTTAATTCGCGCAATTCGTCGGCGGGAAGCGCGACGTAGAGGTTGAGCGGGAAGGGCGGCTCAGCGGGAGCGTCGCCTTGCGACGGTGCATGCGGCGCACGAATGCGCAGCCCCGGTTCGAGATCCGTCGCCAGTTCGAGCGACAGGTCGTAGCGCGGCGCATTGTGCAGCGCCGCGCGCGCCTCGTTCAGCAGGAACGGCTCGAACGCCCGGATGTGAGCGATTTCGTCATCGGTCAGCAACATCGCCGTCCTCCTGCTCGTGCCGTTGGCTTATCTTCGCGACAGCAAGCATCACACCGCGATGTCCTTCAGGATCTCGCGTGCGGCGCGTACGACCGCATCCGTCGTGATGCCGAACTTGTCGTAGACGTCCTGGATCTTCCCGGACTCGCCGAAGCTGTGCATGCCGATGAACTTGCCTTCCGGGCCGATATAGCGATCCCAGCCGAGTTCGACCGCGGCTTCCACGGCCACCCGCACGGGCGACTCGCCCAGCACCGCGCGCTTGTAAGCCTTGTCCTGCTCTTCGAACAACAGGCGGCAGGGCATGGAAACGACCGCGGTGGGCACGCTTTCGCTTTGCAGGATCGCGCGTGCCTCGACAGCCAGTTGCAGCTCCGATCCCGTTGCCAGCAACGTCACCTGGCGCGGGCCGCCTTCGGCATCGTGCAGGATGTACGCGCCGCGCGCGCTGCGGTTCTCGCCCTCGGCTTCGTTGCGCAGCAGCGGCAAGGGCTGGCGCGAAAGCGCCAGCAATGCAGCGCGGTGCGGCGCGTCCAGCACCAACTCCCAGCATTCGGCCGTTTCGATGGCATCGCCGGGCCGGAAGACCGCTAGCTGCGGGATGGCGCGTAACGCCGCCAGTTGCTCGACGGGCTGGTGCGTCGGCCCGTCTTCGCCAAGGCCGATCGAATCGTGCGTCATCACGTAGATCGTGCGCACCCGCATCAGCGCGCTCAGGCGGATCGCGGGGCGGCAATAGTCCGAAAAACACAGGAAAGTGCCGCCGTAGGGAACCAGGCCGCCGTGCAACGCGATGCCGTTCATCGCGGCCGCCATGCCGTGTTCGCGCACGCCGTAGTGAACGTAGGAGCCGTCGTATTGGCCCGGCTTGATTTCGACCTGTTGTCTGGTTTTCGTGTTGTTCGACGGCGTGAGATCGGCTGAGCCGCCCAGCAATTCCGGAATCGCGTCGAACAGGTGATTGAGCACGTCGCCGCTGGCCTTGCGCGTGGCCGTCGCCTTGCCATCGGCGACAAAGGCGCGACGTGCCGCCACGATCGCCTGTTTCCAGTTCTCCGGCAGCTTGCCCGCGGTGCGGCGCTCGAATTCGGCGCGCAAGGGCTGCGGTGCCTGCTTGACGCGATCGGCCCAGGCGAGCCGCGCATCGCGCCCGCGTGCGCCGACTTCGCGCCAGGCTTTCATCAGGTCGTCGGGAATCTCGAACGGCGGCGAAGGCCAGTCGAGGATCTGGCGCGCGCCCGCGATCTCGGCCTCGCCGGGCGCGTCGCTATGCGCTTTCTGCGTGCCCGATTTAGTCGGAAAGCCAAAGCCGATGATGGTCTTGCAGGCGATCAGCGTGGGACGGTCTTCCGTTGCGCGGGCGGTCTCGATGGCCTGGCGGATCGCATCGGTATCGTGGCCGTCGATTTCGAGCACACGCCAGCCCGAGGCATGGAAGCGTTCGATCTCGTTGTCCGATACGGCGAGACTCGTCGCGCCGTCGATGGAAATGGAGTTGTTGTCCCAGAACGCGATCAGGCGCCCGAGCTTGAGGTGGCCTGCCAGCGAAATGGCTTCCTGGCTGATGCCTTCCATCAGGCAGCCGTCGCCGAGAAAAACATAGGTATGGTGATTGACCAGGTCGTCGCCGAAATGCGCGTTCATGATGCGCTCGGCAAGCGCCATGCCGACCGAGTTGGCGATGCCTTGCCCTAGCGGCCCCGTGGTCGTTTCGATTCCTTCGGCATGCGAATATTCAGGGTGGCCGGCGGCTTTGCTGCCGACCTGCCGGAAACGCTTGATCTCGTCGAGGGTCATGTCCCGATAGCCTGTGAGGTAAAGCAGGCTGTACAGCAGCATCGATGCATGTCCGTTGGAGAGCACGAAGCGGTCGCGATCGTGCCAATGGGAATCGGACGCGTCGAACTTCATGAACTCCTTGAAGAGCACCGTCGCGACATCGGCGAGGCCCATTGGAGCGCCAGGGTGGCCGCTATTGGCTTGCTGCACCGCGTCCATCGAAAGGAAGCGGATACAGTTCGCCATGGCGCGCAGATGCGGGTCGCGGGGCGCCGGTACGGGGTGCGATGGCGAAGGGGCTTGGGTCGCTTGCTCGGTCATGGGGCTTCCTTGTTCCGTGTGGGCAGACTTGGGTGGCGCACGGGCTTGCCGTTGGACGACAACGCGTGACAGCTCGTTGAGGCGCAATCCCCATACCGTAGCGCAACGGCGAAATCAGGATCGGCCAGGTGGCTTCGGCAGCTTGCGCTAGCCGATTTCGACGCGATTTCGGCCCGAATTTTTCGCGCGATAGAGCGCGCGGTCGGCCCGCTTCATCAACGCTTCCACGTCATGTTCGCCGGCCTCGCGCGTGACCACGCCGATGCTGACCGTGAACGGAACGGGCTGGAGACGCCACGCGTGTTCGAAGTCCTGATGCTCGAAGCGCAGGCGCAACTGTTCGGCGATCCGGTGCGCCGTCGCGGCATCGGCGCCAGGCAGCGCCGCGACGAACTCCTCGCCGCCCCAGCGTGCAAAGAGACTCGGCTCGCCGGTCTGGCTCACGCCGACATTCGCGAGCACGCACAGCACTTCGTCGCCGACATGGTGCCCGTAGTTGTCGTTGATCTCCTTGAAAAAATCGATGTCGAGAATGAACACCGATAGCGCATCCTGCGTGTGCTGCACTTTGTCGACGAACGCCAGAAATTCGCGACGGTTGGGCAGGCCCGTCAACGCATCGGTGACGGCCTGCTTTTTCAGGCTGTCCATGAGTTGCGCGCGATTCGTGATATCGCGCACGACCGCCGTGAATTCGATCTGGCCGTCGACGTCGATTCTGGAAATCGCGATCTCGACCGGGATGATCGAACCGTCGCGATGCCGCCCAAACACGCTGTTGCTTTCGTCCATGCGCGGCGGGCTCATCGGGCGCAGGTCGGTGAGCGGCGAATCGGCGAACTTGCGCACGTTCTGGGAATGATGCGCGCGCACCGATTCGGGCAACAGGGTTTCGATGCGCTGGCCCAGTACCTCGGCGGCTGAATAGCCAAACAGGTTTTCCGCCGCGCGATTGAACAGCGTGATGTTGTGCGACTGATCGATGGTGACGATGGCGTCGTAGGCGGAATCGACCACTGCGCGGTAGCGCGAGGCGTTGCTGGCTTGCGTGTGCGTGCTGCTGGACGGGGCCGGGCCGATTGCGACCGTGGTAGCGAGAATGTCCAGCGGCGTCGCCGTGCCGCTGACATAGCTGACACAAGCGAGCGGGGTGAGCGCGGTGAGCGAATAGCGCCAGTTGAGGTCGCCGCTTCCATGCGCGATGCCGACGCGCTCTGCTGCGTTTGCATCGGCATCGGTGAAACATGCCTCAAGCGCCTCCTGAAAGCCCGGCCATGCGGCGGGGGGCACCAGCGTTTTGACGGGAACCGCAGGCGCGGGGGATTCGATTCGTTGTGCCTGCAACGGCTTGAAGAAGTGCCGGTTCGCAGCAGTCGCGATCCACTCGCCGTGCTCGTCGCGCCGGACGACGGCGACGCCGATTGCGCTGCTTGCCACACGTTCATGCGTTGTGAGGGGCGATTCGGCCATACGCTAACCCTACAAAAGCGTTACACGAAATTCATCAGATGTATCCGATGTTCGTGGCGCATTGTTGCACAGCCTGTTTTTCAGCACATTTTGCGCCTGCAGAGGCTGAAAGACGGGGCAAAGAATATTTGAACGCGCTGCTTGCTTTCCATTTAGATGATGACTACCATCTAATCAACGACGAACTACCGGACGCAGGCCATCATGAGGAAGTCGAAAGCCGAAACCGCCGAAACGCGCCGCCGCATCGTGGAGGTCGCGGCTGGCATGTTCCGCGCCAATGGCATACACGCGACAGGGCTGGCCGATGTCATGGCCGCCGCGGGGTTGTCGCATGGCGGTTTCTACCGCCATTTCGAATCCAAGGATCAACTGGTGGCCGAGGCGTGCGAGGCGGGCACGGCCGACATTCTCGCAGCGCTCGAAGCGGCCGCCGGTGGCTGCGCGGGGCGGGACGGATTTCGTGCGCTCGTCGAGGCCTATCTTTCCCCTGCCCATCGCGACGCACCAGGAAACGGCTGCCCGCTCGCGAGCATGGGCAGCGAACTCGCCCGCGCGGACGAAGGCACGCGCGCCGTCGCGTCGCAGAGCGCCGATGATTTGATCGCGATGCTGGCGCGGCGCCTCGCCAGTCCCTCTGATCCCGCCGAGCCTGCCGATCCGCTGAACGACGCGCAGGGTGACACAGTGCGATCGCGCGCGGTGTTCGCGTTATCGGCGATGGTCGGTGCGCTCACGCTGGCGCGCATCTCGACCGATCCGCAGACGTCCGCATCGCTGCTGGCCGACGTGCGCCAGCAACTTGCCGCTATCGAAGTTTAAAAGCAAGGCATCGAGTACCTTCGCCGTTTGTCCGCATAAGTGCATATGCACAGTAAGCGATGGCGCTTGAAATCGCCCCGCCCGAAGACCCAAACGCAGTGCCTTTGAACCCATGTAACGGAGAATCGTCATGCAACAGCGCAAATACCTCATCACCGGCGCCACCGGCAAGACCGGCGTTCATACCGTCAACTATCTGCTCGAAGCGGGGCACGCCGTGCGCGCCATGGTGCGCACCGAAGACGCGCGCAGCGCGGCGCTGCGGGCGGCGGGCGCGGAAGTGGTGGTCGGCGACCTGCTCGATCACGACGACCTGCTTCGCGCCACGGAAGGCGTGACGGGCGCGTATCTCTGCTATCCGGTGCGTCCGGGCTTTATTCAGGGCACGGCCTATTTCGCCGATGCTGCGCGCCGCGCCGGGCTGGAAGTGGTGGTCGAAATGTCGCAGATCTCCGCTCGCGAGGACGCGAAGAGCCACGCCGCGCGCGACCACTGGATTGCAGAACGCGTGTTGGACTGGTCGGGTGTGCCGACCGTCCATATCCGCCCGACATTCTTCGCCGAATGGCTGGTCTTTCCGTGGGTGCTCGACACCATCGTCAAGGAGGGCAGGATCACGCTGCCATATGGCGAGGGGCGTCACGCGCCGATTACGGGACAGGATCAGGCCCGGTTCATCGCCGCTGTGCTCACGCAGCCGCAGGGGCATATCGGCAAATCGTACGAGCTGTGCGGCCCCGTCGAAATGGATCACCACGGCATTGCGGACGAAATCAGCAGGGTGATCGACCGCAAGATCGTCTACAGTCCGTCCACGCTCGACGAGTACCGCGCGCATCTGCAAAAATACGATCAGCCCGATTTCGCCATCCAGCACTTCATCGAAGTCGCCATCGACTATCGGAACGGGGTGTTCAAGGGCACGGATCAGGTGATCGAGCAGGTGACGGGCAGGGCGCCGCAAACCGTCGCGGAGTTTGTCCAGGCGCATCGCTCCCTGTTCGGGCGCTGATTGGGGGCGGCGGGACGGGTTTTGAGGCCGGTTGGAACGAAAGTGCTTGACGTGCTTCGAAATAGCGCGTAAGTTCAATCTGCTAATTTTCTAGCTGTGTCTGCTCATCAATTGCCGTGATTCACGGCTTTCGTTGACCTCTCCCGCTCGATTTTTGTATTCGCCCTTTTCCTGGGCGCGTGTGTTTTTATTTGTTTTGAGGATTTTTTAGTGGAAACCGGTACCGTCAAATGGTTTAACGACAGCAAGGGCTTTGGCTTCATCACTCCGGACAAGGGTGGCGACGATCTGTTCGCTCACTTCTCGGAAGTGCGTGGCACGGGCTTCAAGACGCTGGCTGAAGGCCAGAAGGTCAGCTACGAAGTCAAGCGTGGTCCGAAGGGCCTCCAGGCTTCGAACATCACCCCGCTGTAAGCTGTTTGCACCGCAGCCGCCTCTGGGGCTAGTTCACTAGCTCAACGGGCGGCGCGAATGCCCTGTCTCATACCGTGGCAGTCGTACGCCACGCGTATCTCGTGTGTCCCGCATTGGTGTTCACTGCGCTCGCAGACCGGACATCCTGCGGGCATGCGCGTTCGAGGTTCGTCTCTGCGGATTGACCAGGCGAACGCCGACGATCCGTGTCTCCGATTGGCTCATCAAGAGCACGAATTGCCCTGTGCGTTGGCACATTGCTTGTCGCGGTGTCGGATCGCTTGACTCTGGCGCGCCGAGGGCCATGTCGTTTCCTGTTCCCGACTGTATCTGCTGATCTGGCCGGCCTTCAGGGTCGCCGATGGTGCATCAGGATCGGGCCGATGGCGTTCGCGCGGGGTCACTATCTGCGCTGCGCGTAAGCGCGGCATTGTGTATTTCAGGAGGATTGGATTTGGCGAAGGAAGAACTGCTTGAACTCGACGGTGTCGTCGACGAAGTGCTGCCGGACAGCAAGTATCGCGTGACGCTCGAAAACGGCGTTGTCGTGAACGCCTACGCTTCGGGCCGCATGCGCAAGAATCATATTCGCATTATCGCTGGCGACCGGGTCACGCTCGAGTTGTCGGTCTACGATCTGACCAAGGGTCGGATCAATTTCCGCCACAAGGATGCGAGCAGCAGTGGCCCGCGCCCTGCAGCCGCGCGCCGCCGGTAATACTCCGTCCGGCTGGAGTGTTCACGATGCGCCCCGGGCGCGCCATTCGGGTGCCGCTTAGGTGTCACCTCGGTGCCGCTGCGCGCCGCGCACCGTGACCATTCACTGGCTGTCATGCAATGTCCAGCCGTCGGCCGCATCCGGCTCGACGGCTGGACATTGTGCGCACGGCGTAGGCTCGTCACCTTTATCGGCGGGCCATCAGCCAGTAGTCGCTGCCCGTCACGGGCTCGACGCAATGCAGCTCCGCTTCGAAACCCAGCCGCCGATAGAACGGCAGGCTCAGGGGATTGAACGTTTCCAGAAAGCAGGTCGCGCCGGCTTGATCGGCACGGCCTAGCGTCAATTGCAGCAGATCGTGCGCAAGTCGCCGTCCTCTTGCTGCCGGCTGCACCCCCAGAATCGACAGATACCATGCGTCGTCCAGCGACGCGGGGACATGCTGCGCCATCGCTTCGCAAATCCCGTTGTAGTTCGCATAGCCGCGCTCGCCGAGCAGCGTCTTGAGCGCCGTGCCGCGCACCCGGCCATGATGGGCGATGGCTTCTGCGCCGGCTTCCGGCATCACCCAGATCGCCGCGCCATCGGTGCCGGCGTAGTGAACCTCGCCGACCGCGTTGGCCTCGTCGATTGCCAGTTCGCAATAGCGGGCGAGCATCTCCAGTCGCTGTGCGTCGTCGGCTTGCGCCTCGACCGTGACCGCCAGATAGAACGGGTCTTCGATTAGCGCCTGCGCGAGCGAGCGCGCGACGGCGGTGGTGGCGGTGTCGTGAAGCGTCGGCTGCGGCGTTGATTGGGGCGAAGCAGTTGCACTCATGATTCAGGAACAGAAGGAAGTAAGGTCGAGCCGGCATGCTACCGAAATCGGGAAATGTCGGCGCTGCATTCTGTTCAGACTATACTGCACCGCATGCACGATACTCTGCGCCGTCTCGACCTGAACCTGCTACTCGTTTTCGACGCTGTCTATCGTCGGCGCAGTGTTGTTGCCGCCGCCGACGAGCTGGCGATGAGCCCATCGGCATGCAGTCACGCGCTGGGTCGCCTGCGGGATGCCTGGCATGACGAATTATTTATTCGCGCCGGTGCCGGCATGCAGCCGACGCCGCGTGCCGACCTGATTGCAGAGGGTGTCGCCGAAGCACTCGACGTCCTGTCCGAGCGTCTGGGCGAAATGGAGCGCTTCGATCCCGCAAGCAGTACACGCACTGTGACGTTTGCCGCTACCGATTTCACGGCGTTTGCGCTGTTGCCGGGCATCGTGGGCCGGCTCGAAAAGCGCGCGCCCCATGTGCGCGTCAAGGTCGTGCCTTCGCGCAACCGCGATGCGCAGGAAGACCTCAACTCGGGCCGCGCCGATTTCGTGCTGGGTTTCTCCGATGAGTTTCATGCCGCCGCCGAGGGGATCGAGTCGCTCGACGCCGGTGAGGACGACTATGTCGTGGTCGCGCGCAGCAGGCATGCACGCATCCGCGTGCCGCTGTCCCTGAGCGCGTATCTGGCCGAGCGCCATGTGGTCGTCGCGCAGTGGCCCGAGGAGCGCAGCGTGATCGATATGTCGCTCGCGAAACTGGGCGTGGCGCGCAACGTGGCGGTCGAGTTGCCCGACGTGATGGCCGCGCCGTTCATTGTCGCCAGTTCCGACCTGCTCATCACGTTGCCTCGGCGTGCCGCGCGCCAGCTTGCCGCCAGCGCGCGCATCAGCGTCTACGACGCGCCGTTCGATACGCCGCGCTTCACGTTCCGGATTTTCTTTCAGCGCCGCAATCTGCACAGTCCGTGGCACCGCTGGATGCGAGACCAGATCGAGGCCGCGATCCAGCGTCGATGAACGCGGCTGGTACGCGGTTGCTAACCAGATCGTTCAAACCGCATCAGTGCGGCTAAAGCTGCAATCACTCAATAACGAAGACCGCTGTCGGTGAGGACAGCGGCCTTTGTCATGTTCGAATCCCTGCTCAACCATCGAACGAACGTTCGGCCAGACGTTCTAGGTGTTTGCACGTAAACTCGGCAACGTCGATTGCAAATCAGGCTACCTGATAATAAGATTGTTAAAAACCTGAACGCTGGCGGTCACGCGGAGCCGATCCGGACAAGAGCCAGCGCACGCCCAGGAGGCCAACGAGACTTGCCATTGCCTCGTCATAAAGTAGGAATACTGAATAAAAAACACGGAGATCCAATGAAGAAGTTTGCCTGTATGGCGGCATGTGCAGTCGGAGCCAGCATTGCACACGCCCAGAGCAGCGTTACGCTTTATGGCCTCGTCGATGCGAGTCTCCTGTACCAGAACAAGAATGGCGGCCCCGGTGCCGGCGGCCCTTCGTCGCACAGCAATTTCCTCTTCAGCTCGGGCGGCAACAGCAGCAACCGTTGGGGCTTGCTCGGCCTGGAAGACCTGGGTGGTGGCGTGCGTGCGGGCTTTCAGCTCGAAGGGCAATTCAGCATCGGCAGCGGTGCGATGTCGCCGTCCAATACGATTTTCGGCCATTACGCGAACGTATTCGTGCGTTCGAGCTACGGCCAGCTCACAGCGGGCCTCCAGCAGGATCCGGCTTACTACGCCTTTGGCCGTGCCGATCCGCGCTCCCTCAAGCAGGCTTTCAGCGCAGCGGGTTACTGGAATTTCCTGGAAGGAAAAAGCACGACCTCGGGCGTCACGGTCTATGAAGCCAATTCGGTCGGCTACACCTACAAGACCGACACGGTCTATCTGGGCGCGCTCTATCACTTCGGCAATGAGGCGGGCAGCCTGGCCCAGGGCCGAACTGTTTCCGTCGGCGCCGCGTACGAAGACGCGCACCTCATCGGCGAAGGCGCATTCGTACAGAAGAACGATCAGTACGGCAACCGCGACCTGACCGTCTGGTCGCTGGGCGGCGGATACAAGTTCGGCACGGTCACGCTGAAGGCGGCGTGGACAGACTACAACCAGCCCGAGGGCAATGCGATCAGCCAGTTCGGCGTCACCGGGCCGTCGGATATCCGCGTGATCCAGGCGGGCGCGAACTGGTACGTCACGCCGGCCAGCATGCTCACCCTGGCCTGGTACTGGGCAGAGGATCGCAAGGATACACAGAACGCGACCAACGCTTACGTGCTGAGCGAAGACTATTTTCTGTCGAAGTCCACGGAGGTCTATGGTTTCGTCGGCCTGATGAACGCGAAGAAAAAAGCGAACGGGTTGACGAACCTGATGACCGCGTCGCTCACCGGCGGCGTGCCGGACACCAATACCGTTGCGGTCGGCGTAGGGATTTCGCACCGCTTCTAGCATTCCTCTCGCAGGAGACATTCGATTGTCGCTCTTCAATCAGCGCAAGATCCATTCGCGTGGATGCGCCAGCGCGTTGCTGTTCGCTCTCGCAATCAGTTCGCAGGCCCAGGCGGCTGACGCAAACCGCTGCGCACGTTTAACCGGGCTCCATGTGCCCAACGGCGTCATCACTTCAGCGCAGTGGCAGGAGGCGGTGCCGCACGACGATGCAAGTGCAGCCAAGGCCCTTCCGGCACATTGTCTCGTCGAAGGCGTACTCGATCGACGCACCGGGCAGCCTGCGCCAACGAATGGTACTGGCCACGCCGCATCGAACGATCAATATGCGATTCATTTCGAGCTGCGCCTGCCGCTCGAATGGGCGGGGCGTTTCTTTTATCAAGGAGGCGGTGGCAGCGACGGCACTGTCAATCCCGCCACGGGCATAATTCCTTCATGGCGCGACGGCCCGCGTGCATTGGCGCGCGGCTTCGCCGTTGTGAGCTCCGATGCCGGTCATACGCAGGATCAGAACGCAGGTTTTGGCGTCGACCCGAAAGCGCGCATCGATTACGGCTACGCTTCCATCGGTCGCGTCGCTGAGATTGCGAAGCGCGTGATTCGCGACTTTTACGGCGAGAATCCAAAGTGGTCTTATTTCGCCGGATGCTCGAAAGGCGGCCAGGAAGCGCTGCAAGCGATGCAACGGTATGGCGCTGAATTTGACGGCATTATTTCGGGCGATCCGGGTTACCGCCTTCCGCATGCCGCAATTGCACAGGTGGCCGACACGCAGGCTTTTAGCCGCGCCGCTCCGCGCTCTGAGGACGGACGCATACAGCTTGCGCACGCATTTTCTCAAGGCGACCTCGACCTGGTGGCCGACGCGGTACGTCATCAATGCGGCGGTGCAGACGAGGGTTTCAATGATCGCCCCGATGAGTGCAAATTCGACCCCGTGGTCTTGCAATGCAAAGCCGGAAAGACAGATCAGTGCCTGAGCGCAGTTCAGGTGCAGGCCTTGCACGCCGTATTCGATGGCGCGAAAACAGCGGACGGTCACCCGCTATATACGCCGTGGCCTTATGACAGCGGTATTGCGAGCGCGAACTGGCGCGAATGGAAACTGGGCGACGACCAACATCCGTCGCGCGCGGAAACGCTGGGTGCGGGCTCGATGCAATATGTGTTTTCGACACCGCCGCGCAGTTCGTTCGACATCTTTACCGCATCGCTGCCGGATCTCGAACAGTCGATTCACAGAAAGACCGCGCAATATGGCCAGTCTGCGGCTGAATTCATGGATGCCGACTCGGTCGATCTAGGCAGTTTCAAATCGCACGGCGGGAAGCTGCTGATTTATCACGGCGGCAGCGATCCGGTCTTTTCGGTGCTCGACACGATCGACTATTTCAAGCGTCTGCAAAGCGCCTACGGCCAGCACACGGCGGACTTCGCACGCCTCTACGTCGTCCCGGGCATGAATCACTGTTCCGGCGGCGACTACGCGCTCGACAGCTTCGATTCGCTCGATGCGATGGTCAAGTGGGTCGAACAAGGGCAGGCGCCGCAATCCATCGTTGCGCATGCTGGCGCTTCCGCCGGAGCGAAACTGCCCGCTGGAATGACGCACCCGCTCTGTCCTTATCCGCAGCGAGCCCAATACCTGAAGGGCGATAAAAACGACGCAAACAGCTTTGTTTGCGCAGGCCAATGAATCGCATGGAGACGCGTCATGAATATCGGTAATTACGCCAGGCGCCTTGTTGCAGCGGTGCCGTTGATCGTTGCCTGCGTGAACGGGGCGGCGGCTGAAGCGCCTGCGCAGCATGTGCCCGTCGCGCAACTCGTCATGGAGGTCACCTGCGACCTTGCGCCAACGATGTCGCTCGGCAATTCGCCGATCGGGGAAAGACGCATGGTGCCGATCGTCGGCGGGAGCTTTAGCGGGCCCGGCATTCACGGCGTGGTGCTGGCTGGCGGAGCCGATCGTCAACTCGTGAGGCAGGACGGCTTCAAGCAGCTGTCTGCGACCTACGAGCTCAAGACAGACGATGGCGCGGTCATCAGCGTGTCGAATCACGTGCTGGCGCCCGCGCAAAGGGCGCCCGGCCAGGCGGTGTTCTCGAATATCGACCTGGTCGCGCCGGAGGGCAAGTACGGCTGGATCAACGACAACGTGTATGTGGGGACGCTCGACAGTCTGCGGCCAGCGCGCGACGCGGTGCTTATCCGTATCTACAGGCTCCAGTAGTCCGCTATGCGTAGCATAACGAAATAAAACAAGGAGATATCGTGTCGTCATCGACAACTCAGGTGCCGTCCAGCCGGACGGCGAGTACGGTGTGGGTGCTGGGTCTGTGTCTGGTCGTAGCGGTGCTGGAAGGCCTCGATTTGCAGTCTACCGGAGTGGCCGCGCCGCGCATGGCCCGCGAATTCGGGCTTTCCGTGAGGCAACTGGGCATCGCGTTCAGCGCGGGCGTGTTCGGGTTGCTGCCGGGGGCGATGCTGGGAGGGCGGCTTGCCGATCTCATTGGCCGCAAGCGCGTGCTGCTGATCTCGATGGTGGCGTTTGGCGCGTTCTCGCTGCTGACTGCCCAGACGTCGACATTCGCGACCCTGCTGATTGCGCGCCTGTTGACCGGCCTGGGTTTGGGGGGCGCAATGCCGAACCTGATCGCGCTTTCCGCTGAAGCGGTGCCGCAACGGTTGCGCAATACGGCGGTCAGCGTGATGTACTGCGGCATGCCGCTGGGCGGCGCACTCGCTGCGTTGATCGGCGTACTCAGCGCGGGCGACACCGAATGGCGGCATATCTTTTACGCTGGCGGCTTCGGGCCGCTGCTGATCGCCCCGGCGATCCTCGCGTGGCTGCCGGAATCGCGCGCTTACGCCGCAGCGAGTTCGAATGCGCAGGCGCTTCGCGGCGGGCCGCCCTCGACGCTGCGCGTGCTGTTCGGCGATGGCCGGGCCGCGGTCACGGCGCAAATATGGATCAGTTTCTTCTGCACGCTGATCGTGCTGTATTTCCTGCTGAACTGGCTGCCTTCGCTGATCGTCGGGCGTGGCCTCACGCGTAGTCAGGCGGGTATCACACAGATCCTGTTCAATGCGGGCAGCGTGGTGGGCGTGCTCGCGACCGGGACACTGATGGATCGAGTGCGCCCCGTGCGAGTCGTGGGAGCCGTCTACGCAGGCATTGCCGTGTCGCTGTTCATGCTGGCGGGAGCCGGCAACATGCTGTGGCTTTCATTGTCGGTGCTGCTGGCGGGCATGAGCGTTGTGGGTGCGCAATCGATGCTCTATGCGCTGTCCGCTGCGAGCTATGAGACGGTCATGCGCGGGACGGGGGTAGGCGCCGCGGTGGCGGCGGGGCGTATCGGGTCGATTGTGGGCCCGCTCGCGGCAGGACAGCTCCTGGCTGGCGGCGCCAGCGCGACTACTGTGATTGCGGCGAGTATTCCCGTCACGGCAATCGCGGCCATCGGGGCATTGCTCGCTGTACGGCGGACAAAAAATTAGGGATGCTGACAACCAGGGTTGAGGGCTATACGCGCTTGCTTCGTCGAACACCCATCGCAAGGCCTGCCCTGCGATGGGTGTTTCACATTGCACCGTTACACTGCGCGCAAATTGCGCACGCAGGTATGCAGCAGCGTTTGCAGCGTTTGTGCAGTGGCGGGCGCGACATCGTCGAGCATCGCGTGTTCGACCCGATCGACAGCCTGATCGCAGGCGTCAAGCAGCGTCTTGCCGGCATCGGTCAAGGACAGCAGCACCACACGCCGGTTCATGGGATCGGGCTCGCGTGCGACCCAGCCATTGGCTTCCATCGTCTTCACGACTTCATTGGCGGATTGCGGCGTGATGAAGGAGCGCTCGGCGATCTGCGCATTCGACGAACGGCCGCGCGCCCGCAGCACGGAAAGCGCGGTGTATTGCGGAAGTGTCAGGCCATGCAGCACGAGTGCCTCGGTCAGGCGCCGCGAAATGACGCGATCCAGTTGCCCAATCAGGTAGCTCAGGCGCATGGAGGGAACGGCGCGCTGCGTTGCGTCGGCGCTGGACAATGCCGGCTCGTTGGCCGGTTGGTTGGCCGGCGTGGAGGCGGATTCGACAGTTGAGGATTTTCTGGCCATTGGAGATCGAAGCCGATCTGAAGTGTGTGGGCGTCAAATCTCATTCTACTGCATGTATCAGGAAACCTGATGGCATTGCAGTCGCCCATTCACACTGATCGGCCTGCGCCGGACAATCTATCCGGCTGATCTTCCTAAGCGTGCGCGGTAGTGCTGGAACGTGCCGTCCTGTTCGCGCTGGCCGCCGCAGCCGGAGCGGTCGTTGCGCTCGCATGCGTCTCTGCCTGCGCCACGTTCAATGCGTCGCCTAGCGATTCGGGCAGGGTATGCAGGCCGAGATCGGCGGCAGTAATGAGCGGGTTTTCCGCCATCACGAGCGTGCGCCGGATGCAATTGAAGAGTTCGCGCACATTGCCGGGCCAATCGTATTGATGCAGCGCCGCCAGGGCATCTTCGGAAAAGCCGCGAATCTTGCACTGCGCTTCTTTTTTGTAGAGCGCGAGCGCGTGCTGGGCGAGCAGTTCGATATCGGTATCGCGCTCGCGCAGCGGCGGATTCGTGACCTTCAGCACGCACAGCCGATGATAGAGGTCGGCGCGAAACTTGCCCTGCGCCACGGCGGCTTCCAGGTCGACATGGGTCGCCGAAATAATGCGCACGTCTACCTTGATAGGCGTATTGCTGCCGAGACGCTCGAAGGTGCCTTCCTGCAGGAACCGTAGCAAGACCGCCTGGCACGAATAAGGCATGTCGCCGATTTCGTCGAGAAACAGCGTGCCGTGCGCGGCCGATTCGATGCGGCCGATCTTCTGCTGCATCGCGCCCGTGAATGCGCCACGTTCGTGGCCGAACAATTCGGCTTGCAGCAGGGTGGTCGGAATGGCCGCGCAATTGATGGCGACATAGCTCTGGCGCGCGCGTGACGAACGATTGTGAATCGCGCGCGCTGCGAGTTCCTTGCCGGTGCCTGATTCGCCGGAGATAAAAACCGGAGCGGCCGTGCGCGCACATTTTTGAATGCCGCGGTAGAGCTCCTGCATCGATTCGCATTCGCCGATCATGTCGAACTGGCCGTGCGCGCGGCGGCTGCTGATGCGCCTGGGTTCGTCATGAGCGGTGCTCGATGCGTCGCGCAGCGTCGCCAGCCCATAGGCGTGGCCGATTGCGAACAACAGGCTTTGTTCGGGGTAGGGCGCTGTGATGAAGTCGTAGCAGTGATCGACGATGAATTGACGCGTCGCGGCCGCACTGGCCTGGCCGGGATGAACGAGCGCAATCCACGTGACTTTCGCGCGCCGCGTGCACTTTTGCAGTGCACTCAACTGCTCCGGCGAGACGTCGTGCGGCAACTCGATCAGGCCGACGCGCGACGCAGCATTCGCGGTCGCGTCGCCGGCCAGTTCCGCAGGGGTCGCCGCCACGACGTGCCATGCGGCCGCCGTAAGCAAATCGACAATATGCCGATTCGGATTATCCGAGACGTAAAGAACCGGGCGCTCCGTCGCCAACGAAGCCGATAAGGTATCCATGTATCCCCCCAACCCTATTTGACGCCTGCGAACAGCAATTCACCGTGTTTACCCGTGATATCTAAATGCTGCAGCGCCATACATAGAACTACCTTAATTCATGCTTGCTGCACTTTCAATCAGATCAATACCGCATCAAGTTTTTGCGTAGTGGTTTTGGGGGATCTCGCTGAAGTGGCACTAAATTTAATCGACACTAGCGTCCCGCTGCGCGTATGCGCGGCGTTGTGCGGCGCAGTGCGAAGTCCAGCTTGACGACTTGCGCGGTGCGCGAAGGGGAACGGCTGATCGGCAGCGCGCTGACCTTTTTTCTCGCCTGATAGCGCCGCCGCACCAGATAGACCGGACGGCCCTTGGTTTCGTGGTAAATGCGCCCGACATATTCGCCGACCACGCCGATGCCGATTAGCTCGATGCCGCCCATGAAAAGCAGCACGCTGAGCAGCGACGCATAGCCCGGCACAGGATTGCCGAACAGCATGGTGCGCGCCACGATAAAGCCGCCATAAAGAAAGGCGCCCGCCGCGATGGACAAACCAATATAAGTCCAGATGCGCAGCGGCACCGTGCTGAAGCCGGTGATGCCCTCCAGTGCGAAATTCCACAGCCGCCACCCGGAGAATTTTGAATGCCCGGCACTGCGCGCTTCGCGCTCGTAGTCGACGATCACCGTCCGATAGCCCAGCCACGCGAACAGCCCCTTCATGAAGCGCCGGCGCTCTGGCAGCCGCCGCAGGGCGTTGACGACTTCGCGATCCATCAGGCGGAAATCGCCGACGTTCTCGGGCAGTTTCACTTCGGAGAGGGCGTTGTGCACGCGGTAGTAGAGCCCGGCGGCGGTGCGCTTCGTCCACGTATCGCAGTCGCGGTTGGCGCGCCGCGCGGCCACGACATCGGCGCCTGCGCGCCAGTGTTCGATCATCACCGGAATCAGGCTGGGCGGATCCTGGAGATCGGCGTCAATCGGAATCACGGCGTCGCCGAAGGCCTCGTCGATCCCTGCCGTCAACGCGGCCTCCTTGCCGAAGTTGCGCGTGAGATCGATTACGCGGATACGCGCGTCCTGTGCGCTAGCGTGGACGAGCTTATCGAGCGTTGCGTCGCTGCTGCCGTCGTTGATGCAGACGATCTCGAACCGTATCGACGCGACGTCTTCCAGCACCGGCACGAGCTTTTCGAAAAAGCGCTCGACGGCTTCGCCTTCGTTGTAGAACGGCACCACCATCGAGACCAGCGGCTTGCTGTTACGTGTGTTCATGATTCCCCCGGTTCAGCTTGCGCGGCGTCGGGCCGCGTCGTTCGATTCTTGCAACCGTGCTTCCAGCTTCTAGATAGCTTTTCCTGACTCGTTCACGCGAGTGCGCGTGCCGTCCGTGTTGCCTGTGCCGCCTGTGCGGCCTCCGGCTCGCGCACCCGGCGCAGCACGACCAACAGCGTAATCAACAGCACGATAGGGCCGATCTGCGGCATTTCCAGATAGCGATTGAACAGTTCGAACAGCGGCAACAGCCATGCGAGGACGATGACCGTCTGTTCGCCGCGCAGCCATCCCGAGCGCAGTCCCGTCGCCAGCAGCCACGCGAGCGTGAGGCCGAGCCAGGCCAGTTCGTAGTGCCATACATAAGGATTGGCGATCAGCGTGGCCAGCGCGAGTGTCGCGGCCCGCGCACCGGCGTCGCGCGTCCTGCTCCACACCTGACAGGCCGATGCGACGGCCAGCGTGGCGACGGCTCCCTGGATCAGATAGGCAACGGGCAGCGGCGCATCACCCAGGCGCAGCGCGGCAAACGTCGTCGGCGAGGCGAGCCAGAAGTTCGGCCCGTGCTCCAGCAGGAGGCTGCGTGCGAGATCCGCGGCGAGAAACGAAAGCTTGATCGTATGCGTGCCGCAAACGGCGATGCTCACGCCCGCACAGACGAGGACAGTGACCGCGGCGCTCGCGAAGGTACGCCAGGCGCGCGTGGCGATCAGCACAAACGGGAAGACCACGGCCATTTGCGGCTTGATGCATAGCAGTCCGATGCAGATGCCGGCGCGCACCGGATAGCGCTCGACCCAGCGCACCGCGAAGACGGCAAGCGAGGCCGTGAGCAGCGAATTCTGTCCGAACAGCGCGGCGACGAACACGCAAGGCGACGTCACGAGCAACAGAACGGCCATGCGGGCGCTGCCGCTCCACTGCGCCAGGCGCGAGACCGCGAGCGCGCCTTTGACATACGCAAACAGGCTCGCGCCGATAAAGAGCGCATACGAGAGCAGGAAAGGCAGGAGCGCCAGCGGCGTGACCAGTACGAGGAAGGTCGGCGGATAAAGCCACGGCAGGAACGAGTTCTTCGGAAACATGCCTGACAGGGCTCGTTCCGCCACGGAGAAAGTGTTGAAGTTGTAGACCTGCTGCGCCGTGCCGTGCAGCATGACGTGCGATGCGCTCCAGAAGACAGCGAAGTCGCCCGCCGGTTTGGCCGTGTCGGTTCCGACAAAGCCATGCGTGACGCGCGCCCACAGCCCCAGGAAGAGGGCGTAGAGAATGCACATCGTGACGCTGTACAGGATGAAACGCTCACGCGTCAGCCAGCCCTGCACCCGATTGCTGGCACCGCGCGCCGAATAAATGGGTAATTCCATGGCCCTGCCCCCGAAAGGTCCGCCGATCCGGAGCAACGTGTCATCCGGTCGTGAGACTTGTGTAGTGCTGCTATTTCATCACCGTCCGTGCATACGCGAATTGGCGATCAGATGTTGCGATCCGCTTCATTTGTCCGCATTGCGCTTTGATTATTCATTCCGCATGCACGTTCTCTCGATTGATTATGCGTAGAAATCGGCGGGCGTTTCAAGCCGGCATATTCCAGCAGTTCGGGCGGCAGGCGGATCGCTGCCGGATCGTGGCCAGATTCGGCCTATTTGTCGGTTGAAAAGCAGGGCGATGTTTCAGTGTTGTATCAACCACGGTTCGTTGTTCGCCAGGGTGGCCTGGAAGGCTGCACAAAGCAGCACCGCGACAGCCCAGGGAAACTCCCGACAAGAGACGCCAAAGCCCTTTTGGCACAAGGCTGTAGCCGCCCGGTCGTGTCCAGACCGGCATAAAGCTGATGTATCAGATCAGTAACATTTTCGATTGCTGGCTATAGGCAGGAAAATCTTGCCGATTCGGCTTGAACCCAATGTTTTCGGGCTTGTCGGGGAGCTGGCCCGTACCTTGCCTAGGACTAGTTACGCAAGTCGGCGATGTCGTAGAAGAAACAGATCGCAGGCTTGACGCACAGCACCGGCATAGACCGGATAAGAACAAAGCGAGGTAAAACGGGGTAATCGGGGTAATAAAAATGAGCTACGGGGCCATTACAAGCTGTATCGGTTTCATCTTTTCCTGCCGTTGCGTGCCAGCACGCTGGACGCTGGCCGCACGGCGGAACCTTCACCTTCACGCATCCATCGGCGGCACGCTGTTGCTAATGCCCGCTGTTGCGGTGTGCGCCGTGCCGGCAAGCGCGATCCGTTCGACCGCTAGCCGGAGCGTGACCATCCAGTTGCGTTAGGCCTGCTCGCCAGGCTTTCCAGTCGAGTCTTAATGTCGTTCACCCCAACGCCAATTCCGGCGAAGGGATTTATGTAGTCATCCTAATGGAGTTAATCATGAAGAACATCATCGCCAAGGCAAGCCAGTTCATCCGTGACGAAGACGGCATCAGCGCCATCGAATACGCACTGCTCGGTTCGCTGATCGCTCTCGCCATCGTCGGTACGGTCAAGACGCTCGGGACGACGCTCTCGACGATTTTCACCAATATCGGCGCCTCGATCTGAACCGCGAGGTGGCAGACGAATCGCCGTCTGCGATTCGTCTGCTCCTCAAGAGACTCCAGTCGACCCGATACACAACGAGGGACGCCATGTTTGCCGAACATCTTCCACCGCAACCTGTTCCGCTGTGTGTGGTCGTGCTGGCCATCGTGACGGCCAGCACGGATCTCGTAGCGCGGCGTATTCCGAACCGCATTGTATTGACCGGCCTGATCGCCGCGCTGCTCGCGCAAGTGTGGTTGTGGGGCCCGCAACGGGGAGGCGCAATCTGGATCGAGGGTGCGCTTGCGGGCTTCGCGTTGTTGTTGCCGTTTTATCTGGTGCGCGGGATGGCTGCCGGCGACGTCAAGCTGATGACGACAATCGGCGCGTGGGTCGGGCCTGCCTTCGCACTACATATCGTACTTGTGACGCTTCTGGTCGGCGGCGTGTGGTCTATCGCGGTGATCGTGAAGCGGGGCAAGACCCGGGATTTGATACGGCTGATCCGCAGGAGCTGCGCGTGGCTGCTGCCTGACGCAGTGGGGATCGGCGTCGCGACCACGCACGCTCAGCCTGCGTCGCTAGGCACCTTGCCCTACGGCGTGGCCATTGCGAGCGCAACGATCGGCGTGCTGTTCGCCGCAGTCTAGCCGGCGAGGCGGCCTCCATACCGCCGTTAATGAGGAGCTTTGCCATGAAAAACAGTCGCGCATTGATGATGCTTGTCGTTGCCCTGGTGGCGGGCCTGGCGGCCGCACTGTCGGCGTCACGCTGGCTCGTGCAGACCTCGACGAGCGGCGTCACGTCCGTGGCGGTGGCCACGCAGGACATCAGCCTCGGCGAGCCAATCGAACCCAACATGGTTCATACGGTCAGCTGGCCCGCCGACAGCCTGCCTGCTGGCGTCTTCAAGGACGCGAAGCTGCTGCAAGGACGCGTCGTGCGTTCGAGCGTGGCGAAGGGCGAGCCGCTGATCGAAGCGAAGCTTGCTCCCGCCGGCACGAAGGGCGGTCTGTCGGCGGTCATTGCCGATGGCAACCGGGCCATCACGGTGCGCGTCAATGACGTGGTGGGGGTGGCGGGCTTCGCCTTGCCGGGCAATTACGTCGACGTGATCGTCAATACCCAGGAGCCGGGCCACACCGATCAATCGAGCATTTCCAAAACGGTGCTGGAGAAGATTCTTGTGCTGGCGATTGCGCAGCAGGTGAGCCGCGAAGACACCGCGCCCAAGGTGGTGAATGCCGTCACGCTGGAAGTGACGCCGCAACAGGCCGAGAAGCTCGATCTCGCGCGCAGCGTGGGCACCCTGTCGCTCGTGTTGCGCAACCAGATCGACGAAAAGCGCCTGAGCACCGACGGCGCGACCAAGGACACGTTGCTGGGTACGGCGGCGCCCGCGCCCGCTCCGGCGCCTGTGAAACCCACGCGCGTTCGCTATGCGGAACACCGCGCGCCGAAACGCGATTGCATCGGTGTCATCTCCGGCGTCACCAGCACGCAAGAGTGTTTCTGATAACGGCTGCATCAACAGGTTAAAGAGGTGCGCGCGCGCGACCGGGCGCGTAAGAAGCACCACGACAGACACCACGAAAAACAGACTTGAAACGGGGGCTTTTCGTCATGAATTCAGCACTGCAACAACCATCGCGGCGCTTGGGCCTGCGTCGTACGCCGCTTGCCACGGCTGTGGCCGCCTGGGTCAGCGCCGGGCTGTTGATCGCCCAGCCTGCTCTGGCAACTGACGGTGGCGAGAACGAACAAGCCACGAAAGCCTCCACCGCAGCCGCGCCGCTCGGGCACGGCCCCATGCAGATGACCATCAGCATGACGCCGGTTCCCGCCAACCCGACGGCGCCTTCGGCCGCGTCCACGGGCCCACTGCGCGGCCCGAACTGCACCGGGCCGATCCGTGGCGAAAACACGGTGGTCGTGCCGCTCGGCAAGTCGACGCTCGTGCCGCTCGACGAGCCCGTGCTCAACCGCACGCTCGGCAACCCGGCCGTTGCGCAGGCAACCATGTTGTCGCCGCGCACGCTCTATCTCGTGGGCCAGTCGGTGGGCACGACCAATATGATCGTGCAGGGACGCGGCGGCTCGTGCCGGATCATCGACGTGGTGGTCAATGTCGATTCCGGCGGCCTGATGGCGTCGCTCACGCAGCTGCTGCCCAACGAGCGCGATGTCCACGTGTCCACGGCAGGCGACAATCTCGTGCTCTCGGGCCGCGTCTCGACCGCACAGGCCGCGCAGCAGATCGTCGAGATTGCAAAGGTCTATAGCGCGCATACCGGTGTCGGCGATGGCAAGAATTCGGGCGGCGTGATCAACATGCTGAGCGTCGATTCGCCCCAGCAGGTCATGCTCGAAGTGAAAGTCGCGGAAGTCGACAAAACGCTGATCGACCAGCTCGGCGCAGCGGTCAACATTCAGGGTGGCTTTGGTTCGTGGACGGGTGCGCTCGTGAGCAACCTGCTGGCGGGCGTGTCGAGCGCGATGGGTTTCAGCAAGGCGAACAACAAGCCGCTCGCTGTTGCGGTCGATGCGCAAAAAACCGATAGCCTCGTGAAGATTCTCGCCGAACCGAACCTGGTCACCATCAGCGGCCAGGAGGCCACGTTCCTCGCGGGCGGCGAAGTCTTCATCCCGGTGCCCCAAAGCGTTGGCGGCACGACGAGCAGCATCATCCTGCAGCAGGAGGAGTTCGGCATCGGCCTGAAGTTCACGCCGACCGTGCTCGGCAACGGCAGGATCAATCTGCGCGTCGCGCCTGAAGTCTCCGAGCTTTCTTCGACGGGCGTCACGCTGAGCGCGGCCAACGCGGGCAACGTATCGATCCTCCCGCTCATCACGACGCGCCGCGCATCCACGACCGTGCAGATGAACGACGGCGAGTCGTTTGCGATTGGCGGCCTCATCAAGAACAACGTGACCGGCTCGCTGAAAGCGGTGCCGGGACTCGGCGAGGTGCCGGTGCTGGGCGCGCTGTTGCGCAGCACGTCGTTCCAGCAAGACCGCACCGAACTCGTGTTCGTCATCACGCCTCATCTCGTCAAGCCGCTGCCCAACTCGAATCCGCCGCTGCCGACGGATAGCTTCGTGCAGCCGAGCGAAGTCGATGTCTACGCGACCGGAAACATGGAAGGACGTGGCGGCGTGTCGCGTGCAGCGGCCGCTGCCGGCGCAGCCAGCGCACCGGCAGTGCCTGCTGCACCGGCTGCCCCCGCAACGCCTGCAGCACCCGCAGCAAGCACGCAGTCGACCACCGCGATCGGCGCGCCCGCCAACGTGGCAGCCACGTCGCCCGACGCCGCGGCGCAAGCCGGCAACCCCGTCAAGCAGTGATGAAAAAGGAGAATCTCATGAAACTCGAATGCCTTCGCATCGCTCGCTCATTGACGCCACTGGCACCACTGACGGCGCTCTGCACGCTGCTGGGCGGCTGCATGACGAGCACGCCGGTCTGGGACGCGCACTTCGGCGAGGCGGTGCGTGCCGTCAAGCAGGCGCAGGTCATGGATCCGCATGCGGCCGAACACAACCCGTCCACGCAGGGCGTCGACGGCCAGTCGGCGGTCTCG
This sequence comes from Paraburkholderia bannensis NBRC 103871, assembly GCF_000685015.1. Lineage (GTDB taxonomy): Bacteria > Pseudomonadota > Gammaproteobacteria > Burkholderiales > Burkholderiaceae > Paraburkholderia > Paraburkholderia bannensis. Next base: position 108,359 of record NZ_BAYA01000010.1, on the reverse strand, counting down.
GCGATGACGCAATACGACAAGTCGTTCTCCGCGCCACCGGTTTCCTCGAACCCTTATACGATTGGTGTGGGCAGCGGCACGACCGGCGCCAGCAGTCAGTAGTCCGCAGTCCGCAGCGCGCTCATCGAGTCGCCGACGCACGAAGCATCTGAACAAAGGTACACGCCATGATCGACATTCTCACTCTCTCGACAGATCCCGCCAGGCTTGCGCAGATCATGAATCTGGTCGGCGAATGCGGCAACTACCGGACGACGCGCGTGTGCGGCGACGCCTCGGTGTTGCTTGAGCGCGGCGACAGCCTGGATTTGTTCGATATGCTAATCGTCGATGCGGGTTCGATCGACGCCGGTTCGCTCGATGCCACGGGGCGCCTGTGCCGCGAGCACAAGCACCTGACCTGCATCCTGGTCGCACCTGACGCATCTCAGCACACCTTGATCGCAGCGATGCGCGCGGGATTTCGCGACGTGCTGAGCTGGCCGCTCGAACGCCACTCGCTGGAAGAGGCGTTGCTGCGCGCGCAAACGCAGCACAGCCAGCGCAATGCGCGCGAGACCCAGGTGGTCTCGTTCGTATCGTGCAAGGGCGGCGTGGGCACGAGCTTTATCGCGAGCAACGTCGCGCATGCGCTGTCGAATCAGCGCGGCAAGCGCGTGCTGCTGGTCGACCTGTGCCAGCTGTTCGGCGATGCCGCGTTTCTCGTCACCGACGAAACGCCTCCGTCCACGCTGCCGCAAATGTGCGCCGAAGTCGAACGCATGGACGGCGCGTTTTTTGGCGCCTGCGTCGTGCATGTGAGCGACAGCTTCGACATTCTCGCGGGCGCGGGCGATCCGGTGAAAGCGGCGGATATCCAGGCCGAGCGGCTCGAATGGATCCTTGGCCTTGCCGTGCCGCGCTACGACTTCGTGATCGTCGATGTCGGCCAGACCCTCAACCCGCTGTCGATCCTCGCACTCGATCGCAGCACGCAGATCCAGCTTGTGTTGCAGGCCACGATGCCGGGCGTGCGCGCCGCGCGCAGGCTGCAGGAGATCCTGGTCTCGCTCGGCTACGCGCCCACCCAGATGCGCCTGCTGCTGAACCGCTATACGCGCCACGACGAGCGCACGCGCGCCGCGCTCGAACAGGTGCTGGGCATGCGGCCGAATCACGTGATTCCGGATGACCCACGCGCCGTGCTGGCGGCAGTGAATCAGGGCATGCCGATCGCCAGGGCCGGTAATGGCCATGTCGCGCGCGCCGTGCAGGAAATCGCAGCGCAGATCGCGGGCAATGCCGACGCTCCGCGGCGCGAGCAAACCCGATCCAGGTCGCTATTCGCGCGTTTGCGCGGTGATGTCGTTCAGGCAGGAGCCCACCATGTCGCTTCGTGACCATCTGCATGCCCAGCGCGCGCCGCAAGCCGAGCGCGCCGGATCGTCGAACGAATCGTCGAGCGGATCGGCCAGCCTGCTGCGCGCCGCCTATCAGAAGCTCAAGCGCGACATTCATCAGGCCGTGCTCGATCGCGTCGAACTGGAGCGTCTCTCGCGGCTGCCTGCCGAACAGGTGCGCCAGGAAATCGCCGCGCTCATCGCGCGTATCCTGGAGGATCTAAAGGTGCCGGCTAACGATCTTGAGCGGCGCCAACTGGTCACCGACGTCTACGACGAAATGTTCGGCTTTGGCCCGCTCGAAGTGTTGCTGCGCGATCCGACGATTTCGGACATTCTCGTCAACACGGGCAGCCAGGTTTATATCGAACGTAGAGGGCGGCTCGAATTGAGCGACGTGACTTTCTACGACGATGCGCACCTGATGAAGGTGATCGAAAAAATCGTCTCGCGCGTCGGCCGTCGTATCGACGAATCGAGCCCGATGGTCGATGCGCGCTTGCCCGACGGCTCGCGCCTGAATGCCATCATTCCGCCGGCGGCCGTCGATGGCCCGTTGATTTCGATCCGGCGTTTTGGGGGCAAGCCGTTGCAGGTGTCCGACATGATCGCCCTGCAGACGCTCACGCCGCCGATGGCGGAAGTGCTCGACGCGCTCTCGCGCGCGAAGATCAACATCCTGGTTTCGGGCGGCACGGGCAGCGGCAAGACGACCTTGCTGAACCTGCTCTCGGGTTCCATTCCCGCCGACGAACGGATCGTCACCATCGAAGACGCTGCGGAACTGCAATTGCGTCAGCCGCATGTGCTTCGACTCGAAACGCGTCCCGAGAATATCGAAGGGCGCGGCGAGATCACCCAGCGCACGCTTGTGAAAAACGCGCTGCGTATGCGGCCCGATCGCATCATCCTGGGCGAAGTGCGCGGCGCCGAAGCGCTCGACATGCTCAATGCGATGAACACGGGCCACGAAGGATCGCTCGCCACCATTCACGCGAATACGCCGCGCGACGCACTCACTCGCCTCGAAAACATGATCGGCATGGGGGGGCTTGCGCTGCCGCCCAAGACGATGCGCCAGCAGATCGCCTCGGCGATTACGGTGGTGGTGCAGGTCGCGCGCCTGACCGACGGACGGCGCAAGATCGTCAGCATTTCGGAGCTGACCGGCATGGAAGGCGACATGATCAATATGCAGGAGATCTTTACGTTCAAGCGCAGCGGCGTCGGTGCGAACGGCAATGTGCGCGGCGCGTTTCATGCCACGGGCGTGCGCCCGCGATTTAGCGAGCGGTTGGAGGGATTCGGCATCCATCTGCCGGATACGACTTACGATCCGGCACGGCGCTTCGAAGCTGCGTGAACGTCATGGGCGTTTTCGACCGCGTGTATCCAATATCGCTTTGTGACCGGAGACCAGCATGAGTCCGATCTTCTATGCGACCGCCATCCTGCTGTTCGTCGCCGTGGTATTGGCGATGGAGGGCGCGTATATCTGGTGGAACAGCAACCACGGCCCCGTCGCGCGTCGCGTCGAGTCGCGCATTCGCACGATTTCGGCGGGCGGTCACGTCAGCAGCGAGCGACTGTCGATCCTGAAGCAGCGTTTGCTCAGCGACGCGACACCACTCGAACGTGCATTGATGATGCTGCCGCGCGTGCAGGGTATCGACCGCTTCCTGCAGCAGGCCGGCATGCGGTGGTCGGTGGCGCGCCTGCTCATGACCTGTGCCGTCGTCCCGCCGTTCACGTTCGCGTTTGCGATGCTTTCGCCTGCACCGTTGCCGGTGGTTGCGCTGTTTTCGCTGCTTTCCGGGGCGTTGCCGCTGCTTTACGTGCGCCGCAAGCGCGCGAAGCGACTGCGTAGTCTCGAACGCCAGTTGCCCGAAGCGTGTGACATGCTCGCGCGTTCGCTGCGCTCGGGGCACGCCTTCAGCGTCGCGATCGATATGGTCGGCACCGAGTTTGCCGAACCGATGGGCGGCGAATTTCGCGCCACCTTCGACGAGATCAACTACGGCGTCTCGCTGAACGAGGCGCTGGCGAACCTCGCCACGCGCGTGCCGATTCGCGATCTGCGCTATTTCGTGATCGCCGTGCTGATCCAGCGCGAGACCGGCGGCAATCTCGCGGAAGTGCTCGACGGCATCACCGTGCTGATCCGCGAGCGTTTCAAGCTGTTCGACAAGGTGCGGGTGCTTTCCGCCGAAGGCCGTCTCTCCGCGTGGATACTCGGCCTGATGCCGTTCCTCGTCGGCACGGCGATGATGTTCCTGAATCCCGACTTCATGCAGGTGCTCTGGCAGGATCCGGTGGGCCTGAAGATGATCGGCATGGCGCTCTCGGGCATCGTCGTGGGCGTGATATGGATGTCGCGCGTCGTGGCGTTGCGCGTGTGAAGGCATGGCGAACCGGATGAAACGGAAGAACCGGACAGGCAGGGAGACAACATGCAAGCCTTGAATATGACCCAGATTGCGATGATTACCGGCGTGTTCGCCGTGGTCTTTCTCGTCGTGCTGGCGTCGATGCAGATGTTTTCGTCGAAACACGGACGCCGCCGCATCGAACAGTTTGGTTCGCCGCTGAATCCGTCCGCTGAGAACGCTCAGGCCGCAGGCGAGGAAGGGAACAAGTGGCTTGAAACGATTGCCGAAATCTCGCAGCCCATCTCGAAGCTGGCGCTCCCGAAGGAGGGTTGGGAGGGCTCGGTCGTGCGCCTGAAACTCGTCAATGCGGGCTGGCGCACGCCGCATGCCGTGGCGATTTTCTTCGCCGCCAAGACCGCGCTCGCGCTCCTGTTTCCGCTGCCCGCGCTCGTGTGGCTCATCGGCACCAGGATCGAGACCAGCACCACGGTCTTCTGGATGATTCTCGTTGCGCTCGCATCGTTCGGCTTCTATTTGCCGAACCTCGTATTGGCGCGACGCGTCGCAACCCGGCAACGTACGATTTTCGAGGATTTTCCAGACGCGCTCGACCTGCTGACGGTCTGCGTCGAAGCCGGTCTTGGGCTCGACGCCGCGCTGATGAGAGTCGCGAAGGAGATCCAGCTAGGCAGTCCGCTGGTCGCGAGCGAACTCGAACTGATGCTGCTGGAGTTGCGTTCGGGATTCGCTAAGGCCACGGCGTTGCGCAATTTTTCGCTTCGCACGGGCGTCGAGGATATCGAAGCATTCAGCACCCTGCTGATCCAGGCAGACCGGTTCGGCACGGGCATTGGCGCGTCGCTGCGCGTGCTCTCCGATACGCTGCGCACGCGCCGGCGCATGCGGGCCGAGGAGCAGGCCGCGAAGATCTCGCTGAAACTGATGATGCCGCTGCTGTTCTGCGTCTTCCCGGCGCTGATGGTGGTGCTCGCGGGGCCGGCGTGCATCAACATTTATCGCTCGTTGCTGCCGAGCGTGGGCGCAGGCGGTTGACACCGGGGAGCACGAAATGAATGCGAAACGTCAACGAGGAACGGCAATCGTGGAATTTGCCCTGGGGTTGCCCGTGCTGCTATTCATGATGTTTTCCATCGTCCAGGTGGGCTGGTGGATGAGCAACTACGTCGTACTGAATAGTGCGGCTTCGGCGGGGGCGCGGCTGTTGGCGTCGGAGCGGGGCTTTGCGACGCCCTATACGGATACCTCGGGCGCGGTACAGTCCGCGACGGGCAGCCTGTCCGGCGCGCAGAGCGTGACCATCGCCGTCGTGTCGTCGGGCGCGACGACGACCTGTAGCGGGAAAACGGGGGACGCCACCTGCGCGACGGCGCTGGGCACGCTCAGCCAGCCGCCGGCGGCGGGAACGTTGGCGAGCGTATCGATCAGCTATCAATTCGCGGCACCGTTCCGCGGCTCGCTTTTGGGTCTTGGCTCGCTCATGCCGTCGACCATGAGCGCGAACGCATCGGTGGCCGTGCAATGAACCACCGGGCCAGTTACAAGCGGGGGAGTGTCATGCAACGCAAACGCGAAAAAGGCATCGTGGCTGTCGAACTGGCCCTTGCCGCCCCGGTGCTGATCACCATTGCGCTTGGCATCGCCCAGTTAGGCTGGTTGCTTGGGTATTCCGTGATGGTGGCCAGCGCGGCGTCGGCGGCTGCACAGAATTTCGCGTTCCAGCGCGGCGCGGCCACGCCCTACAGTTCGACACAGACGCAGATGACGTCGTCATCGTCGTGGCTCAAGTCGCAGAACCTCACGCTCACGACGTCCGTCAACGGCACGCAGTGCAACAGCGATACGTCATGCGCGACGGCGTTGACCAACGGGACAGGGCAGGCAGCCGCGGTCACGGTCGCATACGCATTCACGCCGCTGTTGCGCGGCGCGATATTCGGCATTGCGGCCATGCCGTCCACGCTGACGACGACCGCTGTCGCGCGCGTGCAGTGAACCATAAGTAATCCATGTCGGGGGACATCATGAGCAGATATTCAGGTCGCCGTTCGCGACGCGCCAGGCAGCGCGGCGCCGTATCAGTGATGGTTGCGCTGTCATTGATCGTGTTGCTGGGCTTTGCCGCGCTATCGATCGACATTGGTTACATCGCATTCAGTCAGCGCCGCTTGCAGGCGGGCACCGACGCCGCTGCCATGGCGGGAGCGATGGATCTGTGGAAGAGCGCATCGGCGACGGCATTCGCGGACGCGAAGGCCTACGCGGCCGGGCAGGGCATCAATACGCTGCCCAACGGCGTGACGGTCACGAGCACGACGGTTCAGGGCCTTGCGCTGAGCACAGCCAGCGTACCGCTGCCGGCATCGCAGGCGGTATCGACCTATAACGGCATCCAGGTCACGCAGCAGGCGAGCGTTCCGCTGTTCTTCGCGCGCATCTTCGGCATCAATGCAAAGACGATTTCCGCGACGTCGAAAGCGGGCGCGGGCTTTGGTGCCACGCCGTACAACGTCATGATCGTGCTGGACACGACACGGTCGATGGCGACGACGACCGACAGCAACTGCAAGAATTCGAGCGGCGTGGCGCTCACCCGCCTCGCCTGCGCCGAGGCAGGCGCATTGCAGCTGCTGACCGGACTGTCGCTTGCGGGAGACAACGTCGGCTTGATGGTGTTTCCGCCGATCAGTCCTTCGTCGTCCGGCTATAGCTTTTCATGCTCGTCGACTGAACCGGGCGTGGTCTCCACCGGCCAGAACGGCTATTCGGCCGTGGGCGCTTCCGGATCGAATGCCACCTATCAGATTTCGCCACTGGGTGGCGGCTATCTCAGTGGCGGAGTGTTGAGCACGAGTTCGGGTGTCGTACAGGCATTGGGCGGAGCGAGCAGCAAGTGCGGCGGCATCAGCGCGCCGGGTGGCCTGGGCACCTTCTACGCGCAGGCGATCGCCTCGGCCAACGCGGCGCTCACGAGTTTTTCGCAGAGCCAGAATCCGGCGGGCAAGAACGCGATCGTGCTGCTGAGCGACGGCATCGCGACGGCCAGCACGACGCAACTTGGCAACGTCTTCGGCCAATCGGGCGGATCGAAGTACGTGTATGGCAGCGAATGCCAGGCCGCGATCAATACGGCGGCGACGGCCAAAAGCAGCGGCACGACCATCTACACCGTGGCCTACCTGGGCGGCGAAGGCGCAAGCGCGCCGTCATGCGCCGACGGCGCCGACACGCTGACGGCCTGTGGCACCATGCAGTCGATAGCGAGCAACCAGGCCGATTTCTATTCGGATACCTGCACGAACGCGAGCAGTACGCAAAGCCTGAACCAGATTTTCGCCGGCATCGCGTACAGCTTGACGAAGGCGCGCCTCATTCCGCCGAGCGCCACGTGATGGCCTGGGCGTCCGGCAGGAACGAAGCGCGACTCGTGGATCAGGTGCCCGATTTAAGTTGCGCCCACAAGCGATTTTGCAGGCGCATGATGGCAGGCGGTTGCGGACGCATGACCGTCATCTTGTCGAGCACCTCGTCGGCGGGAAAGGTGACCGGGTCTTTCGCGATCGACGCCTGCACGAGCGGCATCGACGCACGGTTCGCGGTTGGATAGAACACTTCGTTGGTAATGGCCGCGCTCGTCTTCGGGTCTTCGATGTAATTGATCCATTTGAGCGCGGCTTCCGGATGCGGCGCGTCTTTTGGAATGGCCATCATGTCGAACCACACGAGACCGCCTTCCTGTGGGTTCACGAACCCGATCTGGTAGCTGCGTTTCGCTTCCAGGGCACGGCGTCGCGCAATGCCCGCGTCGCCCGAGTATGCGACCGCCACGCACATGTCGTTGTTCGCGAGATCGTTGATGTAACCCGACGAATTGAACTGCGTGATATAGGGCCGCACTTTCTTCAGGACGTCGTAGGCGGCCATATAGTCGGCGGGATTCGTGCTGTTGGGATTGCGGTGCAGGTATTGCAGCACGGCGGGAAATACATCGGACGCCGAATCGAGAAACGACACGCCGCAACTCTTGAGCTTCGCGAGATTGTCCGGGTCGAACACCAGCGCCCACGAATCGGGCGGCAGCGCGCCGCCAAGCGCCTTCTTGACCTCCTGCGTGTTATAGGCAATGCCGTCCGTGCCCCATGCCCATGGCACACCGTATTGATTGCCGGGGTCGGCGTCGCTCACCAGTTTCATGAGGTGAGGATCGAGGTTCGCGAGATTCGGCAACTGCGACTTGTCGAGCTTGCGATAGACGCCCGCTTCGATCTGCCGCGCCATATACGCCGAGGACGGCACGACCACGTCGTAACCGGAACTGCCCGAAAGCAGCTTGGCCTGCAAGGTGTCGTCGCTATCGTAGCTGTCGTAGCGCACCTTGATGCCGGTCTGCTTCTCGAACGTGGGGATGGTGTCGTGGGCAATGTAATCCGACCAGTTATAGACGTTGAGCTGGTCGTCTTGTGCAAAAGCGGTCTGCGCCATGATGGCTGAAACGACTGAAAAGGCCGCGACGTGGTGAATGCTCTGGCGAAGTTTCATCCTGCTTCCTGTGGAGTTTGAGCGGGGACGGCATGTGCGTTCCCGCGCCCGGCGTCTGTTGCAACAGACGAGGCGTACCGGTTCGCCGCTGTCGTCGTGTTGCGCGCGAAAGCATGCGGGCGCAACGGACGAGAGCGGGCCGCCGCGTACCGGTTAAAGGCCGGCGATACGCAGCACGTTGTGAATCGGAAGGGGAAGAAGCAGGCTAGGGCTTGGGCAGCAAGGAGGCGATTTCATCCTTGCGAACGCCGATGAAATCGCACGACATGGCCGAGTTGTGGCGGCGCACGGAGCGAATCGAGAGGACGGTATCGATCGAGAAATAACAGCAGGGCCTGGCAGAAGTGCACGAGGCCGAAGAAATGGCGCTGCGCATGGCGAGAAACCCGCCATGTCCTCGATCGTACTGTATCAAGGGGCCACGAAATTTCATGATCTGGGGCGACTGATTGTGGAATGCCGACTGGGTCGCGCTGCGCAACACTCCGATAAAGACAGCGCTTTTATAGCGGCGATTTCATGGTACCTGCGCCAATATCCGTGTCAATGGGGATCCACAGCAGGGATCCACAGCAGGGATTCACCGCAGCGGAAGCCAAACGTCACGACGTCTCGCTTCGATGCCTGCGCCACGTTTCGCTAGGCAGCTCGCCAAATTGCTCGCGATATTCGCAGGCGAAGTTGCCGAAATGCCAGAAGCCCCAGCGCGTCGCGACCTCGGTGACGGAAGCGGCGTGCACGAGATCCTTGCGCACGCCCGCGAGCCGCACCGCGCGCATATACGCCAGAGGGCTGATGCCGGTGGTCTCCTCGAAAGCGTATTGCAAGGTGCGGCGACTTGCGTGCATACGCACACATAGCTCGGCGACGGACAGCGGGCAATCGGGCGAGCCTTCGACGATATCGCGCACGCTGCGCACCAATTGCCAGTTGCGCGCGATGCGTGCCTCGCCGCGCTCGTGCTGCGCGCCATGCGGGAATTGTTCGAGCGCCTCGCCCAGCCCATACACGATGGACTTCTCGAAGGACGCGACGCTATCGCGGTTCGCGAGCACGCGCGGCGCGCCCGCTACGCTGTCGAGCAAGACTCTCAGCACCTCCCGAAAGGGTTCCAGCCGCGTCGGGTCGATGTTCACGACGCCCGATTTCGCACCGATGCGCGCGATGATCGATTCGAGCTGGGCGCGCGCCGTCGCGTCCGCCACGGCGGCAGGCTCGATTTCCAGGTTGACGAAGACGTGCTGATCGGGCGAGAGAAATTCGAATCCGTCCTTGCCGGAGAAAACGTGCAAGGCCTCAAGATGGCTCGCCTGGCCCGAGAGCAGCGAGTGCCCCTCAAGATGAAACGGAATGCCCACGGCGAACTTGCGCGTGTCGACGTGGCCGCGCTGATGGACGGTGCGATTGAGCTTCTCGACCAGCACTTTCACGGCGCCCGCCATGAACGACGTCACCGAGCCGTCAAAGGGGCCACGCGAAAGCTGGCAATAGCTCTGGTTCCATGTGTCGAGCAGCGCCGCCTGTTCGTCGACGCTGCGGCAGCTTCGAAACTGTATGGCCTCGTCTGGCCAGTGGCGCGCTTCCATTGAGTCTCCGTGGACAACCGCGATCGGGCAGTGCGCCTCTCGTTCGTGCATCGCAACAAGACGGCTGTCGATCTGCGCGATTCCTGATTTTTACGGCAATTTTATTTTTTTGCCAAATTTGGATAGTTGCCCTTTTTTGGCGCACCTAACTTGTGCATACCGTGAACGCGTAGAGGAGCCAGGCATGACGGAAAGGGCAAGAAAGCTGGAAGGCAAGGTCGCGATCGTATCGGGCGGCGCAACGGGCGCGGGCGGCGCGGCGTCGCTCCTGTTCGCGCGCGAAGGCGCGCAGGTCGCCGTTGTCGACATCAACCGCGGTGCGGGCGAGGAAGTCGTCGCGCGCATCCGCGCCGAAGGCGGCGTGGCGGAACTGTTCGTCGCGGACGTCGCGCAGCGCTCGGCCGTGGAGGATGCGGTGGCGGGTGTCGTCGAGCGCTTTGGCCGTATCGACACCTTGTTCAATCACGCGGGCAGCATCGTCGTGAAGCCGTTCCTGGAGACCAGCGACGAGGAGTACGACTGGCTCATGAACGTCAACGTAAAGAGCATGTTCATGATGACGCGCGCGGTCTTGCCCCATATGCTCGCGGCGGGACAGGGCTCGATCGTGTGCACGGCGTCGATTTCCTCGGTGGCCGCCACGCCGCTGGAAGTGCTCTATTGCACGACCAAGGGCGCGTGCGCGATGTTCGCGCGCGCCATTGCCGTGGAGTATCGCGACCGCGGCATACGCTGCAACGCCGTGTGCCCGGGCTTCATCAACACGCCGCACGGGCAGCGCGAAATCAGTGCGCTTGCGAAGTACGGCTTCGACGCCAGCGAAGCCGCGCTGTCGCTTCAGCAAGGGCGCCTGTGCAAACCGGAAGAGGTCGCCCAGGCAGCCCTGTTCCTCGCCAGCGACGACGCAAGCTTCATCAACGGAGCCCATCTATTTGTCGACAACTGCTTTACGGCTGCGTGATACGGAATCCTGAACAAGGATGACGAGTTCGACGCTTCAACCACCTCGCTTGAAGGAACGTCATATGGACGCGAATACACTCGAACCAGCGGCCGAACAGGCCGGCCATGCCGATCATGATGTCTCGTTGCTGCACAAGATGGGCTACGCGCAGGAGCTTTCGCGCCGCATGGGCGCATTCTCCAATTTCGCGGTTTCGTTCTCGCTGATCTGCATCCTGTCCGGCGGCATTACGTCGTTCCAGATGGGTTTTTCGGCGGCAGGCGGTGCATCGATCGGGCTGGGATGGCCGCTCGGTTCGCTGTTCGCGCTGGTGGTCGCGGCGGCGATGGCGCAGATTGCCTCGTCCTATCCGACCGCGGGCGGTCTCTATCACTGGGGCTCGATTCTGGGCGGCAAGACGTGGGGCTGGCTCACCGCATGGCTGAACCTGCTGGGCCTGGTGTTCGTCGTCGCGGCGATCAATTACGGCACCTACGATCCGTTCTTTCGCACGCTGATTGCGCCGATGTTCGGCGTCAAGCCCGAGTCGCTCGGCTGGTGGGATCAGACGATCTTTCTCACGCTGATTACCGCGTCGCAGGCCTTCCTGAACCATCGCGGCATTCGCATCACGAGCAAGATCACGGATCTGTCCGGCTACCTGATTTTCGTCGTGACGGTCGTGCTGGTGGTGTCCTTGCTCGCCTATTCGCCGGTGAAGATCGATCTTTCGCGTCTTTATACGTTCACTAACTTCACCGGCACCGACGGCGGCGCGTGGCCCAAGCAGACGATGGCGATGGCGTTCCTCTCCGGCCTGCTGTTGACCGCTTATACGATCACCGGCTTCGATGCCTCGGCGCACACCTCGGAAGAAACGCATCAGGCTGCGCGCAACGTGCCGCGCGGCATTGTCGGTTCGGTGTTCTGGTCGACGACGTTTGGTTACGTCATGGTGTGTGCGTTCGTGCTGGTGATGCCGGATCTGGGCGCTGCGGTCAAGCAGGGCACGGGCTTTTTCGAAGCGATCCTCGCGCCGATTCCGACGCCGCTGCGCATCGCCATCGAATTGCTGATGTTCTTTATCAACTACGCATGCGGACTGGCGGCGGTCACTTCCACCTCGCGCATGATGTTTGCATTCGCACGTGACGGCGGCCTGCCGGGATCGAAGTGGCTTCGCAAGGTCAATCCGGCGCATCGCACGCCGGGCGCGGCGATCTGGACGTCGGCGGTGCTCGCCATTGCCGCGACGCTTTACGGCGACGCCTTCACCGTGCTCAGCGCGGGCAGTGCAGTGTTCCTGTTCGTCTCGTACGCGATGCCGATCGCCGCGGGCATTCGCGCGGAAGGTCGCACGTGGACGGAGAAAGGGCCGTTCCAGCTGGGCAAGCTGTCGAAGCCGTTTGCGATTGCCGCCGTGGTCGGCGCGTTGATTCTCGCTTATGTCGGCATTCAGCCGCCGAACGAAAAAGTGCTGTACCTGATTGGCGGCCTGCTGGTCGTGCTGCTTGCGATCTGGTACGTGGGTGGAGTGCGCAATCGCTTTGCGGGCCCGCCGATCGCTCAATCGTCGCGCGAACGCGAGCAGCAGTTGAGCCTTGCCGAACGCGAAATCGGCGTGGAATCAGGCAATTAAAAAGAGGGCGATAAAACTGGCGATGGCGCTGCGTTGTTGATGTTAATTGTCGTTCAACGATGCAGCGCCAGCCTGGAAATGTAGACGCATGGTGGCCGTAAGCCAAATGCTTGCATGTCCTTACCACTGGTTACATATATAACAAGTTCGCCCTCATTTTCCCCCGCCGCCTGAAATATGATGGGCCGATTGTCGACGAGAGACGAGAATGGGCCCGAACAGTCATCAGCAACCACTACTCAAACGCCTGGGATTTCGCGGGATGCTCGCCCTCCAGCAGGGAGCGCCGCGCGAAGCTTCGGCGTATCCGGATTCAGCAGAATCCGGGGTGGTGCGTCACGCTGCGAATGCGCAGGGCCGCGATTTCGTGGTCGGCGACATTCATGGCTGCATGACGGCATTCGACCGGCTGCTGGTTGAAGTCGGCTTCGATCCGCAGCGCGATCGCCTGTTTTCGGTCGGCGACCTGGTCGATCGCGGCGAGCAGAGCGAACGCGCGCTGGACTTGCTGGAGCACGACTGGTTTTATCCGGTGCTGGGCAATCACGAAGAAGCGTTGTGCGCCGTCGTCGATGGGCGCTTGCCGCGTCATCGCTGGTACGAACTGGGCGGCGACTGGGCGCGATCGGTTTCCGATGCAAAACTCGCGGATTATGCGGCGAAGCTCACTGCGTTGCCGCTCGTGCGCATCGTGGGCGAAGGCGACACGCGCTTCAACGTCCTGCACGCCGAATTTCGCGGCAACGACGAACAACTGGCCGCAGGTCACTTTGAGGCCGCCGTGCGTCGGCGCATGCTGTGGGGACGCGACCTGGCGTTTAGCGTGTCGCCTTCGCAGCAAGACCTGTCGATTACCTACTGCGGGCACACGACGATGCGCGAAGTTCGCCAGATCGGCGCGCATATGTACATCGACACGGGCGCGTGCAGCCTCGGCGGCAAGCTCACGCTGGTCGAGCCGGCCACCGGGCGGCTTTGGTCGAGCGTCACGCATAGTGCGTGACGGCGCGGCGCTTTCCTCGCTTCCTTTCTTCCTTCTAGATCGTTCCAAACAACGCGCGCGGCCGGTCGCGCAACGTGCGCGCGAGCACCTGCAACGCGCGCGCAAGCTGCTCGCGCGATGACGCGCAGGCGAGGTTGATGCGCACGCCGTGCTCGGTGGTCGAGCGATCCACCGCAAACGCCGAAGCCGGCATCGTATTCACGCCGCGCGCAAGCGCGTTCGCGGCGAAGTCATCGGAGCGCCACGGCTCCGGCACACGCAGCCACACAAACATGCAGGCGGGATCGCTCTTGAGCAGGTCTGGCGGCAGCAGCTCGCGCGCGAGGGCCTGGCGCGCCTGCAATTCCTCGCGCTGCGCCTCCAGGATCGTCTGCGCCGTGCCGTCCTCGATCCAGCGCGTGACGATCAGCGTGGAAAGCGGCGCGGGCATCCATGCCGTCGTGCGCACGGCTTCCGCCGCGAGCGCCGCGCCATGCGGCGGCGTGAGCAGATAGCCGATACGCAGGCCGGGCGCGAGAATTTTCGACGTCGAGGCAATGTGGAACGTCAGCTCCGGACACAGGCTCGCGATGGTCGGCAGACGCTTGCGCAACAGCGGCCCGTACACGTCGTCTTCGATGATCGCGATGTGATGGCGGCGCGCAATGTCCACCAGCGCGGCGCGCCGCTCAAGACTCATTGTGACCACGCTCGGGTTCTGCAAATTCGGCACCGTGAAAATCGCTTTCACACGCATGCGGCGGCACGCGTCCTCCAGGTGATCGGGCAGCAGGCCATCGTCATCGCTGGGAATGCCGACCAGTTCGAACTGGAACACCGGCGCGAGCGCCTTGAGACCGTAATAGGTGAGTTGATCCGAGAGAATTACACCCTCGTGGCCCATCAGGCTGCTTAGCACTGCATAGAGCCCATGCTGCGCGCCGCTCGTCACGACGAGGTTGTCCGGCGCGGGCGCGAAGCCCGGCGCGGCGATCCATTGCGCACCCGCCGCGCGCGCCCAGTCGGGGCCTTGCGGCGGCTGATATTCCTGGGTTTGCGCAAAGCGCGGATCGCGCGCGATGTTCGCCATCGTGCGCGCGAGTTGCGTGAGGAATTCGCCGGTAGCGGGGCGGTTCACCGTGAGATCGATCACGCCGCTGGCCTGCGGCTCGTCGGCGGCGCTGCGCTGGGCGGGCGCCTGGATCGCGGGCATGGCGCCGCCGGTCACGATCGAGCCGCGCTTCGTGCTCGCGACGATCAGCCCGCGCGCCTGCAACTCCTTGTAGGCGCGCGAGACCGTCGAGACATTGATGCCCAGCTCGGTCGCCAGGTCGCGCTGCGGCGGCAGACGGCTGCCCGGCGGGTAGCGGCCGTTGCGCACCTGCTCCTCCAGCTTGCGCGAGACCTCTAGATAGGTGGCTTGCCGACCTTTTGTCTGGAGTTGCTCATCGCTTTTTGTCTGGTTATCTTCGCGCTTCATTCAGTTAATAACTCCATACAAAAAATCGGCCATTCGTCGGTCATGCATCTCTTCGTCTGGCCGCTCACTCCTTCTCTGCCTCATGTGTAACTCGATATCCTGCTGTTTGGCAAGGATTTTTATGAGACTTTCCGGATGGCGAGTGCCGCTCGCCAGGGCAAATCCTGGTGTCCACACAAAGACATTTTATTTGCACACAAAAATTTATTGTGTGAGTATGAAGCCACGGTTTTGTTCGGTCGGCATGCCGGCGCAACACGCACTGTACCTGAGGAGTTGTCCGTGGCAAATCACCCATCCCATCCCCCTTCCGCCCATCTTGGCAATGCGCTGCGCAAGCGGCACGTCACCATGATTTCGCTGGGCGGCATCATCGGCGCGGGCTTGTTCGTCGGCAGCAGCGCGACCATCAGCGCAATGGGCCCGGCCGCGTGCCTGAGCTACCTGCTGGCCGGCATCGTCGTGCTGTTCGTCATGCGCATGCTGGGCGAAATGGCGCTGTCGCATCCGGGCGTCGGCTCGTTCACGGAATTCACGCGCCTGGGTCTGGGTAACTGGGCCGGTTTCACGAACGGCTGGCTGTACTGGTACTTCTGGGTGATCGTCGTGGCGGTCGAGGCCGTCGCGGGCGCGGCCATCCTGCAACGCTGGATTCCGGCGCCCGTGTGGCTGATCGGCCTCGTACTGCTGTCGATCATGACGGCCATCAATCTGCTGTCCGTGAAGTCCTACGGCGAGTTCGAGTACTGGTTCGCGTCGATCAAGGTCGCGGCCATCATCGTGTTTATCGTGGTGGGCGTGAGCTGGTTAGGCGGCTTTGGCGGCTGGCACCACGCCGCCGCGAATCTCGTGGGCGACCGCGGCTTCATGCCGTTCGGCGCGATGTCGATTTTCGCGGGCGTGCCCACCGTGATCTTTGCCGTGGGCGGCGCGGAAATCGCGACCATCGCCGCAGCCGAATCCGACGATCCCGGCCGCAACGTCGCGTCGATGACGCGTTCGGTGATCCTGCGCGTGATTACGTTCTATGTCGGATCGATGTTCGTGATCGCCTGCATCGTGCCGTGGGCGCATATCAAGGTCGGTTATTCGCCGTTCGTCGCGGCGCTCGAAACCATGCACATTCCCGGCGCCGCCGACATGATGAACGCGGTCGTGCTCGTGGCCGTGCTGTCGGCGCTCAATTCGGGGCTGTACGTGTCGTCGCGCATCATGTTCCGCCTTGCCGAGCGCGGCGACGCGCCGCGCAGCCTGCTCACGCTGTCGCCTGGCCGCGTGCCGCGTCTTGCCGTGCTGGCGAGCAGCGTGGTGGGCTATGTCGCGATCGTGGCGGCCATCGCGTCGCCGCAGGGAGTGTTCCTCTATCTCGTGAACGCGTCCGGCGCGATCATGCTGTTCGTCTATCTGTCGATTGCGCTGGCGCAGATCGTGTTGCGCCGCCGCCTGGAGGCGCAAGCGCCCGAGCGTCTCACGCTGCGCATGTGGTGCTTTCCGTGGCTGTCGTGGGTGGTCGTCGCGGCGATTGCGGGTGTGCTGATCGCAATGGGCTTCGACCGGTCGCTCGCGAGCCAGTTGCTCGCCAGCCTGGGCAGCCTCGCCGTGGTGTCGATGGCGTACTGGATCGCGCGCAGTCGCAAGCAGCGCGCACCTGAAACCGTGGACAACGCGCGCGGCATGCAGCGCGGCCCATTCGGCGAACCCGCTGCAAACTGGAAAAAATAATGGCTGAAGTCGCTGTCATCGGTGCGGGATTTGTCGGGCTGTCGTGCGCGTACTGGCTCATGCGCGACGGCCACGAGGTCACGCTGCACGATCCGCTGGGGCCGGGCGAGGGCGCCTCGTACGGCAACGCGGGCACGTTCGCGAACTACGCGTGCATCCCGGTGAACAATCCGGATGTGTTCCGCCAGTTGCCGCACTTCCTCTTTTCGTCGACGAGCCCGCTGCGCATCCGCTGGGGTTATGTGCCGACGCTTGCGCCCTGGCTTGCGCGCTTCCTGCTGAGCGCGACGCAACGGCGCTACGAGGCCAGCGCCCAGGCGCTGGCGGCCTTGCTTTCGCGCGCCTTCGACGGCTATCGCGAGATGCTGGACGATGCGGCGATGCATGCCTTCGTGCGTGAGCGCGAATGCCTCTATCTGTATTCGAGCGCCGCGTCGTTCGAGGCAGCCAAAGCGTCGCTCGCGCTGCGCGCCTCGCTTGGCGTGCGTTTCCAGACGCTCGAAGGCGATGCGATCCGCGCGCTCGAACCCGCGCTCGCGCCGATCTTCGCGCGCGGCACGCTGTTCGACGGCAGCTGGTATCTGAGCGATCCGCGCGGCTTCCTGCAAGCGTTGCACGCGTCGCTCGTGCGTCGTGGCCTCACGCATGTGCCGGCGGCCATCAAGCGGCTCGAAACCGGGCGCAACGGCGTGCGCCTCGTGGACAAAGCGGGCGGCGCAACCGATGCGCAATTCGCGGTTGTCTGCGCGGGCGCGCATTCGGGATCGCTTGCGCGCCAATGCGGCGACGCGGTGCCGCTCGATACCGAACGCGGCTATCACGTGCGCTTTCCCGACACGTCGAACCTGATTTCACGCCCCTGCGGCTGGGCCGAACGCGGCTTCTACATGACGCCGATGACGGGCGGCATACGCGCGGCGGGCACGGTCGAACTGGGCGGCTTCGACGCGCCCAGGAACCACGGCCTGCTCGACCTGATCACACGCTCGGCGCGCGAGGCGCTGCCCGCACTGCCGCAGCCGGACAGCGACTGGCTCGGCTTTCGCCCGAGCCTGCCTGACGGCCTGCCGGTGATCGGCACGTCGCGCAACTCGCCGCATGTGCTCTACGCATTCGGCCATCAGCATTTGGGTGTGACGCTGGGCGGCGTCACCGGCAGCGTGGTCGCCGACCTCGTGGCGGGCCGCACCGCGCCGCTCGATCTTTCGCCTTATAACCCGCGCCGCTTTTGACGGCGCGTTCAACCACCGCTGTAGTCTTCCGAAGAGGACGAACATCATGAACCGCCGCAACCTGCTCATCGCGCTGGCGCTCAGCGCGCTTTATGCGAGCGTGCCGTCCTACGGCGCCGAGCCCGAAGTCGTCAAGATCGGCTTTGCCGGGCCGCTGACCGGCCCGGTGGCGCGGGTCGGCAAGGACTTGCAATATGGTGCGCAACTCGCGCTCGACGAGGAAAACGCGAAACATCCCGTGATCGACGGCAAGCCGGTCAAGTATGTGCTCGACGTGCAGGACGATCAGGGCGATCCGCGCGTGGCGATCCAGGTCGCGCAGAAGCTCGTCGATGACGGCGTCGTGGGCGTGATCGGCCACTACAACTCGGGGTGCAGCATCCCGGCGTCGGCGGTCTATCACAACGCGAACGTGGCGATGATCACGCCCGGGTCGACCAATCCCGCGCTCACGCAGCAGGGCTTCGTCAACGTGTTCCGCACCATGGGCAACGACGGCATAGGCGGCGTGATCGCGGGGCGCTTCGCGGTCGAGCAGTTGAAGGCGAAGCGCATCGGCATCATCGACGATCGCACCGCCTTCGGTCAGGGGCTGGCCGACGCGTTCCAGAAAGGCGCGAAAGAAGCGGGCGGCAATATCGTCGATCGCGAATTCACCAACGACAAGGCCGTCGATTTCCGCGCAATTCTCACTTCGCTCAAGGAGAAGAACGTCGACATGATTTTCTTCGGCGGCCTTGACGAGCAAGGCGCGCTGCTCGTCAAGCAGATGCGCTCGCTGGGCTTGCAGGCGCGGCTCTTTGGTGCGGGCGCGCTCAAGAGCAACGCGTTCCTGCAGGTGGCAGGCACAGCGGGCGAGGGCACGCGCGACCTGGAGCCGGGCCCGGCGCTGGACAAGCTGCCTTCGGCGCAGGCATTCGCGAAGCGCTACAAGGCGCGATTCAATCAGGACGTCGAACTCTATGCGCCGTTCGCCTATGACGCGGCGCTGGCGATGGTCAAGGCCGTGCAGAATGCGAACTCGCTCGATCGCGCGAAGATCGTCGCCAGCCTGCCGAAGGTCACGGTGACGGGCGTGACCGGTGCGATTGCTTTCGACCCGCATGGCGACCTGGTCAAGCCGCCTTATACGCTGTTCGAAGTGCAGCAGGGGCAGTGGAAAAGCCAGCGCACCGTGGGCGGCGCAGGCAGCTAAGGATAGCGCCTGTTAAAGGCTCATTCCTGATCGACGGCCGCACGCGCGGGCACGGGGAAATGCACGCCCGCGCGCTGCGCGGCGGCCGTGATATGCGCCTCGATCGCTTCACCCGCGATCGCCGGATCGCGGGTCTTGAGCGCCGCCACGATGGCGCTGTGTTCCCGATA
Organism: Paraburkholderia bannensis NBRC 103871; assembly: GCF_000685015.1. Taxonomy (GTDB): domain Bacteria; phylum Pseudomonadota; class Gammaproteobacteria; order Burkholderiales; family Burkholderiaceae; genus Paraburkholderia; species Paraburkholderia bannensis. The sequence goes on along the minus strand of NZ_BAYA01000010.1, from coordinate 89,105 downwards.
GGTCGACAACACCAGCTCGCGCCGATAAAACGGCATGCGCTGGCTCTCCTTCATGATGTCCGCGCTGCTGCGCAGGATCGACTCGATCGCGGCATTGCCCGCGAGATTCACAATCCGCATGTGGAAATCGAAGTCGAGCTGTGAGGCTTCGTCCAGCTCGTCATTGCTGAGCGCCGTGTGCAGCGCCTCGACATTCGCTTCGAACCACGCGATATCGGCATCGCCGATGGCAAGCGCCGCCATGCGCGCCGCAAAGCCTTCGAGCGCGAAGCGCATCTGGTACGTGTCGGGCAGCGAGGTCTGGTCGGCGAAGCGCCACGGATGCGCACTGGCGGCCTGGGCGCTCGTCACATACACGCCTTTGCCCGCGCGGATCGTCAACATGCCGAGCGCTTCCAGCGTCGATAACGCCTCGCGCAACGACGCGCGGCTGATCTCCAGTTCCTCGGAAAGCTGGCGCTGGGCCGGCAGCAGGCTGCCGACCGGATACAGGCCGTCTTCGATCCGGGCGCGGATCGTGGCGATGGCGGCGTCGGTGACGGTGTGCGGAACGTTCTTCATCGGATGGCGGGGCGCTCGCGTGGTCTGACCGGTATTGTAGTCCGCCAGAAGCTGTTGCATGCCCCATTTGCACCCTCCCGCCTGACCCGACAAGGGTAAACACGGTTTTTTGGCGCCTTGACTCCACTATATCGGCTTCCTACTATCCGCTATAACAACACTGGTCAGACCAGTCCGAACAGTTAGCCGCCCCTCGCCGGCTTTGCTTGGGACGGGATGAAGCGCCTGGGCGCAGATCCCATCGACAAAGGAGAAAGTCGTGACGAAGTTCTTCAATTCGCTGTTTGGCCGGGTCGTCATTGCGCTGGTCTTAGGCATTGCCGTCGGGGCGATATTTCCCCATTTCGCCCAGTCGCTGCGCCCGCTAGGCGACGGCTTTCTCAAGCTCATCAAGATGGTGATCGGGCCGATCGTGTTTTGCGTAGTCGTGAGCGGCATGGCGCACGCGGGCGACCTCAAGAAAGTGGGCCGGGTGGGGCTCAAGTCGGTGATTTACTTCGAGGCGATGACGACCGTCGCGCTCGTGATCGGCGCGGTGCTCGCCTATGTCACGCGTCCTGGCGCGGGCATGAACGTGAACCTGCATTCGCTCGATGCGGCGTCGCTGGCGACCTACACCGAGAACGCCAAGAGCCTCAAGGACACCGCCGCCTTCCTGCTGAAGATCATTCCCGATACCGCGTTCGACGCGTTCGCGAAGGGCGACATCCTGCAGATCCTCGTGTTTTCCGTGCTGTTCGGCAGCGCGCTGTCCCTGCTCGGCCCGAAGGCGCAGCGCGTGAACAGCATCATCGACGAACTCGCGCAGGTGTTCTTCCGCGTCATGGGCTTCATCATCAAGCTCGCGCCGTTCGGCGTGCTGGGTGCGATCGCCTTCACGACCGGCACTTATGGCGTGGCGTCGCTCAAGCAGCTTGGCCTGCTCGTGATCGTGTTCTACGCAAGCTGCATCGTGTTTGTCGCGGTGGTGCTGGGCGTGGTGATGCGCCTTGCGGGATTCAACGTCTTCAAGCTGATCCGCTATCTGCGCGAGGAACTGTCGATCGTGCTGGGCACCGCATCGTCGGACGCCGTGCTGCCGCAGGTGATGCGCAAGCTCGAATTCATGGGCGTGAAGGATTCGACCGTCGGCCTCGTGATTCCGACCGGCTATTCGTTCAACCTGGACGGCTTCTCGATCTACCTGACGCTGGCCGTGATCTTCATTGCGCAGGCGACCAACACGCCGCTTTCGGTGCATGACCTGATCGTGGTCGTGCTGGTTTCGCTGGTGACGTCGAAGGGCGCGCACGGCATTCCTGGCTCGGCCATCGTGATCCTGGCCGCGACGCTTTCCGCCATTCCTGCGATTCCCGTGCTGGGCCTCGTGCTGATCCTGCCGGTGGACTGGTTCGTCGGCATCGCGCGTGCCGTGACGAACCTGATCGGCAACTGCGTCGCGACGGTGGTGGTTGCGGTGTGGGAACGCGATATCGACAGGGCGCGCGCCACGCACGTGCTGAATTTCGACGAAGGCTATCTCTACGTGCCGGGCGGCGAAGCAGAAGCCGCAGCACATGACGGCGTGCTTGGCGGCAGTCCCGCGCACGCTTGATTCGAACCCCTGAACATCCATCTCACACTGGAACATCATGGCTATTCCGACGATCGATCCCAACGCTCCGGCCTTCACGCGCCGCTATATGAACCTGGCAGATTCGCGCCTGGGCGCGCGTGCGCTGCTCGCAAGCGATGAATTCTTCGCGCCCAAGGAACGCATGCTGGAACCGCAGGCCGCGGTCTTTATCCCGGGCAAATACGACGACCACGGCAAGTGGATGGACGGCTGGGAAACGCGCCGCAAGCGCACGACGGGCCACGACTACTGCATCGTGCGCCTTGCGCGCCCTGGTGTGATCTACGGCGTCGATCTCGACACGAGCCACTTCACCGGCAACTTCCCGCCTGCGGCCTCGATTGAAGCGTGCTACGCCGACACCGCGAGCGACGACACGCCGCCCGAAAACGCCGACTGGCAAACGGTTGTCCCCGCAACGACCTTGCAAGGCAACCAGCATCACTACATCGAAGTGAGCGACACGCGTGCGTTCACCCACCTGCGCGTCAACCTCTTTCCCGATGGCGGCCTCGCGCGCCTGCGCGTCTACGGCCAGCCCAAACGTGACTGGAGCCGCGTGGAGAAGGGTAGTCTCGTCGATCTCGCGGCAGTCGAAAACGGTGCTTACCTGGTGGCCGCGAACAACCAGCACTTCGGCATGGCGTCGACGCTGCTGATGCCGGGGCGCGGCGTGAACATGGGCGACGGCTGGGAAACGCGCCGCCGCCGCGAGCCGGGCAACGACTGGGCCATCGTGGCGCTCGCGCGTCCCGGCATCATCCACAAGATCGAAGTGGATACGGCGCACTTCAAGGGCAATTATCCCGACCGCTGCTCGCTGCAAGCCGCGACCGTGACGGGCGGCACCGACGATTCGCTCGTCACGCAGGCGATGTTCTGGCCGGTGCTGCTTGGCGAGCAGAAGCTGGAGATGGACAAGCAGCACATCTTCGAAAGCGGCCTCGCGGCGCTGGGGCCGGTCACGCATGTGCGCTTCAATATCTATCCGGACGGCGGCGTGTCGCGTCTGCGTCTGTGGGGCGAACTCGCGTAAACGGAGAACGGCGATGGATACCACGCTCACGCCCGTTGTCCTGCCGCTGGAGGCGCTCACGCGCGAGGCGTTCGCACCTTTTGGCGACGTAATCGAGCTTGACGGTGCGCGCCACTTTCCGATCAACGGCGGCACGACCGAGCGCTTTCACGACCTCGCGTCCATCGACGTGTGCGAGGCGGGCGGCCGCCCGCTCGTCAACGTGTTTCGCGCGCAGCCACGCACGTGGCCGGTGGCGGTTGCGATGATGGAGCGGCACCCGCACGGCAGCCAGGCCTTCGTGCCGCTTGGGCACACACGCTATGCGGTGGTGGTGGCGCCAGCGGGCGAGTTCGACCCGGCGCGCCTGCGCGCGTTCTGGGTGGACGGCACCCAAGGCGTCAATTATGCAAAGGGCGTCTGGCATCACCCTTTGCTGGCGTTCGATCGCGTGAGCGACTTTCTCGTGATCGATCGCGGCGGCTCGCAGCCGAATTGCGATGAGGTCGAATTCGATCTCGCGCTGGAATTGCAGGAGCCGGCTGCAAAATCGCGCTGAGGTGTGTTACCCCGGCGCACCTGGGCTTAATGCACTTAGCGTACTCAGCGCGCCGGCACCGAATCAAGCCCGGTCGCCTGCACTTCGGCTTGAGCGCCCGGAGAAGCCAGGTAGTTCAGCAACGCTTTGGCTTCTTCGGGATGCTGCGCGCCCACGGGAATGCCCGCGGCGTAGCGCGTGACCGATTGCACCGACTCGGGAATCTTGCCGACGAACGTAGCGCCCTTCACCGGCAGCAACTCGCTGACCTGCTGAAAGCCGATTTCATACTCGCCGTTCGCCACGACGGAGGCAACGGGAATGCGCGGCACCATCTTCGCTTTAGGCGCGACCTGTTCCTCTACGCCCAGCCGCTTGAACAGCTCGCGTTCGATATAGACACCGCTTGCGCTATCCGAATACGCAATCGACTTCGCATGGAGCAAGGTTTGCTTGAGCCCATCGATCGATGCGATATCCGGCTTCGGCGCGCCGTCACGCACCACCATGCCGATGCGCGAATCCGCGAGTTCGACGCGCGAGTCCGCACGCACCTTGCCGTCGCGGATCAGGTCGTCGAGCGCATAGCCGACCATGATGACCACATCCGCCGGTTCGCCGCGCGCAAGCCGCTGAGGAATGGCTTCGGGCGACTTGCCCATTGACGGCCCGAGCGTCGTATCGAGTGTGTTGCCGGTCGCGGCGGCGAACTTCGGCCCCAACTGCCTGTAAGCCGCCGTGAAGCCGCCGGAGGTCATAACGTGGAGTTCCTCGGCGTGAGCATGGGCGGCGAGCGTGGTGCTGGCGGCGAGGGCCAGCGCGATCAGTTTGAGCAGGGGCGATTTCATGGTCGAGTGGTTGCGTTATCTGGCGTTATCGGGCGAAGGATGGACGGCTCACGATTATCGATCAACATGCGCGCTTTGCGGCAGTCTCAAACTCCACAGAGCGGCGAACCGATCGGATCAATCGGGATTCAATGGCGTAAGCAGATCGACGTCCTGGTGCAGCGCTTTGCTTCGCTTAGCTTCGGCGAAGACTCTGCGCACGCCATAGATGATGGCCATCCCGACGGCCAGCCCCGAGAGCACATCGGAAAGATAGTGACCGCCTTGCGTTGGCGTCGAAAGAATCATCAGGGCATTCAGCGCAATCCCTGCCAGGAAGAGGGCGCGTACATGGCGCAGGGCGTAAGCCAGGCACAGGGCCAGAATTGCATGAAGCGAGGGAAACGAGACCAGCCCCTGAGCCGACGAAAAGACCAGTTCACGGGTGCTGCCATTGCGTAGCAGCATAAAGTCGGAAACCGTCGAGACCGTGCCCGGGTCGCGAATGCCGAATTTGATGAATGCGCTTTCGGCCGGGGCGACAAGGGCGATCAAGACCACCAGGGTAGTCGCTACGATGAACTGCACGACGAATTCCGCATAGTCTCGTGAATTCGCGGTCAAGGCGAGAACAATGGGAACGGCGAAGAGCTGAACACTGCCGGACGCATAGGCGAATTCGAGCGCGACACGAATCCAGTGGTGTGCGCCCACCCAGCGGTACGTATCCAGCCAGTGAAAGCCGGGCGCGGAGTCAGCCGATATCAACGCATCGCTGATCAGTGGAAAGCCGGTCGTCACGCAAAGATACTGAAAGACGATGCCGACATGCGTGAATACCGCCAGAACCGCGATCCACATAAAGACTTGCGCAACGTTCTCATAAAGCCGTTTTCTGGCGGGTAACTTGAACGGTCTGCGCGACACGGCCCAGAACACACCGGTGATCGCCACGATAACGGCAATCGTCCGCACACTCAGGATGGCGCTGTCGGTCTGGATGTGCAGTCTGGAGCCGCGCATCCAGACGAGGTCAATCACAAAAAGCACGAGCGTGACCAACCAGGTGGCGGCATAAATTTGCCGTGTCTCTTTCGGCATGGAAACTGCCCTCGATTGTTCTATGGATCCTGCATTCTGTGTGAGGAATGCGCTGAAATTGTCGGCGATACCGGTGCTTATGTCGAGGCACTCGCCGCGAACGAATCCGCGTGGCACCGCTGAAACGATGACTTTTCGCGAACGCAGCCATCGGAATATGTCACTTGTCGCCCCTTTTGTGGCTACTTAGGATCAATCCGACTAGTCGCAGTGGGAGCGCTCGGTACAACCGACGCGGGCCCGATCACTTCTCTATCGGCAGGTGCTCAGCATGATCGACCCCAATAAAAGCAGGCGCGCCAGCTTCGCGGTATTCGCGCTGCTCTATCTCGGCTACTGCATTTCGTACATCGATCGCTCGGCGATTGCGTTGTCGCTCGTGGCCATCGGCAAGGAATTTCACGTGGGCTCGGCGGCGCTCGGCGTCGTCATGAGCACGTTCTATATCAGCTACGCGGCGATGCAGATCCCCGGCGGCTGGATCGCCGATCGCTGGGGCAGCAAGAAGGTCATCGTGATTTCGGTGGCGTTCTGGTCGTTGTTCACGCTGATGACGGGCCTCGCCTGGTCGCTCGCGTCGCTGATCGCGATTCGCTTTATCTTCGGGCTGGGCGAGGGCGGCTATCCCGGCGCGGCAGTCAAGGGCGTCACCGAATCCGTAGCGCGCGCCGACCGCCCCAAGATGTCCGCGCTGCTGATGTCGTCGAATTACGTCGGCAGCTTCGTCGCGCCGCTCGCCATTGCGCCGCTGATCCTGCTGCTGGGCTGGCGGCACGCGTTTGTCGTGGCGGGCTGCGCCGGTCTCGTGTTCGCGCTGTTCTATCTGTTCGCAGTGAAGGACACGCACCAGAAGCGCGATTCGACGGGCCGCAGCGCGCGTATCGACGGGGCCGCCACGCGCGCGCTCCTCAAGATGCCGCTGATGTGGAAGATCCTGCTGACGTGGTTCGGCATGGGCATCGTCAACAAGGGGCTCGACGCGTGGATGCCTGCATACCTGCTCACCGAGCGCCACCTCGATCTCAAGGCCGTTGGCATGCTCACGCCGCTGCCGTTCGTGGCGGCGAGCATTTCGACCGCGCTGGGCGGCTGGATCCTCACACGCTGGTTCGAGGGCCGCGAGAAATGGCTGATGGCGGCGTGCTGTGCGATCTCGGGTTTCTTCCTCTACGAGATGTACACGGCGCAAACGGTGACCGGCGTGATCGCCTATCAGTCGATCGTCTACTTCTTCAAATCGTTCGTGTTTGCAGGCGTATTCGCGCTGCCGGCCAGGTTCCTGCCGCAGACGCTGATCGGCACGGGCGCGGGCATGGTCAACTTCGGCGGGCAGGTGGCGGGGTTCGTTGCGCCCGCGGTCATCGGCCTGCTGGTTTCGGTGACCGGCAATTATGACGCCGTGTTTGGCTTCCTGATCGTGGCCACGGTGTTCGCACTCATCACCAGCCTGTCGATCCGCCTCGTGCCAGAAGCCGATGCGCGCCTGGGCGCGGCCGGGGGGGCCTGAGCGCTCGACGGGATAAACAGGCGCTATGATGGAGCACTCCGCGTCTTCACATCGATCCATCATGAGCGCCCGTATTCTTCAGGAAGCCGCTGTCCGCTACTTCCTTGAAGTGGTCAACACCGGTTCCGTCGCCGATGCCGCCAGTCGCCTGAACGTGGTGCCTTCCGCCGTGAGCCGCCAGATCGCGCGGCTCGAAAGCGAACTGGGCACGCCTTTATTCGTGCGGCAATCGCGCGGCATGGTGCCGAGCAAGGCGGGCGAAATGCTCGCCGCCTATGCGCGCCGCTCGCAGCTCGACGCCGAGCAGATCTCGCTGGAAATCGACGCGCTGCGCGGCGAAGCCGAACGCACCATCCGTATCGCCTGCACCGAGGGCTTCGCGGCCACTTTCCTGCCGCGCGCGATGGCGGACTTTCGCCGGAACGTTGCGCCCGCATCGTTTGAAGTCGTTGTCGATACGGCCGCGGGCGTCACGCAGCGCGTGCGCGAAGCCGAATGTGACATTGGCCTCACGTTCAGTTTCGGGCCGGAAAAAGACATCCATACGGCGTTCTCCGCGCCATCGCCGATCTTCGCCATCGTGGCTTCCTCGCATCCGCTGGCGCGCTCCGCGCAGGTGTCGTTCCGCGAACTGCTGGCCTATCCGCTGGCGTTGCCGGGCGTCCATTCGACGCTGCACAAGCTGATCGACATTTATTGCAGCCGCGAAGGCGTCGCGTGCAAGAGCGTGCTGAGCAGCGCGACGCTTGAAACGCTGCTTGGATTCACGCTCGCGAGCGACGCGGTCACGTTCAGCGGCGAGCTGTTCGTGCGCCCGCGCCTGGCGTCCGGCGAGCTGGTTGCACTGCCGGTGCCGGAGCTGACGACCAGCGAGCGTGCCGTCGAAATCCAGACGCTCGCACGGCGCGCCTTGCCGCCGCTGCTGCAATCGTTCATCGAACGTCTGGGCGCCGAACTCGCGTGCGCCGCGCGCGGTGACCAAAAGTGAATTCAGCTTTCGATATTCGTCACTAGCCGCTGCTTTTCTCGTCGTCTACATTGAGCGCACTGCTGCAAGACTGTTTAAAGGATCGCCCGATGAACGACCGACACGAACTCACCCGTCATAGCGCCGTTGCATTGCGCGCGCTGTTGCAGGCGCGCGAAATCTCCGCTGTCGAATTGCTCGATGCCTGCATCGCGCGAATCGAAGCGCTCAATCCTTATGTCAATGCCATCACGGCGACAAGCTTCGAGCGCGCGCGAACAGAAGCGCACGCCGCCGATGCCGCGCTCGCACGCGGCGAAGCGCTGGGCGTGCTGCACGGCCTGCCCATCGGCATAAAAGACCTCGAAGAAACCGCCGGTCTCTTGACGACCTATGGCTCGCCGCTTTATCGCGCGAACGTGCCGGCGCAGGACAACACGCTGGTGCGCCGCCTGCGCGCGGCGGGCGCGATTGTCGTCGGCAAGACCAACGTGCCGGAAATGGGCGCGGGCGCGAACAGCTTCAATCCCGTCTGGGGCGCGACGGGCAATCCGTTCGATCCGCGGCTGAACGCGGGCGGTTCGTCGGGTGGTTCGGCCGCCGCGCTTGCGCTCGACATGGTGCCGCTTGCGAGCGGCTCCGACACGGGCGGCTCGCTGCGCATTCCCGCAGCGAAATGCGGGGTAGTGGGATTGCGTACCTCGCCTGGGCTCGTGCCCAGCGAGCGCAAGCCGCTCGGCTGGACGCCGATTGCGGTGGTGGGGCCAATGGGCCGCACGGTCGAAGACACCTGGCTGCAACTCGCGGCAACGGTCGGCCTGTCGGGCAGCGATCCGCTCGGCTATCCGTTCGCGATGAACGCCACGATGGAAGGCCGCGTGCCCACGGATCTGTCGAAACTGCGCATCGGTTACACCGAAGACTTCGGCGTCTGTGAAGTCGATGACGACATTCGCGCCGTGTTCCGTCGCAAGATCGATTGTCTGCGCAGCCAGGTGGCCGTGTGCGAGCCGATCGAAGTGGACTTCGCGGGCGCGCATGAGTGCTTCGACGTGCTGCGTGCCGAGGCCTTCGTCGCGGGCCTGCAAAAAGCCTATGAAACGGATCCCGATCTGCTCGGGCCGAATCCGCGCGCGAATTACGAAATGGGGATTAACCTGGGTCTCGCCGATTGCGTGCGCGCGCATGGCGACCAGACGCGTCTGTTCCGCCGCTTCCAGACGCTGTTCGAGCGCTACGACGTGATTCTGTCGCCCACGACGCCGGTGTCGCCGTTCCCGTGGACGCAGCCGTATTTGAAATCGGTGAATGGCGTCGCGCTGGAAAACTACTATCGCTGGCTGTCGCTCACCTATGTCGTGACGCTCGCGACGAATCCGGCCTTGTCGCTGCCGTGCGGCGTCGACCATCGCGGCATGCCGTTCGGTCTGCAGATGATTGGCGCATTCCGCGGCGATCTTGCGCTGCTCGACATGGCGCGCGCATTCGAGACGCTGTTCGACACCTCGGACGAAACGCGCCGCCCGATTCCCGATGCCGCGAAATTGCGCGCATCGGACGTGAACCTGAAGTCCATCGTCACGCATCCCCCTGTACTGGATGCGGTGTCGTCTCCTGATGTTGCTGCTTCTGCTGTGTAACTGAAACATGATCGAATCTATTTACGGCACGCCGCTTGAATCGTGGCTTCGCGACTATCCGCTGATGCGTCCTCTCATGGCGCTCGAACCGGTCGAATGGTTCAACCCGGCCGTCGCGCCGCTGGCGCAAGCGCGCCACGACATTCCGCTGGACGCCTCGCATATCGCCGATGCCAGCGCGCGCCTGCAACGCTTCGCGCCGCTGCTCGCGCAGGCGTTTGCCGACGTGCGCGAAGCGGGCGGCATGATCGAATCGCCGCTGACTGAGGTGCCCGCCTTCGCGCAGGCGGTGAGCGAGCGGTATGACGTGCAGACGCCGCAGCGTTTGTTGTTGAAGCAGGACAGTCACCTGCCGATTTCCGGTTCAATCAAGGCGCGCGGCGGCATTTATGAAGTGCTCTTTCACGCCGAGCAACTGGCGTTGCGTCACGGCTTGCTCAAAGACGGCGACGATTATCGTGTGCTGGCTACCGACGCCTGCCGTGCGCTCTTTCGCGAGCACAGCATCGCGGTGGGATCGACGGGCAATCTGGGCATGTCGATCGGCATTGCGAGCGCGACGCTGGGCTTCACGACGACCGTGCATATGTCCGCCGATGCGCGCCAATGGAAGAAAGACCGCCTGCGCGCGCACGGCGTGACGGTGGTGGAATACGCGGGCGATTATGGCGAAGCGATCGAAAGCGGCCGACGTCTTGCCGAAAGCGATCCGATGTGCCATTTCGTCGACGACGAAAATTCGACGACGCTGTTCCTTGGCTATGCGGTGGCGGGCGAGCGCCTGAAGCGCCAGCTCGACGCCGCGAACGTGCGCGTGGACGCGCAGCATCCGTTGTTCGTGTACCTGCCGTGCGGCGTGGGCGGCGGCCCGGGCGGCGTGGCGTTCGGCTTGAAGCTTGCCTTCGGCGACGCGGTGCATTGCATTTTCGCGGAGCCGACGCACTCGCCGTGCATGCTGATGGGCGTGCTGACGGGGCTGCACGAAAAGCTCGCGGTGCAGGATTTCGGCATCGACAACGTGACGGCGGCCGACGGCCTTGCAGTGGGGCGTCCGTCCGGCTTCGTCGGTCGTGCGATGCAGCGCATGATCGACGGCTATTACACCGTTGAGGATGCCGAACTATACGCGCTGCTCGCGCTGATGGCGCAGACCCAGGACATCCGCCTTGAGCCGTCAGCGCTGGCCGGTGCGCCGGGCTTCGCGCGCGTGGTGAAAGAGCAGCAGGGCTATCGCGCGCGCATGCAGCTTGACGATCAAGCGATGCGTAACGCCACGCACGTCATCTGGGCGACGGGCGGCGGCATGGTGCCGCAAGCGGAAATGAGCGCCTATCTGGAAGCGGGCAGACAGGCGCTGGAAAAGGTCTGATAAAGGCTGATAAAGCCTGACAGCGCCTCAGGCCGAAAACACCGCGACCGCACCTTGCAGACGCATCGCCTGTTCGTCTAGCGCATGGGCGGCCGCGGCGGCCTCTTCCACGAGCGCCGCATTCTGCTGCGTGACCTGATCCATCTGCGAGATCGCCTGGTTGACCTGTTCGAGGCCGCGGCTTTGTTCGCCGGACGCGTGCGCGATGGTCTCGAACACCTGTTTCGCCGTGGCAATATCGGCGCGCAGGGACACCATCGTCGCGCCCACATCGTGCGCGCGCGTCACGCCGCCCGTGATCGACGCCGTCGAATGCTCGATCAGTTCCTTGATCTCTTTCGCCGCCGTCGAGGAGCGTTGCGCAAGCGAGCGCACTTCCGACGCGACCACGGCAAAGCCGCGCCCTTCGGTGCCCGCGCGCGCTGCCTCGACCGCAGCGTTGAGCGCGAGAATATTGGTCTGGAACGCAATGCCTTCGATGATCGCCGTGATGGACGCGATCTTTTCCGCGCTGCCCGACGCTTCGTTCATCGTTTCGATCATTTGCGCCGACATCGTGTTGCCCGCATTCACGGCGTCCATCGCGCGCACGATCACCTCGCAGGCGTGGCGCGCGTTATCGGCGTTCTGGCGGACAGCCTCGGTGAGCTCGTGCGTGGTCGCCGAAGTCTCTTCGAGCGCGGCGGCCTGCTGTTCGGTGCGCGACGAAAGATCGGTATTGCCTGCCGCGATCTGGGCCGCGCCGACCTTGACTGCCTCCACGCCCGTCGTCACCGACCCGACGATCGTTTGCAACGACATCTGCATCGCGTCCATGGCGGCGAGCAGGCGCCCGGTTTCATCGGTGCGGTCGCGCTCGATGCGGCTGTCCAGCCGCCCGGCGGCGATGGCCTGCGCGGTCTCGACGGCGCGCGCGAGCGGGTCGCGGATCGCACCTACGAGCCAGCGGCCCGCGAGCGCCGCGCACAGCACGGCCAGCGCTGCCGCGAACGCGACGCTCACATAGATCGTATGGCGCAGCGATGCGAGTTCGGCGGTACGCGTCTCGATGCGCGCGCGCTCGGCCTTGTCGAGCGCATCGACGGCGGAAATCATGTCGCCGGTGCCCAGAAAGCTGCCAAAGCCCTCCGTCAGGTCGCTCAGCTGCGCGAGCGTGGCGCTGCCCTCGTTGACGTGCGTGCGCATCGACAGCAGCGGATCGACGACTTTGGCTTCCCACGTGTCGTACTGCGCGACGGCGCTGTCGACAAGCTGGTTGCGGGCGGTGTCGCTCGCGTCGAGCGCCTTGATGGCCGCCATGCGCTTGCGGAAGTCGTCGATGTGATCGACCTTCCATTTCAGGTGGCCGGGCTGGCCGTCCAGGTTGTAGGCCAGCACCGACCAGATGATGTTGAGGTAATCGGCGCTCGCGTCCTTGACGAGCAGTTGCGCCTGCACGGACACGGCGTTTTGCTGCTGCTTCTGGTCGATGGCGTTCAGGCCGTACCCGCACACCGCTGAACTCACGAGAAAAACCGCAATGACGACGCTGAACGCCGTGGCTAATTTCTTACCGATCGAAAGGTTCTGCATCTTCATGGTCACGTCGAAATCGTGGAAATGCCGGGCGCGTCAGCGCAGGGAGATTGTCAGAATAATACGGTATACCAAAATTATTGGCGTGAACAGGCGGTTTTGGTATATGGAATACCACTATGGATTGTGAGAGGGGATCCAGCGTGTCCGGAAGTGCGCGGGCCGATTCTTTAGCGTTGACTCAATTGGAAAAACGCATGAATGCCGCGCCCAGTCCGGGCACACGCAATGCGCCTTGCATACCCTTTGGGGCTTTCTACAATACAAGTCGATACGCTCCCGATGCACGTTTCGCATCCAGCGAGCCGCATGGATTCGTCCGGTCAGTTCCGCGCACGCCGCTTTCCTTCTTCTTCTCGCCATTTAATCGCTACCAGGTGCCACCCCGAGTTACCGCGTGCCGACTGGCCGCGGTGGCCGCCCCTGATCGACCGTTCCTAACGGAGGCAATGATGAGCTATCACCTTGAAGGCCGTCTGCTGGAGGTTTGCAACTGCCGCGTGCTGTGTCCTTGCTGGATCGGCGAAGACCCCGATTTCGGCACCTGCCAGTCGATTGTCTCGTGGCACTTCGACCAGGGGGCGATCGACGGCGTCGACGTCGCGGGCTGCACGATCGCCGCGGTGTGCAATATTCCCGGCAACGTGCTGGCGGGTGACTGGTCGGTGGCGATCTACCTCAACGAGAACGCCACCGACGAACAGGAAGCGGCGCTACTCAAGGTGTACACGGGGCAGGCGGGCGGCCCGGTCGCCGATCTCGCGAAGTTGATCGGCACGGTCGTGTCGGTCGAGCGCGCGCCGATTCAATTCGATGTCGATGGCGGCAAGGGCACGCTCAAGATTGGCCAGGATTATCACGCCGACCTGGTGCCCTACACGGGGCCCAGTGGTGCGACCACGACCTTGACCGATACGGTGTTTTCCACGGTGCCGGGTGCGCCGGTATTCGTCGGCAAGGCGCCGTTGTATCGCGCGATGAACAAGGCGCTGGGTATCGATGTGAGCCTGAAGGATCACAACGCACTGCAAAGCACGTTCCGCTTCGACGCCTGACCTGCCGCGCCCGAGTCGGACATGTCCGGCGCCGCGCGTCATCGACGCATCTTCGTGCCCGTGCTCGGCGCGCTGGTGCTGCTCGCGTGGATGACGTTGTGGCTCTGGGCGCGCAGTCCCTACGGGCGCTATCTGGATCACGGCGATGCGCTTTCGGCTGGGCCCGGTGCGGGGCTGTGCCGCGCGATTCCCGGCGGCTCGGCGGTCTTGCAGGCCGTGCTGTACGCGCTGTCGTGGACGCTCATGATCATGGCGATGATGCTGCCGACCACGCTGTCGCTGTTCAGCGTGGTCGAGCGCATTGTCGCGGGGCGGCCCGACAGGATGCGCGTGCTATGGCTGCTTTTCCTTGGCTACGTGGCGGTGTGGAGCGCGTTTGGCCTGCTCGCGCATGGATTGCATACGCTGCTGCTGGACGGCGTCGCGCGAGTGCCAATGATGATCGGCTACGGCTGGTTGATCGGCGCAGTCACGCTGGCGGGGGCGGGCGCGTTCCAGTTCAGCAAGCTCAAGCATCGATGCCTGGAGCAATGCCGCACGCCGCTGAGTTTCGTGATTGGCCATTGGCGCGGGCGCGCGCCGTCTCGCGAAGCGTTCGTTCTGGGCCTGCGTCATGGGCTCTTTTGCGTCGGCTGCTGCTGGGCGCTGATGCTGCTGATGTTCATGGTCGGCGCGGGGAGCCTGGGCTGGATGCTGGTGCTCGCCTGCGTGATGGCGGTCGAGAAAAACATCTCGTGGGGCCAGCGGCTGAGTGCGCCGCTTGGCGGCGCATTGCTGGCCTGGTCGGCGCTGCTTGTTGTCACGCATTCCTAAGTAGTTGGCCGACCATTGCACGTATATGGAACACGTTCAGCCCGCCACACGCACCGCCCTGCTGACCAGCGCCGCGATGGTGGCGTTCGCATCCAACTCGCTGCTGTGCCGCCTGGCCTTGCAGCACGCCAGCATCGATGCGGCGAGCTTTGCCAGCATCCGTCTCGTCTCAGGCGCGGTGATGCTGGGCGTGCTTGCACGCGTGGGCACCCGTCGCGCGCAGCACGCAAAAGCCGACTGGCTCGCGGCGACGATGCTCTTTGCCTATGTCGCGTTTTTCTCGTTCGCGTATCTGAGCGTGAGCGCGGCCACCGGCGCGCTGATCCTGTTCGGCGCGGTTCAGTTGACGATGTTCGCGGCGGGCCTGCGCGCGGGCGAGCAGTTCGCGCCGCTTGCATGGCTTGGCCTGGCGCTCGCACTCGCGGGGCTGCTCTACCTGGTTTCTCCCGGCGTCACCGCGCCGACGCCATTGGGCGCCGCACTGATGAGCGCAGCGGGTATTGCGTGGGGCGTGTACTCGTTGCGTGGACGCGGCGTCGCGAATCCGCTGGCGGCGACGGCGGCCAACTTCCTGCGCGCCGCGCCGATGGCGCTGCTACTGAGCCTTCTCCAGAGCCTGCTGCTGCATGGCCGTTTTCACGCCGCGCCTGGCGGCATTGCGCTGGCGGTTGCATCGGGCGCGGTGACGTCGGGCATCGGCTATGTGATCTGGTATGCGGCGCTCAAGGGGCTGTCCGCGATGCGCGCCGCGACAGTGCAACTGTCGGTGCCGCCTGTTGCCGCATTTGGCGGGGCGTTGTTTTTGTCGGAGGACATTTCGATGCGGATCGTGGCGGCGTCCGTTGCGATTCTGGGCGGCATTGCACTCGCGCTTGCGCGCCGCACGCAGAACAAGTCCGTCATGCCGATTGCCGGCGAACAGCACAAGCCGGAACACTAAGTGTTTTGTGACGTATTTAAATCGACTTTTTAAATGATAGGCATTGTTATTTGAATTCAAGGTTTAAACACGTTTTATAACCGTCATCCCTGAATCGATACAAACTGTTACATCGGCTGGAACGCCTGTCTATCAGGCCTCGCGCGCACATCAGGAAGAGAAACGAAAGTAACCCTTCACGGGAATTTCTTATTGCCGACTTATCTATCTCAGGGCGCTTTTGCGCCCAATTCATAATTCATATCAAGAGGTGAAGAATGAAAGAGATAGAAAAGTGGTTTGGACTCACGGCAATCTTCAGTGCGAGCGTGCTGGCATTCACGAGCATGGGCGCAGCGGCACAGGATCAGGACGGCGACCATCACGCGCGCTATGCGCATGTCCTGCTGATCAGCGTGGACGGGATGCATGAAGCCGACCTGGAAAACTACGTCAGGTCGCACCCGCAATCCACCTTCGCGAAGCTCGCACGGCATGGCGTCGAATACACGCATGCTTCCACGTCTAAACCTTCGGATTCGTTTCCCGGCATGCTGGCGCTCGTCACCGGCGGCACGCCGCTAAGTCACGGCGTCTTCTACGACGACACCTACGACGCGACGCTTTATCCGCCGGGCAGCAATTGCAGCGGCACGCCCGGCACCGAAGTGACCAACTTCGAGGCGCTCGACTGGGATCTCTCGAAGCTCGACGGCGGATCGCCGCCCGCTGGCGCGGCTTACGACCCGCGCAATCCACACATCAACCCGGCGAACCTGCCGCTGCGCAAGACGTCGGCGGGCTGCGAAAAGATCTGGCCGCACCTGTATTTGCAGAACGGCACCAACACGGTCTTCGAGGTCGCTCACCAGGCCGGCCTGCGCACGGCGTGGTCGGACAAGCACCCCGCCTACGAGATCCTCAACGGGCCGTCGGGGCTGGGCCTGGACGAACTCTACGCACCCGAAATCAATTCGACGTCGCTGCAAACCAACGGCTACCCGAGCGCACCCGCAGGCGACGACTGGACATCCGACCCGACGTATACGCGCACGTATGACGGCTTCAAGGTCAAGGTCGTGCTGAACTGGATCAACGGACTCGACCAGACCGGCGCGAAGCAGGTGGGCGTGCCCGCGATCTTCGGCATGAACTTCCAGGCGGTGAGCGTCGCGCAGAAGGTCACGGTGGCGATGGAAGGATCGTCTTCGACGCGCGGCGGTTACCTCGACGCCGCTGCGTCGCCGACGCTGCCGGTGACGCAGTCGCTCGACTATGTCGATGGCGCGCTCGGGCAGATGTACGACGCGCTCAAGGCGAATCATCTGCTGCGCTCGACGCTCGTGATCGTCGGCGCCAAGCATGGCCAGTCGCCGATCGACGTGAAGAAGCTGCACATGCTCAGCGGCTCGAAGAATGCGTATGCAACGGCTGACGTGAGCGATGTCGCCGATCTGCTGACCAACGGCGGCGTGCCGGTCGCGCAGGAAACGGCCGACGATGTGTCGCTCATCTGGCTGAAGAACCACAGCGATGCGCCGAAGGCGGTATCGATCCTGGGCGCGGACCAGGCGGGCAATAATTCGACGCATACGCAGACGCTTTATCACGACGCCGCGTTGAAGGCGATCTGGGGCAATCCTGCTGGCGGCCGCGTGCCCGATATCATCGTCCAGCCGGTGCCGGGCACGATCTACAGCAAGAGCGCGGCAAAGCTGGCCGAGCATGGCGGCCTCGCTACCGACGATACGAATACGCTGCTGGTGGTGTCGAATCCGCATCTGAAGAAGGGCGTCGTCAATGCGCCGGTGACCAATATGCAGGTGGCGCCCACGATCCTGAAGGCGCTCGGCCTCGACCCGCATAAGCTCGCGGCCGTGCAGCGTGAAGGTACGCAGACGCTGCCGGGGCTCGATGCTTCGGGTGGCGATGATGAGGATGATCGTTCGGAGTAAGAAGGGCGGCTAGCGACCAGAACGCCCCTATTTATAGGGGTGTTCTGATTTTTGCCGGCGAGAACTATAAGGCGGCCAAAGGCACCAGGAACGGCTGACGACACGAGCTTGTAGAATGCGGTGCGTGCCCGTGAGGCGTTACACCGCATTCTCTGATATGGCAGACCCAATTTGGCAAGCGCTTGAGGCTTTCGCGCGAGAAGAACTAGGACGTCCGCTTTTCGGTCGTCTTGAGCTAAAGCCAGAATCACGCATCGAAGAAGATTTACGCCTGACCGGCATGGATGCCATTGAATTCATCGATAGCTGGGCAGAGAAGTTCAACATCGACGCTCCGGACGGCTTTCCATACGATCGATACTTCGGCCCAGAGTCACTCGACGTCATTCGTGCTGTCGCCGGGATATTCTCGAAGAAGTTTCGTGATGCTCCGCTCGTGCCCATTACGCTGGGGATGCTGGCCGAAGCGATGCGACGCGGCAAGTGGAATACGGCGGAAATCGAAGCCGCGAGCACGCACAACCGGGAGATCAAATAGCGCCGTCTCATCCCGCGCACCCGTAACCGTTTGTCTTACCGCTCGCCTTGAATCGCATTCACGAATTATGATTGGCGGATTGGCTCTGTCCCCACTGAGCGTAGCCGCGTCTCCACGAAAGTCCGGAGAAGGGTTACGCTTGAGAGTACGACGCCGAACCCCATTTATCTTTCGTGAACCAGCGTATCCGTCCCCCTTTGCCCCCGGCATGGCCCTTTCCGCCGAGTCGCGACATTACCGGTCGCGCCTTCGGCGATCTCGTTGCGCTGCAATATCGCGGCGCTAACGTGTGGCTGTGGAAGTGCTGCTGTGGGGCGCACCTGAGCGCCACGCTCGCCGAAGTCGAGAGCGGGCAGACGCGCGATTGCGGCTGCCGCGAGCAGCGCCGCGTCTGGCGCTCGCGCCCCGGCTCGCCGTCGCTCAAGGGCGGCGAGGTGTTCGGCCAGCTCACCACCGGGCGCTATGCCGGTGACGGCCTCTGGGTCTGCCGCTGCGAATGCGGCAATGAAGTGACCGTGAGCGCCGGGCGGCTGCGCCTTGGCCAGGCGCGTTCGTGCGGCCGCTGTTTCGGCGCTTCGAACGACTAGACGGCTTCGTCCATGCACGTATCGGCGCGCGCCTGCAGCCATTCGGCGAGCGCCTCGTGCCGCAGCGGCCTCGCGTAGAAAAACCCCTGCAACTCGTCACAGCCGAGGCGCCGCAGCGCCTGCGCCTCGTGCGCCTGCTCGACGCCTTCGGCCACCACGCGCAAGCCCAGTTCATGGCCAAGCTCGACAATCGCGCGGATCACCGCGAGATCGGCGCTTGCTTCGAGCCTGCCGTTCACGAAGGCGCGATCGATCTTGAGCCGGTCGAGCGGGAAGCGATGCAGGTAGCTCAAGCTCGAATAACCGGTGCCGAAATCGTCGAGCGACAGCTTCACGCCTAGCGCGCGAATTTCGTTGACCACGCCCAGGTAGCGGTCGACGCTCTCCATCAGCACCGTTTCCGTGATTTCGAGTTCGAGACTGCCCGCTTCCACGCGATGCGCCGCGAGGCTGTCGCGCAGCCGGTTCACGAGCCGCGCATCGTCGCGCAACTGCACCACCGAAAGATTGATCGACACGCGGATCTCCGGCAGTCCCGCCGCGCGCCAGCGCGCGATCTGGCGGCACGCTTCGTCGATCACCCATGCGCCGATGGGCACGATCAGCCGCGTTTCCTCGGCGATCGGAATGAAGTCCGCGGGCGACACCGGGCCAAGATGCGGGTGCTGCCAGCGCAGCAGCGCTTCCACGCTCATCAGCTCGCCCGTTGTGGCATGCACGCAGGGCTGATACGCGAGCCATAGCTCGTCGCGCTCGATGGCGGTGCGCAGATGCGTTTCCAGCTCCAGGCGAAGACGCGTGCTTTCCGCCATTTCGCGCGAAAAGAACTTGACGAGATTGCGCCCGGCCGATTTCGCGCGGTACATGGCGGCGTCGGCGTTCTGCATCAGGGCTTCGATATCGTCGCCGTCGTCGGGATAAAGCGCGATGCCGATGCTGCACGCCACCTGCAAGGTCACGCCGCCGATCATGTGCGGCTCGCGCATCAGCGGCAACAGGCGTTCGTCGATGAGGCGCGCCACGTCTGCGGCTTCGCCCGCATCGCCAAGCAGCACCGTGAATTCGTCGCCGCCCAGGCGGCTGACCGTATCGCCCGCGCGCACCGATTGCAAGAGACGCCGCGACACCGAGCGCAACAGACCGTCGCCGGCATGATGGCCGAAGCTGTCGTTGATGTCCTTGAAGCGGTCGAGATCGATGAACAGCACCGCGACGCGGCCGCGCGTGAGCCGCGCCTGGTCGATGGCGCTGCCCACGCGTTTCGTGAAGAGCGCGCGGTTGGGCAACTCGGTGAGCACGTCGTGCTCGGCGAGAAACTGGATGCGCGCTTCGCTTTTCTTGCGGTCGGTAATGTCGATCAGCGTGCAGATATAGTGCGAAACGCTGCCGCGCTTGTCGCGCACGGCGCTGATCATGAGCCACGCGGGGTAGTCGCCGCCCGCGCGCCGACGCACTACGGCTTCGCCGTTCCAGACACTCGCGATATCCACCAGCGCAGTCAGTTGCGCCATCAACGGTTCGCCGTTGCCGCTCGCGACGATGAATTGCGGCAGCTTGCCGCTGATCGTGCCCGCGCGATAACCCGTTGCGCGATAGAACGAGGCGTTGGCGGTCAGCAGGCGGCGTTCGCTGTCCAGGATCAGGATCGCTTCCGATGAGGCTTCGAATACCTTCGCCCACAGTTCCAGGCGCTGCTCCATCAGCTTGATCTGGTTGATCGGCGTGAAGGCGGTGAGCACGGCGTCGCGGCCCTGGAAGGTGAGGCGGCGCGCGGAGAGCATGGCCCACGTCGGTTCCTCGCTCGCCATCCAGCGCACTTCGAATTCGTCGATGGCGCCGCGATCGGAAAGCTGCTGGAAAAAGCGCGCCCGCACCGCGGAATCGAGCCCGTACGCCCACGGATCGGACGTGCAGCCGTTGAGCCAGTAAAGCGCGGGATGGTTGGCGTGCAGCACTTCATGACCCGGCACGGCGGTGACCATCATCGGCACCGGCGTCGCTTCCACGAGCGCGTGCTGCGCTTCCGATGCGCGCGCCGTGGCCGCGAGTTCCTTTTGCACGTCGCGCTCGTGATCGAGCTGCTTGAGCATGTCGTTGAAGCCGGTGACCAGTTGGCCGATCTCGTCCTGGCTATGCCACGTCGCGCGCTGGCGGTGATCGCCCGTGCGACGCACGGTGTCCATCACGCGCGCGAGATGGCGCAGCGGCCGCGAGATCTGCTGCGCGACCAGATACACCATCGAGAGAATGCCGCACAGCAGGAACAGCGCCGTGCCCAGATGCAGCCACATGCGCGAGAACAGGCCGCTCACGCGCGCCTGGAGCAGCTTGTCGAGCTCCGCGCCGGTTGCGCGCCACGCATCGCCCACGCGGGCCACCAGCGCCTGCTGGGCCGCGTCCGCCGCCGCGCGCGTGGCGTCGCTCGCGCCGCCGTTTGTCGTTGCGTCGACCGCCGCGCGCGCCGCGCCGCGATAGGTTTCGATGGCCGCAAGCAACTGCGCGATGGGCGCGGCGAGCGCGAGCTTGACGTCTTCGTTGGCTGCACCCGCTTCGGCGAAATCGGAGCGCAGCCCCTGCGCCACGCCGTCGAGCTGGCCTTCGAGCACGAGGTAACGGGTGCTCAGTTCGCGCTGTTTCTGCGCATCGCGGCTGCCTTCGTGCAGGCGGAAGCCGATGCCGTCCACCGCGTCGAGCAGGGCGGGATAGCGCAGGATCGACAGCGACATCGAGTAATAGCTGTCGAGGTCGGGATCGAGAATCAGGTTCGACTGGTTGCCCACGCGCGTAATCAGGTCGCGGCAGGCTGCGAGCGCGTCGCTCACGGCGCGCGATCCGGCGGCGCGCGGCGCATGGGCGAGGGCGTCCAGCGCATGGCGCAGGCGCGCATTCAACTCGTCGCTTTGCATGTTCGCGCCGTATTGCTGTTCGGCGCGAGAGAGCGCGGCATTCGTTTGCGCAATATGTTGCGTGTCGAACTGGCCGCCTGCGCCGCGCATGGCGACGTCGACAAGCGTCTCGCGCACCGTCGCCAGATAGCTATTGCCGATGATTTCCTTCTGCGAGAAATCGATCGATATATATTTTTCGTGAATCAGGATGCTGCTGATATAGACGACCGCGCTCAGGTCGAGCAGATAGATCAGGAGCAGCTTGCGGCCTACGCGCAAGCGCCCGAGCAGTCGAATAAACGGATTGTGCTTCATCGCATGCGCCAGGATGACACCAGAGTTTACGCCGCATTCTGAACTGTAAATCGACGTCGCCAATATCAGCGTCGCTTTTTAGTGCGTGCACTACTACTGCGTAACGGCAATGTGATGCACGC
This sequence comes from Paraburkholderia bannensis NBRC 103871, assembly GCF_000685015.1. GTDB lineage: Bacteria > Pseudomonadota > Gammaproteobacteria > Burkholderiales > Burkholderiaceae > Paraburkholderia > Paraburkholderia bannensis. The sequence goes on along the minus strand of NZ_BAYA01000010.1, from coordinate 67,198 downwards.
GCTTGAATGGGAGCGACGCGATTCACTGCGCCGGTGTATGGATTCTTCGACGTGGTGCGCGTATGCACTGACGTGGCGCCCGAATCCCGTTGCTGACGCAACAAGTTGGCGCAATCGATTGCGCGCGCCTGGATCGTTGCGCCCGCATTGATGCTTTCACATAACTTTCATTTTCACCCGGCACACTGCGAGTTGATTACGATTCTTTCAGATGCCGGGCTTTTCATGACAATAAATTCCAGCAAGCGCGCGTTCGCGGCTTCGCTCCTCTCGCTTGTTTCCCTCACGGCCTTTACTGCGCTGAGCGCTTGTGGCGGCGACCCTGCCTCTACCGCCAAGACGCCCACTTCGGACGCAGCCACTTCGGGTGCTGCTTCGGACACGGCCACCGCCACCACGCCCGACACCGCTTCGCAACCTGCGGCCACCACGCCCGGAAAATGGCAGGCCGCGGCGGCGGGCCAGGTGATCGACGTGACGCTCGGCGACCTGCGCCCGACCCAGGCCGCGCTGGGCTACGACCAGATCTATTACAAGCTCGGCCGCTACGAAGCCGATATGACCAAGGAGTTCGACGACTTCTGCGCGGACGAAGGGCTGACGGGCCTGGCGAGCAACGGCTCGACGTCCACGTCGACGCTGACCGACGCCACGTCCTACACCTGCACGGTCACGGACACGAGCCAGCGCGATACGACGGTGCTCAATCCGGTCGTCATCGGCCCGAACGGCGACACGCTGTACCTGACCGACGGCCATCACGGTTCGTCGACGTATTACGAAGTGCCCAACGGCGGCCCGAGCGTGCACGTCCACGTCGTGGTCAAGGACAACCTCAGCGCGTATTCGGGCAGCACGTTCTGGGCGGAAATGCAAAGCCGCGGCTATACGCGCCTGAAGGACGCGAACGGCGCGACGATCACGCCCGATCAATTGCCGACGGGGCTGGGCCTCAAGCTCGGCATGCAGAACGACGTCTATCGCTCGCTGGTCTATTTCACGCGCGATATCGGTTACAGCAAGCCGACGCCTTCGACCGACTTCCTGGAGTTTTACTGGGCCGACTGGCTGCGCACGACCTTCCCGCTCACGGGTTATACGCTGACGAAGGCGGGCACGACCGATCCCGATCCCGCGACCGCCGACACGGGTTACCTGAACGCAGTCTGGAATGCATCGGTGAAAATGGTTGCTTCGACCGATGGCGAAATCTCCGGCCTCACCGGGGCGCAACTTGGCCGCCTTGCGCAGGTCAATGCAGGCAAGGCCTATACCAAGGGCAATTTCGGCGACCTGGTCAAGCCGATCACGGCGTCGAAGCCAGGCAAGATCGCCTACGCGCTCGACTACAAGACGCGTCACGGCATTCAGTAAGTTTGCAGTGCCGATGCCGCCGGGCAGCGCGCCCGGCGGCATTTTTCATTGGTGCGATCAATGCGGCTTGTAGCCGTCCGTGAGCGTGCCGATGAACGCTATGATGTCCTGAATGTCCTGATCCGACATCGCGGGCCGGTCGGTGGGCTTGCGGTCGAATGGCGCATCGGCGTAATCGACGTTGGCCTGCAAGGCTTGCGGAATGTCGTTGTACACCTGCACCTTGCCAGCCGCATCGCGCGGATAGATCTTGTCCGGATCGGTATTGCGCAGGTTATAAAAGTCCATCACCTGCTTCAGGTCGTGATAGACGCCATTGTGGAAATACACGTGGCGAGTCGCGCTGTTGCGCAGCGTCGGCGTGAGGAACATGCCGCAATACTGCTTTTGCTGCGCCAGGTCCTGACGAATCGGCCCGCACAGGCCAAGGTCGAAAAATTTCGGGTCGCGGTTGGCTTCCAGGCGCGGATTGCGCGGCACGCCCAGCGCTTCGTATTGCGTGTCCGTGAACAGCGGTGGCAGGCCGTCGGAAGTCGGCTGGCTCAAATGGCAACCCGCGCAATTGGCCTTTTTCGAATCGTTGAATAGACGCAGCCCGCGCAGTTCTGCATGCGTGAGGCGCGCCTTGCCTTGCAGCCAGTAATCGTATTTGCTCGTGAATGCGTGGAAGTCCGGTTCTTCGAATTCATAGCGGCCGACTGCGAACATGGCTTCGGCGGTCAGCATGGTCGGATTGTCGAAGATGCGCGGGCCGAACAGCTTGCGGAAGGCGTCCGCATACGATGCATGCGCGAGTTTGTTCGCGACGGTCGCGGCATCGGGATTGGCCATTTCAGTCGGATTGAGCAACGGGCCCAGCGCCTGGCGCTGATACGAGTCCGCACGGCCATCCCAGAACAGGCCGCCCACCGGCACCATCGCGACCGTCGCGGGCGTCGTGCCTGCCACCTTGTCGGCGCGCTGCGTGCCCATCGCGGCTTGCGCGAGCGCATTGAAGTCGGGCGGCGCGGCGGCATCGGCGGCGTCGGGGCCGATGCTGAACGGCGCCTGCCGGTACAGATACGCAAGCGAAGGGGGCGGGCGATAGCTCTGACGATCCAGCTGCGGGCCGCCCAGTTGCACGTCGAGATCGTTCGGCGGCCCATAGGCGCGCGACGCGCTATGGCATGACGCGCACGACTGCTTGCCCGAAGCCGACAGCGATTCGTCGTAGAAGATCTGCTTGCCGAGCTTCGCGACGGCGCTCAAAGGTGCTTGCGGCGGCAGCACCAGTTGCACAGGATGCGGGTTCGCGCCGGTGAGATTTTCGACGGCGTCGCCGAGCGCTGCGGGCATGCGCTCGGGATACGCGAGCGCATAGCCCGTCAACCCGGCGACGGCGAACAGCGCGGCCGCGCAGCCTGCCAGCAGGCGTGGGCGGCGGCGCGATGGCGCTTTAGACGCGGTGGAATCGGCGGGTGGCGACGTGCGGTACGGTTGCGTTGACATAGACGGTTGCGGAGCAATGTCCGCGAAAGTCCCGTAAACAAGGGGCTATTCATCGCGGAGAAAAATGCATCGGCCCGGCGCGGGCCGAACCGATGCGCAAAGGAGCATCTCCGGTCAAGGGTGCAATGACGCGAAGACGCTCATCGATGGTCAGGTGTTGCGCTTAAAGCGACGGCCCCGTAATGGCTGCCGGCGTGGACGAGAGTTGCGTGCCCTTGTTCGAGTCGAGATAGAGCGTCGCATTCGGCGTCGTGGTCGCGAAGTTGAACAGGTTCATGATGCTGCCCGCGTTCGCGTCGTTCGAGCCCTGGCCGATGCGTGCGCCGCCCAGCCAGTTGTCTTCGATGAAGCGCACAACCGAGGACTGCGTGACCACGGTGGTGCCATCGACGAAGTTCGGCTTCGCATACGGCGAGATCACGAGGAACGGAATGCGCGTGCCGGGGCCGCAACGGCCATTCACCGCGCCGCCATTGACGCCCACGCCTTGCACCGCGCCCGTGGCGTTACAGACGCCCGCACCGTTGAGCTGGTCGGCGCCCGTGACGGCGGTCTTGGTGGTCTGGCCCGTCGTTTCAGCCGTGGTGGCATCGAACGAAGACGTGGTCGGCGCGATGTACTGATGGTCGTACCAGCCGTCGGAATCGTCATAGGTCACGATGACGGCGGTGTCCTTCCAGTCCGGCTGCTGCTGCAGGAAGTTCACCACGCTCGTGACGAACGACTGCTCGTCCAGCGGATCGGAATTGCCGGGGTGGGCATCGGCGACGGCAGGCGCCTTCAGGAAGCTGACCGACGGGAAGTTGCCCGCCTTGACCGCCGTGAAGAAGTCGTTGACGTCGTACTGGTGATGCACCGGCGTGGCCGTGTTGTCGAGCGGATCGGTATAGCCGATCGCCGCGACCGAGGACGGGCGCGTATGCGCGAGGTTCTGCGTGCTCGCGTAGTACTGGAACCACGCGTGATGCTGCACGTAGTCGCTTTCGCTCGCGCCCAGCACCGACGAATACGTCGAGCGGTTGCAGCCCGTCGTGCCGTTCGCGTTCACGGTCTGCAGGTTGAAGCCGCCCATGAAGCCGCCCCACGTGACGCCGCCCGAATTGAGCAGGTCGCCGATGTTCTTCGACGTCATCGCCGCCGTCGTGGTCGAGCCGGCCGCGACCGTGCAGGCGTCGCCGGTCGGGTCGAGGTCGCCGGTCAGCGTCCAGCCGCCTTGCAGGTCATACACCACGTCGGTCGACGGGCTCGACGTCGCGCTGCCCGTGACCACCGCGCCGCTCTTCGTCACCACGGCGCCGTTGTGCTGGCCCGAGATCACCGAGATCGCACCTGGCGTAGAGGGGCCGTACGTGTCGGTGTAGGCGTTGTCGCTCATTGCGAAGTGCTGCGCGTAGTTCCACAGCGCCGTGACGGTGTTGCCGTCGTAGTAGCCCATCACGAGGCCCGGCTCGCCGAACGTGTTGGCCGAGCCGACCGCGTTGTTGCCGGTGTTCAGCGGAAACAGATCCATCGCGCCGCCGTCTGCTGCAAGCTGCTCCGGCGTGTAGTTGTGGTTCTGGCTTTCCGTGGCGGCCTGCGAACGGTCGAGGCGGAACGGGTTGATGTTCGTGCCGCTCGGGTTCTTCGTGTTGGAGACCGTCGGGTTGGCCGTCAGCAGCGCCGACGTGAGGCCGTTGACGGTGGGCGTGCCGGCCGCCGCCGTAAACGTCGGTTCGCCTTCGGGGTTCTGGGCGTTCGGATAGGTGCCGAAGTAGTGGTCGAAGGACTCGTTCTCGCCAAAGATCACCACGAGGTGCTTGATCGGCGTGGCCGTCTTGAGGGCGTCCTGAGCGGAAACAGCCGCGGTCGTCGACGTGGGCGTCGAGTTGTTGTTGCTGCCGCACGCGGCGATCGCGACGACTGCCGCCGCGAACGAAATGGATAGCAGGGTTTTTCTTGGGTGCATACAGCGCGCTCCAGTTTTTAATTGGCGCTTCGTCTTGATGGTTGAAAGCAAGCGGTGGGTGAATTGCAGTCAATGCAATTGATGCTCTTTGATGGCGCCGTCAAAGTGGCCGCATTGAACCATTCCATTGTGAAACTTTTATAAATAATTCCGAATATTTGATGGGGTAATTCGCGTAATTGTTGCGATAAATGTGGGGAATTGAGGCTATCTTAGGCCTTGTTGCGACGGGAGAATGAAAGTCTTGGCGACGCTGGAAACAGCGGGGAATTTACAGTCGTAACAGCATGGCGGCGTGATTGCGCGCTGTACGCCGTGGAATTAAATGATTGATGATGCGGTATAAAGAAGGGAATGTAGTGGCGCGAAATTCCATGAATGTTCTGTTATTAATTTAATGAAATATATAAAATGGATTTCGTTTTTATTTCAATTGCCTTTTTGTGCGGGAAGTCGATTCCATCTTTTGCATTGAAAGATCGAGGCGCACACAATCGCGTCGCAGCGACGACAGGTCACTCAGGACGGGCGCAGGAGGGGCGACACGGCGGGTGATAGACTTGCGCCCTTGAACCCACAGCAAATCGGCAATACAGGATGGACGAGGCAAAGATCGACGTGCCGGAGAACGGCGAGTACCTGGCAACCTGCCGCGAGAACAACCCGCTCTCCGCAGCCGCGCATGGGCACGGCGAGGTGTTCCCCAAAGCCGACGTCACGGTGAAGGACGGCTGGGCGACGTTCTACCGCGATGGCCAGGAAATCTGGAACTGCAATGCGCGCTACGCAGCGGCAAATTTCATTCTTCAGAAGCGGTAAGTCTGCCCGGCCTGCATCGCCCGCTGGCTAGACCCACAATCGATAGACCCAGAACGATTCGTCTTCGGCGAAGCGCCGCGCGAACTCGTTGGGAGAAAACCCCGTGCGGCGCTTGACGGCGCGGCTCAGATGCGCCTGGTCTGCAAAGCCCTCGTCGTGTGCAATCGCGGCCCAGTCCAGCGCTTCGCCGGCTTCGTATTGCGCGCGTGCGTTGAAAAACAGGCTCTCGGTCTTGACGAGCGCTTGCCATTCGCGCATCGAGCGCCCGCTATAAGCCTTGATACGCCGCTCGACGTGACGCGGACTATGCGAGCGCCCCCATTCGTGAGCCTGCCACGCGAGCCGCTTGACCCAATAGCGGCCCGCTTCGCGCAGCGACGGCAGTATCGTGCTGGCGCCGCTCAGCGCACGCCAGCGCGGCGTGAGATGTTGCTGTAGCGCGGCTAGCGCTGACGCGTCGCTGTCCGAGGCGGCCAGCGCATCGAATAGCGCATGCCACGTGCTGTCGAGCAGCTCGCGCGCATCGACGATCACATCCTGGATGGCGCCCAGGTCGATCTGGAACAGCGCCTGTGCTGCGTGTGCATCGAAGCACACCATCCCGGCGCGGCCGCTGGTTGGCGCCCAGCATGTGGTGGGATGGGAATGCGTGCCGGATATCAGGACTGCAGAATTGAATGGCCGCCATTCGGGGCCCTCGTCGGTCTGCTCGATGCGTCCCGCATCGACGTCCTGAAACCACGTGAGGCTCACCATCGGCGAGGCGGGAAAATGCGTCAGGCGTTGCGCGTCGCTTAAGGCGAAGCCGCGGGTGTCGCGGCAAAGCACGGCGACAACGGCGCCTTGCAGACCCGGTGGCGCGAGATGGAGCCGCGCGTACGGACGCCGGTGGCCGAGCGATGCCAGCGGCGCACGCATCAGCGGATCGGGGCAGGGCGAAAGGCGCGGTTCCAGGTTCATGAGCGCGCAGTATAGACAGGGCGGCTGAGGCTGTCGATGTCGTTTGCGTTCAAGAAAACGCGGCGCGTCGGGTACAGAATCGCGATCAGGATAACCACCCCGTCGACACCATGACCAGGCCTTCCGAGCATCAATGTCCGTTTCATCGCAATGCGCCGCCGCAGGTTGCACCGGCTGCGGCGGCCGGTACGTGGCCGCCCGGGCCGCCTGCTGGCATCACGGGATGGCGCCTGCTTGGCGCGATGTCGCGCGATTTGCCCGGTACATTGGCGGCCTGGCAAAAGGCGTATGGCGACATCGTGCATCTGCGTATCTGGCCCGAGCATGATGTCGTCGTCGCCGATCCGCAACGGGTGCGCGAGCTACTTGTTTCCCATCATGATGGATTGATCCGCTGGGAGCGCGCCGTCAGCGTATTTTCGCAGGTGCATGGTCAAAGCGTTCTGACGACCGAAGGGGACGCCTGGCGCACTCGCCGTCATGCGCTGGTTCCGGGTTTCTCGTCGAAAGCCGTGCAAGGCTTTACACCAGCGATCGTCACGGCAGCCACGCAGGCGTTTGCGCGTTGGCCTCAAGCCGATGCGAAGTGGCCCATCGAGAGCGCACTCACGATGCTGACCATGGACGTGATTCTGCAAATGGTGTTTTCAAGCCATATCGGCGAGGACGTGCGCCTTGCCGAGGAAGCGATCCGCGTGATCAGCAGCGCGGCCAATGCGGAGTTCTACTGGCCGGCCAGCCTGCCTGACTGGATGCCCTGGAAACGCAGGAAACGGCAAGCGCTAAGGACTCTGAAGGAACTGATCGAGCGGCATTTGCAAAGCCGCTTGAATCTCAATCGCGAGGCGTGGCCTGACGATCTGCTGACGCACCTGCTGCAATCTCGCGATGATGGATCGGCCTTGTCGCTCCAGGGCGTGCGCGACGAGTGCATGACGATTTTCCTGGCGGGACACGAAACCACGGCGGCGACGCTGGTGTGGTGGGCCTGGTGCATGGCTTCGAATCCGCAGGCGCAACGCGTCGCGGGAGAGGAAGTGCAGCGTGTGCTGCAAGGCCGCGCACCGACGGTCGACACGTTGCCGGAACTCGGCTATCTGGTGCAGACGATCAAGGAGACGCTGAGGCTCTATCCCGTCGCGCCGGTGCTCTTTAGCCGGCGCGCTACGCGCGCCATTCGACTGGGCGAATGGCATTTTCCGGCGCGCACGCTGTTCATGATCCCCGTGCATCTGATGCACCGCGACGCGCGATGGTTTCCTGAACCCGACGTGTTCCGGCCCGAGCGTTTCGCGCCTGACGCGCCAGAATTGCCACGCGGCGCGTACACCCCTTTTGGCGCGGGGCCGCGCGTGTGCCTGGGACAAAATCTGGCGATGACCGAGATGACGGTTATCGCCGCCATGCTGTTGCAGCGCTTCACGTTGTCCGTGCCGGAGAACGCAGCGCCGCCGCGTCCGGTGCTTGCCGTGACGCTGCGGCCCGATCAGCCGTTGCACCTTGCGATTGCAGATCGATGCGCGCCGCTTGTGCAGGCTTGATCGGTGGCGAGGCTGACGCGCTCAGGGCAATTCACACGGAAGATGCGGAAGACTCGGAAGACGCCGCGCACGCAGGCCGCAGCGTATTGGCGAAACAGAGCCATAGCGCCAGTGAGCCAACGGAGACCGCCCCCAGCGCGAGAAAGGCGCCCGCGTAGCCGAACTGCTGCGCGAGCGTGCCTCCCAGCAAGGGACTGAGCGCGGCCCCGACGCCCTGGGCGGTGGCGACAGCGCCTTGCGAAACATTCACGCGCCCTGTGCCTTCCATGAGCCGCACGACGAGCGCCGGCACGGCGACGCTCTGCAGCCCCGCGCCGATGCCGTCCAGGATCTGCACCGGCCAGACCCCGGCGCCGTCCATGAAGAGCGCTGCCAGAGCGCCGCGTACTGGCAACGAACACCATGAAACCATCAGCACTCCCCAGTAACCCTGCGTGCGGACAAGCCGTGGCGTCAGCCACGCCGCGCCAATCATCACGCACTGCGCGATCACGATGGTCTGCGCGGTAAAGGCGCTTGCGTTGCCGCGATGCGCCGCCACGACGCCCATGCCATAAAGCGGCAGCATGGCGGCATTGCCGAGATGAAAGAGCGCCAGCGCAGCGCCGAGAACGACGAGCGGGCGGTTCCTCGCGAGCGAGCGCAGCGACGTTTCGCGGCGCTCGTTTCGATCGCTGTCCATGCCGCGCGCGCTGGCATAGTCGATTGCCTGTGCAGGTATGAGCAGCACGCTCACGATTGCAAACACGGCAAAGAGCGCCACGAGCACAAAGACGGCGTTGAACCCATAGCGCCAGCCGAACCATCCGGCGAGCGCAGCGCCCGCGACGTTGCCCGCGTGATTGGCCACCTGGTTGCGCCCGAACTGCACGTCGAATCCGCCCGAGCGCACCATGCCGAGCGTGACGCCCGCAAGCGCGGGCAGCAGCACCGATGCGCTCACGGCCGCCACGATCTGGGAACTTGCGATGGCCGCGTAACTGCGCGCGTACACGAGGGCCAGCGTTGCCAGTGTCGCGACAAGCGTGGCCGCCACGATCAGCGTGCGTTTGGAGCGTGTCGAGTCCACGAGCGCGCCGGCTAGCGGCGTGGCGATCATCGCCGCGAGCCCGGCAAGCGTCATGACCGAGCCGATCTCGTCGGCGCGCCAGCCGCGTCCGAGCAGAAACACGCCGATAAACGGGCCAATGCCTGCCTGCACGTCAGCCATGAAGAAGCTCAATGCCTCTAGCGCGAGTGTGGCTTGCATGGCGTTATCGGTTGATTGGAGGGCGTTGCCGGTATGCCGCGTCGTCGGGAAAATACGCGGGCGCTACGGCAACCAGTCTTGCGCAATCCGCAGGAGCAATTCGCGAACCCGCTGCGGCGGCGTGCCGCTAAGCTCACGCTACAATCGCGCGACGCGTGCCTCAGGTACGCCACCCCTCCGATCCTTTCAAACAGCATGGCGCGCTTCTCCCTCCGCAATGCGATATGGCTTCCTGGCTTCTCCCGGCTCGCCTCCTGGGGGCCAGGACTGCTCGTGATGCTGGCGGACTGCGATGCCGGCAACGTGGTGACCGCCGCGCAGGCAGGCGCTCAAACGGGGCTGCGTCTGCTGCCCGTGCTGCTGGCGCTCGTGCCGCTGCTCTACATGGTGCAGGAACTGACCGTGCGGCTGGGCCTGTTCACGGGCCGTGGTTTTGGTGAACTGGTGCGTGCACGTCTCGGGCCGGTCTGTGCGGGCCTCGCGGCAGCGGGGCTGATCGTGGCCGTGCTCGGCTCGCTCGTGACCGAATTGACCGGCGTGGCCGGTGTCGGGGAAATGTTTGGCGTCTCGCGCGCGGTCTCGCTGCCGCTTGCCGTCGCGGTGCTGTGCGGCATTGTTCTGACGGGTTCGCACAGGCGCGTCGACCGGATTGCCATCGCCATCGGTGTCTTCGATCTCGCGTTTTTTGCCGTTGCGTGGAGCGCCCGTTCGCAATTGCACGGCGTGACCGAGGCCATGACGCATTTGCCGTTCGGCAGCCGCGAGTTTGCTTATCTGGCTGCTGCGCTGATTGGCGCAACGTTCAACCCGTGGATGGTTTTCTATCAGCAGGCGGCAGTCGCCGATACGCCTGGCGCGAGGAACCTGGCATCGGCGCGGGTCGAAACGGCGGTGGGCGCCGTGCTCACGCAATGCCTGACTGGCGCGGTGCTGGTCGCGGCTGCAGCGACGTTATCGGCGCATGGACAGTCGCATTCGCTGGGCAGCATCGGCGAAATCGGCAATGCGCTGGTCGTCGAGCTGGGCCCTTTCGCGGGTCGGCTGCTGTTTGGCGCGGGGGTGCTCGGCGCGGCGCTGGTGGCGGCCATCGTGAGTTCGCTTGCGCTGGCGTGGGGCCTGGGGGAGGTGTTCGGCTACAAGGCTACGCTGGAAGCGGGGCCTGCGCGTGCGCCGTGGTTTTACGCGGCCTATGCGCTATCCGTCGCGGGAAGCGCCTGTTTCGTGTGGGTCTCGCCGGATCTCGTTTCCTTGAACGTGGCGGCGCAGGTCGTGAACGCGTTGATGCTGCCGTTCGTCGTGGTGATGCTCGTCGTGCTCAGCGTGACCGTGTTGCCGAAGCCGCTTCGTCCGCGTGGGCTCTATTTGTGGCTGGTGATCGTCGTAGGCGCGATTGTTTGCGCCGCGGGTGTCTGGGGCGCGATTCAAGGTTGGCACCCTCGATAAAAAGGCGCGGCATGCGAATGAATCGACGCCGCGCGTTGCGCTTTAACGCGTGCCTGAACGCGTCCCGCACAGGCGTAAATGCTTACACGTCGAGCGCACTTAATTGCCGAAATAGATCGGCTTCATGCCCGGCGCGCCAGTATGCGCGGGTTGCGCCGGTCGAGCGGGCCCGCCCGATGCGTTAGAACCCTGCATCACGCCGCCGTAGCCGCTGCCTGCTTGCGGCGCCGCTTGTGGCGTGTATTCGCCGCTTGAAACTTCGCGCACCTGTTCACGGCCCACACGTGCCTCGGCGGCTTGAACCTGACGCGGATACGAGGCCTGATCGCCCACCGACGTGTCGTAGCCGGAGTGCTCCAGACGCGTCTGATCCTGCTTGACCTGTGCGCGCGTCAAAGCATCGTTGCCCGCGAGACCGGGCTCCACGATCGGCGTCTGGGCCTGCGCTAGAGCCGTGAGCGGAACGGCAAGGAGCGCTGCGACGGCGGCAACATGCTTGATCGTCTTCATCATCGTTCTCCCATGAAGTGGCAAAGGGTGCGCTCTATAGCGCATGTGTTGTGCCACGCATGCCGCAAACGATGAAAAAAGTCGCCGAAAGAATTCGCCGAATAAATTCGTTGTGCGCGCCACGAAATAGGGACGCAATTCATTTCACGCAGTCGCACGCGTCACGAAAAGACCCTGACGGAGGATGTAAAAACGCCCGCAACACGAAAGCGTTGCGGGCGTTTTTGCACGTTGCAGCCGGATTGCACCGGCCGCACGTTCGAGGCGGTGCTTAGAAGCGGTGACGCAGGCCCAGGTTCACGAGGGTCTGCGAGCCCGTGCCGGCGTAGCCATACGAGCCGATCGACGCTTGCGCCGAGGTCACTGCACCCGTGTCCGCGTCACGCGTCGTGCCGCTTGCGTGCTGGTAAGCCGCCGTCACGTAGACATCGGTGCGCTTGGACAGGTTGTAGTCGCCGCCCAGCGAGAACTGGTGGTAGTTCGCCGACGTATCGCCGCTTGCGTGCGTGTAGCTGTAGCCAGCGCCGACCAGCAGTGCCGGGGTTGCCTGGTATGCCAGGAAGCCTTGTCCGGTGTTGTACTTCTGCTTGTTGTCGAATGCCGAGTTTGCGTCAGCCGCGTATTGTGCGTTGCTGTAGCCAAGGCCGAAGATGAACGAGCCAGCCGTGTACTGTGCTGCCACGCGTGCGATCTGCAGCGAGTGAGCCGTTGCGTAGCCGTTGTTGATCGGGCCGTCGAACGTGCCGTCCGAGGTGCTCGACCAGCCGTCGCGGTCGCCAGCGCTGTTGGCGGCGTAGTAGTAGCCAGCGGCAACAGCCAGCGGGCCGTTGTTGTAGGCGAGTGCTGCCGAGTACGACTGCTTCGCGCCCGTCGAGCCAGCGACGCCGCCGAACGAGTACATGACTTCGGTCTGCAGGCCGCGGTAGACCGGCGAGGTGTACTTGACTGCGCTGTTCACGCGGAAGCTGTTGTCGTAGTTGTCGACGTCGCCAGCCGTTGCGAACACCGAGCCGAAGTAGTTGTCGGCGGTGATGCCCTGGATCAGGTCGACCAGCGGGTCATACTGGCGGCCCAGCGTCAGCGTGCCGTACTGGTCGCTTGCGAGGCCGACGAATGCCTGGCGGCCGAACATCACGCCCGAGCTCGTGCCACCCGTGGACGGGTTGAAACCATTTTCGAGCTGGAAGATTGCCTTGAGGCCGCCGCCCAGGTCTTCCGAACCCTTCACGCCCCAGCGCGTGCCGGCCAGGTTGCCGTTGCTGCTGTTGCCGAGCGCCCAGAGGCTCTTGTTCGCGGCCGAGTGGTTGACGTAGGTGAGCGACGTATCGATGACACCATAGAGCGTGACGCTCGATTGTGCGTGTGCTGCACCAGCGATGCCGAACGCGGCAAACGCTGCGAGAGTAAGGGCGCGTGATTTCATCTGTAACTCCGTTTTGTTGTGGAACTGCTTTTGATTCAAGGCCCGAAGGCTATATTGCGCATCGCCCCCTGCGCAAGACCCAATAAATAATCCGTAGCAAAATTGTGACACCCGTTGATAATCGGTTCGCTGCCGATCAGTATGTTGTGTGCGCAATTAATTTTATTGAATCAATGACTTGGCGGCCTGAATTGCACGCGCGAACCGGATCTATTACATGCCGGGAAGATTTAAGAATGTCGTGCAAGACATGAGGCCGTTCGCGGCCGGACGGATCTGCAATTGCAGCGGCGCGGATCGTGATGACGAGGCGGAAAGTGCCTGAAAATAAGGCAAAGTGCGACGAATGCGCGCAATGAAAAAAGCCCCGCTACATGAGCGGGGCTATAAAGCGTGGATAACTGTCTGAAACAAAAACAGTTGAGTGCATTGTATGGCAAGGAAATCGGCGCATAAATTCACTTTCCGCAATAAGCTCGTGACGAAATTGCGGTGGCGGGCAATGGCGAATTGTGCGTGCGTGTCGCCACGCTGCTAGAAAATACGCTCTGGCTTGGTGGGTTTGATGGCCTCGATGAAGGGCTTGCCGGTCGCCATTTCGCTGCCTATCCGCAAGATGACGGCGGGCACGGCGATGATTGCATGAATGATCATCGCCACTGCGATATAAGCCGCGAACTCCACGCGTCGCAATAAGCCAGGCCCGCGACCGTCCCTGGCGCCCAGGAAATCGGCGCGCAATGCGGCCACATTGGCCCATTGCGCGGTATCGATGGCTTGGCGCGTCCTGGGGCTGTAGAGATTGCGGCTGCGGCACCCCAGTGAAAATGCACGCCACATTCTGCGAGGCTGCAAGACCCATCCGGTGGACAAGGCAATCAGGTTCATGATGCCGAGCAGCGGCGACGCGAGCATGGAACCCGTGCCCAGTTCCCACGCACTGACTTCGCCTTCGCCAATGCGGCCCACGCTAAAGCCCGTGATCATGTGATGCATGTCGTGATACTTGAGGTAGCGATGCCGCGTTTCGATATTGGGCATCGGCACGAGCAGGCAGCCCGTGAATACCGGCACAGTGCGTGGATGAGGGCCTTTTGAAGGCGCAAAACCACAGCGTCGATAGAAGTCGTCCAGTTCCTGTTGTAGCGTCATGGCTTGACACTCCTGATAGTTGTTCTTTGAACCGCGCGAATGCTTGCCTATGGCTCTAAATTGACACGGCATGGGCAGCGCATTTCTGCCGCGATTGTCGTCGAACTGGAAGGCGATGTCGAAGGGGAATACGCTGGAACAGGCCAGAAAATGCGCGATGGATAGCGATTTAAACTCGCCGCATCTTTCGGCTATAGTGTGCCCGCCAGAAGCATCACAACACGACAAGGACAACGATGAGCCTGCTTAGCCGCCTGTTCCGAAAATCGCGCACCGGGGATGAAAAAAGCGGCGCAGCCGGGCCAGCATCGGCAACGAATGCGTCGTCCCGGCAAGAGGCGGGTGACGAAATCGCGCCTGAACTCAAGCACGCATTGGCGGCATTCAAGGCCGGTCAGTACGACAAGGCGATCGCGGCTGCCACGCCTTATACGGATCGCTTTGCGGATGCGAACCGGTTGTGCGCGTTGAGCTGCTCGCAGTCAGACCGATATCCCGAGGCGTTCAAATACTGGCTCGCGCTGTTCGAGCAGGAGCCGTCGGCGCATAACGCATTGCAGCTTGCCAGCACGTCGGTGATGTGCGGCGAAGTCGAACGAGGCGAAGCGTGGTTAATCAAGTTCGCGCAGATCAATCACGAGACGCGCGAGCAATCCGATGTTTCGGCGCGCACGAATTTCCTGTCGGCACTGGTTCAGGGCGGTTATCTGGCCGAGGCGCTGCCGCATGTCACGTGGATGCGCGATGTCTATGCGCAGTTGAGCATTACCGATGCCACGTTCCTCTATATGCGCGGCGTGCCGCCGTTCGGCATGTTCCTCGAAAAGAGCCTGACGATCCTGCGTGGCAGCCAGTCGGCCGAGTCCGTCGCGAACTGGTATGGCCAACTCAAAGGCAAGCTCGATAAAGATGGCGAAGCGCAACTCGCGCTGTGGGTCGCGAAGTTGCCATAGTTGCATGTTCCTCCGTGCACGCGTGGTCGTTGTCCCGGGCGTTGCTTTAAGAGGGCATGCGCGCACGCTCGTGGTGCGAGGTTGCCGCGTCGCGGTGCGGACGTGGAAGCAAGCGGCGTGAACGCGTTGCCGCAAAGCACGGGCGGTACTGCAAAAACACCGCAAAAGACGGGCTTCGCGCACAACTGGCACGAAGCTCGCTTAAAGCAGGGCACAGAGTAGAAGCGGCTAGCGACCGGCACGGCCATTGAGGCAGCCGGTAACGTGGGGCATTGCTCTTGGGGCGCATCGTGCGCCCACGTCGATCGTCGATCGGCGTTTGAACGGAACCGTCCGGTTCCGCCAACAAGGAGCGAGCGATGCAGTGGCCCCACACGAATTCCCCCGTTGTCGACATCGAAGCGGTGCCCTTGCGCATCGCGGCCCGGCTTCGTCCAGTCATTCTTCGTCCAGTCATTCCCCACAGCACCCGGAGTCTCTCCATGAGCAATCTGCTTCGCGTTTCGCGCTGGCTTCGGCTCGCGCGTTCTTTCAGTGCGTGCGCAACGATCCTTGTTGCGGCGTTGCCGGGCCTCGCCCGCGCCGACGATCACGTCACGCTGCTAACGAGCTGGTACGCGCAGGCCGAACATGGCGGTTTCTATCAGGCCGTCGCTACCGGGATCTACAAGAAGTACGGTCTCGATGTGACGATCCGCATGGGCGGCCCGCAGGTCAATGGGCTGCAACTGCTGGCGGGCGGCCAGGCCGATTTCATTCTCGGTTACGACTTTCAGGTGCTCTCCGCGGTGGAGTCGAAGATTCCCGTGACGACCGTGGCCGCATCGTTTCAGTTCGATCCGCAAGGCATGCTGACGCACGACGATGTGAAAACGCTTGCCGACCTCAAGGGCAAGACGATTCTCGTCGCCGGTTCGGGCCGCACGAGCTGGTGGCCCTGGCTGCGGGCGAAGTACGGCTACAACGACGCGCAGGCGCGTCCCTATACCTTCAACCTGCAACCGTTCTTTGCGGATCGCGATGTCGCCATGCAGGCCTATCCCACCTCCGAAACATTCCAGGCCGATCAGGCGCACATGAAGACGCACTTCTTCCTGTTCGCCGATGCGGGCTATCCGCCGTACAACACCACCATCGTGACGATGCGCAACACCCTGCAAAACAAGCCCGATCTCGTGTCGCGGTTCGTGAAGGCGTCGATGGAAGGCTGGAAGAGCTATCTCAACGATCCCGCTCCGGCTAACGCGCTCATCAAGAAAGACAACCCGCAGATGAGCGACGCGCAACTGGCTTACGGCGTGGCGCAAATGAAGAAACTGCGCCTCATCACGGGCGGCGATGCGTCCACGCTCGGCATCGGCGCGATGACCGACGCGCGCTGGAAACGCACTTACGACTACATGGTGCAAGCCGGGCTGCTCAAGTCCGACACCGACTATCGCAGCGCCTACACACTTAAATTCGTCGACAACCTCAAGGTCATGCCCTGAGCGTCGCGCGTGAATGAATTCGCAAGAGGAGAAACAGGATGCTTGTTACGCAACAGAAGGTACTGCGCCGCTTCTGGTACGCCATCATGCCGGTGTCGCAGCTCGACGCGGGGCCCCAGCCATTCACGCTGCTGGGTGTGCCGATCGTGCTCTGGCGCGGCGCCGACGGCAAACCGCATGCGCTGCGCGATCGCTGCTGCCATCGCACGGCGAAACTCTCGAAGGGCTTTGTCGACGCGGACGGCAATATCGCCTGCGGCTATCACGGCTGGACATACGACTGCAGCGGACGTTGCGTGAAGATTCCGCAAAGCAACGGCACGGCGATTCCGTCACGCGCCGTGGTCGACGCGTATCGTTGCGAAGAACGCTACGGCTATGCGTGGGTCGCGCTAGACGAACCGCTTCAGCCGATTCCCGAGTTTCCCGAAGAAACGGCTCCCGGTTATCGGCGCATCCTGCAGTTCTATGAGCGCTGGGAAACGAGCCCGCTGCGCATGATGGAGAACTCCTTCGACAACTCGCATTTCAGCTTCGTGCACAAGGCGAATTTTGGCTTGTTCGACAGTCCGAAGCCGTCGAAATACGAGTTCCGGCCGCACGAATGGGGATTCGAGGCGCAGACGCACGTGCCCGTGCGCAATCCCGTCGCGAGCCATCGCATCACCGGCACGACCGAGGAAATCACCGAGCGCCATCTGCTCAATCGCTGGTTCATGCCGTTTGCGCGGCGCTTTGGTTGCGTGTATCCGGCAAGCGGCATTCATCACATCATCTACAACTGCGCGACGCCGATCGACGACCGCTCGATCATGCTGTCGCAATGGCTCTATCGCAACGATACCGAGCAGGCGTGCTCGACGCAGGAGTTGATCGACTGGGATCGCCCGATCACGGACGAAGACCGTGACATCCTGGAGGCGACCGATTACGACGCGTGCATCGACGTGCGGCGTCAGCAGGAATGTCACATGGAATCCGATCAACCCGGCCTGCTGATGCGTCGCATGCTGCTGCAATTGCTCGAAGCGCATGGCGAACGCGAAGTGTTCCGCATCGAACCTCAGGAGTGACTATGTCGATTCCTCTGCTGGCCGTGCAGCGCGTGGACAAGCGCTATCCGAACGGCACTGTTGCGCTCGACGATGTGCGGCTCGATATCGAGGCGGGCGAGTTCGTCTCGCTGCTCGGGCCTTCGGGTTGCGGCAAGAGCACGTTGCTCAAGATGTTCGCGGGCATAGAAGCGCCGACGCACGGCCACCTGCGCTGGTGGGGCGGCCCGTTCGCAGGCGTGGGGTCGCCGGGGCGGCGGCTTTCCTTCGTATTCCAGGAAGCCACGCTGATGCCGTGGGCCACCGTCGCCGAGAATGTGCGGCTGCCGCTCGATCTCGCGGGCGTGCCGCGCCGCGAAGCGGGCGCGCGTTCGCGCGAGGCGCTCGAAGGCGTGGGGCTGGGCAAGTTCGGCGGCGCGCGGCCGCGCGAATTGTCCGGCGGCATGCAGATGCGTGCGTCGCTGGCTCGCGCGCTCGTGACCGAGCCGGATCTGCTGCTGCTCGATGAACCCTTTGGCGCACTCGACGAATTCACGCGCAATCGTCTGGACAGCGATTTGCGCGCGCTGTGGCAGCGGCGCGCCATGACCGTGGTGTTCGTGACGCACAGCATTCACGAGGCTGTGTTCCTGTCGAGCCGCGTGGTCGTGATGCAGGCGCGGCCAGGCCGGGTGATCGCCGACGTGCCGATTGCAGGGCCAGCGGCGCGCGACGACGCGTGGCGTATCAGCGCGCCGTTCGTCGAGCATAGCGTTGCGCTGTCGAAGCTGATTTCGCAGGCACATAGCGCATCGGATTTCGAAGCCCATAACATCGCCGATAGTCCGGCGCACAGCGAGGTGCAATCATGAGCGGGCAATCAATGAGTATCGATGGCGCAAGCAAGGTTGAAGTCACCGCTAAGCCCACGCGCGTGCCGTTGCTGCGTCGCCCCGGTGTTGCGCGTGCATTGGCGCCGTGGTGCGTCGGGCTGGTGATGCTCGTGGTGTGGCAGGCGTGGTGCACGCTCGGCGCGGTGCCCGCGTATCTCGTGCCTTCGCCGCTGGCGATCGTGCAGCAGCTCGTGATCGACTGGCCGCTGCTGTTTGCGAGCCTGCTCGCGACGCTCAAGATCACCTTGCTGGCTTTCGCGGTGGCGACCGTGCTGGGCGTTGCGATTGCGGTGCTGTTCGTGCAGAGTCCGTTGCTGGAGGCGAGTCTCTTCCCGTATGCGATTCTGTTGCAGGTCACGCCCGTCGTCGCCATTGCGCCGCTCATCATCATCTGGGTGAAAGACACGACGATGGCGCTGGTGGTGTGCGCCATGCTCGTCGCGCTGTTTCCGGTCATTTCCAATACGGCGCTAGGATTGCGCAGCGTGAATCCCGGACTCATCAATCTCTTTCGCATCCATCGCGCATCGCGCTGGGATACGCTGGTGCGTTTGCGCATCCCGAGCGCGCTGCCGTATTTTTTCGGCGGCCTGCGGATCTCCAGCGGACTGTCGCTGATCGGCGCGGTGGTGGCCGAGTTTGTGGCGGGCACGGGTGGCAGCGGCGCAGGGCTTGCGTACCAGATCCTGCAAGCGGGCTTCCAGCTCAATATTCCACGGCTTTTTGCGGCGCTCCTGCTCATCACCGTGACGGGCGTGGTGCTGTTTGGCCTCACGGTGTGGCTGTCGCGTGTCTGCCTGCGCGGCTGGCACGAGAGCGAACTGTGACGCGCGTATATCCCTTTATGGCGAGGCACAGCCTATGACATCGACTACATCGACAGCATCGAACAACGCTTCCACGCTGATCCGCAACGCGGCCGCGATCATGACGGGCGGCAACCCGCGCGCGGGCGAAGCGACGCGGCTCGAAGGCCCAGATATCCGCCTGCGCGGCGACAGTATCGAAGCGATCGGCGCACTCGCGCCGCTGCCAGGCGAACAGGTTGTGGACGCAACCGATTGCGTGATCTACCCGGCATGGGTGAACACGCATCATCATCTGTTCCAGTCGCTGCTCAAGGGTGATCGCGCGGGTCTCGACGCGAGCCTCACGCCGTGGCTTGCCGCCACACCGTATCGCTTTCGCGCGGGATTCGACGAAGCGCGCTTTCGTCTGGCGGCGCGCATCGGCTTGATCGAGCTGGCGCGCTCGGGCTGCGCCACGGTCGCGGATCACAATTATCTTTATTACCCGCAGATGCCGTTCGACAGCTCCGCCATTCTCTTTGAGGAGGCCGAACGATTGGGCCTGCGTTTCGTGCTGCTGCGTGGCGGCGCGACGCGCACGCGCCAACTGGAAGCCGAATTGCCTACGGCGTTGCGCCCTGAATCCTTCGACGACTATCTCGCCGATATCGAACGCCTGGCCGCGCGCTATCACGATCCGTCGCCGCGCGCGATGCAGCGTGTCGCGATGGCGCCGACCACCGTGCTCTATTCGATCTCGCCAGCGCAGATGCGCGAGAGCGCGGCGTTTGCGCGGCGGCTCGGCTTGCGTCTGCATAGCCACCTGTCGGAGACCGTGTCGTACCAGGACAGCGCGCAAACGATGCATGGCTGCTCGCCTGTTGCGTTCTGCGGCGAACATGACTGGCTCGGCAGCGACGTCTGGTTCGCGCATCTCGTCAAGCTCGACGCCGACGAAATCGCGCTGCTCGGCCAGACGCGCACGGGCGTGGCGCACTGTCCGCAAAGCAACGGACGCCTGGGCAGCGGCATCTGTCCACTGAACGATCTTGCCGCGGCGGGCGTGCCGGTGTCGATAGGCGTGGATGGCGCGGCTTCCAACGAAGCTGCCGACATGATCTCCGAAGTGCACATGACGTGGCTCGCCCAGCGCGCGCGTGCGGGCATGGCGGCGCGACCCGCCTATGCGGGTGGCACCTTCGAGGGCGGGGCGCACGCGGCGAGCGTGGAGGACGTGATCCACTGGGGCACCGCGGGTGGCGCGGACGTGCTGGGCTTGAACGAGCTGGGACGCATCGCGCCTGGCGCGCCCGCCGACCTGGCGATCTACCGGCTCGACGATCCGCGTTACTTTGGTTTGCACGATCCGGCCATCGGCCCGGTGGCGAGCGGCGGCCGGCCTGCTTTGAAAGCGCTGTTTGCCGCGGGCAGCCGCGTCGTGGCCGACGATGCGATTCCGGGACTCGATATGGAGGCGCTCGGTCGCGAGGCGCGTGCGGCTGTGCGCGCGCTGATGGCAGAGACTTGAGCGCATGATGGCGTCGCGGCATGTGACACGATAGTTCAACACGCTGCATGGCATGATGCGGTTGCGCGCTGGGCCGAAGGGCAAGCGAAGGGCCACGCCGCCAGTCCACCTCGTCCTGCCATCCGTGAACCGTGTCGCGCACATTCCATCAAGATCCTGCTGGGCCTTTTCCTCGCAAGCGGCGGCGCGCCTGGCGGCGCGTTCTGCCAGGGGTTGTCATCGTCGTTGTGGCTGCTGGCGTGCTCGCCGCCTGGCTGACTTTGCGCGCGAGCCTGCCGCAACTGGATGGCACGCGGGCGGCGCCGCTATCGGCAGCGGTGACGATCGAACGCGACGCGTTCGGCGTGCCGACGGTGCAGGGGCGCACGCGTGACGACGTCGCGTATGCGAGCGGGTTTCTGCACGCACAGGATCGCTACTTCCAGATGGATCTGCTGCGTCGCGTGGCTGCTGGCGAAATGAGCGCGCTCATCGGGCCAGCCGCGCTGCCTTTGGATCGGCGCGACCGGCCTTTGCGCTTTCGCGCCCACGCCCAGGCTGCGCTGGCCGCGTTGCCCGCGGATCAGCGGCAACTGATCGAGCGCTACACGGCAGGCGTCAATGATGGCCTGCGCTCGCTGCGTGCGCGGCCGTTCGAGTACTGGCTGTTGCGTACGCAACCAGTGTCATGGCGCGCCGAGGACACGTTGCTTGCCGTATATGCGATGTACTTCGATCTTCAGTACGACCAGGTTAGGCATGTGCTGTCGCGCGCGGCGTTGCGCGAGCGCTTGCCCGCCGACCTGCTCGCATTCCTGTTGCCCGCGACGAGTCATTGGGATGCACCGCTCGATGCCGAGGACGCGTTAGCGGCATCGTCGCTCGCCGTGCCCGCATCGCCACCGTGGCTGCAAACGCTGCATCGGGCTGCGGACAGCGAGCCGCAAGCCTCGCGATGGCTGGCCAGCGTGCCGGGTTTCGTCGGCAGCGTGGGCGCGGTTAGTGCGGTTGGGGGGATGATCGGCAGCAACAGCTTTGCTGTCGATGGCGCGCACGCCACGGATGGTGGTGCGCTGGTCGCGAGCGACATGCACCTTGGCCTGTCGTTGCCGAATATCTGGTACCGGATCTCCATGGTCTATCCCGCCCCCGATGGCAGCATGCGCCGCATCACGGGCGTCAGCTTGCCGGGAACGCCGCTGGTGGTGGCGGGCAGCAATGGCCATATCGCGTGGGCGTTCACGAACAGCTATGGACGCTTCGTCGACCTGATCGAATTGCAGCGCGATCCCGCTGATCCATCGCGTTACCGTGTGCCTGGCGGCGCGTGGGAGAAGGCGCAGGTGCTCCATGAGCGTCTTGGCGTCAAAGGCGGTGCGAGCGTCGATCTGCCGGTGATGCAGACGCGCTGGGGGCCGCAGCTTGACGTGGGTACGCGTGCCTATGCGTTGCATTGGGTCGCGCAGGATCCGCAGGCGGTCAACCTGAATCTCGCGAAGCTCGAAGCCATCACCCATGTCGCGGATGCCTTGCACGCCGCTTCGACCTTCGGCGTGCCCACGCAGAACTTCACGGTGGCCGATGCGCAGGGCCATATCGGCTGGACGCTTGCCGGGCCGCTGCCGCGCTTCGCGGATGCAGGCGCGGCCGGGACGGCGCTCGCCGCAATGCCGTTTAGTTCGGACACGTATACCGGCTGGCAAGGGTATCGGTCGAGCGGCGACTATCCAGTGCGCGTCGATCCAGCAGCGGGCCGCCTCTGGACTGCGAATAACCGCACGCTGCCGCTGGCCGATGTCGCGCGCATTGGCGACGCGGGTACCGATCTCGGCGCGCGTGCGACGCAGATCCGCAACGATCTGCTCGCGCTGCCGCACGCAAGCGCTCACGACATGCTGGCGGTGCAGACGGACGACCGCGCTTTCTGGATCGAGTACTGGCGGCGGGTCGCGCTCGACGCACTCGATCCGCGCGCATTGGAGGGCCATCCCGAGCGCGCGGAATTTCGTCGGCTGGTGGAGAGCTGGAATGGCCGCGCCGATGTGGATGCCGTTGGTTACCGGCTGCTGCGCGCGTTCTATTTCTCGCTATACGATGCGTGGTTCGGCCCGCTCGACAAGGAACTGGGCGCGCTTGCGCCTGAACTTGGCTATCGCGCGGCGAACACGCGCAATGGCGCGACGATGGAGACGCTTGCCGATCATCACGCATGGATACCCAACGGCTTCAAGGACTGGCAGGCGTTCATGCTGGAGCGCATCGACCACTCGATCGCGCAGCTGCCGCCTGGCACGAAGCTCGCCGATGCGCGCTGGGGCGAGCGCAATCGCTCGGCCATCGCGCATCCGTTTGCGCGGATGGTGCCGACGTGGCTGCCGTGGGTGCGTGGCTGGCTCAGCACGCCGCCTGACCCGTTGCCAGGCGACATCAATATGCCGCGCGTGCAGTTGCCCGCCTTTGGTGCGTCCGAGCGTTTCGTCGTCTCGCCGGGACGTGAAAAGGACGGGATCTTCGAAATGCCGGGCGGGCAGTCCGGCAATCCGTTGTCGCCGTACTTTATTGCAGGCCACGAAGCATGGGTGCACGGCGACGCGACTCCGTTTCTGCCAGGCCCGGCAGTGCATACACTGACACTTACCGCCGACGGTGCGAGCAAGGCGCCATAAACGGCGCCATAAGCTGACGCAAGCCGACGGCTTACATCACCCGCACGCCGCAATCGCCCACCAGCATCACGGCCTGATCGACGGACAGAATCGTGCCTTTGAGATGCTGCAGCACGTCGGCCAGCCGCAAACCACTTAGGTCTACCGAGCGTAGATCGGCGCCATCGAATTTGCTGTTTCGCAGCAATGCATTTCTCAGGCTGCCGCCTTCGAAAACCGCATCGCGAAAGTCGCAGTCGGATAGATCCGCATCGGAGAAGTTCAGTCCTTCGAGCGTCTGTTTGCGAAACGAGAGTCCGCGCAGGTCTGCGCCGACCAGCAGGGAATCGTGAAAGACCAGCCCGAGCGTGCGCGCGTCGACAAAACGCGCGCCCGTCAGTTTCACGCCGGTGAATGTCGCCGAAGCGAGTTTCGATCCAGTCCAGTCGGTATTGTTCAGGTCGCTCTGGCAGAAGCGCGCGTCGCTCGCGTTGGCATAGCGAAACCGCGCTCCGGCGCCTTTGCACGCCAGCCAGCGCGTCCTGGCGAGTTCGCTGTGCTCCAGCACGGCTTGCCCGAAATTGCAGCGCGTGAATCGCGCGCCCCGAAAGTCGAGATGCGAAAGATCTTCACCGCTGAAATCACATTGCTCGAAGGTCGGCGTGTCGCCGCATTCGCGAAGCAGGCGCACGAGATCGTCGCGATCGAAGGTCGATTCGCTGAATAGCGTGCCTTCTGCGGGGGCGGGTTCCTGGGTATGGCTGCGCATCGGTACAGACTCCTCATCGTGAGAGGGCGCAGCGTCTTGTCCACAGCGCGCCCCCTCGACTTGTTCAAAGTAAGGTTGACGCCGCGGCGTAGTAAGAACCCAGCAAGTGGGCGCAGGAGATACCAACCTGCCACTCTATTTTCGGCGGGGAAGATTCTATCGTCCTCGCGCGTGCTGGCACAAGCTCGCCGCAAATCATGGCTTTGCCGCCCTGAAAGGCTATGCTGCGGGTTGGCTCAGGAGACAACGATGGCAGAAACATGGCAATTCCAGGTTCGCATGACGGTCACGCCCGAACTGGCTGACGCATTGCGTTCGCGTGAAAAGTGTGCGCAAAGCGACATGATCGACGAGATTCTGCGTGAGCGCGACGCTTCGCTGAAGTGCCAGTACCATGCTTTCGCCGACTATGTGCAAGAGGCGGAACGCGCAGGCCCGCAGCACTATCCGCTTTATCAGTGGACTAAAGATACGATCGAGAATCCCGCGAAAAAAGCGAAGTATCTGAAGTCATTTACGGTGTATGTGAGCGGCCAGGAGGTCTACGACCGCGAACCCGCCGACTGGCTGTACGCGCGCCTTCTGGCGCTGGCAGGCGAGGGTGGCACAGGCGTCGAGAGCGTGAGCCGCTTCGATACGAACCCGGCCAATAATCCGCAGCCGCCCGCGCGTCACGGCTAGGTCGCGGCTAATCCGGCTGCTGCAACGCATCATTGCCACGTGCAGGCGGCCTTTCGTTAGAATCGGTTTTCGTCGCTGCAAAAAAGGCCGGTCTGTACTGCGGCTCACAACATTCAATCCGTATTGGAGGCGAGCGTGCCAGGTTTACTTCCCAATGTCGATCCCGATGGGCTCCTCGAATATTCAGTGGTCTACACCGACCGCTCGATCAATCACATGTCGCAGCGCTTTCAGGGCGTCATGCGCGACCTGTCCGCATCGCTGAAGAAGGTGTACAACGCGAAGGCCGTCGCCATCGTGCCGGGCAGCGGGACGTTCGGCATGGAAGCCGTGGCGCGCCAGTTCGCGACCGGCAAGAAGTGCCTGGTGATCCGCAATGGCTGGTTCAGCTTTCGCTGGACGCAGATATTCGACATGGGCAGCATCCCGTCCGAATCGATCGTGCTGAAGGCGCGTCCGGTCGAAGAAGGCAGGCAGGCGGCCTATGCGCCGCCGCCCGTCGAAGAAGTCGTCGCGGCGATCCAGCAAAACAAACCCGACCTGGTGTTTGCACCGCACGTCGAAACCGCGTCCGGCATGATGTTGCCCGATGCGTATCTGCGCGCGGTCGCGGACGCCGTGCACGCCGTCGGCGGCATGTTCGTGCTCGATTGCATCGCCTCCGGCACGATCTGGGTGGACATGGAAGCCACTGGCGTCGACATCCTCATTAGCGCGCCGCAAAAGGGCTGGAGCGCGTCGCCGTGCTGCGGGCTCGTGATGCTAGGCGCGCTTGCCCGCGAAAGAATCGATTCGACGACCAGCACCAGCTTTGCCTGCGACCTGCGCAAGTGGCTGCAAATCATGGAAGCCTACGAAGATGGCGGCTTCGCGTATCACGCCACGATGCCGACCGACAGCCTCGCGACGCTGCGCGACGTGATGAAGGAAACCGAGGCCTACGGCTTCGAAAAAGTGAGAGCGGCGCAGCTCGAACTCGGCGAGCGCATTCGTGCGCTGCTAGCCGGCAAGGGCTTCCGCAGCGTGGCCGCCGAAGGCTTTCAGGCGCCGGGCGTCGTGGTCAGCTACACCGACGACGATGGCATTCGCTCGGGCAAGAAGTTCGCCGATGCCGGTTTGCAGATCGCGGCGGGCGTGCCTTTGCAGGTCGACGAACCGGCGGACTTCAAGACCTTCCGTATCGGGCTTTTCGGTCTGGACAAACTGCACAATGTCGAAGGCACGGTCGCGAAATTCGCCAAAGCGCTGGACAGCCTGAGTTAAACCACGCTGGTGGTTTGAGCGGCAGCGTGCTAGCCGTCGAACGGCAGCTCGCACTGCGTCGGCACTTTTGCCGGCGCAGTCTCCCCGGCGGCTTCGAGCGAACCGATGCGCACGCCAATCAGGCGAATGCGTCGATCCAGCGAGACCCGTTTCAGGCACTCGCCAACCGCGCGCCGGATGGACGCGGCATCGGCCACCGGCTCCGGCAGCGAGAGATCGCGCGTGACGATCTTGAAGTCGGCGAACTTGATTTTCAGGCCCACCGTGCGGCCGCGATAACCCTTGCGCTGAAGATCCTCGGTGACGCGCTCGCAAAGACGCGTCAGTGCAGGCGTGAGCGTGGCGCGGTCGCGCACCACGTGCATATCGCGCTCGAAGGTGGTTTCGCGGCTCATGGACTTTGGCTCCGACGACACGACGACGTCGCGTTCGTCGAGACCTTGCGCGATCCGCGCCAGCCACGCGGCGTAAGTCCGCCCGAAATGCTCCTGCAATAGCCCGGGATCCGCTGCGGCCAACTCGCCAATCGTGCCGATGCCGATGCTCGCCAGCCGGTCGTTCGCGCGCGGCCCGATACCATTGACCTTTTTCGCGGGCAACGGCCAGATACGCGTCTGTAGATGCTCCATCGTGAGGATCGTGAGCCCGTTCGGCTTGTCCAGTTCCGAGCCGATTTTCGCGAGCAGCTTGTTGGGCGCGATGGCGATTGAGCACGTGAGGCCGGTCGCCTGATGCACGGCCTCCTTGATCCGGCGTCCCAGCTCGCTCGATTCGCCTTCGATGTGGGTGAGATCGATATAGATTTCGTCGATGCCGCGATCTTCGATCTGATCCGTGAAGGTGTGGACGGCGTCCTTGAACAGGCGCGAATAGCGCCGGTACGAGTCGAAGTCGGTGGGCAAAAGAATGGCGTCGGGCGCGAGTTGCGCGGCCTTCATCATGCCCATCGCGGAGAACACGCCGAAGGCGCGCGCCTCATAGGTCGAAGTCGTGACCACGCCGCGTCCCACATAGTCGCGCAGGCGCGCAAAGCGGCGTGTGCCGTCGGGCAGGGTTTCCGGCACGGCGTTGCGTCCGCCGCCGATCACCACGGGCTTGCCGCGCAGTTCGGGATAGCGCAAAAGCTCCACGGACGCGTAAAAGGCGTCCATGTCGAGGTGAGCAATGCGGCGCGGTGAGTGACTGGTCACGCTTGAGTCAGCTGATCGGGAAGCCGGCCCGGCAGTGCGCCCCCGTTTTGCTATTGGGGCGGCACCACTACGGGTACTGTATATATCTACAGTATTCTACCGCAAGGAACCGGCTAGCTGGGCTCGCATGAGAATGCCAGCTTAAATCTCCACCCGCGAACCCAGTTCGATCACGCGGTTCGCGGTCAGCTTGAAATAGGCCGCGATATTGCCGATGTTGTGCACCATCACGCTGAACAGCTGTTCGCGCCACACCGGCATGCCTTTGCCGCCGGTCGCCACCACGGTCGCATGACTGAGGAACCAGGACACCTGCGCCGGATCGATCACGAGGCCCTTAGGCTCGCAGTCGCGCAGCGCCTGGGGCAGGTTCGCCTCGTCCTTGAAGCCGTAGGCCACCACGACGCAGTGGCAGTTGTGGCCCAGCGGCGTGATCGTCACACGCTGGTCTTGCGGCACATAGGGCACGTCCAGGTTCTTCACATGGACGAACAGCGCGCGTTCGTGCAGCACATGGTTGTGCTCCAGGTTGTTGACGAGCGCGTGCGGCACGGCGTTGGCGTCGATGTTGAGGAACACCGCGGTGCCCGGCACGCGGATCGTCTTGCCCGCAAACAGGCCGTCGAGGTAGCGCGCCAGCGGCTGCGTGCCCGCATGGCCGCGAGCCTCTTCGACCATCAGCGCGCGGCCACGGTACCAGGTGGACATGATGATAAACATGATGGCGCCGAGCAGCAGCGGGAACCAGCCGCCATCGACGAACTTGAGCAGGTTGGCCGCGAAAAACGTGACGTCGATGGCGAAGAAAAATCCAGTGGCGAATACGCACAGCGCCCAGTTATAGCGCCATGCGTAGCGCACCACGTAAAACGTGAGGAAGGTGGTGATCATCATGGTGCCCGTTACGGCGATTCCGTACGCCGAACCCAGCGCGGTGGACGAGCCGAAGCCCAGCACCGCCGCCACGACCGCGATCAAGAGCAGCCAGTTGATGGCGGGTACGTAGATCTGGCCGACTTCGCGCTCGGAAGTGTGCACGATGCCCATGCGCGGCATGAAGCCCAGTTGCATCGCTTGCCGCGTCATCGAAAACGCGCCGCTGATCACGGCCTGCGAAGCGATCACCGTCGCCATCGTGGCTAGCAGCACCATCGGGAACAACGCCATCGACGGGAACAGGTGGAAGAAGGGGTTGTCGACCGCCTTGGGGCTGGACAGCAGCAACGCACCCTGGCCGAGGTAATTGAGCGCCAGCGCGGGCAGCACCAGCGCGAACCACGACAGGCGGATCGGCGGCGCGCCGAAGTGGCCCATGTCGGCGTACAGCGCCTCCGCGCCGGTCAGCGCCAGCACGACCGCGCCCAGCGAAACGAACGCTACCCAGCCGTTGCGGATCAGGAATGCGAGGCCCACGAACGGGTTGAATGCGTCGAGGATCGCCGGTGCCTGGCCGATATTGAGCACGCCCGACACCGCAATCACGCCAAACCACAGCACCATCACCGGCCCGAATACCGCGCCGATCCCCGCCGTGCCGCGCCGCTGCACGAGGAACAGGGCCACCAGCACGCCCAGTGCAATCGGCACGACATAGGGCTTGAGGAGCGGCTCCGCCACTTCCAGGCCCTCGACTGCGCTGAGCACCGAAATGGCCGGCGTAATGACGCCGTCGCCATAGAACAGCGCCGCGCCGAACACGCCCGCGAGCAGCAGCCCGTTGCGCAGGCGCGGGCGATCCATCACCGAACTGGACGCCAGCGCCAGCAGCGCCATGATGCCGCCCTCGCCGTGGTTGTGGGCGCGCATGATGAGCGTCACGTACTTGAGCGTCACCACGATCATCAACGACCAGATGATGAGCGACACCACGCCCAGCACATTGGCGCGGTTGAGCACGAGGCCGTGCCCCGAGTCGAAAACGGTGCTCATCGTGTAGAGCGGACTGGTGCCGATATCGCCGAATACGATGCCGATGGCGGCCAGCGCGAGCTTGGCCATCGAGGCGTCGATGGTGCCGCCGTGGGCGCTCGATTGCGGGGCTGAAGACGGTTCCATGAGTGGCTCCTTCCCAGTGGCGGGTGTTGCGCCGCACGCGGCGCTATTCGCTATTGCCCGCCTGTTTCCAACAGCGTACAAAATAAACTGGGCCCCTTAAAGTTTTCCTGTCATGGACGTGCGACGGCGTGCGCAACCGTGTGGAGAATGCCCAGTGAGTAAGGCGTCGCGAAGGCCTCAATGAGCCACCAATGCGCAGACGATATCGAGGAGCGGGCATGACAACTCCATTCCAGTCGCCTTACCGGAGTCTTCCGTCGCGAATCTTTGTAAGATCGGGGCCTGATGTGCGTGCCCCGTTGGGTGTGGGTCGACTTGCGCTGGGTGTGCGTCGAACCGGTGGCATAGCGACGCCGATACAAACAGAACGACCGGTCGGCGTGCAGTCCGCAGTAAGATAGCGCGCCAACACCGAATTACCGCGAATCAACGCGAATCACCGATCTGCAATCCATGGAAGAGTCGTCAAACCTGAACCCGAGCGAAACCGCGCTGCGCGCCCGTTACGCGAGCCTGCAACACAGGACGCGCGACCTGGAATCGCATGCGCCGTCGCGTATCGATGCGCTTCACGAAGCGCTGCACGAACAGTCGACGGGACACACCGCCGCCTACGAGGATGCGCTCAAAGATGCCGTCAACGAGGCCATGCTGGCGGCGCGTTGCTACCACGGTGCCGTGCCGTTCCTCGAAACGGCCAACTCGCTCATCGAGCACCTGGCGAAGCCGCCATTGCTCGACGACGGCATGGAGTGGCACGACGAAATTCTTGGCCGGCTCGCGGAAGTGCTGGAAATAGCCGCTGAAATGATCGCCGAGGGCGAGGCGCATCTGGAAGCGTCGTCGCGCGTCAACTTCTAGTCGAGCTTCGGCGTCACGTCATCGAGAAAGCGCGCGAGGAGGCGATCGAATCGCTGCGCTTGCTGCCAGAACGGCGCATGTCCCGATCCTGCAATGCGATGGCAACGGCCCTCCCAGAGATTGCCGTACGCCACGCGATCCACGTAGTCGAGATTGATCACCTGGTCGTCGGCGCCGTTTAGCACGGCAATCGACACGGCGCTGTTTTTGACGGTCGTGCGTTGATCGGTGTAATCGTCGGCGTAATCGTCGGCGCGCATTGCCTGGAAAAGATGCTCGCGAAAGCGTCCATCCGAGCGCAGGATCGCATACCGCAGGAACGCCGGACGCTCGCCGAATGTCGCCTGCATGAAGCCGTCGATGTCGGCGTCGGAGAGAGTTTTTCGGCCAGCCGCGCCTGTCTGCGGCAAACCCATGAAACCTTCACGCATAGTGTCGCGGCCGACCGGCGGCGCGCCCACGATCATCAGCCCTCGCATGCCCTGAAAACGCGTCAGCATGTCGATGCCGATATGCCCACCGAGCGACCAGCCCACAACCACCGCTTCGCTGATGCCCAATTCGTGAAGCAGTTCCACGGCCGCATCGGCGAAACCGCTGCGTGAATAGGTACGCGACGGATCAAGTGCATTGTCCGATTGGCCGTGTCCAGGCAGGTCGAGTGCAATCAGCCTGTGACTGCGCGCGAGTGATCCCCGCAGTTGATGTTGAAAAACGTCGCCACAGGACGAATTGCCGTGAATGAACAGGACGGTCGTTGCGCCTGCACCGTTTTCCTGGATGGCAATGGAACCGTGCGAGGTCGTGACGGTGGTTCGCCGGATCGCCGTGTCGATGTGCATGAGAATCTCCTTTTTCACAGATAACACCCGGCGTCCACGGGATATTCCATTCACGTCTATTTGGCGCGCGTTCACCGCTTGCCAATGGAATTTTTTCTCCGCTTATACTGGCGTCGCCTGAATGGCTCACGCCCAGGCCCCACGCTGCACGCCGATAAAAATAGACGGGTTCCGTCGACAACACGGCACGCGATTCACGTTTCGCAACCGCAGTTCTTACCTGACAGGTGGGGTCTCTTATGCTCGATCGTGTTTTTGGTGCAGTGATTTCGTCGCTGCTCGTGGCGGGTGCCGTTGCACCAGTCATGGCGCACGCCGACGACAGTTTTAGCGAGGGCGGTGCATCGCATGGCCGCCAGGTCAAGGTGATGATCGTGTCGATGTTCGGCCCGGAAGGCCAGGTCTGGCTCGATCATCTCGGCCCGTGGCAGGACATCACCGTCGCGGGGCTGTCCCCCGACTATCCGGCTGTGCACTGCAATCGTCAGGACATCTGTGTAATGACGACCGGCATGGGGCATGCGAATGCAGCAGCGTCGATCATGGCGCTGGCGTTCTCGCCGCGTTTCGATTTGCGGCATACGTATTTCATGGTCGCGGGCATTGCCGGTATCGATCCGGCGCAAGGGACGGTGGGCTCCGCTGCCTGGGCGAACTGGCTGGTCGACTTCGGCGTTCAATGGGAAATCGACGGGCGCGAAATTCCGTCCGGCTGGAACACCGGTTATCTCGGCATCAACACTACCGGGCCGACGCAGAAGCCGCCGCTCGACTATCGCACCGAAGTCTTTCAGCTCAATCCGGCGCTCTCGAACGCAGCGTTCGCGCTGTCGCGCAACGTGACGCTAAGCGACGGCGCGCAGGCACAGGCGGCGCGAGCCAAATACACCTATGCGCCGGCGAACCGCCCGCCAACCGTGATCCAGTGCGATACGCTGGCGGGCGACACCTGGTGGTCGGGTACCGACATCGGCGAACGCGCGCGGCAATGGACGAAGATCCTGACCGACGGCAAGGGCACCTATTGCACGACGCAGCAGGAAGACAACGCCACTTACGAGGCGCTGTCGCGCGCGGCGGCGACGCATCGCGTCGACCTCAATCGAGTCGCGGTGCTGCGTGCGGGATCGGACTTCGACCGTCCGTATGCAGGGCAATCGAGCGCGGACAATCTGCTGAACTACGCATCCCAGGGCGGTTTCGCCATCGCGATCGACAACCTGTACCTTGCGGGCAATCCGCTGGTGCAGGATATCGTGACGCACTGGGGTGAATGGCGTGACGGCGTGCCACGTCGATAAAGGCTGGCAGGCAGCATCGCGCGTTCGAAAGTCAGGCTGTTGCCTGGCATCGGGCGCGCGCCCGCCATGAAGTCGTCAAATGCCGCTGATGGCCGCGCCAGTCGCGTGGCGGCGCGTCATAGCGCAGCGGCGACGGATTCGATTTGCGCCCGCAGCCACTGTTGTGCGGAATCACCGTCGGTGCGTCGATGCCAGATGAGGTGGAAGACGATCTCCGGCAGGGCGATGGGCGGTGGGAACAGAGCCAGTTTGTCGATGGCGGGCGAATTGAGCGCGACCCGTTTCATGAGCGTGGCCGTCATGGTTGTGCGCGCAACGACAGCCGGAACGGCGAACATTTGCGGCAGCGTAAGCGCGAGCTTGCGCTGTTTGCCTTGTTGCGCCAATGCCTGGTCGACCAGGCCATGCCGCTGCCCCTCGGGCGACACCAGTGCGTGGGACAAGGACAGATACGTCGCCATGTTCATCCCGCGTCGTGCCGCAGGTTGAGTGCTGGCGACAATCGTGACGAACTCATCGCGCAGGATCGGGCGCGTCAGGATCCGGCTTTCCGGGTGGGTGGGCGGCACGCCGACGGCCACGTCGATGGCGCCGGCATCGAGCAGATCCACCGCATCGTCGCGGTCATTGAAGGCCTGCACGTTGATCGCCATGCCCGGCGCTTCCTGCGCAACCGCTTCCAGCAACGCAGGCAACAGCACGAAGGCCGGATAGTCCGACAACCCCACGTTGACCGTGAGCGCCGCTTCGCCAGGTGCGAATGCGCGCGTGCCGACAAGCGTCGTTTCGATCTGGCGTAGCGCCTGCGCGATCGGATCGGCCAGGTCGCGGGCGCGCGCTGTCGGCAGGAGTCCGTTGGCACTCCGTATAAACAGCGGGTCGCCGAGCAGCGTGCGCAGCCGCGACAACGCCGCACTCATGGCCGGCTGGCTGACGCCGATCTGCGCGGCAGCGCGCGTCACGTTGCGCTCGCGCATCAACGCGTCGAAGGCCACCAGCAGGTTCAAGTCGATGCCATGAAAATCCATGAATCAAATAATCATCTATATCGGTTATTTGTTGGAGGGATTTTACTCGGGGTCTCACACTCTCGTCGTATCACGATCGTCACCCGGAGTAGACCTATGAAACAAATCATTCCCCAATTAAGCGAGCGCCTTCGCGCCGAACGTACGGCCGTGGAAACGCTATACCGCGCCTTCAACGAAAAAGCCCCCGATCTGGTCGACAGTGTGCTGGCGCCAGATTGGGAGGACATACCGCTGGGGCCGGAACAAGGCCCTGGGCCGGACGGTATCAAGCCGATCATCCGTAGTTTCGGCGAGGCCTTTCCCGACGTTCAGATCGTCATTCACGACTTGATCCAGGTGCCCGGCCAGATCGCAGTGCGCGCCGAAATCACCGGCACGCATCGGGGCGAACTGTTTGGCATTGCGCCCACCGGCAAGCGTGTCAGCTTCCGTCTGCATGAGTTCCATGCACTGGACGGACAGCGCGTAACGACGACCTGGCACATGGAAGACTGGTTCGGCCTGTTCCAGCAGCTTGGCCGGTTTCCGGCTCAATCCTGAATGCCTGGGCGCGAAGCTGGTCGCGTTCGCCCACGCCACGAATCGATTCGTCCTTGCGGATTGGCGAAATACTGTATAAATTAACAGTATGTGTATACGTCCAGTACGGAGGGTTACATGAAATCGTCGATCCGCATTCTGAATGACGAAGACCGTCAGGCCATGGCGTGGCTGGTGGCGAACGTAGGCGAGCAGCGCGTCGAGGCAGCGGTGCAGCGCCTCGCCAGCGGAGGGCGGCGGCCATTCGTTTCCGCGCTGTGCCGCTATCTGGGAGCGTGGCCGCCAGTCCAGCGCCAGGTTGGTGCGGGCAAGTCCACTCACACGGCAGTCGGCGACCTGCACCTGGCGCGCATTCGGCAGTTTCTTGCGCAAAGTCACGCTGCCAGAATGCGCGCGAGCTGATCGGTGTAGATAGCAGGATCGCGCCGTCTGCGCGGGACGGTTGGTAGTGCGTAGCAAATACGTCGGCGAATGATTTGCGTGCTGCGGCGCGATGCTTCAGTTCGCCGGCGCAGGAGCGCTGCGCAGACGCCGTCCTTCGCAGATGCCCAGCGTAAAGAAGGCCAGCGCTGCACTGGCAATGGCGAGAGGCCACATCAGCGCGTCGTTGCCGAACGCCCTCATTGCGGAACTCGCGACAAGCGGCCCGATGATCGAGCTTGCGGTGAACGTCAGGGACACCAGCCGCATGTTGCGCACGATTGCGGTTTTCTCGCTGCACGCGGCTGCGTACATGCCCAGCGTGATGAACGCGCTATTCATGCCGCCGACCAGCAGCCCGCACGCCGGAAGCACCCATGTCGTCGGCTGGACGAGTGCGAAGGCTATGAGCCCGAGCGTACTGAGTGTCGCGCACGTGAGCACAGTGAATCCCAGGCCGATCCGGTCAGCCATCCAGCCGACCGGATATTGCAGCGTCATGCCGCCCAGACCCAGGCACGAAAGCAGCAGGGCGGCCTGCGTAACGCTCATCCCGCGCGCGCTGGCGTAGAGCGGAAAGAGTCCATACAGCGCGCCGTCGATCACGCCGCCCACGGCCACCACGATCATGCCGAGATAAATCCGTGCGCCGAGCGTCGGCGTCGGCGTCCGCACATCGTGCTGGATCACCGCTTTACGCGCGACGGGATGCACCGCAGGCGCCGATGCGGTCAGCCACAGCGGGAGCGCCGCCGCGCACGTGAATGACAAGCCTGCGATCATCGTGATGGAGCCGTCCGCGCCGCACGCTGCGGCCAGTGCGGGGGCAATCACGCCCGCGGTCGCGATCAGCGTCTCATGCACGCCCACCACGCGGCCGCTGAGGTGCTCGGGTACAAGACCATAAAGCCACGATTCATTAGCGATCCAACGCAAACCGATCCCCAGGCCGGTCAGCACGCCAGCGGCAATCCAGAGCGGCCATGACAACCAGCCTGCCGCCAGGAACGCCACGACACTGGCCGCGAGGCCAAGCGTCACGGTGCACTTCGCACCTATTCGCACCACGGTCGCCGGGGCCATCAGGAGTCCGACGAACATACCCGCCCATTGCGCCGCGGCGAACACGCCCGCGCGCTGTGCGTCGAGACCCTGGTGCGCGAGCCAGACCGGCAGCACGATGAAACCAATGCCGAACTGTCCAATCTGCGCGAGCGTCGATACAGCGGTGAGCGCCGCGATGGCGGGCCAGCGCACCGCCGCTGCCGGTTTCACTGCGCGCTCCGGGACGGCATGGGGAGACCTTCGTCGCGGCATTCGATGGGGCAGCCTGCCTGGAGACATGGCCCCTCGTCGCAAAAGCGGCAGAGCTGCATGGCATGCGCAGGGTCACGGGTCTCGTGCCAGAGCATCTTGATCAGCAAGTCCTCGAAAACTTCGCGTTCCTTATTGCTCAGGTGGCCGACGATGCGCGTCAACATGGCGTCCCGTGCGCGCTGCAGGCGCTTGGCCTCCCGCCGGCCGGCAGCGCTAAGCGCCAATGAAACGGATCGCTTGTCGACTCCGGCCAGTTTCTCGACCAGGCCCGCTTCGACCAGTCCGGCGACCGCGCGTACCGCCGCTGGATGCGACAGCGCGACGGACTCGCGCAACAGTTCGATGGACGCGCCCGGATACTGGCCGATGGCGTTGAGCATCGCGCGGGTGGTGGCGCCGGAAAGGGCGGGAACGGTGTCGAGCGCGTACAGCTCGTCCGTGACGAGCACGGCGAGCGCGCCAAGCAGGTTTTCCGTACGTTGCGTCATGTGGCACCCAAATATATGCATTGCACACATATGCAGTCTGCACACATTTGATGAGGACGACAAGCTTTTAATATTTATCGGGATGCGAATTAAATGGCGGGAGCGAATCCGGGCAATCCTGGTGTTATCCCTGGACATCGATTTAAACGGCATTTAATCTAAATCGCATGCACCATTATGCAGCATTTAATGTGCGATGCACCAATTTGTTTAATAAAGCGGAATTGAATTGAATTTGAAAAGTTTCAGCTTTCTATTTGTAAGATTTATCCAATGCTGCACCTAAAATAAATCCGGGTCAATGCCCGGAGGCCCGTTCCAGCTGGATTTCAGGCGAATTAGAGTGGTTTTATAAACGTCGTATTCCCGCATCAAAAAAAGTTTGCTCACAAGTTTTTTACTTGCTATCTTTCCGTCCACTAAACGAAATGTGCGCTTCGCCACACAATTGACACCGCGCTGTGCCGTGTAGCGCGAGCGCCGTTTTTGAAGCTCCAACGTTGCAATCAGGCCGCTGCAATAGCGCGGGTTGCCGTTGCTTTGGCCTGTTGGACGCAAGACATTAGATTCGGACTGCAAACGAAACAGATTGCCCGGTGTGACGGGCCGCGCACGCTCGGGCGTCGCGGCGCGGCACCGCAGAGAATGGGTGCATCGCACCCAAGGGAGCGACGGTGGTGATGAAAGGGGAAGTCAGTCTGCAATCGGTACAAGCGGCACACCCGGCGGGCGGCGTGCGGCCCGCCCGGCCGCGCGAGTTCGGCCGCAAGCAGCAGAATCCGGTGCGCCGCTTCGGCGGCATCGCGGTTGTCCTGCTGCTGCATATCGTGTTGATTTACGCGCTGATCAATGGCCTTGCGACCAAGGTCGTGCAGGTGATCCAGCATCCCATCGAAACGAAGATCATCAAGCCGGTGACGCCGCCGCCTCCGCCGCCGTTGCCGACGGTGCAGCTGCCGCCGCCGAAGTTCACGCCGCCGCCGCCGCCGTTCGTGCCGCCGCCCGAGGTGCCGGTGCAGACGCCGCCGCAGGCCACCATCACGCATGCGGCCACGCCGGTGCAGAGTGCGCCCGTCACGGCGCCGCCCGCGCCGCCGGCACCCGCCGCGCCGGCCAAGCCGGTGAGCCATGAAGTTGGCGTGGTGTGCCCGAACTCCGACCAGATCCGTTCCAGCATCAAGTATCCGCAGGAAGCGCAGGAAAACAATGTGACTGGCGACGTGCTCGTCGAGTTTGTCGTCGATCCGCAAGGCCACGTCACGAACGAACGCATTGCGAAGTCCGCCGACGACGAAAGCCTCGATCGCGCAGCCTTCAACGCAGTCAAGCAGTTCAATTGCATTTCGCAGGGGCAGCCGGTCCGCGTGCAGGTGCCGTTCTCGTTCAACCTCAATTGACTTGAGGCGCACACGCAGGACGGCAGCATTCGGGTGGCGATTTATCAGTCACGATTCGTAAGTTGTACAAATGAACTGGAGCAGGCATGAAGAAGCGTTCTTTCGCCGCACTGGCGGCCAGCATGGTGTTCGCCGTAGCCACGGTTGACACCCTAGTCCTTCCCACGCTCGCCCATGCACAGGCCAGCGACACCAGCGCGAGCAGCGCCGCGGCTTCGGCCAGCGATACGGCGACGACCTCGGCGGCGCCCGCGCCTGCACCCGCAGCCACGGCGGCCGACCAGCCGCCGCCCGCACCGGCTACGTCCGAGACGGTGAGCAACCCCTACGGCCTGGGCGCGCTGTGGAAGAACGGCGACTTCGTCGCGCGTTTCGTGCTGGTGCTGCTCGTGATCATGTCGATGGGCAGCTGGTACATCATGGTCACCAAGTTCATCGAACAGGCCCGTGCGAATCGCCGCGCCAAGTCGGCGGACGAGCAGATCTGGAATGCGCCGACGCTCGCCGATGGCGCGAAGCAGCTTGAAGAATCGTCGCCGTTCCGCTTCATCGCCGAGACCGCCATCGAAGCGGGCGAGCATCACGACGACGCGCTGCTCGAAGCCGTCGATCGCAATACGTGGATCGACGTGTCGGTCGAGCGCTCGATCACCAGCGTGTCGAACCGCCTCCAGGACGGCCTGGCCTTCCTCGGCACCGTGGGCTCGACCGCGCCGTTCGTCGGCCTCTTCGGCACGGTCTGGGGCATCTATCACGCACTGACGGCCATCGGCATCGCCGGTCAGGCCTCGATCGACAAGGTGGCGGGCCCGGTTGGCGAAGCGCTCATCATGACGGCCATCGGCCTTGCGGTGGCAGTGCCGGCGGTGCTGGGCTACAACTTCCTCGTGCGTCGCAACAAGGCCGTGATGGAGCGCGTGCGCGCCTTTGGCGCCCAGCTGCATGCGGTGCTGCTCGCCGGTGGCAAGCGCAACGGGCGTGTCGCATCGCGCGCCGTCGCGATGGCCGACTAACTTAGCGAGAGGTA
Organism: Paraburkholderia bannensis NBRC 103871; assembly: GCF_000685015.1. Lineage (GTDB taxonomy): Bacteria > Pseudomonadota > Gammaproteobacteria > Burkholderiales > Burkholderiaceae > Paraburkholderia > Paraburkholderia bannensis. Next base: position 28,805 of record NZ_BAYA01000010.1, on the reverse strand, counting down.
CGCCATGGCCATGAGCGTGGGACAGGAGGGCGGCGACGACGAAGTCATCTCCGCCATCAACACGACGCCGCTCGTCGACGTGATGCTGGTCTTGCTGATCATTTTCCTGATCACGATTCCGGTGGTGACGCATACCGTGCCCGTGCAGCTGCCCAAGGAAACGGTGCAGCCGCTGCAGACCACGCCAAAGAGCGTCGAAATCGCCATCAACCGCGACGGCAACTTCTTCTGGAACGAGGCGCTGGTCGATGCGCCGACGATGCTCGCGCGGCTGAAGTCGGTCTCGCAGCAGACCCCGCAGCCGGAAGTGCACGTGCGCGGCGACCAGGGCACGCGCTACGAATTCATCGGTCGCGTGCTCACCGCGTGCGAGCGTGCAGGCATCGCCAAGGTGTCGTTCATCACCGAGCCGCCGCCGCGCGGCGGTTAAGCCGCCAGGCGGTGAAAGGGCAGGCCCGCACCCGGCCGGGTGCAGTTCACTGAGTCAATGAAGCAGCAATATGCCCGCTTGCGGGGCAGGGGGAAGTCATGGGTATGAACGTGTCTTCGGGCGGTGGTGGCGAGCCGGAAGTGATGGTCGACATCAACACCACGCCGCTCATCGACGTGATGCTGGTGCTGCTGATCATGCTGATCATCACCATCCCGATCCAGATGCATTCGATCAAGATGAATCTGCCGGTGGGCAATCCGCCGCCGCCGATCACGCAGCCGCAGATCGTGCAGATCGACATTGACTTCGACGGCACGACGACGTGGAACGGGCAGCCCGTTCCCAACGAGGCGGATCTCGAATCGCGGCTTTCCCAGGCGGCGGCGCAGGCCGACCAGCCCGAGATCCATCTGCGCCCGAACCGGCTCGTGCCGTACCGCGACGTGGCAGCCGTGATGGCGGCGGCGCAGCGCGTGGGCGCGACGAAGATCGGCTTGATCGGCAATGAACAGTACATGCAGTGAGGGATGACGTGACGCGTATTGCACATCGATTCAGACTGGCGCTGCTGGCGGGCGCGCTCGGCGTGACGCCGCTGGCGATTCCGGCGGCGCAGGCGCAAACGATGCGCCCCGAAGTGGCGAAGCCGCTCAACGACGCCCAGACGCTTTACCGGGCGCATCGCTATTCCGAGGCGCTCGCGAAGATCTCGCAAGCCGCTGCCGTGCCCAATCGCAGCGACTACGAAACCGTCACGATCGAGGAAATGCGTGGCGCGACGGCGGCCGCCGCAGGCGACAACGCCACGGCGGAACACGCTTACGAAACGCTGCTCGCGAGCGGCCAGGTGAAGGGCGAAGACGGCCAGCGCACGGCTGCCGCGCTAGCCGGCCTGTACTTCCAGCAAAAGGAATATGGCAAGGCGATCAGCGCCGCGCAGCGCTACCAGAAGCTGGGCGGCGGCGATCCGCAGATGCAGACGCTGCTGATCGAATCGTATTACCTCAGCGGCGACAATGCGGGCGCGCTCACGCTGCTCAAGTCGAGCGTCGATGCGCAGACGCGCGCGGGCCACGCACCGGACGAAGCGCAACTGCAATTGCTGGGCACCGTGGCGCAGCGCGCCAACGATGCGGCGGCGTATCGCGGCGCGCTCGAAAAGCTCGTGGCGTTCCATTCGAAGCCTGAATACTGGACTGACCTGATTCACGCGATCCGCAGCAAGCCCGGTTACCTGTCCGCACTGGATGTCGACGTCTATCGTCTGCGTCGCGCTGCCGGGTCGCTGGCGAGCGCGGACGACTACATGGAAATGACGCAGCTCGCGATCATGTCCGGGTCGACGGCCGAAGGCAAACAGATCGTCGATCAGGGCTTTTCCAGCGGCGCGCTGGGGCATGATGCACAGGCCGATCGCGAGCGCCGTCTTCAGGCGCTGGCGGCAAAGCGCGCAAGCTCGCCGCCCGATCCGCAAAATCCGGTCGCACCGTTCGACGCGGGCTTTAACCAGGTGTTCGCGGGCCAGCAGCAGGCGGGCTTCGCGGCAATGGAAGCGGCGCTGGCGAAGGGCGTCGATCATCCGGACATGGCGCGCCTGCGGCTGGGCGAAGCGTATTACTTCGCGGGCCAGAAAGCGCGTGCGGTCACGACGTTCAAGGCGGTCAAGGGCAACGACGGCGCAGCAGATCTGGCGCAGCTCTGGCTGCTGATCGCCACGAAATCCTGATTCACTGTTGTTGGTTGTTTTCTGCGGGGCATTCAACCGGATCGAAAGGGAGGCGCGTCATCTTTAATGACGCTACTGGGAGGTGTTGCGCCAATAAAAAGTTGTTCTATCTAATCAAACAATTTTTGATTCGCTATTTTGTCTTGCTATGGTTTCATCACTGAACGACAAGGCATATGTTGCAGCAATAACTGGCCGCCGTATTCGCACCCTGCGCCAGCGGCTCAGGCTCACCCTGGATGAAACGGCGGCGCAGGCAGGTATTTCCAAGCCTTATCTCTCGCAGGTGGAACGCGGACACGCTACGCCTTCGCTGCGCGCGCTGATCGGCATTGCGCGGGCGCTGGGCGTGAGCTTGCAGTACTTCGTCGGTACGCAGGGCGAGGCACAGGTCGTACGTCGCGCCGAGCGGATGACGTTCTCGGATTTCAAAGGTTCGGACAATCAGTACGGGTACCTGACGAAGCCGGACGGCAATCTCGGTCTCGCAGCGCAGCTCGTGAAAGTCCCGGCGGGCGCGAAGCATTTCCAGGTCGCCGCACAGTCGGCGGAAGAGTTCATGTATGTATTGAGCGGCGAGGTGTCGCTCACGGTGGAAGACGCCACGTTCGTGCTGCGCGCCGGCGATACCGCGCACTTCGAATCGGCCGTGCCGCATGGATGGGCCAATCCATCGGATACGGAAAGCGTATTCGTGTGGGTGGGAACGCCAAAGCTGATCTAGCAGGGCCGCTGGCGCAGACAAGTCGCACCTCAAGCGAACGAAGAACATTAGCAGTGCAGAAATAAAAAAGACTTCCTCCACGCGGCACAAAAAGGTGCAACAGGGGAGCCGCGTGGAACGAAGGCGCCCGCAATGAACGTCATGGACGTCATGAATGTTCGATGCTTCGATTGCATGGCGCATACGCTGTGAAAGCCGTTAGTAGTCCAATTTTAAATTGAAGTGTGTGAGCGGATCGTCCTGGCGTGCCTGACCGCACGCCAGGGACGATTCACGCAATGGGGCGCGACGCGACAGCGTCGTCAATCGATGGCGAGGTTCAAAAGACCTCGCTCCGCATGGCGCAAGTGGGCGTGACTGACGAGTGAGAAGGGGAAAACGTGAAACAGAGGGTTTTGGCGCTAGCCATTAAAAGGATAATCTGGGCTGAACTCGCACTATCGGCGGCCATCGCGGCGCCTGTGTTCGCACAGAGCCAGCCAGCCGCATCGGGCGGCGCAACGGCGGCCGCTCCGGCGGGCGCTTCGGACGCCGCCGCGACATCGGGCGCAACGTCGGCTACGGCGACCAAGTCGACCAAGTCGAACGGCGAGAACGTCGCGCAGCTCAAGAAGTTCGAGGTGACCGGCTCGCTGATCCGCCAGTCCGACAAGACCGGCTTCCAGCAGGTGCAGACGATCACGCCGCAGCAGATCCAGGATTCCGGCGCGAACAGCGTATCGGACTATATGCGCACGATCTCGGCGAACTCGGCCAATAGCTGGGGCGAGTCGAACGACGACAGCTTCGCGGCGGGCGGCGCGGGCATCGCACTGCGCGGCCTGAGCGAGAAATACACGCTCGTGCTGATCGACGGCCAGCGCGTCGCGCCGTATGCGTTCGCCGTGAACGGCACCGATACGTTCTTCGACCTTAACGCCATTCCCCTGAACGCCGTCGAGCGCATCGAAGTGGTGAAGACGGGCGCGGTTTCGCAGTATGGTTCGGACGCCATCGCAGGCGTCGTGAACATCATCACGAAGCACGATTTCCAGGGCCTGCAGCTTGACGGCAGCTACGGCGGCGCGACGCAAGGCGGCGCGGGCACGACCAAGTTCGGCATCCTTGGCGGCTTCGGCAACCTCACGAGCGACCGCTTCAACGTGACCGCGACGGCGAGCTACTACAAGTCGAACGGCTTCACGCTCGCGGATCGCGACACCACCGAGAACCAGGACTTCAGCAACAAGGGCTACGGCGGCTCGGTCATGTCGCCGTCGTACTGGCTCAACCCGACCACGGGTCTCGCGCAGGCGCTGAGCCCCTGCCAGGGCACCGTCCAGCCGTTCAGCGGCAACGTCATCGCGACGAGCACGGGCGCGGCCTCGGGCGGCACGGTATGCGGTCACAACACCGCCGAATCCGGCTCGATCGATCCGTGGACGGAGCGCTGGAACGCCAAGGTTCACGCCGACTTCAAGGTCAACGACAACACGACCGCCTGGGCCGACCTCTGGGAAAGCAACATCAAGACGGTCACGAACGACTTTGCTTCGTACCTTGGCAACAAGACGGTCTACAACCCGGCGACGGGCACGCTCTCCGCGTGGCAGGCCATCGTCCCGGCGAGCAACCCGTACAACCCGTTCGGCACGGACGCCACGCTCTTCACGTGGCTGCCGAACACCGTCTCCGATACGACCGAAGCGAACTTCTATCGCGCGGCCATGGGGATCAAGGGCAACTTCTCGCTCTCGAAGCAGGACTGGGACTGGGCGCTGTCGTACGGCCACTCGCAGAGCACCGTGACCAACACCACGACCGGCCAGCTTAGTGTGTCGGGCGTGGAGAACATGCTCGCGAACGGCACCTACGATTTCGCCAATCCGTCGGCGACGCCCAATGGCCTGAACGGCGTGTTCACGGACACCAACAACATCGCGGTGTCGAAGCTGGACGTTGTCGACGCGACGCTGTCCACGCCTAACCTGTTCCACATCCCGACCGGCGACGTGGGCCTCGGTCTCGGCAGCCAGTTCACGCACCAGAGCGAGCGCATCAACCAGGGCGCCAACACGATGGATGGCTCGGTGCTGAGCCCGGCCCTGCAGACCGTCGATGGCGAGCGCAACGTGGCGGCCGTGTATTACCAGGTCGACATTCCGCTCTGGCAAAAGATGCTGACGTTCAGCCAGTCGGGTCGCTATGACCACTACAGCGACTTCGGCGGTGCGTTCTCGCCGCGCTTCGCGCTGCGCTTCCAGCCGATCCAGCAGTTGACGATGTACGGCTCGTACAACCGCGGCTTCCGTGCGCCGACCTTCGTCGAGAACACCGACTCGACGAGCACCGGCATCTCGCCGGTCGGCCCGAACGGCGCGGACGAAACCGTCGTGACGACCGGCAACACGAAGCTCCAGCCGGAACGCACGAAGAACTACAACATCGGCTTCCAGCTGTCGCCGGCGCGCGGCACCGATATCGGCTTCGACTTCTACAAGATCCACGTCGATCACGCGATTGGCGCAGTGGTGGATAACTCCAAGACGGTCTACAACCCGGATGGTTCGATCGCCTACATGGTCGAGCCGTACCAGAACCTGGGTTCGTTCGATACGTCGGGCTTCGAAACGACGTTCAGCCAGTCGGTCAACACGCAGATCGGCCGCTTCACGCTGTCGGCGGACTGGGCCTACGTGTGGCACTTCAAGATGGACGGCATCGGCTCGGAGACCGGCACGGTCGACGGCGCGGGCAACGACTCGACGCTCGCACAGCCGTTCGGCGGCTCGTTCCCGCGCTGGAAGGGCACGACCGACCTGTCGTGGAACTGGCACAAGTGGAACGGCACGCTCGAATGGCAGTACATCGGGCCGTACTCGGACGCGCTTGGCCTGAACTATTCGACGGCGTCGTATAGCCAGTTCAACCTGAACGTCGCGTACTCGGGCTTCAAGCACTGGACGATCTACGGCGGCATCAACAACATCTTCAACAAGGCGCCGCCGTACGATCCGCTCTGGCTCGGTGCGATCGACCAGACCGGTTACGACCAGTCGCTCTACAACTACATCGGCCGTTATATCCAGATCGGCGCGACGTACAAGTTCTAAACGCAGCACGAGTTGAAGTGAAAGCAAGAACGGGCCGGGCAACCGGCCCTGTCCTCACAAAGGACGCACCGAAGGCCGCGGCGCGAAGGTCGTACTCGCGCCGCGCGCCTGCCACGCAAACCCTGCGGACAGAAAGACCGAAGATGAGACTCACGAACTGTGCACGCGCCCTGGCAGCAAGCGGCGCGGCGTTTGCAGCGTGCGCGCTGGCAGCGGCATTCGTGCCCGTGCTGGTGCCCGCCGCGCAGGCGGCCACGGCCATCGCGCAGTACGACGCGCCCAGGTATCCGCCCGACTTCACGCATTTCGATTACGCCGACCCGAGCGCCCCCGCCGACGGCAGCCTGAGCTTCCAGAACTTCAACGAAGCGCAGAGTTACGATTCGCTCAATCCGTTCCTCGTGCGCGGCTCGCCTGCGCCGGACATCCAGAGCCTGATGTTCGACACGCTGATGCAGCGCAGCTGGGACGAGCTGGCCTCTGAATATCCGCTGATCGCGCAAAGCGTGGACGTCGCGCCCGATCTCGCTTCGGCGACGTTCCATATCGATCCGCGCGCGCGCTTTTCCAATGGCGACCCCATCACGGCGACGGACGTCAAGTACTCGTTCGATATGCTAACGAGTCCGAAGGCGTCGCCGCTCTTCAACGCGCAGTTTGCGGTGATCAAGCGCGCCGTGGTGGTCGATGCCCATACCGTGCGCTTCGAATTCAGCCGCGCCGAGCGCGATGCGCCGCTGATCGCGGGCGACCTGCCGATCTTCTCGCCCAAGTGGGCGCAGAAGGCCGACGGCACCACGATTCCCTTCGACCAGCTCTCGAACGTGCCGCCGATTGCGAGCGGCGCGTACCTGATCGAGTCGCGCAAGAACGACAAGCAGATCGTCTACCGCCGCAATCCCCAGTACTGGGCCGTCGATTTGCCCACGCGGCGCGGCATGTTCCGCTTCGAGCGCATCGTCTTCAATCTGTATCTCGATCTCTACACGCAGCTCGAAGCCTTCAAGGCCGGCGATGCCGACGTGCACGTCGAATACAGCGCGACGCAATGGGCGCGCAAATACGTGGGCAAGAACTTCCGCAACGGCATGCTGACGAAGGAAGCGTTGCCGACCAGCCCCGCGCAGTTCCAGGGCATGCTCATCAACACCCGCAAGGCGCGCTTCCAGGACGTGCGCGTGCGCCATGCGCTGTCGCTGGCGTTCGACTACGACTGGATGAACCGCATGATGTTCTACGGTCAGTACACGCGCCTGAAAAGCTATTTCGACGTGAGCCCGTTCGCGGCGACCGGCATGCCTTCGCCGCAGGAGCTCGCGCTGCTCGAACCGTACCGCGCGAGCCTGCCGCCCGAAGTGTTCGGCCCGATGCTGCAGTTGCCGAATACGCTGCCGCCCAACTCATTGCGCGGCAACCTGCGCGAAGCGCGCGACCTGCTTGCGCAGGCGGGCTGGCACTACCGCGACGGCGCGCTGCGCAACGCGGCAGGCGAGGCCATGACCATCGAAATCATGGACGACGAGCCCGGCATGGATCGTCTGATCCTGCCGTACACGCAGGCGCTGGGCATGCTCGGCATCCAGGCGCACCTGCACGAAATCGACAGCGCGCTGTACCAGAAGCGCCTGGACAATTTCGATTACGACATGACCACCTATATCTATCCGCCCACGACCATTCCGGGCGCGGAGCTGGTGCGTCGCTTCGGCAGCGCGGCGGCTTCGCAGGTGGGCTCGGAAAACTATTCGGGCGTGCGCATGCCGGTCGTCGACAAGCTGGTGGAGGCCGTGCAAAAAGCCAGCACGCTGGCTGAGCTGGAAACGGCCACGCATGCGCTCGACCGCGTGCTGATGAACGAGTATTTCCTCGTGCCCGAGTACTACGCGCCCAACGAGCGCTTCGCCTTCAAGACATCGATAGGACGGCCAAAGAATTCGCCGACGACCTACGTGCCGGAAGAGTGGGCGATCGACTACTGGTACCGCAAGCCGGGCGCACCCGATCCCGCGCGCGGCAATGTCCACGACGGGCAGGATACGAAAAATACGCAAGCGGCCGTTGCCGCGCAGTAAGGAGCAGCATGTACGCGTACATTCTCAGACGTCTTTTGCTGATGGTGCCGACGCTCATCGGCGTCGTCACGGTCACGTTCATCGTGACGCAATTCGTGCCGGGCGGCCCGGTCGAGCAGGTGCTCACGCAACTGCGCCACGGCCATGGCGCGCGCGGCGGCGAAGTGGGCACGGGCGGCGGCGGCTATCACGGCAGCCAGGGCGTGGATCCGCAGCAGCTTGAGCAGATCAAGCAGCAGTTCGGCTTCGACAAGCCGCCGCTCACGCGCTATTTCATGATGCTCAAGGACTACGCGACGTTCGATCTCGGCCAGTCCTATTATCAGCACGCGAGCGTCTGGCAGGTGATTCGCAACAAGCTGCCGGTGTCGATCACGCTGGGCTTATGGACGGTGATTCTCACGTACCTGATATCGGTGCCGCTGGGGATTGCGAAAGCCGTGCGCAACGGGTCGCGCTTCGACACGGTAACGAGCGTGCTCGTGCTGGCGGGCTACGCGATTCCGGGCTTCGTGCTGGGCGTGCTGCTGCTGATGCTGTTCGGCGGCGGCACCTTCTGGCAGGTGTTCCCGATGCGCGGCCTGACCTCCGATAACTTCGAAGACCTGAGCGCCATCGGCAAGCTGCTGGACTACTTGTGGCACATCGTGCTGCCGGTGACGGCTTCGGTGGTGGGCAACTTCGCGATCGTCACGATCCTCACGAAGAACACCTTCCTGGAGGAGATTGGCCGCCAGTATGTGCTCACGGCGCGTGCGAAAGGCGCGCCCGAGCGCGACGTGCTGTGGAAGCACGTGCTGCGCAACGCGGCGATTCCGCTCGTCACGGGCCTGCCCGCTGCATTCGTGGGCGCGTTCCTGAACGGCAACCTCCTGATCGAAACGCTCTTTTCGCTCGACGGCATGGGGCAGCTTTCGTACGACTCGGTGATCCGCCGCGATTACCCCGTCGTCCTCGGCTCGCTCTTTCTCTTCACGCTGATCGCCCTCGTCACCAAACTCATTGCCGATGTCTGCTATGTCCTCGTCGACCCCCGCATCCAGTTCCACCGGCTGGACCGCTGATTCCGCCGCGATCACGCACGCGAAGCCGGTTTCGCCGTGGCGCCGGACGTGGCTGCGTTTTCGCGCCCAGCGGCTCGGCTACTGGAGCCTCGTGATCTTCATGGCGCTGTTCGTCGTCAGCCTGTTTGGCGAAGTGCTCTCGAACGACCGGCCGCTCGTGGTGCGCTATGACGGGCACTACTATTTTCCGATCGTGAAGGACTACCCGGAAACGCTGTTTGGCGGCGACTTCCCGGCGCAGACCAATTATCTCGATCCGTATATCCGTTCGCGCCTCACGACGCACGGCAATTTCGCCGTGTATCCGCCCAATCACTTCCGTTACGACACGATCGACTATTTCGCGGCGCGCCCGTATCCGGCGCCGCCGTCGTCCAGCAACTGGCTCGGCACCGATCAGTTCGGCCGCGACGTGCTTTCGCGCCTGCTGTACGGGTTCCGCCTGTCGGTGCTGATGGCGTTCGCGCTCACGGTGTCGGGCGTGGTGCTCGGCGTGCTCACGGGCGCGGTGCAGGGCTTCTATGGCGGGCGCACCGACCTGATCGGCCAGCGCCTGATCGAGATATGGAGTTCGATGCCTGACCTCTATCTGCTGATCATCTTCGCGTCGATCTTCGAGCCGACGCTGTGGCTGCTGTTCATCCTGCTGTCGATGTTCGGCTGGCTCGTGCTGTCCGATTACGTGCGCGCCGAGTTCCTGCGCAACCGCTCGCTCGATTACGTGAAGGCGGCGCGCACGATGGGCCTGTCGAACTGGCAGATCATGTGGCGTCACGTGCTGCCCAACAGCCTCACGCCCGTCATCACGTTCCTGCCGTTTCGCATGAGTGCGGCGATTCTCTCGCTCACCAGCCTCGATTTTCTGGGCCTGGGCGTGCCGCCGCCGATGCCGAGCCTGGGCGAACTGCTGCAGGAGGGCAAGAACAACCTCGACGCCTGGTGGATCTCGATTTCGGCGTTCGCGGCACTCGTCATCACGCTGTTGCTGCTGACGTTCATGGGCGATGCGTTGCGCAATGCGCTCGACACGCGCGCACGCGGCTCGGCATTCGGCGGAGGAAAATGATGAGCGCACCGTTGCTGGATATTCAGGATTTTTCCGTGCGCTTTGGCGACAAGGTCGCCGTGCGCGACCTGAGCCTTGCGATCGGGCGCGGCGAACGCGTCGCGCTGGTGGGCGAATCGGGATCGGGCAAGAGCGTGACGGCGCTGTCGATTCTGGGTCTCGTGGCCCATGCGCAGCTGGGCGGGCGCATGCTGCTGGACGGCGTGGATCTGTTGCAGCAGAACGAGCGGCAGATGCGCGGCATTCGCGGCGGCGACATCGCGATGGTGTTTCAGGAGCCGATGACCGCGCTCAATCCGCTCTTCACGATCGGCAAGCAGATTGCCGAAAGCCTGCGGCTGCATGAGGGCTTGCGGCCCAACGCGGCGCGTGCGCGCGGAATCGAGCTGTTGCGGCGCACCGGCATTCCCGAGCCTGAGCGGCGCATCGACAGCTTTCCGCACCAGCTTTCCGGCGGCCAGCGCCAGCGCGCGATGATCGCGATGGCGCTGGCGTGCCGTCCGCGCCTGCTGCTCGCCGACGAGCCGACCACGGCGCTCGACGTCACCGTGCGCCAGCAGATCGTCGATTTGCTGCTGGAACTGCAGGAGCAGGAAGCGGCGGCGCGCGGCATGGCCGTGCTGCTCATCACCCACGACCTGAACCTCGTGCGCCGTTTCGCGCAGCGCGTGGCGGTGATGGAAAAGGGCGTGCTGGTGGAGACCAATACGACCGATGCGCTGTTTTCCGATCCGCAGCATCCGTACACGCGGCGTCTGCTCGACAGCGAGCCGTCGCGCGCGGTGCAGCCGGTCGCGCCGGACGCGCCCGTGATCCTCGACGTCAAGAACCTGGCCGTCGACTATCGCACGGCGGGCAAGGGCTGGCGGTCGGTATTCGGCAGCTCGGCGTTTCGCGCCGTACACGAGGCCAATCTCACGCTGCGTCGTGGCGAGACGCTGGGCGTGGTCGGCGAATCGGGCTCGGGCAAGTCGACGCTTGCCTCGACAGTGCTAGGCTTGCAGGGCGCGGCGGCGGGCGAAGTGCGCATCGACGGCCAGCCGCTCGCGTCGCTCAGCGGCGCGCGCGCGCGCCAGGCGCTGTATCGGCGCATGCAGGTGGTGTTTCAGGATCCGTTCGGCTCGCTGTCGCCGCGCATGACCATCGAGCAGATCGTCGGCGAAGGACTCACGGTGCATCAGCCGACCATGCAGGGCGATGCGAAACGCCGCCGCATCGGCGGGCTGCTCGAAGAGGTCGGCCTGCCCGCGGACGCGATGATCCGCTATCCGCATGAGTTTTCGGGCGGCCAGCGCCAGCGCATCGCGATTGCGCGCGCGCTCGCGGTCGAACCCGAGATGATCGTGCTCGACGAGCCCACCAGCGCGCTCGACGTGTCGATCCAGAAGCAGGTGCTGGCGTTGCTCACCGACCTGCAGAAGCGGTATCGTCTGAGTTATCTGTTCATTACGCACGATCTGGCGGTGATGCGCGCCATGGCGCACCGCGTGATCGTGATGAAGGGCGGGCGCATCGTCGAGCAGGGCGACACGCTGGCCGTGCTCGATGCGCCGGCCCACCCCTATACGCAATCGTTGCTCGCGGCCTCGCTGTTGCAGCGCCCGGCTGCGCTCAAGGAGAACATTGCATGATCGAAGAACGCTGGACTCTGGCCGCGCGCGGACTGCGCAGCGCGGCCGACTTCTGGTCGGTGCGATTCGTCGACGAACGCATCGACTATCACACCGTGCGCAACGATGTGGCCCTGCCGTCGCGCCAGGTGCGCGAACGCGGCGCGATGGTCACGGCATGGGCCGGTGCGGGCGCGGGTTACGCGGCCACGGCGGATCTGTCCGCAGGCGGCTTGCAGCGCGCGCTGGAGATCGCCACGGCACGCGCCCAGGCGGGCGCGGCGCACGCGCTGATCGACCATCGCGAGATCGCGCGGCCCGCGCAAAGCGGCAGCTATGTGTCGCCGAATGCGCAAGGCGCGCTGCCGTCGCGGCGCGAATGGCTCGAACGGCTCACGCACGAATGCGCGTCGGCCAACGTCGATGCGCGTATCGTCGAGCGCGTCGCGGGCATGCAGGTCACGCAAAGCGACCAGCTCTACCTGACCAGCGACGGCGTGCGCATCGACCAGCAGTTCCGCTTCCTGATGCCGGGTTTTTCCGCTGTCGCGCACGCGGACGGCGATACCCAGGAGCGCACGCTGGGCGGCCACTACGGCACGCTCGCCCAGGGCGGCCTGGAGATCCTGGCGCGCTATGGTTTCGACGGCTCGGGCGCGCGCGTCGCCGACGAAGCGCTGCAACTGCTCGCCGCGCCCAATTGCCCGAGCGGGCGGCGCGACCTGCTGCTCATGCCCGACCAGATGATGTTGCAGATTCACGAGTCGATCGGCCATCCGCTCGAACTCGACCGCATCCTGGGCGATGAGCGCAATTTCGCGGGCTGGAGCTTCGTGAAGCCCGAGATGTTCGGCAGCTACCAGTACGGTTCGGAATTGCTCAACGTGACCTTCGACCCCGACCTGCGCGAGGAAGCCGCCGCTTACGCCTTCGACGACGACGGCAGCGCGGCCAGCAAGCAATACCTGATCCGCGCGGGCGTGCTCGAACTTCCGCTGGGCGGCGCGCTCTCGCAGCAGCGCGCGGGCCTGCCGGGCGTGGCGAATTCGCGTGCGGCCAACTGGAACCGCCCGCCCATCGACCGCATGGCGAACCTCAACATCGAGCCGGGCGACCAGTCGCTCGACGCGATGATCGCGGGGATCGAGCGCGGCATCCTGATGAAGACGAATACCTCGTGGTCGATCGACGACCATCGCAACAAGTTCCAGTTCGGCTGCGAGTTCGGGCAGTTGATCGAAGACGGCAAGCTCACCCAGGTCGTCAAGCGGCCCGGCTACCGCGGCATTTCGGCCAGCTTCTGGCGCGGGCTGTCGGCGGTGGGCGACGCCTCGACGCGCGAGGTCTACGGCACGCCGATGTGCGGCAAGGGCGAACCGGCCCAGGTGATCCGCGTGGGCCACGCGTCGCCGGCCTGCGTGTTTTCCGATGTCGAAGTGTTTGGAGGTGCCTGATGGCCGAAATACTCGTAGCACGCGGCGTCGAGGCGATCGACTGGCACGCGCACTTCAGCATGCTCGCCGAGGCGATCGAGCGCATGTGCCGCCCCGGCGAAACGGTGCTGAGCGCCTTCGCGGGCGAGCAGTCCGATTTCATCCGCTTCAACGCGGGCAAGGTGCGCCAGAGCGGCCAGGTGGAGCAGGGGCGTCTCACGCTGCGGCTCGTGCACGGCGCGCGTCAGGCGTACTCGACCTTCGACCTGGGCGGTGACGCGCATGCCGATGTGAGCGACGTGTCCGATGCGCTCGCGTCGCTGCGCGAAAGCCTGCTCGATGCGCCCGACGATCCGCATGTGCTGTTCGATACGAGTAGCTGGACGCGCAGCACGCGCCGCGATGGTCGTTTGCCCGATCCGCAGGCGCTGGTGGAACTCGTCGCGCGCGCGGCTCAAGGGCTCGATTTCGTGGGCTTTTATGCAGGCGGCACACTCTCGCGCGGCTTTGCCTCGACTACGGGCAGCCGTGGCTGGTACGAAGTCGAGAACTTCAATTTCAGCTGGTCGCTCTATCAGCCCAACGGGCGCGCGATCAAGACGAGCTACGCGGGCGACGCCTGGGACGACGCGGTGTTCGTCGACAAGGTGCGCACGGCGGCCCAGCGTCTGCCGGTTCTGCTGCGTGCGCCGCGCGTGCTCACGCCCGGTGGCTATCGCGCGTGGCTCGCGCCCGCAGCGCTGGCGGAACTGGTGGGAACGGCGTCGTGGAACGGCTTTTCGGCGCGCGCACAGGCGTCCTCCACCAGCCCGCTCTACAAGCTCAATACCGGCGCGGTTGCGTTTGATGCGCGCGTGTCGCTGGCGGAATCGCTCGAACTGGGCGTTGCGCCTGCGTTCAACGACGACGGCTATCTGCGCGCGAGCGTGCCCCTGATCGATGCGGGGCGTGGCGTGGGACGGCTCGTGAGCGCGCGTTCGGCGCGAGAATACGGCCTCGAACCGAACGGCGCGCTGCCGCAGGAAATGCCCACCTCGCTGGCGATGGCGGGCGGCGATCTTGCGCAGGACGACGTGCTCGCGCGCATCGGCACCGGGCTGTATATCGGCAACCTGTGGTACGTGAACTTCTCGGATCGCATGAATTGCCGCCTGACCGGCATGACGCGCTTTGCGACCTTCTGGGTCGAGGACGGCGAGATCGTCGCGCCCGTGGACGCCATGCGCTTCGACGACAATCTTTATGGCTTGCTGGGCGAGCGGCTGGAAGCGCTTGGCGCGCAGCCCGAGCTGATGCTCTCCGATTCCACCTGGGGGCAGCGCGCGACGGGTGGCCAGCAATTGCCTGGCGCACTCGTGAAGTCGTTCGAGCTGGTGCTGTAGCGCGCGAAAGTGCGCGGCGCGTGTCAGGAGAGGGCGCGCGCCCGCGCGGCGATCGAGTGAAGTCGAGTGAAGTCGAGTGCAGGAATAGCAGTCAGCAAGTGCAGCAAAAACGAACAACAACAAGGATGCACCGATGTCGAACAACGCAATTCCGGAGCCGGGAGACGGGCTCACGCTGCGCAGCATTCGCACGGCCGACGCCGCGCAGCTGCATGAGCTGATCTACGCGCCGTCGATGGCGCGCGGCGACCCGCAGGCGCCGTTTCGCACCCTGGAGTCCACGCGCGAGTGGATCGAAAAATGCCCGCCGCATCTGGTGATGATCGGCGCGTGGGCGGGCGAGCGGCTGGTGGGCGAAGGCCAGGTGGAGATTGGCAAGATGCGCCGCGCGCATGTGGCGGAAATCGGTGTTGGCGTGCACGGCGACTGGCGGCGGCGCGGCGTGGGCACGCGCCTTATCGACGAAATGCTCGACCTGGCCGACAACTGGCTCGGCTTGCGCCGGCTCCAGCTCAAGGTGTTTGTCGATAACGACGCGGCCATTGCGCTGTACCGCAAAAGCGGTTTTGAAATCGAAGGCCGGTTGCGCGGCCATATGCTGCGCGATGGCGCGTATGTGGACTCGTACCTGATGGCGCGTCTGCGCGCGCCGCTGCCGTATGCAGGGAGCGACGCATCATGAACCGCCGCACCGATGTCCTGGCGCCCCGCACCGCCTTCGCGCGAACCGTGCGCCTGCGCGCCGCCGAACTCGACGACAGTCAGGCGATTGCCGACCTGATGAATCTTCCGGGCGTGCGGCGCGGCACGCTGTCGAACGGCTATCGCACCACCGAAAGTGTCCGCGCGTGGCTCGGCAACAGCGCGGTCGACAGAATGCGCGTGATCGCCGAGCACGAGGGACGCGTGATCGGCCAGGCCGAGCTGATGGCGCATGACGGGCGGCGCGCGCATTGCGCCTCGCTCGGCATTGGCGTGCACGATGCGTTTCAGGGGCGAGGCGTGGGGGCGCTGCTGCTCGGCGCGCTCGTCGATGCCGCCGATACCGCGTTCGGCTTGCGCCGCATCGAGCTTCAGGTCTTTACGGACAATGTGCCCGCGATTGCGCTGTATCGCCGCTTCGGTTTCGAAGTGGAGGCGTGTGCGCGTGCCGAAGCGATCCGCGAGGGGGCATTGCACGACGTGTTCCACATGGCGCGACTCGCGCCCGCGCCTGCGTTCAGCGACCCTCAGCCGCTCATGCAGCCGCTCATTCAGCCGATCATGGACTCTCCGCCAGACCTCTGATTCAGGACGCCGCGCGTGCCTTTTTTCTTTATCGACAGACCGGTGTTCGCGTGGGTGATCGCGCTCGCGGTCATGGTGGCGGGTGCGTTCGCCATCACGCAGTTGCCGGTCGCGCAGTACCCGCGCCTCTCGCCGCCGCGCATCGTGGTGGTCGCGTCCTATCCTGGCGCGTCGGCGCAAACCGTGGACGACAACGTCGCGAGCATCATCGAGGAGAGTCTCGACGGCGCGGACGGCATGCTCTATTACGAGACCACGAGTGACGGCCTGGGCAACCTGGAAATCGACGTGACGTTCGCGCCGGCGACCAATCCCGATATCGCGCTGGTCGACGTGCAGAACCGCATCAAGCAGGTCGAAGCCCGTTTGCCGCAAGCGGTCGTACAGCAGGGCGTGAACGTCGTGAAGGCGTCCAATACGTTCCTGATGCTGGTGGCGCTCACCTCGACGGACGGCTCGCGCGACTCCGCGCAGCTTGCCGACTATCTGAACCGCTACCTGCTGCGCGAACTCAAGCGCGCGCCCGGCGTGGGCGAAGCGGAACTGTGGGACTCGGACGAGGCCATGCGCATCTGGGTCGATCCGTGGCGCCTGCGCGAATACGGCCTCACGGCGGGCGACGTGACGAGCGCGATCACGGCGCAGAACGCGCCCGTCACGGCCGGCACGATCGGCGACGCGCCGTTCGCGCCCGGGCAGCAGACCAGCGCCTCGGTCGACGTGACGGGGCAGCTCGATACGCCCGCGCAGTTCGGCGATATCGTGCTCAAGGCCAAGCCCGACGGCTCGATCGTGCACATGCGCGACATCGCGCGCGTGGAGGTGGGCCGCAGCGACTATTCGTTCTTCTCGCGCCTGAACGGGCGGCCTGCCGCGACGGTGGGCATCCAGCTCGGGCCGCGCGGCAATGCGCTCGAAACGTCGGATGCGATTCATGCGCGCCTGGCCGAATTGTCGAAGCACCTGCCGCCGGGCGTGGCCGTGGAAATCCCGTTCGATAGCGCGCATTTCGTGCGCGTGGCGATCCGCGAAGTGGTGATTACGCTGCTCGAAGCCATCGTGCTGGTGTTCTGCGTGATGTGGCTGTTCCTGCGCGACCTGCGTGCGACGCTGGTGCCGACCGTGGTGATTCCGGTCACGCTGATGGGGGCGTTTCTTGCGCTCTACATGGGCGGCATGTCGATCAACGTGTTCACGCTGTTCGGGCTCGTGCTGGCGATCGGCATTCTGGTGGACGACGCCATCGTGGTGGTGGAGAGCGTGCACCGCGCGATGCACGAAGAAGGGCTCGCGCCGCGCGAGGCCACGCGGCGCGCCATGACGCGCATTGGCGGCGCGATCGTCGGCGTGACGGCGGTGCTCACCGCCGTGTTCGTGCCGATGGCGTTCTTCACCGGCAACGTCGGCGGCATCTATCGGCAGTTCGCGGTGGCGATGATCGCGTCGATGCTGGTCTCGTCGTTCATGGCGCTTTCGCTCACGCCCGCACTGTGCGCGAGCATGCTAAGGAAGCCGAAGCATATCGAGGCCCATGGCACGTCGCGCGCCGCGCGTGTATCGCGCGGCTATCGCGGGCTCGTGCTCAAGCTGCTGCGGCGCAGCCGCCGCGTGCTGGCGATCTACGTGCTGCTGATCGGCGCGGGCGCGTGGCTCTACTGGCAGATGCCGCAAGGCTTCCTGCCCGCCGAGGACGAAGGCCAGCTTCAGGCGATGATCCAGTTGCCCGCGGGCGCGACCCAGGCCCGCACGCTGGCGGTCGTGCAGCGCGTGGAAAAGATCCTGCGCGATGAAAGCGCGGTCGACAACGTGACGAGCGTGGTGGGCTGGAGCTTTGCGGGCAGCGGGCAGAACGTGGGCATGGCGTTCATCGACCTCAAGGACTGGGAGCATCGCTCGATCAGCGCACAGGCCTTGCGCGACCGCCTCAACGACAAGTTCAGTGCGATCCTGGACGGCGACGTGGAAGCCATGCTGCCTTCGCCGGTGCCCGGCATCGGCCATGCGGAAGGCTTCACGTTCCGGCTGGAGGATCGCGGCGGCGTCGGCATGGAGGCGCTGAAAGCGGCGCGCGGCCAGTTGATCGACGCGGCGGCAAAGAGTCCGGTGCTGACGGGCGTGCATTCGGAAGACCTGCCGGATGCGCCGCGCGTCGCGCTCGACATCGACCGCGCGAAGGCCTACGCGTTTGGCGTGCCGTTCGGCAATATCGCCGACCTGCTGAGTACGACCTTTGGCTCGACCTATGTGGACGACTTCCCGGCGGGCGGGCGCATGCGCCGCGTGATCGTGTCCGCCGATGCCGGTGCGCGCATGGCCGACCGGCAACTGCTCGACCTGCCGGTGCAGACGAGCAGCGGCTCGACCGTGGCGCTATCCGCGCTGGCGACCACGCGCTGGACGCGCGGCCCGGTGATGCTGGCGCGCTACAACGGCTATCCGTCGCTCGACGTAAGCGGGCGCGAATCGACGGGCCATAGCTCGGGCGACGCCATGGCCGAGATGGAGCGCCTCGCGGCGGCGTTGCCATCGGGCGTCGCCTACGAATGGACGGATACGGCCTTCGAGCAGATCGAAGCCGCGCGCGATACGCCCTTGCTGCTGGGGTTGTCGGTGCTGGCAGTTTTCATGGTGCTGGCGGCGCTGTACGAGAGCTGGATCACGCCCGCCGCGGTGCTGCTGGTCGTGCCGCTCGGCACACTCGGCGCGGTCGCGGCGATGCTGTTGCGCGGCCTGCCCAACGATATCTACTTCAAGGTGGGACTCGTCACCGTCGTCGGGCTGACGGCCAAGAACGCGATCCTGATTGTGCAGGCCGCGAACGCGCGGCGCCTGCGTGGCCTGCGCGCGGGGCCCGCGGTCGTGGCCGCGTGCGCGGAACGGCTGCGGCCGATCGTGATGACGTCGGCGGCGTTCGTGCTGGGCGTCGTGCCGCTGGCGCTCTCGCACAGCGCGGGCGCGGAGAGCCGCCATTCGATCGGCACGGGCGTGCTGGGCGGCGTGCTGGCGGCGACGGTGCTGGGCCTCGTGTTCGCGCCTGTGCTCTATTGCGCGGTGGCGCTGCGGCCTCCCAAGGCCGTCGCGATGCGCTCGCGCAAAAGACGCGGGCCCGCGCGCGGCGAGCCCGTATTCGAGGAAAATGCGCAATAGGCCTGGGGCAGATGAGCGCGCACTGTGTTGCGCCTCATCGAGCCTCATTGAGTCATATCGAGTTTCGTCGCGCCCCACGCGACGAAGGCCCTCAGAAAAGCCGCGGCGTGCCGACCCAGACGAGCACCGCTTCCTCGTCGCGGGTATTCGTCCAGCTATGCGGCACCGTCGATTCGTAGTGCGCGCTGTCGCCCGCGCCAAGCACGAACGGCTTGCCTTCCAGCGTAATCGTCACTTCGCCGCTTAGCACGTGGACGAATTCCTCGCCCGCATGGGTGGTGACTTCACTGGCCTGCTGGCGCGGCGGCATGCGCACGAGAATCGCTTCGAGCTGGCGGCCGCCGGACTGGTTGGAAAGACGCGCGAACAGATCCGTCGAATCGGCGAAAGCGAAGTACTGCAAATCCTTTTGGCGCCGCACGCAGCCTTCTTCGGTCGGCGTATCGACGAAATAGCTGACGGGCACGCCGAGCGCCTTGGCGATGCTCACGAGCGAGGTGATGGAGGGACTGGCGTGATCGCGTTCGACCTGCGAGAGAAAAGGTTTGGAAAGCTGCGAGACAGATGCAATGTCGTCGAGCGTACGGCCCTGGCGCTGGCGCAGCGAGCGGATCTTGCTGCCGACGGAGACGACATTCTGGGTTTCGACGGTTTTCGATGCCATGGCGAAGGCGGGTCTTTTGTATTGGAAGCGCGGTTATCGTGCCGCCTGCGAGACTTGCGGCACGAATTCATCTGATGAATGTCTGTATTCAACATTCATTTAAAGTCAGGTCTCCATAGGGCGCTTCTCCACCGATTCAGGCAGTGCATGTGCGAGGCAGCCCCGTGCCACGCAGCGAGTGAGTCCCGGTGTCCGGCTTATTGGTTCCGTTCTGACGCCATTGATAATAGCATTGCCAATATCCACACAGAAACAATGGTAGTCCCAATGGCCATTTTTCTGGATTATTTGAATGCGGATCGGATTGATAAATATTACGAAAAAATCGCAGAGCGACTGGATGGGTAAGTGAGGGTAATGAATTGACGGGGCGAATTATCGGCATTTTCAGGCACGCATAGAACGGCGATGCGAATGCGCTATATCCATGCCGATGCTCACTGCAAAATCGGCCACGCCAGTAGTGCGAAGCGCCCGAGACCGCTATGCTTCGAGGCACCACACTTTCCTGGAGCGCCCCATGCCGACAGTCCGTCGTTTCGCGTTTCTTGCGCTGGCAGCCTGTGTCATCGGCTTGCCCCCTACCTCGAACGCAGCGACGAACTCGCCCGATTCGCAGCGCGGCGGCATGCAGGTCGTTTCGTTCGGCGACAGTCTTTCGGACGTCGGCACCTACGCGTATGCGCGGCAATTCGGCGGCGGCACGTACACCACCAATCCAGGCGCGATCTCCGTGGCGGTCGTCGCGGCCCACTATGGGTCGAGCCTCACGCCCGCGTTGACCGGGGGATTCGGCCAGCAGTCGGTGATACATCCGGAAGGCTTCGGGTACGCGCAGGGCGGCGCGCGAGTCGCTGCGCCGCCCAACCCCGGTGACGCAACCGGCGACACCGGCGAGTTGCAGACGCCGCTGACCTCGCAGGTGGCCGCCTATCTGCAGGCGCATGCGCGTTTCAACGCCCAGCAACTCGTGCTGATGCAGGGCGGGGCGAACGACGTGCAGGACGCCTATGGAGCGTGGGCGGCAATGGTCGCCAACGGCGGCGATCCGGCGGCTTCCTTGCAGGCCGTGTTGCCTTCGCTGAGACAGGCGGCGCAACAACTGGGCGAGCTGGTGCACAACGTGCAACAACACGGCGCGACGCATATCATCGTGCAGAACGTGCCGGACATCAGCAAGGCGCCGATCGCCAATCTGCTCGATCAGCAATTGCCTGGCTCGACCAAAGTACTGCGTCGAATGGCGCAGGCATTCAATGCCGCGCTCGACGACGCGCTGCCGTCGTCGCCCGCCGTGCTGCGCATCGACGCGTTCGCGTTTATCGATGACGTATCAAAGGATTATCGACAGTTGGGATTTCGCTTCGATGGTAGCGTCGGCACCAACGTAGCCTGCGCTCCGGCGAATCTGCCCACGGCGTATCAAGCCGATGACGGCAGTGCGCTGTTCTGCTCGCGCGCGACCTATGTGTCGCCGCAGGCCGACGATATCTATATGTTCGCAGACGCTTATCACCCGACCACGCATCTGCAAAAAATCATCGCGAATTACGTGATTGCACAGATCGATGCGTGGCTGAAAAAATAGCCGGGGAGCGCGCATCCGGCCCGCTGTTAGAATGGCTCCCTTTTTTCAGGGGGGAAGCAAATGTCCTGGTTTATCTATGAAGTGCCCGAGTACAACGAAGACGCTGCACGCATCGAGCCGTTCAGCGATCTGCGTAGCCGCGTCGTCAAGCTCAGCGGGCAGGCCATGGCCGACGAACTGGAGAGCGTTCGCGAGAACGCCGCCACGACGGCGGCCACGCCCGCGCGGCCGCTGGTTGGCGCGGAAAATCCGCACGTCTTCCCGATTCCCTATGCAGACTCGATGATCCTGGTCGGATTCATTTTCGAACTGGCGCGCGAGGGGCGACAACTGGTGGTGTCGCCCGTGGACATGCCCTGGCTGAAAGACGCGTAAGGGCAAGGACTAAGCGGCGGGCGCGCGCTCGCCTAGCGCTGGAGATTTTCTTCGCAGTCTTTCCAGTAGCGCAGCGGATCGAGATGATGCGGGAACTGGGTATCGAGCCAAACCGACAACT
This sequence comes from Paraburkholderia bannensis NBRC 103871, assembly GCF_000685015.1. Taxonomy (GTDB): domain Bacteria; phylum Pseudomonadota; class Gammaproteobacteria; order Burkholderiales; family Burkholderiaceae; genus Paraburkholderia; species Paraburkholderia bannensis. Next base: position 7,021 of record NZ_BAYA01000010.1, on the reverse strand, counting down.
TGTGCCAGTCCGGATGGTTCGTGCCGGTTCTGGCCGACCACGTCGCTGATCTTTCGAGAATGCGGTTGCTTTCGCGATCGCGCACGAGCAGGCTGCCCAGCCCGCTCGTGCTGTTCGACTGCGCTTCGACCAGGTAGCGCGGCAGGATTCGGACTTCGGCGTCCTCGGCCCAGCCGTAAAGCGCACGCACCACGCCGGTGGCGTCGCGCAACTCGATGGGGCCGCTCTTCGGGCGCACGGCTGCCCATCCCTCGGGGAATTCGGCGACCACCTCGTGGTTGCCTTCGCGCACCCATTTCATGCCCCACGCGCGCGCGATGGCTTCGCGCAGAGCCGCTACCGTTTTGTAGCCAGCGGGGAGTTCGATCCCCACCGGGAGCGTGACGAGATTGTCTTTCCAGAGCCTGGATTCGTCGTCGGCGCGCTTGACCTCCTGGAACGGCGAGGCATTGGACGGCGATGCCGCGAATGGCGAGGCATCGAACGGGTTCGCGGGCTTGCTCGACGTCTTCACGCTCGTAGCGGGCAGGCCTTCAAATAGCCGTTCGGCATCGAGCCGCGTGAGTTTCGGCTTTCCTTTCTTCATCTGTTTCTCTTGTGCATGATTGCGCCTGGCGCGGTCTGTCTATTGCCGCGCGTTGAAGGCGTTAGCCGCCGGCCCGCTTGACGCTATGGCCGGCTTGCTTGAGTGCTTCGACGACCCGTTCGCAATGGTCGCCCTGAATTTCGATGGTGCCGTCCTTGACCGTTCCGCCCGAACCGCACGCGGTACGCAACTGTTTGCCCAGCATGGCAAGGGCAATGGGGTCAAGCGCAACGCCTTTGACAACCGTGACGCTTTTGCCACCCCGGCCTTTGGTCTCGCGGGAGACCCGCACCATGCCATCGCCTGCCGGCCGTGCTTTGGCCGTCGCCTTGCATATGCAATCGGCAATGGGGCGCTGGCATTCGGGACACATCCTTCCACTGTCCGTGGAATAAACGAGCCGGCTTTTTGAACTGCTATTCATGGAGGGACTTAATGGCGTCAAGACTGGCGACCTGTCAGTTTAGCAGGTCGCGTCAGTCCAATTAGCCGCAGCATTATCCGCAGCAGGATTCACATCTGCTTTATCCGGGCGGTAGCACCCGTTGGTTTCCCGCGCCGCGACCGCGTTGCGCCAACGGGCTTCTGTAGCGCGATCAACGCCTCATTCAGCAATTCCAGCCAGTTTTCTTCATAACGAACCCCCGCCCGCAGCACCAGATGATGCAGCGCGGTTTCGCGATCCTGCGGCTCGGCGGGAAAGTCTTTTTGCTCGATGTCCCGATAGAGCGCGAGCTTCGCCTCGTGCAGCCCAATGCGACGGCGGATCTCTGCGTCTAGCTGCGTGGGGCCGACCGCTGCCTCCGCGCGCAGGCGCACCATGAATTCATCGCGCAGCGCCGCCGGTTCGTCCTCCTGGGCGACCCAAGCCTTCAACTCGTTGCGCCCGGCGGGTAGAACCCGGTACGCGCGTTTGCGTCCGCGTGTGGAGGCTTCCGGCAGCGATTCGATCAGGCCCGCTTCTTCCAGGCGCGCGAGCTCGCGATAGATCTGTTGATGCGTTGCGTGCCAGAAGTAGCCGATCGAGCGATCGAAGCGGGCGGCCAGTTCCGATCCCGAACAGGATCGTTCGACCAGCGCGGTGAGCAAGGCGTGCGGAAGTGACATCGGCCCGTTGATAGACGAATGAAAGAAGAAGTAGAGGAGCTTGTCGAAATTCTCGCATTGGCTTGACTCTCTATGCAACTGGTTGCATTATCGAGCGCACCTTCATGCAACCAGTTGCATAAACATGACCCATCCCTATCCCCACTTGTTGCGCCCGCTCGACCTCGGCTTTACGACCCTGAAAAACCGCGTGCTGATGGGGTCGATGCACGTTGGCCTGGAGGAGGCGCCCCATGGCTTCGAGCGCATGGCCGCGTTCTATGCCGAGCGCGCGCGCGGCGATGTCGGCCTGATCGTGACGGGCGGCATTGCGCCGAACGAACGCGCCCGCCCCATGCATGGCGGCGCGATGCTGACGACCGAGGAAGAAGCCGAGCGGCACCGCGTCATCACGCACGCCGTGCATGCGGAAGGCGGCAAGATCGCCATGCAGATCCTGCACTTCGGCCGCTATTCGTATCAGCCGATGCTGGTTGCGCCCAGCGCGCTGCAGGCGCCGATCAATCCGTTCAAGCCGCACGAACTGAGCGACGACGAAGTCGAGGAGACCATTGGCGATTTCGTGCGCTGCGCGGCGCTCGCGCAGCATGCGGGCTACGACGGCGTGGAAATCATGGGTTCCGAGGGCTACCTCATCAACGAGTTCATTGCGATGCGCACCAACCATCGCACCGACCGCTGGGGCGGCAGCTACGAGAACCGCGTGCGTTTCGCGCTGGAGATCGTGCGTCGCGTGCGCGAGCGGGTCGGCCGCGAATTCATCATCATTTACCGCCTGTCGATGCTCGATCTGGTCGAAGGCGGCTCGACGCTGGACGAAGTCGTCCAGCTCGCCCAGGCCGTCGAGCAGGCAGGCGCGACCATCATCAATACCGGCATTGGCTGGCACGAGGCGCGCATTCCGACCATCGCCACCAAGGTGCCGCGCGGCGCGTGGGCGTGGGTCACGCAACAGCTGATGGGGAAGGTCTCGGTGCCGCTCGTCGCCACCAATCGCATCAATACCCCCGAGCTTGCCGAGCAGCTGCTCGCCGATGGCGTGTGCGACATGGTGTCGATGGCGCGGCCGTTCCTCGCCGATGCCGATTTCGTGCGCAAGGCCAGCGAGAATCGCGCCGATGAAATCAACACCTGCATCGGCTGCAACCAGGCCTGTCTCGACCATACGTTCGCGGGCAAGGTCACGTCGTGCCTCGTCAATCCGCGTGCCTGCCACGAGACGGAAATCGTCATCCGGCCCGCCGCGAAGCGCAAGCGTGTGGCGGTCGTGGGCGCGGGGCCGGCGGGCCTTGCGTGCGCAGTGACGGCGGCGCAGCGCGGCCATGCCGTGACGCTTTTCGAAGCAGGCAGCGAGATCGGCGGGCAGTTCAACATCGCCAAAAAGGTGCCCGGCAAGGAGGAGTTCAACGAAACGCTGCGCTACTTCCGCCGCCAGATCGAGTTGACGGGCGTGGAGCTTCGCCTTGGCACGCGCGCGAGCGCTCAAGCGCTCATGCAGGAAGGCTTCGATGAAATCGTCATTGCGACCGGCGTGCTGCCGCGCGAACTGCGCATCGAAGGCGCGCATCACGCGAAGGTGCTCGGCTATCTGGACGTGCTGCGCGACGGCAAGCCGGTCGGCGCCAACGTCGCGATCGTGGGCGCGGGCGGCATTGGCTTCGACGTGGCCGAATACCTCGTGCACGAGGGCGAATCCGCGAGCCTCGACCCGAAGAAATTCTTCGCCGAATGGGGCGTCGATACCACTTATGCCGAACGTGGCGGCTTGCGTCAGCCCGCCGTGAGCCCGGCTGCGCGACGCGTGCATCTGCTGCAACGACGTAGCACGAAGGTCGGCGAGAACCTCGGCAAGACGACCGGCTGGATTCACCGCACGGCGTTGAAGGTGCGTGGCGTTGGCATGTCGTCGTCGGTGGAGTATCAACGCATCGACGACGCTGGGCTGCATGTGAGCATCGATGGAGCGCCGCAGACCCTCGCCGTGGACAACGTGGTGGTGTGCGCGGGGCAGGAGCCACTGCGCGAGCTGGCCGATCAGTTGCAGGCCGCGGGTCTCACGCCCTACGTGATCGGCGGCGCTGCCGAAGCGGCCGAACTCGATGCCAAGCGCGCCATCCACGAAGGCACCACGCTTGCCGCCGCGCTATGAGCGCGTAATTCTCTTGCTCTAACTTAGCTACGGAGTCCGTATGAATCAGGCCGAACTCAACCTGCCGCCCGCGGTTGCGCAGTCGCTCGCAATCTGGCATGAGATGGTGGACAGCAAGGATCTCGGCAGGCTGGAATCCATCGTTCATCCCGACGCTGTATTCCGCTCGCCGATGGCCTTCAAGCCGTATGGCCCCGCGCCCGCCTTGCTGATGGCGCTGCGCACGGTCATCACGATTTTCGGGGACTTTACTTACCATCGCCAGTTCAGCAGCGCCGATGGCCTGGACATCGTGCTCGAATTCAGCGCGAGCGTGCAGGGCAAGCAGCTCAAGGGCATCGACATGATCCGCTTCGACGAAGAAGGGCGCATCGTCGAATTCGAAGTGATGATTCGCCCGTTCAACGCGCTGCAAGTCCTGGGCGCGGAAATGGGCGCGCGCCTTGCGCAGTTTTTGCCTGCGTATAAGAACTGAATCTGGCCTGATTTTGGCCTGATTCTAGCCTGACTCTGGCCTGATTCTGATTTGATCGCGCCCCGCCGGATTTAGGGCCCGTCCGGCGGGTTGACTTGCCTCGCGGGCGCGCACAGACTCTGCTCATCATCGCCTGGCACGGGAGCGGACTTGGCCAACCCGGATCTTCTCGATAGCGAGCCCAGGGCCGCGCGCGTCATCGCGGCGCAGGCAAGCCCTTGCGACAAGCTCGTCATTCACGCGCAGCCCACGCTCGTCGATCGCCCATGCCGCTACAAGCGGCTCGCGCTCGCCGCGACGATCCTCGGTTCGAGCATGGCCTTCATCGACGGCTCCGTCGTCAACGTCGCGCTGCCGTCCATTCAGCGCGAACTGGGCGCGAGCGTCGCGGCGATGCAGTGGGTCGTCAACGCCTATCTGCTGTTTCTCGGCTCGCTGGTGCTGGTCGGCGGGTCGATGGGCGACCGGCTCGGGCGGCGCAGCGTGTTTATCGCAGGCATTGCGCTGTTCACGCTGGCATCGGCGGCGTGCGGGTTTGCGCCGAATGCGTCGGCGCTGATCGCCGCACGCGCGGTGCAAGGCATCGGCGCGGCGCTGCTCGTGCCCAGCAGCCTGTCCATCATCGGCGCGGTATTCGACGAGGCGTCGCGCGGCCGCGCAATCGGCACCTGGGCCGGTGTCGGCGCGATTACCTCGGCGGTGGGGCCGGTGGCGGGCGGCTGGCTCGTCGATGCGTTTTCCTGGCGCGCGATCTTCTTTCTCAACGTTCCGCTTGCGGTGCTGACGATTGCGCTTGCGCTCGCGTCGGTGCCGGACAGCCACAAGCTCGACGCGCCGCACGAACTCGACTGGTTCGGCGCGCTCACTGCGGCGCTGGGGCTCGCGGCGCTCACGTTCGGGTTGACCGAGGCATCGGCGCGGGGCTTTGCGCACGCGCTCGTCTATGGCCCGATAGGCGCGGGCGTGCTCGTGCTCGCGGGCTTCGTCGCGATCGAAGCGCGCAGCAGGAACCCCATGATGCCGCTCGACGTGTTTCGCTCGCGCGATTTCACCGCGGCCAATCTCGTGACGCTGCTGCTGTATTTCGGGCTCGGCGGCGCGTTCTTCTTCCTGCCTTTCACGCTGATCCGCGCGCACGGTTACAGCGCAACCGAAGCGGGCGCGGCGCTGCTGCCGGTGCCCGTTGCTATCGGCTTGCTGTCGCGCTTCACGGGCAGCTTGACGACGCGATTCGGCTCGCGTGTGTTGTTGACTGCCGGGCCGGGCGTCGCGGGCCTTGGCTTTGCATTGCTGGCGCTGCCGTTAATTCGCGGTGGTTATTGGGCCGGATTCTTCCCCGCGCTGCTCGTGCTCGGGCTGGGCATGACGATTACGGTCGCGCCGCTGACAACGGTGGTCATGGGATCGGTGTCAAGCGACCGTACGGGCGTCGCGTCGGGCATCAACAACGCGGTCGCGCGCGTGGCGAGCCTGCTGGCCATTGCAGTGCTCGGCATCGTGTTCGTGTGGTCGCATCAAGCGGCGTTGTCGGCGCGTCTCGACGAGCTGAACCTGCCGCACGCCACGCTTCAGGCCGAGCCGTTGCTGGAGCCGGGTGAGCAGGGCGCGGCGCCCACGCTGGCGGCCCGCATGGACGCCGATGCCATTATCGACGCGATGCGCGCCGTCGCCCTCGTGTGCGCTATCTGCGCATTTGCCGGAGCGGCCGTTGCCGCCGCGGCCCTACGCTCGCCTGAGCGCTGAACCGCGCTAGACGCTGGCACATGTGGCCGCAATGTCGAGAAAGGTCTGCACGATGGCGCGCTTGCGCTGGCTGTGAAGGCAGACCACCGAATCGATATTGCAGCCGCGCAGTTCATCGACTGGAATGGCGACGGTGCGCTTGCCGTCGGGTGTCTCCCGCTCAAGCACGAAGCCGATCCCAAGGCCTTGCCTGACGGCTTCGACAACGGCCTCGCGGCTGCCCAGTTTCATGGCCGTCGAAAGCGACACCTTCGCGTGGCGTGCCGCGTCATCGACAAGCCGCTGGGTATTGGAACCCGCTTCACGCCGAAGCACGGGATACGTGTCGAGATCGGCCAGCGACACGCTTTTGCGCGCCGCGAGGGGATGGCCCCGCGCGACGAGCACGCGCATGTCCTGCCGCGCGACGGGAATCGACGCTATACGTGCGTCGCTTTTGGCATTGCCGATCACGGCCACGTCGACGCGATATTCCAGCAGGTCGTCCCAGACCTCGCGCTGGCTGCCGAACGACACGGACAGCTCGATTGCGGGGTAGCGCTCGCGAAAAGCGGCCGCTACCTCAAGGACGACCTGCGGCCCATCGGCGGCGAGCTTGAGGCTGCCGTGGCGGAACATCGTCGCCTGGCTCACCATGTCCTCGATCTGCTCCTCCGTCGAGAACATCTGCCGGGTCAATTCGAAGAGCGGCCTGGCGGCGTCGGTGAGGTGGACGCCCTCGTTCGTGCGCACGAAAAGCGCCTGTTTGCAGTCCTCTTCCAGATTGCGGATCTGCGTCGTGATGGCGGGCTGTGTCAGTCCCAGAAGGCTCGCAGCCTTCGTGAAACTGCCCTCGCGGGCGACCGCATCGAACGCCCTGAGCTGGAAATAACGCATCGCCACGGTCGACCTCAAGCCATAAATCCGAATGTTGAAATATAGCATCCGTATTAATTTGACTGCCGAAAGGGCGAAACCCTAA
>NZ_BAYA01000011.1 GCF_000685015.1 Paraburkholderia bannensis NBRC 103871 | reverse complement strand
CCGAGATCTACACGACCACGGGCGGTGGCCCAGGCAACGCGACCACCAACCTCACTTACCTGATCTACTCGATGGGCCTGCAACAGTTCGACGTGGGCATCGCATCGGCGGGCGGCATTCTGGCTGTCGTGCTGGCGAACATCGTGTCGTTCTTCCTCGTGCGCATGCTCGCGCGCAACCTCAAAGGGGAGTACGAAAAATGAGCCAAGTCACCGCTACTCATGCGCCGCAGTCGCCGCACGCAGTCAGTCGCAGCTCGCCGCTGCAGTTCATCGGCCGCGTGGTGCCCGGTCTGCTCGCATGGATCATTGCGATTGCGCTGTTCTTCCCGATCTTCTGGATGACGATTACCGCATTCAAGACCGAGCAGCAGGCGTACATCCCGACGATCTTCTTCATGCCGACGCTCGACAGCTTCCGCGAGGTGTTCGCGCGCAGCAACTACTTCGGCTTCGCGTGGAATTCGGTGCTGATCTCGGCAGGCGTGACGATCGTCTGCCTGATCTTCGCCGTGCCCGCCGCCTACGCGATGGCGTTCTTCCCGAACCATCGCACGCAGAAGATCCTGCTGTGGATGCTGTCGACCAAGATGATGCCGTCGGTGGGCGTGCTGGTGCCCATCTACCTGCTGTGGAAAAACACCGGGCTGCTGGACACGGTGAGCGGGCTCATCATCGTCTACACGCTCATCAACCTGCCGATTGCGGTGTGGATGGCGTACACCTACTTCAACGAAATCCCGCGCGACATCCTGGAAGCCGGGCGCATGGACGGTGCGGCCACGTGGCAGGAAATCGTCTACCTGCTCATGCCGATGGCGGTGCCGGGCCTCGCGTCCACCGCGCTACTCCTGATCATTCTTTCGTGGAACGAAGCATTCTGGAGCATCAACCTGTCGAGCTCGAACGCCGCGCCGCTCACGGTGTTCATCGCGTCGTATTCGAGTCCTGAAGGGCTGTTCTGGGCCAAGCTTTCGGCGGCTTCGCTGCTGGCGGTCGCGCCCGTGCTGATCGTGGGCTGGCTCTCGCAGAAGCAACTCGTGCGCGGTCTTACTTTCGGAGCGGTCAAGTAATGGCAAATGCCGCAATTCAGGCGCTGATCTGCGACTGCGACGGCGTGCTGATCGACAGCGAAGCGGTGGCCGCGAGCGTGCTGGTGCGCGAACTGGAAGCGCGCTGGCCGGGCGCCGTGGTCGCGCCCGTGCTGATGCCGCTGCTCGGCCAGCGCATCGAGCGCGTGCTGGGCGGCACGAGCGAAGCGCTCGGGCGCAGCCTCACTGCCGCCGATGTCGATGCGATCCGCACCGTTGCCGAACGCGAAGCCGCCGAAGCGCCGCTGTTTCCCGGCGTCGTGGAAGCGCTCGACGCCATCGCGCTGACCAAGGCCTGCGCGAGCAACAGCTATACGGCGGTGGTGCGCCGCGTGCTGGAACGTACGGGCCTTGTGCGCTTCTTCGGCGACCGCATTTATTGCGCCGACAGCGTCGCGAAGCCCAAGCCCGCGCCCGACGTCTACCTGGCCGCGGCGCAGGGCCTGGGTGTCGCGCCGCAAGCGTGCATCGTCGTCGAGGACAGCGTGACGGGCGTGAGCGCGGCGCGTGCGGCGGGCATGCGGGTGCTCGGCTTCGTGGGCGGCGCGCACGTGGGCGGCGACGCGCACGCGCACGAGCTGCGCGAGGTGGGCGCCCAGACGATCTTCGACGATATGCGCATGCTGCCTGGGCTGGTGGCGGACTGGATGCAGAAAGCAGAAGCGAGCGCGCCGTAATACGCGGCGCGCCGTAGAACCGAACTTGCTGAAAACGCGGTGCATCGACGGTCACGAACCGTCAAGCCGCCGCAACGAATGGAGACACACATCATGGCAAGCGTGATCCTGAGAAACGTGCTCAAGCGCTACGACGACAATGAAGTCCTGCGCGACGTGAACCTCGACATCGCCGACGGCGAATTCGTCGTGTTCGTCGGCCCCAGCGGCTGCGGCAAGACCACGCTCATGCGAATGATCGCAGGCCTGGAAGACATCAGCGGCGGCGACCTGACCATCGACGGCACGCGCATGAACGACGTGCCGCCCGCCAAGCGCGGCATCGCGATGGTGTTCCAGTCGTACGCGCTCTATCCGCATATGACGCTGTACGACAACATGGCGTTCGGCCTGAAGCTCGCGGGCGCGAAGAAGCCTGAGATCGACGCGGCCGTGAAGAACGCCGCGAAGATCCTGCACATCGACCATCTGCTCGACCGCAAGCCCAAGCAGCTCTCGGGCGGCCAGCGGCAGCGCGTGGCGATCGGGCGCGCGATCACGCGCAAGCCCAAGGTGTTTCTGTTCGACGAGCCGCTCTCGAACCTCGACGCCGCGCTGCGCGTGAAGATGCGCCTGGAGTTCGCGCGCCTGCACGACGAACTCAAGACCACGATGATCTACGTGACGCACGACCAGGTCGAAGCGATGACGCTTGCGGACAAGATCGTCGTGCTCTCGGCGGGCAATGTCGAACAGGTCGGCAGTCCGAATCGTCTTTACCATGCGCCGGCCAATCGTTTCGTCGCGGGCTTCATTGGCTCGCCGAAGATGAACTTCTTCGAAGGCCAGATCCAGCAGGTCGATAGCGACGGCATCGTCGTGCGCTATTCGACTGGCGAATCGCAGAAAGTCTCGGTCGAACCGCGCGGCGCGCGCGAGGGCGACAAGGTCACGGTGGGCATCCGTCCCGAGCACCTGCACGTGAACGCGGGCGAGTACGGTGTGAGCGCGAAGGCGATGACGGTGGAGTCGCTTGGCGACGCGGCCTATCTTTACGCCGAATCCGCGGTCGCGCCAGACGGCCTGATCGCGCGCATTCCGCCGCTGGAAAAGCACGAACGCGGCGAGGCCCTGAAGCTCGGTGCGACGCCCGATCACTGCCATCTGTTCGATGCGCAGGGGCAGGCGTTCGAGCGCCGCTTCGCGCAGGAACTGGCCGCTTGATGGGTTTGGAGTTGTCGTTAGTCGTTGTCTGAGGTTGCCTTGCCCCAACGAGGGACGCCCGCTTTCGAGCGGGCTTTTTTTTGCGCACTCGCAAGTGGTAAAAGCGGGGCGGGCGCTATCATCCTGCGTCCGGAACCCGAGACACGGCAGCGTGACATGATGAAGCGAAAGATCGCAGCGATTGCGAGAGGTTGGGCGGCATCGTCGCTATGGCTTGGCGCGCTGTTTGCACCAGTCGCCGCGTATGCCGACGTGCCCGCAACCGTCGTCCAGCAAGTGGAATCGCGGCTCGACAACCAGCACGAACTCCAGCCGCCGATCATCGACGCAAGCCCCGTCATGCCGGGTTCGTGGGTCTATTTCACGGACAACCTCACGAAGCGCCCAGGCTTCACCGACGACAACCGGCCCTACACGCTGGACGCGCATCTCATCTTCGAGGACGCCGATCACGTCTGGCACGACCAGTTGTTCGACCGCTATCAGCAAGATGGCGGGATTCCGCAGATCGCCTCGGTGTTTTTTGCGCACGCCGACCAGACGCCGCGCAGCAAGAGCCTCGTCGTGCTCGTGCAGACGCCGCAGCAGCACTACGACTTTGGCGGCGACTTCTACGATGGCTATGTGTACAAGCTGACAGGAGCGGCGGCGCAGGGCGCGGTGTTCGTCGGCTTGCAGAGCGACGCGAGCGCGCCGTTCATTGGCCAGTGTCAGTGCGGCTTTCGCGACGGCCACACGCAGCGCGCGCGCTATCCGAATGCCGATGCGATCCGCAAGGCGCTGGCGCAGACGTATCCGGTCAAATAAGGTGCTTTAGGCCGCCTTAGGCCGCTTCAGACTGCTTCGCCCAGCGCCGCGCGCGCACACGCCTCGTCGGTCACAAGCCCCGAGAGCCAGCCGCCCTTGAGCGCGGCGATCAGCGCCTCACGCTTGCGCGCGCCGCCCGCGAAGCCGATGGTCGGGCGCTTCGGCGGCGAATCCAGATGCAGGCTGGTCACGCGACGTCCCGTCGGTGAATCGACGCGGCGGCCACTGGCGTCGATCGGCAGGCCGAGCATTTCGGCGATGGCGCCCAGCCGCATCAGTTCGTGCACCTCGTCGGTGGTCAGGAAGCCGTCTTCGTGCAACGGGCAATGCTCACCGATATTGCCGATGCCGACGAACGCCACGTCGGCCTCGCCCGAGAGCGACTCCACGATGCGATAGAGACGGTGATTGCACCATTGCGCGCGCTCGGCCTCGTTATCGGCGATCAGCGGCGCGGGCAGCAGGAAGTGCTTGCCGCCGGTCTTCTCCGAGATATGCAGCGCGACGTCGTAGCGGTTCGACGAACCGTCCTGCGCGATCGCGCCCACCATCGACACGAGCCGGTGCTGCGGCCGCTCGATCTGCGCGATCTGGTCGACGGCGGCCTTGAGCGTGCGCCCGCTGCTCACCGCGACCACCATCGGCTTTTCCTCGTTCAGGTAGCGCTCCATCACCTGCGCGCCCGCGACGGCAAGCTTGCGGTCGATCGCGTCCTGCGTGTCGCCGTCGACCGGCACGACTTCGCACATCGCGAGGCCATAGCGCTTGGAGAGCCGGTCGGCGAGCGCGAGGCAATCGGCCAGCTGATGATCGACGCGCACGCGGATCAGGTTCTTCTCGACCGCGAACGCCACGAGACGCTGCGCGACCGGGCGCGAGACCTGGAGCTTTTCCGCGATCTCGTTCTGGGTGTTGCCGGCCACGTAGTAGAGCCACGCGGCGCGGGTGGCGAGGTCGAGTTTTTCGGTGGACTTGGGCACGGTGGAGATCGGCGCGGCGTGGGTTGATCAGGAAAGACGCGGGCGAAGTGTACTTGATCCGGCGCCGCCCTTACGCGAGCCTTTCGCGCGCCGGCTCGAACAACGGCCGCACGTGCCGGTAGAGCGAGCGATACGACTCCAGTCGCTCGCGCAGGGCCGCGTGGCGGGCGGCGTTGGGCGTGTACTCGGCGGTGACGGGCGCCTTGGTGAGCACCGAGTCGAAGCTGCCGCCCGCCGCGAGCCAGCCGAGGCGCGCCGCTCCCAGTGCCGCGCCGGTTTCGCCGCCGCCGTGCTGGCGCGTCGGGGTATCGAAGGCATCGGCCACGAGCTGCGCCCAGTAAGCGCTGCGCGCGCCGCCGCCGAGCATCGACAGCGGGCCCACTTCGGTGCCCGCGGCGCGCAGGGCGTCGAAACCGTCGGTGAGCGCGAGCGTCACGCCTTCGAGCACGGCGTAGCCGAGCAGCGCCCGGTCGGTCGCATGCGTCATGCCGAAGAAGACGCCCTGGGCGAACGGGTCATTGTGCGGCGTGCGCTCGCCCGAGAGATACGGCAGGAACAGCGGCGCGTGCGGGAGCGTGTGCGGGTCGAGTTTTTCGACTTCGGCGAGCAGGGTGGGCTCGTCGGTGCCGGTGAGCTTGCAGACCCAGCGCAGGCAACTGGCCGCCGAGAGCACCACGCTCATCTGGTGCCAGCGATCCGGAATCGCATGGCAGAACGCATGCACCGCCGAGGCCGGATTGGGCGCGAAACGATCGCCGATCACGCACAGCACGCCCGAGGTGCCGAGCGAGACGAAGCCGTCGCCCGGCTGCACCGCGCCGATGCCGATGGCGCTGGTCGCATTGTCGCCGCCGCCCGCGGCGACCACCACGTCCTCACGCAGGCCGAATTCGCGCGCCACGCCCGGCAGCAGCGTGCCGGACGGCGCACTGCCTTCGGCGAGCGCGGGCATGTGCGCGCGCGTCATGTTGCAGGCGTCGAGCAGCGCGTCCGACCAGTCGCGTTTGGCGACATCGAGCCAGAGCGTGCCGGCTGCGTCGGAGGGATCGGAGACCTTGCCGCCCGTGAGCTTCAGGCGCAGCCAGTCCTTCGGCAGCAGCACGCAGGCGGTCTTGCGGAACAGCTCGGGCTCGTGGCGCGCGACCCACAGCAGCTTGGGCGCGGTGAAGCCCGGCATGGCCAGGTTGCCCGCGACGCGATGCAGTTGCGGTGCGCGTGCGGTCAGCTCCGCGCATTCGTCCACGGCGCGCATGTCGTTCCAGAGGATCGCGGGACGCAGGACGGTGTCGTCACGGTCGAGCAGCACTGCGCCGTGCATCTGCCCCGAGAGGCCGATGCCGCGCACTTCGGCGAATTCGTGAGGATGCCTGGCGCGCAGCGCGGCAAGCGCCTCGCGCGTGCCGTCCCACCAGTCGGCGGGATTCTGCTCGGCCCAGCGCGGATGCGGCCGCGAGACCGTGAACGGCGAGCCCGCGGTGCCGATCACGCGGCCGTCGGGCGCGAGCAGCAGAACTTTCACTTCGGAGGTGCCGAGGTCGATGCCGAGATACATGGGCGCGCGCGGAAGTCCGCTGAAGTCGTGAGGGTGGAGGCGCTACTTTAGCCGCGCGCGCAGGGCGGCGCCATGCGCGCCGACCCGAGGGCGCGGCGCGCGTGCGCTTGCGAGAGGGGAACGATGCGTCGTCAAACGCTCGCGCCGCCGGAGCCACGCTTCGCGAGCCAGGCGTCGACGCGCGCGAGCGCATCGCGCAGTGCGGCAACGAGCGGCTCGCTGCCGGCGAGGCTGCCCCACAGCAGCTTGTCGGCGCAGAAGGCTTCGAGCGGATCTTGCGCCTCGAACATCTTCGCCACGGACGGGCCGTCCATCACGCCGTCCTGATACTTGTAGGGCAGCGTGCCCGCGTTCCAGCGTTTCAGGAAGCGCAGGAACAGCGCGGGCAGGACAGCGGTGGCGGCAGGCGTCGCACCGGCGGCGATACGCTGTGCGATGGTCGGCGCGATGAAGCCGGGGATCTTCGAAAAGCCATCGGCGGCCACACGCTGGTTGGTGTCCTGGATATACGGATTGCCGAAGCGTTCGAGCACCACGTCGCGATACTTCGCGAGATCGAGCGGGCTGGGCGTGAGGCAGGGGATCACGTCCTCGGTCACGTAGGCGCGCGCAAACGCCTGGATGTCGCTGTCGTGGGTGCCCTGATGGATGAAGTCGAGTCCCACCAGCGTGCCCGCCCAGGCGATGCAGCTATGCGTGGCATTGAGAATGCGGATCTTGGCTTCCTCGTAGGGCATCACCGATTCCACCATTTCCGCGCCCGCGCGTTCCCAGGCGGGACGGCCCGCGCAGAAGTGATCCTCGATCACCCACTGGATGAACGCTTCGCCCATCACGGGGCAGGCGTCGTCCACGCCGGTCGCGGCCTTCACGCGCTCGCGCACGTCCGGCGTGGGGCGCGGCGTGATGCGATCGACCATCGAATCGGGGCAGGCCGTGTTGGCGTCGAACCACTCGCGCAACGCGAGCGCGCCGCGCAGGCTCAGGAATTCGCGCATGCCTGCGTGAAAGCGCTTGCCGTTGCTGCGCAGGTTGTCGCAGGTCTGCAGCGTGACGGGGCCGCCGCCGCGCGCCATGCGCGCTTCGAGGATCGCGGCGAGTGCGCCGTAGATGGTGGAGCGCGCACCGTTCAGGTCGGCAGCCAGATCGGGATTGGCGGTGTCGAGGCGGTCGTGCTCGTCGAGGTAATAGCCGCCCTCGGTGACCGTGAAGGCGATGATCTTGCAGGCCGGATCGGCGCCCGCTTCGATCAGGCTCGACAGGTCAGCCGACCACGGCAGCACGCGCGTGATCGAGTGGATCGATTCGTAGTGGCGCTCGCCCTGCGGCGTGACGGTTTCGAGCGTGTACACGCCTTTTTGAGCGGCGAGGGCATCCATCACGGGATTCATGTCCGCGCGGATATTGCCCACGCAGAGCGACCATGCAGGCTCGTCGGGCTCGCGCGTGAGGTTCACGCGATGCAGGTACCACGCCTGATGAGCCCGGTGGAACGACCCGGCGCCGATGTGCAGGATCACGTTCGCGTCGCTGCGTGCGCTGTCCATAAATGTCTCCTGATTTTCGCCTTGTGATGACCGTCAGGCGCTGCGCGCATTTTGCGTGCGCCATTTTGGGCGTGCGCCATTGGCCATGCGCGTCGGCTTTCGGTGTGAGCATTTGCTCTATTGATGAACGAATGATCGTATTCGGTCGAGCGAAAGTCAAGACGGGAGCGGCGCGATTTTGGTGATGCGGTGCGGGGAGGGCGGCGCAAAGTGGGCACAAAGAGGCGCCAAAGGGCGCGACCGCGCGCGCCGATGGGCGGCGCGGCGCGGGTGTTGTGATGCACAACGCAGGGAAGGCGTGGAGGGAGGACTCGCACGGCGCGCGATGCGCCGTGCGTGAGATATCAGCTTGAAGTTGCTACCACGGCGGCGACCGCCGCCACCGCCTGCGCCGTCACATCGGCGGCGCAGCAATCGACGACGACGCGCTCCGGCATCGCGCGCAGCCAGGTGAGCTGGCGCTTGCAGAGCTGGCGCGTCGCGAACACGCCCTTGTCGCGCATGGTC
Source organism: Paraburkholderia bannensis NBRC 103871 (assembly GCF_000685015.1). Lineage (GTDB taxonomy): Bacteria > Pseudomonadota > Gammaproteobacteria > Burkholderiales > Burkholderiaceae > Paraburkholderia > Paraburkholderia bannensis. The sequence continues at coordinate 51,986 of NZ_BAYA01000011.1, read as the reverse complement.
GCGTAGTCGATCGAGCCGTCGAGATACTCCCACGCCTGCCGATACCCCACGCAGCGCATCGACGGCAGGTCGGCGTCGAGATCGCCGCGCTCGCGCAGCGCCTTTACTTCGTCGAGCAGGCCATTGGCCAGCATCGCGTCGAAGCGTTGCTCGATGCGCTTGTGCAGCACGCTGCGATCCGACGGTTCGAGCGCGATCGGCACGAAGCGGTAACGCGCAGCGTCGTCGGTGGCGTCCTGGCGCGGCGCGGCCAGCAGCGTCGACATCGGCTGGCCGGTCAGCATGAAGATTTCGAGCGCGCGCTGGATGCGCTGCGAGTCGTTGGGCGCAAGACGCGCGGCCGTGGGCGGGTCGACTTCGGCGAGGCGCGCGTGCAGCGCGGGCCAGCCGTCGCGGGCCGCGTCGGCGTCGAGTTGCGCACGCACCGCGGCGTCGGCGGTCGGCAGGTCGTTCAGGCCCTGCGTGAGCGCCTTGTAGTAGAGCATCGTGCCGCCCACCAGCAAGGGCACGTTGCCGCGCGCGACGATCTCGCCGGTCACGCGCAGCGCGTCGGCGCGGAAGTTGGCGGCGGAGTAGGCATCGGCGGGATCGACAATGTCGATGAGGTGGTGCACGGCCGCCGCGCGCTCCTGCGCATTGGGTTTTGCCGTGCCGATGTCCATGCCGCGATAGACCAGCGCCGAATCGACGCTGACGATTTCCACCTCGCGCCCGCGCGCCTTCGATTGCGCGGCGAATTCCAGCGCGGCGGCCGTCTTGCCCGAAGCGGTCGGGCCCAGCAGGCACGCGACCGGCGTGATGCGATTGAACGTCTGCGTCATGCTCATTGACCGCGCATGAAAAGACGGTCGAGATCGGCGAGCGTGAGCTGATACCACGTGGGCCGGCCGTGATTGCATTGATCGGCGCGTTCGGTGGCTTCCATCTGGCGCAGCAGCGCGTTCATTTCGTCGAGCGTGAGACGCCGGTTCGCGCGCACCGCGTGGTGGCAGGCGAGGGTGCCGAGCATTTCGTGCTGGCGCTCGGTCAGCACGCGCGAGCCGCCGTAGGCGTGCAGATCGGCGAGCACCGCGCGCGCGAGCGCCTGGAGATCGGCGTCCTTGAGCAGCGCGGGCACGGCGCGGATCGCGATGGAGGTCGGCGAGAGCACGGCGAGATCGAAGCCCAGCGCTTCGAGCGTGGCCTTTTCTTCTTCGACGGTGCCGGTTTCGATCGGATCCGCCGTCATCGAAATCGGGATCAGCAGCGGCTGCACGGCGAGCGAGCGCTCGGCGAGCGCGTGCTTGAACTGCTCGTAGAGAATCCGTTCATGCGCGGCGTGCATATCGACGATCACGAGGCCGCGCGCGTTCTGCGCCAGCACGTAGATGCCGTGCACCTGACCGAGCGCGAAACCGAGCGGGTGATCGTCGCGGGCGTCGAACGAAGTGTCGGCGGCGGGCGCTGGCGAGTCGAACAGCGCGCCGGCTTCTGCTGCTTGCGGGACGGTCGTGCCATCGGCGGTGCCTGCGCCGACGTCCTTGCGGCCAAAGAGCGCGTCGTAGAGCGCGAGCGGCTGTGCAACCGGCAGCGAGCCTTGCTGCATGCGCGACTGGCGCAGCCAGGTGTTGCCGCTGGAGGAACCGCCGCCACCGCCTGAGCCGCCTGAGCTAAAACCAGACGGACGCGCGCCTGATCCTCCCGAGCCGCCCGATCCTCCCGAGCCAAAGCCGCTGCCCGAGCCACCAAAGCTGCTCGCCACGCTGGCCGTGCCGAATCGGCCGGAAGGCAAGCCGCCTACCGTGCCTGTGGTGCCTGCGTTGCCCGACGCACCCGAACTCAAACCAACCGATCCACCCAGCACGCCCGCGCCGGGCGCCGGGCGCGGCTCGATCATCGCCGAATGGCCGCCCGAGGTCGTTTCGGGCGACGCGCCCGCGTGCCGCGCAAGCGCGCGCTGCACGGCATGGAACACGAACTGGTGAATCGAGCGCGAATCGCGGAAGCGCACCTCGATCTTCGACGGATGCACGTTCACGTCGACGGCCTCGGGCGGCAGGTCGAGGAACAGCACGTAAGACGGGTAACGGTCGCCATGCAGCACGTCTTCGTAGGCGGCGCGCACGGCATGCGTGAGCAGCTTGTCGCGCACGAAGCGGCCGTTGACGAAGAAGTACTGCTGGTCGGCGCGATTGCGGCTCGCCGTGGGCAGGCCCGCGCAGCCATAAACGGCGAGCGGCCCCGCGCGCTCGTCGAGCGGCAGGTGAGCGGTGGCGAACACCTCGCCGAGAATTTTCGAGACGCGCGTGGACGGATCGCTCGCGTTCCAGTGCTCGACCGCGCGGCCGTTGTGCAGCACCGAGATCGCCACGTCGGGGCGCGCAAGCGCGCTGCGGCGGATCATCTCCAGGCAATGGCCGAGTTCGGTCTGCTCGCTCTTGAGGAACTTGCGGCGCGCGGGCGTGTTGAAGTACAGCTCGCGCACTTCGATGGTCGTGCCCTGGCCGCCCGCGGCGGGCGAGAGCGCGCCGGTATTGGCGTCGATCTTCACCGCATGCGCGGCGCTGGCGGGGCGGCTCGTGATCGACATTTCGGCGACCGAGGCGATCGAGGCCAGTGCTTCGCCGCGAAACCCGAGCGTCGCGACGCTTTCGAGTTCGGCAAGCGAGCGGATCTTGCTGGTGGCGTGGCGCATCAGCGCGAGCGGCAGTTCGCCTTCGGGAATGCCGCAGCCGTCGTCGGCGATCGAGATGCGTTTCACGCCGCCTTCGTCGAGCAGGATGCGCAGCGTGCTCGCGCCCGCGTCGAGCGCGTTTTCTAGCAGCTCTTTGACCACCGAGGCGGGACGCTCGACCACTTCGCCCGCCGCGATCTGGCTGATGAGCTGATCGGGCAAGGCCTGGATCGCGCGCGCGGGCCGCGCGGCGCGCAGTTCGTGCGACGCGGTTTCTGCGGCGGAGTCGGTGGCGGTGACGGAAGCGGCGCTCGCAGGCGAGGCCGCGTCGGGCGCGGCGTCGTGGCTGGGATCAACGCTGGGATCAAGATTCTCGGACATGCGCGCAATTATAACGAGTCGGCCCGCTGGCCTTGCTGCCCTGGTTTTATCCGCGCCGAATCCACGCGTTGATCAGGATTGCCGTGCTTTGGCCGTGTTTTGGCTGTGTAATCGGCGTATTTTTGCGGTTTTTCGTGGGAATTTTTCGTGACGCCGGGCACTTTCGGTATCATGGCGCGGTCAATTTTGCTTCTCGCGCAACAGCGGTTTCGAGCGCCTCGAATCGTCGCCCATCGGTGCGAAACAAGGGCGTCGGAGCCATGACCAATAAGGGACAGTTTTGGATACGCTGCTACAGTTCGTCAACCTTGTCTTGCACATCGACAAGTTTCTCGGAGTCTTCATCCACCAGTACGGTGCCTGGGTTTATGCGGTGCTGTTCCTGATCGTGTTCTGCGAGACCGGCCTTGTCGTGCTGCCGTTCCTGCCGGGCGATTCGCTGCTCTTTATCGGCGGCGCATTCGCGGCCACCCAAGAGATGAACCTGGGCGCGCTGCTCACGCTGCTGATCGTCGCGGCGGTCACGGGCAATACGCTCAACTATATGATCGGCCGCGCCATCGGGCCGAAGGTGTTCAACACCAGCATTCCTGGTCTCGAACGGTTCCTGGATCGTGCAGCGCTGCAAAAGACCCATGACTTCTACGAGCGCCACGGCGGCAAGACCATCGTGCTCGCGCGCTTCATTCCGGTCGTGCGCACGTTCGCGCCGTTCGTCGCGGGCGTCTCGCAGATGAGCATGCAGCGCTTCCAGCTCTTCAACATCGCCGGTGCGCTGTTCTGGGTGCTGCTGCTTGTGCTGCTCGGCTACTTCTTCGGCAACATTCCGTTCATTCGCCAGTACCTCAACATCATCGTGCTGGTGGGTATCGGCGCGGCGATCGTGCCGGTCGTGCTGGGCGGCCTCTGGAAGATGGTGCGCAAGAACAGCGGTGCCAACGCTGTGCGTGGGCCGAACGGAAACTGAGCGGGAAATCAGCGTGAAACGAGCGTGAATTAAGCGCGCTTCATCAAGTTGCATAAAAAACGGCATCGCCCGCAAGGACGATGCCGTTTTTGTTTGCGCGACCGGCGGCTTTTGCGCGCGTCACGCGCCTTGCGTACCCTGCGCGCCGATGCGTCGAATGATCGAAGGCGTTTCCGGCGTCGGATAACCCGCATCCCTGAAGGTTTCGACAATCGCCCGGTTGGTGTCGAAATACACCTGCCAGTACGTTTCGTTGTTCGTGAACGGACGCACGGCGAGCAGCGGCCCCTCGGGCGTGAACGAGAGGATCTCAACGTCGGGCGCCGGGTCTGTGGCGACGTTCGGAATCTTTGCGATGGCCGCGCGCAGCCGGTTGGCCGCGTCGACGGGATCGACGCCGTTGGCGATTTTCGCGGTCAACTCGACGCGGCGCACGGGCGTGGCGCTGTAGTTCGAGATCGTGTCCGAAAAGATCTTGTTGTTGCCGATGATGTTGACGACGTTATCGGGCGAGATGATGGTCGTGCCGAAGATCCCCAGTTCCTTGACCGTGCCGGTCACGCCGCCCGCCGTCACGAAGTCGCCCACCTTGAACGGGCGCAGCACCTGCATGAACACGCCCGCCGCGAAGTGCGCGAGCAGGCCGCCCCAGGCCGTGCCGATCGCCAGACCCAGGCCCGCGAGCAGCGCCGCGAACGAGGTCGTCTGCACGCCAAAGACCTGCAATATCGCCAGTACCAGGATCAGGTTGAGCACCGCCGCGAGGATCGAGCTCAGGTAATGGGCGAGCGTGGGATCGACGCGTTCGTTGCGCCCGAGCATCTTGCGCAGGAAGCCCGCGACCAGGTTGATTGCCCAACGGCCGACGATCCACAGGACGATAGCCGCCAGAACCTTCGTCCCGAAGTCGATGCCCCGGGTCATGATGAATACGCGGATAGTTTCGAGATCCAAGATGCCCTCGCTTGATTCGGTGATTGAGCCGGAAAGACGCATTGAACCGCAGTGACTGCATGTTGAAGCGACTGAAACGACGACTGTGCAACCGTGGGGGCGAGGCCTGGGTGTTCCGACGGGCGTTGAGCGCGGCCCGTATCCGCTTCGCTTGTGCATTTATAGGCGAAGCGGCGATCGCGTGCATCCTGCGTGCCCAGGGCGTTCGGGGTTGACCCCAGGCAAGGTGCAGTGGGCGACGACGCCTTGCGCCTTCAGATGATGCTCCTTGGGTATGCATCTGGCGCGGATTCGGCGGTATCGTTGCGGGTTGCGCGGATCACACGCTTTGACGCGTTCGGCGCTCAAGGCATCTATCAGTACACCTACAAGGAGGCTTCATGAACCTGTCGAATTCCGACCTGCATCTCATCACGGTCGATCTCGCCACGCTGCGGCCGACGCAACTCACGGTCGGTTATCGCGAGGTGGAGCTCAAGCGCGCGCACTGGAAGACGCTCGACAAGAAGGGCCGCGCGGCGGCCATCGACAATCACTGGTTCCCCGCCGTGCTGGGCCCGAAGCAACGCTACTACGTGGTCGATCATCACCACCTGGGTCTCGCGTGGCTGCACGAAGGCGTGCCGAACGTGCGCGTCACCGTCATCAAGGATCTCTCGTGGCTGGAGCCGACGATCTTCTGGCGCATGATGGAGCACAACCAGTGGGTGCATCCGTTCGATGCGGCGGGCGAGCGCTGCGACTACGACGCACTGCCCAAGCAGCTTTCCGGTCTTGCCGACGATCCGTATCGCAGTCTCGCGGGCGAGCTGCGCGTGGCGGGCGGCTACGCCAAGGACACGACGCCCTTCAGCGAATTCCTCTGGGCCGACTATTTGCGCCAGAAGGTGAGCGCGGCGCGCGTGTCGAAGGACTTCGACAAGGCGCTGGCCGATGCGCTCACGCACGCACACGACACCGATGCGCGCTATCTGCCGGGCTGGTCGGGCGTGGTGCCGCAGGCGGCGGTGGCGAACGGATCGGGCGGCGCCGTCGCCCAGGCCGCTGCGGCTAGCGATGCCGCGACGAAGGACAAGAGCAAGGCGAAGAAGAAGTCAGAGAAGTAAGCGCGCTTACATCGGCAGCGTGGATTTGCTGTACGGCGACGTTTCGATCACGAGCGCGCCGTCCTTGCCGCTCTTGCCGTGCTCGCGCGCTGCGCGTTTTGCGGCGGCGCGGCGCGCGTGAACCAGCGCCACCGTCACCGCGAGCGCATAGGCGACGGCACGCGCGAAGAATGCACTGACCGGGTGATACCGCTGCCACGGCCCCGTGGCTTCGGCGAACACGAGAAAGGTGAGCGCCGCATCGAACACGAATGCAATGGCGATCATGCCGACGAACACGCGCTCGGCGGGGATGCTCAGGTCTGGGCGCATCGCGTGGACGAACCAGCAGACCAGATGCACGGCGGCGAGCAGCGCGAGGTTCGAGAGCAGGCAACAGGCGAAGTTGTACATGAGACGGGTCGATGTCGGCTGCGTCGCGGGCGGGAAGCCGGACGCGGCGCGATCATGGCACGTCAGTACATCTCGAAAAATCGCTGATTGAGGCATTGCCGCGGCCTCCAGGGCGTCTTGAAACGGCAGCGCGCCGTGGGACGTGGCTGCGGCGGCTTTGTGAAGCTTTGTCAGGCGAGAGCGCGATGGTTGTATCCGTACAACCTGAGGAGCCTAGCGTGCGTCGGGCAGCGGTGCGCCGGGGGGCGTGCCGTTCGTCAGGAAGTGGCAGAGCCACTGGCAGGCTGGGCCCGTGGCAGCGTCGGTGCGGTGGATCAGCGAGAAGTTGTAGTTCACCGAACCCCGGTCGGCGAGCACGATGCGCGCGAGCCGGCCTGCGGCGAGATCGACTTCGACGAGATGATGCGGCATCGACCCCCAGCCGAGCCCCGCGAGCAGCAGGCGGTGCTTGGCGCCCAGGTCGCCCAGTTTCCACGCGCGGTTGCTATAGACGCCGAAGGTCTGCCCAACGGTGAGGCGGCTGCGGTCGGTCAGCACGAGCTGGGTGTGCTCGCGCGCGTCCGAGATCCGCACTGGCTGCTGCGCCTGCGCGAGGGGGTGGCAGGGCGCGGCCACCAGCACGAGCTCGACGATGCCGATCGACTGCGCCTCGATCACATGCGGCCAGTTCTGGTTCGGCCCGCTGATGCCGATGGCGCAATCGCCGTCCAGCACCAGCTTGAGCACGCCGCCGAGCGCTTCCATGGTGAGATTGAGCGCGACGGTGGGAAACGCCAGCGCGAAAGCCTGCAACGCCTCCACGAGCCGCTGTGACGGAAACATCACGTCGACGGCCACGGAAACCTCGCCTTCCAGGCCGCGCTGCAGGCCCGCTGCCTTGGCGTTAAGCTGGCCCATGAGCAGATCGAGGCGGCGCGCATCGGCGAGAATCGCGCGGCCTGCTGCGGTCAATTCGGGCTTGCGCTTGCCGCGCTCGAACAACGCCACGCCGAGCAGCGCTTCCAGATTGGCGATCGTATAGCTCACCACCGACTGCGCACGGTCGAGCTGGCGCGCCGCCGCCGAAAAGCTGCCGGTTTCGGCCACGGCGATCAGCGCACGCAGTTGCTCCAGGCTGGGCGAGCGGTCCATGAGCGATCTATCGAAAAAATGGATGGTAATGATCCATTTTAGACGATTGTTTGTATAGCTGACGTCGGGTTAAAGTGCGCGTTCCCTATCGAGGATGTCCATGCCGATGAATCGTTCCGTCAAGCCCACTGGCCGCTACAGCGGTGTCGCCATGCTGCTGCACTGGCTGGTCGCCGCGCTGATCGTGTGGGGCTTCGCGCTTGGCTGGGTGATGACCGATATCCCCGGATTCACGCCCACCAAGCTGCGCTACTTCTCGTGGCACAAGTGGATCGGCGTGACCGTGCTTGCGCTGGTGCTCGTGCGCATTCTCTGGCGCGCGACCCACGCCGCGCCCGCGCTGCCGCGCACGATGCACGGCTGGGAGAAGGGCGCCGCGCATCTGGGCCACTTCGCGCTTTATCTGCTGATGATCGCGATTCCCGTGAGCGGCTATCTGTATAGCTCGGCGGCCGGCATTCAGGTGGTGTATCTCGGCATCTGGCCGCTGCCCACCCTGATTGGCCCCGACACCGCGCTCAAGGGCGTGCTGCGCACCGTGCACGTGACGCTCGACTACGCGTTGCTCGCCGTGGTGGTGGTGCACGTGCTCGCCGTCGTCAAGCACCAGTTGCTCGACCGTCAGAACGTTCTCGCGCGCATGCTGCCGTTCGGCACGCCGCGCGACTGATTCCGCTGTCGAACTTTCTTCACCGCACTTGTTGATCAACGCGAACCGAACGAACATGATCCAACGTCTCGCCTCCAAAGTCTCCGTCGTCGCGCTTGGCGCGGCGCTTGCCGCTGGCGCGGCCTTCACGGCTTCCTTCGCGCTGAACGCGGACGCCGCCGACAACGCGAAGAGCACGGTCTCGGCCGTCTTCAAGCAGATGAACGTGCCGGTCGAAGGCAAGTTCAACAAGTTCAGCGCCGACGTGCACTTCGATCCGGCCAACGCCGCCGCATCGAGCGCGAAGCTCGACGTCGATGTCGCGAGCTTCGATCTCGGCTCGCCGGACTACAACAAGGAAGTCGCGGGCGACGAATGGTTCGACGCGGGCAAGTTCCCGCACGCGACCTTCGTGTCCACGCAGATCAAGCCGGGCGCGAACGGCGCCTACAGCGTCGCGGGCAAGCTCACGATCAAGGGCAAGACGACCGACGTCGTCGTGCCCGTGACGTACCACAAGGACGGCGCGAACCAGGTGTTCGACGGCGCGCTGCCCATCAAGCGCCTCGCCTACAACATCGGCACGGGCGAGTGGAAAGACACCTCGGTCGTTGCCGACGACGTGCAGATCAAGTTTCACATCGTGGCCGCTGCGCACTGACGCGCGCGTGCCTTTTTGTTCATCCGTTTTTTCCGTAACAGGACACACGCTTTCATGAAGACCACGATTTTCGCCGCAGCCGCACTGGCCGCCGCCATCGCTACGCCCGCGTTCGCTGCTGCGACGACCTACAACCTCGACCCGACGCACACGTACCCGAGCTTCGAGACCGACCACTTCGGCGGCGTCTCGGTCTGGCGCGGCAAGTTCACGAAGAGCTCGGGCACCGTCGTGCTCGACCCCGCGGCGAAGACCGGCACGGTCGACGTGACCATCGACGCATCGTCGATCGACACGGGCAACAAGGCGCTCGACAAGCACGTCAGCTCGGCAGAGATGCTCGACGCAGCCAAGTACCCGACGGCCGAGTACAAGGGCACGTCGATCAAGTTCGACGGCGACAAGCCCGTCGAAGTGATCGGCACGTTCACGCTGCACGGCGTCACGAAGCCGCTGAACCTGAAGATCGATTCGTTCAAGTGCTTCCAGAACCCGATGCTCAAGCGCGAAGTGTGCGGCGCTGACGCGACCGCCCAGTTCGACCGCTCGGACTTCGGCGTGAACTACGGCCAGGCTTATGGCTTCAAGATGCTCACGACGCTGCAGATCCAGGTCGAAGGCATCAAGGCCGACTGAGCTTCAGGCTCAACGGCCGCGCGTTGAGTGCGTAAAAAAGCCCGTGCGTGAAAGCGCACGGGCTTTTTGTTTTTGCGGAGAAGACGTGGGCGTGTCGCGCCTGAGCTTGTGTCCAATCGTGAGGAGCGCCAGGTGGTTTTGCGCGGCCCTGCGAACTCAGTGTATCGGCGAGCTTTCGTGCATCGCGCGCGGCGCGAGCGCCACGTCGACCACGTGCGCGTGCCAGATTCCGCAGGTCGCCTTCACGGGCACCCAGGCGTACTTGCCGCGCACTTTCGCGAACGCGCGCAAGTGGATGAGCGTATCGATGGGCGAGGCCTGCGGTGCCGGACTCGACGCCGCCACGGATGCGATCGCGCTGGCGGGCACGGGGCTTTCGACCTTCGCGGTGAGCGCGCGGCGGTCGGGCACGAGCAGCGAATCGTAGCGCTGCGCCTTGTGCACCCATTCGTCGAGGGCGGCGACGCAGTTCACGACCGCGTCGGGCACGTGGATACCACGCAGATACTCGTAATCTTCGGGAGGGGCTTGAACCTGCGCCTGTACGCGCAGACTGACCCAGAGCAGCGCGACGAGAGCGCAGGCGAGAGTCGGGAACTTCATGTGACGTGGCCTGTGCAGCGGAGGAGTGGAACAGAAAGGAGGGCGTGAGTATACACGCTGGGCACGCCAGGGCTCCGGCAGGTTTGCGCGCGCGTTTCGCGCCGCGGCAACGGCTTCACAGCGGCTTCAAACCGGTCGCTGAAAAGCAAAAAGCCCGGTCGCAATGACCGGGCTTCTCGCAGTATCTTTGGTAGGCCGTACGGGATTCGAACCTGTGACCAACGGATTAAAAGTCCGCTGCTCTACCAGCTGAGCTAACGACCCAAAAGAGAAGCGGGATTATAGCGAGGCATCAGGAGGCTGTCAACTGACTCAGCCGGATTCCCTGTTATTTGCCTAAAAAAACGCGTCTGAAACAGGACAGGCGAAAAAAGAAAAGGCCCGAAACACGCCAAACCTGCCGACGTTTTCCGGGCCCTTCGATACACATGCAAGTGCAATACAGGTGCAGACGCAATCGCTAGCGCCCGCGGCGCATCACTTCAGCTGCGAGAGCTTGCTCTGCGCCGCCTGCGCTACATCCGAGCTGCCGTACTGCGAAACGATCTGCTCGAGCGTGCGCTTGGCCGCAGCCTTTTGCCCCTGCTCGATCTGATTGTTCGCAATCGCCATGAGCGCCTCAGGCGCGCGCGGATGCTGCGGATACTTGCTGACGACGTTCTGCCAGGTCGCGGTCGACCCTTTGTAGTCCTTCAGCGCGTAGAGCGCGTTGCCGAGCCAGTACTGCGCGGTCGGCTGATACGGGCTCTGCGGGAACTTCGAGATGAAGCTGCGGAACGACGCGGCGGCCTGCTTGAAGTCGCCGTTGCGAAACTGCGTGGAGGCGGAGTTGAACGCGTCCATCTCACCCGGCTGAACCGTGCCTTGCACGCCGTCCACGGTTTCCTGTTGCGGCTCGAACTTCTTGAGACGCGTGTCCAGGTCCGTGTAGTAGTCCTTCTGCTGCTTCGCGAGCGTCGTCAGCTCATTGCCGAGATCCTCGTTCTGTCCGCGCAGCGTCGCGACCTGCTGGTTGAGCTGGTCGATACGGTTGGACTGATCGAGGATCGTGCGCTGGGCAGCCGACAACTGGCTGTTCAGGTTATCCGTCTTCGCACGCAGGTCGAGAATCGCCTGGCGTGCTTGATCGTCGTCGAAGAGACCCGCGTGGGCCGGCAGCGCCGAAAAGGCGACGCCAGCCACGCAGGCGGCTGCGGCAAAGCGCAGCGGGGAGAAACGGTGCGACATACGCCCCTTCATCCAATGCTCAGATTACTGTTGGTACACGAGGTCAGCGCGGCGGTTCTGCGCCCACGATGCTTCGTCGTGGCCAGTTGCCGTCGGCTTTTCCTTGCCGAGGCTGACGGCTTCCATCTGCGAGTCAGGCACGCCCATCAGCGACAGAGCCTTGCGGACGGCTTCAGCACGCTTTTGACCCAGCGCCAGGTTGTACTCGCTCGTGCCGCGCTCGTCGGTGTTGCCCTGGATCAGGACGTGACGTTCCGGATGCGTCTTCAGGTACTGTGCGTGTGCTTGCACGACGCCCTGGTAGTCATCCTTGACTGCGTAGCTGTCGAAGTCGAAGTACACGCTGCGCTTGGCGAGCGGGCTGTTCGGATCGTTCAGCGGATCGACGTTGACCTGTGCGACTGCGTTCGGGTTCGGCTGCGTGCTCATCGAGCCGGCGTTCGCGTTTTCGTCGGTCTTCGGAGCCGACTTACACGCTGCCAGCGCACCGATCATCAAGACGGCCAGGCCCAGGCGGACTTTGTTCGACATCATTGTTGCTCTCCTGAAGTGTTATTGCATAAAAGGACCCCAGGACGGCTCGCGTACGCTGCCGCCCTGAACGGACAGGATTTGCCGCGTACGACCGTCGGTCGAAACAGCAGCCAGCACGCCACGGCCGTTCACCTGTGTGGCGTAAAGAATGTACTGACCGTTCGCCGCGAAGCTGGGCGATTCGTCATGTGTCGTGTCGGTCAGGGCGGTCGCTACGCCGGACTGCAGATCCTGAATGTACAGCTTAAATCCGCCACCCGTGCGCGAGATGTACGCCAGTTGCTTGCCGTCCGGGCTGACTCGCGGGCTCGTGTTATAGCCGCCGGTAAACGTCACGCGTTGTGCCGAACCGGCGCTTTCGCCCTGGGCTGACATCTTGTAAATCTGCGGCTGGCCACCGCGATCGCTCGTGAAGTAAATCGAGCGTCCGTCAGGAGAGTAGGTGGGTTCCGTGTCGATCGTCGTACCTTGCGTCAGGCGATGCAGGCCGGAGCCGTCGGCATTGACGGCGAAGATCTGCGTATTGCCCGTGCGCGAGAGGGCGACGGCAAGCGTGCGCCCATCAGGCGACCACGCCGGCGCCGAATTGTTGCCCTTCTGATCCGAGATGATGACGCGCCGCCCCGTGGGCAGGTCATGCACGTAGACGATGGGCTTCTTCTTTTCGAAAGAAACGTAGGCGACCTTGGTGCCGTCAGGCGACCAGGCCGGCGAGATGATCGGTTCGGGGCTCGACAGCGCGATGTGTGCGTCCTGTCCGTCGGAGTCCGAAATCTGCAACTGATAGCGGCCGCCCGTCTTGATGACGTACGACAGACGCGTGGCGAACACGCCGCGGTCGCCCATCAGCTTCGCGTAGATGTAGTCCGCGACCTTGTGCGCGCTCATGCGCAGGCCGGCAGGCGGGCTTTGCAGCACGAGGCCGCCGAGGCTTTCGCCCTTGACGGTGTCGTACAGCTTGAAGCGCACTTCGTACTGGCCGTTCGGCAGCTTGTTCACGCTGCCCGCGACGAACGCGTTGGCGCCCTTGGCTTTCCAGCCGCCGAGGTCGACCGAGTCGTTTTCCGACACGGGCGTGCTGCCCGCATCGACGTTCGTGAATTTGCCGCTGCGCGCGAGGTCGGAGCGCACGATGGCGGCGACTTGCTGCGGAGAGTTCGCCTCGCCGGCGAAAGTCGCCGTGGCGATCGGGAACTGGGTGGAGCCCACGCCGGTGACGAGGACGTTGAGTTGTGCGTTCGCGGCGCCGCCGGCTGCGAGCAGGCAGGACGCTACGAGGGTACGCAGGCCAAGCTTCGTCATCAACTTCATGCTGTGCTGTTTCCTGAAAAAGCGATATTTGTCACATCGCGGGACAGCAGACAGACCCGAAATGCATCGAATCGTTCCTTGTCTGCTGCCGCGCGCCAGCTTTCTGTGCCCTGACTTGCGCCGTCAACCTGCCGGGCGCAAGGTAATCAAGAAACTCGACGGTGTCTTGCCGTCGGTGTCTTGCGGCATCGGATCCGAGCGCTGCACGGCGCGCAGTGCTGCGTCGTCCCATGACGAGTTGCCGCTGCTGCGCTTGATCGTCGCGGAAAGCAACGTGCCGCTAGGCGCGCAATGCACCGAGACCACCGTTTCCAGACCCGACGTGTCGCCGGCCCAGACGATGTTCGGACGTACGCGCCGCTGCACCTTGTCCGAGTAACCTGCCGAAGCCGCGTTGCCGCCGGAACCGCTGCCAGTGCCGCTCTTCGCGAGACCGTTGCCGCTGGAGCCTTCGCCGCCGCCCATCGCACCTTGCATCTGCGCGATGCGCGCGCGCCGCTCGGCGTCCATCTTCTTCGCCTGGGCGTCAGCCTGGGCCTGCGCCTTGGCCTTGGCGGCTTTCTCGGCGTCGGCCTTCTTCTGGGCGTCGAGCTTCGCCTGCTTCTGTTCCTGTTCTTCCTGCTGCTGCTTCTTGAGCGCGTCTTGCTGCTGTTGCTGCTGTTTGAGCTTCTCGGCGGCCTGTTGCTGCTCTTGCTGCTGCTGTTGCTTGAGCTTCGCCTGCTTCTGCTGGGCGGCCAGTTGCGCAGCCTGCTGGGCAGCCAGCTGCTGCTGACGCTTCGCTTCGGCTTCCTGCTGTTGCTTGACGCGCTGCTGTTCGGCCAGTTGCGCCTCGCGCGCCGCTTCCTGCTGCTTACGCTTTTGCTGTTGCAACGCGATGTCGGCGTCTTCTGTCTTCGGCGGCGGCGGGGCGGGCTGCACCGGCACGGGCGGCGGCAACGGCTTTGGCGTGGAGAGATCCGGGACTTCCGTCCACAGTTCCGCTTCCTCGCCTGCCGGCGTGCTGTTCTGCCAGTGAATGCCGTGGTAGAGGAAGAACCCGAGCAGCACGTGCATGACCACGGCGAGCGCTATAGCACGTCCCGTGCCGCGCTCGCGAGGCGGTTGCAGTGGATACGTTTCGTTCTTCCGGGTCATTGCGATTTAACGAGCAGTCCGACACGTTTGACGCCGTGCGCCTTCAGATCGGACATCACGTTCATCACCGTCTCGTACTTGACGGCCTTGTCGGCGGCGATCACGACCGGCTGGTCGGGATGGCTCTGCTCGCGGTCGGCGACAAAGCCATTGAGATCGGCGCGCGACATGGTTTCCTGCTGCGTGGCGCCCGAATCATCCTTGTAGCGTACGCTCAGATTGCCGTCGGGGCGAATGTTCACCACCACGGGCGGCACTTGCTGCTGCTGCGACGCGCCGCCGACAGTCGGCAGATTGACAATGGACGGCGCCACGAGCGGCGCGGTCACCATGAAGATCACCAGCAGCACCAGCATCACGTCGATGTAAGGCACGACATTGATGTCGGCCATCGCACGGCGTGAGCGGTTGCCTCGCATGCTCGAACGCATTGAGCCTGCCATCTTCGACTCCTTTGAAGATTAGTGGGCCTGACGCTGCAGGATGTTCGAAAACTCTTCGATGAAGGTTTCGAAGCGGATCGCCAGACGGTCGATGTCGTGCGCGTAGCTGTTGTAAGCAACGACAGCCGGAATCGCGGCGAACAGGCCGATCGCGGTGGCCGTCAGCGCTTCGGCGATGCCGGGCGCGACGTTCGCGAGCGTGGCCTGCTGCACGTTCGCGAGACCGCGGAACGCGTTCATGATCCCCCACACCGTGCCGAACAGACCGATGTACGGGCTGACCGAGCCGACCGAAGCCAGGAACGAGAGGTTCGCTTCAAGCGCATCCATCTCGCGCTGGAACGCTGCGCGCATCGCGCGGCGTGCGCCGTCGAGCACGAGGCTCGGATCGTTCAGACGTTTCTCTTTGGCCTTGAGAAATTCGCGCATGCCCGACTCGAAGATACGCTCGAGCGCGCCGATCGTGTGACGGTTGTTGGCGGCGCTTTGATACAGAGCCTGAAGGTCGCCGCCCGACCAGAAGTCGCGCTCGAAGCGCTCGGTCTGTCTGCGCGCGCGGCGGATCGCAAACCACTTGCGGAAGATGAAGGTCCAGGAAATCAGGGAAAGCAACAGGAGAAGTCCCATTACCGCCTGTGCCAGTATGCTCGCATTAAGAACGAGTGAAATGATCGACAGATCTTGTGTAGTGTTCATAAAGATTCGTTGTGACGTCCCGGGAGGGGCGAGCGGCTGCAAGACAAAGCGAAGCTTCCCGAAGGCAAACGGCAAGCCTGGGCAAGGCTGCGGCCGACCCCAGCTTGGTCCTGCAATGACCGGCGCGAGTTCACTGGCGGTGTAATCAACGGCAATAGTTAAGTTGTCGTTGACACAACCGGCAAGACTTTCTTCATGCCACGTTCCAGAGCCTCAAAAACGTGACCTGGAATGGCGGCGGGGCGCATCGCGGCGCCGTCGACGCAGGCAACGCGGATCTTGCCCGTCGCCAGCAGCGTGTCGCCGCGCCACGCTTCCTGCATGAAGTCCACAGAGGCGCGGCCGAGCTTGTCGAGGCGGCTGACGACCGTCACGACGTCATCGAGACGGGCGGGCGACCGGTAGTCGAGCGCCGTGCTGCGCACGACGAAGAGCGTGCCCGATTCCTCAGCGAGCCTGCGCTGATCGACGCCGCACGCGCGCAGCCATTCGGTGCGCGCGCGCTCGAAGAACTTCAGGTAGTTCGCGTAAAACACGATGCCGCCGGCGTCAGTGTCTTCGTAGTAGACGCGGACTGGCCAAATAAAACCGTCTGCGGCCTGAGTTGGGGCCGTATCCGGCTTGCTGGTGGATCTTTCCATGCCGCGCATTCTACCGGAACGCGCGGCCGCCACGCCGTTCGGACGACTGAGCTAAGAAAGTATTCTGAAAGCTTTTAGCCGCGATGGATGGTGAGCCCTGCGAAGCTCTGCGCGACCGGCATCAGCTCGATCGTATTGATGTTCACGTGGGCCGGACGCGTGGCGATCCAGTAGATGGAATCGGCGATGTCCTCGGCCGTGAGCGGCTCGACATCCTTATAGACGTTGGCCGCTTTGGAGTCGTCGCCGCGGTAGCGCACGTTCGAGAATTCGGTGCCGCCGCACAGGCCCGGTTCGATGTCGGTCACGCGCAGCGCCGTGCCCGCGAGGTCGGCGCGCAGATTCAGGCTGAACTGGCGCACGAAGGCCTTGGTTGCGCCGTAGACATTGCCGCCCGCATACGGCCAGCGGCCCGCCACCGAACCCAGGTTGAAGATGTGGCCGCGGTTGCGCGCGACCATGCCCGGCAGGAACGCGTGCGTGACCTGCACCAGACCGGTGCAATTGGTGTCGATCATGGTTTCCCACTCGTCGAGATCGGCCTTCTGGGCCGGTTCGACGCCAAGCGCGAGGCCGGCGTTGTTGACGAGCACGTCGATGTCGGCGAATTCGGGGGGCAGGGCGGCAGGTGCGGCTTCGACTGCGGCGCGGTCGCGCACATCCAGCTCGAACGGCAGCAACGCGTCACCCAGCTCCGCGGCGAGGGCGTCGAGACGGTCCTTGCGGCGCGCGGTGGCGACGACGCGATGGCCGCCCTTCACAAAGGCTCGGGCGATGGCGGCGCCGAATCCTGCTGATGCGCCGGTGACGAAGACAATCATGTTTGCTCCCTGGTCGGTAGAAGGCGAGGAAAGGGGAAAGCCTACTTCCAATGCCGCGCTGCGGCAAGGAAGCGGCAAGACCCGCGCAAGCCTCGCCTCGTGGGGCGCGAAGGCGGTCTGGTTGCCTAATATGGACGGTTCCAATACACTAACGCGCTCAATCCCTGCGTGACTGGCGATAGGGTTCTCGAAGGGCAACAGATGTAACAATTGCCTGGCAAGCTGTGCTTCGCGCAGCACAATCGGGAGCTCAAGGTGGAACGACCCACCGTGAAGCGCAGGGTGCCGTTTTGCCGTTCGCCTGGGCAGCCGAGATCCGCGCGCTTTCAATAGCGCTGCACGGGCTGTCCTGCCTCGCGTGAGCGGTACCTTCTTCCGCCACGTCAAGGCTGGCCTCTTCGCCAGCAGCGCCGCGTACCCGCTACGCGTTCCGCGCGAGACCCGGTCAACCTGAACACACTTAACGGAACCCGTATGTTTGACAGAGCCGAAAGCACCATCGCCAACGTCGATCCCGAACTCTTCGCCGCGATCGAAGCCGAAAATCGCCGCCAGGAAGATCACATCGAACTGATCGCGTCGGAGAACTACACCTCGCCCGCCGTCATGGCCGCGCAGGGTTCGCAGCTCACCAACAAGTACGCCGAAGGCTATCCGGGCAAGCGTTACTACGGCGGCTGCGAAAACGTCGACGTCGTCGAGCAGCTCGCGATCGACCGCATCAAGGCGCTGTTTGGCGCCGAAGCCGCCAACGTGCAGCCGAATTCGGGTTCGCAGGCCAACCAGGGCGTGTTCTTCGCCGTGCTCAAGCCGGGCGACACCATCATGGGCATGAGCCTCGCCGAAGGCGGCCACCTCACGCACGGCATGGCGCTCAACATGAGCGGCAAGTGGTTCAACGTCGTGAGCTATGGCCTCGACGCGAACGAAGACATTGATTACGAAGCGCTGGAGAAGCGCGCGCACGAAACCAAGCCGAAGCTCATCATCGCGGGTGCGTCGGCATTCGCGCTGCGCATCGACTTCGAGCGTATTTCCAAAGTCGCGAAGGCCGTTGGCGCGTACTTCATGGTCGACATGGCGCACTACGCCGGCCTGATCGCAGCGGGCGTCTACCCGAACCCGGTGCCGTTCGCCGACTTCGTTACGACCACCACGCATAAGAGCCTGCGCGGCCCGCGCGGCGGCGTGATCCTGATGAAGGCCGAGCACGAAAAGGCCATCAATTCGGCGATTTTCCCCGGTATCCAGGGCGGCCCGCTGATGCACGTGATCGCCGGCAAGGCGGTGGCGTTCAAGGAAGCCGCATCGCCGGAGTTCAAGACCTACCAGCAGCAAGTGGTCGAGAACGCACGCGTGCTGGCTGAAACGCTGGTCAAGCGCGGCCTGCGCATCGTTTCGGGCCGCACGGAAAGCCACGTCATGCTGGTCGACCTGCGCGCGAAGAACATCACGGGCAAGGCGGCAGAAGCCGTGCTGGGCAGCGCGCATATCACCGTGAACAAGAACGCGATCCCGAACGACCCGGAAAAGCCATTCGTGACGAGCGGCATCCGCCTGGGTTCGCCGGCGATGACGACGCGCGGCTTTGGCGTGAAGGAAGCCGAGCAGGTGGGCAACCTGATCGCCGACGTGCTCGACAATCCGGAAGACGCAGCAACGATCGAGCGCGTGAAGGCGCAAGTGTCCGAGCTGACCAAGCGTTTCCCGGTCTACGGCTAAGCCAGGCGCCGAGCCCGTATGCGCTGCCCCTTCTGCCGGCATGAAGACACGCAAGTGGTGGACTCGCGCGTGTCCGAGGACGGCGCCGCGATCCGGCGCCGCCGTCGCTGCCCGGCCTGCGACAAACGTTTCACGACGTACGAGCGGGTCGAGCTGGCGATGCCGGCCATCGTCAAGAAGGATGGCAGCCGCACCGAATTCGACCGCCGCAAGATCATGGCGAGCATGCAACTGGCGCTGCGCAAGCGGCCCGTTGCTGCCGACGCGATCGACGCGGCGGTTGCCCGCATCGAGTATCAACTGCTCGGTAGCGGCGAGCGCGAAGTGCGCAGCGAGCGCCTGGGCGAACTCGTGATGGGCGAGCTGCGCGAACTCGACAAAGTGGCCTTTGTGCGTTTTGCGTCCGTGTACCGGCGCTTCGAGGACGTTTCCGAATTCGAGGACGTAATCGAGGAATTCCGCCGTGCGAGCGACGCAGCCAAGCCGCCCAGGAAGCGCTAAACGCCAGCGCCCTGGCTGGCGCACTGCTTTCTTTCGCATCTCTCTTCTCCCTTCTTCCCGCTGTTGCCCGTGACCCTCGCATTCTCGCGAGTGGACTGCGCGCGCGATAGCTAGCCGTTCGGCTAATTGTTCCGTTTCTCGTTGATCGATAGATTGATGGCAATACCTTAACGATAAGGATTGCAGATGAAATGGCGCAGGCAGTGCGGCTTCACCTTGCTGGAAACCATGGCGGTAATCGTGCTGATCGCGATTTGCGCGAGCGCGAGTGCGCCCGTGTTTGTCGCGTGGCGCGTGCGCGACCAGGTTGACGCGCGCGCCAATGCGCTGCTCGGCACGCTGTCCTATGCGCGCAGCGAATCGATCCGGCGCAAGGCGCGCGTGTCGGTGTGCCGGATCGACGCGGCGCGGCTATGCCTTGCGGCAGGCAAGCGTTGCCCATCGGGGATGGCCGACTGGTCGTGTGGCTGGGCAGTGATGGCCGAGCGTGCGGGCGCGTCTGTTCTGTTGCGCGTGCAACCGTCTATCGACGAGATCAGCGTGGCGTCGACGCTCACGGCGCTGACATTCACGCCGCCTGCCGGACAGGCGATCGGCACGCTGCGCAATTTCGAGATCGCGCCGCGTGTGACATCGGCTTCGACGCGCGAAGCGTCCTGGCGGCGCTGCATACGCGTCGCCGCAGGCGGGCGCGCGCGTATCAGCGATGGCGCTTGCGGAGCCGGGACATGACGAGGCGTGCACAGGCAGGATTGGCGCTGCTTGAAGTCGCGCTGGCGATGGCCTTGATGGCGACGTGCGGCCTGGGCGTGCTGAGCGCGCAGCTAGGGTTGGCGCGGCACGCATCGGCGAGCGCGACACGGGCGCGCGCGGCCTTCGCCGTCGATGCGATGGCGGAAGCGACGCTCGGCCGTAGCGCGGCTGCGCGCGATCAATGGAGCGCGCGTGCGGTCGCGCTGGTGCCGAACGGGCAGCTCAGCGTAACGGGTTCGCTGTTCGTGCTGATGTGGACAGCGCCGCGTGACGAAGCTGGGCCTGAGCCCGAGCCCGAGTGTGCGGGCGCAACAGCGGGGCGGGGGGACAAGGCATGCGTAGCGCTCGCATTTGCGCAATGAGGCGTCTCTTGCCGCGCTTGCATGCTAGCGCAGGCCATACGTTGCTCGAATTCACAATCGCTGTGGCGCTTGGGCTCGTCGTGATCGGCGGCGCTGTTGCTGCGTATCGTTCGCAGCGCCAGGCATTCGCGTATGCGATCGACGCCGCACGCATTCACGAAGCGGGCGTGAACGCCGTGACGCTCATCGGCGAGCAGATCCAGATGGCCGGTTTTCTTTCCGCCGACGATGCAACCGCGCTGTCCGGGCCGCCCATCTTCGGCTGCACCGCAGGGCGTCCCACGGGGGCAGCCGCGAGCCTTACGTGCGAGGCGCTGTCGAGCCGATCGGACGGCGTCGCGGTGCGCTATCGCGGGGACGCCGAATCCACGTGGCTCGCGGCTAACGGGCAGGCCACCGACTGCCTTGGTCAGGCCATTGGCGTGTCGCAGGGCGAAGTGCTCAATCGCTTTCACGCGAAGACGAGCACGTCGACCGGCGAGCCCGAACTCTATTGCGAGGGCAACGGCAAGACCGGCACCGCGCAGCCGCTTGTAGAAGGCGTCGAGCGCCTGCGTGTGCGCTACTGGGTAGCGGGCGCAGCGCAGGCCGCCGACGCCGCCGCGCTGACGCGCGAGCGTTGGGACTCGGTTGTGGCGGTCGATCTCTGCGTGCTCGTGCGTGGCGCGTCACTGGGTCGCCGCGCGCGCTATGTCGATTGCGATGGCGCTTCGCTTACGGCAAGCGATGGGCGTGCCCGCCAGGCGTTCTGGCGGCATGTGGCGCTGCGCAATGTGCTCTGGGCGCAGCCATGAGGCGGGCGATGAATCGTGAGCGCGGCGTCGCGTTGCCGATCGTAGTGCTGATCGCGTCGATGATGCTGGTGACATCGGCGGCGTGGTTCGAGGCGTCGCTTTTCGAGGCGCGCAACGCGGCCTCGGTGATCGATCAGCTGCAGTCCTTTCGCGCTGCAGATGGCGCGCTGACGCTTTGCGCGCGAGCGTTGATCGACGGTGCGGCATCGGCGTATTCTGCGCCCGCGCAAGTTGGCGAGCCGCAGCAATGGCGCAGGCAGGACACGTTCGACGCATTGGCGACGACGCCTCGTTCGGCGTGGCCGGGTTCGGTGCGCCCGCCTCAATGCCTTGTGCAGGCGTGGCGTATAGAAGCGCGGCCTGCCGTGCGAGCGTGGCTCATCACAGCGCGGGGTTTCGGCGCGACGCAGGACGCGCAAAGCTGGCTGCAAATGCAACTGGTGATCGACGGCACGCATGTCGAGCGCCATTGGCGCCGTGTCGTTGCGCGGCCTTTTTAAAATGCAGAGGAGATCGAGCGATGCGACGCGGCACCCACGCCTTTACGCTGCTGGAGCTGATGATCGCGTTAGCCGCGGCGGCGATCGTCGCCGCTTTCGCGCTGCCGGGCTGGAGCGGGCAGATTGCACGCGGCCATCGCATCGATGCCGTCACCGCGCTTTATCGCGCGGCACAGTACGTGGATGCGCAGGGCGCCACGGCGGCGTCGCTGCCAGCGGGCATCGATCAGGCGCCACCGTCGGGCAATGCCGTGTACCGGCTGAAGCTGCGAGCAGGGGATGAGTCGAATGGCGGCTACGCGATCGCGGCGTCGCCCACGCAGACTGGGCCGATGCGCGACGATCCGTGCGGCGCGTTCGTCCTCGACGCCAACGGTATGCGCAGCAACGAACCCGCAGGCGCTAGTCTCTCCCCGCGAGATTGCTGGAGAGACCGTTGACTCAGCCGGTGAGGTCGTCTTCTTCGCGGCCTGCGCGACGCGTGCGGACATCGGCGCCATCGCGCTGGCCGCGTATCTGCTGCCACACACGCCATGCTTCATAGGCGGTGAACGCCAGGCCGCCCCATTTGACGACTGGCCTGGCAGCCGATGCAATGCCGTCGCGCAGCGGCTTGGCTACCACGAACGATACGAGCGAGCTCAAGATCGGGTATTGCTTGAGCAGGCTGCTCAGGCCGCTGCTGAACGCGCTCGTCGATCCCGACGCGCTGGCGGCCACGCGCCCGAAGCCAGGCACGAGAAAGCGCAGCCAGCTGAAGTGCGTGACGGTTTCCCGCAGTTCGATGACCGAGGCGGCCAGTTCGGCGCGCTCGACGCTGGCGCGTACGAGCAGCAGTTCCTTGCGCAAGGCGCGCATCTGCGGCGTCGAGAGGTCGCGACTGTGCGGCCGCGTGGGGCGGAAGGCTTGATCCGGGCGAAGTTGGCTCATGGCGTCGGTGCGAGGGTTTGCGAAGGCTAGGGTTTGCGAAGAATTTCGCGGTCTTTCTCGAATTCTTCGAGCGTCGCCTGGAAGACCAGCGGCGCATTGCGCAGTCCCTGACGTGCCTTCAGTGCGCAGACCAGGGCGGCCAGCGCGTAGACGAGCGTGATCCCGGCGAGCGCCTGCCAGCGCCACGTGTCCCAGAACGCGATCGCAACGAGTGCGGTCAGCGCGATCAGCGCCATGGTCGCCAGCATCATCGCCGCAAGTCCGAGGAAGAGCACGCCCAGCAGGCGTTCCTTTTCTTCGGCCAGTTCGATGCCGATAAGCTCGAGCCGGGTCTGGATGATCGAGAACGCGGAGCCGAGGAGACGGCGCAACGGCCCATGTTCATGCTGCGAGCGGGTGTCTGTCGTCATGGCGAGTGAGGGTTGCGCCAACGCGTGCACGTTGGCGGGCGCGCGCAGAAGCTGCGCGAAAAAAGCGCCCAGAAAAGACAGGCCGGTGCGGCGCACCGGCCTGCTGCATGAGCGCTGGGCCAAAGTGGTTCGCGCCGATGCACGGCGCAACCGGGTCGCGAGACGGCGCGGTGGCCGTCTCGCGAAGACCCCTGGCGAGTCTTACTTGCGGTTGATCAGCAAGCCCACGAGCACGCCGACGCCAGCGGCAATGCCGATCGACGTCCACGGATGTTCGTGTACATAGTCATCGGTTGCACGCGCGGCTTTCTTGCCCTTCTCGACGACGACGACTTGAACGTCCGCCGCCTTTTCTTTCGCCTGCTTCAGGCGCGAGAGGGCCGTTTCGCGCAGCTCCGAAGCACGTTCGCCCGTGGCGCTCGCCGCTTGCTTGAGCAGATCCTCTGCATCCGCGAGGACGGTTTTGATATCCGACATCAGCCTCTCCTTATTGACCTCTGACATTGACTGGCTCCGATCGTGTCACATTACGCGTGAATCGTAACAAAGATACGGACGCTGGCAAGCGTGGCGCGCCGCCGCCGCAGCCCGATCATCGATAAACCGACGCACGATTCGTTCCTGCAAGCGCGATTATCGCTGTTGAATCAAGGATGGCGGGTGTTCACTGCGCTCCACCGCGATCCTCGGCAACGTGTACGAAAAATCCGCAAGGACAGACATGGAGTTGATCCGGCACGTAAAGTTTCCGCGCCGCTGTTCAAAATTACAAAAACGCATACCAGTGTGAGCCGATGTTCGTTCGCGGGGCATAGGGGTGCCCTGTATGCTTCAATGTCGTGAATGTCCACCGGCGCATCGCACGGCCTGGCTGCCGTATGGCAACGTACGGCAACGCATCGCGTCACATCGGATCAACACGGGCAGGCCGATCTGCGCCGCCCCCTTCGTTCAAAGGAAGCCGCACCATGAGTCTACGTCTTGGCGATATCGCACCCGACTTCGAGCAGGATTCGAGCATTGGCCGCATCAAGTTCCACGAGTGGCTTGGCAATAGCTGGGGCGTGCTGTTCTCGCACCCGGCCGACTTCACGCCGGTCTGCACGACCGAACTGGGCCTGACGGCCAAGCTCAAGGACGAATTCGAGAAGCGCAACGTGAAGACGATCGCGCTGTCGGTGGATAGCGCCGAGTCGCATAACGAGTGGATCAAGGACATCAACGAGACCCAGGCCGCAAGCGTGGGTTTCCCGATTCTCGCCGACGGCGACCGCAAGGTTTCCACGCTGTACGACATGATCCATCCGAATGCGAACGAGACGCTGACGGTGCGCTCGCTGTTCGTGATCGATCCCAACAAGAAGGTGCGCCTCATCATCACTTACCCGGCGAGCACGGGCCGCAACTTCGACGAAATCCTGCGCGTGATCGATTCGCTGCAACTGACCGACCACTATCAGGTGGCCACGCCCGGCAACTGGAAGCAGGGCGACGATGTCGTGATCGTGCCGTCGCTCAAGGACGAAGAAGTCATCAAGCAGAAGTTCCCGAAGGGCTACAAGGCCCTGCGCCCGTACCTGCGCCTGACGCCGCAGCCGAACAAGTAAGCGCTCACCGCGCTTTCCTGGCGCACAAAGAACAAAGCGCCGCACGTTTGATCGTGCGGCGCTTTTTTGCTTCCTGAATCAGACGCCGAAGCGCGGCGAGGGCGCTTAGAAGAACGCCTGGATGCCCGTCTGCGCGCGGCCGAGGATCAGCGCGTGGATGTCGTGCGTGCCTTCGTACGTGTTCACCACTTCGAGGTTCACGAGGTGACGCGCCACGCCGAACTCGTCCGAGATGCCGTTGCCGCCCAGCATGTCGCGCGCAAGACGCGCGATGTCGAGCGACTTGCCGCACGAGTTGCGCTTCATGATCGACGTGATCTCGACGGCGGCGGTGCCTTCGTCTTTCATGCGGCCCAGGCGCAGGCAGCCTTGCAGGCCCAGCGTGATTTCCGTCTGCATGTCGGCGAGCTTTTTCTGGATCAGCTGGTTCGCAGCGAGCGGGCGGCCGAACTGCTTGCGGTCGAGCACATACTGGCGTGCCGTATGCCAGCACGATTCCGCCGCGCCCAGTGCACCCCACGCGATGCCGTAGCGTGCCGAGTTCAGGCAGGTGAACGGCCCGCGCAGGCCCTTCACGCCCGGCATGAGGTTTTCCTCGGGGACGAACACTTCGTCGAGCACGATCTCGCCCGTGATCGACGCGCGCAGGCCGACCTTGCCGTGAATCGCCGGCGCGGACAGGCCCTTCCAGCCTTTCTCCAGGATGAAGCCGCGAATATCGTCCTTGCCGTCTTCTTCTAGCTTGGCCCAGACGACGAACACGTCGGCGATCGGCGAGTTCGTGATCCACATTTTCGAACCCGAGAGCGAGTAGCCGCCGTTCACCTTCTTGGCGCGCGTGACCATGCTGCCCGGATCGGAGCCGTGGTTCGGCTCGGTCAGTCCGAAGCAGCCGATCCATTCGCCGCTCGCGAGCTTTGGCAGGTACTTTTCTTTTTGCGCGTCCGAGCCGAATTCGAAGATCGGCACCATCACCAGCGACGACTGCACCGACATCATCGAGCGATAGCCCGAATCCACGCGCTCGACTTCGCGCGCGATCAGGCCGTAGGCGACGTAGTTCAGGCCGGGGCCGCCGTACTGTTCAGGGATCGTCGGGCCGAGCAGGCCGATCTCGCCCATCTCGCGAAAGATCGAGGCGTCGGTCTTTTCATGGCGGAACGCTTCGACCACGCGCGGCGCAAGCTTGTCCTGCGCGTAAGCGGCGGCGGCGTCGCGCACCATGCGCTCGTCGTCGGTGAGCTGCTGGTCGAGCAACAGCGGATCTTCCCAATGGAACTGGGCGTGTGCGGCCATGGTGTCTCTCCTGAGTCTCGTCACCCGATTCGGGCTTTGCCTGGGGCAATTTGCGCTTGACTTGAGTTCCGCTAAGCGGAACAATGTTTTGCAAATTGACTTCAGTGTATCACCAGCCCGCTCATGTCTGCATCTGAAATGAATTCATCTTCGTCGTTCGCGTCGGCGCTGGCCTCCGGGCCGATCGACGAGCGCAAATTCGTCGTCGCACTCGCACGCGGGCTGGAACTGCTGCGCGCGTTCCGCCCCGGCGAGACGCTGCTTGGCAATCGCGATTTCGTCGAGCGCACCGGCTTGCCGAAGGCAACCGTGAACCGGCTGGCGTACACGCTCACTGCGCTGGGCTATCTGCGCTTTGACGAGTCGCTGGGCAAATACGCGCTCGATGCTGGCGTGCTGTCGCTCGGTTTTGCGTTGCTCTCGGGCACCGACACGCTGGAACTGGCGCGCCCGCACCTGCGCGCGTTCGCGCGCGAGGTGGGCGCGGCGGTGTCGCTGGGCTGTCGCGACGGGCTCGACGTGATTTATCTTGAGACGATCCGCAGCGAGACCGCGCTCACGCTTGGGCTTGCCTCGGGGTCGCGGCTATCGATGCTGACGAGTTCGATGGGGCGCGCGTATCTCGCGGTGCAGCCGCTCGACGTGCGTGCGGCGCTGTTCGCGGAACTGGCAAAGGCGGCGGGCGAAGACGGCCCGGCGCAGGTAGAGGCGGCGAAGCGCGAGATCGAAAATTTCGCGAAAGAGGGCGCGTGTTTTTCCTTTCGCGACTGGCATGAGGACGTCAACGCCGTCGCGGTGCCGTTTCGCGAACCGCGAGAGCGGCGCTGGCTGGTGCTCAGTTGCAGCGGGCCGGCGTCGTCGATGGGGCCGGACGTGTTCCGCGAGCGTGTCGCGCCGCTGTTGAAGTCGCTGGCGCGACGACTGGGCGAAACGGTTGAACCGCGGGTTTAGACCACGGCATCGGAAGCTGAAAATGAAAAAGCCGGGAATCGATCCCGGCTTTTTTGCTTATTGGCCTGCGTTGTTGCGTAAGCGGCTCAGTGATTGAGCTTGCCCAGCAGCAGGAATTCCATCAGCGCCTTCTGGACGTGCAGGCGGTTCTCCGCCTCGTCCCACACCACGCTCTGCGGGCCGTCGATCACTTCGGCGCTCACTTCTTCGCCGCGGTGCGCGGGCAGGCAGTGCATGAAGAGCGCGTCGGCGTTGGCGCGCGCCATCATTTCGGCGTCCACGCACCAGTCGGCAAAGGCCTGCTTGCGTGCTTCGTTTTCCGCTTCGAAGCCCATGCTCGTCCACACGTCGGTGGTGACGAGGTCGGCGCCCGCGCAGGCTTCGTTCGGGTCGTCGCACACGGTGATGAACGGCTTGCTGCTGTCGGCGACCAGCGCCGGATCGATCGGATAGCCCGGCGGCGTGGAGATGCGCAGCTTGAAGTCGAGGATTTCAGCGGCTTCGATCCACGTATAGAGCATGTTGTTGGCGTCGCCGACCCACGCTACGGTCTTGCCGCGGATCGGGCCGCGATGCTCGTAGAACGTGAAGATGTCAGCCAGCACCTGGCAGGGGTGGTACTCGTTCGTCAGGCCGTTGATGACCGGCACGCGCGAGCTTTGCGCGAAGCGGCGAATGATGTCCTGGCCGAACGTGCGGATCATGATGATGTCGACCATGCGCGAGATCACCTGCGCGGAGTCCTCGATCGGCTCGCCGCGGCCGAGCTGCGTGTCGCGCGTGTTCATGAACACGGCGTGGCCGCCCAGCTGGAAGATGCCCGCTTCGAACGAGAGTCGCGTGCGCGTCGAGTTCTTCTCGAAGATCATCGCGAGCGTGCGGTCGTGCAGGGGATGGTAGGTCTCGTAGTTCTTGAATTTGCGCTTCAGGATGCGCGCGCGCTCCAGCACATAGTCATATTCTTCAAGAGAGAAATCCGAGAACTGCAGGTAATGGCGAATGGTGCGGGAGGTCATGAAGCGAAAACGGCGCCCGATCCGGCCTCGAACTGCAGAAGAGGGCCGACGACGCCGCTGCGGTTGGTGGTAAGTCAAAGCAGCATAAAGGATTTTGCGGAATTTGACGAGTTGGCTAAAAGGCGGCGCGGGTTGCGTTGCGCGCGTCGACGAAGTGGCGCGACGGGCTAAAGTTGGCTCGGTTTCTGGCCGTCAAGTGTCTTGTGTGCGGTGCGTCAAAAGGCCCGCTGCGCTATAATCCGATAGATTTCTCAGGCACGACGCAAGGCTTGGCGCGCATCGCGCAAGGCCCGCTGGAGCGGCCTGTGCGCTGGCCGGCTAAGCGCCGCGCACGCGACACCTGACGTTGCAAACGTCGTGGATTCGCGCTTGCGCCAAGGCGATCCCATGCCGGTTGACGTGCGCGGGCGGTACGATCCGGCCCTTGTTCGTTGAGCCGAGAATCGAGCTAAAAGCCGGGCCAAAAGCCGAGCCGCGCGCCACGACGTCACACAGGTACTCCTACATGGCCGAAGAAGCCCCAACCGAATACTTCATTCAAGGCATCACCAGCAAAGGGAAGAAGTTTCGTCCGAGCGACTGGTCGGAGCGTCTGGCGGGTGTGATGTCGAGCTTCGGGCCGAAGGCGTCGGCGAACGCGCGCGGGCCCAACGCATACCTGCGCTACTCCCTCTATGTGCGCCCGACGATGATCGGCGATCTCAAGGTCGTGGTGCTCGATTCGCGCCTGAAGGACATCGAGCCGATGGCGTTCAACTTCGTGCTGAACTTCGCCAAGGACAACGACCTGGTCGTGACCGAAGCGTGTGAATTGCCGCACGATCACGCTACGCAGCAGGGTGGTGGGCGTTAATATCGCCACGGCGACTCCACGTCGCCTGCGCCGGCCGCATCAAAAAAACGACCCGCACAAGCGGGTTTTTTTACGTCTGACCAAAGCTGGCGGGCACAAAAAAACCCGCCGAAGCGGGTTTTTCTTGCAGCGTCAGGTTGAACCTGGATCGCTTAGGCCATTGCCTTGACAGCAGCAGCCAGACGGCTCTTATGACGAGCAGCCTTGTTCTTGTGGACGATCTTCTTGTCCGAGATGATGTCCAGCGTCTTTGCCGAAGCCTTCAGGATTTCAGCAGCAGCAGCCTTGTCGCCTGCGTCGATTGCCTTGCGGACAGCCTTGATAGCCGTACGGAACTTCGAACGCAGTGCCGAGTTGTGAGCGTTAGCCTTGGTGGCCTGACGTGCGCGCTTGCGTGCTTGTGCGGTATTTGCCATTACATATCCTTGAGTTTTTAGGGTGCGTGCTTGCCGACACCCGTTGCCTGGATTCGCGCCTCGGGCCATAGCCCAGAAGCGCAAAACGGTATTTGCCGATAAATAATTACCGGCCGCATCCCTTGTGCCAAAGTACCGGCGAGCCGTTGACGGATCGCTGCGCACTTCCTTTCCGGAACGCGATGTTGCTATTTTTCTTGGCCTGAATCAGACCGAGAATCGGCGATTATAGCAACGAAATCATGGGCGTGGCAATCGCGGCCATCTAGAGCGCTTCGAATCCCCTCAAGCTATAGCAACAGCCAGGGACAGAACGTCTTTTGCGCGATGCGGTCACAATGCTCGCGCACCGGGCCCGCAACGCGAGCCAGATCCGCTTTCCACTTCAATGCCTCGACGCTAATTTTTTCGATACGCCTCACATCGGCGATCGGTCAAATGGCACCCGTATAATAAGCGCCCCATGAATCTATTCCGAGCCCTGCTGACGGTCAGCGGCTTCACGCTGCTGTCGCGCGTGACCGGACTGGCCCGCGAGACGCTGATCGCCCGAGCATTCGGCGCGAGTCAGTACACCGACGCCTTTTACGTCGCGTTTCGCATTCCCAACCTGCTGCGCCGCATTTCCGCCGAAGGCGCGTTTTCGCAGGCCTTCGTCCCGATCCTCGCGGAGTTCAAGAACCAGCAGGGCCACGATCCCACGCGCGCGCTCGTCGATGCGACTTCGACCGTGCTCGCCTGGGTGCTGGCGATCCTCTCGGTGCTGGGCATTGTCGGTGCATCGTTTGTCGTGACCGTGGTGGCGTCGGGCCTGAAGAACGACGGGCAGGCTTACCAGCTCGCCGTCACGATGACGCGCATCATGTTCCCGTACATCGTGTTCATCTCGCTGACGTCGCTGGCGTCGGGCGTGCTCAACACGTACAAGCAGTTCTCGCTGCCCGCGTTCGCGCCGGTGCTGCTCAACGTCTCGTTCATCGTTGCGGCGGTGGCCTTCGCGCCGCGCATGCAGCAGCCGGTCTATGCGCTCGCGTGGGCCGTGATCGTCGGCGGGGTGTTGCAGTTCCTCGTGCAGCTGCCGGGCCTCAAGCGCATCGACATGATGCCGCGCATCCACCTGAACCCGCTCAAGGCGCTCGCGCATCGCGGCGTCAAGCGCGTGCTCGCGAAAATGGTGCCCGCGATGTTCGCGGTGTCGGTCGCGCAGATCAGCCTGATCATCAATACGAACATCGCCTCGCGCCTGGGGCCGGGCGCGGTGTCGTGGATCAACTACGCCGACCGCCTGATGGAGTTCCCCACGGCGCTGCTGGGCGTGGCGCTGGGCACGATCCTGCTGCCGTCGCTGTCGAAGGCGCACGTCGACGCCGATCCGCACGAGTATTCAGCGCTGCTCGACTGGGGCCTGCGCGTGACCTTCCTGCTGGCCGCGCCGTCGGCGGTTGCGCTGTTCTTCTTCGCCGAGCCGCTCACGGCGACGCTGTTCCACTACGGCAAGTTCGACGCGACCTCGGTCATCATGACCGGCCGCGCACTCGCGGCTTACGGCGTGGGCCTGATCGGCCTCATCCTCATCAAGATCCTCGCGCCGGGTTTCTACGCGCGCCAGGACATCAAGACGCCCGTGAAGATCGGCGTGGGCGTGCTGATCGCCACGCAGATCAGCAATTACGTTTTCGTGCCGATTTTTTCGCACGCGGGCCTCACGCTGTCGGTGGGCCTGGGTGCCTGCATGAACGCGCTGCTGCTCTTCATCGGCCTGCGCCGCCGCGGCATCTACATGCCGTCGGCGGGCTGGTCGACCTTCTTCGTGCAACTGATCGGGGCATGCCTCGTGCTGGCAGGCGCCATGCACTGGTGCGCGATCAGCTATGACTGGATTGGCCTGCGCCACGAGCCGCTCGCGCGCATCCTGCTGCTCGGTTCCTGCCTCGTGCTGTTCGCGACGCTATATTTCGGTATGCTTTGGTTGATGGGCTTCAAATACGGCTACTTCAAGAGGCGCACGAAGTGACGACGATGAACTCGCGGGTTTTGGATTATTTCAGCGCGCTCGTCGCGGATGACGAAAGCCTGCCGCTCACCGAAGCGGCGCTGTCGATCGCGCAGGATGCTTACCCCGATCTCGATTTGCAGGGCACGCTTGCCGAAATCGACGAGCTCGCATTGCGCGTGAGCCGTCGCCTGCCCGAAGGCGCCGACGTGCGCCAGCAGATCGCGTTTCTGAACCGCGTGTTCTTTCGCGAGATGGGCTTCGCGGCCAATCTCAACGACTTCTTCGATCCCGATAACAGCCATCTGCATGTGGTGCTGCGCCGTCGGCGCGGCATCCCGATTTCGCTGGCCGTGCTGTATCTGGAGATCGCGAGCCAACTGGGCCTGCCGGTGCAGGGTGTGTCGTTCCCTGGGCATTTCCTGCTGCGCGTCGCGCTGCCCGATGGCGACGCGATGCTCGACCCGACCACGGGCCGCGCGCTCACCGAATCCGATATGGTCGAAATGCTTGAGCCCTACGTGGCGAACGCCGGCGATTCCGTCGCCCGCGCGCTGCGCATGCTGCTCGAACCGGCCACGCGGCGCGAGATCGTCGCGCGCATGTTGCGCAACCTGAAATCGGTTTATCTTCAGACCGAACGCTGGGAGCGTCTGCTCGGTATCCAGCAGCGCCTCGTGATCTTGCTGCCGGAGAGCATCGAGGAAGTGCGCGACCGCGGCTTCGCTTACGCACGGCTCGACTACGTGCGGCCCGCGCTAGAGGATCTCGAAGTGTATCTCGACGAGCGCCCGGACGCCGACGATGCCACCGTCGTCGAAACGCAGTTGCAGGAACTGCGTCAGCGCATGCTCGACAACGACTGACGCGCCACGCTTCAAACGAAAAAGCCCGCAGAACGTAAAGTCCTGCGGGCTTTTTTTGCTTTGCAACGTGCGGCTTTACTTCGGCTGCATCCGGATCGCGCCGTCGAGGCGGATCACCTCGCCGTTGAGCATCGGGTTCTCGAAGATCTGCTTGACCAGCAGCGCGTATTCGTCGGGCTTGCCCAGCCGCGAGGGGAACGGCACCATCGCGCCGAGCGCATCCTGCACTTCCTTGGGCATGCCCAGCAGCATCGGCGTTTCGAAGATGCCGGGCGCAATCGTCATCACGCGGATCCCGCTGCGCGACAGGTCGCGCGCGATTGGCAGCGTCATCGCGACCACGCCGCCCTTGGACGCGGCATACGCCGCCTGGCCGATCTGGCCGTCATAAGCCGCCACCGACGCCGTATTGACGATCACGCCGCGCTCGCCGCCCTCGTTGGGCGTGGTCTGCGCGATCGCGGCCGCCGCGAGGCGGATCATGTTGAAGGTGCCGATCAGGTTGACCGAGATGGTCTTGCTGAAAGCGTCGAGCGGGTGAGGGCCGTCCTTGCCGACGGTCTTCACGGCGGGCGCAATCCCCGCGCAGTTCACGAGGCCGCGCAGCGTGCCCAACGCCGTGGCGGCGGCCACGGCTTTCGCGCCATCTTCTTCGCTGGCGACGTTGCACTTCACGAACACGCCGCCCAGTTCTTTGGCGAGCGCCTGGCCGGCTTCCTCGTTGAGGTCGGCGAGCACGACCTTGCCGCCTTCGGCTGCGATCAGGCGTGCCGAAGCCGCACCGAGGCCCGAAGCGCCGCCGGTAATCAAGAATACGTTGTCGCGGATTTGCATCTGTCTTCCTCCTTGCTGCTCGATGTGATTGTTTGTGATTGTTTTGCGCCGGATGCTTTGCGGCCAGCCTGATGCATCGGCGAGCCCATCATCGGCGAAACAGAGCAGAAGAGGGGAAGGCCGGCCAGAAAGCAAAACGGGCGAGGGCCGGCGTTGTCGCCGGGCCTCGCCCGGCTTTGGCCGGCGAAGACGTCTTACAGTCTTACTTGAGAGCGTCGAATGCGCGGTTGCGGATTTCGTCCACGCTGCCCAGACCCGAGATCGCGCGATACTGCGGCGCCTGCAGGCCATTTTCTTCACCGCGCTTGGCCCACTCGCTGTAGTAGCTGATGAGCGGCTTGGTTTGTGCGACGTACACGTCGAGACGCTTGCGCACGGTCTCTTCCTTGTCGTCGTCGCGTTGCACGAGCGCCTCGCCCGTCAGGTCGTCCTTGCCTTCTTCCTTCGGCGGATTGAACTTGACGTGGTACGTGCGGCCCGACGCCGGGTGCATGCGGCGGCCGCTCATACGCGTGATGATCTCGTCGAACGGCACGTCGATCTCCAGCACGTAGTCGATCGCGACGCCAGCCTGCTTCATCGCTTCGGCTTGCGGCAGCGTGCGCGGGAAGCCGTCGAACAGATAGCCGTTCTTGCAGTCGTCTTCCTTCAGACGCTCTTTCACCAGGTTGATGATGAGTTCGTCGGTCACCAGTTCGCCCGCATCCATGAAGCGCTTGGCTTCGAGGCCGAGCGGCGTGCCCGCCTTGACCGCTGCGCGCAGCATGTCGCCGGTCGAGATCTGCGGAATGCCGAACTTCTCTTTGATGAAGGTTGCCTGGGTTCCCTTGCCCGCGCCGGGGGCGCCCAACAGGATCAAACGCATTTCAACTTTCTCCGATCTGTGTAAATTCTTGCGGCGCGGCGGCTGCCCGTCTTCAGGATCGGGCGGCATCTTGCGGCGTCGTGCGTCTCCTACCCGTTTGCTCGCGCCCGTCGCGCCCCGTGGATCGTGTTTCCCGAGACCGGCGGCGCTATGCCAGAGCCGCGCATGCAGCAGCGCCGGAAATGAAATCCGGCGCGGCGCGCAGGTGGCGAAAAGCCTTGGAGGGCTGCGAGCGAAACCGGGCGAAGCTGGGGGAAACCCCCATGCACAAAGGCTTGGACGGCTCGCGCAAACAATTGATTATGCCATGGGTTTTTAGGCCCACCAGCGCTATTAAGGTCGGAATAACGCCTGCACGCGGGCGAGGTCGGCGGGCGTGTCCACACCGGGCGCCGGCGCCTCGTCTGTGACGAGCACCGCGATGCGCTCGCCGTGCCACATCGCGCGCAGCTGTTCGAGCGCTTCGACCTGCTCGATCGGCGACTGCGCGAGGGTGGGATAGCCGCGCAGGAATTTGGCCCGGTAGGCATACAGGCCGATATGCCGGTAAACCGTCGCCGGGGCAGGCGGGGCGGGCATCGCGGCCAGATCGAGGCGGCCCGGCGACCAGTGCGGCTGCCAGGCGTCGCGCGCCCACGGAATGGGGGCGCGCGAGAAGTACAGCGCCACGCCGTTGGCATCGAGTACGACCTTCACGACGTTCGGGCTGAAGATCTCGTCCGGGGCCGTGATGGGGTGGGCAGCGGTGGCGATCGCGCACTCGGGATGGGCGGCCAGGTGCGACGCCACGTCGCAGATCAGCGCGGGGTCGATCAGCGGCTCGTCGCCCTGAACATTGACCACGATCAAATCGTCGCTCCAGCCGAAATGCTCGGCGACTTCGGCCAGGCGATCGGTGCCCGAAGGATGGTCGGCGCGCGTGAGGACGGCTTCGAAGCCATGCTCGCGCGCGGCGTCCAGCACGCTCTGCGCATCCGAGGCCACCAGCACCTGCTGGGCGCCCGATTCGCGGGCGCGCTCGGCCACGCGCACGACCATCGGCTTGCCGCCGATATCGGCGAGCGGCTTGTTCGGCAGCCGGGTGGAGGCGAGACGCGCCGGCACGACGGCGATGAAGGGTTGCACGGGAGCGGTCATGACCAGTTCGGGCGAGGTGAGGCTGAGGTGGCTTCGATGCGGTGGATCAGGCGGATCAGGCCGAAGCGGGGCCGTTCGGGTCGACGGGCGTGCCCTCGACAGTCTGACGGGCTTCGTCGACGAGCATGACGGGAATGCCGTCGCGGATCGGATAGGCGAGCTTGTCGGCGCTACAGATCAGTTCCTGCGCGGCGCGATCGTAGCTGAGCGGGCCCTTGCAGATCGGGCAGACCAAAATTTCAAGCAGACGGGCGTCCACGGAGTTTCTCCACAACCAGGGTGATAAGGCGATGATCGAGCGCGGCTTGCACAGGGACAACCCAGATGCGCGCGTCGTTCCAGGCCCCCAATTTTACTGCATCCTTTTCTGTGACCAGGATGGCGTCGGCAGCGACTTCGCTGAACGGGTTCGTTGCGTAGTCGTAATGATCGGGCAGCGGCAGCGTCTGCGGCGCAAGGCCGGCGGCGCGCAGGGTCGCGAAAAAGCGCTCCGGCGAGCCGATGCCGGCGGCGGCCACGAGGCGCTGCGGCGCCTCGGGCGTGCCGCCGAACTGCGCGAGCGGGCGGCGCAGCGCGGGATTCGCCAGGTGCCAGGCCTCGCCCGGTTCGAGCTTGAGCGCGAAGGTATTGGGCCAGTCGGGCAGGGCGCGCGCGAACGGATTGTTGATGAGGGTGGCGTCGCGATGGCGCGAAAGCGGCTCGCGCAGCGGCCCGGCGGGCAGCAGGAAGCCGTTGCCGCCCAGCCGGTGATCGAAGACCACGAGCTCGAAATCGCGCACGAGGCGGTAGTGCTGCAAGCCGTCGTCGCTGACGATCACGTCGACGTCGCGATTGGCCGCGCACAGTGCCTGGGCCGCCGCGACGCGGTCGGGCGAAACCCACACGGGCACGCCGGTGCGACGAGCGATCAGCAGCGGTTCATCGCCACAGGCCTTCGCCGATGTCGCCGGGGTCACGGCCGTCGGACGCTCGATCTTTGCGCCATAACCGCGCGACACCACGCCGGGCGTATAGCCGGCGGCGCGCAGCGCCTCGACGAGCGCGATCACCGTCGGCGTCTTGCCCGTGCCGCCGACCGTCACGTTGCCGACCACCACGACCGGCACGCCCACGTTCACCGACTTGAGCCAGCCCGCCGCGAAGGCCGTACGCCGCGCGCCGCTCACGGCGGCGAACACGGCGGCAAGCGGCGAGAGCGCCCACGCGAGCGCGCCGCGCTCCTGCCAGGCGCGCGCGAACGTGCTCTCGGCGCGCGTCTTGAAATCGGCGAGCGGGCCGCTCATCGGACGGCGCCGCGAACGGGCAGGCAGCGGTGGAAAGGAACGGGCATCGGAGCTGTTCTCCAGTTCGGTGGGGGCGGACGGCGCGCAACGCGCATGCACGAATCGGGCGGCCGCAGGGCCGACTTGAACCCGGCACTCTAGCGCGGGTGGGCGAAAGGCGGCAAGCGAAGTGGGCTGCCGACGCTAAGGCGATGAAAGATTTGCGCTAGTCGGGGTTTGCGCCAGATAGCCGCAAGGACGACCGTGAATGTGGAGCATGATACTAAATTTTAGTATCATCTATTCGTACGCATTCGCATGAAAGCCAAACACGAAAAGACGCTTGAGCACAAAAAGACGCTTGAGCACATTTTCTCGCGCCCGATGCCGGCGGGCGTCAGATGGGCCGATGCCATGGCGCTGATGCGCGAACTGGGCGCGGCAATCGAGGAGCGCGAAGGCTCTCGCGTCGCGATTTTCCTGTTCGGCCAGATCAAGGTGATGCATCGGCCCCATCCTTCGCCGGATCTGGACAAAGGGGCGGTTGCGTCGCTGCGAAAGTGGTTCGAAGACAATGGAGTAAAGCCGTGAACAACATCATGAAGATTGCTGGCCAGAAGGCCGTCATTGCCTACGATCCGGACATCGACATGTTCCGTGGCGAATTCGTGGGGCTCAACGGTGGCGCCGACTTCTACGCAACGGACGTCGCGGGTCTGCATCGCGAGGGCGAGCAATCGTTGAAAGTGTTCCTCGACGAATGTGAGCAGCGCGGCGTCGAACCCTACAAGCAATATTCCGGTCGCTTTGTGCTGCGCACGTCGGCCCATGCACACGAAGCGGCGGCGACTGCGGCGGCGGCTCTGGGCATGAGCCTGAACCAGTGGGCAGCAGGCGTTCTCGAACAGGCCGCAACCGCGGAGTGACGCCGGATATCACGCAAGCGCTTTTCGCCACTTTCCTCCGAAAAATCCGCGCCTGTGGACAACTTTGTGGAGAAGTCGGTGCCGGGCAGCCGCAAAGGCCCGTTCGTGGGCCTTGTCATCGGTGTAAGGCGCCAGTTGTAAAATAAAAATCTCATTTAAATCAATGAGATAGATCGTATTTTAGCGTTTGCGCGGTATCTGCCGCAAATATGACAGTTCATGTAGCCAATGTGGAAACATCGCTGCCGCCGCGCGCTGGGAGCGTTTCCTGCTGGACTGCGGCCCCCTGAACGGTCTATCGTCTGGGCGGGCCGCCACGCGAGCGCCGCTTATCCACACCCCTCTGCCATGTTCTCCGACCGCTTATCTTCCGCGCCTGGCGGCGACGTCGTCGTCCCGGTTTCGGCACTCAATCGCGCCATTGGCGCCATGCTTGAGCGCAGCTTTCCGCTCGCCTGGATTTCCGGCGAGGTGTCGAATTTCACGCGCGCCGCGAGCGGCCATTGGTACTTTTCGATCAAGGATGCGCAGGCGCAGATCCGCTGCGTGATGTTCCGCGGCCGCGCCCAGTACGCCGAGTTCACGCCGCGCGAGGGCGACCGCATCGAGGTGCGCGCGCTCGTGACGATGTACGAGCCGCGCGGCGAACTGCAACTCAACGTCGAGGCGGTGCGCCGCACGGGCCAGGGACGTCTCTATGAAGCGTTCCTGCGCCTGAAGGCCCAGCTCGAAGCCGAAGGGCTGTTCGACGAGGCCCGCAAGCGCGAACTGCCCACCCACCCGCGCGCGATTGGCGTGATTACGTCGATGCAGGCCGCCGCGCTGCGCGACGTGCTCACGACGCTGTCCCGCCGCGCGCCGCACGTGCCCGTAATCGTGTATCCGGCGCCGGTGCAGGGCGCGGGCTCGGCGGAAAAGCTTACGGCGATGCTCGAAGCCGCCAACGCGCGCAACGAGGTCGACGTGATCGTGCTGTGCCGCGGCGGCGGTTCGATCGAGGATCTCTGGTCGTTCAACGACGAGGCGTTGGCGCGCGCGATTGCGGCGAGCGAGATTCCCGTGGTGAGCGGCGTGGGCCACGAAACCGATTTCACCATCGCCGATTTTGCCGCCGACGTGCGCGCGCCCACGCCCACCGGGGCCGCCGAACTGGTGAGCCCGCAGCGCGTGCTGCTGCTGCGCGAACTGGATCAGCGTCACGCGGCGCTCGCGCGGGGGTTCGGTCGCTCGATGGAGCGGCGCGCGCAGCAACTCGACTGGCTCGCGCGCCGTCTGGTCTCGCCCGCCGAGCGCCTTGCGCAGCAGCGCTCGCATCTGCGTCAACTGGCGATCCGGCTGGCGTCGGCGGGCTCGCGCTCGACGGCGCAGGCGCGCGCGAGTTTCAACATCGTGCAGATGCGCTGGCAGCGCACGCGCCCGGACGCGGCGGCGCAGCGCGGGCAGGTCGAAGCGCTGGGACGGCGTCTGGACGCCGCTTTTTCGCGCGAACGCGAGCGCGCCGCCGCGCGTGTGTCGCAGCTTTCGGCGCGGCTTGAAGTGCTCAGTCCGCAGCGCACCCTGGAGCGTGGCTACGCCGCGCTGCTCGACGCGCAGAGCGGCGCGGCCGTACGCGCGCCCGGTGCGCTCAAGCCCGGCAAACGTCTGACCGTGCACCTCGCGCAAGGCAGCGCCGATGTTGCGCTCGCCGATGTGCAGCCGCGTCTTTCCGAAGGTTTCTAAAGCGGGCTCGACGCCGGATTGCAATGTCTTTGCAATCTTTGCAGGCGATGCTCGACGTGCACCACGAGTGCACCACCGGGCGCAAAGCGGCAGGCGCGCTGCATGCGCATGACATGACGCACCGACAGCATTTGCGCCGTCCGGACATTGCCACGCGCCAACCGGACAGCGCGAATGCCGCCTGTGCGCGCCGGTGTTCGCAAGCGGCACCCGCAGCACGCGAAAGACGCTGAAAACAGGCTTGAAAGCCTTGTCCAGCCGATGTTCGGCATAATGTCCGCGCGTTTGCGGGGTTATTCCAACTCGCCTACAATCGGGTGCTCCATGCCGGCGAATTTGTAGAACTTCACGCAGAACTCCCCATAACACGACGAAGGAACCGCATCATGTCATTTACGCTCCCGCCGCTGCCGTTCGCGAAGAACGCCCTCGCACCGACCATGTCGGAAGAGACGCTTGATTACCACTACGGCAAGCATCACCAGGCTTACGTCACGAACCTGAACAACCTCATTCCGGGCACCGAGTTCGAAAAGCTCTCGCTCGAAGAGATCGTCAAGAAGTCGTCGGGTGGCGTGTTCAACAACGCAGCCCAGATCTGGAACCACACGTTCTTCTGGAACAGCCTCTCCCCGCAAGGCGGCGGCGCACCGACGGGCGCGCTGGGCGACGCGATCAACGCGAAGTGGGGCTCCTACGACGCATTCAAGGAAGCCTTCACGAAGGCTGCAGTCGGCAACTTCGGTTCGGGCTGGACGTGGCTCGTGAAGAAGGCTGACGGCTCGCTCGACATCGTGTCGACCAGCAACGCCGCAACGCCGCTCACGACCGACGCAACCGCGCTGATCACGATCGACGTGTGGGAACACGCTTACTACATCGACTACCGCAACGCTCGTCCGAAGTTCGTCGAAGCGTTCTGGAACATCGTGAACTGGGACTTCGCAGCGAAGAACTTCGCTTAAGCGCAGCCGGTTCGCGCGCCGTGCTCAATGCACGGCGCCATGAAAAAAAGCCCTCGATTCAACATCGAGGGCTTTTTTGTTTGCTACAAGGATTAGCTACGGGCGTTTGCTACGCGCGCAGGCGCCAGTTACGCCAGCGCGGCGATCGTCTCATCCGTCGAGCGCACGTGGCCCATGTGGCGGAACAGCTTTTCGAACGTGAAGTGGTGCATCTCTTCGTTGAGCGCGGAAGTCGCGTCTTCGACGAACACGAGCTTGAAGCCGAAGTCGAAGGCCGCGCGCGCGGTCGATTCGACGCCGAAGTTCGTGGCGATGCCGCCCAGCACGATCGTGTCGATGCCGCGGCGGCGCAGTTGCTGTTCGAGATTCGTGCCGTAGAACGCGCCCCATTGACGCTTGGCGACGATCACGTCGCCGTCCTGCGCGCCGATTTCGGGCACGAGCTCGGAAGCGATGGCGGGCGCGAGCGGCGCGTCGGGCGTGCGCGTCGGCGCGTCGGCGGGCAGCGCGAGAATCTCGTTGAGCAGCACGTGCACCCAGACGACGGTGCCGCCCTTGGCGCGCAGCGCATCGGCGAGTGCCTTACCTTTTTCGACGACCTGCGCGCCGCTATGGGGCGCGATGGGACGGCTCACGATACCGTGTTGCAGATCGATCATCACGAGCGCGGTCTTGCGCGGATCGAGCGAGAGGGAAGAGAGAGCTTGCGTCATGGTGCACCATTATGTGAGGATAGCCTCACATATAATACATGAATATGAGGGAGGACTCAGATATGGCGGCAACACCGCTGCGCACAGGCGCTGCGTCCAGTGCCGGGAAGGAAGCGGCGAACGAGGTTCGCAAGGAAGCCGGACGCCGCGTGCCGCGCCAGGAGCGTGCCGCGCGCACCGTCGAGGCGTTGCTCGAAGCCGCGGCGCAGGACTTTGCCGAACGCGGCTTCGAGGGCGCGACCATGACGCAGATCGCGCAGCAGGCGGGCGTGTCGATTGGTGCGGCGTATCAGTATTTCCGCAACAAGGACGAGCTTGCGCTGGCATTGCGCCAGCAGTACGGCAACGACATGGACGCGCGCTGGAGCACCTTCATCGAGGCGCAAGCCGACGAGCCCGCCATACCGCCCGCGCAACTCGCCGAGCGCCTGTTCGACCTGATGGTCGATCTCATGGACACGTATCCGGCGTACTTGCCGCTGCTGTCCGCGTCGCTCGACTTCCGGCGCGACGCCGCCGCGCGCAACAAACTGCGCCAGCGCTTCTCGACCTTGTTCCGCCGCTATAACGAAGCGCTGTCTGCCGAAGACGCCTACCGTATCGCCGAAGTCATGCTGCAGGTCGTCAAGAGCCTGAACCCGCTCTATGCCGCCGCGAAACCGAGGGAGCGCAAGCTGCTGGTCGCTGAATACAAGGGCGTGCTGGCGGCATGGCTGGCGGTGCGGCTCGTCTGACGCACTGAACTAGCGCGGCAACGGCTCGTCGCGTGTGTGCAGCACGCGGTCGATCAGGCCGTATTCCGCCGCCGCTTCGGACGACATGAAGTGGTCGCGATCGGTGTCGCGCACGATGTCCGCGATGTCGCGGCCCGTGTGTGCGGCGAGCATCGCGTTCAGCCGCTCGCGCTGGTACAGCACCTCGCGCGCCTGCACTTCGACATCGGCGGCCGTGCCCTGGCTGCCGCCCGAAGGCTGGTGGATCATGATGCGGGCGTTCGGCAGTGCGAAGCGTTTGCCGCGCGTGCCGGCCGCCAGCAGGAACGAGCCCATGCTCGCGGCAAAGCCCGTGCATAGCGTCGAGACATCGGGCTTCACGAACTGCATCGTGTCGTGAATCGCCATGCCGTCGTACACCGATCCGCCCGGCGAGTTGATGTAGAGGCTGATGTCTTTCTCGGGATTCTCGGCTTCGAGAAACAGCAGTTGCGCGACCACGACGCTCGCCGTCTGCTCCGTTACCGGGCCGACCAGGAACACGATGCGTTCGCGCAGCAGGCGCGAGTAGATGTCATAGGCGCGCTCGCCGCGCCCCGAGGTCTCGATGACGGTCGGCACGAGGTTGAGCGCTTGCGGCGCGATTGCTGCATGATGCTGGACGTTGGCGTGCATTTGAGGCGTCTCCGCTGCGTGGGTGTCGATGACTGGAGATGACTGGACGATGCCGCGGCGCGTGATGTCTGCGCCACTGATGCCAAGACGCCTGGCGCCCCCCGCGCGTGACGGAAATATTTTTGCGCGAGGCTGTCACATCGGCGGCGCGGCGGACGTCTTGAGGCAAGGGACGGCGTGGGCTGTCCGCAAAAACAGGGCGCGGTTGCGCGCACCCGGCGAAGGAGCGACGCGAATGACGGTGATCGACGAAATGCGCGACGAAATACGCGACGAAGTGAACGCGCAGCAAGCGTGTGCGTGGGACGAGACGCGCCGCGCGGCTATTTTCGGCAAGGAGCGCTCGCGCCTGCTGTCGCTGGCCGCGCGCGTGCTAGGCAGCCGCGCCGAGGCCGAGGACATCGTGCAGGACGCCTGGTTTCGCTGGCGCGACGCCGATGCGGCAGCGGTTCATACGCCGCAAGCGTGGCTCGCGACGGTCACTGTGCGCCTCGCCATCGACCGGCTGCGCAAGCTGCGCCGCGACAGCGCCGCCGAAGCCGGCCTCGCGGGCGATCTTTCGTGGCTCGACGGCAGCGTGCCATCGGCTGAGGAAACGGGCCTGCGCGCCGCGCATCTTTCGCAGGCGCTGATGATGCTGCTGGATCGGCTCGGGCCGCTGGAGCAGGCGGTTTTCGTGCTGCGCGAGGCCTTCGAGTGCGATTACGCCGAAATCGCCGCGCTCACCGGCTGCACGCTCGCGCATTGCCGCCAGATCGTGCATCGCGCGCGCCTGCGGCTCGCGCGCGAGCCCTCGCCGCAAGCCGCGCCCGCCGATGCGGCGCAGCACGCGCGCACGGTCGAACGCCTGCGCGACGTGCTGCATGCGCAAGACCGGAGCGGCTTGTTGGATCTATTGGGCGTGAGGGCGACGGCGCTGGCTTCGGCGACAGGTCTGCCGCGTACGCTGCGCGCCGCAATGCTGGCGCTCGACGGCAAACCGGGCGTCGCGCCGATCGCAGAGGATGGCGAGCGTGTCGCGTGGCCGATTACGGGCGAAGACTGCGAGGGTGACAACGGCGAAAACGCGACGCCCGTGGTCTGCGTGGCCGCAACAGGCGTCGCACGAGACGCGAATCGCCAATTCGGTGAAGCGGCGGTGCGTGAGCTGCTGATGCAATATTCAGCACAAAACAGCACCGCCTTTGCGGTCTGCGCCTAGCCGCGCAGCGCAGCGGCTTCCCAGTTGATGTCGACGCACAGCACCTGCAGGCCGTGCGCCGTCTGGGAGGCGATCGAAGCGGTCACGCAAAG
Organism: Paraburkholderia bannensis NBRC 103871; assembly: GCF_000685015.1. GTDB lineage: Bacteria > Pseudomonadota > Gammaproteobacteria > Burkholderiales > Burkholderiaceae > Paraburkholderia > Paraburkholderia bannensis. Next base: position 8,973 of record NZ_BAYA01000011.1, on the reverse strand, counting down.
GTGCGCCTCGTTGATCGAGAGATAAGGCGGCGTGAACTGCACGCTGCCGGGCGCCTTCATCGCGCCGATGAAATACGGGCGACGCTCCCAGCTCGCGCCTTCCGAATGCAGCAGCGGGCGAAAGCGCTTGGCGCGCTGCGATGTGCGGCCGTCCGGCAGCACGTTGTCGCCGATCTGGCGGCCCGAGGCGTCCAGCAGGAAGCTGCGCGCCGTCTCCGCGAGGCCGAGCAGCGGCAGGGTGGCGTCGGTCATGCTCGCACCGGCGGCCAGTTGTGCCGCCGCCGCTTCGAGCGCGCTCACATACGGCGCGAGGCGCGCACACTGGACGCGTTCACGCTCGCTCACGCGCTCGCGCAGACGTGCCGACAGATCGTCCATCAAACGCGCCGCGACAGCGGGCGGCACCGGCTGCACGTCGGGACGCGCGAAGTGCGCGCCCTGCACGAAATCGGCGCCGCTTTCCAGTGCGATCAGCGCATCGCGCTCGGTCGACAGGCCGCCCACCAGCACCAACTGGCCAGACTCGTGCAGCATCGACACGAGACCGGGCAACACGCGCTCGATATGCGCGTGGCGGCTGGCCTGCGCGAGCAGGCTGCGGTCGAGCGTGACGATATCGGGACGCAACTGCCACACGCGGTCGATATTCGAATGCTTCGCGCCGAAGCCGTCCAGCGCGATCACGAAACCGGCCTTGCGCAGCGAATCGATGATCTCGGCGAAACGCGAATTCTCGCCGCCCGCCTGTTCGGAGACTTCCAGCACCACACGCTGCGGCGGCAGGCCGAGCGCCTTGATGCCGGCGAGCAGGGCGTCGCCGTAGCTCGTGTCCATCAGCGCGGCGGGATGCAGGCTCAGGAACAGCCATTCGTCGTGCGAATCGAAGGCGTTGAAATTGCCCAGATGCAGCGATTCGGCCAGCCGCCCGAGTTCGAGCAGGTCGCCGCGCCGCGCCGCCTGGGTGAAGACCTCCTGCGACGGCACCTGCTGGCCTTGTTCGTCGTGCGCGCGCAGCGACGCGTGATAGCCGATCGCGCGGCGATGGGCGACCGAAAACACCGGCTGGAACACGCTGAAAACGGTGTATCCGCCGTAGAGCACGGTGCGCCGGGCGCCTTCTTCGCCCGCGATGGGGCGCGACTGGTAGCCGGGGGGATCGAGGTCGATCATGGTGTTCATAGGCCTGAATGGCGCGCGCTGTGGGCGATGCGGGAGCGATCCTGGACGGGCAGTCCCAGGGCGTCCCACGCGGTGCGCGCGATCCTCAAGTTTACATTACTGGATAAGCGTGCAAAAAGTATGCGCGCTTAGGCACAAGGCGGATCGGATGATCCGCCTTGGATAGAAAGGATTTCGAGAGAGTGTGCGGTGCTTCGCCGCGGCCCGCAAGGCACTCGCGCGGCGCGCTGCATGCACCGTCGCGGTGCGTGCAGAGGCGGGTACAGGCGAGCTTCAGGTTCGCTCGGAAGGATCGGTTCGCTTCGCTGCGCGCCGCACGTCGTCGGAGAGCTGGGCGAAGATCCACGACGAGGCCGCCGTGATGACGCCCACGCACACGAAGGTCGCGTGGAACGCCGGGATCACGTTCGACGCCGTCATATGGCCGATGAACCCGGTGAAGGCGGTCAGCATCGCGCCCGCGACCGTGACGCCCAGGCTCATCGACAGCATCTGCACGAGCGAGAACAGGCTGTTGCCGCTGCTCGCGCCGCCCATGCCGAGATCCTTGAGCGTGAGCGTGTTCATCGCCGTGAACTGCATCGAGTTGACGCCGCCGAACACGGCCAGCTGCACAATGCGCAGCCACAGCGGCTCGTTGGGCGTGGAGAGCGCGAAGCTCGCCATCATCAGGCCGACCAGCACCGTGTTGACGACCAGCACGCGCCGGTAACCCACGCGCGTGATCAGGTGCGTGACGAGGCGCTTGGATCCCATGCCCGCCGCCGCGACCGGCAGCATCATGAGACCGGCCTCGAATGGCGTGTAGCCCAGCGCCACCTGCAGCAGCAGCGGAATCAGGTAAGGCATCGCACCGCTGCCGATACGCGCGAACAGGTTGCCGAGCAGCCCCACGCTGAAGGTGTGGATCTTGAAGAGTTCGAGCGAGAAGATCGGCGTGGGCGAGCGCTGTGCGTGCAGCCCGTAGGCGACGAACGCGGCCAGCGACACCACCAGCAGCACCAGCACGACTGCCTGCGGAATACCCAGTTCCGAGTGCCCATCGAGGGCGAACGAGATCGTCACCATGCCGGTCACGAGCAGCAGGTAGCCTGGCACGTCGAATTTCGCCGTGTCGGGATTGCGGCTGTCGGGCATGAAGATGAAGGTGAAGATGCAGCCGATGATCCCCACCGGCACGTTGATCAGAAAGATCCAGTGCCACGACGCGATCTGCACGAGCCAGCCGCCGAGCGTCGGGCCGATCAGCGGGCCGATCAGGCCCGGTATCGCGACGAACGAAAGCGCGGGCAGGTAGCGTTCGGCGGGGAAGGTGCGCAGCACGGCCAGGCGCCCGACCGGTAGCAGCATCGCGCCGCCCACGCCCTGCGCGATGCGCGAAAGCACGAGCTGGTTCAGCGTATGGGCGCTGGCGCACAGCAGCGAGCCGATCGTGAAAACGAGGATCGCGCCGAAAAATACGCGCCGGGTGCCGAGCTTGTCGGCGAGCCAGCCCGACACGGGGATCATGACCGCCATCGTCAGCGAGTAGGCGATCACGACTGATTGCATGCGCAACGGCAATTCGCCGAGACTCGTCGCCATCGCAGGCAGGGCCGTGTTGACGATGGTCGAATCGAGCGTCTGCATGAAGAAGCCCGTCGCGACGATCCACAGCATCACCGAAAGCGATCGGGGCGAGGGTGTGGTGCTGGACGAGACGCTGGACGTGGTGCTGGGATCGGACATAAGGGCAGGCAGGCGGCGGGCAAGGCAAGCTGGGCGGGCAGTCGTCATTGTAGAGAACCCTGCGCGCCCGCGTGCTCAAGAGGCTGGGCCGCTGCATTGAGCCCGGAGTTAAGCCCGGGGTTAAGCCCAGAGTTAAGCCCGGGGTTCAGCCTGGCGTTCAGCCCGGCAAGCGCGCCGCCGCCGCGAAGAACGCCTGCGCGCGCGGATCGAGCGCGAACGCCGCGTTGATGCGCAGCCACGGGCTGGGCTCGCCGTGCGGGCGGAAGTGGCTGCCCGGCGACGCGCTCACGCCGAACGGCTCGCCACAGGCCACGAGCTGCGTCGAATCCTCGATGTGCGGCACGCGCGCCCAGACGAACTTGCCGCCCATCTGCTGATGGGCGCGGCCACTGCCGCTCAGCCCGCTCAGTCCGTGCAGACCCGTTGAGCTGGCCGGGCCGCCGAACAGCTCCCAGCCGTGTTCTTCGAGCGTGCGCGTGGCGGTGCCGAGCGCCTCAGTGATCCGTCTGCGCAATCGATCCAGATACTTGCGGTACGCGCCGCGCTCCAGCAGCGTCGCCGCCACGGCCTGCGTGAAGCGCGAGCCGCTGATGGTGGTGAGCGCCTTGATCGCGGCGAGGTCGCGCACGATCGCGGGGCTCGCGACCACATAGCCCACCCGCAGCGACGACGACAGCGTCTTCGACAGTCCGCTCACGTAGATCACGTGTTCGAACTGGTCGAGCGCGGCCAGCCGGTCGGTCGGATCGGTCTGGAAATCGGCGTAGATATCGTCCTCGACGATGGTGAAGCCGTGCTCGCGCGCGAGCTGCAGCAGGCGGAACGCCACGGGCGGCGAGATCGTCGTGCCGGTCGGGTTGTGGAACACCGTGTTGACGAACATCGCGCGCGGACGATGCTGCGCGAGCAGCGTGTGCAGGTGGTCGATGTCGGGGCCGCTCGCGGTGCGCCGCACGCCCACGAGGCGCAGGCCGTGCAGCTTCAGGAGTCCGTAGAGGTTGTAATAGCCGGGATCTTCGACGAACACCGTGTCCCCCGGCTTGAGCATGTAGCGGATCAGCAGGTCGAGGCCTTCGCTCGCGCCTTCGGTCACGAGGATCTGCGAGGCCTCGGCGGCGATGCCAAGCGGCGCGAGACGGTTGCGCAGATGCTCGCGCAGCGTCGCGTCGCCCAGCGGCGAGCCGTAATCGATCAGGCTCGACGGATCGGTGCGCGAGACGTGGCGGATCGCCTGGCCGATCGCGTCGACGTCGCGCCACGCCTGCGGCACCGACCCGCTGTCCAGTTGCAGGGTCTCGCCGGGGCGGTTCAGGTGTGCGAGCAGATGGCCCGATTCGTCGGCGGCATTCGAGATGTCGCAGGTGCCCATGCCCGCCATGCCCGCGCGCGCGTACTCGCTCACGTAGAAGCCCGACCCCTGGCGCGAGTCGAGCCAGCCGAGCGACACCAGACGGTCGTAAGCCTCGATCACCGGGAAGCGGCTGATGCTGTAATCGGCGGCGAACTGGCGGATCGACGGCAGGCGCGCGCCGGGATGCGCAGCGCGCGAGCGGATCCACGTCTGCACGCCGGCGACGATCTGTTCGGTGAGCGGGACGCTGCTGGCGCGGTCGAGTTCGAGTTTCATGCGGATCTGGCGCGATGGCCGGCCAAGGGTTCGAAAGCGGGTCGATCAAAAGTGTCCGGCTTTTTGACTGGACAGTTCCGGGTTAACTGTTCGGAACTGTGCATGGGGTTGCCTGACACTGACGGCAATAATGCTCCCATCCGGAACACGCTTCAAGGCGCATTTTCAGCCGCTGTCGAAGCGCTATGGCGAGGAGCACCGCAATGCGCGAAATCCGAATTTTCGAACTGGAACACGGCGAACCGGCCGAGACCTGGCGGCTTGCCCAGGCGATGCAGTTGCACGTCAGCGAGGGCGAACTTTGGCTCACGATCGGCGGCGACGCGAACGACTACTGGCTGCGCGCGGGCGAATCCATCGACCTGCTGGCGGGCGCGCGGGTCTGCGTGAGCGCGGGCAACGACGGCGCGCGTTTCGTGCTGGCGCTCGGTGGTGCGACGGCGCGCGCGGCGGCGGGGCTGCATCGTCATCACGGCGCGCTGGGTTTCGCAGCCCGCGTCGCGCTGGCGCTTCGTTCGCGCTCGGGTCGCGGCGCGTGGGATACGCCCGCGGCGGGGTGACGGACGCATTGGTGGACGCATCGACGGACGCATCGACGGGCCGGTTGGCGGGGAGGTTGATTATCCCCGTCAAGATTGATCGCGGCAGGGCGCTGCCCGTAACCTGACTGGACTTTCCCCAGGCCCACAGGACTACAGGACGCTGCCATGACGCCCCGCGACGCACTCGAACACCTCTGGATGCTGGCCCATCCCGGCGATGGCCACGATGTTACTTCCGCAAGCGCTGCGCTCGACCTGATCGACGTGCAGGGCGACGATCCCGGTTTGCCGTCGGTGTTTCGCGTCGGCACACTCGCGGCCGCGTCGATTGGCGCGGCGGGGCTGGCGGCCGCGCGCTTTCATGCGCTTCGCGGCGGCCCCGATCAGCGCGTGTCGATCGACGTGCGCCGCGCGCTGGCGGCATTTCGCAGCGAGCGCTATCTGGGCGTCGATGGCGGTGCGCCGTTCGACCTGCGTCATCCGGTGACGGGCTACTTCCAGACGCGCGATGGCCGGTGGATTCAACTGCACGCCAACTTTGCGCATCATCTGCACGGCATTCTGCGCGTGCTCGGCTGCGGCGAAAGCCATGACGACGTCGCGCGTGCGATCCGCTCGAACTGGGACGGCGCGGCGCTCGACGCCGCGCTGGCTGAAGCCGGGCTGTGCGCCGCGCTCGTGCGCTCGCCGCGCGAATGGGCCGCGCACGAACAGGCGCACGCGGTGGCGAGCCTGCCGCTCTTCGAGATCGAGCGCATCGACGGAACCGGGGACGCTGACGCCCCCACGCTCAAGCCCGGCGAGCGCCCGCTCGAAGGCGTGCGCGTGGTCGATCTCACGCGCATCATCGCGGGGCCGGTGGCGGGGCGCACCCTCGCGCATCATGGCGCCGACGTGCTGCTCATCAACGGCCCGCATCTGCCGAACATCGCGCCGCTCGTGATCGACAACGGGCGCGGCAAGCGCTCGGCGACGCTCGACCTGCGCGAGGCGGCGGCCCGCGAGCAACTGCACGCGCTCATTCGCGACGCCGATGTATTCCTGCAAGGCTACCGTCCCGGCGCGCTCGCGGCGCACGGCTTCGCGCCCGAAGTGCTGGCGCGCGAGCGTCCCGGCATCGTCTGCGTGTCGATCTGCGCGTATTCGCATCGCGGGCCCTGGCATGCGCGGCGCGGTTTCGACAGCCTCGTGCAGTCGGCAAGCGGCATCGTGTGGAGCGAAAGCACGGCGGCGGGGACGCAGCCGGGTTTCGATGCGCCGCGTCCGCTGCCTTGCCAGGCGCTCGATCATGCGACGGGCTATCTCGCGGCGTTCGGTGCGATGGTGGCGTTGGCGCGGCGTGCGCGCGAAGGCGGCAGCTGGCACGTGCGGGTGTCGCTCGCGCAAACGGGCCGCTGGTTGCAGACGATGGGGATGATCGAGAACGGCCAGCAGCGAGCCGAAGTCACGGCGCAGGACGTGGCTGATTGTCTCGAAGACACGCTCACGCCGTTTGGCCGCGTGCGCGCCGTGAAGCCTGCCGAGCAGATGGAACGCACGCCCGCGTTCTATGCGCGTGGGTGCGTGCCGATCGGCACGGATCGGCCGCAGTGGGGCGCGTAAGCGTAATCGCAAGCGCGCCCACCTCGCGGTGGCTTACTTGCGCAATTCCGCGACGAAGTCGTAGTAGTCGTTGCGGCAGTACGTGTCGGTCAGCTCGATGGCGCGTTGATCGGCGGTATAGCCCACGCGCGTGATGAGCAGAAGCGCCTCGTTGGGGGCGATGCTCATCTGCTTCGCGATTTCCTCGCTCGCGTTCACGGCGCGGAAGTGCTGCAACGCGCGCACGATCGACAGCCCGCGCTGCTCCAGGAAGCTGTAAAGCGAATCGCCGATGGCGTTCGGATCGGGGATCAGCGCGGCGGGGAAGGTCGAATTCTCGACGGCCATGACGATGCCGTCCGCGAGGCGCAGGCGCTTCAGGCGCGTGACGGCGGCGGCGGGCGAGAGGCCTAGCTGGATTACCTCGTCGCGGCTCGCGGGCTGGATTTCGCGCGAGAGCCAGCGCGAGGCGGGGGTGAAGCCGCGCTGGCGCAGCATCTCCGAAAAGCTCGTGAGACGCGAGAGCGGGTCTTCGTAGCGCGGCGTGATGAAGCTGCCGGCTCCTTGCGTGCGGCGGATCAGGCCTTGCTCGACCAGCAGCGCGATGGCCTTGCGCGCGGTGATGCGCGACACGCCTAGCGCATCGGCGAGCACGCGTTCCGAGGGCAGCGCTTCGCCGGCGGCCCAGCGGTTATCGTGGATCGCATCGCTGAGCTTGCGCGCGAGTTGCAGATACAGCGGCGTGTCGTTGTCCGGGTCGGGGCGCAGGCCGTGCCAGCGGTCTTCCGTGGGTTCGTTCATGGGAGGCAGGCATGAGAGGCGAACGGCAATTTTATGACATAGGCGCGGCGCTGCGGGAATGACCGGCTTATCGTCCGGCGCATGAAGCCGTGTTGCCCGAGGCGCTACACTCGCCATTTACACAGGCGCGGCAATGCACGCAAAGGACGACACCATGACGACCGATATCGCCAGCATCGCATTGCCCGGCGGCGAGCGCATCGCGAAGCTCGGGCAGGGCACGTGGGAAATGGGCGAGCGCGCCGCTCGACGCGCCGATGAAATCGCCGCGCTGCGCGAGGGCGTAGCGCTCGGCATGACGCTCATCGATACCGCCGAAATGTATGGCGACGGCGCGACCGAGTCGCTCGTGGGTGAAGCGCTTGCCGGCTTGCGCGAGGAGGTGTTTCTCGTCAGCAAGGTTTATCCGCACAACGCGAGCCGGCGGGGCGTCGAGCGCGCGTGCGAAGCGAGCCTGAAGCGCCTGGGCACCGACCGGCTCGATCTGTATTTGCTGCACTGGCGCGGGGGCGTGCCGCTGGAGGAGACCGTCGCGGGTTTCGAGGCCCTCGTGCGCGCGGGCAAGATCCGCTACTGGGGCGTCAGCAACTTCGACACCGAGGACATGGAAGAACTCTTCGCGATTCCCGGCGGCGACGCCTGCGCGATGAACCAGGTGCTCTACAACGTGGCGCGGCGCGGGCCGGAGTTCGACCTGCTGCCGTGGAGCGCGCAGCAGGGCGTCCCGGTGATGGCCTATAGCCCCGTCGATCATGCGCGGCTGCCCAGGCGCTCGCCGCTTGACGATATCGCGGCGGCGCATGGGGTGTCGGTGTATCAGGTTGCGCTCGCGTGGGTGCTGCGCGAAGCAGGCGTGTGCGCGATTCCGAAGGCGGGGCGCATCGAGCATGTGCGCGACAACCGCGCCGCGCTCGATCTCGTGCTGAGCACGCAGGATCACGCGGCGCTCGACGCTTATTTCAAGCCGCCGCGCGCCAAGCGGGCGCTGGAGATGCTGTAGGGGAAGGGGGGAGCGCGCACGAGGGGAGGCGAGGGAAGAAGAGCGGAGCGGATTCGCCAGTGCGCGCCATGTCGTCATCGTATCGAACCGGTTAAAGCTGACCGGACTCCGGCCACCGGCGGCGGCTTCCGGCCGGGGGACCGGAAAACCGCCGCCGTTGCTGCCTGGAGTGGCGTGACCGGTCGTCACGCCAATTCGGGGTGGCAGCAGCGGCGCTTACGCACCGCCGTGCGCGTTCAATGACTGCCGCCATTGCCGCCACCGTGGCCGCCACCGCTCCCGCCGCCCGGGCCCGACGGACCACCCTTGCCGAATCCACCACCGCCGAAGCCGCCTCCGAAACCACCACTACCGAAGCCGCCTCCGAAACCTCCACCGAAGCCGCCGCCGTGACCGCCGCTGCTGCCGGCGCCGCTGCCGCTCGATCCGCCGCCGCCGCAACCGCAACCGCTCGATCCGCCGCCGCTTGATCCGCCGCCGCTTGATCCGCCGCCGCCGCCGCCACCGCCGCCGCC
>NZ_BAYA01000012.1 GCF_000685015.1 Paraburkholderia bannensis NBRC 103871 | reverse complement strand
CTGGCGTTTACGTGCTTGAAAAATACGCAAATAAAACCTGCAAGTAAAACCCAGGCACCAACAAAAAAGCCGTCCCGAAAGGACGGCTTTTTGCATTCCAATCATTCAACAGCCATGCAGAATTACTTCTGCGCCAAAAACTTCGTCGCCAGCTGCACCCAATACGACGAGCCAACCGGCAACAGTTGATCGTTGAAATCATAACTGGCGTTGTGCAACATGCACGGCCCGGCTCCGTGACCGGCGTCGCGATGCCCACCATCGCCGTTGCCCAGAAACGCGTAGCAGCCTGGCTTTTCCAGCAGCATGAACGAGAAGTCCTCGGCGCCCATGGTCGGCTCGACATGATCGTCGACGCGATCGGCACCCACGACATCCCGCATCACGTCCGCCGCAAACTGCGCTTCAGCACTGCTATTCACTGTCGGCGGATAGTTGCGCAGGAAACTTACCTCGACGGAACACTCATAGGCTTCGGCCGTGTTCTCAGCAATCTTGCGTAGGCGCGCTTCGATCAGATCGAGCGTTTCCGTCGTGAAAGTCCGCACCGTACCGGCGAGCCAGGCCGTATTCGGCACGACGTTGACCGCGTCACCGGCGTGAATCTGCGTGATCGATAGCACGGCTGTATCGAGCGGCTTCTTGTTGCGCGTGATGATGCTCTGCAAGCCATTGGCGATCTGCACCGCCGTGAAGACCGGGTCACGCCCGTTGTGCGGCAGCGCCGCGTGCGAGCCGACACCGCTGATATCAATACGGAACTCGTTGCTCGACGCCATGATCGGCCCGTCGGTCACGCCGAAGAACCCTGCCGGCATGCCCGGCCAGTTGTGAATGCCGAACACCGCATCGACGGGAAAGCGCTCGAACAGGCCATCCTCGATCATGGCCCTGGCCCCGGCACCGCCTTCCTCGGCGGGCTGAAAAATGAAGACGATGGTGCCGTCGAATTGCCCATGCTGCGCGAGATATTGCGCGGCCCCCAGCAGCATCGCGGTGTGGCCATCGTGGCCGCAAGCGTGCATCTTGCCGTCGTTATGCGAGCGATGATCGAAGGTGTTGAGTTCCTGAATCGGCAGCGCATCCATATCGGCGCGCAGTCCGATCGAGCGTGCGCCGTTGCCGCGCTTAAGCACGCCGACGACGCCCGTTTTGCCCAGCCCCCGATGCACTTCGATACCCCACTCGGCGAGCTTTGTCGCAACGAGCTCAGCGGTGCGGGTCTCTTCGTACCGCAATTCGGGATGGGCGTGAATCGTTCGTCGTAGGCCCTGGATTTCGCCCTGGGCGGCCTGGATTTCCGGGATCAGTTTCATGGCTGACTCGTGGCTGGCAATGCGCAGAATAGGAGCGCCCGCCACTTCTGATGGCGGGCGTGGTCAGGCCATTTTACGCCCAAGCCTTTTTTTCGCAGCAAGCGCCTAAGCGCGCCGCGGCGATACGCGCCGAACATAATAAAATCACGCATCGATAGCCCCAGCCAAACGAGTCCCATGAACGCCCGAGCCGAATTCGCCCGCGCAGTCTGTCCCCATGACTGCCCCGACACCTGCGCCATGCGCGTGACCGTCGAAAATGGTCGGGCGATCAAGGTGAGCGGCGACCCCGATCACCCGCCGACACAGGGCGTGCTCTGCACGAAGGTCACGCGCTACGCTGAACGCGTTCACCATCCGAAGCGCCTGACTCAGCCGATGAAGCGCGTCGGCGCCAAGGGAGAAGGGCGTTTCGAGCCGATCAGTTGGGACGAAGCCTGCGAAATCGCGGCTGCCCGCCTGGGCGAGATTGCGCAGCGCGCGCCCGAAGCGATCCTGCCGTACAGCTACGCGGGCACGATGGGCCTCGTGCAAGGCGACAGCATCGCGCAACGCTTCTTCCACAAGCTCGGTGCGTCGCGGCTCGATCGCACGATTTGCGCGGCAGCGGGCGCGGCGGGGCTGCGCTACACCTACGGAGCGGGGCTCGGCATGCTCACCGAGCATTTCGCCGAAAGCGAAGTGATTCTGATCTGGGGCGCGAATCCGATCGCCTCGAATCTGCACTTCTGGACGCGTGCGCAGGAAGCGAAGCGCAACGGCGCGAAGTTGATTGCGATCGACCCGTACCGCTCGCTCACAGCCGAAAAGTGCCATCAGCACATCGCGCCGAAGCCGGGCACCGATGGCGCGCTCGCGCTCGGCATGATGCACGTGCTGATCACCGAAGACCGGCTCGATCATGATTACATTGCCGCTTACACCCACGGCTACGAGCAACTGAAGGCGCGCGCGCTCACCTACACGCCGGCGCGTGTAGCGCAGATCTGCGGTATCGAAGAACAGGTCATCGTCGATCTCGCGCGCCTTTACGCATCGACGCGCAAGGTGGCGATCCGCATGAATTACGGCCTGCAGCGCGTGCGTGGCGGCGGCAACGCCGTGCGTGCGATTGCCTGCCTCCCTGCGCTGACGGGGGCATGGCGCGATCGCGCGGGCGGCGTGCTGCTGTCGTCGTCGGGTTGGGCGCCTGTCGATGCGAACGCGCTGCAACGTCCCGACCTGATTCCTGGCTGGCCGCAACACCAGCCGCGCGTCGTCAACATGAACCAGATCGGCGACGCGCTCACGCACATGGGCGACGCGCAGTTCGGCCCGAAGATCGAGGCGGTCGTCGTCTACAACTCGAACCCGGTGGCCGTCGCGCCCGATTCTGCGAAGGTCGCGGCGGGCTTCGCGCGCGAGGATCTCTTCACGATCGTGCTGGAGCAATTCCAGACCGATACGGCCGATTACGCCGACCTGCTGCTGCCCGCGACCACTCAGCTTGAGCATCTGGACGTCCACAAGTCCTACGGCCACACGCACGTCATGGCGAACCTGCCGGCGATCGCGCCAGTGGGCGAGGCGCGCCCGAACACGGAAATCTTCCGCTCGATCGCGCGCGCGATGGCGTTGACCGAACCAGCGCTGTTCGAGAGCGACGAAGAAGTGGCGGCGCAGGCCTTCGACTGGAGCGACCCCGCGTTCAACGGCGCGGGTTGGTCGACGCTCAAGGAGAACGCGTGGATCAAGCTCGACATCGCCGATGCGCCATTCGCTCAAGGCGGCTTCCGCACGCCCACGGGCAAATGCGAGTTCTACAGCGAAGCGCTCGCGCAAGCCGGTCTTGATCCGCTGCCCGATTACCTGCCGCCATACGAATCGGCCGATCACGCGCCCGAACTGGCCGCGCGTTATCCGCTCGCGATGATCTCGCCGCCCGCGCGCAACTTCCTGAACAGCACCTTCGTGAACGTCGAAAGCCTGCGCGCGACCGAAGGCGAACCGCACGTCGACCTGAATCCCGCCGACGCCGCACACCGCAACATTGCCGACGGCGATCAGGTGCGGATCTTCAACGATCGCGGCTCGATGCGTGCGCGCGCACGCGTCACCGAGCGCGCGCGTGCGGGCCTCGTGGTGGGACTGTCGATCTGGTGGAAGAAGCTCGCGCCGGATGGCCGCAACGCCAACGAAGTCACCAGCCAGGCACTGACCGATCTGGGTGGCTCGGCCACCTTCTACGACTGCCTCGTCGAAATCGAGCGCGCGTAAACCCTTAACCCGTCACGGAAAAGTCCACGCCCCCGGCATTTCGAGGGGGCTTTCTAACTCGCTGTTTCGCGGCGGAAATGCGCAGGGCGCATGCTACGATCGGCGTTTTAGCACGACCATTCGAAAAATACCTGAGGAGGAGACGCCGCATGGATAAAGTCTGGCTGAAATCGTACCCGCCTGGTGTGCCCGCGGAAATCGACGCGAGCCAATACGCGTCCATCACGGCGTTGCTCACGGAGAGCTTCAACGCCAACCGTGCGAAGCCCGCCTTCGCGTGCATGGGCAAGACGCTCACTTACGGTCAGCTCGACGAACTATCGAAGCGGCTCGCCGCGTGGTTCCAGTCACGCGGCATCGAGCGCGGTGCGCGCATCGCCATCATGATGCCGAACGTGCTCCAGTACCCCGTGGCGCTGGCTGCGATCCTGCGCGCGGGCTATGTGGTCGTGAACGTGAACCCGCTCTACACGCCGCGCGAACTTGAGCATCAGCTCAAGGACAGCGGCGCGGAAGCCATCATCATCCTTGAGAATTTTGCCAACACGCTCCAGGCCGTGATCGCGCAGACGCGCGTGAAGCACGTCGTGGTGGCGTCGATGGGCGATCTGCTCGGCGCGGCGAAGGGCTTCATCGTCAATTTCGTCGTGCGCCGCGTGAAGAAGATGGTGCCCGCGTGGAGCCTGCCGGGCCATGTCAAATTCAACGACGCGATTTCGGCGGGCGCGCGCGCGAGCTTCAAGCCCGTCGAGCAGAAGCCCGATGACGTCGCTTTCCTCCAGTACACGGGCGGCACGACGGGGGTGTCGAAAGGCGCGACGCTGCTGCATCGCAACCTCATCGCCAACGTGCTGCAATCGGCTGCGTGGACGGAGCCCGCGCTCGCACGCCTGCCTGCGGGCGCGCAGCCTGTGACGGTCGCGGCGCTGCCGCTCTATCACGTGTTCGCGCTCACCGTGTGCGGTCTGCTGACGATGCGCACGGGCGGTCTTGCGGTGCTGATTCCGAATCCGCGCGACATCGCCGGCATGATCAAGGAATTGCACGGCTACTCGATCACGACGTTCCCGGCCGTCAACACGCTCTACAACGCGATCCTCAATCATCCCGATTTCGACAAGCTCGACTTCTCGCATCTGCTGGTCGCCAATGGCGGCGGCATGGCGGTGCAGGAAGCCGTGGCCAAGCGCTGGTACGAGCGCACGCAGACGCCGATCGTCGAAGGTTATGGCCTGTCGGAAACCTCGCCGAGCGTGACCTGCAACCCGACGACGGCAACCGAGTACACGGGCACGATCGGGCTGCCGCTGCCGTCCACGGAAATCTCGATTCGCGACGATAGCGGCAACGAACTGCCGATCGGCGAAGCGGGCGAGATCTGCATCCGCGGCCCGCAGGTGATGGCGGGTTACTGGCAGCGTCCCGATGAGACGGCGAAGGTCATGACCGCCGACGGCTTCTTCAAGTCCGGCGACGTGGGCGTGATGAACACGCGCGGCTACGTGAAGCTCGTGGATCGCAAGAAGGACATGATTCTGGTGTCGGGCTTCAACGTCTATCCGAATGAAGTCGAGGACGTGGTCGCGAAACTGCCCGGTGTGTTCGAAGTCGCGGCGGTGGGCGTGCCCGACCAGCATTCGGGCGAAGCGGTGAAGCTCTATATCGTCAGGAAAGATCCGGCGCTCACCGACAAGGACGTGTTCGAATACTGCAAGACGCAGCTGACCGGCTACAAGCGTCCGAAGCTCATCGAATTCCGCAACGACCTGCCCAAGAGCAACGTCGGCAAGATCCTGCGACGCGAATTGCGCGACGGTCGCGCGTAAGCTTCCCGGCGCGACGCCGTTTCGACAAAGAGCAAATGAAGCCTGCCCGCGAGGGCAGGCTTTTTTTCTGGCGACGCGTGTCAAAGAAGCGAGCCAAAGTAGCGAGCCAAAGAAAAAAGGCGCCCGGAGGCGCCTTTGAGACTCAAACGGCTGTTTTTCTTAGAACTTGTGGCGGATACCGACACGCGCCGTGAACTGGTTCTGGTTCGACGAAGGAGTCAGGTTGTTGATGTTTGCCGTGGCTGCAACAGTCTCGCCAGCGGCGTTGAGCGTGTCGCCCAGTGCGTGCTGGTAGACGCCCGTGATGTAGACGTCGGTGCGCTTGGACAGGAAGTAGTCCACGCCGACTGCGCCCTGGTGATACTGGGCGCGCGAGCCGCCGTTGATCGACACGCCGCGCGTGTAGTCGTAGGCCGCACCGACCAGCAGAGCCGGGGTCAACTGATACTTGAAGTTGACTTCGGCGTTGTTGAACGTTGCCGACTGGCCCTTGTAGGCTGCGAGCGCATAGGTCGAGCCCAGGTTCGCGAAGCGGATGTTCGAGTAGGTGATACCGAACGTGGCTGCGCCGAACGTGTAAGCACCGCCCGCACCGATTACCTGGTAGGTATTGGCCGACGTGAAGCCAGAGTAGACCGTCGAAGTCACGGCAGCGTTGGCTGCTGCTGCGGTGCCGCCGTTGTTGAACAGGCCGCCCGATGCTGCCGGCGTGCGTGCGTTCAAGTAACCGAGACCGAGGGACAGCGGGCCGTTGTTATAGCCTGCGCCAAGCGACCAGATCTGGTTGTGCGAGAAGTCGCCAGCCGCGCCGCCGAAGCTATACGTGCCACCGAAAGTCAGGCCAGCGTAGTTGGCGCTGGTGAACTTGACCGTGTTGTTGGTGCGGTACGCGTTGTTGAAGTTGTCGATGTCGCCCGGGTGAGCAGCGATGTAGCCGCCCCACTGGTCGCCGACTTCGAGCGGGCCGACGTAGTCGACCACGGAGTCGTACTGGCGACCCAGCGTGACCGAGCCGAACTGGGCGCTATTCAGGCCCACGTAAGCCTGACGGCCGAACAGCAGGCCGCCCTGACCGGATTTGCCGTTGTTCACGTCAAAGCCGCTTTCGAGCACGAAGATCGCCTTGAGGCCGCCGCCCAGGTCTTCCGCGCCGCGCAGGCCCCAACGGCTGCCTTGCAGCACGCCGCTCGACAGGTTGTACAGGTGCTTGCCACCTGCGTTCGTATTGATGTTGAAACCTTCGTCGATGATGCCGTACAGCGTGACGCTGCTCTGAGCGTGGGCGACGCCCGCGAACGCACCCATCGCGGCGAGCGCGAGAAGCGACTTCTTCATTGAATGATCTCCAGTATCTGACTGCTTTTATGCGTCTTTTTACAAGGCCTGTTTATTTGTCTTGCGGTGGCCTTGATGTCTAACTTCGCGAGAAGTTGCCACGTAATGTAGCAAAAGGGTTAGGGGGCACAAAGGAAAAGCCAGGTGCACCTAAGTACCTGTTTCGTTTACACAACATGGTCTAGAATATGCGCCTGGATATCGGCGCAGCCCCTTATTGACGGGCCTGTGCGTGTTCCTGTAGCGACTTTGAACGGCCGGTCGGTCGGCCTTTCAGGGGCGCTTCAGGCGGTCTCTTCGAGCGGCTCCTTTGAGCGGTTCGTTCTGCCTTGCGCATGGAGGAAGGTTGGATGATGTTTGACGAATTGATTACCGAGTTCGATCGCGGCTTGCGCTCGATCACCGGCGTGTCGCGCATGTCGCGGCCGATGCCGCAACCTTCCCCCGACGCCGTGTCCGCGCAGGTCGCGACCGCCGACGCCGCGGTGGCGACCGGCGGCAGCGTTTCAGCGACGCTTCCCGGCGAACTCACGCCTGCCGAGCGCTCGCATGCAGCTGGTCTCATGCGTGTGAATCACGTCGGCGAAGTGTGCGCGCAGGCGCTTTATCAGGCGCAAAAACTCGCGACGCGCTCGCCCACGCTCAAGGCCGCCTTCGAGCAGGCCGCGCGCGAAGAGGAAGACCATCTCGCGTGGACGGCGCGCCGTCTCGAAGCGCTCGATTCTCGCCCCAGCCTGCTCAATCCGCTCTGGTACGCCGGTGCAATGGCGATTGGCCTGGCAGCAGGGCGCCTGGGCGACAAAGTGAGTCTCGGCTTCATGGCCGAAACCGAGCGTCAGGTCGAGCATCACCTCGACAGCCACCTCGATGCGCTGCCGCCGGCCGACCTCGAATCGCGTGCAATCGTCGAACAGATGCGTACCGACGAGATCGCCCACGCGAAGTCGGCGACCGAGCTGGGCGGCATCGAACTGCCGCTGCCGGTGCGCTCGCTCATGCGTTTTGCATCGAAGGTGATGACCCGCACGGCCTACTATATTTAAGCTCTACTTTGAGATGTTCACGCGAGCCGGTAAGCTTCGCCGGTTCGCTGTTTGCCCCGCCATTCCGCTGCCATTTCCGGCTTCCAATCGTCCGCGTTAATCCCTCCCAAGCCCCCGCGCCATCGCGGTTTTCTCCGCGCATTTCACAAATCACCTTCACAACCTGCGTTAGCTCATTCATTCATAACGGTTTTTGGTTTTAGCGCTGACTTGAACAGGTGCCGCTAAGTCCTTGTTCTAGCGGATAAATTTCGTCAAAAAACGTGCGGCCCACCTTGACCCTCGAATGGCGTTCCTCTAAAGTGGGAGACAGTGTGAGAAAGTGTATTTTTGTGTGATTTCAAAGATGTATTCGGGTAAATTTCCTGAGATTTAGACGGGCGGCAAACGGCGCCGCTCAGGGGGAGCGAAGTGTTCCAGGGGGCGTCGGCGCTGACACTCGATGCGAAAGGACGGATGTCGATTCCGTCGCGCTATCGGGACGCGCTGCAACAACAGGCAGAAGGCCGGGTGACGATCACCAAGCACCCGGACGGCTGCCTGTTGCTATTTCCGCGCCCCGAATGGGAAGTGTTTCGCGCCAAAGTCGCAGCCTTGCCGATGGACGCCCACTGGTGGCGCCGCATCTTTCTAGGCAACGCGTCCGACGTCGATCTCGACAGCGCGGGCCGCGTGCTCGTCTCACCTGAATTACGTCTTGCAGCGGGAATGGAAAAGGAAGTCATGCTGCTTGGCATGGGTAGTCATTTTGAGTTGTGGGATGCGCAGACCTACGCCGCCAAGGAACAGGCGGCGATGGCTCAGGGCATGCCCGACGCCTTGAAGAATTTCACGTTCTGATCGCGGGTAAAAACGCTATGGCATCTGCGATGGGAAACGGATTGCAGCATCGCACGGTGCTGCTCGATGAAGCGGTCGATGCGCTCGTGACGCGCGCGGACGGCGTCTATGTGGACGGCACGTTCGGGCGCGGCGGGCACAGCCGCGCCGTGCTCGGCCGGCTCGCCGAGGGCGGCCGGCTGATCGCGTTCGACAAGGATCCGCTGGCGATCGCCACCGCCGAACAGGTGGGCGACGCGCGGTTTTCTATCGTGCACGAAAGTTTTGCTTCACTGCGCGACGCCATGGCGGAGCGCGGGGTAGGGCGTGTGTCGGGGATTTTGCTGGACCTGGGCGTGTCGTCGCCGCAAATCGACGATCCGGAGCGCGGCTTCAGCTTCCGCGCCAATGGCCCGCTCGACATGCGGATGGACCCGACGCGCGGCGAGTCTGCTGCCGACTGGCTCGCGCGGGCCACGTTGCAGGAACTGACGGAGGTGATTCGAGATTATGGGGAAGAACGGTTTGCTTTTCAGATTGCAAAGGCGCTTGTTGCTCGCCGGGCAGAGTCCGACCGTCTCGGGCCTCTCGACAGCACGGGCGAGCTTGCCCAAATCGTGGCTAACGCCGTCAAAACCCGTGAGAAGGGTAAGGACCCGGCAACCCGCACCTTTCAAGCTATACGGATTCACGTCAATCAAGAGCTTGCGGAGCTGCAGGTCGTTCTAGAAGCAGCACTGTCGTTGCTGGAACAGGGGGGGCGGCTCGTGGTCATCAGCTTTCATTCGCTGGAAGACCGGATTGTGAAGCGGTTCATGCAGGCTAACGCTACGACGCCGGCGATCGATCGCCGTTTGCCGATCCGCGCCGTCGACCTGCCCAGCCCGCCCCTGAAGCTGCTCGGACGCGTGTTCGCAAGCGACGAAGAAGTCGCGGCGAACCCGCGCGCCCGTTCGGCTGTGATGCGCATTGCGGAGCGCATCACGTCATGAATCGCCTGAACATCTTCCTGCTGATTGTCGTCATGGGCTGCGCCTTGTCAGTCGTCAATGCCACCAATCAGCAGCGGCAGATCTTCATTCAGTTGCAACGCGCGCAGTCGCAGGAGCGTCAGCTCCAGCAGGACTACGCGCAGCTTCAATATCAGCAGAGCGCGCTGTCACGGACGTCGCGCGTTGAACAGCTCGCTACCGATTCGCTCAAGATGCAGCCCGTGACGACCGGACGCACGCAATACCTGACGCTCGCACCGGGCGCGGCCACCGCTGTGGACGCGCCTGTGCCCACGTCCGCGCCCGCCATGGCGTCGGCCCCGGCCAGCTCGAACAGCCGTCGTGGGGGCACGCGATGAAAAAAGGCAATAGCCGCAAGAGCGTCGCCTTCAGCGCCAACCCGATTCTCTCGGTGCGCCTGCCGATGTGGCGCTCGAAGCTCGTCGTCTTCATGCTGTTCATGGCGTTCGTCGCGCTCGCTGCGCGCGCGTTCTGGATTCAGGGGCCGGGCAACGCCTTCTATCAGAAGCAGGGCGAGAGCCGCTATCAGCGCACCATCGAACTGCCCGCCACGCGCGGCAAGATTCTCGACCGTAACGGCCTCGTGCTCGCGACGAGCCTGCCCGTGCGCGCGATCTGGGCCATTCCGGAAGCCGTGCCCGACGATCTCGGCGCCGACAAGCTCAACCAGCTCGGCAAGCTGCTCGACATGTCGAGCAAGGACCTGCGCGCCAAGCTCTCCGAAGACAAGACCTTCGTGTACGTGAAGCGTCAGGTGCCGCTCGACGTCGCACAGCAGATCACGGCGCTCGACATTCCGGGCATCTACCAGCGCAACGAATACAAACGTTTCTATCCGGAAGGCGACGTCACGGCCCACTTGATCGGCTTCACCAATGTGGAAGACGAAGGCCAGGAAGGCGTCGAACTGTCGGATCAAAAGATTCTCGCGGGCGTGCCGGGCATCCGTCACGTCATCAAGGATCGCATGGGCCACATCATCGAGGATGTGGACGAGACCGTCGTGCCGCACGATGGCAAGGATGTCGAACTGTCGATCGACAGCAAGATTCAATACATCGCGTATTCGAACCTGAAGGCCGCGGTCGAGAAGTTCAAGGCCAAGGCGGGCGCCGCGATGGTGGTGGACGTGCGCACGGGCGAAGTGCTCGCGCTCGTCAATTACCCGACGTACAACCCGAACGACCGCTCGCACCTGACCGGCGAGCAGCTGCGCAACCGCATTCTCACGGACGTGTTCGAACCGGGCTCGATCATGAAGCCGTTCACGGTGTCGCTGGCCCTGGATTTGCACCGCGTCTCGCCGACTACACTGGTGGATACGGGCGCGGGCCACTTCACCCTCGACGGCGCGACGATTACCGACGATGCCGGTTTTGGCGTGCTGACGGTGGGCGGCGTGATCCAGAAGTCGTCGAACATCGGCGCGACCAAGATCGCGATGACGCTCCGGCCCGAAGAAATGTGGAACATGTACACCAGCATCGGTCTCGGCCAGGCGCCGAAGGTCGGGTTCCCCGGCGCGGCGCCAGGACGTCTGCGTCCGTGGAAAAGCTGGCGCCGCATCGAGCAGGCGACGATGTCGTACGGCTACGGCCTGTCGGTGTCGCTGTTCCAGCTCGCGCGTGCGTACACGGCCATCGCGCACGACGGCCAGATCCTGCCCGTGTCGATCTTCCGTCATCCTGGCGACGATCAGCCGGTGATCGGCACCCAGGTGTTCGCGCCGACGACCGCGCGCGAAGTGCGCACGATGCTCGAAAGCGTGGTGTCGAAGCAGGGCACGTCGCCCGATGCAGCGGTGCCTGGCTACCGCGTGGGCGGCAAGTCGGGTACGGCGTATAAACACGGCCCGCACGGCTACGACCGCTCGAAATACCGCGCCTCGTTTGTCGGCATGGCGCCGATGCCCAATCCGCGCATCGTGGTCGCCGTGACGGTCGACGAGCCGACGGCGGGCAGCCACTTCGGCGGTGCGGTGTCGGGGCCGGTGTTCTCGGGCATCGTCGGCGATACGCTGCGCTCGCTCAACGTGCCGCCCGACATGCCGGTCAAGCAACTCGTCGTGTCCGACGACAGCGCGTCGTCCACGGCGGTCGCGAATGCGCCGGCCGCAGCGAAAGCGCCGGCAGCGCCCGCAAAGCACGTCGCTTCGGCGAGCGGCAAGAGCCCGTCCGCCGCGCACCACATGACCGTCGCCGATAACGCGAAAACCCGACCCGGAGTCGTCCGATGAGCGCCACGCGCACCCAGCATCCCGCGCACCGGCAGATCGCGGACGCACTCGCGTGGCTGCGCGCGCGCGTCGCGAGCGCCGCCAACCTGCACGCCGATACGCGTTCGCTCCAGCCGGGCGACGTGTTCCTCGCCTACGCCGTCGAAGGTGCGGATAACCGTTCGCATATCGAAAACGCGCTCGCGCGCGGCGCGGCCGCCGTGCTCTATCAGCCGGAAGGCTATAGCGCGCAGTTCGACGCCTCGCAGGCGCAGAACGCGCTCGCCGTGCTGCAACTCGACGTGCTGGCGGGCGAAATCGCCAGCGGCTGGTACGGCGATCCGAGCGACGCGATGCTCGTGGTCGGCGTGACCGGCACCAATGGCAAGACCTCGTGCAGCCAGTGGGTCGCATCGGCGCTGTCGGCCATCGGCCAGAAGTGCGCGATCGTCGGCACGCTCGGCAGCGGCTTTGTCGGCCAGCTCGTGCATACCGGCTTCACGACGCCCGACGCGCCGCAGTTGCAGCGCTCGCTTGCGCAATTGCGTCAGCAGGGCGCGCAGGCCGTGGCGATGGAAGTGTCCTCGCATGCGCTGCATCAGGGCCGCGTCAACGGCACCTCGTTCGATATCGCGATCTTCACGAATCTCACGCAGGATCACCTCGACTATCACCGCACCTTCGAAGCCTACGAGGCGGCGAAGGCGCGTCTGTTCGCCTGGCCGGGCCTGCGCGCCGCGGTCATCAACGCCGACGACGCAGCGGGCCGTCGCCTGATCGCCGCCACGCGCGGCGCGGCGCGAACGATTGCCTACAGCATCGAAACGCCCGCCGCCGACGCACCGGTCGCCGACGCCTGGCTGCGTGCGAAAGACGTGCGCGCGACCGCGACCGGCACCGCGTTCCATCTGGAAACGTCGGACTGGGGTGAAGCGAATATCGAGGTGCAGACGCTCGGGTTGTTCAACGTGAGCAACCTGCTCGGCGTGCTGGGCGCGCTGCTGGCGGCAAACGTGCCGCTCGTCGCCGCGCTCAACGAAATCTCGAAGCTGCAGCCGGTCAATGGCCGCATGGAGCGCCTGGGCGGCCGCGCCGATCACGACGAACCGCTCGTCGTGATCGACTACGCGCACACGCCCGACGCGCTCGAAAAAACGCTCGAAGCGCTGCGCCCGATCGCGGCGGCGCGCGGCGGCCGCCTGATCTGCATGTTCGGCTGCGGCGGCGACCGCGACGCGACCAAGCGCCCGCTGATGGGCGCGATCGCCGAGCGTCTCGCCGATCAAACCGTCGTGACGAGCGACAACCCGCGCAGCGAAGCGCCGGCCGCGATCATCGACCAGATCGTCGGCGGCATGCGCGAAGGTGCGAAGGCGCGCCGCATCGAGGATCGCGCAAGCGCAATCCTGCAGGCGGTGCGCGGCGCGGCCAAGGAAGACGTCATCGTGCTGGCCGGCAAGGGGCACGAGGCAACCCAGGAAATCATGGGCAAGAAGCGCGCGTTCTCCGACCAGGATCACGCGCGCCTTGCCCTCGCAGCCCGTCCGACTTCCGATCGGCATGGGCGCGGAGGCGGTGAATGACAATGCTTTCCCTGCGCGAAGCAGCGGCGCTGATTCCCGGCGCGAGCGTACTCGGCGACGAGAACGTCACCTTCGAGCGCATCTCGACCGATAGCCGCACGACTGGCCCCGGCGACCTGTTCGTCGCGCTCAAGGGCGACCGGTTCGATGCGCACGACTTCCTGGCCGACGTGGCGGCCCGCCACGTGAGCGCGGCGCTCGTCTCGCGCAGCCCCGGCGACTGGCGCGTTCCCGCACTGCGCGTGGACGACACGCGCGCGGCGCTGGGCGCGCTGGCACTCGGCTGGCGGCGTCGGTTCGCGATGCCGCTCGTCGCGGTAACGGGCAGCAACGGCAAGACCACGGTCAAGGAAATGATCGCGTCGATCTTCGCCGCTGCGGTGGGCGAGGACGCGCGCCTGGCGACCGCGGGCAACCTGAACAACGACATCGGCGTGCCGCTTACGCTGCTGCGCTTGAGTGCTGCACACCAGCTCGCCGTGGTCGAGCTCGGCATGAATCATCCCGGCGAAACCGACCTGCTCGCGAAATTCGCCGAGCCGACCGTGGCCGTGGTGAACAACGCACAGCGCGAGCACCAGGAATTCATGGCGACAGTCGAAGCCGTCGCCCTCGAACACGCGAGCGTGATTCACGCGCTCAAGCCCGAAGGCACGGCCGTGTTTCCCGCCGACGACGCCTACGCAGGCATCTGGCGCGTGGCCGCGACGGGCTCGCAGATTCTCGACTTCGCGCTGCACACGGACGAGCGTGCAGTCGATGCAGCGGTGACGGGCAAGCTCAGCGGCTCGCGTCTTTCGGTCGCGACGCCCGACGGTCACCTCGAAGTCGAACTGAAAGTGCTCGGCGCACACAACGCGCACAACGCGCTCGCGGCCACGGCGGCGGCGATTGCGGCAGGCGTGCCGCTCGAAGCGATCCGTCGCGGGCTCGAAGCATTCGAGCCGGTCAAGGGCCGTTTGCAGGTCAAATGCGCAGCGCTTGCGGAACTTGCTGGCGCAAAGGTGATCGATGACACCTACAACGCGAACCCCGATTCCGTGCGCGCGGCCATCGACGTGCTCGCCTCGCACACTGCACCGCGCGTGCTGGTGCTGGGCGACATGGGCGAAGTCGGCGACAACGGCCCGGCGTTCCACCGCGAGGTGGGCGCCTATGCGAAGGAGCGCGGCATCGACGCGCTGTACACGCTCGGCGACGCCGCACGCGACATCTCGACGGCCTTCGGCGCCAACGCGCTGCATGCCGCCGACGTGAGCGAGCTGGTTCGCGCACTCGCTGGCGCCGGTTACGGCTCCGGCGCAACGATTCTCGTCAAGGGCTCGCGCTTCATGCAGATGGAGCGCGTCGTGGCCGCATTGACGAACCCGCAACCCACCGCACCGGACGCAGCGTCCGGCGCGCACTGATTTACTAAGGAATACAAGGCATGCTACTGGCGCTGGCGCAATGGCTGCAGAATGACGCAAGCTTCTTGCGCGTGTTCAGTTATCTGACGTTCCGTGCGGTGATGGCGACCATCACCGCGATGGCTATTGGGCTCTTCCTGGGGCCTTGGGTCATTCGCAAGCTCACCGAAATGAAGGTCGGCCAGGCCGTGCGCACGGACGGCCCGCAGACTCACCTCGTGAAGTCCGGCACGCCCACCATGGGCGGCATCCTGATCCTGCTGGGCATCGCCGTCGCCACGCTGCTGTGGGGCGATCTCTCGAACCGCTTCATCTGGATCGTGATGCTGGTGACGTTCGGCTTCGGCGCGATCGGCTGGGTCGACGACTATCGCAAGGTGGTCTACAAGGATCCGCGCGGGATGTCGTCGCGCGAAAAGTACTTCTGGCAGTCGGTGATCGGTCTGTTTGCCGCGGTGTATCTCGCCTTCAGCGTGTCCGAAGCGAATAACGTGCGCGTGTTCGACCTGTTCATGGCATGGGTGCGCAGCGGCCTGTCGATGGGCCTGCCCGCGCGTGCCGACCTGCTGCTGCCGTTCCTCAAGTCGATGACGTATCCGCTGGGCGTGTGGGGTTTCATCGCGCTCACGTATTTCGTGATTGTCGGTGCAAGCAATGCGGTGAACCTGACCGACGGCCTCGACGGTCTCGTCATCATGCCGGTCGTGCTGGTGGGCGCGTCGCTGGGCGTGTTCGCGTACGTGATGGGCAGCTCGGTCTATTCGAAGTACCTGCTGTTCCCGCACATTCCGGGCGCGGGCGAATTGCTGATCTTCTGCTCGGCGATGGGCGGGGCGGGGCTGGCGTTCCTCTGGTTCAACACGTATCCCGCGCAGGTGTTCATGGGCGACGTGGGCGCGCTTGCGCTCGGCGGCGCGCTCGGCACCATCGCCGTGATCGTGCGCCAGGAAATCGTGCTCTTCATCATGGGCGGCATCTTCGTCGCGGAAACGCTTTCCGTGATGCTGCAGGTCACGTGGTTCAAGTACACGAAAAAACGTTATGGCGAAGGCCGCCGCATCTTCAAGATGGCGCCGCTGCATCACCATTTCGAACTGTCGGGCTGGAAGGAAACGCAGGTGGTCGTGCGCTTCTGGGTCATCACGCTGATGCTGTGCCTCATCGGTCTGTCGACGCTGAAGCTGCGTTGATCGGGCTGCGTTGATCAGACTGCGTTGAGCGACGCAACGTTTTTCACTTTGCCTACTTAGGAAAGCAAGCAATGTTTGGCGAGAAGTTTCGGGATCGGCAAAAGCCGATGGTGCTCGTGCTGGGACTCGGCGAATCGGGTCTCGCGATGGCGCGTTGGTGCGCGCGGCAGGGTTGCCGCCTGCGCATCGCCGACACGCGCGAGACGCCGCCCGGACTGGCCGAACTCGCCAAGCACGGCATCGATCCCGCGAACTTCGTCGGCGGCGCGTTTTCGACGGCGCTGCTCGAAGGCGTCGAAATCGTCGCCATCAGCCCGGGCCTGTCGCCGCTCGCCGACGACCTCGTGCCGCTGATCGCCGCCGCGCGCGAACAGGGCATTGAAGTCTGGGGCGAACTCGAACTGTTCGCCCAGGCGCTGCGCCATCTGGGCGAAAGCGGCTACGCACCGAAGGTGCTGGCGATCACCGGCACGAACGGCAAGACCACCACGACGAGCCTGACCGGCATGCTCTGCGAGCGCGCCGGCAAGACCGTGGCGGTCGCGGGCAACATCAGCCCGGCGATGCTCGACAAGCTGGCCGAAGCCATCGACAACACCGCGCTGCCCGACGTCTGGGTGCTCGAACTGTCGAGCTTCCAGCTGGAAACCGCGCACACCTTCGAACCCGACGCGGCCACCGTTCTCAACATCACGCAGGATCACCTTGACTGGCACGGCGGGCTCGACGCCTACGCAGCCGCGAAGGGCCGCATTTTCGGCGCGCAGACCGTGCGCGTGCTCAACCGCGACGACGCACGCGTGATGTCGCTCGCGCGCGTGAAGGACAGCGGCGAGGCGCGCGTGGTGACCTTCGGCGTCAACGAGCCGCAGCGCGACGGCGACTTCGGCCTCTCGCGCGACAACGGCATGCAGTGGCTCGTGCAGGCGCACGACCGCGACGCCATCGACGAACCGGTTTCTGCGCGCCGCCGCAAGCAGCTCGACGCCGCGCCCGTGAACCTGGCCATGAAGCGCCTGATGCCCGTCGACGCGCTGCGCATCCGCGGCCTGCACAACGCGGCCAACGCGCTGGCGGCCTTTGCACTGGCCCGCGCGATCGATCTTTCACCCGCGGCGCTGCTGCACGGCCTGCGCGAATATCGCGGCGAGCCGCATCGCGTCGAACTGATCGCATCGGTCGACGGCATTGACTACGTCGACGACAGCAAGGGCACCAATGTCGGCGCGACCGTTGCAGCGCTCGACGGCCTCGCGCAGCGCGCGGTGTTGATCGCGGGCGGCGACGGCAAGGGCCAGGACTTCGATCCGCTGGCGGCGCCCGTGGCGCGCTGGTGCCGTGCAGTCATGCTGATCGGCCGCGACGCGCCGAAGATTCGCGCGGCGCTCGAAGGCACTGGCATCGCGCTCAGCGATCACGGCACGCTCGAAGAAGCCACGCGTGCGGCCACCGCGCTCGCCGAACCCGGCGACGTCGTGCTGCTCTCGCCCGCATGCGCGAGCTTCGACATGTTCAAGGGCTACGCCCACCGCGCCGCCGTGTTCAACGACACGGTGCAAGCCATCGCCGCAGAACGGGGGACGACGATATGAGCTGGTCAGAGCGATTCGGCACGCGTCTGTCGCGCGAGGCGAGCGGCGGCTCGGCCGATCACGGCAGCTCGCTGGGTTCGGCCGGCGCACGCACGAGCGGCATTTCGAGCGCCGTGAATGGCGCGCGTCCTGGGCGCTCGCGCATGCTCGACTACGACTACTCGCTGCTGTGGGCCGTGATTGCGCTGCTGGGTCTGGGCGTGGTGATGGTTTATTCGGCGTCGATCGCCATGCCCGATTCGCCCAAGTACGCGTCGTACCGCGACTGGGCGTTCCTCGCGCGCCACCTGGTGTCGCTGCTGGTTGCCGCCGTCGCGGCGGTCGTGGCGTTCCGCATTCCCGTGTCCGTGTGGGAGCGCTACGCGCCCAAGCTCTTTCTGATCGCGCTGGCGATGCTCGTGGTCGTGCTGATTCCGCACATCGGCAAGGGCGTGAACGGCGCGCGGCGCTGGATTCCGCTCGGCATCACCAATATGCAGCCGTCGGAAATCATGAAGCTCGCGGTGACGGTCTATGCGGCGAACTACACGGTGCGCAAGCAGGAATTCATGCACAGCTTCGGCAAGGGCTTCTTGCCGATGGCGTTCGCGGTCGGCGTCGTGGGCGCGCTGCTGCTGCTCGAACCCGACATGGGCGCGTTCATGGTGATCGCGGCGATCGCGATGGGCGTGCTGTTCCTCGGCGGCGTGAACGGCAAGCTGTTCGGCGGCCTCGTGCTGACGGCGGTGGGCACCTTCACGATGCTCGTGTGGCTGTCGCCGTGGCGTCGCGAGCGGATCTTTGCTTACCTCGATCCGTGGGACGACCGTTACGCGCAGGGCAAGGCCTATCAGCTTACCCACTCGCTGATCGCGTTCGGGCGCGGCGAATGGTTCGGCGTGGGTCTGGGCGGCAGCGTCGAAAAGCTCAACTACCTGCCCGAAGCGCATACCGACTTCATCCTGGCCGTGATCGGCGAGGAACTCGGTTTCGTCGGCGTGATGATCGTGATTCTGCTGTTCTACTGGATCGTGCGTCGCGCGTTCGAGATCGGCCGTCAGGCGCTCGCGCTCGACCGCACCTTTGCGGGCCTGGTCGCGAAGGGGCTTGGCGTGTGGTTCGGCGCGCAGGCGTTCATCAACATGGGCGTGAATCTCGGCCTGTTGCCGACCAAGGGCCTGACGCTGCCGCTCGTGAGCTACGGCGGCTCGGGCATTTTGCTGAACTGTATTGCGGTGGCCCTGCTGTTGAGAGTCGATTACGAAAACCGGGTATTGATGCGCGGAGGCAAGGTATGACCGCTCCGCAAACCCGCACGCTCATGGTGATGGCCGGTGGCACCGGGGGACACGTGTTTCCGGGGCTCGCCGTTGCGCATCGCATGCAGGAGTGGGGCTGGCGCGTGGTGTGGCTCGGCAATCCCGCAGGCATGGAAGCGACGCTGGTGCCCAAACACGGCATCCCGATGGAATACGTGCGCTTTGGCGGCGTGCGCGGCAAGGGCCTCAAGACCAAGCTGATGCTGCCGTTGAACATGCTGCGCGCGTGCACGCAGAGCCTTGAGGCGCTGCGCCGCGTGAAGCCCGATGTGGTGCTCGGCATGGGCGGCTACATCACGTTCCCGGCGGGCGTGATGAGCGCGCTGTCGGGCCGCCCGCTCGTGCTGCACGAGCAGAATTCGATCGCGGGTCTCGCGAACAAGGTGCTGGCGAAACTCGCGAAGCGTGTGCTCGTGGCGTTCCCCGGCGCGCTGCCGCACGGCGAATGGACGGGCAATCCGATCCGCGCCGAACTCGAACACGTCGTGCAGCCGAAGGATCGCTACGCGCAGCGCAGCGGCCCGTTGCGCGTGCTGGTCGTGGGCGGCAGCCTGGGCGCTGCGGCGCTCAACGAAGTCGTGCCGCGCGCGCTGTCGATGCTTGCGCCGGCCGAGCGTCCGGAGGTCGTGCACCAGGCGGGCGCGAAGCACATCGACGCTTTGCGACAGAACTATCTCGACGCTGGTATCGAACCGGGTGAAGCGGCGCAACTGGTGCCCTTCATCGACGATATGGCGAGCGCCTACGAAAACGCGGATCTCGTGATCTGCCGCTCGGGCGCGATGACGGTGGCCGAAGTCGCGGCCGTGGGCGTGGCGGCGCTGTTCGTGCCGTTCCCCTACGCGGTGGACGACCACCAGACCACCAACGCGGCGTTCCTCGCGCAAGAGGGCGCGGCGCGCGTGGTGCAGCAGCGCGAGTTGTCGGCAGACGCCCTCGCGGACTGGCTCAAGCAGCAAACCCGGCAATCGCTGGCAGAAATGGCAGAGCGCGCCCGCGCGCTCGCAAAACCCGACGCCGCCGAACAGGTCGCGCGCATCTGCGCGGCCGCGGCGGGCGTAGTAGCGGGAGGAAAGCAATGAAACACATCGTCAAACACATCCATTTCGTCGGCATCGGCGGCGCGGGCATGAGCGGCATCGCCGAAGTGCTCGTCAATCTCGGCTATCACGTGAGCGGCTCGGATCTCGCGAAAAACGCGGTCACCGACCGCCTCGCCGCGCTTGGCGCGCGCATCGCGATCGGCCATGCCGAAGAGAACATCGAAGGCGCGAACGCCGTGGTCGTCTCGACTGCCGTGCGCAGCGACAACCCCGAAGTGCTGGCCGCGCGCCATCGCCGCATTCCCATCGTGCCGCGCGCCGTGATGCTCGCGGAGCTGATGCGCCTCAAGCAAGGCATCGCCATTGCAGGCACGCACGGCAAGACCACGACCACGTCGCTGGTGGCGAGCGTGCTGGCGGCGGGCGGGCTCGATCCGACTTTCGTGATCGGCGGCCGCCTGATCAGCGCGGGCGCGAACGCGCGTCTGGGCACCGGCGACTTCATCGTCGCGGAAGCCGACGAGTCGGACGCCTCGTTCCTGAATCTCTTCCCGGTGATCGAAGTCATCACGAACATCGACGCCGATCACATGGACACCTACGGGCACGACTTCGCGCGCCTGAAGCAGGCGTTCATCGAATTCACGCACCGCCTGCCGTTCTACGGCATTGCGGTGCTGTGCGTCGACGATCCGAACGTGAAGGAAATCCTGCCGTTCGTGTCGAAGCCGATCATCCGTTACGGCTTCGCGCCCGATGCGCAGGTGCGCGCCGTCAACGCGGTCGCGCGCGACGGAAAAATGTATTTCACGGTAATGCGCGAAGATGCACCGCCGCTCGATATCGTGCTGAACCTGCCGGGCGACCACAACGTGCAGAACGCGCTCGCGGCCATCGCGATTGCGACCGAACTCGAAGTGAAGGACGAGGACATCCAGCGTGCGCTCGCCGAATTCAACGGCGTCGGGCGACGTTTCCAGCGTTACGGCGAAATTCCGGTCAACGGCGGCGGCACTTACACGTTGATCGACGACTATGGCCACCATCCGGTGGAAATGGCGGCGACGATTGCAGCCGCGCGTGGCGCGTTCCCGGGCCGCCGTCTCGTGCTCGCGTTCCAGCCGCACCGCTATACGCGCACGCGCGACTGCTTCGAAGATTTCGTGCGCGTGCTGTCGACGACCGATGCGCTCGTGCTGAGCGACGTCTACGCGGCCGGCGAAGCGCCGATCGTGGCGGCGGACGGCCGTGCTTTGGCGCGCGCGATCCGCGTCGCCGGGAAGGTCGAGCCGGTGTTTATCGAGACAGTGGATGAGATGCCGGACGCGCTGGCCGCGGTGGTTCGCGACGGCGACGTGGTGATTACGATGGGCGCGGGTTCGATCGGCGGTGTGCCGGGCCGGATCGCGCAACAGGAACAGAAGGCGTGAGTGACATGAGCAGCATCGACCCGAAATTCGATCCGAAGCAGTTTGGCAAGGTAGCGGTTCTGCTGGGCGGCGTGTCCGCCGAGCGCGCAGTGTCGCTCAAGTCCGGCTCGCTGGTGCTTCAGGCGCTCCAGCAAGCGGGCATCGACGCGCACGCGTTCGATCCGTCCGAGCGTCCGCTGTCGGCGCTCAAGGACGAAGGCTTCGTGCGCGCGTTCAACGCGCTGCATGGCGGTTATGGCGAGAACGGCCAGATCCAGGGCGCGCTCGACTTTTACGGCATCCGTTACACGGGTACGGGTGTGCTGGGATCGGCGCTCGGTCTGGACAAGTTCCGCAGCAAGCTGGTGTGGCAGCAGCTCGGCATCCCGACGCCGCCGTTCGTCGCCGTGCTGCGTGGCGACGATTACGCCGCTGCGGCGCCTGGCATCGTTGCGAAGCTCGGCCTGCCGCTGTTCGTGAAGCCCGCGAGCGAAGGGTCGAGCGTGGCCGTCATCAAGGTGAAGACCGAAGCCGACCTCGTGCCGGCCATCGTCGAAGCCGCGAAGCACGACAAGATCGTGCTGGTGGAAAAGAGCATCGAAGGCGGTGGCGAATATACGGCCTGCGTCGCGGGCGACCTCGACCTGCCGATCATCAAGATCGTGCCGGCGGGCGAGTTCTACGACTACGACGCGAAGTACATCCTCGACACGACGCAGTACCTGATTCCGTGCGGCGTCGCGCCCGAGAAAGAAGCCGAACTGAAGAAGCTCGCGCGCCGCGCGTTCGACGTGCTCGGCTGCACCGACTGGGGCCGCGCCGATTTCATGATGGACGCAGCGGGCAACCCGTATTTCCTCGAAGTGAACACGGCGCCTGGCATGACCGATCACTCGCTGCCGCCGAAGGCCGCGCGCTCGGTCGGCATCGAGTACCGCGACCTCGTGGTGCGCGTGCTGGCGCTGACGCTCAAAGACTGATCTCGCCTCAAAGAGTGAACCAACGGACTGAATCGACGGATTGAACCGACGCCGACATGTGGAATAACGTACGCCAGCTCAACCTCGCCGCCAACGCGTTGCACGCGCTGCTCGTGCTCGCGCTTCTGGTGGCCGGCTGCTACTGGCTGGTGCAGCGGCCGAACTTCGCGCTGCGCGAAATCCGCATCGAGGGGGACACCGAGCACATCAACGCGCCCACGGTGCGCGCGAGCGTGGTCGGACGCCTGAAGGGCAACTTCTTCACCGTCGATCTCGACACGGCGCGCGCTGCCTTCGAACAGATGCCGTGGGTGCGCCATGCGAGCGTGCGCCGCGTCTGGCCGAACGTGCTGGCGGTGTCGCTCGAAGAGTACAAGCCGCTCGGCACGTGGGGCAGCGACCAGCTCGTGAGCACCGACGGCGAACTGTTCACCGCGAACCAGGGCGAGCTCGACGAAGACCTGCCTGCGTTCGACGGCCCGGACGGCACGGCGCCCGAAGTCGTCGCGCGTTATCGCGACTTCGTGAAGTGGTTTGCGCCGCTCGGTCTCGAACCGGACGAAGTGACGCTGACGCCGCGCTACGCGTGGACGGTGAAGCTCTCGAACGGCATGCAGGTGGAACTCGGTCGCGAACGCAACGCGGACACACTCGCGGAACGCTCGCATCGCCTCATCGCCGCGTGGTCGGCGCTCACGCAACGTTGGGGGAAAGACATCGAATATGCGGATTTGCGCTATCCGAACGGTTTTGCGATTCGGGCGGCGGGCATGCGCTTCATTAGCGATACGCCCGGCCCGGGCAAGAAGTAACAGCACATCACACGCAACGAGCACGATATGAGTAAAGACTATAAGGATCTGCTGGTCAGCCTCGACATCGGGACGTCGAAGGTGGTGGCCGTCGTCGCTGAAATGAAAAGCGATGGCCACTACGAGGTGATCGGCCTCGGCCAGGCCGAATCGAAAGGTCTCAAGAAGGGCGTGGTGGTGAACATCGAGGCCACGGTGCAGTCTATCCAGCGTGCGCTCGAAGAAGCGGAACTCATGGCCGACTGCAAGATCACTAACGTGTTCACCGGCATCGCAGGCAGCCATATCCGCAGCTTCAACTCGAGCGGCATGGTCGCCATCAAGGAGAAGGAAGTCACGCAGACGGACGTCGCGCGCGTGATCGAAACGGCCAAGGCGATCAACATCCCGACCGACCAGCAGGTGCTGCATATCCTCACGCAGGAATTCATCATCGACGGTCAGGAAGATGTGCGCGAGCCGATCGGCATGAGCGGCATTCGCCTGGAAGTGAAGGTGCACATCGTCACGGGCGCGGTCAGCGCGGCGCAGAACATCGTGAAGTGCGTGCGCCGTTGCGGCCTCGAAGTGAACGACCTGATTTTGCAGCCGCTGGCGTCGTCGCTGGCGGTGCTCACCGACGACGAGAAGGAACTCGGCGTGGTGCTGGTGGACGTGGGCGGCGGCACGACCGATATCGCGATCTTCAGCGAAGGCGCGATCCGTCACACGGCCGTGATTCCGATTGCGGGCGACCAGGTGACGAGCGACATCGCGATGGCGCTGCGCACGCCGACGCCCGACGCGGAAGACATCAAGGTCAGCTACGGCATCGCGAAGCAGGCGCTCGCCGATCCGGACGAAATGATCGAAGTGCCAGGCCTTGGCGAGCGCGGCCCGCGCACGCTGTCGCGCCAGGCGCTCGCTGCGGTGATCGAGCCGCGCGTGGAAGAACTGTTCTCGCTCGTGCAGCAGGTGGTGCGCGAGTCGGGCTATGAGGAATTGCTCAGTTCGGGCGTCGTGCTGACGGGCGGCGCCGCGATGATGCCGGGCATGGTGGAACTGGGCGAGGACATTTTCCTCAAGCCGGTGCGCATTGGCGTGCCGGAGTACGCGGGCGGTCTCGCCGACGTCGTGCGCAATCCGCGCTATTCGACGGCGATGGGCCTGCTCGTGGAGGGCCGCGCGCAGCGTATGCGCGGTCGCAAGGTTGCTGTGCAGTCGGGGTCGATGGGCCAGGTCTTCACTCGCATGAAGGACTGGTTCCTCGGCAACTTCTGATGCTGTGATCTGCGCGAACCAAACGCGCAAATTAGACGCAAAGCAGACGCAAAGGCAGAACGCAGGGACCGAATACGCGCTGGTGACGGCGGCTGGCGCGCAGGGAAGGGTTGCCCGACTCTCCCCTGAATAACGCCGAGGAGCGGAAATCTTTTTCTTGACGGAGGCAACATGGAATTCCAGATGCTGGAAACGGAAACCAACGGCACCATCATCAAGGTGGTGGGCGTAGGTGGCGCTGGCGGCAATGCCGTGCAGCACATGATCAATCGTGGCGTGCAGGGCGTCGACTTCATCGTGATGAACACGGACGCCCAGGCGCTCTCGCGTTCGCGCGCGCCGGCTGTGATCCAGCTCGGCAACACGGGTCTGGGCGCTGGCGCCAAGCCGGAAATGGGCCGCGCGGCAGCTGAAGAAGCCCGCGAGCGCATCGCAGACTCGCTGCTGGGCGCGCACATGGTGTTCATCACCGCCGGCATGGGCGGCGGCACTGGTACGGGTGCAGCACCCGTGGTCGCGCAGATCGCCAAGGAAATGGGCATTCTCACGGTTGGTGTCGTGAGCAAGCCGTTTGAATTCGAAGGTGGCAAGCGCATGCGCGTGGCGGAAGCCGGCTCGCAGCAACTGGAGGATCACGTCGACTCGCTGATCGTCGTCCTGAACGACAAGCTGTTCGACGTGATGGGCGATGACGCCGAGATGGACAAGTGCTTCCAGTGCGCGGACGACGTTCTGAACAACGCAGTTGCCGGTATCGCTGAAATCATCAACGTCGACGGTCTGGTGAACGTCGACTTTGAAGACGTGAAGACGGTGATGGGCGAGCAGGGCAAGGCGATGATGGGCACGGCGACGGTTGCCGGCGTCGATCGCGCACGTCTGGCCGCAGAACAGGCGGTCGCAAGCCCGCTGCTCGAAGGCGTCGATCTGTCGGGCGCGCGTGGCGTGCTGGTCAACATCACGTCGAGCCGTTCGCTGCGTCTGTCGGAAACGCGTGAAGTCATGAACACCATCAAGAGCTACGCGGCGGAAGACGCCACGGTGATCTTCGGTGCCGTGTACGACGACGCGATGGGCGACGCACTGCGCGTGACGGTCGTGGCGACGGGTCTGGGCCGCGCGGCAGCAACGCGCCAGCAGGCTGCGCCGATGACGCTGCTGCGTACGGGCACGGACAACCATCCGGTTGCCGCCGCTCAGCATTCCTACGCACCGCCGCAGACGCAAGGCGCTGACTACGGCGCGCTCGACACGCCGGCAGTCTGGCGCACGTCGCGCGACACCGCGGCCTCGCACGTGCAGGCGCTGCAGGAAAAGGGCGTCGATACGTACGACATCCCGGCGTTCCTGCGCAAGCAGGCCGACTAAGGTCTGCTCAGGCGGACTGCGCGACGAGCGAGTTCTGGCTGCGGCGCCGGGCACAGCGGTACGGTGCCCGTCCGCGGACGGAGCGTTCGGCATGATTGCGATGATGGCTAACGAGACCCGCAAGGCCGCATCCACCAGGATGCACGGCCGGGACGCGTGCCCGCTGCGCTTTAGGTGCCTTAGTTGCTTAAGTCGCTTAAGCGGCTTTAGTGCGACGATGCGGCACGGCGTATGCGCGCGGTCTTGAACGCGCTGTCGCATGCCATGACGAATGCAGACGTTTAGCGCATCGATGTGAAGGACGAGTGATGATCAAACAGGGTGATACGCTGCCCGACGCCACGCTCTTCGAATTGATCGAAGACGAGCGCGCGGGCTGCACGCTGGGGCCGAACAGCTTCAGCGTGCGTGAGCAAACGGCGGGCAAACGTGTGGTGATCTTCGGATTGCCGGGCGCGTTTACGCCCACGTGCTCCGCGAAACACGTACCGGGTTATGTCGAGCAGTACGAAGCGTTACGCGCGGCGGGCATCGACGAAATCTGGTGCGTGTCCGTCAACGACGCGTTCGTGATGGGCGCGTGGGGGCGAGATCAGCGGACCTCGGGCAAGGTACGCATGATGGCCGACGGCAGCGCGGCGTTCACTCGTGCACTCGGTCTGGATCAGGATCTGTCGGCGCGTGGCATGGGCATACGATCCCAGCGCTACGCCATGGTGATCGACGACGGCGTGGTCAAGACGCTGAACGTCGAGGCGCCCGGCAAATTCGAAGTCAGCGATGCCGCGAGCATACTCGCCACGTTGAGCCCGACATGAGCGCCCAGGCCGCGCTTGCGTTGCCGCAATGCAACGGGCCGGCAGGGTAAATGTGACGGGCTATTACTACCAGCCGTGCGGGCCGATGGCCGGGAACGCCTCCGTTCCGGCCATCGGCCCGTCGTCCATCCCAACGGAGTAACGTGGGGAAACAGATTGTCACGCCCCGGACGACGACGGACATGCCAGACTTGGAGTATAATTCGTCCTATGAGTTAAAAAGTCCCGATTGGGATTTTCAATGAGTAGAACACTATGTTGAAGCAGCGAACCATCAAATCGATCGTGAAAACGGTTGGCATCGGCCTGCACTCGGGCCGCAAGGTCAATCTGACGCTACGCCCGGCGGCGCCGGACACGGGCATCGTGTTTTCGCGCGTGGATTTGCCGAACCCGGTGGACATCCCCGCGTCGGCGATGGCGATTGGCGATACGCGCCTCGCCTCGGTGCTGCAAAAGGACGGCGCACGCGTCTCGACGATCGAGCACTTGATGTCGGCGTGCGCGGGTCTTGGCATCGACAACCTTTATATCGACGTGACCGCGGAAGAAATCCCGATCATGGACGGCAGCGCATCGTCGTTCGTGTTCCTGATCCAGTCGGCGGGCATCGAAGAACAGAACGCAGCCAAGAAGTTCATCAAGGTGAAGAAGACCGTGGAAGTGCGCGATGGCGACAAGTTCGCGCGCCTCGATCCGTTCTTCGGCTTCAAGCTCAAGTTCACCATCGACTTCCGTCATCCGGCGGTCGACAAGACGGGCCAGGCGCTCGAAGTCGACTTCGCGAACACCTCGTACGTGCGTGAAATCGCTCGTGCCCGCACGTTCGGCTTCGCGCATGAAGTCGAAATGATGCGCGAACTGGGTCTCGCGCGCGGCGGCAGCATGGATAACGCGATCGTGCTGGACGAGTACCGCATTTTGAACAACGACGGACTGCGTTACGACGACGAGTTCGTGAAGCACAAGATGCTGGACGCGATTGGCGACCTTTATGTGGTCGGCCATCCGCTGCTGGCGTCGTACGACGCGTACAAGTCGGGCCACGGCCTGAACAACGCGCTGTTGCGCGAACTGCTGGCGCACGAAGATGCGTATGAAATCGTCACCTTCGACGATGCGCAAAAGGCGCCGCGCGGGTTCGCTTTCGATGCGCAGGCGGCGTTTGCCTGATCGGCGTCAAGCACGCGATAAAACGAAAAAGGGTGGCTTCATGCCCCCCTTTTTTTATTTCGTGCGATCGATTTAGCGGCGCTTCAAGTGCCGCGCCGCCATTTTTGCGAGCGCTTCCTGCAGCGGCGAGGGCGGCAGGCTTTCGCTGAGCGTGGCCAGCGCCGCGGCGCCTGCGGGCGTCATGCGCGCCTGCTTGGGCTGCGGCGGCTCCTTCACGGCCTGCGGGCGCACGCGAATGCGCACGCTGGTCAGCGCCCAGCCGCGCGCCTGCAATTCGGTGACGAGGCGTGGTTCGAGATGTCGCAGGCGAGCGGCCAGCGCGTTGTGCGCCGCGAACAGCGCCAACGTGCCGTCCTTGATGAACCCTGGTTCGACGCTCGCGGCCAGATAGTCGGGCAAGAGCGCATTGAGGTCGCGCTGGATCGCCGCAATCTGCTCGACGCCCGCGCGCAGCGGCGCGAACGCGTCCGTGCGGCTGAGGACTTCGGCGAGCGGCTGGGGCGCGCGCGGCGCCTTGCCCGGGCCGCGCGTGTTGTGCGTCTTGCGCTGCGTACGCGGCGCGGCTGGGGCGTCCGGCCTTGAAAACGGCGAAAAACGGCTCATGTGGCGAGTAGAGGTGCATGCGCGGGCTGCGCAGCGTCAGTAGCATTGTAGCCTGCGCGTTTTACCTCCACGCGCCTTGTCCTGTTGCCGGATCCTTGCGGCAGCGCTCGAAGCGGGCCACGCGAGCGGCCCGAAAGATCGGCTGGCGAGGCGCGTCGGCACGGGCTTTTCGCACTGCACCCGGCGCTGCACCCATCACGGCGTTGACACGGGCGGCGCCCAGGGTGCGTGCTAAAATGCCCGATTCGAATCCACCAATTTGGGCTTAAGCCGCCGAGGTCCTTCCGATCCGGGTGTGTGGCGCAAAACGTATGCAAACCAGTCCGTTTGCAACGCGCCGTGCAGCAATCCCGGCCGAAGCCGCGACGCAGACACCGATCCGATGACCACCGGTTTCTTACAGAAAATCTTTGGCAGCCGCAATCAGCGCCTGATCAAGCAATATCAGAAGACGGTCGCGGCGATCAACGCGCTCGAACCGACCATCGAGCAATACACCGACGAGCAACTGCGCGCCAAGACCGTTGAGTTCCGCGAGCGCGTCGCCAATGGCACGTCGCTCGACGACCTGCTGCCGGAAGCGTTTGCCGTCTGCCGCGAAGCGAGCAAGCGCGTGCTCAAGATGCGCCACTTCGACGTCCAGCTGATCGGCGGCATGGTGCTGCACTACGGCAAGATCGCCGAAATGCGCACGGGCGAGGGCAAGACGCTCGTCGCTACGCTGCCGGTGTACCTGAACGCCCTGTCGGGGCGCGGCGTGCACGTCGTCACGGTGAACGATTATCTCGCCCAGCGCGACGCCGAATGGATGGCGCGTCTGTACAACTTCCTCGGTCTGTCTGTCGGCATCAATCTGTCGCAGATGGATCACGGCATGAAGCAGGAAGCCTACGGCGCGGACATCACCTACGGTACGAACAACGAGTTCGGCTTCGACTACCTGCGCGACAACATGGTCTACGAGACCGAGGCGCGCGTGCAGCGTGCGCTGAACTTCGCCGTGGTCGACGAAGTGGACTCGATCCTGATCGACGAAGCGCGTACGCCGCTCATCATCTCGGGCCAGGCCGAAGATCACACCGAACTCTACGTGCGCATGAATGCGCTGCCGCCGCTGCTCGAACGTCAGATCGGCGAAGAGAAAGCCGACGGTACGGGCGTGGAAAAGCCGGGCGACTACACGCTCGACGAAAAGGCGCGTCAGGTGTTCCTGACGGAAGCTGGCCACGAAAAGGCCGAGCGCATGCTCGCCGAGTGGGGCCTGATCGGTCAGGGCGAAAGCCTCTACGCGCCGCAGAACATCACGCTGATGCACCACGTGTACGCCGCGCTGCGCGCGCACACGCTGTTCTTCAAGGATCAGCACTACGTGGTGCAAAACGGTGAAGTCGTCATCGTCGACGAATTCACGGGCCGCCTGATGGCCGGTCGCCGCTGGTCGGACGGTCTGCATCAGGCCGTGGAAGCAAAGGAACACGTCAAGATCCAGAGCGAGAACCAGACGCTCGCGTCGATCACGTTCCAGAACTACTTCCGCATGTACGCCAAGCTCGCGGGCATGACGGGTACGGCGGACACCGAAGCGTACGAATTCAACGAGATTTACGGCCTGGAAACGGTCGTGATCCCGACCAACCGGATTCCGAAGCGCATCGACAAGCAGGATCAGATCTACAAGACCGCCAAGGAGCGCTACGACGCCGTGATTCGCGATATCCGCGAATGTCACGATCGCGGCCAGCCGGTGCTGGTCGGTACGACGTCGATCGAAAACTCGGAAGTGCTGTCGCACCTGCTCACGCAGGCCGGTCTGCCGCACGACGTGCTCAACGCCAAGCAGCACGGCCGCGAAGCCGCGATCGTCGCTGAAGCCGGCCGTCCGAAGCGCATCACGATCGCCACCAACATGGCCGGTCGCGGTACCGACATCGTGCTGGGCGGCAATGCGGAAAAGCAGGCTGCGTTCATCGAAGCCGACGAAGCGATTCCCGCCGACGAAAAAGCGCGCCGCATCCAGCAACTGCACGACGAATGGCAGACGTTGCACGATCAGGTGAAGGCCGCGGGCGGCCTGCACATCATCGGCACCGAGCGTCACGAGTCGCGCCGTATCGACAACCAGCTGCGCGGCCGTGCGGGCCGTCAGGGCGATCCGGGATCGTCGCGTTTCTATCTGTCGCTCGAAGATCCGCTGCTGCGTATTTTCGCGGGCGACCGCGTGCGCGCCATCATGGATCGCCTGAAGATGCCGGAAGGCGAGGCGATCGAGGCAGGCATCGTCACGCGTTCGATCGAGTCGGCGCAGCGCAAGGTCGAAGCGCGCAACTTCGACATTCGTAAGCAGCTGCTCGAATACGACGACGTGTCGAACGACCAGCGCAAGGTGATCTACCAGCAGCGCAACGAACTGCTCGAAGCGCACGACATCACCGAGACCATCGGCGCGATGCGTCATGGCGTGGTGACGGATATCGTGCGCCAGTATGTGCCGCACGGCAGCATCGAAGAGCAGTGGGACGTGCCTGAGCTTGAGGAAATCCTGCGCAACGAATGGCAGCTCGACCTCGCGATCCAGGAAATGATCAACGAGTCGTCGTCGATCGACGCGGACGAGATTCTCGAAGCCGTGCTCGCCGCCGCCGACGAAGCCTATGAGCAGAAGGTCGCGCTCGTGGGCCGCGAATCGTTCAGCGCGTTCGAACGCTCGGTCATGCTGCAGACGCTCGACCGTAGCTGGCGCGAACACCTTGCCGCGCTCGATCACCTGCGCCAGGGCATCCATCTGCGCGGCTATGCGCAGAAGAACCCGAAGCAGGAATACAAGCGCGAAGCGTTCGAACTGTTCGCTGCCATGCTCGACGCCGTGAAGCAGGAAGTCACGCGCATCGTCATGAACGTGCAGATCCAGTCGCCGCAGCAACTCGAAGAAGCCGCCGAGCAAATGGAAGAGCAGGGCGGCCATCTCGAGAACGTCGAATTCCGTCACGCCGAATTCGCGGAAACGGGCGCCGAAGCTGCGCCGGTCGCAGCCGCCGCACCGGTGGCCGACGCGGCCGCCGCCATGGTCGGCGCGGCCATGAGCCACGAGGCGCTGGACGCCGACGGCGTGCCGAAGGTCGGCCGCAACGACCCGTGCCCGTGCGGCAGCGGCAAGAAGTACAAGCAGTGCCACGGCAAGATTGCGTGATGAAGCGCGACGGTGCGCGTATCGACTCATGTTCGATGCCCGCGCCGCTCGCTTCGTGATGCGCTTGCGCGTTGATTCCGGCGGCCCGCTCACCATGGCGGGCCTTGCGTTTTGAATCCCGATGCCGGCCAGGTGCGTAGACGCCGCGGCCGGCATTGCCTTTTCGACAGGTCGCCACCATGGCTGTCAATTTCCCCTCGATCGATCCCGCACAACTTCATCCGGTCGCCGGCGTGACGCTAGGCTGGGCGGAAGCTCATATCCGCAAGCCCAATCGCAAGGACGTGCTGGTGATTTCCGTCGATGAAAGCGCGAGCGTCGCGGGCGTGTTCACGCTCAACCGCTTCTGCGCCGCGCCGGTCACGGTGTGCCGCGAACATCTCGCCAAGGTGCGCGAGGGCGGCAAGGGCATCCGCGCGCTCGTCATCAACACAGGCAACGCGAACGCGGGCACGGGCGAGCCGGGCATGAAGCACGCGCGCGAAACCTGCGACGAACTCGCGCGCCTTGCGGGCATCGAGTCCTCGCAGGTGCTGCCGTTCTCGACGGGCGTGATTCTCGAACCGCTGCCGATCGACCGCCTGAAGGCCGGTCTGCCCGCCGCGCTTGAGAACCGCAAGGAAAACAACTGGTACGACGCCGCTCAGGCGATCATGACGACCGATACGCTGCCGAAGGCCGCGTCGCGCCAGGTCACGATCGATGGCCACACGGTCACGCTCACCGGCATCAGCAAGGGCGCAGGCATGATCAAGCCGAACATGGCGACCATGCTGGGCTTCCTCGCGTTCGATGCGAACGTCGCGCAACCGGTGCTCGACGAGCTCGTGAAGTACGTGGCCGATCGCTCGTTCAACTGCATCACGATCGACGGCGATACCTCGACCAACGACTCGTTCATCCTGATCGCCTCGGGCAAGTCGAGCCTGCCCGCGATCACCTCGACCGATTCGCCGGCCTACGCGGCCCTGCGCGACGCGGTCACGGAAGTCGCGCAGACGCTTTCGCAACTGATCGTGCGCGACGGCGAAGGCGCGACCAAGTTCATGACCGTGCAAGTGGAAGGCGGCAAGGACGTCGCTGAATGCCGCCAGATCGCTTACGCGATCGGCCATTCGCCGCTCGTGAAGACGGCGTTCTACGCATCCGACCCCAATCTGGGCCGTATTCTGGCCGCGATCGGCTATGCGGGCGTGACGGATCTCGACGTGAACAAGATCGACCTGTACCTGAATGACGTGCTCGTCGCGAAGGCGGGTGGTCGTAACCCCGAGTACAAGGAAGAAGACGGCCAGCGCGTGATGAAGGAGAGCGAAATCCTGATCCGCGTGGTGCTTGGCCGCGGCAACGCCGAAGCCTTCGTCTGGACTTGCGATCTCTCGCACGACTACGTGAGCATCAACGCCGATTACCGTTCTTAATTCGCACCTGATCTCTTCAAGCACGACGCAATGGACAAGCTCGAACAGTTTCTGACCCGCGCCGAAGCGCTGCTCGGCCGCCTCGAAGCCGTGTTGCCGCCGGCGGCGCCCGATGTCGACTGGAACGCGGCAGTCGCGTTCCGCTGGCGCAAGCGCCAGGGCCGCGGCTTCCTGCAGCCGGTTCCGGCGATTTCGCTGATCTCGCTGGACGACCTGCAGAACATCGACCGCCAGAAGGATCTCATCGATCGCAACACGCGCCAGTTCGTGCAGAAGAAGCCCGCGAACAACGTGCTGCTGACGGGTGCGCGCGGCACCGGCAAGTCGTCGCTGATCAAGGCCTGCCTGAACGCGTACTCGAAGGACGGCCTGCGCCTGATCGAAGTCGACAAGGACGATCTGCACGACCTCGGCGATATCGTCGACCTGATCTCGTCGCGCCCGGAGCGCTTCATCGTGTTCTGCGACGATCTCTCGTTCGAGGATGGCGAGTCGGGCTACAAGGCGCTCAAGGTGGCGCTCGACGGGTCGGTGGCCGCGCAGTCGGACAACGTGCTGATCTACGCGACCTCGAACCGCCGCCATCTGCTGCCCGAGTACATGAGCGACAACGAGTCCTACAAGCACATGCCCGACGGTGAGATTCATCCGGGTGAAGTAGTGGAGGAGAAGATCTCGCTGTCGGAGCGCTTCGGCCTGTGGGTGAGCTTCTACCCGTTCAAGCAGGACGACTATCTGACCATCGTCGGCCACTGGCTGCGTCACTTCGGCGTGAGCGACGCCGAAGTCGAAGGCGCGCGCGGCGACGCGCTGGTCTGGGCGCTGGAGCGCGGTTCGCGCTCGGGCCGCGTGGCGTGGCAATTCGCACGCGACTGGTCGGGCAAGAAGGCGCAAGAGGCATGAGCGAGCAAGCCAAGGAAAGCGTCCGTCCGGTGACGGAAGTTGCCGTAGGCGTGATGGTGCAGCCCGATGGCCGCTACCTGCTGGCGCAACGTCCCGAGGGCAAGCCCTACGCAGGTTACTGGGAATTCCCCGGTGGCAAGCTGGAGAAGGGCGAGTCGGTCGAGGCGGCACTGGCGCGCGAACTGCACGAGGAGCTGGGTATCGACGTGAAGGCGTGCCATCGCTGGCATACGCTCGAACACGACTATCCGCACGCCTATGTGCGGCTGTACTTCTGCAAGGTCACCGAGTGGAGCGGCGAGCCGCACGGACGCGAAGGCCAGGCGCTCGCCTGGCAGGCGCTGCCCGCGAGCGTCGAGCCGCTGCTGCCCGCGACGATTCCCGTGCTGGAGTGGCTGGCGGCGGAATGAGCCACGCCTGGCG
The DNA here is from genome assembly GCF_000685015.1 of Paraburkholderia bannensis NBRC 103871. Taxonomy (GTDB): domain Bacteria; phylum Pseudomonadota; class Gammaproteobacteria; order Burkholderiales; family Burkholderiaceae; genus Paraburkholderia; species Paraburkholderia bannensis. Next base: position 198,912 of record NZ_BAYA01000012.1, on the reverse strand, counting down.
CTGAGGCCGTCGGCAGAAACATAAAAGCCGCTGCACGTTTGACGTGCAGCGGCTTTTTTCATTTTGGGCGCGCCTTGTTGGTGCGCCTGTTGGTGTGCCTGCTGGCGTGCTTACTGGCGCGTGTCAGTGGGCGGCGCCTCGTCATCGGGCGGCGTGTCTTCCTCGTTGCCGCCGATCCGGTACTTTTCAGCGGCCCAGGCACCGAGATCCATCTGCTTGCAACGCTCGGAGCAGAACGGGCGGAAACGGTTTTCCGGTACCCAGCGGACATCCTTGCCGCAGGTCGGACATTTGACGACGGTGGTCATTCGGTCGGCTGATCGGTAACTGGGCGGCGTCTCTTGAGCGACGCCGCGGTTGGGAAAATCGGGATTCGAAAAAATTACAGACTACAGAGCGTGAGCTGGAACGGCACGTCCTGATCGACGGCGCGCGGACGCAGATCGCCGTCCTGAACGGTGAAGCGCACCCACAGCATGTACTTGTTGGCGCTTGCTTCCGGAATCACGCGTAAATCCGGTGCCACGCGTACCTGCATCAACTGGTAGGTGCGGCCGGACAGCATCTGCTGATAGCTGCCCTGCATCGCCATGACCTTCGACGCCTGGCCCGATTCGCGCGCGAGGCGCAGCACGATGCTGGCGGCGTCGCGCAGCGGCAGGAGCGGCGTCACCCACTTGGCGATGTCCTGGCGGCGTTGATCGGCGTGCAACTGCTGCCACGCGTAATACGAGGGCAGGTCGAACTTGCAGGTGCCGCCCGGAATGATCGCGCGGCTGCGGATGCTCGTGAGCCATTCGTTGTCCGCAAGATGCTGGCCGGTTTTGCCCTGCATCTGCGTGAGACCCGCAAGCGTCTGCTCGATTTCGCCGAGCACGCTTTCGAGCGCGTTTTGTTCGATACCGGGATTGCCGCGGAACGGTGCGAGCGTCTGACGCTGCCTTTCGAGTTCCTTCATGAGGTCCGACTTGAGATCGGCGCGGCCCGCGACTTCTGCGATTTCGAAGAGCGTCGTGAGCGCAACGTGATGTTCCCTCGGATCTTCCTGGGTCAGGAAAAACGTGAAGCGCTCGAACAGGTCTTCGAGGCGCAGCAGCGTCCGGATTCGCTCGTTGAAGGGATACTCGTAAAGAATCAAGCGCGCTCGCCTCGGGCGTGGTCGGTGAAGGATTGCAGCACATTCTAATGCCGGGGGACTACCGTCGCAATCGCACACACCCGCGCAAGGCCGTTACATCAGTGTTTTCCTGCGGATTTTCGCTCGCCGGGCGCGATTCGGTGCGCTTGAGCGTGGTTCGGCGTGATCTGCACTGAAAAAACGCTGTGGATCGCTACACATCGGCCAGTGCGAGATAGCGCTGGTGCAGTCGTTCGACGTCCTGCGCGAGTGCATCCAGCGACACGTTGTCGTTGACGATCACGTCGTCGGCGGCGGCGAGGCGATCATCGCGCGTCGCCTGGCGCGCGATGATCGCCAGCACCTGCTCACGCGTGAAGCCGTTACGCGACATCACGCGCGCAATTTGCGTTTCCACGCTGCAATCGACGGTGAGGATGCGATTCACGCGTGTTTTCCACGCACCCGATTCGATCAGCAGCGGTACGACGAGCATCACGTAGGGGCCCTGGGCCTCACGTGTTTCGCGCTCGGTTTCCGCGCGGATCAGTGGATGCGTGATCGCTTCGAGCCGCTTGCGCGCGGCCTCGTCGCCGAACACGAGTGCACGCATGCGCGCGCGATCCATCGAACCATCGGCAGCGACGAATTCGGGGCCGAATTGCGCGGCGATTTGCGGCATGGCCAGACCTTGCGGTGCGGTGACGCGATGCGCGATCACATCCGTATCCACGAGCGGCACGCCGCGCGCCGCGAACAGATCCGCGACCGTCGATTTGCCGCTGCCGATACCTCCAGTCAATCCGACCGCAATCATCGATTCATTTCCTCACGCAAAGACGCCGTAGAGCGGTGTGCCCGCAAACAGCGTGACGAACGCGCCCACTGCGAGATAAGGGCCAAACGGCAACGGTTCCTCGAAGCGCATGCGACCGCTCAAGGTCGCCGCGACGCCGACCACGGCGCCAGCTACCGCGCTGATCACGATGATCTGCGGCAGCGCGGCCCAGCCGAGCCACGCGCCGAGCGCAGCGAGCAGTTTGAAATCGCCGTGACCCATGCCTTCGATGCCACGCAGCAGGCGAAAGACCCAGTACACGCTCCAGAGTGCGAGATAGCCCGCGACCGCGCCGATCACGGCGCTGTGCAGATCGGTGAAGGTGTCGGCGAGGTTGACGAGCAGGCCGGCCCAGACGAGCGGCAGCGTGATCGCGTCGGGCAGCAGGTGATGTTCGAGATCGATCATGCTTGCGGCGATCAGCGTGGCGCTCAGCGCGAACGTCGCAAGCGCTTTGCCCGTGGGGCCGAATGCGAGTAGCGCGCCAACGGCGCAAAGCGCGCTCGCGATTTCGACGGCCGGATAGCGCAGGCTCACGCGCGTGCCGCATTGCGAGCAGCGTCCGCGCAGGACGAGCCAGCTCACAAGCGGAATGTTTTCCCAGGCGCGCAACGTGTGGCCGCAATGCGGGCAGGCGCTGCGCGGCAGCCAGAGGTTGTAGCGCGCGGGCAGTCCGTCGTTGAAGAGGTCGCGGGTAGCGTCCGTGTCCGGCGGACTGAGGACTTCAGCCGCATCGGCGCGCCAGGCGCGTTCAAGCATGATCGGCAGCCGGTGCACGACCACGTTGAGAAAGCTGCCGATCACGAGACCGATCACGATGGCGAAACCCATCAGCATGCCGGATGGCAATGCAGCGAGCGCGAGCGACAAAGGCGAGGGTGCATCGACGGACGCGAGCGGCGCGCCGTTGAAAGACGACGCGAGCGGCGACGCGAAGGCTGCGGAAGCAGCGGCGGACGATAAAAGGACGGACATGAGCGGGAACCGTAATCTGGCAGCGATGCTACACCACGTTGCCCAGTTGAATGATGGGAAGATACATCGCGATCACGAGCCCGCCGACCAGCGCGCCCAGCACGACGATGATGAGCGGCTCGCACAGGCTTGCAACGAGCGCGATTTTTTCGTCCACCTGACGGTCGGCAAGCGAGGCGACGTCGAGCAGCATCGCATCGAGCGCGCCGGATTCTTCCGCGACGGCGACGGGCTGGATCACGTCGTCGGGAAAGCAGTGCGCGTTGCGCATCGCCGATGCCAGTCGCTCGCCGTGTCGCAGTCGTGTGCTGATGCTTGAACTCGCGTGATCGAAGAAGGCGTTGCCGCTTGCGTGCGTGAGCGAATCGAACGCATCGGCCAGCGGCGTGCCGGCACCCAGCAAGGTGCCGAGTGCGCGGCTCCAGCGCGCGGCGCACAGCGTCGTGAGCAGCGCGCCCACGAAAGGCAGCGCGAGTGCGAGACGCCCGAACGCGAGGCGCGCGGCGACAGAGCGGCGCAGCAACGTATGCAGCGCGCACACGCCGCCGGTACACAACACAGCGAAAGGCACGCTCCATCGCGCAGCACCCGCCGAGAGCATCAGCACGAATTGCGTAGGCGCGGGGAGCGCAGCGCCAAAGCCATCGAATATCTGCTTGAACGTCGGCACGACCCAGACCAGCAGCGCCGTGGTGATAGCGAAGGCGAGCAGCAGCACGGCGACCGGATAGGTGAGCGCCGCTCGTACCTTCGAGCGTTGCGCGGCGGCGCGCTCGCGATCGTCGGCGATGCGGGCGAGCACGCTGGCGAGCGCACCCGACGCTTCGCCTACCGCCACGAGCTGACAGTAGAGCAGGCCGAAACGCGCGGGATGCTGGGCGAGCGCTTCGGCGAAACGCTTGCCTGCGGTGATCTCGCGGGCGAGTGCGGCGGCGATGCGTGGCAGTCCGTGGGGGCCAGGCGCCTGCGCGAGCAGGTCGAGGGCGCTGGCGAGCGGCAAGCCCGCGCGCAGCAGGCTCGCAAGCTGACGCGTGAAGCGTGTGACGTCGGCCTGGTTCGCGCGCGGTGGCGCTGCCGGGCCGCGTCGCTCCAGCAGCGTCGCGGTAATGCGTTCGCGCTTGAGCGCGGCCCGCGCCGCCGTGGCGTCGAACGCGATCAGCGTGCCGCGACGCGCGACCCCTGCCACGTCGAGGCCACGCCATGCGAAGCGCGAATCGGGTGCGGCGTGCGTGACCTTGCTCACGATGCGTCCGTTGCAGCGAGTGCTTCGGCGAGGCTGGTCGTGCCGTCGCGAACGCGCGCCAGCGCGGCGTCGCGCAGCGTGGCGGCGCCTTGCGCGCGCGCCAGTTGTGCGATCTCCTGTGCGCTGCACCGCGCGACGATCATGTCGCGCATCGCGGCGCTCACGGGCATGACTTCGTGAATGCCCACGCGTCCTCGATAACCGATCCCATGACATGCTTCGCAGCCCCTGGCGATATACGGCTGCGCATCGGCGAGTCCCGCCGCGCGCAACGTCGCGGCCGAAGCGTCCGAAGGCTGACGGCAGTGCGTACACAATTTGCGCACGAGTCGCTGCGCGGTGACGAGCCGCAGCGCTGCGGCAAGGTTGTACGGCTCGACGCCGATATCGATAAGGCGCGCAATCGCCGCAGGCGCATCGTTGGTATGCAAGGTGGAGAGCACCAGATGGCCTGTCTGCGCCGCCTTCACGGCGACGCTGGCGGTTTCCTCGTCGCGGATCTCGCCGATCATGATGACGTCCGGATCCTGGCGCAGCAGCGCGCGCAGGGCGAGCGCGAAGGTGAGCCCGGCTTTCTCGCGCACGTTGACCTGATTGATGCCGGCGAGCTGGATTTCCGCTGGGTCTTCGACCGAGCAGAGATTGCGCGATGCGTCATTGAGTTTTTGCAGGAAGCAGTAAAGCGAGAGCGTCTTGCCGCTGCCGGTCGGGCCCGTGACCAGTACGAGACCGTGCGCTGCGCCAATCGCGGCACTCAGTGCTTCGCGCTGCGTGACGTCGAGCCCGAGTGCGCTCAGCGAGAGATCGGCGGGCAGCGCTTCGAGCCGCCGCAATACAAGCTTTTCGCCGTGTATCGTGGGCAGCGAGTTCACGCGATAGTCTTCGTGCGGCTGGGCGTTGCCACGAGGCGCTAGCCGCAGGCGGCCATCCTGCGGAATGCGCCGCTCGGCGATGTCCATGCGCGCGAGCACCTTGATGCGCGTGACGAACGCGTCGCGCAGATGTGCGGGCGGCCGCGCGATTTCATGCAGCACGCCATCGATGCGCAGCCGCACGCGCCAGCCTTGCTCAAGCGGCTCGACGTGAAGGTCGGAGGCATTGCGGCGTGCGGCTTCGCGCAGCGTATCGGCGAGCAGGCGCACCGAAGGCGCGTCGTCGAACGCAGCTGGTGACGAGGGGGCAGAGGGCGCGCCTGCGCTATCGATTGCGCGCGCCGCGATGGCCGGCGTGGGACGAGCGCCGTGAACACCAGAACGATCAGGAATGGAAAACATCGATTGCCGGCCCGAAGCCGCCGTGTGCGAGTGACGGCTTCATGATCGGCTGGCGCGGCGATGCGCGCCATTCGGCCAAATGGCTAACTAAATGGCTAACTTCGCACGTCGATGCGTGGCGATGTGCGGATCAGTGACCCGGCAACAGCTTCTTTGCCTTTTGCAGTGCGCGTGCGGACTTGCCCGGTGTCGTGCCGGGCTTGAAAAGCTTCACGGTGCGAATGGCCTGATCGTCGGCGCGCATGACTTCGAGTTTCACGTCGCCGATCTGCACGCACACGTCGCCTTCGGGAATCTCTTCGAGCACTTCGAGAATCAGGCCGTTGAGCGTCTTCGGCCCGTCGGTCGGCAGCGTGAGATGCAGCCAGCGGTTGAGTTCGCGCAAGGGCATGCTGCCCGGCACGATGCATTCGCCCTGATCGTTCCACCCGCCGCGCCCGGTGCCGCTGCGCGGCATGGTCGTGGTGAATTCGCCGATCAGCTCCTCGATGATGTCTTCGGGCGTCACGAGCCCTTCCATTTCGCCGTATTCGTTCACCACGAGCGCGATGCGATGACGGCTTTCCTGGAAATACTGAAGCTGCTGGAACACCGGCGTGCCGGTGGGCACGAAATACGGTTCCGCAAGCAGTTCACGTAACGTTTCGCGCTCGAATTCCTGGTTGTGCAAGGCGGCCAGTGTCTTGCGCACGTGCAGCACGCCGAGCACGCGGTCGATGTCGCCTTGATAGACGATCAGCTTGTTGTGATAGCAGGTTTCGAGCTGATGCAGGATGTCTTCGAGCGGCGCGTCGTAATCGAGCGCCTCGATGCGGCGGCGTGGAATCATCACGTCGTCGACAGTGATGTTTTCGAGGTCGAAGAGATTGAGCAGGATGCTGCGGTGCTTGGTCGGCATGAAGCTGCCGGACTCCAGCACGATAGTGCGCAGTTCCTCGGTCGAAAGACGCTGGTCGTGCGCCTTGCTGGTGTTGATGTGCAGCACGCGCAGGATCGTGTTCGCAAACATGTTGACGAACCAGATGATGGGCTTCGTCACGCGCATGAGCGGTGCGATCAACAGACTCGCGGGCAGCGCGATCTTTTCCGGAAACGTGGCGCCGACGATCTTCGGCGTGATTTCCGCGAACACGATGATCAGGAACGCAACGATGCCGGTCGCGATCGACAGGACGACGTTGTTATGGCCGAAAGTGTGCAGCGCGATCGAGGTGGTCAGCACCGGGATGATCGTGTTGAACAGATTGTTGCCGATCAGGATGACCGAGAGCAGCAGGTCGGTGCGCACGAGCAGCTTCTGCGTGGTCTTCGCGCCAAGCGCGTTGTGGGTCGCGAGGTATTTCAGCCGATGGCGGTTGAGCGCCATCATCGCCGTTTCGGAAATGGAGAAGAAGCTGGAGCAGACGAGCAGGACGAATACGGCGCAAATCTGCGCCCATAAGGGAAGGTGGTCCACGCTTAAAGAAAATGAGGGGGAGGGGATGGGGAAACTATAACAGAGGGGTGCGACGGGACTGGCGTGGCAGGAAAGGCGTTGGCCGTTCGGCCAGGGCGGTGGGGATCGCCGCCTCGATGTACGGTCGGGCGCGCTTTGCGGACATTTGCGACAGGCGAAAAAAAACCGCACAACACGTGTGCGGTTTTTTTTAGAATTCTGGTCGGGGTGAGAGGATTCGAACCTCCGGCCTCTACGTCCCGAACGTAGCGCTCTACCAGGCTAAGCTACACCCCGAATTTTACTGCTGCACTCTTCCGACTTGCTTCGTCTTCTTCAAGACTGGCGCGTCGTCGAGTAAGAACATAATTCTAGCAGGCTCTCTTTGTATTGGGAAGGGGGAAATGAAGAAATTGCATCGGCGGCTGCTTGAGCCTCTGCCTTCGCGCATTGCAGCGTGTGATCGAGCGCGCCCGAGCGCGTGATCGCCGCGAAGATTTCGTCGAAGCGCGTGGTGCCGCCTTGCTCGATCGCTTCCCGCGCGAGCGCCGCTTCTTCAGCCGTGCCGTGTTCGATCAGCCAGATCAGCGGCAGGGTGGGCTTGCCTTCGCGCAGATCGTCGCCGGCGTTCTTGCCCATCGATTCGGCCGTGCCAGTGTAGTCGAGCCAGTCGTCCATGATCTGGAACGCCGTGCCCATGCGACGGCCATATTCCGCCGCGGCTTCTTCGGTGCGGGCATCCGCCCCCGAAAGCACGGCGCCCAGTTGCGCTGCCGCCTCGAACAGTTTGGCCGTCTTGTAACGGATGACCTGCATATAGCGTTCGGTATCGACGTCCGCATCATGCATGTTCAGGAGTTGCAGCACTTCCCCTTCGGAAATGATCGTCGTGGCCTGCGAGAGAATTTCCATCACGCGCATCTTGCCGACGCCGACCATCATCTCGAACGAGCGCGAGTACAGATAGTCGCCCACCAGCACGCTGGCGGCGTTGCCGAATAGCGCGTTGGCCGTCTGGCGGCCGCGCCGCAGGTCGGATTCGTCGACGACGTCGTCGTGCAGCAGCGTGGCGGTGTGAATGAATTCGACGACGGCCGCGAGCGTGTGCCGATGCGTGCTGCGGTCGCCGAGCGCGCCCGCCACGAGTAGCAGCAGCGCCGGGCGCAGCCGCTTGCCGCCCGCACTGATGATGTACTCGGAGATCTGGTTAATCAGCATCACCTCGGACGCCAGACTCTGCCGGATGACACGATTCACCTGCTCCATGTCGCTGGCGATGGGCGCAAGCAGGGTCGCTGCGCTGGGGGTAGGGGTGGCGGTGGACGACATGATGGCAAATATAGGTAGTGCCGCGGATTATAAGGCGAATCGGCCGCGGGCCGGACGCAGCCCTGCCGTCCGGCCGATGGTTCCCTCTATTTTAGTCTTGTGGGACGGGCCGTTTGCTCCGGTCGGGAAGCCTTGCTGCGCCGGGCGCTGGAACACGGGATACGTGTCTGTCAATACCTTTTGACCGTGCAGCTAACTCTATGTATAATCTAAGGTTTCGGGCGCGCAGTGCGTCTGAAAAGATATTTTAGAGTGAGGTTCTCAATGTACGCGGTCATAAAAACCGGCGGCAAGCAGTACAAGGTTGCTGTTGGCGAAAAACTTAAAGTAGAACAGATACCGGCTGACATTGACGCAGAAATCACGCTCGACCAGGTTCTCGCAGTGGGCGAAGGCGAATCGATTAAGTTCGGTACGCCGCTGGTCAGTGGGGCTTCCGTCAAGGCCACCGTTGTGTCGCAAGGCCGACACGCCAAAGTGACCATCTTCAAGATGCGTCGCCGGAAGCACTACCAGAAGCATGGCGGCCACCGCCAGAACTACACCGAACTGCGCATCGACGCGATCAACGCGTAAGCGCACGCAGGTAAAGGAGCAAACAAATGGCACACAAAAAGGCAGGCGGGTCGTCACGTAACGGCCGCGACTCAGAGTCGAAACGACTTGGCGTGAAGGTGTTCGGCGGCCAGGCTATCCTCGCAGGCGGCATCATCGTTCGCCAGCGCGGTACGCGTATGCACCCGGGCCTGAACGTCGGCATCGGCAAGGACCACACGCTCTACGCGCTGGTCGACGGCCACGTCGCGTTCTCGACCAAGGGCGCAGCTAACAAGCACATGGTCAACGTCGTCCCGGTAGCAGCCTAAGTTTCAGCTGCTAGCAATCGACGCAAGGAAGGCCCCGCGAAGTTTGCGGGGCTTTTTCTTTATCTGCGCCCCGGTCCACGCGAGGGCGCAGTGCTTTGAGATCGCCGCTGGCCATTCGGCCAGGTGGGCAAGCATGCCCCCGGCGAGCACAATACGTGGGCACAATAACGAATTACCGATTCACCGATTACGGGACGGAGTAACGCATGAAGTTCATTGACGAAGCGAAGATCGAAGTCATCGCCGGCGATGGGGGCGATGGCAGCGCGTCGATGCGACGCGAGAAGTTCGTCCCGTTCGGCGGGCCGGACGGCGGCGACGGCGGACGGGGCGGCAGCGTCTACGTGATCGCCGACCGCAACATCAACACGCTGATCGACTACCGCTATACCAAGAAGCATCTGGCGCGCAACGGCGAAAACGGCCGCGGCTCGGATTGCTATGGCAAGGGCGGCGACGACATCACGCTGCGCATGCCGGTGGGCACGACCATCACCGACATGGAAACCGGCGAGTTCATCGCCGACCTGACCGAGCACGACCAGCGCGTGGTCGTGGCGGAAGGCGGCGCGGGCGGCCTTGGCAACCTGCACTTCAAGTCGTCGACCAACCGCGCGCCGCGTCAAAAGACCGACGGCAAGCCGGGCGAGCGCCGCATGCTGCGCCTGGAACTGAAGGTGCTGGCTGACGTCGGTCTGCTCGGCATGCCCAATGCGGGCAAGTCCACCTTTATTTCGTCGGTGTCGAACGCGAAGCCGAAGATCGCCGACTACCCGTTCACGACGCTCGCGCCGAACCTTGGCGTGGTGCGCGTGGGCCCGAGCAAGAGCTTCGTGATCGCCGACATTCCCGGCCTGATCGAAGGCGCCGCCGAAGGCGCGGGCCTCGGCCACCAGTTCCTGCGTCACCTGCAGCGCACCAACGTGCTGCTGCATCTGGTTGACCTCGCACCGTTCGACGAATCGGTCGATCCGGTCGCGGAAGCGAAGGCCATCGTCGGCGAGCTGCGCAAGTACGACGAAACGCTCTATGAGAAGCCGCGCTGGCTCGTGCTGAACAAGCTCGACATGGTGCCGGAAGAAGAGCGCGCCGCACGCATCGCCGACTTCGTCGAGCGCTTCGAATGGGATGGCCCGGTCTTCGAGATCTCGGCGCTCACCGGACAGGGCTGCGAGAACCTTTGCTACGCGATCTACGACTTCGTGTCCGAGCACTCGGATGCGCGGCGCGCAGAGGAAGCGGAAGATCTCGCCTCCGACGTGCGCTTCCGTGAAGGTGTGCCGGGGCAGGATAGCAGCGGCGCAGCGCAGGAGTAATTCACCGTATGTGCCGGCGCGCGGCCGCGCCGGCAGTTCGGCCAAACTGTTTCACGCGTCATCAGTCATTTGGGGAGACCGCGCAGCATGCGTTCCGTCATCGCCGATTCCCGGCGTCTGGTAGTGAAAGTCGGTTCGAGCCTCGTCACGAACGATGGCCGCGGGCTCGATCATGCGGCCATCGGCCGATGGGCCGCGCAGATCGCGGCGCTGCGTGCGCAGGGCAAGGAAGTCGTGCTCGTGAGTTCGGGCGCCATTGCGGAAGGCATGCAGCGTCTGGGCTGGACAAAGCGCCCACGTGAAATCGACGAATTGCAGGCGGCCGCGGCCGTCGGCCAGATGGGGCTCGCGCAGGTTTACGAAAGCCGCTTTGCGGAACACAACATCCGCACCGCGCAGATTCTGCTGACGCACGCCGACCTTGCGGATCGCGAACGCTATCTGAACGCGCGCTCGACGTTGCTGACGCTGCTGCGTCTGGGTGTCGTGCCGATCATCAACGAGAACGACACGGTCGTTACCGACGAAATCAAGTTCGGCGACAACGACACGCTTGGCGCGCTGGTGGCCAATCTGATCGAAGGCGATGCGCTCGTCATTCTCACCGACCAGAGCGGCCTCTATACCGCCGATCCGCGCAAGGATCCGGCCGCGACGCTCGTGCAGGAAGCCGATGCCGGCAAGCCCGAGCTTGAGGCGATGGCAGGCGGTGCGGGTTCGAGCATTGGCCGTGGCGGCATGCTCACCAAGATTCTCGCGGCCAAACGCGCGGCGCATAGCGGCGCGAATACCGTGATCGCAAGCGGCCGCGAAGAGGCGGTGCTGGTGCGTCTCGCGCAAGGCGAGGCAATCGGCACGCAGTTGATCGCACGCACGGCGCGCATGGCGGCGCGCAAGCAATGGATGGCCGATCACCTTCAGGTGCGCGGTCACGTCGTCATCGACGACGGCGCAGTCCAGAAGCTCACCGCGGACGGCAAGAGTCTCCTGCCGATCGGCGTGGTGGGCGTGCAGGGCGCATTCGCGCGCGGCGAGGTCATCGCCTGCCTGAATCCGGCGGGCCAGGAGGTCGCGCGCGGCCTCACCAACTACAGCAGCGCGGAAACGAAGCTGATCCAGCGTCATCCGAGCGGTGAGATCGAAGGCGTGCTCGGCTATATGCTCGAGCCGGAGCTGATTCACCGCGACAATCTCGTGCTGATCTGAAGTCGATCAAGGCGCAAAGAAAAAGCCGCAACAGTCGATGACTGCTGCGGCTTTTTTGTATCTGACCTGCGCGGTAAAGCGCAAAGCGCGGCGATTAACGTACGAGCGTCGATTGCGTGCGGCCGAAGCGGATGTTCTCGCTGATGACCGGTGCCTTGCCAATCGGCATCTTGTTCGCGCAGAAGTAATCCTGATAAAGCCGCGACTGATACGCGTTGAGCTCACCGTTCTCGATGCGCGACCAGTCGTTCGCCACGGTCTGATCCCAGCCGTTGTGGTCGGCGTTCAGGCTCGCATAGAGGCGCCACTCGTAGGTGTCGCAGCGGATGCCTTCGTAATTGATGTTGCGCGCGCCGTTCGGGCTCGTAATGACGATCACGTAGCGCACCACACCGTCGGTGCCGACGCTCAGCGAGGCCGGATCGACCGAGAACTTCAGCGGCGTGTTGTTCGAGACATCGAAGCCATAGAGCGTCGTGTTCGGGCCCGGCAGCGCCGGCAGGCCTTCGAGCGCGTTTTCTTTCCACTCGCCCTTGCGGTCGAGCAGGTAGGTGAACGCGCTGTCGTCCTTGTTGGTGGGGCCGGAACTGCCGCAAGCGGACAGCAGGACGCTACTAGCGGCCGCGGCGCACACCGCAGCAAGAGCCAATCGTTTCAAGTGATATTCCTTCGATGCACCGGCGCTGCGCGCACGAATGCGCGGCGCCGCGAATGCGGACCGCAGCGCGCCGCGCAGGGAACTGCGCAGCGCCCGCCTGGCCGGTCCGGGCGTGGGTGCGACGTGGCGAGCCTGCTAGCGGGCAATTCAGGCCGAAGCCTGATTTACCCGTGCTCGTCCGGCGCAGGCTCGATCATACTCCCCGCGGGGTCGCAGTCGCGATCCAGTGGGGAGTGATCGGCGGTGTCGACGAGCGTGGGCTCGAATTCCACCGCCTCGGCGTGCGCCGTTGCGATCAGGCGCGGATAGCGCACCTCATGGCCATGCGAGCTATGCACATGGACGCGTTCGACACGCGGCATCGCCGGGCGTCGCAAAAATCGCGACAGCTCGGTTAGCGCCAGCTGATAGACGTCGCGCTTGAACTCGATGACCGCTTCGAGCGGCACCCAGTATTCGTTCCAGCGCCACGCATCGAACTCGGGATGCTCCGTCGCCCTCAGGCAGATATCGCAATCGCGCCCGACCATGCGCAGCAGAAACCAGATCTGTTTCTGGCCGCGATAATGGCCGCGCACTTCGCGCTTGATGAACTTGTCCGGCACCTCATAACGCAGCCAGTCGCGCGTGCGACCGACGATCTTGACGTGCTCCGGATGCAGACCGGTTTCTTCGTGCAACTCCCGATACATTGCCTGCATGGGGGTCTCACCATATTTGATGCCCCCTTGCGGAAACTGCCAGGAATGTTCGCGAACCCGTTTGCCCCAAAACACCTCGTTTCGCGCGTTCAAGAGGATGATGCCGACGTTCGGGCGAAACCCCTCACGATCCAGCATACAACCACCTTCGAATCCTTTAAAATTGCTTTGATTATAAACAGATAACGGTTCTCACGCACCCGGCGGCCAGAAGTTTGGAGCGTTTTGTCACGAAGGCGCAAAAACCGTTCGCCACGCCGGCCGCGGGCCTCACCTGCGCGGCATCCGGGGCGTTGTCATAATGTCGGGTCTGTGAACTCCACCGTTGGACTCTTTCGGGCGGCCTCCCGTTGCCGCCGCTTTTGGAAAAAACCCTGAATGAAAGCCTCCCGTTTCTTTATCGGCACCCTGAAGGAAGCGCCGGCTGACGCCGAAATCGTCAGCCACAAGTTGATGATCCGCGCGGGCATGATCCGTCGCGTCGCGGGCGGCATCTACAACTATCTGCCGGTCGGCCTGCGTTCGATCCGCAAGGTCGAGCAGATCGTGCGCGAGGAAATGAACCGCGCGGGCGCCATCGAACTGCTCATGCCGGCGGTGCAGCCGGCCGAACTGTGGCAGGAGTCGGGGCGCTGGGAGCAATACGGGCCGGAACTGCTGCGCTTCAAGGACCGCAAGCAAAGCGATTTCGTGATGGGGCCGACGCACGAGGAAGTCATCACCGACATCGCGCGCAACCAGATCAAGAGCTACCGTCAGATGCCGGTGAACTTCTACCAGGTGCAGACGAAGTTCCGCGATGAAATCCGTCCCCGTTTTGGCGTGATGCGCGGCCGCGAATTCATCATGAAGGACGCGTACTCGTTCGATAAGGACGTCGACGGTCTCAAGCTGTCGTACCAGAAGATGTACGACGCCTACGTGCGCATCTTCACGCGCCTCGGTCTGCAATTCCGCGCGGTCGTGGCCGATAACGGCTCGATCGGCGGCAGCGGTTCGCACGAATTCCACGTGATCGCCGAAACGGGCGAGGACGACATCGCTTACTGCCCGACCTCGGAATTCGCCGCTAACGTCGAAGCCACCGAAGCCCTGCCGCTGATCGCCTCGCGCGCCGCACCGGCCGAAGCGCTCACGAAGACCTCGACGCCCGGCGCCGCGAAGTGCGAAGCCGTCGCGAAGCTGCTCGACATTCCGCTCGAAAAGACCATCAAGTCGATCATCCTGGCCACCGACAACGAAGGCGCCGAGCCGACGATCTGGTTGCTGATGCTGCGCGGCGACCACGACCTGAACGAGATCAAGGCAGGCAAGATCGAAGGTCTTGCAGGTTTCCGCATGGCGACCGAAGCCGAAATCGTCGAATGGTTCGGCACGCCGCCGGGCTACCTCGGGCCGCTCAATACGAAGAAGCCGGTCAAGGTGATCGCGGACCGCACGGTCGCGAACATGAGCGACTTCGTGGTCGGTTCGAACGACGTCGACTTTCACACCACGGGCGTGAACTGGGGCCGCGATCTGCCGGAGCCGGTCGTGGCCGATATCCGCAACGTGAAGAAGGGTGATCCGTCGCCGGACGGCCAGGGCGTCATCGACATCTGCCGCGGCATCGAAGTGGGCCACGTGTTCCAGCTCGGCACCAAGTATTCGAACGCAATGGGCGCAACCTTCCTCGCGGAAAACGGCAAGCCCGCGCCGATGCAGATGGGCTGCTACGGCATCGGCGTCACGCGTATCCTGGGCGCCGCGATCGAGCAGAACTTCGACGACAAGGGCATCATCTGGCCGGAATCGATCGCACCGTTCCAGGTGGTCGTGTGCCCGATGGGGATGGATCGCAGCGAACTCGTGCGCGAGCACGCGGAACGTGTGTACAACGAACTGCTCGCAGCGGGCATCGACGTGATCCTCGACGATCGCGGCGAGCGTCCGGGCGTGATGTTCGCCGACTGGGAACTGATCGGCGTGCCGCATCGTCTCGTGATCGGCGAGCGTGGCCTGAAGGACGGCAAGATCGAGTACCAGGGCCGCCGCGACACGGAAGCCACGCTGTTGCCGGCCGAAGAAGCCGCGCAGACGGTCGCGCAGAAGGTGCAGGCAGCGCTTCAGGCTTGATGCGCGTTTTCGGGCACAGCCCCGCGCACATTTCGGCGATCCAACCCAGCTAAGGGAGCGTTGCGAACGTGGAGTACAGTTTCCTGTCCGCAACGATCCTGTTGCTGCTTATCACCGATCCGCTCGGCAATATCCCGCTCTTCATCGGCTGCCTGCATCACGTAGCGCGGGAGCGCCGGGCAATCGTGATCCTGCGCGAAGTGGCGATCGCGTTCGTGATCCTGCTCATCTTCATGGTGGCCGGCAACGGCTTCCTGCGCATGATGGGGCTCACGGACACGTCGCTGCGCATCGGCGGCGGCATCGTGCTGTTCCTGATCGCGCTGCGCATGATCTTTCCGCATCCGGGCGGCCCGTTCGGCGGCGGCGACAAGGGCGGCGAGCCGCTGATCGTGCCGCTTGCGATTCCTGCGCTGGCGGGGCCGTCGGCGCTGGCCACGGTGATGCTGCTGACCTCGCAGGCGCCGGGCAAGCTGTTCGAGTGGATCGGCGCGCTGATCGTGACGATGGCGATTTGCGCGATCGTGCTGGTGCTCGCTGAGCGCATCCAGCAGTGGCTCGGCGAGCGCGTGGTGACGGCCTTCGAGCGTTTGATGGGGCTCGTGCTCGTGGCGATTTCGGTGGAGATGATCCTTGCGGGCATTGCCGCGTTCGTGCATCACCTTTGACGTCGCCCACGACTGCGCACGTCGACAACAAAAAAGCCGCTTCGAATGAAGCGGCTTTTTTTATTGGCGTGGCCGATGCGGCCCGCGCTTACGCGCCTGGGTTACGCACCCTCGGTCAGTGCGCGAATGGTCGGCAGGTTACGCCAGTAACCCTTTGCATCCATGCCGCAGCCGAACACGTAGCGATCCGGCACCGAAAAGCCGCAGTAATCCGGATGCAGCGGCTTGGCCTTCGGAATGATCTTCTCGCACAGCACGGCCGACAGGAAACGCTTCGCGCCCATGTCCATGATGCGGTCGCGGATCGCGGCCATGGTTTCGCCTTCATCGAGGATGTCGTCGAGCACGAGCACGACGCGGTCTTTCACCGACTCGCGCGGCGCCACGCGCCATTGCATCTCCGCGCTGCCCTTGATGGCGTTGCGGTAGCGCGTGAGGTGGATGTAGTCGAACTCCAGCGGGAAGTCGAGGTGCGGCAGCAGCATGCCGGTGAACACGGCCGCGCCACCCATCACCGACAGCACGAGCGGGAAGTCCTCGCTGATATCGGCGCGAATGGCTTCGGCCATCCGGCCGATCGACGCATTGACCTCGCTCACCGAAACGATTTCTTCGGAGTGGCGGAAAATATGGAGGGCTTCTTCGCGATTCATGACTCTGGCGGGGCGGTGGCTGTAGCTATTCAGTGTGGAAAATAACGACGGCGCGCGCTACAGCAAAAACCCGCGCTTCATGTTCCGGCTCGCGCGCCGCGTCGTGTCGGGCTGCCCGCGCGCAGTTGCGCCGCGCAGCCCGGGATCAAACTCAGGAAACGTCGATCAGCGCATGCCGGGCATCATGCCCTTCATGCCGCGCATCATCTTCTGCAGGTTGCCGCCCTTGAGCTTCTTCATCATGGTGCGCATCTGGTCGTACTGATTGAGCAGACGGTTCACTTCCTGCACCTGCACGCCTGCGCCCGCCGCGATACGGCGCTTGCGCGTGGCCTTGATCAGATCGGGCTTGGCGCGCTCCTGGGCGGTCATCGAATTGATGATGCCTTCCATGCGGCGCATCTGCTTTTCGGCCTGGCCCATGTTGGCGCCCGAGGCGGCCTGCTGGAACTGTGCGGGCAGCTTGTCCATCAGCGACGACAGGCCACCCATGCTCTTCATCTGCGTGAGCTGGGCGCGGAAGTCGTTGAGGTCGAAATCGCCGCCTTTCTTGACCTTGTCGGCGAGCTTCTGGGCGGCCTGCACGTCCACGCCGCGCTGCGCTTCCTCGACGAGAGCGAGAATGTCGCCCATGCCGAGAATACGGTTGGCCATGCGGTCGGGGTGGAACACTTCCAGACCGTCGAGCTTTTCCGCGACGCCGACGAACTTGATCGGCTTGCCGGTGATGTGGCGCACGGAAAGCGCCGCGCCGCCGCGCGAATCGCCGTCGAGCTTGGTGAGCACGACGCCGGTGAGCGGCAGGGCGTCGTTGAACGCCTTGGCCGTGTTGACCGCGTCCTGGCCGAGCATGGCGTCGACCACGAACAGGGTTTCGGCGGGCTTGAGCGAGGCGTGCAGCGCGGTGATCTCGTTCATCATCGCCTCGTCGATACCGAGGCGGCCGGCCGTGTCGACGAGCAGCACGTCGTGATAGTGGCGCTTGGCCCAGTCGACCGCGGCTGCGGCGATGTCGACCGGCTTCTGGTCGGGCTGCGACGGGAAGAAGTCGGCGCCGACCTGTTCCGTCACCGTCTTCAGCTGCGCGATAGCAGCGGGGCGGTAGACGTCACAGGAAACGGTCAGAACCTTCTTTTTGTACTTCTCGCGCAGGAGCTTGGCGAGCTTGCCGACCGTGGTCGTCTTACCCGCGCCCTGCAGGCCCGCCATGAGGATGACGGCGGGCGGCGTGACGGCGAGGTTCAGCTCGACGGCCTTGCCTTCGTAGTCGCCGCCGATCACGGCGGTCAGCTCGCGCTGCACCACGCCGACGAGCGCCTGGCCCGGCGACAGGCTGGAGATCACTTCCTCGCCGAGCGCCTTTTCCTTGACCTTGGCGATGAACTCGCGCACGACGGGCAGCGCAACGTCTGCTTCGAGCAGCGCGAGACGAACCTCGCGCAGCATTTCCTGCGTATTGGCTTCGGTCAGCCGGGCTTCGCCGCGCAGCGTCTTGACGACGCGCGCCATCCGTTGAGTGAGATTGTCGAGCATGGGGAGGCGGTGAGCAGTGAGGCCCGGTGGGTCACGCAGCGGGAGCGCGCCGCGTTTCGTCGCGCTTCGGTGTGTTTGCCGCGCGGCCAGGGGGCCTATAGTAAACTTCGAACATGGATATTGTACTGTATGCCCTCACCGTACTCTTGTACGGCGGTCTGTGCGTTGCCGACTGGCGCGCATTGCGCCGCGCCAGCGTCGAGCCGCTTTTCGGCAGCGTGCCGCCGGTTCCGCTGGCGATTGCACCCTCCGGTTCCTCTGGCCTCGCGGGCGCGGACGCCGAGGCTTCGCGCGCGCGCAGCTTCGGCGCACTCTCGCGCACGCTGCTGTTCGCCGCGCTGGCGGCGCATGGCCTGCTGCTGCACACGACGATCTTCCCCGCCCACGAAATGATCTTCGGCTTCGCGTTCGCGTTGTCGGCGATGTTCTGGCTCGGCGCGGTGATCTACTGGATCGAGAGCTTTTTCTTTTCGCTCGACGGGCTGCGCCTGCTGTTGTTGCCGCTCGCCGGCATCGCGTCGATTCTGCCGCTCGTGTTCGGCGGCGTGCGCGTGCTGCCGTATGCGGCTGCGCCGCTCTTCAAGCTGCACTTCGTGATCGCCAATGTGGCGTACGGGCTGTTCGCGATCGCGGCGCTGCATGCGGTGCTGATGCTCGCCGTGGAGCGCCGTCTGCACGCGCTCAAGGGCGCGGGCTTCCAGCGCAACGCCGGCAACAAGGGCGGCGGCTGGCTGTCGAACTGGATCGAGACGCTGCCGCCGCTGCTGACCATGGAAAAGCTGTTGTTCCGTCTGATCGGCGCGGGCTTCGTGCTGCTGACCGCTACGCTCGTGTCGGGCATCGTGTTCAGCGAGCAGTTGATCGACCGTCCGCTTTCGCTCGATCACAAGACGGTGTTCGCGATTCTCTCGTGGCTGATGTTCGGCACGCTGCTCACCGCGCGCAAGATTTCCGGCTGGCGTGGGCGCTCGGCGCTGCGCTGGGTGATCGCGTCGTTTGTTGCGCTGCTGCTCGCGTATGTCGGCAGCCGCTTTGTGTTCGAAGTGCTGCTGCATCGTCCTGTGGTTTGATGCACGACGCTGCGCGGCTTTACCTGCTGCGTCACCTGCATGCTTCACATGCTGATACCTGATTAACTTCATGCGACAGATTCTTCTCCTGATCCTGCTGTTCTTCGTCGGGCAGTGGTTCGTCAAGACACTGCGCCGCGCGCAGCCGCAAGCACGTCCGGGCGCCGATCCGCGTCAGCCGGGGCAGGGCGCGTGGCGCGCGAATGGCGGCGCACAGGGCAATGGCCCTGGCGGCTCCTTCGGTGCGAATGATGGGGGTGCGAAAGCCGGCTCGAACGGCAGCGCATTGCCCGAGCCGATGGTGCGTTGCGCCGAGTGCGGCGTGCATGCGCCGCGCAGCGAATCGGTGAGCGTGGGTGCGCAGAGCTTCTGTAGCGCCGCGCACGAACGCGCCTACGACGCGCGCAAGACTGGTCAGGATCGTCCCGCGCGATGAGCTACGCCGTAGCACCGGATGCGCCTGCGTACGTTGTCGATGCGCAGGGTTGGGTGTCTCCCGCGCAGCGCCTGCCGTCACCGAACTTCGAAGCGCGTCCCGACGGCGCAGTGCCGACGCTCATCGTCGTGCACAACATCAGCCTGCCGCCAGACACCTTCGGCGGCCCCGAGATCGCCGACCTGTTCCTCAATCGGCTCGACTGCGACGCGCATCCGTACTTCGACACGCATCTGCGCGGCGTGCGCGTGTCGGCGCATTTCGTGATTCATCGCGATGGCACGCTCGAGCAGTTCGTTTCGTGCGACGAGCGCGCGTGGCACGCGGGGTTGTCGAACTTCTTCGGCCGCGAGCGCTGCAACGACTTCTCGATCGGCATTGAACTGGAGGGCAGCGACACCCAGCCCTTCGAAGCCGCGCAATATGAGACACTCGCGCCCCTCGTGCGAGCGTTGTGCGCGCACTATCCGATCGACGCGCTCGCGGGTCACTCGGATATCGCGCCAGGTCGCAAGACCGATCCGGGGCCGCATTTCGACTGGACGCGCCTGCAACGCGAGGCGCAACTGGGCGATGTGTTCTTTCCCTATCTTCATGCGCGCGATGCCTCTTGATGGGGCGTCAGCGTCGTCTTGACGCACCATGGCGCAACTAGGCGAAGACCTTTTGCTGCACTAACCGTAGCGCGGCGTATGGGCTTTTTCGACGCATGAAAAATGACGTCGCGCTCAAATGCCCGCGCCGTCTAGGCTTCGCGTGCTGTCAAGACTCCAGGCCGAAATTTTCTTCGTTTTTTCTTCTTTGACTGTCCGGCGCTTCCACTATACTTCGTACCCGAAGCACGGCTTTACACCATATGTTGTGTTGTTCTGCGGCGCCCCGCTCGGTCGAGCATGGCGCCGCGCGCATTAGCGGCATAGGAAAAATTGTGCGGTGCAGTCGGCCAGAAGTCCGGCGCACCGGCTGATATCGAGAGAAAAGGGTACAGCCAATGATCGCGGCATACACGATGAAGAACGAAACGTTACGTGGTTCATCTGCCTTGCCGCATCCGGCAGCCTCGCCAGGCTGGCCCTCCATCTCCACCCAATCGTTCGCGCACACGGGGGCGCGGCATCCGTATTAATTCGCGAATTCCCTTCGCACATTTCCAGGACCAGGAGCTTTGCACATGCAAACGACCGATAACGTCTCGACCCGGTATGAAGGCGCGCCCGCCGCGCAGCTGGGTGGCCAGCCGCAGGACGGCCAGAACGGCGCCGCGCAGTTCGCCGACCACAAGGTGATTCGCCGTAACGGCAGCGTTGTGGGCTTCGAGCCGTCGAAGATCGCCCTCGCCATGACCAAGGCATTCCTGGCCGTCAATGGCGGACAGGGTGCAGCGTCGGCGCGTGTTCGCGAACTCGTCGAGCAGCTCACGCAGAACGTCGTGCGCGCACTCGTGCGCAGCCGTCCGAACGGCGGCACGTTCCACATCGAAGACATCCAGGATCAGGTCGAACTCGCGCTGATGCGCGGCGGCGAGCACAACGTCGCGCGCGCCTACGTGCTGTATCGCGAGAAGCGCAGCCAGGAACGCACGCATGCGCCGGAAGCGGCAGCCGCGCCTGGCATCAACGTGACCGACAACGGCGTCACGCGCCCGCTCGACATGAACGCGCTGCGCGCGCTGATCGTGTCGGCGACCGAAGGCCTGGGCGACGCCGTGAGCGCCGACCCGATCGTCGCGGAAACGGTCAAGAACCTGTACGACGGCGTGCCGATGTCGCAGGTCTACGATTCGGCGATCCTGGCCGCACGCACGATGATCGAAAAGGATCCGGCATACAGCCAGGTCACGTCGCGCATCCTGCTGCACACGATCCGTCGCGAAATCCTGGAAGAAGAAGTCACGCAAGCCGACATGGGCTGGCGTTACGCGGAGTACTTCCCGCAGTTCATCAAGCGCGGCGTCGAAGCCGGCCTGCTCGACGACAAGCTGCAACAGTTCGACCTGAAGCGTCTCGGTAACGCGCTCGACGCGGGCCGCGACCTGCAGTTCGGCTACCTCGGCCTGCAGACGCTGTACGACCGCTACTTCCTGCACGTCGGTGGCACCCGCATCGAAATGCCGCAGGCATTCTTCATGCGCGTCGCGATGGGCCTGTCGCTCAACGAAATCGACCGCGAAGCGCGCGCGATCGAGTTCTACAACGTGCTCTCGTCGTTCGACTTCATGTCGTCGACGCCCACGCTGTTCAACTCGGGTACGCACCGCTCGCAGCTGTCGTCGTGCTACCTCACGACGGTTGCCGACGACCTCGACGGCATCTACGAAGCGCTCAAGGACAACGCACTGCTGTCGAAGTTTGCGGGCGGCCTGGGCAACGACTGGACGCGCGTGCGTGCACTCGGTTCGCACATCAAGGGCACGAACGGCAAGTCGCAAGGCGTGGTGCCGTTCCTGAAGGTCGTGAACGACACGGCCGTCGCGGTGAACCAGGGCGGCAAGCGCAAGGGCGCGGTCTGCGCGTACCTGGAAACGTGGCACCTGGACATCGAAGAGTTCCTCGAACTGCGCAAGAACACGGGCGACGACCGTCGCCGTACGCACGACATGAACACGGCGAACTGGATTCCCGACCTGTTCATGAAGCGCGTGATGGAAGGCGGCGACTGGACGCTGTTCTCGCCGTCGACCTGCCCGGATCTGCACGACCTGTTCGGCGCCGATTTCGAAAAGGCTTACGTCGCTTACGAAGAGAAGGCGGCACGCGGCGAGATCAAGCTGTTCAAGAAGCTGCCGGCTGCGCAACTGTGGCGCAAGATGCTGGGCATGCTGTTCGAAACGGGCCACCCGTGGATCACGTTCAAGGATCCTTGCAACGTGCGTTCGCCGCAGCAGCACGTCGGCGTCGTCCACTCGTCGAACCTGTGCACGGAAATCACGCTGAACACCAGCGACACGGAAATCGCCGTGTGTAACCTGGGTTCGGTGAACCTCGTCGCTCACATGGTCGAACAGGCCGACGGCACGTTCGCACTCGACCACGAGAAGCTCAAGCGCACCATCAGCGTCGCGATGCGCATGCTCGACAACGTCATCGACATCAACTACTACGCGGTGGCGAAGGCGCGTAACTCGAACCTGAAGCACCGTCCGGTCGGCATGGGCATCATGGGCTTCCAGGACTGCCTGCACGTTCTGCGCACGCCGTTTGCTTCGCAAGAGGCCGTCGAGTTCGCCGACCGTTCGATGGAAGCGGTCTGCTACTACGCTTACTGGGCGTCGACGGAACTGGCAGCCGAGCGCGGCCGTTACTCGACCTACCGCGGTTCGCTGTGGGATCGCGGCATCCTCCCGCAGGACACGCTCAAGCTGCTCGAGGAAGCACGCGGCGGTTACGTCGAAGTCGACACGAGCGAGACGATGGACTGGACGTCGCTGCGCGAGCGCATCGCCGCGCACGGCATGCGTAACTCGAACTGCATCGCGATCGCACCGACCGCGACCATCTCGAACATCATCGGCGTGTCGCCGTGTATCGAGCCGACGTTCCAGAACCTCTACGTGAAGTCGAACCTCTCGGGCGAATTCACGGTGGTGAACGACTACCTCGTTCGCGACCTGAAGTCGCGCGGCCTGTGGGACGAAGTCATGGTCGCCGACCTGAAGTACTTCGACGGCATGCTCTCGCGCATCGACCGCGTCCCGGCCGACCTGCGCGCTGTCTATGCGACGGCGTTCGAAGTCGATCCGACGTGGCTCGTCGAAGCGGCGTCGCGTCGCCAGAAGTGGATCGACCAGGCGCAGTCGCTGAACATCTTCATGGCGGGTGCATCGGGCAAGAAGCTCGACGAGATCTACAAGCTCGCATGGGTGCGCGGCCTGAAGACGACGTACTACCTGCGCACGATGGCGGCGACGCACGTCGAGAAGTCGACGGTCGCTCACGGCGCGCTCAACGCAGTGCCGACGGGTGGCTCGAACGGCGGTGGTGCAAGCGGTGGCGCTGGCTTCGGTGCAGCAGGCGGCGCGGCCGGCAACGGCGGCTCGACGGTGATGCACTCGGCGCCCGAACAGGCAGCCGAAGACGCACCGGAAGCGGAAGGTCCGGTGTGCATGATGCGTCCGGGCGACGCCGGCTTCGAAGAGTGCGAAGCCTGCCAGTAATCCTGGCGCTCAGTTTGCCAGTGCAGTTTGCCAGTTCAGCTTGTCGAATCGGCTCGTCAATAAAGCGGCAACGCGCAGTGCAACACTGCGCGCATGACGCAGGACCGCGAGCAGTACAGCAGTAGCCAGGCAGCAAGCAGGCAGTCATGCGGCAGCACTGTAGTAAACAATAGTAGGTAGTCGAAGCGTTTGAAGGGCGGTGCGCGCAATGCGCGCCGCCTGTCTCTCCCGGCGAAGTGTGGATGGCGATGTGGAGCAACGACGCGGCACGCGTGTTGCTCGCTTCTTCCTCACGTTTCGTTTGTGACAGGCTTCAGGAATCCTTGGGGTTTTTCGCTAGTCACTCGATCCTCGTTTGATCGATATGCAAAGCGCGCACGATGCGCGGCAAGCGTGAAGCGAAACGGGCGACAACGGGCGACAACGGCAAGGACAAACGCAACGACGAGCGCGATGAAAAGCGCAGTGAAGAGCGAAGGCAATGACGTGCGAATCGATGAACGAAGCGCGCGTGATGCGAAGGCTCTTTCACCCGCGCTCACGATTGCGCGTAGACCACGAAGCGCGTCGCGACAGTGACGTTCGAGCAACGCAGAAGCGAAGCTTGCGCACTGTTCACGTGAGTCGATCGAGACGATGCGATAACAAAGTGTTGTATCGAGGTCTCAACGCGAATCGAAAACAGGTTTTTTCGTGTGCGAACCCTTTTACCGCTCACGAAAAGATGGTACAAACCGTTCTAAATTGATGGTGACATTTATGCTCAACTGGGATGACGAGAACACGGCCGTAACTCCGTCGAGCGGTGCGCAGCAAAACGCAATGCGCAACCTCGCGGGACAGGCTGTCTCTGCTCCGGGCATGCACTCCGCTCCTCAGTCCTCTTCGGCAACCAACATCTTCGCCGCCGACTTCGCAGTCGCACCGCCGCCGCAGGCGCCGGTCTCGGCCGAAGGCCGCGTGAATGTCGCCGACAAGCGCATCATCAACGGTCAGACCGACGTCAATCAGTTGGTTCCGTTCAAGTACAAGTGGGCCTGGGAAAAGTACCTGGCTGGCTGCGCGAATCACTGGATGCCGCAGGAAGTGAACATGTCGCGCGACATCGCCCTGTGGAAAGACCCGAATGGTCTGACCGAGGACGAGCGCCGCATCGTGAAGCGCAACCTCGGCTTCTTCGTGACCGCCGACTCCCTCGCCGCCAACAACATCGTGCTCGGCACCTACCGGCACATCACGGCGCCCGAATGCCGCCAGTTCCTGCTGCGCCAGGCGTTCGAAGAGGCGATCCACACGCACGCGTACCAGTACATCGTTGAATCGCTCGGTCTCGACGAAAGCGAGATCTTCAACGCGTACCACGAGGTCAAGTCGATCCGTGACAAGGACGAGTTCCTGATCCCGTTCATCACGACGCTGACGGATCCCTCGTTCAAGACCGGCACGCTCGAAGCCGACCAGACGCTGCTCAAGTCGCTGATCGTGTTCGCGTGCATCATGGAAGGCCTGTTCTTCTATGTGGGCTTCACGCAGATTCTCGCGCTCGGCCGCCAGAACAAGATGACGGGCGCCGCGGAGCAGTATCAGTACATCCTGCGCGACGAGTCGATGCACTGCAACTTCGGCATCGACCTGATCAACCAGATCAAGCTCGAAAATCCGCAGCTGTGGACGCCGGCGTTCCGCGCGGAGATCACCGAACTGTTCAAGGAAGCGGTCGAACTCGAATACCGTTACGCGGAAGACACCATGCCGCGTGGCGTGCTCGGCCTGAACGCGTCGATGTTCAAGAGCTATCTGCGCTTCATCTGCAACCGTCGCTGCCAGCAGATCGGCCTCGACGCGCTGTTCCCGAACGAAGAGAACCCGTTCCCGTGGATGAGCGAAATGATCGACTTGAAGAAGGAACGCAACTTCTTCGAGACGCGCGTGATCGAGTACCAGACGGGCGGTGCGCTGACCTGGGAATGACCCGGACGCACTGCGAAGTCAGTCTTTTGGGGTTGCCGCAAGGCGCTACGCGAGCGCCTTCGCCGGCATGACGATTAGGAGCAGGAACGCCTGATGCAAAGCGTGCCCGGAGCCCTGGCGGCTCAACTACGTGCAAGGCACTTTGCAAACCCTTCAGAGGGATGGGCAAACTTCCCCCCGGAAAAAGGCGCGAGCCATGTGGCTTGCGCCCTCAACGAACGTTGCCCGGTGTCGGTAGCCGACGCCGGAATGACTCGGCGCGCCGTGCTTTTCAGCACGGCGCGCCTTACCGCATTCATTAGCGTAAGCGCGCGGGACCAGCGTACGCCGATGAATAGCCCGCTTTGTAGCGTGCGCCCTGAGAAGCGTTTGCGGGAAGCGGGTTTTGACGAAGGGTGTAGTTTGAACTGACTCTCATCTGAACCTGAAGGAGAAGAAAAATGGCAACTGCCAAGAAGAAACCGGCGGCCAAAAAAGCCGCAGTGAAGAAGGTTGCAGTGAAGAAGGCTGCTGCTCCGGCGAAGAAGGCCGCAGTGAAGAAGGTCGCAGCAGTGAAGAAGGTTGCTGCCAAGAAAGTCGCCGTGAAGAAGGTTGCTGCGAAGAAGGCAGCTCCGGCGAAGAAGGCAGCACCGGCCAAGAAGGCCGCTGCGAAGAAGGTTGCAGCCAAGAAGGTCGCCGTGAAGAAGGTTGCTGCGAAGAAGGCAGCACCGGCGAAGAAGGTCGCAGCGAAGAAGGTTGCCGCCAAGAAAGTCGCGGTGAAGAAGGTTGCAGCCAAGAAGGCAGCACCGGCGAAGAAGGCCGCAGCGAAGAAGGTTGCCGCCAAGAAAGTCGCAGTGAAGAAGGTTGCTGCGAAGAAGGCTGCACCGGCCAAGAAGGCTGCGCCTGCGAAGAAGGCTGCTGCCAAGAAGGCTGCGCCTGCGAAAAAGGCCGCGCCTGCTGCCAAGAAGCCTGCTGCGAAGAAGGCTGCCCGCAAGGCACCGGCGAAGAAGGCTGCCGCTGCTGCGCCTGCGGCTGCTGCGCAACCGGCTGCACCCGCAGCAACGGTGAAGACGGCACTGAACCCGGCTGCTGCATGGCCGTTCCCGACGGGCAGCCGTCCGTAAGCCGTTCAAGCTGTAGCAGTACAGGCCGGAGCACGCGAGAGTCAGTTAAACAACGTGTGCTTCGGTGGTCGGGCCCGGCGACTTGCTCGCAAGGCTCGATCTGCAATCCCGTCGCAGGGTTATCCGCGACGGGATTTTTTTCGTCCGTACGTCTTGCGCGCCCGGGACGGTGCGGCAAACGGGCATGAAAAAAGGCGCATGCACAGGGGAGAGCATGCGCCTGAGGTTCCGCAGGTAAGGCGCGAAGCGCCGCGCTGCGGTACAGGGGAAACCGGTCTTCGGTTGCCGGCGTGTACACACGCCGGCGTGGGTGATTCTCTAAGCCTGTTAGTGCGTCACGCGCGTCACGCCGCCGCTCGACAGCAGGCGCACGCGGTCGCCCGCCTGGAACACCTCGCCCGTCGCCGACTGGGTGATGGCGCGATAGTCGCCGTTGTCCAGTCGCACGGTGATCTCGAGACCATCATGCACGGCCACGCCGTTTTCGACCGCATTGCCGGCCACTGCGCCCGCAATGCCGCCGATGATGCCGGTGACGATCGAACCGCGGCCGCCGCCGATGGCGCTGCCGGCAACCGCGCCAAGCGCGCCGCCGCCCACTGCGCCCAGGCCGCTAGGCTGGCCGTTGTTCGAGCTGATCTTCACCGCGCGCACGCTTTCCACGACGGCCATGCGAACCGTGGCTTCGCGCTGCGCCTGCGAGGCGGTGTACACGTCGGCGGAACTGCTGTTATAGGCACAACCCGACATGGCGAGCGAACCCGCGATCATGACGGCCACAATCAGACGATTTGTTGTTTTCATTTCCCGTAACTCCAATGCGCTTCTGTGCGCGCCGTTCCCGCGGCGCTGCGTGTTCAGAGCGACAGTTCGTAACCGAACGCCGCCTTGAATCGTTCCTGGATCTGCGCCTTGGTGGGCGCATAGTTCTGCGGACCTTGCTGCTCGATCTTGAACGCGCCCATGAGGCTGGCCAGACGCCCGCTGGTCGCCCAGCCGAGCTTGTTCTCGATGCCGTAGAGCAGACCACCGCGGAAGGCGTCGCCGCAACCGGTCGGGTCGAGCACGCGCTCGGCCTGCACAACGGGGATCTCTTCGATCTGGCCGTCGTGGTAGATCTGCGAGCCTTGCTCGCCGCGCGTGATGATGAGCGCTTCGACCTTGCTGGCCATCTCTTCGATCGACCAGCCGGTGCGGTGGCTCACAAGGTTGGCTTCGTAATCGTTGACCGTGAGATAGGTCGCAAGTTCAATCGCGCGGCGCAGCGACGCACCATCGAACAGCGGCAAACCTTGACCCGGATCGAAAACGAACGGGATTTTTGCCGCCGCGAGTTGCTCTACGTGCTGAACCATGCCGTCGAAGCCGTCCGGCGCGACGATGCCGAGCTTGATGCCGGGCGCTTCGTCCGCTTTGTTCACGTGCGATTGCATCATCGCGCCCGGGTGGAACGCGGTGATCTGGTTGTTTTCGAGATCGGTCGTGATCATCGCCTGCGCCGACCACATGTCGGGCAGCACGCGCACGTGCGCCGTGTTCAGGCCGAGCGCGTTGAAGCGATCCATATAGGGCTGTGCGTCGGCGGCGCCGAGCGTGCCCATGATGCGCGCATCGCCGCCCAGCAGGTGCAGCGCGTAACCGATATTGCCCGCGCAGCCGCCGAATTCGCGGCGCATCGTCGGCACGAGGAAGCTGACGTTCAGGATGTGCACCTGCTCGGGCAGGATGTGCTCCCGGAAGCGACCCTCGAAGGTCATGATGTTGTCGTAGGCGAGCGAGCCGCAAATGAGCGTAGCCAAGGCGGGAATTCCTGTGATGCGTGTGATGAAAGAGGGCGGCGCGCGGCGCGTTGCAAAGTGTTGCCGCCGCTGCGCGCCGCCGCCGTGATTACTTCAGCGCGGCGAGTGCTGCGTCGTAGTTCGGCTCGTTCTTGATTTCGCTGACGCGTTCGGCGTACACGACGTTGTCGTTGGCGTCGATCACGACCACGGCGCGCGCCGTCAGGCCGGTGAGCGGGCCGCTCGTGATGTCCACGCCGTAGGCTTGCGCGAACTCATGGCCGCGGAAGGTCGACGCCGTGACGACGTTTTCGATGCCTTCGGTCGTGCAGAAGCGGCCGGCTGCGAACGGCAGGTCGCCCGAGATCACGACGACAGCCGTGTTGTCGAGGTTCGCGGCGGCTTCGTTGAACTTGCGCGTCGAGGTGGCGCAGGTCGGCGTGTCGAGGCTCGGGACGATGTTCAGCACCTTGCGCTTGCCGGCGAAATCGGCGAGGGCGACGGGCTTCAGATCCTTGCCGACGAGCGAGAACGTCGGGGCCTTCTGGCCGGGCGCCGGGAAGGTGCCTGCGACGTCGATCGGGTTACCGCCTAGCGTGACTTGACTCATGATGTGCTCTCCGGATTCAAAGCTGTTGTGGTGAGTGGCGCACCCGGCAAGGCCGGGTGCCGGGAGCGCGCGGCTCGCGCATCGCAGGAGCGGCACGGGCGCGCGCGCAGGGATGCGCGCTGACAGATCGCAGTGACTGAACGCAGTTACGGATAGAAAATCTCGATGCGGAAATTCGACGCGATGACGTTGCCGGTGTCGAGGCGCACGATCATCGTCTGCGTGAGGTGCGGCGCCAGGCCGTCGTCGATGCGCGTGCCGGGCGGCACGTAGTCCTGCGGCCACAGCACGCGGCGCAGCACGACGTTGTTCTGGCGGTCGAGCAGCGTGAGTTCGATCGCTGGGTAAGCCAGCGCCACCTGGAAGCGGTTGCGCAGCGGCACCTTCAGTTCGAGATGATGCGGGTCGTCGACCTGACGCAGATCGGACGGCTGCACCTGCAGGCCGTCGATGTCGCGCGGCGGGCTCACGTGGCAGCCGAGCTGCGCGCAGACCTGCTGATAGACCGGTTGCGACGCGGGCCAGTAGACCATGACGCTTTCGCGCTGCCACCAGACGAGTTGCAGCGCGAGCAGCACGATCAGCGCGAGCATCAGGATCCAGCCGAAGATGCGCCAGCCCGGATGACCTTTCGCGCGCGCGGGCGCTTCGCGGGTGACCGCGAACGGTTCGTCGCCGTCGCTGGGTTCGAGCGCGGTGAAGGCGGGCGTGCTGGCCGCGATCGCCGTCGATCGATGCAGCGTCGGTTCGGGATCGGCGATGGGGGCGCGGGTCGGCGTGCGGGCCGTTTCAGCCGACGAAAGCGTCGGCTCGGTTTGGCCCGGATGCGGGCTGCCCGGTGCAATCGGCTCCGGCGGCACCAGTTCGGGCTCGCTACGCGTCCAGCGCGTGGCGGGCGGGAAGGGCTCCGCAGGTGTTTCGGGTGTGGCGTGGGGGGCGGCGGGCTCGGACGCGAACGTCGGTTCGTCGTCGTGGATCACACGCATCTCGGTTGCACGCGCGGCCTTGCGTGTCGCGGCGGCGGCGAGGCTCGCCTGCGGCAGATGATCGGCGTTGTATTGCAGGCGCGGATCGATGTGGCTATCCGGCAGCGGCGCCCACGGATCCCAGGCGGCGCCCGCAAAATTCGGCGGCGCAGCGGGGCGGGCTGGAGCCGGTTCAGGCTCGGGGGCGTGTTCTTGCGCGGGTTGCAGCCGGGGTTCCGGCGCGGGTTCGGCCGTTGGTGTTTGCGCGCTTTCGGGCGCGACATCGGGCGCGACTTCGGGTGCGATTTCAGGCGCAACTTCAGTGGCAACGTCGGCTGCCGCTTCGTGACCCGGCGCAGCAACTTCCGGCGCGAATTCAGGCTCCGGCTCGCGTGCCGGCTCAACGATCGGTTCGGGATGGACAGGCTGCGCGACGTGTGCGGAATGCGTCGCGGCGGATGCCGCTGCATGCGGCGTCGTCAGGCTCGCGGCGATGTCGGCCGCAACGGGCGTGGCCAGGCCGAAATCGCCGTCTTCCGGCACATCATAGAGGCTGCCCGATGCGTCGAAAGCTTCCTGGCAATGGCCGCAGCGCACGAGGCCGCGGCGCGCGGCGAGCTGCGCCGGCTGGATTCGGAATACGGTTTCGCAGAAGGGGCAGCGCGTGGCCAGGAGCATGTGTGCCGTGGACCCGGATGGTTGGCGATACCCGCCATTCTAATGGCAATCCACGACGCTTAACGACTTGAGCCGCCGCCCCCGAGGGCGAGCGGCGTTCGTGAAGCGTTATGCGCGGCGCGTACCGGCCAGGCAGACCCAGCCTTCGTGCTCGCGCCAGACCGAAATATCGATCCATTGCGCGTACACCTGCGCCACTTCCTCGGCCTGGCGGGCCAGGATGCCCGACAGCGCGATGCGTCCACCCGGCTTCACGCGCGACGACAGCATCGACGCCATCAGCTTGAGCGGATTCGAAAGAATGTTTGCAACGACGATGTCGAACTCGCCCGCTTGCAGGTCGTCGGGCAGGCCATAGGTCACGTCCGCGTGGTTGCGTTCGCTGTTATGGCGCGCCGATTCGACCGCCTGCGGATCGATGTCGATGCCGATCACCGGATTGGCGCCGCACTTCTTCGCGAGGATCGCGAGGATGCCCGAGCCGCAGCCGTAATCGAGCAGCGACGTACCCGGCGTCACGTTCTGCTCCAGCCACTCCATGCACAGACGCGTGGTGGGATGGCTGCCCGTGCCGAACGCAAGGCCCGGATCGAGTTCGAGCACCAGTGCGTCCGGATCGGGGGCATCGTGCCACGAGGGCACGACCCAGATGCGCTCGCCAATCGGAATCGGATCGAACTGCGATTGCGTCAGGCGCACCCAGTCCTGCTCCTCGACTTCGCGCAGCGTGTGCTTCGGCACTTCCGGCAGACCCAGCTCATTGGACGCCGCCGCGAGCAGCACGGCGGGATCCTGGTCGTCGCCGATCAGCGCGATCACGCGCGAATGCTGCCACGCGGTGCGCTCGGGGTTGAGGCCCGGCTCGCCGAAGAGCGGCTGCTCGTCGGGCGTGTCGGCGTCGGCGTCTTCCACCGACACCGAGAGGGCGCCAAGCTCGATCAGCGCGTCGGACAGTTCTTCCGCGCGGTCGCGCTCGAGTTCGACGATCAGTTCCCGGTAGCTCATGGAATTACGCTTCGTCCTTCTTCACGCCCTGGTTCATCGCTTGACGCTCGGCCAGGCGGCTTTCCAGGTAGTGAATGCTCGTGCCGCCTTCGACGAACTTGGCGTCGAGCATCAGTTCGCGGTGCAGCGGGATGTTCGTCGAGATGCCTTCGACCACCATTTCCGACAGTGCGATGCGCATGCGCTGGATCGCCTGCTCGCGCGTCGCGCCGTAGGTGATCAGCTTGCCGATCATCGAATCATAGTTCGGCGGCACGAAATAGCCATTGTAGGCATGCGAGTCGACGCGCACGCCAGGACCGCCCGGCATGTGCCACGAGGTCAGGCGACCCGGCGACGGCGTGAACTTGAACGGGTCTTCCGCGTTGATACGGCACTCGATCGCGTGGCCCTTCAGCTGGATGTCGCGCTGACGGAACGAAAGCTTCTCGCCCGCGGCAATGCGGATCTGTTCCTGCACGATGTCGATGCCGGTGATCTGCTCGGTGACCGGGTGCTCGACCTGCACGCGCGTGTTCATTTCGATGAAGTAGAACTCGCCGTTTTCGTACAGGAACTCGAACGTGCCCGCGCCGAGGTAGCCCATCTTCTTGCAGGCGTCGGCGCAACGGTCGCCGATGCGGTCGAGCAGGCGGCGCGCGATGCCCGGCGCCGGCGCTTCCTCGATCACCTTCTGGTGGCGGCGCTGCATCGAGCAGTCACGCTCGCCGAGCCACACGGCGTTCTTGAACGAGTCGGCGAGCACCTGAATCTCGATGTGACGCGGATTCTCAAGGTACTTCTCCATGTAGACCTGCGGGTTGCCGAAGGCGCGGCCCGCTTCTTCCTTGGTCATGTTGACCGCGTTCACGAGCGCCGCTTCCGTGTGCACCACGCGCATGCCGCGGCCACCGCCGCCGCCCGACGCCTTGATGATGACCGGGTAGCCGATCGTGCGTGCGATCTTGACGATTTCTTTCGGATCGTCCGGCAGCGCGCCTTCCGAGCCCGGCACGCAAGGCACGCCGGTCTTGATCATGGTCTGCTTGGCCGTGACCTTGTCGCCCATCATGCGGATCGTTTCCGGACGCGGGCCGATGAAGGTGAAGCCCGATTGCTCGACGCGCTCGGCGAAGTCGGCGTTCTCCGACAGGAAGCCGTAGCCGGGGTGGATCGCCTCGGCATCGGTGACCTCCGCCGCGCTGATCAGCGCGGGCATGTTCAGGTAGCTCAGGTTCGACGGCGCCGGGCCGATACAGACGGCCTCGTCCGCGAGCTTCACGTACTTGGCTTCCTTGTCGGCTTCCGAATAGACGACGACCGTCTTGACGCCGAGTTCGCGGCACGCGCGCTGAATGCGCAGCGCGATTTCGCCACGATTGGCAATAAGGATTTTTTCAAACATGGTGGGTATTCGACTCATCAATGGGCGCCGCATGACCGTGCAGGCGGGCCGCCAGGGAGGACCGGTGGTGCGCGCGGCGCTGGTGGCCGCGCGCGCCGCGACCGGCGAGGGCGGTGCGGCGCCAGAGGGATGTCGCGCGAAGCGCCGGCGCGCTCATGCGATCACTCGTGATCTGCGGGTGGGCGTACTTACGCGACCACGTAGAGCGGCTGGCCGTATTCGACCGCCTGGCCGTTCTCGACGAGGATTTCCTTGACCACGCCCGCGACGTCCGACTCGATTTCGTTCAGGAGCTTCATCGCTTCGATGATGCACAGCGTCTGGCCTTCCTTGACCGTGTCGCCCACCTGGACGAACGGATCAGCGCCCGGCGACGGTGCGCGGTAGAACGTGCCGACCATCGGCGACGTCACGACGTGACCTTGCGGCACTGCCGGCGCAGCAGCGGCGGGTGCTGCGGCTTCGCCAGCCTGGGCCGGTGCGGCTGCCATCGGGGCGCCTGCCATCGGTGCGGCGAATTGCGCGGCGGTCGGTTGCACGTAGACCGGCGGCGCGTTCTTGACGATGCGCACCTTGCCTTCGCCCTCGGTGACTTCGAGTTCCGAGATGCCCGATTCGGAGACGAGGTCGATCAGAGTCTTCAGCTTACGTAGATCCATGGTGCAGCCCCTTTGCTTGAATACGTGAGGTGCCGGGGCGCGCGCGTCCCGGCACGGGATAAGAGTGGTCTTTCAGAGTGCGTCGGTTATCCGGCGCCGAAGTTACGTGGCCGACCGGGCAGCAAGCCGGTCGAGCGCGTATTCGAGCGCGTAGAGATAACCCTTCCAGCCGAGGCCGCAGATGACGCCTTCGGCCTGGTCGGAAAAATACGAGTGATGCCGGAAGGCTTCGCGACGATGCACGTTCGAGAGATGGATCTCGACGAACGGAATGCCCACGCCTGCCAGCGCATCCCGGATCGCCACACTGGTGTGCGTGTACGCCGCCGGGTTGATCAGGATGAAATCCGTCTGTTCCGTGCGGGCCGCCTGGATGCGGTCGACCAGCGCGCCTTCGTGGTTGCTCTGGAACGTCGCAAGCTCCACGCCTGCGTCGGCGGCACGGTCGGCGAGCGCCTGATCGATCTGCGGCAGCGTCACGCGCCCATAGACCTCCGGTTCCCGGGTGCCGAGAAGGTTGAGGTTGGGGCCGTGCAAAACCAGCAGTCGCGTCATGGTCGCTTCTTTTTCCGTGGAATTGCGCGAACTTTAGCGCTGATTAGAGAAATTTGTCTAGTTTTCCAAACGCTCGATATGACCCCAAGACCGCGCTGTAAGGCGCGGTGAGGCCGATCTTCAGTCAATTTCGTCAAATCGAGCGGCAAAAAGTGCTCTACGGCTGTTAAGCCCCGGTCAATTGTTCAGCCGCGTCAAAGTGCATCAAGCGTGTGGCGCAGCTCGTCCGGTTTGATTTGGCCTAATTTTGTCGCACGAACGGCGCCGTTCGCGTCGATTACGACCGTGTAAGGCAGGCCGCCGGCGTTGTTGCCGAAGGCGCGCGCGACGTCCGCACCGCCGAAACCGGCGATGTAGATGGGGTAATCGACCTTGACCTTGCCCAGGAAGGTCTTGATGTTGGCCGCCGAATCCACGCCGAGCCCGACGAACTGGATGCCTTTCTTTGCATACTCGCGATGCAGGGCGGAGAGCTCCGGCATTTCCTCGACGCACGGGCCGCACCAGGAGGCCCAGAAGTTCACGACGATCGGATGGCCTTTATAGATGGCGAGCGACTGGGGCTTGCCGTCCGGAGTGGTGACGGCGGCCGTCCAGAGCTGGTCTACCGGGCTTTGCTTGCCGGCGACCGTCGCCGCGTCGGCGTTCGTGATAGCGGAGGCGCTTTCATGTGCGCCGCCCGCAAAGTGTCCTGCAAGAATGCCGCCGCAGGCTGCCACCGCCGCGACTGCGACGCCGGCCAGAATCCGCTTTGTGTTCATTGCTGCCTGTCTATATGAGTCAGGTGGTCGAGGTGGCGCCGCTCGCGTCGATCAGCGCCTGGAGTGCCTGCGCGTTTGCGCGCGGCAGACGCCCGCGTCCGTCGGCGCGTACGGCGCCGCGCAGGTCGTCGGTATTGTAGAGCGCGACGTGAATGCCGACCGGCTCTTCGGTGCGCGAAGGCTTCCAGAGGAAGCTGAGCGTTTCGACATAACCGCGCGCGGCGAAGTGGCGCGTTTCCGAGACGTCGTACTGCACGTTCGCGTTCAGCAGCCAGATGGCGACACCCTTGGCGTCATCGCAGAAGATCTGCAGATGAATGTCCGAATGCTCGCCCGCCGTGCCGTTGAGCACCGCGCCCGTGAGGAACGGGTTGAAGGCCGCGAGCTTGAGCATCCAGTCGAGCGCGATCTCGCGCAGACGCCGCAGCACCGCTGGCTGGCTATCTCCCTGAAACAGGGCCTGATATTCGCGGATTTCTTCCTCGATCTGGTCGTTGTCGGGCAGCCAGACGCCTTCGATACGGGTGTCCCCCACCACCTGCCGCGCGGCCTTGCGCTTGGCGGTGGCGTAATCGAGGCCATCCTCGGCAATCATCCGTGCTGCCGCGATGGCGATTTCCTCGCGCACGCGCTGGGGATCGAAATGAGATCTGCGAATCATGCACCCATCATACTAGAGAACGCTTATGGCTCCCCCGGGCTCCCGCTGGCGCTCCAGGCGTCGCGGCTGGCTTCGCGAGCTGGGCCGAGGTTGGTGCGCATGCCAACCCCAGGGCCGCCGCGGCGAAAAAGGCCGGAGGGCTCGGGTACAATACCGTTCTTTGCTCCGGCGGCTAACCCGATTAAGCCGCCGTCTTGCGTCACCCATCCCAAAAAACCGATCAACCCGTTCACGACGCCCGCGCGGCGCGACAGGCTTATGCACATCCATATCCTCGGCATCTGCGGCACGTTCATGGGCGGTCTCGCCGTGCTCGCGCGCAGTGCGGGCCACACGGTCACCGGCTGCGACGCGGGCGTGTATCCGCCGATGAGCACGCAGCTCGAAGCGCAGGGTATCCGCCTGATCGAAGGTTACGATGCGAGCCAGACCGAGCTGAATCCCGACCTCTACGTGATCGGCAACGTGGTGTCGCGCGGCAACCCGCTGATGGAGGAGATCCTCAATCGCGGCCTGCCGTACACGTCGGGCCCGCAGTGGCTCGGCGAGCACGTGCTGCGCGACAAGTGGGTGCTGGCGGTGGCGGGCACGCACGGCAAGACCACGACGAGCTCGATGCTCGCGTGGCTGCTCGAAGACGCGGGCCTGAACCCCGGCTTCCTGATCGGCGGCGTGCCGCTGAACTTCGGTATCTCGGCGCGCCTGACCGATTCGAGCTTCTTCGTGATCGAAGCTGATGAGTACGACACGGCGTTCTTCGACAAGCGTTCGAAGTTCGTCCATTACCGTCCGCGCACGGCGCTGTTGAACAACCTCGAATTCGATCACGCCGATATCTTCCCCGATCTCGCCGCCATCGAGACGCAGTTTCACCACCTGATCCGCACGATTCCGGGTGTGGGCCGGGTGGTCTCGAACGGCCGCAGCGACGCGCTGGAGCGCGTGCTCGCGCGCGGCGTCTGGAGCGATGTCGAGCGTTTCGGCGTGGATGGCGGCTGGCAGGCGCTGCCGGCGGAAGACGGCGTGGCCGTGGACGAGCGCTTCGCCGTCTATCACAACAGCGAACGCGTGGGCGTGGTCGACTGGCAGATCCAGGGCGAGCACAACCGCCTGAATGCGCTGGCCGCGATCGCTGCCGCGCGCAGCGTGGGTGTGCCGCCCGCGCAGGCCGCCGAATCACTCAGTGGTTTTCGCAATGTGAAGCGCCGCATGGAAGTGCGCGGCAGCGTGGACGGCGTGACCGTCTATGACGATTTCGCGCACCATCCGACCGCAATTGAAACGACCATCGCCGGTTTGCGTACGCGCGTCGGCCATGAAAACACCCGCATCCTCGCCGTGCTGGAGCCGCGCTCGAACACGATGAAGCTCGGCGTGATGAAGGCGCAACTGCCCGCAAGTCTTGCCGATGCCGACCTCGTGTTCGGCTACGGCGCGCCCAGCGGCAATGACGCGCTCGGCTGGGATCTGGCGGGTGCGCTCGCGCCGCTCGGCGAGAAGGCGCATGCGTTCCACGACCTCGACGCGCTGGTGAAGGCTGTGGTTGCCGCCGCGCGTCCGGGCGACCAGGTGCTGGTGATGAGCAACGGCGGATTTGGCGGCGTGCATCAGAAGCTGCTCGATGCGCTGTCGGCGCGGAGCGCGGCGTGATCGTCTATCTGCACGGTTTCCGCTCGTCGCCGCAGTCGTTCAAGGCGCGCCTGCTGGCGGCGCGTCTGGCCGAAACGGGCCGCGCTAGCGAGTGGCTTTGCCCGACGCTGCCGGTTTCGCCCGCCGGGGCCATCGCGCAGATCGAGCGCGAAATCGCCGACAAGGCCAAAGCAGGTGAGCGGATTGCGCTGATCGGCAGTTCGCTGGGCGGCTACTTCGCCACCTATCTGGCCGAGAAACACGGCTGGCATGCCGCGCTGCTCAATCCGGCGGTGGTGCCGCAGCGCGACCTGTCGAAGTACCTGGGCGAGCAGCCGCTCTGGCATGGCGGCGGCAGCATCGTCGTCGAACCGCGCCATCTCGATGAGTTGCGCGCGCTGGCCGTCGCGCAGATCAGCCAGCCGCAGCGTTACTACCTGCTCGCGGCGACCGGCGACGAAGTGCTCGATTACCGCGAGATGCTGGCGCACTATCCGGGTGTCACGACGCACCTGATCGAAGGCAGTGACCATGGCATCAGCGAATTCGCCGATTACGTCGACGAAGTGATCCGTTTCTGCGACGCAGCTTAGGGGAAGAACCCAGGCGTCGCGCCGTTCGCGCATTGCGCGAGCGCCTATATGTATACAGCAGCACCGCCCGGGCGCGCCGCGCCCGACGGTGATAGCAAGACTGAACGAGAGTGTTGAGTGAACGTTTTCTTTGAGGAATCGGGCAGTTTCAAGGCCGGCAGCGTGCTGTCGAAGCAGGGCGACGCGTTCCAGGTCGAGTTGCCGGGCGGCCGCCGCGCCAAGGTGCGCGCCAAGGACGTGCTGATCGAATTCGAGAAGCCCGCCGCCGGAGAACTGCTGGAGCAGGCTGACGCCGCTGCACAGGAAATCGATCTCGATTTCCTGTGGGAGTGCGCGCCCGCTGACGAATTCGCCTACACGGCGCTCGCCACCGAATACTTCGGCGCAACCTATGGCCCGGTCGAACGCGCCGCGCTCGTGCTGCGCCTGCACGGCTCGCCCGTGTACTTCCGCCGCAAGGGTCGTGGCCAGTATCAGCGCGCGCCCGAAGAGCAGCTCAAGATGGCGCTCGCGTCGCTGGAGCGCAAGCGCCAGCAGGCGCTCGTGCAGGCCGGCTACGAAGACGAGATGAAGGCGGGCAGATTGCCCGAGGCGCTCAAGGACAAGGCGCTGGGGCTGCTCACCCGACCGGACAAGAACTCGATCGAATACAAGGCGCTCGAAGCCGCCGCTGCCGCGCGTGGTATTTCGATGCCGCGCCTGATGCTCGAATGCGGCGGGATTGCCTCGCCGCGCGCGCTGCACGAAGCGCGCTTCCTCGCGGAATTCTTCCCCCACGGCACCGGTTTCCCGCCGGTCGAAGTGGGCGCGCTGCCCGAGACGCTGCCGGAAGCGGGCGACCACGTGCAGGCGTTCTCGATCGACGACGTCACCACGACCGAAATCGACGATGCGTTCTCCATCGAGCATCTGGCCGATGGCCGCGTGCGCATCGGTATCCACATCGCGGCTCCGGCGCTGGGCATTGCGCGCGGCGACACGGCCGACACGATCGCGCGCACGCGTCTGTCGACGGTCTACATGCCGGGCGACAAGATCACCATGCTGCCCGACGATTTCGTCGATGCCTTCACGCTCAAGGAAGGCGGCCTGCGCCCGGCGCTGTCGCTCTACAGCATCGTGAACCGCGAGACGCAGGAGATCGTCGCCAGCGAAACGCGCGCCGAGCGCGTGTTCGTGAAGAGCAACCTGCGCCACAACACGCTCGACGAAGTCGTCACGGAAGAGACCCTCGCCGCAGGCACGGGCGACTATCCGCACAAGGACGACATCGCCGTGCTGTGGCCGTTCGCCCAGGCGCTGTTCGAGAAGCGCCAGCAGGCGCGTGCCGGTTACGGCCTGCGCCGCGAAGTGCAGCGCAACACCGACTACAACTTCTACGTGGAAGGCGAGCACGTCAACATCACGCCGCGTCGCCGCGGGTCGCCGCTCGACATGATCGTCGCCGAACTCGCGATTCTCGCGAACTCCACGTGGGGCGCGTTCCTCAACGATCACGGCGTGCCGGGCATCTACCGCTCGCAGCGCGCGTTCGGTGCGCCCACGGGCCCCAAGCGCACGCGCATGCAGACCAACGCCGCGCCGCACGAAGGCCTGGGCGTCGCGCAGTACGCGTGGAGCACCTCGCCGCTGCGCCGTTATGTCGACCTCGTGAACCAGTGGCAGCTGCTCGCGTGCGTGGAGCACGGCGTGGCCGCCAAGCTGGTCGCGCCGTTCAAGCCCAAGGACGCCGACCTGTTCGCCGTCGTGCAGGGCTTCGACGAAACCTATACGGCGTATGCCGATCACCAGCGCCGCATGGAGTACTTCTGGTGCCTGCGCTGGCTCCAGCAGGAAATGCGCGGTGACGGCGGCGTCGAGCCGCGTCGCGAATTCCCGGCCACGGTCGTCAAGGACGATCTGGTGCGCTTCGAGGAAGTGCCGCTGCTCATGCACGTGCCCGCGCTCGGCGTGCACGCGCGCGGCACGCGCCTGATGATGGAAGTCATGTCGATCGACGAGCTGACGATCGAGGCGTCGGTGCGCATGCTGCGCGTGCTCGACGCGCCGGTCGTGACGAGCGGCGAGCAGCCCGAGGAAGAAGCGGCGGAAGACGAAGAGCTGATCGACGCCGCCGATGATTCCGCCGAAAGCGAAGCGGAAGCACAAGCCGAAGCCGACACGGCCGGCGACGCAAACGCCGAAGGCGACACGCCGGAAAGCGCTGAAGAAGTCCAGCAAGCCGAGCAGCACGCCACGGAGCCGCGCGAATGAGCGCCGATCAAGCCCAGCATCGCGACCGTTACGCGGTAGTCGGCAATCCGGTGGCGCACAGCAAGTCGCCGTCGATCCACGCGCAGTTTGCCGCCGCGACGGGCGAGTCGGTCGAGTACGACCGCCTGCTCGCGCCGCTCGATGGCTTCGTCGAGCACGTCCAGGCGTTTCGCGCGGCGGGCGGGCGCGGCCTGAACGTGACGGTGCCGTTCAAGCTCGAAGCGCATGCACTGGCCGACCGTCTGTCGCCGCGCGCGGCGGCAGCGGGTGCGGTCAACACGCTGCGTTTCGACGAAGACGGCATTTTCGGCGACAACACCGACGGTTTCGGCCTCGTTCGCGACATCGAAGTGAATCTGGGCGTGGCGTTCAAGGGGGCGCGCGTGCTGCTGCTGGGCGCGGGCGGCGCAGCGCGCGGCGTCGTGCTGCCGATGCTGGAGCGCCATCCGCTCGAAATCACCATCGTCAATCGCACGGCGCAGAAGGCGCATGCGCTGATCGCCCAATTCGAAGGCGCGGCGCGCGAGTTCGGTTGCCTCATCAACGGTGGCGGCCCGGAAGCTGTCTTGCGCGACCCGGTCGATCCGAAGCCCTACGACGTGATCATCAACGCGACGGCCGGCAGTCTCGACGCCGCGCTGCCCGAGTGCGACGCGCGGGCGTTCGGCACGGGCACGCTGGCCTACGACATGATGTACGGCGCCGAGCCGACGGTCTTCATGCGCCACGCCGAGTCGCTCGGCGCGCGCGCATCGGATGGCCTGGGCATGCTGGTCGAGCAGGCCGCCGAGTCGTTCTTCGTCTGGCGCGGCGTGCGTCCGGACGGCGCGCCGGTGCTGGCCGGTCTGCGCGCGCAGCTGGCGGCGCAGGTCTGAGCGGGCGGGAGCGCGAGGCCATGCGTAGAGACGCGGCGCAACCGCCGAGCGCAAGCCAGTACGTGCGCGGCTTCGCCCAGCGCGCCAGTGCGGCGCGCGGCCAGCAAGCCGTCAAACGCCCTGGGGCAATGCGCTGGCTGATCTACGCGGCTTGCGTGACGGTGGTGTCGTGGCTCGCGCTGCAACTGTTCTACTTCGCGCAGATCGCCGCATGGAATGTCGTCGATCCGCAAAGCACGGCGTTCATGCGTTCGGACGCCGCGCATCTTGCCGCCGAGCGCCCCGATCTCGACATCCAGCATCAATGGGTGCCCTACGACCAGATTTCGCGCAACCTCAAGCGCGCGATCATCGCGTCCGAGGACGCCAACTTCGTCAACAACAACGGCTACGAAACCGACGCCATTCTCCAGGCGTGGGAGCGCAACAAGAAGCGCGGCCACATCGTGCGCGGCGGTTCGACGATCACGCAGCAACTCGCGCGCAACCTGTTCCTTTCGCGCGAGAAAAGCTATATCCGCAAGGGCCAGGAACTCATCATCACGTGGATGCTGGAGACGCTGCTCGACAAGGAGCGCATCTTCGAGATCTACCTGAACTCGGTGGAGTGGGGCAACGGTGTCTATGGCGCGCAGGCCGCCGCACAGCATTACTACCGCACCAGCGCGACGAAGCTCACAGCGTGGCAGTCGGCGCGGCTGGCGGTGATGCTGCCGCGTCCGAAGTTCTTCGACGACCATCGCAATTCGGCGTATCTGTCGCAGCGAGCGGGCGTGATTGCGCGTCGCATGGGCGCGGCGGAGTTGCCGCAGTCGCAGCCGCAATAGAAGCCGTAGAAGCAGTCAAAGCGACGGCGTTCAACGCCACAAAGAAAAAGCGCCGGCAAAACCGGCGCTTTTTTCATGGTACTTCCGCTTGCTAGCCGTCATTGACGCGCAAGTCGCGCGTTATCCGGCATCGGCATGTTGAAGTTGGTGCGGAACGGGTTGATGTCCAGCCCGCCGCGACGCGTATAGCGCGCGTAGACCGCGAGGCGATCCGGTTTGCACTCGCGCAGGATGTCCATGAAGATGCGCTCGGCGCACTGCTCGTGGAAGCCCGTGTGGTTGCGGTACGAGATGATGTAGCGCAGCAGGCCCGCCTGATCGATCTGCGGCCCGACGTAGTGAATCTGCACGCTGCCCCAGTCGGGCTGGCCGGTCACCGGGCAGTTCGACTTGAGCAGGTTCGACACCAGCGTTTCCTCGACCGGCGATTCGTCGTGCGCGGCCTTCAGCAGCGACGGATCCGGGTGATAGGCGTCGGCGTCCAGGTCGAGGCGGTCGAGCGACAGGCCGTCGAATTCCTCGAACGCAATCTTGCCGAATGCGCCCGGCTGTTCGAGCTTCACCGCGACCGACGCGCCGCATGCTGCCGACACATCGCGCTTGAGCAACTCGCGCACGGCATCGGCGGATTCGAACGCCGTTTGCGCGAACGAGCCCAGATACAGCTTGAACGACTTCGATTCGACGATGTTGGGCGAATCGGCGGGGATGAAGAACGTGGCGATGGCGATCTGCGGCTTGCCGCGCGCGTTGATCCAGGAAAGCTCGTAGGCGTTCCAGATATCGGTGCCGAAGAAGGGCAGTTGCGCGCCAATGCCGATTTGTTCGCGTGCGCCAATGCGCGGGATCGGGAACAGCAGGGTCGCGTCGTATTGCTCGGTGTAGCTCGACGCTTTGCCGAGCGGGGATTGTTCGGGAGTCATGATGCGCTGGTTTCGGAGGTTGCGTCGGAGTTTGCGTCGCTTATTGCGTCGTTCGTGGCGGTGCGCGCTGGGTGCGCTGCCGCCACGGGATTGGCCACGCCGCTTGCCACATGCCCGGTCGCCGTGACCGAGCGGGCCGATTCGCAGTGGCGGATCTGGTCGTCGAAGAAAAAATCAGGTTCGAACTCGCGCAGGAACGGGCCTTTTTCGAGTCCGCCCAGGAACATCGCTTCGTCGATGTCGATGTTCCAGGCCATCAGCGTGCGGATCGCGCGCTCGTGCGCCGGCGCCGAGCGCGCGGTCACGAGCGCCGTGCGGATACGCATTTGCGCATTGGCGTCCGCGAGTTTCTGCAGCCGGTTCAGCGCCGCGAGCAGCGGCTGGAGCGGCCCGTGCGCGAGCGGCAGTTCGCGGTTGTCCCGCTCGTGGCTCACGAACGCGCCGAGCCCGTCGCGCTGGAAGATCTGCTCGGCTTCGTCGGAAAACAGCACCGCATCGCCGTCGAACGCGACGCGAATCTCATGCGCGTTGTGTTGCGCCATTGTCGCCGAATTCTGCTCGTCGGGTGGAAACACGCGCGCGGCGGGAAAGCCTGCGTCCAAGGCGCCGCGTACGTCCTCGGGATTCGCCGACAGAAACAGCGACGCGTTGAGCGGCTTGAGGTAATGCCACGGCTCGCGTCCGCGCGTGAACACGCCGCGCTGGATATCGAGTTGATGCTCGCGGCACGAACTGAACGCACGCAAGCCGCTGATGGGATCGCTGCGCGAGAGGATCACCACTTCCACGTGATGCGCGCCGTTGTTGAGCGCGAGCAGCTTGCGGATCAGCGCGAACGCGACGCCGGGCCGCGCGGGCACGTTCAGGCGCTCGCGCTGCAACGCCTCGTAGGCGCGCAGGTCGCCGGCTTCGTAGACGCGGTTCTCTTCCTCGAAGTCGAAGAGCGCGCGCGACGAGATTGCGACGACGAGCTTGTCGGTGAGCGAAACGGACACGTTGGCGGGCCTCCGCTACAGGGTTGCAGGGTTACGAGAGGAACAAACGATACGCCGGATTCTGCGTCTCTTCCCAATGCGGATAACCGAGCGTCGCGAGGAAGCGGCGGAACTCGGCGTCTTCCGCTGCGGGCACCTGGATGCCCACGAGAATCGAGCTGTAGTCCGCGCCCTGGTTGCGGTAGTGGAACAGGCTGATGTTCCAGTTCGGCGCCATCGACGAGAGGAAGCGCATCAGCGCGCCCGGACGCTCCGGGAATTCGAAGCGGAACAGGCGTTCGTCATGCGCGAGCGGCGAGCGTCCGCCGACCATGTAGCGGATGTGCTGCTTCGAGAGTTCGTCGCCGGTGAGGTCGACGCTCGGGAAACCGTGATCCACAAAACTCTGCGCGATCTGCGCTGATTCGCCGCGGTTGCGGATCTGCACGCCCACGAAAATGTGCGCGCGCTCGGCGTCGTCGATGCGGTAGTTGAACTCGGTCACGCTGCGCGTGCCGACCAGTTCGCAGAAGCGCTTGAAGCTGCCGCGC
This sequence comes from Paraburkholderia bannensis NBRC 103871, assembly GCF_000685015.1. GTDB lineage: Bacteria > Pseudomonadota > Gammaproteobacteria > Burkholderiales > Burkholderiaceae > Paraburkholderia > Paraburkholderia bannensis. The sequence continues at coordinate 154,571 of NZ_BAYA01000012.1, read as the reverse complement.
TCCTCGGGAATCGTCACCGCGAAGACCGCTTCGCGCGCTTCGCCGACTTCGGCGCGCTCGGCCACGAAGCGCATGCGGTCGAAGTTCATGTTCGCGCCCGAGGTGATCGCGATGAGCGTCTTGCCGTCGATGCCTTCGCGTTCGGCGTACTGCTTTGCGCCTGCGACGGCCAGCGCGCCCGCGGGTTCGAGCACGCTGCGCGTGTCCTGGAAAACGTCCTTGATCGCGGCGCAAAGCGCGTCGGTGTCGACCGTCAGCACATCGTCGAGGTACTCCTGGCACAGGCGGAAGGTTTCCTCGCCCACGAGCTTCACTGCGGTGCCGTCCGAGAACAGGCCGACTTCACTGAGTTCGACGCGCTTGCCCGCCTTGAGTGACTGCGCCATCGCGCAGGAGTCGTCCGTCTGCACGCCGATCACGCGGATTTCCGGACGAACCGCTTTCACATAAGCCGCCACGCCCGCCGCCAGACCGCCACCGCCGATCGGCACGAAGATCGCGTGAATCGGGGCCTGATGCTTGCTGAGGATTTCCATGGCCACGGTGCCCTGGCCGGCGATCACATACGGATCGTCAAACGGATGCACGAAGGTCAGCCCGCGTTCTTCCTGAAGGCTCACGGCGTGGGCGTAGGCGTCGCTGTAGGACTCGCCGGCCTGCACGACCTCGACCATCGCGCCGCCATGCGCACGCACGGCATCGACTTTCACCTGCGGCGTGGTCACCGGCACGCAGATCACCGCCTTCACGCCCAGCCGCGCCGCCGAGAGCGCCACGCCCTGCGCGTGATTGCCCGCCGAAGCCGTAATCACGCCGCGCTGCAATTGTTCCGCCGACAGATGCGCCATCTTGTTGTACGCGCCGCGCAGCTTGAACGAGAACACCGGCTGGTTGTCCTCGCGCTTGAGCAGGACTGTGTTGCGCAGACGCGTCGAAAGATTCGGTGCGCGCTCAAGTTCGGTCTCGCGGGCGGCGTCGTAGACGCGGGCGGTGAGGACTTTCTTCAGGTAATCGTCGTGGGAAGCCATGCGAAGGGCGCGCCGGGCGCGGCAAGTGAGCGGGGGAGGGACGCCGAAAGAGCGCCGAAACGCAAATGATAGCGCCAACGGCGGCAAGGGCCGAGCACCGGCCAGCACCGCGCCGCAGCCCCGCGCCCAGACATCTGAACGATTGCCCGACCTTCCGGACGGCGAATCAATTCCGACGCGAATGTCAAAAAATGAAAGTTATATGTCCGTACTGTTCCCGTGGAGCGTCAGCGCGTGTGCGGATCATGCGTTAAAATCGTGTTTTGAAACAAGGATCGGAAGATGCACTGGCAACCCCGGACAGCCCATTTGATGCCCGCACGGCGCGAGACCCGCCCCGCGGCGCAGCGGCATGCCCGCCACGCACGATCGTGTCGCTAAGTCCGAGCGCCGGGGAACCATCGGCGTGAGCGCTGCCGCCATGCTTCCCCACCCCCTTCGTCCGCTATCAGCCACCGCACGCCACCCGCGAGCCACCGGCGGACTCGATTTCAGAATAGCGCCCCACGCGCCCCGTCAGCTTCCGCCATGCAGGCCGCTTGCCCATCTGGCAGCCCACTGAGCGGGACTGGCTCAAAGAGTCGTCCAACCATGAACGCACCTCAAGTTTTCGATCCTCACGGCGCAGCCGCCGCCGTGGCCGCCGACGTCGAACCGCGCTTGCGCGAGATTCCGTACAACTACACGTCCTTTTCGGATCGCGAAATCGTCATTCGCCTGCTAGGCGAAGAGGCCTGGAACGCGCTCGCCGAGCTGCGCGCCGAACGCCGCACCGGCCGCTCGGCACGCATGCTGTACGAAGTGCTCGGCGATATCTGGGTCGTGCGCCGCAATCCGTATCTGCAGGACGATCTGCTCGACAACCCGAAGCGCCGCGCGCTGCTGATCGAGGCGCTGAACCACCGCATCGCCGAAATCGAAAAGCGCCGCCGTGCCGACCTCGTCGAGCACAACGACCAGGAAGGGCTGGAGCGCGCCGCGCGCGTGGAGACGCTGATCTCGGCCGCGCGCCGCGCTATCGACGAGTTCGCCGCCGAATTCGAAAAGATGGCCGAACTGCGCCGCCGCGCCACCAAGGTGCTTGGCAAGCGCACGCAGAAGGACAACATCCGCTTCGACGGCATCGCGCGCGTCTCGCACGTGACCGACGCCACCGACTGGCGCGTCGAATATCCGTTCGTGGTGCTCACGCCCGACACCGAAGCCGAAATCGCCGGTCTCATCAAGGCGTGTTTCGAACTCGGCCTGACCGTGATTCCGCGCGGAGGCGGCACGGGCTACACCGGCGGCGCAGTGCCGCTCACGCCGTTCTCGGCCGTCATCAACACCGAAAAGCTCGAACAGCTCGGCCCGGTCGAGATGACCGACCTGCCTGGCGTCGATCGCAAGGTCGCGACGATCTTCTCGGGCGCGGGCGTCGTCACGCGCCGCGTGACCGAAGCCGCCGATGCGGCGGGCTTCGTGTTCGCGGTCGACCCGACCTCGCTGGATGCTTCGTGCATTGGCGGCAACGTCGCGATGAACGCGGGCGGCAAGAAGGCCGTGCTGTGGGGCACGGCGCTCGACAATCTCGCCTGGTGGCGCATGGTCGATCCGCAGGGCAACTGGCTCGAAGTCACGCGCCTCGACCACAACATGGGCAAGATCCACGACATTCCGGTCGCGCGCTTCGAGCTCAAGTGGTTCGACGGCGAGTACGCGCCGGGCGAAAAGTTGCTGAAGACGGAATGGCTCGACATCGAAGGCAAGCGCTTCCGTAAGGAAGGCCTCGGCAAGGACGTGACGGACAAGTTCCTCGCGGGCCTGCCGGGCATCCAGAAGGAAGGCTGCGACGGTCTCATCACGTCGGCGCGCTGGGTGCTGCACAAGATGCCGGCGAACACGCGCACGGTCTGTCTGGAATTCTTCGGCCAGGCGCGCGAGGCGATCCCGAGCATCGTCGAAATCAAGGACTACCTGTTCGAAACCTCGAAGCAGGGCGGCGCGATTCTCGCGGGCCTGGAGCATCTGGACGAGCGCTATCTGCGCGCCGTCGGCTATGCGACCAAGAGCAAGCGCAACGCGTTTCCGAAGATGGTGCTGATCGGCGATATCGTCGGTGACGACGCCGATGCGGTGGCCACCGCTACGTCGGAAGTCATCCGCATGGCCAACGGCAAGAGCGGCGAAGGCTTCGTGGCGGTCTCCGCCGAGGCGCGCAAGCGCTTCTGGCTCGACCGCAGCCGCACGGCCGCGATCGCGAAGCACACCAACGCGTTCAAGATCAACGAAGACGTCGTGATTCCGCTCAACCGCATGGGCGAGTACACGGACGGCATCGAGCGCATCAACATCGAACTGTCGATCAAGAACAAGCTGCAACTGGTCGACGCGCTCGAAGCGTTCTTCAAGGAAGGCAAGCTGCCGCTGGGCAAGACCGACGACGCGAACGAAATCCCGTCGGCGGAGCTGCTCGAAGACCGCGTGCAGCAGGCGCTCGACCTGCTCAAGCGCGTGCGCGAGCGCTGGAGCTTCGTGGGCGAAAAGCTCGACATGTCGTTGCGCGAGGCGCAGCACTATCTCGTGCAACTGGGTTACGAAGCGCTGGCGGAAAAGTTCGCCGATCGCGTGGACGTGCAGCCCGACGCCAACGTCTTCCATGTGACACAAGACCGCACCGTGCGGATCTCGTGGAAGCAGGAAATCCGTGCCGAACTGCGCCAGATCTTCAACGGCGGCGCGTTCAAGCCGATCCTCGACGAAGCCCAGGCGATCCATAAGAAGGTGCTGCGCGGGCGCGTGTTCGTGGCGCTGCACATGCACGCCGGCGACGGCAACGTGCACACCAACCTGCCGGTGAACTCGGACAACTACGAGATGCTGCAGGACGCGCACGTCGCGGTGGCGCGCATCATGAAGCTCGCGCGTTCGCTCGACGGCGTGATCTCGGGCGAGCACGGCATCGGCATCACGAAGCTCGAATTCCTCACCGAAGACGAGATCGCCGAATTCCGCGCCTACAAGCAGCGCGTCGATCCGGAAGGCCGCTTCAACAAGGGCAAGCTGCTCGAAGGCGCCGACCTGCGCAACGCCTACACGCCGTCGTTCGGCCTGATGGGCTACGAATCGCTGATCATGCAGCAGTCCGACATTGGCGCGATCGCCGAGTCGGTCAAGGACTGCCTGCGCTGCGGCAAGTGCAAGCCGGTGTGCGCCACCCACGTGCCGCGCGCGAACCTGCTGTACAGCCCGCGCAACAAGATTCTCGCGACCTCGCTGCTGGTCGAAGCCTTCCTGTATGAAGAGCAGACGCGCCGCGGCGTGTCGATCAAGCACTGGGACGAGTTCAACGACGTGGCCGACCACTGCACGGTCTGCCACAAGTGCGTGACGCCGTGCCCGGTCAAGATCGACTTCGGCGACGTGACGATGAACATGCGCAACCTGCTGCGCAAGATGGGCAAGAAGAAGTTCAATGCGGGCAACGCGGCGGGCATGTTCTTCCTGAACGCCACCAATCCGCAGACCATCAACCTCGCGCGCACCGCGATGATGGGCGTGGGCTACAAGGCGCAGCGCCTGGGCAACGACGTGCTCAAGAAGTTCGTCAAGAAGCAGACGGCGCATCCGCCTGCATCGACGGGCCGCGCGCCGGTGGTCGAGCAGGTGATCCACTTCGTCAACAAGAAGATGCCGGGCAACCTGCCGAAGAAGACGGCGCGCGCGCTGCTCGACATCGAAGACAACAAGATCGTGCCGATCATTCGCAATCCGAAGACCACGAATGTGGATTCGGAAGCGGTGTTCTACTTCCCGGGTTGCGGCTCGGAGCGTCTGTTCTCGCAGGTCGGTCTGGCCACCCAAGCCATGCTGTGGGAAGCGGGCGTGCAGACCGTGCTGCCGCCGGGCTATCTGTGCTGCGGCTATCCGCAGCGCGGCTCGGGCCAGTTCGACAAGGCCGAGAAGATCGTGACGGACAACCGCGTGCTGTTCCACCGCATGGCGAACACGCTGAACTACCTCGACATCAAGACCGTCGTGGTGTCGTGCGGCACGTGTTACGACCAGCTCGCCGGTTATGAATTCGACAAGATTTTCCCGGGCTGCCGCATCATCGACATCCACGAGTTCCTGCTCGAAAAGGGCATCAAGCTCGATGGCGTGAGCGGCACGCGCTACATGTACCACGACCCGTGCCACACGCCGATCAAGACGATGGATCCGGTCAAGCTCGTCAACGAACTCATGGGTTCGGAAAAAGACGGCTACAAGATCGAGAAGAACGATCGTTGCTGCGGCGAGTCGGGCACGCTCGCGGTGACGCGTCCGGACATTTCGACGCAGGTGCGTTTCCGCAAGGAAGAGGAACTCCGCAAGGGAGCGGCGAAGCTGCGCAATATCCCGATCGTCGCGTCTGGCGTGAGCGGTGAGACCGTGGTGCAGCCGGCCACGCAGCAGGAAGCGGGCGGCCAGGGAACGACGCAGGACGTCAAGATCCTGACGTCTTGCCCGTCCTGCCTCCAGGGCCTGTCGCGCTACAACGAGGACGCCAACATCGAAGCCGATTACATCGTGGTGGAGATCGCGCGCCACGTGCTCGGCGAAAACTGGATGGCCGACTATGTGAACCACGCGAACAATGGCGGAATCGAACGCGTGCTGGTCTAATGGCTGCGCCAATTTTTCCGTAACACGGGTTCGAGGACGACGATGGGATGCGTATTCTGTAATGAGGAAGGCGGTGAAGTGCTGTGGGAAGACGAGCGTATGCGCGTCGTCCTCGCGACCGCCGAAGCCGAATATCCGGGCTTTTGCCGCGTGATCTGGAATACGCATGTCGCCGAGTTCTCGGATCTCGCCGATGCCGACCGGGAACACCTTATGCGCGCCGTATATGCGGTCGAGCGCGCGCTGCGCCGCATCATGCAGCCGTCCAAGGTGAACCTGGCGAGCCTCGGCAACCAGGTGCCGCATGTTCATTGGCACGTGATTCCGCGCTTCACCAACGACGCGCATTTCCCGATGTCGGTGTGGTCGCCGCGTCAGCGCACGGTGTCCGAGGCGATGCTCGGGCAACGCCGCGCGCAGGCCACGCTGCTGCGCGAAGCGGTGCGCCAGGAAATGGAGCAGGCGCTGGCGTCGTGAATGCGGGCGTGAGCGTCGCTAGTTGACGGATGAGCGGGATGTGCAGGATGAGCGCGGTGCTCGCAATGTTCGATCAGGGACGATCATGAGTGGACTGAAATCCGATACGCCGGTGCCGACCGGCGTGGTGGTGCACGCGCTGTCGCGTGTGCTCGAACTCCAGTATGCGAACGGCGAGAGTTATCGCATTCCGTTCGAACTGATGCGCGTTTTTTCGCCCTCCGCCGAGGTGCGCGGTCACGGCCCCGGCCAGGAGACGCTGCAGACCGGCAAGCGCGAGGTGACGATCACGGCGCTCGAAGGCGTCGGTCACTACGCGCTGCAACCCACTTTCTCCGACGGTCACAATACCGGGATCTATTCCTGGGACCAGCTCTACGAGCTGGCGACGCGTCAGGACGCGCTGTGGGCCGAGTATTTCGCGAAGCTCAAGGCGGCCGGCGTCGAGCGCGATGCGCCGATGGCAGCGCAGTTACCACCCGGCGCTGCCGCGCACGGCCACTGCCACTGACGCTTCCTGTTACGATCCAGCCGCCGCGCGAGGGGCGCGGCGCACTCCATCTAAAAAGATCCGGACACGATCCGGTTCAAGACCCGCGAAAGGACGAGCGCGATGAGCAAAACCCACTTCGGCTATCAGACAGTCGACGAACAGGACAAGGCGAAGAAGGTGGCCGGTGTGTTCCACTCGGTCGCCTCGAACTACGACCTGATGAACGATCTGATGTCGGGCGGGCTGCACCGCGCCTGGAAGGCTTTCACGATCGCACAGGCGAACATCCGTCCGGGCGCGAAGGTGCTCGACATCGCGGGCGGCACGGGCGACCTGTCGATGGCGTTCGCGAAGAAGGCCGGCCCGAGCGGCGAAGTCTGGCACACCGACATCAACGAATCGATGCTGCGCGTGGGCCGCGACCGCCTGATCGACAAGGGCGTGATCACGCCCGCGCTGCTGTGCGACGCGGAGAAGATTCCGTTCCCGGACAACTACTTCGATCTGGTGACGGTGGCCTTCGGCCTGCGCAACATGACCCACAAGGATCGCGCGCTCGCCGAAATGCGCCGCGTCATCAAGCCGGGCGGCCGCGTGATGGTGCTCGAATTCTCGAAGGTCTGGGAGCCGCTCAAGAAGGCTTACGATGTCTATTCGTTCAAGGTGCTGCCGTGGCTCGGCAAACGCTTTGCCCAGGACGCGGACAGTTACCAGTACCTCGCGGAGTCGATCCGCATGCATCCTGACCAGGAAACATTGAAGACGATGATGGAACAAGTCGGCCTCGACGCCGTCAAATATTACAATTTGTCAGCTGGCGTGGTAGCCTTACACGTCGGGACAAAATACTAATGTTCCTAAATCACTGTCTTTAAAGGAAATTTCGCCATGTCTGAGACCTGTAGTTCAGCTTCCAAAAAGCTTTCAACGTCTTGGGCGAGGCGGATTGGCACTTTCGCAGTGATTGGCGCGATCGTGGCAGGCAGCCTGGCCTCGCTCGACGCTGAAGCAAGACGCATGGGTGGCGGACGCAGCCTGGGCCGTCAGTCGTCGGTGGCGTCGCAGCGCAGCACCACGCCGCCGCCCGCGCAACCCAGCCCCACGCAGCAAGCCGGCGCGCAGCGCGCCCAACCCGGCGCACCCACGCCGGCGCCCACGCCCGCACCGGCGCGCAACCGCTGGCTCGGGCCGATCGCGGGTCTCGCGGCCGGTCTGGGCATTGCAGCACTGCTCTCGCACTTTGGTCTGGGCGAAGCGTTCGCCGGCATGATGGCCAACATGATCGTGATTGCACTGATCGCGTTCGTCGCCATCTGGCTGATCCGCAAGTTCATGAGCCGCCGTCGCGAGTCGCAGCCCGCGTATCAGACGGGTGGGGCGAGCCTGAACCAGGCGGGTGGTTACCGTCCGCAGGAGCCGCGCTACACCGCGCCGCCCACGGGCCAGTACCTCGCGCCCGAAGCGCAGCCGCTGACCACGCCGCAGATCAGCGCCGCGCCTGACGTGCCCGCGGGCTTCGACACCGAATCCTTCCTGCGTAACGCCAAGGTCTACTTCGTGCGACTGCAGGCCGCATGGGACGTGGGCAATATCGAGGACATCCGCGAATTCACCACGCCCGAGATGTTCGCGGAGATCCGCGTCGACCTCGCGAGCCGTGGCGCGCAGAGCAACCAGACCGACGTCGTGCAGCTCAACGCCGACCTGCTGGCGGTCGACGAGCGCGGCAGCGACTACCTGGCGAGCGTGCGCTTCTCCGGCCTGATCCGCGAAGAGGCGGGCGCTGCCGCCGAGCCGTTCGTCGAGATCTGGAATCTGTCGAAGTCGCGCTCGACAGGCGAAGGCTGGCTGCTCGCGGGCATCCAGCAGGTCGAGTCGCATTGAGCGACGCACTGAGCACATTCGACGGCGTGGCCCACTAGCGCGCGCCCTGTGGCGGCGCGGCCTTGCGCCTCGAACGCTACAATAGGAACCCGCGCGAGCTCGATGCCCGCGCGGGTTTTTTTATTTCCAAGCCGATGACTCTCGCCGCCAAGCCCTTCGCCGCCGCTGTCAATCACCTGCTCGCCCGCGAATCGTGGGCCCGCAACCGCCTCGCTCCTTACGCCGGCAAGACGGCGCGCCTGTCCTGTCCGCCCGTCGTTCTCACCATGCTCGTGCAGCCTGACGGCTATCTGGCGGCAGTGGAGGAGCAGGACGCGGGTCACGCCGATGTCGCGCTCTCGCTGCCGGCGGGCGCGCTGTCCTCGTATGTCCAGGGCGGCCAGTCCGCCGTCATGAAGCACGTCAAGATCGAAGGCGACGCCGAATTCGCGCAGATCATCGGCAAGCTCGCCGAGCACCTGCGCTGGGAGCCAGAGGAGGATCTCGCGAAGCTGATCGGTGACGCGCCGGCCTCGCGCATTGCGTCGTTCGCGCGCGCCGCGCACCAGCAGGCGATGCGCACCGGCCGCAACGTGCTGGGCTCCGTGACCGAGTATCTGCTCGACGAACAGCCGCAACTCGTGCGGCACGCCGAGCTCGACAGCTTCAACACCGAGCTGTCCCGCGCGCGCGATGCGCTCGCGCGCGTCGAAAAGCGCATCGAGCGCCTTGAACAAAAAACACAAGCGCGCGGCGCAGGCGGGGTTCAGCACCCGGCCTCGCGCGGCCCGAGCCCGCTACAAGGCAATTAAGACATGCGTTTTCTGCGTTTCCTGAAGATTGTTTTTACGGTTATCCGCTTCGGTCTCGACGAAATGATGTTGAGCCGGATCAATGACCGGCGCGTCAGACTGCTGCTCCGCATCACCACGATTGGCCGCAAGTTCGATCAACCGCCGGGCGTGCGTCTGCGCCTCGCGCTCGAAAGCCTCGGCCCCATCTTCGTGAAGTTCGGCCAGGTGCTGTCGACGCGGCGCGACCTGCTGCCGCTCGATATCGCCAATGAGCTCGCCAAGCTTCAGGATCAGGTGCCGCCGTTCGAATCGCAGGTGGCCATCGACATCATCGAAAAATCGCTGGGCGCGCCCGTCGACACGCTGTTCGACGATTTCGAGCGCGTGCCGGTGGCCAGCGCCTCGATCGCGCAGGTGCACTTCGCCAAGGTGAAGTCGGGCCAGCACGCGGGCAAGGCCGTGGCGGTGAAGGTGCTGCGCCCGAACATGCGCCCAGTGATCGACTCCGACCTGCTGCTGCTGCGCGATATCGCCGTGTGGGCCGAGCGCCTGTGGGCCGACGGCAAGCGCCTGAAGCCGCGCGAAGTGGTCGCCGAATTCGACAAGTATCTGCACGACGAACTCGACCTGATGCGCGAGGCCGCCAACGGCAGCCAGCTGCGCCGCAACTTCGCGGGGCTGGATCTGCTGATGGTGCCCGAGATGTACTGGGAGTTCAGCACGGCCAATGTGCTCGTGATGGAGCGCATGGTGGGCGTGCCGATCAGCCAGGTCGACCGGCTGCGCGCGGCGGGCGTGGACATTCCCAAGCTCGCGCGCGAAGGCGTCGAGATCTTCTTCACGCAGGTGTTCCGCGACGGCTTTTTCCACGCCGATATGCACCCCGGCAACATCCAGGTGAGCCTTGATCCGGCGCACTTCGGGCGCTATATCGCGCTGGACTTCGGTATCGTCGGCGCGCTGTCGGACTTCGACAAGAACTACCTGGCGCAGAACTTCCTCGCCTTCTTCAAGCGCGACTATCACCGCGTGGCGACGCTGCATATCGAGTCGGGCTGGGTGCCGCCGACGACCCGCGTCGAGGAGCTGGAAAGCGCGATCCGCGCGGTCTGCGAGCCGTACTTCGATCGCGCGCTCAAGGATATTTCGCTCGGTCAGGTGCTGCTGCGCCTGTTCCAGACGTCGCGCCGCTTCAACGTGGAAATCCAGCCGCAGCTCGTGCTGCTGCAAAAGACCATGCTGAACGTGGAAGGGCTGGGGCGCTCTCTCGATCCCGAACTGGATCTCTGGAAGACGGCCAAGCCGTATCTGGAGCGCTGGATGACCGAGCAGATCGGCCTGCGCGGCTGGTTCGAGCGTTTCAAGATCGAAGCGCCACAATGGAGCAAGACACTGCCGCAGTTGCCGCGCCTCGTGCATCAGGCGCTGCTGCATCGCCAGGAGCCCGGCCACGCCAACGACGAGGCGATCCGCCAGATTCTCATCGAGCAGCGCCGCACCAATCGGCTGCTGCAGGGGCTGGTGGTGTTCGGCGTGGCGGTGGGCGTGGGGATGGTGGCGGCGCGTGTGTGGCTGGCGCTGGCCTACGGATACGGCGGTTGATCGAGGCGTAGTGCAGCCAGCGCAGGCCACCGCAGACAAGGAGTGAGACGATGAGCGACCCGACAACGCCGGAGCAAGCAGGGCAAACCGGCCAGGCGCCCGAATTCGAAAGCCGCGACCCAGCCGCGCCCGCGTTCTGGGACGAACGCTTCGAGCGCGGCTTCACGCCGTGGGACCAGGCGGGCGTGCTGCCGGCCTTCGAGGCGTTCGCCACCGCGCATCCCGATGCCGCCGTGCTGATTCCCGGCTGCGGCAACGCGTGGGAAGCGCGCTGGCTGGCCGAGCGCGGCCGCACGGTGCGCGCCATCGACTTCTCGCCGACTGCCGTCGCGCACGCGCGCGCGGCGCTGGGCGACTACGCGAACGTCGTCGAGCAAGCCGACTTCTACACCTACGCGCCGCCGTTCGCGCCCGCGTGGATCTTCGAACGCGCCTTCCTGTGTGCGCTGCCTAAAGCCCAGCGCGCCGATTACGCACGCCGCATGGCTGAACTGCTCGCGCCGGGCGCGCTGCTGGCGGGCTACTTCTTCATTGGCGAGACGCCCAAGGGGCCGCCGTTCGGCATCGATCGCGCCGAACTCGACGCGCTGCTCACGCCGTATTTCACGCTGATGGACGACCAGGGCGTCGAGGGCTCGCTGCCCGTATTTCAGGGGCGCGAGCGCTGGCTGACGTGGCGGCGCAACACCTAGAAACGGCATGCGGCGACGCCGCCCAAAGCGCGCCGCGCGCCTGAAAACACCTGCAAACCCTTGATAGGGGGCAAGCCGTCCCCAACTACACGCGAGTGCGCTACGTTCGTCCCCTCCCGGCAATTCCCAGGCCAGGGGAGCGTTTGCGGCTATAATTCAAGGCTTTGCAAGCATTTGTCAGGTTTTCAGGCCTGACTTTCACTCGTTTCATCAGGAAAGAGATCATGCCGATCTACGCTTACCGCTGCGAGTCGTGCGGCTTCGACAAGGACTGCCTGCAGAAGATCAGCGATGCGCCCCTGACGCAGTGCCCAAGCTGCGGTGCGGACGCATTTCGCAAGCAGGTTACTGCTGCCGGCTTCCAGCTCAAGGGCTCGGGCTGGTACGTCACCGACTTCCGCGGCGGCAATAGCAACGGTGGCAACGGTGGCGGCACGAGCGCGGCTGCAACCGGCGCGAAGGCTGACGGCGCATCGTCGTCGTCCGAAGCCAGCAAGCCGGCAGCCGACAGCGCGCCCGCTGCGCCTGCCGCGAGCGCACCCGCTGCGTCGAGCACGAGCGGCGCAAGCAGCAGCGCAAGCACGGCAGGCTCGACCTGAAACCCGGCGGCCCGGGCCCGGTTTTCCGGGGCCAGGCCGCACACACTGCGCGACGCGCGCAGCCTGGATGGCGTGTACATGACGATCAAGAAAGCGACTTTCAAATCGGTATTCCTGACCGGCCTGCTCGTGCTGGTGCCGCTGGCCATCACGCTGTGGGTGCTGAATCTCGTCATCAGCACGATGGATCAGACCTTGCTGTTGCTGCCGGAGTCGTGGCGGCCGCCGTTCCATCTGCCGGGCCTTGGCGCCGTGCTCACGCTGGCGTTCATCTTCGTGGTGGGCCTGCTCACGCATAACTTCATCGGCCAGAAGCTGGTCGAATGGTGGAATGCGCTGGTGCGCCGCATCCCGATCATCGGTCCGCTCTATGGAAGCATCCAGCAGGTTTCCGATACACTGCTTTCCAGCAATGGCAATGCCTTTCGCAAGGCGCTCCTGATCGAGTACCCGCGCAAGGGCTCGTGGACCATCGCGTTCCTGACCGGCATTCCGGGCGGCGACGTGGTGAACCATCTGCAGGAAGATCACGTGAGCGTGTATGTGCCGACCACGCCCAATCCCACGTCGGGCTTTTTCCTGATGGTGCCGAAGAGCGAAGTCGTCGAACTCGACATGACGGTCGACGCCGCGCTCAAGTATATTGTTTCGATGGGCGTCGTCGCGCCAGCCGCGACTCCTCGGCGCCCCATCGATCCCCCGCTTTAAATACCGGATGCCGCGTCGGGTTCCAGACGGTTCCAGACGCGCGGGCTTCCCGTTTAATTTACGCATAACGAAAGACGAACATCATGTCGATGAGATCTGAATACTGCGGTCTGGTGACCGAACAGCTGCTGGGCCAAAACGTTTCGCTGTGCGGTTGGGTGCAACGCCGCCGCGACCATGGCGGCGTTATCTTCATCGACCTGCGCGACCGCGAAGGTCTGGTACAGGTCGTGTGCGACCCCGACCGTGCAGAGATGTTCAAGGTGGCCGAAGGCGTGCGCAACGAGTTCTGCGTGCAGATCAAGGGCCTGGTTCGCAATCGTCCGGAAGGCACGGTCAACGCCAACCTGAAGAGCGGCAAGATCGAAGTGCTGTGCCACGAACTCGTGGTGCTGAACGCGTCGGTCACGCCGCCGTTCCAGCTCGACGACGACAACCTCTCGGAAACGACGCGCCTCACGCATCGCGTGCTGGATCTGCGCCGTCCGCAGATGCAGCACAACCTGCGCCTGCGTTACCGCGTGGCGATGGAAACGCGCAAGTACCTGGACGCGCTCGGCTTCATCGACATCGAAACGCCGATGCTCACGAAGAGCACGCCGGAAGGCGCCCGCGACTACCTCGTGCCGTCGCGCACGAACCCGGGTCAGTTCTTCGCGCTGCCGCAGTCGCCGCAGCTCTTCAAGCAGCTGCTGATGGTGGCGAACTTCGATCGCTACTACCAGATCGTCAAGTGTTTCCGCGACGAAGACCTGCGCGCTGACCGTCAGCCCGAATTCACGCAGATCGACTGCGAAACGTCGTTCCTCGGCGAGCAGGAAATCCGCGACCTGTTCGAAGACATGGCGCGTCACGTGTTCAAGGAAACGATCGGCGTCGAACTCGACGCGAAGTTCCCGGTCATGCCGTATTCGGAAGCCATGAGCCGTTTCGGTTCGGACAAGCCCGACCTGCGCGTGAAGCTCGAATTCACGGAACTCACCGACGCCATGAAGGACGTGGACTTCAAGGTGTTCAGCACGCCGGCCAACAGCAAGGACGGCCGCGTTGCCGCACTGCGCGTGCCGAAGGGCGCGGAACTCTCGCGTGGCGACATCGACGGCTACACGGAATTCGTGCGCATCTACGGCGCGAAGGGCCTCGCCTGGATCAAGGTCAACGAAGTCGCGAAGGGCCGTGACGGTCTGCAAAGCCCGATCGTCAAGAACCTGCACGACGCGTCGATCGCAGCGATCCTTGAGCGCACCGGCGCGCAAGACGGCGACATCATCTTCTTCGCGGCAGATCGCGCGAAGGTCGTGAACGACAGCCTGGGCGCGCTGCGCTTGAAGGTCGGCCATTCGGAATTCGGCAAGGCCAACGGCCTGGTCGAGAAGGGCTGGAAGCCGCTGTGGGTGATCGACTTCCCGATGTTCGAGTACGACGAGGAAGAAAACCGCTACGTGGCCGCTCACCACCCGTTCACGAGCCCGAAGGACGAGCACCTGGAATATCTGGAAACGGATCCGGGCCGCTGCCTCGCGAAGGCGTACGACATGGTGCTCAACGGCTGGGAAATCGGCGGCGGTTCGGTTCGTATCTATCAGGAAGACGTGCAGAGCAAGGTGTTCCGCGCGCTGAAGATCGGCCCGGAAGAAGCGCGTGCGAAGTTCGGCTTCCTGCTGGACGCGCTGCAGTACGGCGCGCCGCCGCACGGCGGTATCGCGTTCGGCCTCGACCGCATCGTCACGATGATGGCCGGCGCCGACTCGATCCGCGACGTGATCGCGTTCCCGAAGACGCAACGCGCACAGTGTCTGCTCACGCAGGCGCCGAGCGAAGTTGACGAGCGTCAGCTGAAGGAACTGCACATCCGTCTGCGTCAGCCGGAGCCGAAGACGGCGCAGTAAGCCGCGCTTTAAGCCGGTTTAGCCGCTGCACGAAGAAGAGGCGCTTAGGCGCCTCTTTTTTTTCGCCGCGCGTCTGGCAAGTTTCCAGCAACGTGCGCCTTCAAATCACGCCGATTTGCTAGACTGCGCGGCCATCGAATTGAAAAGACCTGCCATGTCGCTACGCGCGCTTCGTGCCTTGTTCCTCGTCGTTTCGCTCGCTTCGGCGACGCTTGCGCACGCGCAGCAGGTCGGTTTCATCTCGTTCGGCGTCTACTATTCGGTGAATCCGCAACTGTCCAATGGCACGACGCTGCAAATCGTGCCGGACGTCGATCATCCGGCCGTGCAATGTTGCGCGATCATCAGCGGCCACGCGCCCGCCAATCCCAATGTGTTCGACGACCTGCGCGATCGCGCCGTGACGGCTTACGCGATCAAGCTGCCAGCAACGATCGACAAGGACGTTTCTGGCTTCGGCGTGACGGGCGAGGCCCATTTCGCGCAGGTGGGCAAGACCGCCGACGCCACGCTCGAAGGCGGCCTGAAGGTGCGCCTTTCCACCTGCACGTCGGGCGAGGGCGTGCATTATCTCGGCAAGCGGATCGGCGATGGAAAGACGCTGGTGCATCTGTCCCAGCATGTCGATGCCGACTTCGAACCCACGTGTCCCGACGCCGATCTTGAGCCGCACGCACGCTGATTGCGCCATCGAACCCAAGCGCTATTTGCCCCTTTTGCGTTAAATTCCGACAAGACAGTCGCAAACATCGCGGCCCCTACCCGTTTTATCGCCATGCAGAAGCCGCCGAAGATCCCGCAATCCGTACTCGTCGTCATCCATACGCCGCCTGTGGCGGGGCGCATGGACGTCCTGATCATCGAGCGCGCCGACCGCGCCGGCTTCTGGCAGTCGGTCACGGGCTCGAAGGATCGCCTCGACGAGTCATTTACGGAAACCGCCGTGCGCGAAGTGGCGGAGGAAACGGGCATCGTCGTGGGTTCGCCCGGCGTGCCGGATGTGCCGACTGTGCCCGCCGGGGCGCTGCGCGACTGGCATCACGAGATCGACTACGAGATCTATCCGGTCTGGCGCCATCGCTACGCCGAGGGCGTCACACGCAATACCGAGCACTGGTTTAGTCTCGAAGTACCCGCCGGTACGCCTGTCACGCTCGCGCCGCGCGAGCACACCGCGTATCTGTGGCTGCCCTACGAAGAAGCCGCCGCGAAGTGCTTCTCGTCGTCCAATCGCGAGGCGATCCTGCAACTGCCCGCACGCCTTGCCGCGAGTCATCCCGGAGAGCCTCAGTGAGCGACACCCGCGCCGATCCCGAAGCCGACCTCGAACCGCGCCGCGTCATGCGGCTGCGCGAGGCGTTGCTGGGGCGGCGCTATCGTTCGCGCTACCGCTTCACGAGCGGCAACGAGGTGCGCCTGTTCCACTCCGGCGAGGGCCTGTTTGCGGCGATGATCGAGCGCATCGACGCCGCCCGGCGCGATGTCGCGCTCGAAACCTACATCTTTTGCAGCGATGCGACCGGACAGGCGCTGTCCGGAGCGCTGATCCGCGCGGCGCGTCGCGGCGTGCGCGTGCGCGTCATCACTGACGGCGTCGGCACGGCGCGGCTCGATCTGTTCAACAGCTGGCCTGCCGCGGGCATCGAGCATCGCATCTATAACCCGCACATCTTCGGGCGCTTCGGCTTTTCGCGCACGCACCGCAAGCTCACCGTGATCGACGATCAGTACGCGTATTGCGGCGGCATCAACGTGGTCGACGACATGGAGAACGACGGCAAACCGCTGCCGTTCGCGCGCTGGGACTTCGCGGTGGAACTGGCGGGGCCAGTGGTCGTGGACGTGCGCGAGGCGATCGAGATGCAGTGGCGGCGTATCCGCCTCGGGCACCGGCCGCCGCTCGCGGGCGCAGGCGCGCCCGAGGGGCTCGCCACGCTCTCGCCTGGCGTGCCTGCGAGCGCGGGTTTTCTCGCGCCGCATCCCACGGGCCACACGGTGATGCAGCCCGCCAAGGCCGTCAACGAAGTGCTGCGCGAACTCGCGCCCGTGGTTCGCACCGGACGCGCGCAGCGCATCATCGCGCGGCTGCGCGAGCGCCTGCGCGCGGGCGTGCCCGATCCGCGCACGGCGCACGTGCCCTGCGTGGCGTTCGTCGCGCGCGACAACGTGGTGAACCGGCGCGCCATCGAAAAGGCCTATCTGGACGCCATCGGCGAGGCGCGCAAGGAAGTGCTGCTCGCCAATCCGTACTTCATGCCGGGGCGGCGGTTACGCCGCGCGCTCGTCGAGGCCGCGTCGCGAGGCGTGACCGTCAAGCTTTTGATCGGACGAAAAGAGTTCAAGGTGCTCGACTACGGCACGCCGTTTCTCTATCACCAGTTGCTGAGCGCGGGCGTGCAGATTGCGGAATACGAAAAGACCATGCTGCACGGCAAAGTGGCCGTGGTGGATTGCGCGTGGGGGACAGTCGGTTCGTCGAATCTCGATGCGCTGAGTCTCGTGCTCAACAACGAGGCCAACGTGCTGCTCGTGCAGCATCCCCAGATCGCGCAGTTGCGCGACGCAATCCTGAGTGGCTTCGACGAATCGCCCAAGATCGACCGCGCCCGCTACGAGGCCCGTCCGTGGCACGTGCGCGCGGTGAACTGGCTCGCGTGGAACTCCTATCGCGTGGTCATGAAACTACTCACCGTAGGCGGTTACGACTAGCTTTCTAGTGCGCCGCAACACGCCAAGCCGTGGCCGATGCGAGCGCGACGCCAGGCCCATGCCTGCCACACGAATCGCCCCGCGTGCAATCGAGAAATGTTCGCTTGTGCGCTTCTTGCGATCCCCGAAAATTAGAGTACCGGTTAGAAATCGGTTTCTAATAAAGTCCTTGTTTCGCGGGCGGCTGTCCTCAACAATAGTACGGCCGTTCGATTTAATTCAGGCCGAGATGCGAGCAGATCAAGCCAACATCGCGGCCACATCGTCACGGTAAATTAAAGCTATGCGTAAAGGCGAACAGACACGAGCCGCCATTCTGGATGCAGCACTCGACCTCGCGAGCCGGGACGGACTGGAAGGTCTGACCATCGGATTGCTGGCTGAGCGCATGCAGATGAGCAAGAGCGGCGTCTTCGCGCACTTCGGTTCGCGCGAAGACCTGCAGGTCGAGGTGGTGCGTGAGTACCATCGCAGATTCGAGGAAGAAGTCTTCTTTCCGAGCTTGCGCGAACCACGCGGTTTGCCTCGTCTGCGTGCGATGCTGTCGCGATGGTTCGAAAAGCGCATCCACGAAGTGACGACCGGCTGCATCTACATCAGCGGCGCGGTCGAGTACGACGACCGCGCGGACAGCCAGGTGCGCGAGCAACTGGTGGCGAGCGTGACGATGTGGCGTGCGGCGCTGCTCAGGGCCATTGCGCAGGCGATCGAAGAAGGGCATCTGCGACGCGACACCGATCCCGCGCTGATGCTGTTCGAACTGTATAGCGTGACACTCGGCCTGCATCATGACGGCCGCTTCCTGCACCTGCCGGACGCGGTCGAGCATACGTGGGCCGCGTTCGAAAAACTGATTGTTTCGTACCAGAGCGTGAGCGAGTAGCGAACGCCGTGCACAGCGTCGCGGCGGTACGCGAAAGCCCGAAACTCTACAGCTCTATCTAGGGAGAAAAACATGGGACAGTACACCGCGCCGCTGCGCGACATGCAATTCGTGCTGCACGAACTGCTGAACGTGGAAGGCGAAGTCAAGCAGATGCCGAAGCACGCTGACCTCGACGCCGACACCATCAACCAGGTGCTGGAAGAGGCAGGCAAGTTCTGCTCGGAAGTGCTGTTTCCGCTGAACCAGGTCGGCGATCGTGAAGGCTGCACGTATGCCGGCGACGGCGTTGTCACCACGCCGACGGGCTTCAAGGAAGCCTACAAGCAATACGTCGAAGCCGGCTGGCCCGCACTGGGCTGCGATCCCGAATACGGCGGCCAGGGCCTGCCCGCGTTCGTGAACAACGCGCTCTACGAAATGCTCAACTCGGCGAACCAGGCGTGGACGATGTACCCGGGTCTGTCGCACGGCGCCTACGAATGCCTGCACGCGCACGGCACGCCCGAACTCCAGCAGACCTACCTGCCGAAGCTCGTCGAAGGCGTGTGGACGGGCACGATGTGCCTGACCGAGCCGCATTGCGGCACCGACCTCGGCATCCTGCGCACCAAGGCCGAACCGAACAGCGACGGCTCCTACGCAATCTCCGGCACGAAGATCTTCATTTCGAGCGGTGAGCACGACATGGCGGAGAACATCATCCACCTCGTGCTCGCGCGCCTGCCGGACGCGCCGCAAGGCACCAAGGGCATTTCGCTCTTCATCGTGCCGAAGTTCATCCCCACGGCCTCTGGCGCAGTGGGCGAGCGCAACGGCATCAAGTGCGGCTCGATCGAACACAAGATGGGCATTCACGGCAACTCGACCTGCGTCATGAACCTGGACGGCGCGACGGGCTGGCTCGTGGGCGAACCGAACAAGGGCTTGAACGCCATGTTCGTGATGATGAACGCCGCGCGTCTGGGCGTGGGCATGCAAGGCCTGGGTCTGACCGAAGTCGCGTACCAGAACTCGCTCACGTACGCGAAGGAGCGTCTGCAGATGCGTGCGCTGACCGGCCCGAAGGCGCCTGAAAAGGCCGCCGATCCGATTATCGTGCATCCGGACGTGCGCCGCATGCTGCTCACGCAGAAGGCCTGGGCCGAAGGCGCGCGCGCCTTCACGTACTGGTCGGCGCTGCAGATCGACAAGGAACTGTCGCACGGCGACGAAACCGAGCGCAAGGAAGCCGCCGACCTGGTCGCGCTGCTCACGCCGATCATCAAGGCGTTCCTGACCGACAACGCATTCGAGAGCACCAACCTCGGCATGCAGGTGTACGGCGGCCACGGCTTCATCTCCGAGTGGGGCATGGAGCAGTACGTGCGCGACGCGCGTATCAACCAGATCTACGAAGGCACCAACACGATCCAGTCGCTCGACCTGCTGGGCCGCAAGGTGCTGGGCGACATGGGCGCGAAGCTCAAGAAGTTCGGCAAGCTGGTGACGGATTTCGTCGAAGCCGAAGGCATCAAGACGGAGATGCAGGAGTTCGTGAATCCGCTCGCCGACATCGGCGACAAGATGCAGAAGCTCACGATGGAAATCGGCATGAAGGCCATGCAGAACCCGGACGAAGTGGGCGCGGCCGCTGTGCCGTACCTGCGCACGGCGGGCCACCTCGTGTTCGCGTACTTCTGGGCGCGCATGGCGCGCATCGCGCTCGACAAGGAAAGCTCGGGCGATCCGTTCTACAAGTCGAAGCTGGCCACGGCGCGCTTCTACTTCGCGAAGCTGCTGCCCGAAACGGCGACCTCGATCCGCCAGGCGCGCGCGGGCTCGAAGACGCTGATGGAAGTCGACGAAGCGCTGTTCTAAGCGCGCAAGCGATGCGCTTCTGCGGGAGCGCATCGCCCGATATCGCATCACCGAATCTCTCAAGCGGCGCACCGGCCAGAACAACAACTCACCGGATCGCGCCGCGAAACCATCCCGTATTTGTCCCGTTTTCGCTCGACATTGCATATCCGCTGGAGGAACAACGTGAGCAATCTTAATATTCGCAAGGTCGCCGTACTCGGCGCCGGCGTGATGGGCGCGCAGATCGCCGCGCACCTGATCAACGCCCGCGTGCCCGTGCTGCTGTTCGATCTGCCCGCGAAGGAAGGCCCCAAGAACGCCATCGCGCTCAAGGCGATCGAGACGCTGAAGAAGCTCTCGCCCGCGCCGTTCGGCGTGAAGGACGACGCGCAGTACATCACGCCCGCGAACTACGAAGACGACATCGCGAAGCTGGCGGAATGCGACGTGGTGATCGAAGCGATCGCCGAGCGCATGGACTGGAAGCACGACCTCTACAAGAAGGTCGCGCCGCACCTCGCGCCGAACGCGATCTTCGCGTCCAACACCTCGGGTCTGTCGATCACGGAACTGTCGCAAGGTTTCGACGACAACCTCAAGGCGCGCTTTTGCGGCGTGCACTTCTTCAACCCGCCGCGCTACATGCACCTGGTCGAGCTGATCCCGACCGTGCACACGAAGCCCGAGATCCTCGACCAGCTCGAATCGTTCCTCACGAGCGTCGTCGGCAAGGGCGTGGTGCGCGCGAAGGATACGCCGAACTTCATCGCCAACCGCGTCGGCATTTTCTCGATCCTCGCGGTCATCACCGAAGCGAAGAAGTTCGGCCTGCGTTTCGACGAAGTCGACGACCTGACCGGCAGCCGTCTGGGCCGCGCGAAGTCGGCGACGTTCCGGACTGCTGACGTTGTCGGCCTGGACACGATGGCGCATGTCATCAAGACGATGCAGGACAACCTGAAGGACGATCCGTTCTTCGCGGTCTACGAAACGCCGGCGGTGCTGGCGGGCCTGGTGGCGAAGGGCGCGCTCGGTCAGAAGACGGGCGGCGGCTTCTATCGCAAGGAAGGCAAAGCGATCAAGGTGCTCGACGGCAACACCGGCGAGTACGTGGACGGCGGCGCGAAGGCCGACGAACTCGTGGGCCGCATCCTCAAGCGCCCGCCGGCAGAACGTCTGAAGCTGCTGCGCGAATCGGAGCACCCGCAGGCACAGTTCCTGTGGTCGATCTTCCGCGACGTGTTCCATTACATCGGCGTGCACCTGGAGTCGATCGCCGATAACGCGCGCGACGTCGATCTGGCGATCCGCTGGGGCTTCGGCTGGAACGAAGGCCCGTTCGAGGGCTGGCAGGCCGCAGGCTGGAAGCAGGTCGCCGAATGGGTGAAGGAAGACATCGACGCGGGCAAGACGCTGTCGAATGCACCGCTGCCCGCCTGGGTGTTCGAAGGCCCGGTCGCTGCGAACGGCGGCGTGCACGGTGCGGAAGGTTCGTGGTCGCCCGCTGCGGCGCGCTTCGAGCCGCGCTCGAACCTGCCGGTCTACGAGCGTCAGGTGTTCCGCGCGGCGCTGTTCGGCGAATCGAATGCACGCGATCCGAAGAGCTACGGCAAGACGCTGTTCGAGAACGAGCATCTGCGCGCGTGGGTCGATGACCGCGCAGGCGAGGACGATGTCGTCATCGTCTCGTACAAGAGCAAGATGAACACGATGGGCCCGGGCGTGCTGGATTCGCTCGTGAAGGCCATCGAGATCGCCGAAGACGGCTACAAGGGCCTCGTGATCTGGCAGCCGACGTCGCTCAAGCTCGGCGCGCCGGGCGGCCCGTTCTCGGCCGGTGCGAACCTCGAAGAAGCCATGCCTGCCTTCATGATGGGCGGCGCGAAGGGCATCGAGCCGTTCGTCAAGAAGTTCCAGGACACGATGATGCGCGTGAAGTACGCGAACGTGCCGGTCGTGGCGGCGGTGTCGGGCATCGCGCTCGGCGGCGGTTGCGAAATCATGCTGCACAGCGCGAAGCGCGTGGCGCACATCGAAAGCTACGTCGGTCTGGTGGAAGTGGGCGTGGGCCTGGTGCCGGCGGGCGGCGGCCTGAAGGAAGCCGCCGTGCGTGCAGCCGATGCGGCAGCGCAGATCGGCGCCGTGCCGAGCGACCTGCTGCGTTTCCTGCAGAAGTCGTTCGAAAACGCGGCGATGGCCAAGGTCTCGGGTTCGGCGCTCGAAGCGCGCACGATGGGCTACCTGAAGCCGTCGGACACGATCGTCTTCAACGTGTTCGAGCTGCTCGATACGGCGAAGAAGGAAGCGCGTGCGTTGAGCGCATCCGGTTATCGTGCGCCGTTGCGTGCGAAGCAGATTCCGGTCGCGGGCCGCTCGGCGATCTCGACCATCAAGGCGTCGCTTGTGAACATGCGCGATGGCCGCTTCATCAGCGACCACGATTACCTGATCGCGGGCCGCATCGCGGAAGCGGTGTGCGGCGGTGACGTCGAGGCGGGCAGTCTCGTCGACGAGGAATGGCTGCTCACGCTGGAGCGCCGCGCCTTTGTCGACCTGCTGGGCACGCAAAAGACGCAGGAACGCATCATGGGCATGCTGCAAACCGGCAAGCCGGTGCGCAACTAAGCGGCACGACGCATACGAGATACTGGAGTCAAAGATGAGCAAACAGTTGCAGGATGCATACATCGTCGCCGCGAGCCGCACGCCCATCGGCAAGGCGCCGCGCGGCGTGTTCAAGAACACGCGCCCCGACGAGCTGCTGGTGCACGCGATCAAGTCGGCCGTGGCGCAGGTGCCTGGCCTCGACACGAGCGTGATCGAAGACGCGATCGTCGGTTGCGCGATTCCGGAAGCCGAGCAAGGCCTGAACGTGGCGCGTATCGGTGCGCTGCTCGCGGGCCTGCCGCAAAGCGTGGGCGGCGTGACCGTCAACCGCTTCTGCGCGTCGGGTCTCACGGCGCTGGCGATGGCCGCCGACCGCATTCGCGTCGGCGAGTCGGACGCGATGATCGCGGGCGGCTGCGAATCGATGAGCATGGTGCCGATGATGGGCAACAAGCCGTCGCTCTCGCCGCATATCTTCGATCGCAATGAAGATGTTGGCATTGCTTACGGCATGGGCCTGACCGCCGAGAAAGTCGCCGAGCGCTGGAAGATCAGCCGCGAAGCGCAGGACGCGTTTTCGGTGGAGTCGCATCGCCGGGCGCTTGCCGCGCAACAGGCGGGTGAGTTCAAGGACGAAATCTCGCCGTACACGATCATCGAGCGTTTCCCCGATCTCGCCACCGGCGAAGTGAAGGTGAAGGAGCGCCTGATCGAGCTGGACGAAGGCCCGCGTGCGGACACCACGCTCGAAGGCCTCGCGAAGCTGCGCGCGGTGTTCGCCAACAAGGGTTCGGTCACGGCGGGCAACAGCTCGCAGACGTCGGATGGCGCGGGCGCGCTGATCGTCGTCTCCGAGAAGATCCTCAAGCAGTTCAACCTCACGCCGCTTGCGCGTTTCGTGAGCTTCGCGGTGCGCGGCGTGCCGCCGGAAATCATGGGCATCGGCCCGAAGGAAGCGATTCCGGCAGCGCTGAAGGCCGCGGGCCTGAAGCAGGACGACCTCGACTGGATCGAGCTGAACGAGGCGTTCGCCGCGCAGTCGCTGGCGGTGATCCAGGACCTGGGCCTCGATCCGTCGAAGATCAACCCGCTGGGCGGCGCGATTGCGCTGGGCCACCCGCTGGGCGCGACCGGTGCGATCCGCGCATCGACGGTCGTGCACGGTCTGCGTCGCCGCAACTACAAGTACGGCATGGTGACGATGTGCGTCGGCACCGGCATGGGCGCGGCGGGCATTATCGAGCGTCTGTAAGCGGCTCGGGCTCTAGCGCATAAGACACACGGTTCGCAGGCTTCACGGTCTGCGAGCCGTTTTTCATATCCGGCGGAAACTGAACCGTCGAGACGAGGAGACTCGCTGATGAGCAACGAAATCCTGATCGCACGCGAAAACGGCGTGCTGAGCATCACCATCAACCGTCCCGAGCGCAAGAACGCGCTCACGCCCGCGATGTACCAGGCGATGTCCGACGCGCTTGCTTCGGCGCAGGAAGACGGCGCCGTGCGCGCCGTGCTGCTGCGCGGCCACGCCGAAATCTTCACGGCGGGCAACGACATCGAGGACTTCCTGAAGAACCCGCCGACCGGCGGCGACTCGCCGGTCATGCAGTTCCTGCGCAACATCGCGACGTTCGAAAAGCCGCTCGTCGCGGCCGTGGCGGGCGCGGCCATCGGCGTGGGCACGACGCTGCTGCTGCATTGCGATATGGTCTATGCCGCCGATACGGCGCGCTTCGCCATGCCGTTCGCGCAACTGGGGCTGTGCCCGGAAGCGGCGTCGTCGCTGCTGCTGCCGCGCATCGCAGGCTACCAGGGCGCGGCGGAAAAGCTGCTGCTCGGCGAGACCTTCGATGCCGCCGAGGCGCATCGCATGGGCTTCGTGAACCGCGTCGTGGCGGCCGCCGACCTGGAGGCGTTCGTTGCCGCGCAACTGGCGAAGCTGGTGGCGCTGCCGGCGTCGTCGCTGCGCGTGACCAAGTCGCTCATGAAGCGCGCGAGCGAGCACGAGATCAAGACGCAGATCAGCGAGGAATCGGTGCACTTCGGCAAGATGCTGCTCGCGCCCGAAGCGCGCGAGGCGTTCACGGCCTTCCTGCAAAAGCGCAAGCCGGATTTCCGGCAGTTCGATTAAGCGTCAGGGCTGGGGCGACCCGGCCGTGTCGTAATCGACGAAACCGGACTCGCGGCAAAAGCTCACGAGCCGCAGTCCGGCCCGCTTCGCAATGGTGACGGCGAGCGAAGAGGGCGCCGAGATCGTCGCGACCATCGGCATGCCTACGCGTGCGGCTTTGCGCACCAGCTCGTAGCTCGCGCGGCTGGAGAGGAAGACGAAACCCTGCTGCGTATCGGCGCGATCGAGCACCAGCTGGCCGATGAGTTTGTCGAGCGCGTTGTGACGGCCCACGTCCTCGAAGGCGCGCAGGATCTGGCCATCGGCGTCGCACCAGGCGGCGGCGTGCAGTCCGCCGGTGAGTTTCGTGAGCGCCTGATGCTGCGGCAGGTCGCGCGCCGCGCGGGCGATGGCGTCGGGCGCGAGACGCGCGAGAAAGCCAGTGTCCGGCACGATTTCCGGTTCGAGATCGAGCAGGTCGATGCTCTCGATGCCACACACGCCGCAGCCGCTGCGTCCTGCCAGCGCGCGGCGCTTTTCCTTCAATTCGACGAAGGCCTGCTGCACGACCGTGAGATGCACTTCGGCGTGCGGGATGTGTGCGTCGGTGTGCCAGAACACTTCGAGGTCCTGGATGTCGGCGTTGCGCCCGACGATCCCTTCCGAGATCGCGAAGCCCACGGCGAACGCCTCCAGGTCGCGTGGGGTGCACATCATCACTGCGTGCGAGATACCGTTGAAGACCAGCGCGACAGGCCATTCCTGGCCGACGTGGTCGTCGCGCGTCTCGACGCTGTCGCCGCGATGGCGGTGCACGCGCAGCGCCACGGCGCCGGGCTGGTCGTCGTGCTCGTCGGTGGGCAGGGGAGCGGTAGCGGGGGAATGCGGGGAATTCGCGGAATTCAAGCGGGGTACTCCAGTCATGCCTGTGCGGCGCCGTCGGGTGTCGATGGGCGGCGCTTGCAAGCTGGCCGGCCCCCGGCGCGGAAGGTTCTAAAATACCTCAAGCGGGCGTCTTTCGCTCAACCCGGCCCGCTTCCGAGGATTACCGCCATGGCATTGACCGAAGCTCCGCTCCTGTTCCAGTTCGAGGTCGTCTCGTCCGAAGACCTCACCTTCATCCCCATGTGCGTGCGCTTCAACCTGGATCGCTTCGGGCTGCGCATCTCGCTGGCGCAGTGGCAGTTGCTGCCCTACGAGGATCGCCGCCTGCTGGCGCGTTTTCCCGTCGACGAAGACACCGAGATCGAG
Source organism: Paraburkholderia bannensis NBRC 103871 (assembly GCF_000685015.1). Lineage (GTDB taxonomy): Bacteria > Pseudomonadota > Gammaproteobacteria > Burkholderiales > Burkholderiaceae > Paraburkholderia > Paraburkholderia bannensis. The sequence goes on along the minus strand of NZ_BAYA01000012.1, from coordinate 128,377 downwards.
CCGAATTTCGATCACGCGCTGTTCGAGATGCTGCGCACCCATGCCAACGTCGAACCGGAGTGGTTCTCGCCCGAGGAAGCGCCCGCGTGGCGCGACGTCAACGCCGTGCCGGGCGGCATCGGCAATCAGGCGGCGCTCGCCAACCTGCGCGCGCCGGACGTCGAGGACTGGGCGCAACTCGCGCCGTTCCAGCGCTACGTGCTGGCCAAGCTCGCGCGCAAGCCCGAGGCCAACCACGATTTCGTGCCAGCGATGAAGGAATTCGGTCTCGCGGCGCCGCGCTGAATATCCCCGCTTTATTGCCGCTTTATCACCGCTTTGGGCGGTTTTTCCGGCCCGCACGCGCCCCAGGCGTTAGAGCGCGCCCCCTAAAACCGCCTCGCGCGCGAGAAATTGCGCGAATCTCCCCTCAAGCCTTGCCTTGAAGTGCCGTTATCCGGAAGGGCGCATCGCGCGCCGTCCTGTTGCGCAGGTCGTTAGCAGTCATCCCATGCCCGCCGTACGGCGACGAACGACGTTCCGGCATTCATGAACCTTCATTTTTCGAAGCGGCACCTCATCAACCTCCTGGTGGTGGTGGCTGCCGTCGGCGCAAACGCTTTCGTGGCATGGACGCAGATTGGCGGGCAACGCGAAATCGACCAGCGCGCCTCCCAGGCCGCCCGTGTGCGCCACGATCTTGACCATTTTCGCGATGTGCTGGGCGGCGGACTTGCCGCGCTGGGCCGCTTTGGCGCCAATGGCGATGCCGAGTCCGCCGACACGCGCGAAGCCCGCGCCAGCGAACTCGACGACGCCGCCCAGGCCCTGCACGCCGAGCTGGCGGGCGATCCGGCACTGGTGCACCGCTTCGACGCGATCGCGACCGAAGGCATCCTGCTCGCACGGGACATCGACGAGACGCTTGCGCGTGCCGAACAACGCGTCGCCGATGCGCGCGTGCAGGCGAGCGCGGCGGCGGCTTCGGCGGCTGCCGCTGCCACGACTGCACCGGCTGCCGCGGTGGCTGCCAGCGCCACCACGCCAGCCATTGCGGCTTCGCAGCCCGCTGCCGCGCCAGCGACCAACCCCAACGCCATCGTGCGCCCCTCGCATCGCGGCAAGTTCATCGGCGTCGCCGCGCACCTGGGCGCGAACAAGGCGCACACGCACAAGGCGCATCCACACGATCTGTCGTCGCCGGCGAGTTCGGGCGCGCCGCAGCAAACCCGAAGTCTCGCTGAGCCCTATGCGAGCGCCAGCGCCGCGGGCGCACATAGTCTCGCGCAGCCCTATGCGTCGGGCGCGCTCGCGAGCAACGGGAGTCTCGCCGCACCGTACGCCAATCCCGCCGCGCCTTCGAGCGCGGCAGCCGGTTCACTCGCCGAGCCCTATGCCGTCGCGGCTGCAGCAGGCGCAGCGTCGGGCGTGGCGCCTGGCACGTCGAACGCCCCCGTCGCTCCCGCCATCGCCGCAGCAGACGCAGCCAGCGCACCGACGGCGCCAGGCGCGATTCCTGCCAGCGTAGCGGCCTGGGTCGCGAGCGAATATATCCGCCTCGACACGCGCGTCGACGGCGTCGACGCGCGGCTCTCCGCGCTGCAAGGCGAGCAGGATCTCGCCCTGGCCGCCGCGCTGGCCGAATCGACGCGTGCGGGCAGCCGCGCCTCGATCCTGCTGATCGTGACGATGTTCGCTGGCGCGACGCTGCTTATCTACACCTTCGGCGCACGCGAGAACGCCGCGCGCGAAAAGCTGCGCGCGCTCGCGGGCATGCGCACGCGCAACGAGCGCTTCCAGGGCCTGTTCGACGCTCATCCGGTGCCGATGTACGTGTTCGACCGCGAAACGCTGCGCTTTCTCGCCGTCAACGCGGCGGCGATCCAGCAGTACGGCTACAGCGAGGAAGAATTCCTCGACATGACGATCCGCGAGATCCGCCCGAGCGAGGACGTCTCGCGGCTCGAACAGCACCTCACGCGCTCGGACATGCTCACGCAGAACGTGCGCACGATGGCCGGCATCTGGCATCACATGCGCCGCGACGGCACGCTCATCAGCGCCGATATCTCGCACCACGCGCTCACCTTCATGGGCCGCGAGGCCGTGTTCGTGCTAGCCGACGACGTCACCGAGCAGATCAAGGCCGAGGTCGAGGCGCAGCGCTCGAACCAGATGCTCGAAACGGTGATCGACAACATCCCGCAGCGCATCTACTGGAAGGACGCCGAGTCGCGCTATATCGGCTGCAACATGACCTTCGCGCGCGACGCGGGCCTGTCTTATCCCGAGCAGATCGTCGGGCGCACCGACGACGATCTGCCGTGGCGCGCCTACGCGCACACCATGCGCGAGCAGGATCGCGAGGTGATCGACGCCGGCCTGCCGCGCCTGAATTACGAAGAAGACCTGACGATCGACGGCCTGCATCGCACGACGATCACGAGCAAGCTGCCGCTGCTCGACGGCGATGGCCGCGTGATGGGCGTGCTCGGCACCTATTCGGATACGACCGAAAGCAAGCGCGCCGACCTTGCGCTGCGTCTGCAAAGCCGGGCGCTCGACGCCTGCGTGAACGCGATCCTGATTACCGGCCCGGGGCCGGGCGGCAGCAACCTGATCGAGTACGCGAACCCGGCGTTCCGCCGCATCACCGGCTACGATCCCGCCGATGTGATCGGCCTCGATTGCCGTCTGTTGCAGCGCGACGACCGCGACCAGGATGGGCTCGTCGCGATCCGCCAGGCGCTGCTGGGCAACCGCGAAGTGAGCGCCGTGCTGCGCAATTACCGCAAGGACGGCGCGTTGTTCTGGAACCAGCTGCTGATCGCGCCGGTGCCCGACCTGGACGGGCGCATCACGCATCACATCGGCATCATCAACGACGTGACCGAGCTGATCCGCTACCAGGAACAGCTCGAATACCAGGCCAACTACGACAGTCTCACGCTGCTGCCCAACCGCAACCTGCTGCGCGATCGCCTGCAACAGGCGCTGGTCGCGGCGCAGCGCCATGAGCGCGGCGTGGCCGTGGTCTTTATCGACCTCGACGGCTTCAAGAACGTCAACGACAGTCTCGGCCATAGCGTCGGCGACCGGCTGCTGGGCGTGGTCGCCGAGCGCCTCACGCGCTGCACGCGCACGAGCGACACGGTGGCGCGCCACGGCGGCGACGAGTTCGTGATCGTGCTCACCGACACCATCGACGAAAAATCGCTGATCGGCTGGATGGAGCGCGCGCGCCAGATGATTTCAGAGCCGGTGATGATCGACGGCACCGAGCTGTACGTCGGCTGCAGCATGGGCGCGAGCGTGTTCCCGCAGGACGGCAACGACGCCGAAGCGCTGCTCAAGAAAGCCGACGTGGCGATGTACCGCGCCAAGGAACTGGGCCGCAACACCTTCCAGTTCTACGAGCCGGAAATGAACGCGGCCGCGGGCGCGCGCATGAATCTCGAACGGCGGCTGCGCCGCGCGCTGCGCGACAGCGAATTTTTGTTGCACTACCAGCCGCAGGTGGAGATCGAGACTGGGCGCATCGTCGGCATGGAGGCGCTGGTGCGCTGGCACGATCCGGAAGCGGGGCTCGTGTCGCCGTCGCAGTTCATTCCGGTCGCCGAGGAAAGCGGGCTGATCGGGCCGCTGTCCGACTGGGTGCTGCGCGAAGCCTGCCGGCAGAACCGCGCGTGGCAGGACGCCGGGCTGCCGCCGGTGCGCGTGTCGGTGAACCTGTCGGCCAAGACCTTCCATCAGCGCGACATCGCGCAACAGGTGAGCGACGTGCTGCAGGAGACGGGGCTGGAGCCGTGCTGGCTGGAAGTCGAGCTCACCGAAAGCACGCTGATGCGCAACACGGAAGAAGCGGTGTCGATGCTCAATGCGCTGCACGAGCAGGGCGTGGGCATTGCGATCGACGACTTCGGCACGGGCTATTCGAGCCTGAGCTACCTGAAGCGGCTGCCGGTAGACCGGCTCAAGATCGACCGCTCGTTCGTGGCCGATATCGGCACCAGCAGCGACGACGAGACGATCACGGCGGCCATCATCGCACTTGCCCACGAGCTGCGCCTGCAGGTGATCGCGGAAGGGGTGGAGACGTCGCAGCAGTTCGCGTTCTTGCGCGAGCGCGCGTGCGACGAGTTGCAGGGCTACTTCTTCGCGCCGCCGTTGCCGGGGCCGGAGATCGCCGCGCTGCTATCGGCGAGCGCGGCCTACGAGGAGGGCGCGGGACTCGCCTGGGCGGACTGAGCCTGGGTGACCGCGCGCGCGTTTTGAGTGGCTGTTACTGAGCGGCTGTTACTGCGCAGCCGTTACTGCGCGGCGGGCAGCGGACGCGGACGGCGGTCGTTGCCGGTCGCCACATAGGTGAGCGTGGCTTCGGTGACCTTGACGACCTCTTCCTGCAAACGCATGCGCTGGGCGTAGACCTCGACCTGCACGGTCACCGAGGTCGTGCCGGTCTTGACGATATCCGCGTAAAAACTCAGCAGGTCGCCGACGAACACCGGCTGCTTGAACAGGAACGAATTCACCGCGACGGTCGCGACACGGCCGTTGGCGCGGCGGCTCGCGGGGATCGAGCCGGCGATATCGACCTGCGACATGATCCAGCCGCCGAACACGTCGCCGTGGACATTGGCGTCCGACGGCTGCGGCACGACGCGCAGCGCGGGCGACTTCTGGGGGAGCGGATAAGAGTCGGTCATCGGGAATCCAGGAAAAGAGCGGGGACAGGGCGAGAGCGGGGCAACAACAGCGCCGCGCGGCCAGCGCCTTCAGGGCGCGCCCAGCGGCGCTTGCCGCCTTCTGCGACAATACAGCGATCAGGAATTGTACGGGAAAGCGCCATGCGCAGCGGGTCGGCCAGCCGGCCAGGCCGCTGGAGTAGAAGCCCGCGCCTAACCGGTTCCCAAGCCGTTTTCAGTCCCCAACTCTCGCAGTGCCCCGCATCTTCGTGCGTGGCGCGTTCAACCTCCATGCGCCGCTTTCCAGCCTCTAACGAACCCGCGCTGCCCGCCACCGGGCCGCGCAACGACTGGCAGACCATCGTCTCGCTGCTGCCGTATCTCACCGCATACAAATGGCGCGTCGCGTTCGCGCTGACCTGCCTGATCGGCGCGAAGGTTGCCAACCTGGGCGTGCCGATCGTGATGAAGCACATCGTCGACGGTCTCGCGCCGGTGCAGCATCTCACCGCGCTCGGCCGCGCGGAGCACGCACCCGGCATCGTGCTGATGGGCGGCGTGGGCTTGCTCGTGGTGGCCTATGCGATGGTGCGGCTATCGACATCGCTGTTCACCGAACTGCGCGAAATCCTCTTTTCGAAGGTGACGGAAAGCGCCGTGCGTCAGCTCGCGCTCAAGGTGTTCCGGCACCTGCATGCGCTGTCGCTGCGCTTTCACCTCGACCGGCAGACGGGCGGCATGTCGCGCGATATCGAGCGCGGCACGCGCGGCATCACGCAGCTGATTTCGTATTCGCTTTACAGCATCTTGCCGACGCTCGTGGAAGTGGGGCTGGTGCTCGGCTTCTTCACGGTGAAATACGAGGCCTATTACGCGCTCGTCACGCTGGCGGCGCTGGCGGCGTACATCGTCTTCACGGTGAAGGTGACCGAGTGGCGCACGCATTTTCGCCGCACGATGAACGAACTGGATTCGCGCGCCAATTCGCGTGCGATTGATTCGCTGCTCAACTACGAGACGGTGAAGTACTTCGGCAACGAGGAGTGGGAGACGCGGCGTTACGACGAGAACCTGCATCGCTATCGCGCGGCGGCGATCAAGTCGCAGCATTCGCTGTCGGCGCTGAACTTCGGGCAGCAGGCGATCATCGGCACGGGGCTCGTGTTCATTCTCTGGCGCGCGACGCAAGGCGTGATGGCGGGCAAGCTCACGCTGGGCGATCTCGTGCTCATCAACACGTTCATGTTGCAGCTGTACATTCCGCTGAATTTTCTGGGCGTGGTGTATCGCGAGCTCAAGCAGAGTCTCACCGACATGGATCGCATGTTCACGCTGCTCACCGTTGCGCGCGAAGTGCCCGATGCGTCGGGTGCGCCTGCGCTTGCCGTGCGTGGCGGCGAAGTGCGTTTTACCGACGTGAATTTTGCTTATGATCCGGCGCGGCAGATCCTGCACGACGTGAGCTTTACGATCGCGGCGGGGACGACGACGGCCGTGGTGGGGCATAGCGGATCGGGCAAGTCGACGCTCGCCCGGTTGATGTTCCGCTTTTACGATCTCGATAAGGTCGCGGGTGGCGCGATCACGATTGACGGGCAGGATATTCGCGACGTGACGCAGGATTCGTTGCGCGCTTCGATCGGCATCGTGCCGCAGGATACGGTGCTGTTCAACGATTCGATTTACTACAACATCGCCTATGGGCGGCCGACGGCGAGTCGCGAGGAAGTGATCGCTGCGGCGCGTGCGGCGCATATTCATGCGTTCATTGAGAGCTTGCCGAAAGGGTATGACACGCCGGTTGGGGAGCGCGGGTTGAAGCTTTCAGGTGGGGAGAAGCAGCGTGTGGCGATCGCGCGCACCTTGCTTAAGAATCCGCCGATTTTGTTGTTCGATGAGGCTACGTCGGCGCTTGATTCGCGGTCGGAGCGGGCTATTCAGCATGAGCTCGATTTGATTGCGCGGGAGCGGACTACGCTGGTGATTGCGCATCGGCTTTCTACGGTCGTGCATGCCCAGCAGATTATCGTGATGGATCGCGGGCGTATCGTCGAGCGTGGCACGCATGCCGAGTTGCTCGATGCGCAAGGGCACTATGCGCAGATGTGGGCGTTGCAGCAGCGGACGGCTGGGGCGCCTGATGTGGCTCGGGATGAGGTTGCGCCTGGGCAGGGTTGAGGTTTTTTTTCGCGTTTCCTTGTTTTCGTGTCGGTCTGCAAGTGTTGCCCCTGTGCGGGGCGGCACCTACTTTCTTTGCGGCGGCAAAGAAAGTAGGCAAAGAAAGCCGCTCACACCGCCAGTGTGACGCCGTCCACCACGCGCCCATGATCGGAGTGGTGACTGGGCAGCGCTCGCTTCTCGCACCACACAACAGAGTGGTGACGCCCGCACATCCCGTTGCTCGCTGCGCTCGCAACGGCTGGGTATGCACGGGAAACCAATGGTTCTAATCGCCGCAGCGAGAACGAAAACGCCAGCAAACCAGGGGTTTTTGTTATACCCAACGGGGCGCTTGCGCCCCCGGATGTGCGGGTGCCGCCTATCCGTTATACGGCGAGTGATGCGAGCAATGCCCAGTCACCACTCCCCTGGTGGGCGCGTGGTGGACTGCGTCACACTGGCGGTTTGAGCGGCTTTCTTTGCTTACCTTTCTTTGCCGCGGCAAAGAAAGTAAGTGCCGCCCCGCACAGGGGCAACGCTTGCAGACCGACGCGAACTCAAGGAAATGCCAAAGGCCAAAGACAACTTCAGCCACGCAATTCAGCATCCAGCGCAGCGAGTTGCGCAGCAGTCCCAACATTCTCCCATCGCCCTTCGAAGAGTTCGCCGGTAGCGCTCCGCTGCGCAATAGCGGCCTTGTAATAAGGCGTGAGCGCGCGCTTGATACCCGGTTCAAGATCGCGAAACATCCGCGTGTCATACAGCCCGATGCTGCCAAAAGTAAAACGCGGCTCACCCTCAATGGCGAGCACGCCATCGTCGCCCAACGCAAAATCGCCATCCGGATGAAACGGCGGATTCGGCACCATCACGAGATGCATGCCTGGTTCGGCGCGCGCGGCGAGCGCTTTGGCGGGCGCATCCAGGCGCGCGAAATCGTAATCGCTATACACATCGCCGGCCACGGCAAGAAACACACACGACTCGCCATCCTGCTCCAGCAAATGCAGCGCCTGCGCGATACCTCCAGCAGTCTCCAGCGCATCGCCCTCAGCGGAGTAAAGCAACTGCACACCGAACCGCGCCCCATCGCCCAGCGCAGCTTCAATTTGCGCGCCCAGCCAGGCGTGATTGATGACGATACGCGTGAACCCCGCCGCAGCCAGCCGCTCGATCTGCCAGACGATCAGCGGCTTGCCGCCTGCTTCGAGCATCGGCTTCGGGCAGGTGTCGGTGAGCGGGCGCATACGCTCGCCGCGTCCGGCGGCGAAGATCATTGCCGTGCGCACGGGCGTCATGAATTCGACCTTGTCATGAAATGAAAACGAAGTGAAAACGCTCAGAAGGTATAGCCGGTCTGAGTTTCGGTGCCCTGCAGCTCATCGAGAAAGCGCGCGAACGGCGCGAGCGGCCGATAACGGCGCGACACCTTGCTTGCGTAGTCGAGAAAGCGCGGCAGATCGGCCATGTAATGCGGCTTGTTATCGCGATAGTTGATGCGGCAGAACAGTCCCAGCACCTTGATATGCCGCTGCAGGCCCATCCATTCGAGCTGACGGTAAAACTCGCCGAAATCCGCATCGACAGGCAGTCCGGCTTTCTTCGCACGTTCCCAGTAACTCACGAAGCAGTCGAGCTCGAACTCTTCGTCCCAGCTCAGGAAGGCGTCGCGCAGCAGCGAGGCGATGTCATAGGTGATCGGCCCGTACACCGCATCCTGGAAGTCGAGCACGCCAGGATTGGGCGTGGCGATCATCAGGTTGCGCGGCATGTAGTCACGCAGCATGAACACCTGCGGCTGGGCGCGGGCGCTCGCGATCAGCAGCGCGAAGGTGCGGTCGAGCATCGCGCGGGTGGCGTCGTCGACCTTGCGTCCCAGGTGGCGCTCCAGATACCACTCGGGCATCAGCTCCATCTCGCGGCGCAGGAAGGCCTCGTCGAACGGCGGCAGCACGCCTTCGCGCGAGCTCGACTGGAAGCGGATCAGCGCGTCGATGGCATCGCGCATCAGTTCGCGCGAGCGCGGGCCGGGGCCGGCTTCGACCAGCGCCGGCAGGTAGGGCGCCGTGCCCAGGTCGGTCAGCAGCATGAAGCCGGCGTCCAGATCCACTTCGAGCACGCGCGGCACATGGACGCTTGCGGCTTCGAGCAGCTTCGCGACTTCGACGAACTCGCGGCATTTTTCCGGCGGCGGCGCATCCACGGCGATCAGCGTCGCGCCGTGCTCGCCTGCGCTCGCAAGGCGGAAGTAGCGGCGAAAGCTCGCGTCGGCGGAGGCCGGGGCGAGCGTGGCGAGGTCAAGGGCGTAGGTGCTGGCATGGCCGGCAAGCCAGGCGGCAAGCTGGTCGCGGCGGGCGTCGGCAGAGGAGGGCGGCACGGAGAAGGTCATGTAAACCAGAGGCAAAATCAGTGGATCAACGTCTTGCCATATAATACCCCACGACTTTTTTGACGCGACTCGCGCCAAAGCCTGCATGACGGTTCGCCTGCCGCACTTATCTTCAGTCCATCGTCCGATGAATTGTAAATAATTGCGCGCAACCTTGCCCTGATCGACGCTGTTCCGGTTTCTCGCCCGGAGCTTGCCCGATACCGGCGGGACAGCCATCATGGGTGGGCATCCGGCCGGGCCGATACGCCAAAACCATACATGCCGCCCAGACAGTTTTTCCAGACGATCTCCAACAGTGACGACGGCGTGCCGGGCAAGCGGCGGCTCATCGCGGCACTCGTGGCCGTGCCGGGCTTCATGCCCGCGTTCGCGCACGCCCAGCTCTCGGGCGCTTCCGCGCAGGCCGAGCGCCTGGACGACGCGTGGAGCCTGCGCCTCGCGCCGCAGCTCGGCGACACGCCCAACGCACCGGGACAGCACCCGGCGACCTTCGTACTCGGCGATTCGACCACCGGCACCTCGGGCACCGACGCCGCCGTCAAGGGCGCGGCCGAACTGCGCCAGGGCACCAACATCGTCAAGGGCGATGCGCTCCACTATGACGAAGACACCGACTTCGCCGACGCTTACGGCCAGGTCGTGGTGGTGCAAAACGGCACGACCTTCGCCGGCCCCGAAGCTCACCTGAAGGTCGAAGCCAACGAAGGCTTCATGACCACGCCGAAGTATCACTTTTCGGTGACGGGCGGTTCGGGCAGCGCCGAGCGTGCAGACCTGCTCGACAACGAGCGCTCCGTGCTGACCAACGGCACCTATACGGCCTGCCAGTGCTCGACCAACCCGGCGTGGTACATCAAGGGCACCGAGTTCGACTTCGACACGGGCGCCGACGAAGGCGTCGCGCATAACAGCGTGCTGTTCTTCCAGAACGTGCCGATCTTCGCGAGCCCGTGGATCTCGTTCCCGCTCTCGGGCGATCGCCGCAGCGGCCTGTTGCCGCCGACGTTCTCGGTCAGCTCGACCAACGGCTACGAAATCTCGCTGCCGTATTACTTCAACATCGCGCCGAATCGCGACCTCACGTTCACGCCCGAGCTGATCTCGAAGCGCGGCGTGTTCCTGCAAGGCACGTACCGGTACCTGTCGGCCAATTACTCGGGCTCGATCACCGGCACGTTCCTGCCCGACGACGCGATCACGAAGACCAACCGCTACGCGCTGTTCATCCAGCACAACCAGAACTTCGGCAACGGGTTCGGCGGTTACATCTACTACAACAAGGTCTCGGACAACACCTATCCGGAAGACCTTGCGTCGCCCGCCAACCAGTTCCTGAACGGCACGCAGATGCTGTATCAGCAGGAAGCGGGCGTCACGTACAACAACGGCCCGTGGTCGGTGCTCGGCCGCTGGCAGCACTGGCAGACGCTCGCGCCGTCGCAGGCGCCGTACGGCCGCGAGCCCGAACTGAACGTGAAGTACGCGAAGTTCAACGTCGACGGCTTCGACTACGGTGCGGAAGCCGACTACTCGCGATTCCGGATCACGACGGCTGACGCGACCGAAGGCGATCGCGTCGTCTTCAATCCGTATCTGTCGTATTCGCTGACCGGCCCGGGTTACTTCGTCACGCCGAAGGTGCAGTGGCACTTCGCGTCGTACAACCTGAGCAACATCGGTTCGGATTCGACTTTCGGCTCGCCCGCCGGCACGCCGAAGAACTTCACCGAGTCGATCCCGACCTTCAGCTTCGATACGGGGCTGGTGTTCGACCGCTCGGTGCATATCTTCGGCACGGACTACATCCAGACCCTGGAGCCGCGCCTGTACTACGTGTACACGCCGTATCGCAACCAGGAGTTCGCGCCCCTTTTCGATACTGCGGAAGCCGACTTCGGCCTCGCGGAAATCTTCACGCCGAACACGTTCGTCGGCGACGACCGTATCGCCGACTCGAACCGCATCACCGCCGCACTGACGACGCGCTTCATCGACGCGGCGACGGGCGACGAACGCGCGCGCTTCGTGCTGGCCCAGGAGTATTACTTCCGCGACCAGCGCGTGACGCTCACGCAGGATCAGACGACCACGGGTGCGGCGCATTCCGACCTGATCGCGGGCATGTCGCTGAAGATCGGGGGCGGTTTCGCGTCGGAAACTGCGTTCCAATATAATGCGGACCAGAACCAGCTGGAGAAGGCGAGCGTCGGCTTCGGCTATAGCCCGGGGCCGAGCCGCGTACTGAACGTCGCGTACCGCTACACGCGCGAGAACAGCAGCACGCTCGACAACCAGCCGATCAACCAGGTGCTGATTTCGGCCCAATGGCCGTTCTCGCACCGGGTGTTCGCCGTGGGCCGCTTCAACTACGATCTGAACGGTCACAAGATCGTCGACGGTCTGCTCGGCATGCAGTACGACGCCGATTGCTGGGCGCTCGGCATCGGTATCCAGCGCTACGCGAACGGGATCAACTCGACGGGCGGTAACAATTCGGCGACGCGTTTCCTTGCGCAGCTCACGCTCAAGGGCCTGTCGAACGTGGACAACGGCCTGGTGGCGGCCTTCCGTGCTGGCGTGCCGGGCTATACGCAACTGCCCGGCCAGCCGCCGTCGCCGTCGCGATTCACGGATTATCAATAACGCGTGATCTGGCGCACGCGGCTTTTCGGCAGTTTCGATTGGCCGCGCTCCGGTGCAGCGCGGGTCGGTGCTTAGAGACGGGCGAAGCTGCCCGCCAACTTTGGAGTATCTGTGGGAATCATGAAAAAGCTTCGCCTGGCAGCGTACGCTGCGAGTCTCTTCGCCGTCGCAGGCCTGCTGCCGGCAGCTCCGGCTTACGCGCAGCAGCTCGCGCAGGGCGGCAACGGCCAGACCGTCGACCTGATCGCCGCCGTCGTCAATGACGGCGTCATCACGCAACGCGAGCTCGACAGCCGTGTCGCGCTCATCTCGCGCCGCCTGACCCAGCAAAACGCGCCGATCCCGCCGTCCGACCAGTTGCGCGCCCAGGTGCTCAACCAGATGGTGCTCGAGCGCATCCAGCTCCAGAAAGCCAAGGAAGACGGCATTTCGGTGGACGACGCGTCGGTGACCCGCACGCTCGAACGCCTCGCCCAGGCCAACGGCATGGATCTCGCCACCTACCGCTCGCGCATCGAAGCCGCTGGCGTGCCGTGGTCGACCTTCACGAAGGACGCACGCACGGAGCTCACGCTTTCGAAGCTGCGCGAGAAGGAAGTGGACAGCAAGATTTCGGTGTCGGATGCCGAAGTCGCCAACTACATCGCCAGCCAGCGCGGCCCGAACGCCGGTCAGCAAAGCGACCTGCACTTCGAGCACATCTTCATCAAGGCGCCGCTGAACGCGTCGGAAACCGACATCGAAGCCGCGCAGAAGAAGGCCGATGCGCTGCTCAAGGAAGCGCAGTCGGGCAGCAAGTTCTCTAGCCTCGCGAAGTCGAACTCGCAGGCCGCCGACGCCAGCAAGGGCGGCGACATGGGCTTCCTCGCCCCGTCGAAGCTGCCGCCCGAGTGGGTGACCGCCGCGGGCACGCTGCGTCCGGGTGAAGTGAATCCCTCGGTGATCCGCACCAACGACGGCTTCGAAATCGTCCGTCTGGTCGAGCGCCGCCAGGGGCAGGGCACGAGCGCCGCCGCGCCGCAGCTCACGCAGACGCACGTGCGCCACATCCTGCTGCGCGTGGGCGACGGTATGTCGGAACCGCAGGCTCGCCAGAAGCTGCTGGAAATCCGCAGTGAAGTGGCGGCGGGCGGCGACTTCGCCAAGTTCGCGCGTACCTATTCGCAGGACGGTTCGGCCTCGCAGGGCGGTGACCTCGGCTGGATCAGCCCGGGCGAGACGGTGCCTGAATTCGAGCGCGCCATGAACACGCTCCAGGACGGCCAGCTCAGCGAGCCGGTGCGTACCGAATACGGTTACCACCTGATCCAGGTGCTGGGCCGCCGCGAAGCCGAAGGCTCGGTCGCGCAACAGATGGATCTGGCGCGTCAGGCGATCGGCCAGCGCAAGGCCGAACAGGCTTACGCCGACTGGCTGCGCCAGTTGCGCGACACGGCCTACGTCGACTACAAGATCAGCGGCATGACGCCGCCGCAGCAACACTGATCCGCCTGAAAGGAATCGCGCCGTGAATGTCCCCGCTTCTTCGTCTTCAGCGCCGCGGGGGCCGCGGCCGATCCGCATTGCCATCACCACCGGCGAGCCGGCCGGCGTCGGCCCCGAACTGACTGCGGCCGCGCTGGCGGGCGCCTCGGCGCACTGGCCGGATGCCGAATTCGTCGTACTCGGCGACCGTGCGCTCATCGAAGCGCGCGCGGGCTCGGCGGGCGTCGACTGGGCAGCCGTGCAGGCAGGGCAGAAGGTGAGCGTCGAACACGTCGCGCTCGCCGCGCCCTCGAAAGCGGGCAAGCTCGACGTCGCCAACGGCCCTTACGTGCTTGCGCTGCTCGACCGCGCGATCGACGGCGCCGTGGCGCAGGAATTCGACGCCATCGTCACCGCGCCGCTGCAAAAGAGCACGATCAACGACGCCGGCGTGCCGTTTACCGGCCACACCGAATATCTCGCGGAACGCACGCACACGCCGCGCGTGGTGATGATGCTCGCCGGCACGGGTGCACGGCCCTTGCGCGTCGCGCTAGCGACCACGCACCTGCCGCTCAAGGACGTGTCCGCCGCGCTCACCATCGAAGGCTTGCTGGAGACGCTACGCATCGTCAATCACGACCTGCGTCACCACTTCGGCGTGCCGACGCCGCGCATCCTCGTAACCGGCCTGAACCCGCATGCCGGCGAGAACGGCTACCTGGGCCGCGAGGAGATCGACACGATTTCGCCCGCGCTGGCCCAGGCGGGCGCCGAAGGCATCGACGCGCGCGGCCCTTATCCCGCCGACACGCTGTTCCAGCCGCGTTATCTCAACGAGGCCGACTGCGTGCTGGCCATGTTTCACGATCAGGGCCTGCCGGTCCTGAAATACGCGACGTTCGGCGAGGGCATCAACGTCACGTTGGGCCTGCCGATCGTGCGCACCTCGGTCGATCATGGCACCGCGCTCGACCTCGCCGGCACGGGCCGCGCGGACGCGGGCAGCCTGATCGCCGCCATCGACACCGCAGTTTCGATGGCGCGCCACCGTCGCGCCATTCAATAGACCAGACCAAGATGTCCAATAGCAGCAAATCGAGCAGCAAGCAGCACCAGGGCCATTTCGCACGCAAGCGCTTCGGCCAGAACTTTCTCGTCGATACGTATGTGATCGAGTCGATCGTCGACATCATTCGCCCGCAGCGTGGCGAACGCATGGTCGAAATCGGGCCGGGTCTCGGCGCGCTCACCGAGCCGCTGATCGAGCGCCTGTCCACGCCCGAAGCGCCGCTGCACGCGGTCGAACTCGACCGTGACCTGATCGGCCGCCTGACGAAGAAGTTCGGCCCGCTGCTGGAACTGCATGCGGGCGACGCGCTCGCGTTCGACTTCGGTTCGCTCGCGGCGCCGGGCGACGTGCCGTCGCTGCGCATCGTCGGCAACCTGCCGTACAACATTTCGAGCCCGCTGCTGTTTCACCTCGCCACCTTTGCGGAGCGCGTGATCGACCAGCACTTCATGCTCCAGAACGAAGTGGTCGAGCGCATGATCGCCGAGCCGGGCACCAAGGCGTTCAGCCGCCTGTCGGTGATGCTCCAGTACCGCTACGTGATGGACAAGGTGCTGGACGTGCCGCCGGAGTCGTTCCAGCCGCCGCCGAAGGTGGATTCGGCGATCGTGCGCATGATTCCGTACGCGCCGCATGAGCTGCCGAAGGTGGATGCCGCGATTCTCGGCGAACTCGTGACGGCGGCGTTCTCGCAGCGCCGCAAGATGCTGCGCAACACGCTGGCGGACTACCGCGAACGCGTGGATTTCGAGGCGCTTGGTTTCGATCTCCAGCGCCGCGCGGAGGACGTGCCGGTGGACGAATACGTGCGCGTTGCGCAGGCGCTGGGAGAAGCGGCGCCGCAATAAGCGCCGCGTTCTGCCGCCTCCCGATGTGAGGCTTACGCGCGCTGCGCCTCGTATGCCTTGAGCTGGCTGTAGACGATGCGCAGCACCGACAGCTCGCTCGATGCGCGTTGCGCCGCGCCGCCACGACGGATCAGGTCGCCGAGAATGTGATCGGCCTCGATGCGCGAACCGTTCTGCACGTCACGCAGCATGGAAGCCGTGAGCGTCGAGCCGGTCGCAAACAGCATCGCGCGCGAACGCTCCAGGAAGCTGTCGCGCACCGCATGGCCGTGTTCCGCGGCCACGGCGCGGCATTCCGCGAACAGGCGCTCGACCGTCGCCGCGCCGTCCGGCGTCGCGACGATGACGCCCACCGGCGCGCGAAAGAGGCAGGTGCTGCCCGCGAGCGACGCCAGGAACACCCACTTTTCCCACATCTCCTGCAGGATGCGCTCGCTCGCCTTGAGGTTGAAGCCTGCGTTGCCGAACGTCGCCGCGATGGCCTCCACGCGAGCCGAAACGCCGCCGCCGAGCTCGCCGAACGTGATCGCGTGCGCGTCGTTCAGGTGGACGATCTCGCGTTTGTCATTGAGCGTCGAGGCGATCAGGCAGACGCCGCCGAGCACCGCCTGGGTGCCGAAGCGCGCTTGCAGGATCTCCAGGTGGCGCATCCCGTTGAGCAGGGGCAGGATCACCGTTTCGGGGCCGACCGCGCCCGCGAAGGAGTCGATCGCGTCATCGAGGTCATAGGCCTTGCAGCTCAGCAGCACGAGATCGAAGGGCTGTGCGCCGGGCGCGGCAAGCGCCTCGCGCGTGAGCGTCTGCGGATCGCGCAGCGTCAGGTCGCCACCGTGTGGACTGCGGATGACGAGACCGTCCGCGCGTAGCTGCGCCGCGCGCGCCTCGCGCACCAGGAATGTGACATCGCGCCCGGCAGCGGCGAGCCGCCCGCCGAAATAGCCGCCCGTCGCGCCTGCACCCACTACCAGAATCCGCATGTCCGCTCCTATCTCTTCTGTCGTCGTTCGCAAAACCGGCCGCGATGCGCTGGCGCGCGGGCGGCCATTTCAGGATGGCGACAATCCTAGAGCAAATCGGGCCGGCTTGCCGGACGCGGCCCAAGCCCGGCGCTGAACCGGCGTCGGCAGGGCTGGAAAGTTTTTGGTAGAGTCCCGCTTTTGACGATGGCAAAAAACTGGAGTCCCCCATGCGCCTTTTGCACACGATGATCCGGGTCGGTGACCTCGACCGCTCGATCAAGTTCTACACCGAATTGCTCGGCATGAAACTGCTGCGCCGCGAAGACTATCCCGACGGCAAGTTCACGCTGGCCTTCGTCGGATACACCGATGAGCGCGACGGCACGGTGATCGAACTCACGCACAACTGGGACACGCCGTCGTACGACCTGGGCACGGGCTTCGGCCATCTGGCTGTCGAGGTGGAAGATGCCTACGCGGCCTGCGCGAAGATCAAGGAGCAGGGCGGCACGGTGGTGCGCGAAGCCGGGCCGATGAAGCATGGCACGACCGTGATCGCTTTCGTGACCGACCCGGACGGGTACAAGATCGAGTTTATTCAGAAGAAGTAAAGCTTGATGGCGGGCGGCATGAGAGCGTTCTTATGCCGCCCGCAATGGTCATCAGAAAATAATCGACCGGTACATCCTGCGCGCGATTAAAAATGAGAATTAGCGCTGGATTTGTACAAATTTAATGATCTGGATTTTTAAATCCAATTAATAGTTCGGTTGGCAATCGAATTATTTCTATTGCGCCGCTCGTGCGCAATCGAGTATTTATTCAGTTTCAGGCTGGCAGCGATCCTGGGCGAAATCATTCGTTACAAATGTTTCGGATTGCTTATTTAAAGACGTGCCGGAACGACCAAAGCCTTTGCCCGTCGCATCGCACAGAAAATTTCTGGATATGCGCATGAGCATCTAAACCTTACGTCCTTCTCGTATTTCGGACTGTTCCTATATGCGATATCGCGCGATAGGGCGAGACTTCGCATCGCGGTATTCGCAGTGGAGAAAATCACAATCCCGGTTCGGGCTTGATGCGACTTCCTCGGGCTCATCCGTGAGCAGCATGCAAATGACTCCTCCTTCTTCAACCTGGGCATCTTTTGTCCTCGACGTGCATGGGTGTGTAGCTTGGCCGGAAATTCCTCGAATGAATCGTCTGCTTTGCGCCGTCGTCGGACGATGACCGCCGCGCCACAGCATTTGCACGCCGATGCAGACATGTCGGCATCCGACGAAACAACACGTCCTGTCAATCTGCCCAGCCAGATCGATTCCAGTGCGCCGCCGCCCAATGGCAAGCTGTTCGCCCGCTTGCTGGATCTGTTGATCATCTTCGTTGGGGCGCAGATCGCCACGCCGTCGCGCGGACTGCCTGGCCAGACCGGATACGACAGCGCGATGGTGGCGTTCGCCTTGCTCTTCGCATTCGTCGCCTTTCCCGTGTTTGGCATGTATCGCACCATGCGGCGCCATCTCGTCTGGCGTTGCATCTTCGCGCCGGGCGTCGTCTGGCTGGGCGTGCTGGGTGCGGCCGCGCTGCTCGTCTGCACGCTGCATCGCAGCTACGCGCCGTCCAGCGCATGGTTTTCCGAGTGGGCATTGTTCTCCGGCCTGGGAATCATCGCGTGCAGACTGCTTGTCTCGGCGCTTAGCTTGCGGCGCGCGGATCAGGCTGGCAGCGCCTGCTCGGTCGCGATCGTCGGTAGCGGCGCACACTGCCGGCAATTGCTGCGCAAAGTCGAAACCGCCGATGACTCGCTGTACCAGGTGGCCGCGATTTTCGACACGGGTTCGGCGCTGGCCTCGGCGCCCGGCAGCGCTCCGGCGTTTCGCGATCGGGAAGGCTTTGCGGCGTTCGTGCGCCGCTACAGCATCGACGAACTCTGGCTTGCCCTGCCGCTGTCCGAGGAAAAGACCATCCTCGAATTTACCGAGCTGTTCCGTAACGACCTCCTCAACATCCGTTTCATCCCGGATGTGAGCGGCCTTGCGCTGTTCGACGGCGAAATGGTGAATCTCGACGGCACGTCGGCGATCAATCTGGTGGGTTCGCCGCTTTCGTCGGATGCGCTCGCGCAGAAGGACGTGTTCGACCGCATCTTCGCGTTCCTCGCGGTGCTGGCGATCTCGCCCGTGCTGCTTGCCGTTGCGCTGTCGATCAAGCTGACGTCGCGCGGACCGGTGCTGTTCACGCAGCGACGCATGGGCGCCAACGGCAAGGTGTTTCGCATCTACAAATTCCGCAGCATGCGCGTGCATGCGCCGGCGCCAGGCGTCATCAAGCAGGCGACGCGCAACGATCCGCGCATTACACGCGTGGGCGCGTTCCTGCGCAAGACGAGCCTGGACGAACTGCCGCAGTTCTTCAACGTACTGCGCGGCGAAATGTCGGTCGTGGGGCCGCGTCCGCACGCCATCGAGCACGACACGCTCTATCAGAACATCGTGGACGGCTATATCCACCGCTATCGCATCAAGCCTGGCATCACGGGCTGGGCGCAGGTGAATGGATTCCGCGGCGAGACCGATCACATCGAAAAGATGCAGGGCCGCGTCGAACACGATCTCTATTACCTCAGCAACTGGTCTTTCGGGCTCGACATGCGAATCGTCATGGCGACGATTTTCAAGGGACTGGTTCATCGCAACGCCTATTGAATAGCTGGAACGCAGAAGTGTTGAAACGAACAAAAATGCCGTTTGGTAATACGACGCAAACTCCACATCGACAAGGACTCCTTCGGATTTCCAGTGCGAGCGTTACGGTTGCGCTGTGCTCGCTGCTAGGGGCATGTGCGGTGGCGCCTGGTATGCGTATGGCGACGTCCGCCGCCACGACTACGGACGCGGCGGGCACGGTCGCTTCGACGCAGGTGGCCAATGCAACGCCCGCTACGCCGGAAGTCCCGATCACCGAACTCGACGTCGCGGCCGTGCGCCAGATGCAGGACGCGCGCCTTGAGAAGCAGAAGGAGCAGGTCAAGCTGCTCTCGGGCGCACCGCAGCCTTACGTGATCGGCGCGGGCGACGTGCTTCAGATCGTCGTCTGGGATCACCCGGAAATCGCTTCGGCGATGGGGGCGTCCCAGTCGCAGTCTTCGACGCGTCCGGGCGATCCCTTCTCGGGCTTCACCGTCGATCAGTCGGGCGATTTGTCGTTCCCCTACGCCGGAACGATGCATGTGGCCGGACTGCGTCCGGAGGAAGTGCAGCGGCGTTTGACGTCGGCGCTCGGCAAGTACTTCGTCAAGCCGCAGGTGACGGTGCGCATGGCGTCTTACCGCGCGCATGAGGTCTATGTGGACGGCGAAGTGCGCACGCCTGGCGTGGTCGCCGTCAACGACGTGCCAATGTCGCTTTATGAGGCGATCTCTCGCGCGGGCGGGTTTGCGGATACGGCCGACCAGAGCGATCTCGTGCTCGTGCGCGACGGCGAGTCCCACCGCATCAACCTCACGCAGATGCTGGCGAGCGGCGTGAGCCCGTCGCGGCTGTACCTGCGGCCCGGCGACCTGCTGCGCGTGGTGGCGCGCGACGAAAACGACGTCTATGTCATGGGCGAGGTCAACAAGCCCCTGTCCGCGATTCCGCGCCGCACGGGCCGTATCACGCTGGCCGATGCGATCGCGCAGGCAGGCAGCGTCAATTCGTCGACGGCTGACGCCGCACAGATGTTCGTGATTCGCGGCTCGCTGAGCGGCACGCCCCAAGTGTTCCATCTCGACGGACGCTCGCCAGTGGCGATGCTGGTTGCAAAGGAATTCGATCTTCAGCCGAAGGATGTCGTGTACGTCGACGGCAATGGCCTCGTCCGCTTCAACCGCGTGCTGACGTTGCTGATTCCGGCTATCAACGCCGGTTTGACCGCGGGATTGGTGGCGAAATGATCGATCGAGTCCTGGTTGTTTGCGAAGGCAATATCTGCCGTAGCCCGCTTGCCTGCGCGATGCTCGCACGCGAATTGCCGGAAATTGACTTCAGCTCGGCGGGCACGCATGCGCTCGTGGGCGAGGGCGCAGATCCGCAAGTGCTGGAAATGGCGCGTGAGCGCGGCGTGGCGCTCGAAGCTCACGTCGCCACGGCCCTTACTGCGGCGCAGGTTCGCGAGGCCGACCTCATCCTGACGATGACGAAAACCCAGCGCGAGCAGATCGAGCAGGCGTGGCCGTACGTGCGCGGCAAGGTGTATCGGCTCAGCGAAAACGACGGCATCGACGTCGTGGATCCCTATCGCCGCCACCGCGCGGCATTCGAACTGGCGTTCGCGCAAATCGAGCACGGCGTCGCGCACTGGCGTGGCGTATTGGCAGGAATGGCTCACTGAATCATGAATCTACTTAAGCAAAACCGTGCGGCAGAAAAGCCGGACGACGATGAAATCGACCTCTCCGAAGTCTTCGGAGTACTGCGTGAAAGCTGGAAACTGATTGCTCTTGTCGCTGCGTGCGTGCTGCTGCTCGGTACGACGTATGCCGTGATAGGGACGCCTGTGTATCGCGCGGACGCGATGATCCAGGTGGATGACGATTCGGGCGCCGGTTCGATCAACGACAAGCTCGGCGACCTGGCGTCGCTGTTTCAGAACAAGGCCACGGCGGACGCTGAAATCGAACTGATCCGCTCGCGCACGGTGGTGAGCGAGACGGTCGATCGTCTGCATCTGGACGTGAGCGCGAAGCCGCATACTTTCCCGTTGATCGGCGCGGCAATTGCCCGTCGTTCGCAGGGCGCAAACGGTATCGCCGCGCCGTTGCTCGGCATGAACAGTTTTGCGTGGGGCGGCGAGCGCATCAACGTGTCGCAATTCGACGTTCCCGCCGAATTGCGTGAAAAGACCTTCAGCCTGCGTGCGCTGGATGGCGAGCGCTATGAACTCACCGACCCGGACGGCACCATCATCGTGCGCGCGAAGGTCGGGGAGGCGGCGGCTGGCTCGACCGCGGCGGGGCCTGTCCTGGTGAACGTTTCGTCGCTCCTGGCGAGAGCCGGTACGCGCTTCGACCTGAAGCGCTACTCGACCCAGCGCACCGTCGACGAACTCCAGAAGACGCTGGATATTGCGGAGAAGACCAAGCAATCGGGCATCATCGGGGTCAAGCTGGATGGCACGGACGCACAGCGCATCACCGCCACCATCAACATGATTTCGAGCCTCTACGTGCAGCGCAACGTCGACCGCAAGTCGGCACAAGCGCAGCAGATGCTCAGCTTCCTCGGCGACCAGTTGCCCCAGCTGCGCGCAGACCTCGACCAATCCGAGGCGCGCTACAACGCGTTCCGCGAAAAGTCCGGTGCGATCGATCTCGATACGCAGGGCAAGCTTCTGCTGCAGTCCGTCGTCGATACGAAATCGCATCTCACCGAACTGCAGCAGCAGCGTGCCGATCTCGTGCAGCGCTACACGCCGTCGCATCCCGCCGTCGCGGCGATCAATGCGCGCATCGCGGAGCTCGAACATCAGCAGGATCAGTACGAGAGCCAGGTGAGCGGCCTGCCGCAGACGCAACAGGAGGCATTGCGCCTGATGCGCGACGTCAAGGTCAACACGGATCTCTACATGAAGCTGCTCGACAGCACGCAGCAATTGCGCGTGCTGAAGGCGGGCCAGCTCGGCAACGTGCGCACGGTGGACTTCGCCGTGGTGCCCGAAGACCCCGTGCGGCCGAAGAAGATTCTTGTGATTCCGCTGGCTGCCGCGCTGGGCCTGCTGATCGGTTGCGCGATTGCACTTGGCCGCCGCATGCTCAATCGCGGTCTGGAAAGCCCGGCGGACATCGAGCACGCCATCGAGGTGCCGGTCTACGCGATCATCTCGCACAGCGACAAGCAGATCACGCTCGAACAATCGGTGCGCCGCAACCCGTCGAAGCCTGGCGTGCTGGCGGCCGTGTTCCCGGACGATGTGGCTGTCGAGGGGCTGCGCAGTCTGCGCACAGCATTGCAGTTTGGCGTGCTCAAGCCCGAGAACAACATCGTCATGATCACGGGGCCGCGCCCCGGCGTGGGCAAGTCTTTCGTCTCCGTGAACCTTGCGACCGTGCTGGCCGCGACCGGCAAGCGCATCCTCTTGATCGACGCCGACATGCGGCGCGGCAACGTGCACTCGTACTTCTCGATCAACAGCAAACCCGGTCTTGCCGAGGTGCTGACCGGCCGCGAGCCGGGCACCGTCATCCATCGCCAGGTATTGCCGAATCTCGACGTCATGATGGCAGGCATGACGCCGGATCGTCCTTCCGAACTGCTGCTGCGCGAGCACTTCTCCGCGACGCTCAAGACGCTCGCAGCGTCCTATGACATGGTGATTATCGATTCGCCGCCGGTGCTGGCGGTGACCGATCCGGTGCTGATCGGCAAGGAAGCTGGCGCGACGCTGATGGTCGTGCGTTACGGCGAGCACTCGGCAGCGGAACTGCGCGAAACCACGCGCCATCTTTCCAGCGCAGGCGTTGGTGTGGACGGCGTACTGCTGACTGACGTGCCGCAACGCGGCGCGACGTACGGCGCTTATTCCGACTACCGGAAGAAGCCCGATTAAAGCGGAGCATTCGGCCCACACGGGCCGACCGTAAGAGAGCACGACAATGAAACAGAAAGTACTCCTCACATTTGGTACGCGACCGGAAGCGATCAAGATGGCGCCGCTCGTGCGGCAGCTGCAACGCGATCCGAATATCGATTGCAAGGTCTGCGTGACCGGCCAGCATCGCGAGATGCTCGACCAGGTGCTCGCGCTGTTCGATATCGAGCCGGATTTCGACCTGAACGTGATGAAGCGCGGCCAGGATCTCTACGACGTGACAACCTCGATTCTGGCCGGCATGCGCAGCGTGCTGAACGAAGCGAAGCCCGACATCGTGCTGGTGCACGGCGACACGACCACGACGATGGCGGCGACGCTCGCCGCGTTCTACAAGCGCATATCCGTTGGCCATGTGGAAGCAGGGTTGCGCACCGGCAACCTGCTGTCACCGTGGCCCGAAGAGGCCAATCGCAAGCTCACTGGTGCGCTTGCAGCACTCCATTTCGCGCCGACACAACGCGCGCGCAAGAACCTGCTTGCCGAAGGCCTGAGCGATGCATCGATCGTCGTGACGGGCAACACGGTGATCGACGCGTTGCTGCACGTGCGCGAGCGGCTTGCCAGCGATGCGGCGCTGCGCGACGAAGCGCAGCGCGTCTTGCCGGCCCTCGACGCGAATCGTCGTCTCGTGCTGGTGACGGGGCACCGCCGCGAAAGCTTTGGCGACGGCTTCGAGCGCATCTGCACCGCGCTCGCACAACTCGCGAACGCGTATCCGGACATCGACATCGTCTATCCCGTGCACCTGAACCCGAGCGTGCGCGAACCGGTGAACCGCCTGCTGACTGGCATCGCCAACGTCCACCTGATCGAGCCGCTCGACTACCTGCCGTTCGTGAGCCTGATGGATCGCGCCACGCTGATCCTGACCGACTCGGGCGGCATCCAGGAAGAGGCGCCTTCGCTGCGCAAGCCCGTGCTCGTGATGCGTGAGACCACGGAACGACAAGAGGCCATCGACGCCGGCGTCGTGCAACTGGTCGGCACGGATGTGCGCGCCATCGTCGACAGCGTTGCCTGCCTGCTGGAAGACAGCACGACCTATGCAGCGATGTGCCGCGGCGATAACCCGTACGGCGACGGCCTGGCGTGCGAGCGCATCGCAGACGCGCTCAACGCGCGCTGGCAATCTGCTTTGCGCGCCGCGTAAAGCCAACGACCAAGCAGGACATTGACATCATGAACTTCGAAACGATTTCAGTAGTTGGGCTGGGATACATCGGTCTGCCGACGGCGGCAGCATTTGCTGCGCGTCGCAAGAAAGTGATCGGCGTGGACGTGAACCAGCATGCTGTGGACACGATCAATCGCGGCGCCATCCATATCGTCGAGCCGGAACTCGACATGCTTGTGCACGCCGCAGTGACGCAGGGCCATCTGCGCGCCACGACGACGCCCGAGCCAGCAGATGCTTTTCTCATCGCCGTGCCTACGCCGTTCTCGGAAGGCCACAAGCCGGATCTGTCCTATATCGAAGCAGCAAGCCGCGCCGTAGCGCCAGTGCTGAAGAAGGGCGACCTGGTCGTGCTCGAATCGACCTCGCCGGTGGGCGCGACCGCGAAGATGGCCGAATGGATGGCCGAAATGCGCCCCGATCTCACCTTCCCGCAACAGATGGGCGACGCCTCGGATATCCGCGTCGCGCATTGCCCGGAGCGTGTGCTGCCGGGGCATGTCATTCGCGAGCTGGTGGAGAACGACCGGGTGATCGGCGGCATGACGGATCGCTGCAGTGACGCGGCGCGCGAGCTTTATCAGGTCTTTGTGCGCGGCGAATGCATCATCACCGACGCCCGTACGGCCGAAATGTGCAAGCTCACTGAGAACTCGTTTCGCGACGTGAATATCGCGTTTGCCAACGAGCTTTCGCTGATCTGCGATCGACTCGACATCAATGTCTGGGAACTGATCAAGCTGGCGAACCGCCATCCCCGCGTGAATATTCTGCAGCCGGGGCCGGGTGTGGGCGGCCACTGCATTGCGGTCGATCCGTGGTTCATCGTCGATTCGGCGCCGGAGCAGGCGCGATTGATTCGCGCCGCGCGCACCGTGAACGACGACAAGCCGCATTGGGTGGTCGAGCGTGTCGAGCGTGCGGCAAAGCGCTTTCGGGAACCGGTGATCGCGTGCCTGGGGCTCGCGTTCAAGGCGAATATCGACGATCTGCGCGAGAGCCCGGCTGTGGAGATTGCGAGGACGCTGGCTGAGCGTTTTCCCGGCCACGTGGTGGCGGTGGAGCCGAATATTCGCGAGCTGCCGGGTGGGTTGCAGGGCGCGCTGCATCTTTGCGATCTGCGCACCGCGTTGGCCGAGGCCGATGTGATCGTGATTCTGGTCGATCACGCGCAGTTCAAACAGGTCGATCCGGTTCGCTTGCAGGCGAAGGTGGTGATTGATACGCGTGGGGTGTTGGCGCGTGGGTAGGGAAGTGAAAAACCATGGAGCGTACGGTTTCGAAATTGATTTAAAGGGCGTTCTTGTCACGTGTGGCGAGGAGCAAGTGAAACTCTCTCGCTGCTACACAAAAGCAGTTTCGAATTAAATGAAAATGGCGATTGGGAAAAAGAGCGACGGGAGAGCCGCGGCTGGAGTCGGCCACAACTTCATCGCGATGATGGCACTCCAGCTAGGGGCATATGCGATGTCATTCGCTACGTTCCCGTATCTGGCTCGAGTTCTCGGCCCCCACCAATTCGGCATTTTCGGATACGCAACTGCTATCGCCGCGTACGGAACAACTCTCACGGAGTGGGGATTCAACCTTAGCGGCCCTCGCGCTGTTGTTGAGTTTCGGGCCGATCCGGTGCGTCTGAACGAGTTGATCTGGTCGATTATCTCTGGCAAAGCAATTCTGTGCGTGATCTCACTTGGCGCACTTGGGCTGGCTATTTCCTTTGACCATCGATTGGCTGACAACCTTTCGGTGGTGCTGTGCTCCTGGGTAGCCGTAGTCGCCAATGTGTTCACGATGTATTGGCTGATGCAAGGGCTGGAGCGATTCCGGCTTTTGGCCATCGTCGTCCTCGTAGCGCGTCTCCTTATGCTGCCGCTCACATTTATCTTTGTGCGCCGTCCACAGGACGTCATGGTGGCCGCACTCATCCAGGCGAGCGGTCCATTTGTTGCAGCCGCAATTTCTATGGTCGTCGCACACCGTAGTGGTGTTCTTTCCCGTCCTTACATATCGCTGCGTGCTGCACGAATGCGCCTCGCTCAGGGATTCGGCATGTTTGTAGCAACGGCATCGGTCAGTTTGTTTAGTACAGCAAATACGCTGATATTGGGCGCTACGTCTGGTGCGTACCAAGTTGGCGTCTTTGCGGCCGCTGACAAAATTAGAAATGCGGGAAACATCGTTCCAGCACAGATCAACCAGGTCTTTTTCCCCAGAATCAACGCATTGTTCAGAGATCGACGCGATGAGTCGGCGAGATTGACTGCCCTGGGGCTTTGCATTGTTCAGGCTGTTACCAGTGTGTTTGTCGTGGGTCTTTGTATCTTTGCCAGTGAAATATCAAACGTCATTCTAGGAGATGCGTACTCAGGCGCTGTTTCGGTTCTGAGAACTCTCGGGATGTGCATGATCATTGGTAATTTTTCGTACTTTATAGGGCTTCAAGTGTTGATCCCTTTCGGAGGAGAAAAAATAAGATCTGGGATTATGCTTTTCGGCGGCGTGATTAACGTGCTTGTAGCACTATTTTGTGCGCCGCGATTTGGTGCTAAAGGCGCTGCAGCTTCGCTGCTGGTGTCGGAAATCATTATCGCTGCTCTGTATGTGTTGATTATTATCATGCGTCGAGATCTGATTGCATATCTGAAAATTGGAATTATTGGTGTGTGCGCGCTTGTCCGTCGCCACGAAAAATGAATCGAAATTAGTATCAGATTAATACCTTCCTCCTTGCTATATAGATGTGTTGTATGCGCGATCAAGTTAAAAGACATGGCTTGTCAATGCGTATGAGCTTGCCAACCCTTGGTGTTTGGCTTGTCGCATTCGCGTATTTAGCATTCTGTGTGTCCGACATGATGCTGTCGATACAGAATGATAATTCTCAGTTTGTAAAAATTGCTGCGTTTGCAATCATCGGACTTGCTGTAATCTTGCGACCAAGATTCCATAGACGGATATTGCTCGTCGGGCCGATGCTATTTGTATTCATTGTTGCGATGTTGCGCTCGTTCAACGAGTCTGCTGGTGTCGAGGAATTTCAGAGATTTATATTCCCGGTTGCGATAACAGTTGCATTATATGTTTATCGAGATCGTATAAATTTACTGGTTTCGGTTTTTGTTGCAGTGGTTTTGTCGAACGACATTTTCCAATGTTATTTTTATTTAGCCTATGTCGCTAAGTTACCTCTACTGGTTCCAGTGAGAATCGACTCGGGGCTTTACCTTCGAGCTCAAGGTTGGATCGGGTTTTTCTCTGAATTTGGCTTTATGAATTTCTGCGCACTGATCGTGTGCGCGTTGAGAGGCGGGAAGCGGGACGGATTTTTTAAAGTAATTTTTTTATCCTTCGCGCTTCTTAGTTTTTCATTTAAGTTGTTTGTCGTGCTTGCTTTATATCCGATTGTATTTAAAAAGGTCGGTTGGAAAGCGTATATTTTTCCTCTGATAGTCATATTTGCACTGATTGGCGCCTTTATTATGGGCTATCTTGACAATATCACGGGGCTTGCCGCGTCAAAAATATCCTTCTATGTCACGTCTGGGAATTCAGCTCGTGCGGAGTCGTATCGTGTGATGTGGGAGTCCCTCACGAATGGAAACATGTTGGGTGAAGGACTTGGTGGTTTTGGTGGCCCTGCCTCCGTTAAGTACAACTCTCCTCTTTATGCTCAATATCATTTTAACTGGTTTGGCATGGGGGGGATATTGAAAACAACGGACACGTTTTACCCGCACTTATTTGTTGAGTTGGGGCTGATTGGCGGAGCCCTGTGGCTTTACTTTGTCGTCACGTATGGTCAGCGAGCTATGTCAAACAGAATATGGTTGTTTGTAGTTATTTCATTTCTTTTTGACAATGCTTTTTCGTTGGCGATTTTGTCTCCGTCATATGTGTTTTGTGCTTTCCTGGTCATGTATCTCTGTAATCAGATGGATGCAGGCAAAAAAATAATACTGAATAAACGGGGGGTGCAGCCTTGAAAATATTGCTGGTAACGAATATGTATCCTGGCCGGAGACGGGATGCTTCGACGCAAGGGATTTTTGTCAAAGAACAAGTTGAAGCGATTGGACGTACAAGGGCATGCACTGTTGATATTTTTTCGATCGATGGATTTCGTGGGAAATTTGCTTATCTTTTAAGTATATTTCCAATTGTCTGGAGAGTTTGGCACGGTAAATACGATGTCGTTCATTATCACTTCGGTTTGTCGGCATGCTCCGCACCGTTGGTTAAAAAACTGACGTCTGCCGCAGTGGTGATTACATTTCACGGTTCGGATGTAATGGGTGCAGGGTTGATGAGACAATTATCTCTGCTATTTTCGAAATTTGCCGATATTTCTATTGCTGTTAGTGCAGAAATAAAATCAAAGATTTCAAATTCCTCAGCGCGCTGTAGAGTTATTCCGTGTGCAGTTAACGAGATCCTGTTTCGTGAATCACCTGATAAATTACCAGTAAAGAGGCAATGCAAGACAGTTGTTTTTCCTTCGTCACCATTGCGGCCCGAGAAGGATTATCAGTTGTTCAAGAATGTAACGAATATATTGAGCAGTAAATATCTGATAAATATTGAAGAAAGGCATATTGACGGACTAGATCGTCACGAAGTTAGAGATCTTCTTGATCGCGCGGACTGTCTTGTCATGACCTCAAAGCGGGAGGGATCTCCGCAGGCTATCAAAGAGGCGATGGCGATGAATTTACCGATCGTGACCGTTGACGTTGGCGATGTACGCCAGTTACTGACAGGGTGCGACGGAAATGAGGTGATTGATGGTCGTGATCCTGGAGTTTTAGCCGAGGCTGTTGCTCGGATACTCGGGCGTGAGGCTCGATCGAAAGGGCGAATTCGATTGGCCGAATTGAAATATTTTTCCGATGATGTTGCTGGCG
Organism: Paraburkholderia bannensis NBRC 103871; assembly: GCF_000685015.1. Classification (GTDB taxonomy): domain Bacteria; phylum Pseudomonadota; class Gammaproteobacteria; order Burkholderiales; family Burkholderiaceae; genus Paraburkholderia; species Paraburkholderia bannensis. Next base: position 99,464 of record NZ_BAYA01000012.1, on the reverse strand, counting down.
AAATAGTTGAGATTTATAAGAGCGTAACGCCATAAGACGTATTTATCAGATTTTCCGGGTTTATACCGGGAGGATGAGAATGAAACGGATTAATTTATTTTCGTGTCCCATGGATTCCGGGACTATGGATGAAACGTTGTCTCTAATTGATGAGCGCGTATTGCGTGGGCAATTCACGCAACATGTAGTGGTCAACGTGGCAAAAATCGTCAATATGAGAAGCGATACGCAACTGGCTGATTCTGTGCGTGATTGCGACATTATCAACATAGATGGAATGGGCGTTGTTTGGGCTGGCCGTCTTTTAGGGCGCGATATACCCGAGCGCGTTGCCGGTGTGGATCTCTTTGAGAAATTGATTGCATTGGCGGCCACTAGAGGGTTCCCGGTTTATTTTCTGGGAGGTACGGACGACGTGGTGAAACGCACCGCAGCTGTGCTGGTAACCCGGCACCCAGAGTTAAAGATTGCGGGTACTCACCATGGTTATTTTTGGAGCGATGAGAAGAGCGTGGTTGATCAAATCCGCACGTGTGGAGCAAAACTTCTCTTCGTGGCAATCAGTTCGCCAAAAAAGGAAATATTTATCAATCGTTGGCAGCGAGAGCTAGGGGTTGATTTTGTAATGGGAGTTGGTGGGACTTTTGATGTTATGGCGGGCGTCGTTCAGAGGGCTCCAAAATGGATGCAGAACTGGGGGATGGAGTGGCTGTTTCGCGTGATCCAGGAGCCACGCAGAATGTGGCGACGATATCTGGTAACGAACGGGAAATTCGCGTTAATGCTGATTAAAGAACGACTATCAATGAAGTCAGCGTCATCTTCGTGAAGGGATCATGGCAAAAAATAGAAAATATCTGTGGGGCCTGATGGGCTTTTTTGTAGGCCTGTGTAGTTGTGCGGGTAGTGAAGAGGGTGCTCGATATGAACAAATATATCGTAGCGATTGGGGGGGTGGGATTGATTCCCGTTTGGTTATTCAGGCTCCACAAGGGGCGATATCGATTGTCGAAAATCCTGTTCAGCATCGCTCGATGCTGAAAGTTGTAGTACATCGAAGTGATGATTTTAGTGGTGTGGCAAATGGTACACCTCGCGGGGAAATTGCATTTGCCAAGATATTTCGGTATTCCCTAGGAAAGACTTATGATGTCAACTGGTCGACATTGATACCCGATGATTATAAATTTGACTCATTGCAGCCCGAACTTTTCTCCCAAATATTGCAGGGGAAGAATGCAGGTCTAGGATCTCCGCCATTTTCCATCCGATTTGTTGACGGAAAATACGAGGTAGAGATTCGAAATGCTCGCGATGCGAAGGCCAACGTATTTACCTTCGGTAATCCGCAAGCCGATAAGGGAAGGCTTGTTCGGTGGAGATTGCTGTATCGACCGGATAGTACAGGGCGAGATGCGGTCACGGATTTATATATGAATGATATTAAGGTTGTTCATTGTTCTGGATGTGGAAACGCATACGAAAACGACAATGATGCTTACTTTAAAATCGGAATTTATAAATGGTGGTGGAAGACGAGGCCGTCGGATGTTAATGCGAGAAGTCTTTACTTTGGTGATGTAGATGTTAAAGGTTACTAGTTAAATCATCGTCAATTTATAAATTAATATGAGGCCCGTAAATTGGGCCTCAACGCATTTCTATTTATGAATGATTTCTTTGGCCGGTATCCCGACCACCGTCGCACCCGGTGCGACGTCCGAAAGTACAACGGAATTTGCGCCGATTGTGGCGCCACGACCAATTCGAACGGCACCGAGGACGCATGCGCCTGCGCCTATGACTACATCGTCCTCGATAATCGGCGCGCCAGGTCGACCTTTTCCCTTTCCGCCAATGACGACGTTGGGAGAAATAATGATGTTCGATCCAAGGCTTGCGCCTTTATGAACGACGATGCCAAGCCCTTGATAACCGAACGTGACGTTACGTCCAACCCGAACCGAAGGTGGCAATGAGACGGAGAAAAGTACCCGGTTCAGGATTTTCAGAGTCCACGGAACAACGGGAATGTGCAAGCGAAAGAGCAGGTTTGCTAGCCGATAGATATAGATCATTGCAAGGTCGCATAAGTAGGAGCCACCGGATAGCGTCTCATGCGAGGTGTTTGCAATTCAATAATACTATTCCTAAATTGAGCAATCATCAGCTAGAGACCAAGGCCGGTTCGAAGCCCCCTCACATCCCCGGCACCATCTCTGGCGGATGCTGCTTCAACTGCTTCCTTGCCTCGCGGAATTCAGGAAAAATCGACTCAACCGTCTGCCAGAACCTCGGGCTATGGTTCATCTCGCGCAAATGCGCGAGCTCATGCGCGACGACATAATCCACAATCGAAAGCGGAAAGTGAATCAACCGCCAGTTCAACCGAATCCGCCCTTCGCTTGAACAGCTGCCCCACCTCGTCATAGCCGAAGAAAGCGCATACGACCGAAACGTCACCCCAAGCCGCGCAGCATAGACCGCAAGCCGCTCGCCAAAGATCCGTGTAGCCTCGCCCTGCAACCATCCGGTAACCCGATCCTTGATCTGCTGCGCGTCCGCATGAGGCGGCAGGGGCAACGAAAGCACCCTGGTCGCCTCATCAAAAGCCAGCGCACCCGCGCCCAGCCGTACCCGCATGGGCTTGCCGAGATAAGGCAACTCAGCCCCGTCGCGCCAGTCCACCTTCGGCAGCGCGCGCTGTTCGACGCGCGTCTGCCATTCAATCAGCTTCGAAAAAATCCACCGTTGCTTTTCGGCGATCGCGTTCTCGATATCCGCGATGGTCACCCAGCGCGGTGCGGTAATCGTGAGACCGCTGGAATCGATCGCAAACCCGATCGACTTACGCGAGGAACGCTTGAGCCGATACTGCAACGTGCGCGCGCCTAGTTCGAGCGTGCGTAGTTTCGACCCATCGGGCGCGAGCGGCGACCTGCCCGGCGACAGCGTAGCGGGAGCAGGCGAGGGAGCAGGCGAAGGCGAAGGGGAACCCGCCAAAGGAGCGGGAGAGGCGACCACCGGCGACTGCAGCGCCTCGGAAAAAAGCGGCAGATCGAGTTGTTGATGGTCAAGCGCCGCGGCGTGTCGCGGCGAGGGGGACTTCTGCATCGTCAGGTCGGGAGCGGGTTGGCGTGTGCGCCCGCGCAGCGGATAGCCCGTCAGACCCGACCAGAGGCGCTGGCCGAAGCCGATCAAATGCCGACTAAACCGACCCAAAGCGCCGACCAGAATCCGGCAGTCAGATCTTCGCGGCCTTGACCGCGTTGCTATCCGTATTGCGGTACGCGTCCGGATCGATACGGCGCATTTCGGTTTCGATCCAGTTTTCCACGCGCGTATTCACTTCGTCGGGCGTGAGCCCCGTGGTGTCGATGGGCTTGCCGATCGACACCGTGACTATACCCGCATATTTCATGAACGAGTTACGGGGCCAGACGTGGCCTGCGTTGTGCGCGATCGGCACCACCGGCGCGCCCGTTTCGATGGCGAAGCGCGGGCCGCCCGTCTTGTACTTGCCCGTCTTGCCCACCGGAATGCGCGTGCCTTCGGGGAACATGATGACCCACGCGCCTTCGGCCATGCGCAGCTTGCCCTGGCGGATCACCGAAGCAAACGCGTTCTTGCCTTCCTTGCGGTTGATGTGAACCATCTTCAGCATGCCCAGCGCCCAGCCGAAGAACGGCACGAACATCAGCTCGCGCTTGAACACGTAGCACAGCGGCCGCGGCATCAGCGCGGGAAACGCGAGCGTCTCCCATGCCGACTGGTGCTTGGAGAGCAGCACGGCGGGGCCGTTGGGCAGGTTCTCCATGCCCTCGATGCGGTACTTGATGCCGACGAGCCAGCGCGACACGAACAGCGTCGAGCGGCACCAGCCCACCGCCATCCAGTAGCGCCGCGTGGCGTTCAAGAACGGAAACGCGATGAAGCACGCCGTGGCGTACGGCATCGTGTACACGATCAGGTAGATGAACAGCAGCAGTGAACGGATGAAGCGCATCGGGGAACCGGTCGAGGGAGCGGGGCGGCCTGAGTGGGTGTCAGGCCGCTTCGTTGGAGAGGAAGTCCAGCGCGAAGGCGCGCAGGTCGTTGTGGATCTGCGTGCCTTCGGGCAGGCCGCCCGCCGCGAGCGTTTTCTGGCCCTTGCCGGTCAGCACGAGGTGCGGACGGCAGCCCAGCGCGGCGCCCGCTTCGAGGTCGCGCAGCGAATCGCCCACTACGGGCGTTTCGTTCGGGTCGATCTCGAAACGGTCGGCGATCATCTTCAACATGCCGGGCTTGGGCTTGCGGCAGTCGCAGTGATCCTGCGAGGTGTGCGGGCAGAAAAACACCGCGTCGATGCGCGCGCCCACGGCTGCAGCCTGGCGGTGCATCTTCGCGTGCATTTCGTTGAGCGCCGTCGTGTCGAACAGGCCACGGCCAATGCCGGACTGGTTCGTGGCGACGGCGACGCGATAACCCGCCTGGTTCAGGCGGGCGATCGCTTCGAGGCTGCCCGGCAGCGCGACCCATTCGTCCGGCGACTTGATGAAGGCGTCGGAATCGACGTTGATCACGCCGTCGCGGTCGAGGATCACGAGCTTACGGCTGGAGCTGGTCGGCATGGTGTCGTGTCAGTGGTGTCGTGTCACGACGGCCATTACGCCGCGAGTCGCGAAATGTCGGCCACGCTGTTCATCTGGCGATGCAGCGCCTTGAGCAGCGCGAGGCGGTTGGCCCGCAGCGCCGGATCTTCGGCATTGACCATCACGTCGTTGAAGAACGTGTCGACGGTTTCGCGCAGTGCGGCGAGCGCGGTGAGCGCGCCCGTGTACTCGCGTGCGGCCAGTTGCGATTCCACGCGCGGCGCGACCTGTTCGAGCTGCGCGTAGAGCGCTTTTTCGGCGTTTTCCACGAGCAGCGTGGTCTGCACGCCGCCGTCTTCCGCACCCTCGGACTTCTTGAGGATGTTCGAGATGCGCTTGTTGGCTGCAGCGAGCGAAGCCGCTTCGTTGAGCGCCGCGAATTCGCGCACGGCGTCCAGGCGCGCGACGACGTCGTCGAAGCGCGTCGGGTTCAGCGCCAGCACGGCGTCCACTTCCTGGGCCGCATAGCCGCGCTCGCGCAGCTGGCCGCGCAGACGATCCATGCAGAATTCGTAGATCGCCTGGGTCGATTCGGCCACCGCTTCAATGCCCGCGAATTGCGCGTAGGTCGTGCGCAGCAGTTCGACGAGGTCGAGCGGCAACTGCTTTTCGACGAGGATACGCAGCACGCCCAGCGAATGACGGCGCAGCGCGAACGGGTCTTTCTCGCCGGTAGGCGCGAGACCGATGCCCCAGATCCCAACCAGCGTTTCGAGCTTGTCCGCGAGCGCGACGATCGTGCCCGTCGGCGTGCCCGGCAGTTCGTCGCCGGAGAAGCGCGGCTGGTAGTGCTCGGAGCAGGCGACAGCCACTTCTTCCGCTTCGCCGTCGTGGCGCGCGTAGTAGGTGCCCATCGTGCCTTGCAGCTCGGGGAATTCGCCGACCATGTCGGTCAAGAGATCCGCCTTGGCCAGACGCGCGCCACGCTGCGCGAGCGCGACATCGGCGCCGCACATGCCGGCGATCGCGCCTGCGATCGCTTCAAGGCGTTCCACGCGCTGCAGCGTCGAGCCGAGCTTGTTGTGATAGACCACGTTGGCGAGCAGCGGCACGCGGTCGGCCAGCGTCTTCTTCTTGTCCTGCTCGAAGAAGAACTTGGCGTCGGCCAGGCGCGGGCGCACGACGCGCTCGTTGCCTTCGACGATCTCGACGGGCGTGGCCGTCTCGATGTTCGAAACGATCAGGAAGCGCGAGCGCAGTCGGCCCTGGTCGTCGGTCAGCGCGAAGTACTTCTGGTTCGTCTGCATCGTGAGGATCAGGCATTCCTGCGGCACTTGCAGGAACTCGTCCTCGAACTTGCATTCGTAGACCACCGGCCATTCGACCAGCGAATTCACTTCGTCGAGCAGCGCTTGCGGCATCACGACCTTGTCGTCGCCCGCCAGTTCGGCGAGTTGCGCCTGGATCGCGTCGAGGCGCTCGCTATAGCTCGCGATCACGCGGCCCTTGTGTTGCAGCGTGTGCGCGTAGTCGTCGGCGTGCGTGATGGCGATGAGGCCTTCGGACAGGAAGCGATGGCCGCGCGTGGTGTCGCCGGCGTCGACGCCGAACGCGCTCACGGGCACGATCTGCTCGCCGTGCAGCGCGATCAGGCGATGCACCGGGCGCACGAACTGCACGTCGCTGCCGTCCGGGCGCTGGTACTTCATGACCTTCGGGATCGGCAGCTTGGCGAGCGCTTCGTCGAGCACGGCTTGCAGGCCGTCGGCGAGCGTCGCGCCCGGCGCCGAGTAGCTCAGGTACAGCGCTTCGTTCTTGCCTTCGCCTGCGCGTTCGAGGTCGCCCACGGGGAAGTCGGGGAAGCCGAGCGCCGCGAGCTTCTTCGCGAGCGGCGCAGTGGGCTGGCCATTGGCGTCGAGCGCGACCGACACCGGCAGCACTTTTTCGCGCACCTGCTTTTCGGGCGCGACGCTGCGCACGTTCTTGATCGTGACGGCCAGACGGCGCGGCGTGGCGAAGCGTTCGAACGACAGGTCGCCTTCAATGAGGTCGCGCGCGGCGAGGCGCTGCGCAATGCCTTCGGCGAATGCGTCGCCCAGGCGCGCGAGGGCCTTCGGCGGCAGTTCCTCGGTCAGCAGTTCGACGAGGAGAGTGGCTTGATGAGCTTGGGTCATTGTTGTCGGAGATCCGGTCATTCCTCGTCGAACTTGCGTTCGACCTTCAGCGGCGGCGCCCACGCGGGCATCGCGGCGTCCTGTTCGTCGGTGGTCAGCCCAGGCACGCCGTGCACGGGATTGCCGAGCATCGGGAAGCCGAGCTTCTCGCGCGACTCGTAGTACGACTGCGCCACGCTGCGCGACAGCGTGCGGATGCGGCCGATGTACGCCGCGCGCTCCGTCACGGAGATCGCGCCGCGCGCGTCGAGCAGGTTGAAGGTGTGACCGGCCTTGAGCACGAGCTCATAGGCGGGCAGCGCGAGCTGCTGCTCCATCATGCGTTTGGCTTCGCTTTCGTACGCGTTGAAGAACGTGAACAGCAGGTCGACGTTCGCGTGCTCGAAGTTGTAGGTCGATTGCTCGACTTCGTTCTGGTGGTACACGTCGCCGTAAGTCAGGCGGCGGATCTCGGGGCCGTTCGGGCCTTGTTCTTCCCACTCTGTCCAGACGAGGTCGTAGACGTTCTCGACCTTTTGCAGGTACATCGCGAGGCGTTCGAGCCCGTAGGTGATCTCGCCGAGCACGGGCTTGCAGTCGATGCCGCCCACTTGCTGGAAGTAGGTGAACTGCGTGACTTCCATGCCGTTGAGCCACACTTCCCAGCCGAGACCCCAGGCGCCGAGCGTCGGGTTTTCCCAGTCGTCTTCGACGAAACGCACGTCGTTCTGCTTCAGGTCGAAGCCGAGTGCTTCGAGCGAGCCGAGGTACAGGTCGAGGATGTTCTCAGGCGCGGGCTTGAGCACCACCTGGTACTGGTAGTAGTGCTGGAGGCGGTTGGGGTTCTCGCCATAACGGCCGTCCTTCGGGCGGCGCGACGGCTGCACGTAGGCGGCCCGCCACGGCTCGGGGCCGATTGCGCGCAGGAAGGTGTGGACGTGCGAGGTGCCCGCGCCGACTTCCATGTCGATCGGCTGGAGCAGTGCGCAGCCCTGCTTGTCCCAGTAGGACTGGAGCGTCAGGATGATTTGCTGAAACGTGAGCATGTGTGCCTGCTGTGTCTGCGGTGTCTTTTGGGGCGGGAGACGCGGGTTGCGGCGGCAGGCGTGGCCCGCGCGGCAACCGGTGCGTGACGGCCAGGTGCTGAAACGATGAATTTTACCGGATTGGCGCGGCGTTGAGACCGGCGCGGGGTTGGCGCGCCGGAATACTGCGTCGATTGCCGCGGAACAGACGTTCTATCAGGCGTTCTTCTTGCGCCCGATCCGCGCCGGGCCGAACGCAAAGCCGAACGCCAGCATCAGCAGCGAAACGGCGATGACCGTGTTGTTGCCGCTCGTTACGTAGGGCGTGAAGCCCTGCGTCCCCGTGATGTGCACGTCGAGCGAACCGACCGTGAACGTAGGCAGGCGCGCGATGACGTTGCCGTGCGCGTCGATGGCGGCGGTCGCGCCGGTATTGGTCGCGCGCAGCATCGGCCGGCCGGTTTCGAGCGAGCGCATGCGCGCGATCTGCAGGTGCTGGTCGAGCGCGATGGTGTCGCCGAACCACGCCAGATTGGTCGAATTGACCAGGATGCCCGGCGAAACCGGGTTCTCGCGCACGGTGCGCGCGATTTCCTCGCCGAAAATGTCCTCGTAGCAGATGTCGACGGCCACCGGCTGGTTATGCACGAGGAACGGCGGCTGCACCGGCGCGCCGCGCGCGAAATCGCCCAGCGGAATGTTCATCAGGTTCACGAACCAGCGGAAGCCCCACGGTACGAACTCGCCGAACGGCACGAGATGGTGCTTGTCGTATCGGTACAGGCCGTTCGTGCCGGGCGTCACGCCAAAGAGGCTGTTGGTGTAATCGACGACGCGGCCTTCGGGCGTGATCGTGCCGCCCACCGCGCCGAACAGGATCGAGGTGTGGGTGCCGTCGGCGAAGGCGCGGATATCGCGGCCGAACTTCTCGGGGATCTCCTGCACGAGCACGGGCACGGCGGTTTCGGGCGTGACGATGAGATCGGCGGGCTTTTCGGTGATGAGCTTCTGGAACTCGTTGAGCGCGTCCTGCGTGCCGGATTCGGAGAACTTCATGTCCTGCTTGACGTTGCCTTGCAGCAGGCGCACGTCGAGCGGCGCATTTTCCGGATGCGTCCAGTTCACGCGCGGCAGCAGCAGCCCGGCGATAACCACGGCAAGCGCGCTGAGCGCCGCCGTGAGCGCACCGCCGCGCGCGGCGCGCAGGCTCACGAGCGCCTGCACGAGCAGCGCCGCGACCAGCGCCAGCACCCAGCCCACGCCATACACGCCGACGATCGGCGCGAAACTGGCCAGCGGGCCGTCCACCTGGGCATAGCCGCTGGAGAGCCACGGAAAGCCCGTGAAGATGTAGCCGCGCGCCCATTCGCCAAGCGCCCAGGCGCTCGCGAATGCAAACGCGCCGTGCCAGGTGGGCGAGTACGGCAGGGCGTCGGCGCTAGTTTCGCGGCTTAAGTCGCGGTTCTTGCGCGCGTGCCCTGCGCAGAACGACCAGAGCAACGCGGCCAGCGCCGGATAAACGCCCAGATACAGCGAAAACAGCCCGAGCGCCGCGCCTGCAAGCGGAGCGGGCATGCCGCCGTAGAAGTGCATGCTCACATACAGCCACCAGACGCCCGTGACGAAGTTGCCGAAGCCGAACGCCCAGCCCGTGAACAGCGCGCTTTTCCAGCCAGTGGTGCGGGTGAGCCAGAAATAGAGGCCCGCGAAAATGGCGATTTCGAGCCAGCCGCCGTGCGGCGTCGGCGCGAACGACAGTGTATTGAGCGCGCCCAGTGCGAGCGCCGCAAGGTAATGCCACGCGGGCAGGGCGCGGCGCGCGGCGACGCTGGAAGGGGCGGCGGCGGATGGTGCGGCAGACTGCGCGGCGCGCGTGCGGGAATCGATCGGTTCGGCCATGAATGTGCGGTGGCTGCGGTGCGGCAGCAGGCGCGCGCGGGGCGCGGGTTGCTGGGGTCGTGCGTTTCAGACGTTCGCTGCCACGCCAGGGGCGCACAGCGAGCGCAACGATAGCATTTTCACGCGACAGGAATTCGCGGTGTCGGGGAATCGTCCTGGGGATCGATCACCGGAAGAAAAAACGCCGGCGCGAAGGCCGGCGTTTTCAGCGTGTGCAATCAGGCTCAAATTCAGGCTCAGGTGCCCGGCGGTGCGAGCACCGCTTCGCGCTGGCCGGCCATCGGGTCGCGGCGCACCAGCAGCATGTGCACCTGGCGGGCATCGGCGCGCAGCACTTCGAAGATCAGGTCGTCGATGCGCACTTTCTCGCCGCGATGCGGCACGTGGCCGAAGTGATTCGTCACGAAGCCGCCGATCGTATCGACTTCCTCGTCCGAATAATGGGTGCCGAACGCCTCGTTGAACTGCTCGATCTCGGTGAGCGCACGCACGCGGAAGCGCCCGTCCGGCGAGGCGATGATGTTGCCGCTTTCTTCGTCGAAGTCGTACTCGTCCTCGATATCGCCGACGATCTGCTCCAGCACGTCCTCGATCGTGATGAGGCCCGCCACGCCGCCGTACTCGTCCACGACGATGGCGATGTGATTGCGGTTCTGGCGGAAGTCGTGCAGCAGCACGTTCAGGCGCTTGGACTCGGGGATGAACACGGCCGGGCGCAGCATGCCGCGCACGTCGAATTCTTCTTCGGCGTAGTAGCGCAGCAGGTCTTTCGCGAGCAGCACGCCGATCACGTTGTCGCGGTTGCCCTCATAGACCGGATAGCGCGAGTGCGCCTTTTCCAGCACGAAGGGGATGAAATCGTCGGGGCTCTCGGCGATGTTGATCGCGTCCATCTGGGCGCGCGGCACCATGATGTCGCGGGCGCACAGCTCGGACACCTGGAAGACGCCTTCGATCATCGACAGCGAATCGGCGTCGATCAGATTGCGCGCGTGGGCGTCCTGGAGGATTTCGAGAAGCTCGCTGCGCGAGTCGGGCTCGGGCGAGATGAAGTCGGTCAGCCGCTCAAGGAGGGAGCGCTTTTCCTGCTGTTTGTCGTTCTGTCGTCGACTGGGATAGGAGTCGTTCATGGTGGTGCGCCCTTGGCCTCTTCGTGGCCGGACGCGCTGTTGCGGAAGGGAAAGGATACATCATGCGTGTGGCGCGCCCATGTAGGGGATGCCACGCAGTTCATCGTATCGCAGATGCAGCGCGCTTGCCCTGCGGAAAAAAACTGGCCGGGCCGTCGTGTGCGGCGCGGTGGCGGCGCGACGGTTCCCGCCCTTTTTGGCCGATTACTTGATGGCCATCAGTCTCTCCGTGTGTTCTTGACAGTTCGCTTTCCGCGACGTGGCTCTAATGGCCGCCGATTCAAGACACAGGAGACCTTGATGTTCCATTCATCGTTCAGGCGCGCTGCGTGGTGCGCGCCGGCGCTGCTCGCCGTGCTGGCCGGTTGCGCGACCGAAGCATCGCGAACCTTGCCCGTTGCGCCAGTGGCCGTCGCCGTGACGCCATACGCGGGCAAACCGGTGGCCGTTGCCGTCGGTAAATTCGACAACCGCTCCAGCTACATGCGCGGCATCTTCACCGACGGCATCGACCGCCTGGGCGGGCAGGCGAAGACCATCCTGATCACGGCGCTCCAGCAAAGCGGACGCTTCAACGTGCTCGATCGCGACAATCTCGACGAAATCCGTCAGGAAGCGGGCTTCGCGAAGCAGGCGCTGGCGCTCAAGGGAGCGCGCTATGTCCTGACCGGTGACGTAACCGAATTCGGCCGCAAGGAAGTCGGCGACCAGCAACTCTTCGGCATTCTCGGTCGCGGCAAGAGCCAGGTCGCCTACGCCAAGGTCAGTCTCAACGTGGTGGATACGGTCACGTCCGAAGTCGTGATGTCTGCCCAGGGAGCGGGCGAATACAGCCTGTCGAGCCGCGAGGTGATCGGCTTTGGTGGCACCCAGGGCTACGACTCGACGCTCAACGGCAAGGTGCTCGACATGGCGATCCAGGAGGCCGTCAACCGGCTGTCCGAGCGTGTCGACGGCGGTGCGCTCGGCGCCTCGCGCTAGGCACAACCGGCATCACCGATAAACCTTATGGAGACCCTATCGATGAATATTCGACCGAATCGCGTGCGCGCGATGGCCCTTATATGCGCCGCCGCGGGCAGTGTGCTGACGAGCGGTTGCGCGACAAATTCCACGCCGCCGCTCTATGGCTGGGACGGTTATCAGCCGCAGGTCTACGCGTATCTGCAAGGCAAATCGACACCCGAAACACAGATCGACGCGCTCGAAAAAAACCTCCAGCAGATACGCGGTAAAGGCGAGCGTCCGCCGCCCGGCTTCCACGCTCACCTCGGGGCGCTCTATGCGAGCGTGGGCAAGGGGCAGCAGGCCCAGCAGGAGTTGCTGGCCGAGAAAGAGTCTTTCCCCGAGTCGTCCGTCTACATGGACTTTCTGCTGACGAACCTTAAGAGGTAAGACTACCTATGCTGACTCTTTCACACCTCAAATCGGTGCTGGCGCTCACGCTGGCCGCGATGCTCGCTGCCTGTGCGGGCGCGCCCAGGCAGACCGTCGACTATTCCGCGCTGCGCGCAGCCAAACCCCGCACGATCGTGGTCCTGCCGCCGCTCAACGAAACCAGCGACGTGAACGCCACGAACGGCATGCTTTCGCAGATGACGCAGCCGCTGGCTGAGTCAGGCTACTACGTGCTGCCCGTCGCCGAGGTGGCGGAGACCTTCCGCCAGAACGGACTCACTACGCCTGCAGACATTCAGGGCGTGTCAGCGGCGAAGCTGCGCCAGATCTTCGGCGCGGACGCCGCGCTCTACACCAAAGTGACGCAATACGGCTCGGTCTATCAGGTCGTCGATGCCAATACTTACGTGACAGCGTCTGCGAAACTCGTGAATCTGGGCAATGGCGATGTGCTCTGGCAAGGCGCGGCGGGAGCGAGCGGGAAGGAACTCGGCAACGCGTATGCGCAAGGCGGTCTGGTCGGCGCGCTCGTGCAGGCGGCGGTGAAGCAGATCGCGCATACGCTGAGCGACGAAAGCTGGGATGTGGCGGGGCTCACGAGCCGCAAGCTGCTGTCGGCCGGGCGGACTAACGGCTTGTTGTACGGGCCGCATTCGCCCAAATACGGTACTGACTGAACCCGCATGACGCGGTTCGACTAGCACCTTCGCCGCGGCGCTTGCCGCGGTTTTTTTATTCTTGCGCGGGCGTTTGAGCGCAGCGCGCGAGCAGCCGCTCCAGCGCGCGGTCTGGCATGCCGCTTTCGCGCAGCGCTTCGACGGTGCGGCGCACGTAGTCGAGCGTCGTGCCGTAGCGCCCGCTCGCGCAGCCGAACACGGTGCGCACGGTGTCTTCGCCGAGCTTGCCGGTATAGGTGGCGGCCTCGCGACGCATCACGAAAGCCAGCGCCGACACACGCCGGCCATCGGCGAGCACGCAGGGCAGCCACGCGGGCCGGTACGAGCCCATCGGCATTTCGCGCCGCCAGAGCGCTTCCATATGCGGCATGACCCCTTCGGCGGCGAGGCGAAATGCCACGCCCGCGCACGAGCCGCCGCGATCGAGTGCGAGCACGAGGCCCGGTTGCTCGGGCGTGCCGCGATTCACGCGCGACCACAGGTAGAGCCCGCGATGGTAGCCATGCACGCGCGAGCGCACGTTCTCGACCGTGGGCAAACCGGGGTTCCAGATCAGCGAGCCATAGCCGAACAGCCAGATGTCGCTCTTGCCGTCCCATTGCTGGAGCGTGCAGTCGAGCGATGCGCGCAGTTCGTCTTCGCTGAGCAAACGGGATTCGCCCAGAGACGGCGGATAGCCGGGGCAGGGCGCCGCGCTCTCCAGCGGCTCGTCGATGTCGGAGCAGGTCACTTCGCCGGAAACGTTCGTGCGCTTGTCGTTCATGTCGGGCTAGCTGGAGAGCGGGGGGATCGTGCGATCGCGCCCTTACTTGTACGGATCGGGAAAGCCGAGCGAGGCGAGGACTTCGGTTTCGATGCCTTCCATCTCTTCCGCTTCGGCGTCGTCCTCGTGGTCGTAGCCTTGCGCGTGCAGCGCGCCGTGCACGAGCAGGTGGGCGTAGTGCGACGACAGCGGCTTGCCCTGCTCGGCGGCTTCCTTCGCCACCACCGGGCAGCAGAGGATCAGGTCGCCGGTCACGGGATCGTCCTCGCTCTGCGCGTACGCAAAGGTGAGGACGTTGGTCGCGTAGTCCTTGCCGCGATAGGTGCGGTTGAGCGTGCGGCCTTCCTCGGCGTCGACGAAGCGCACGGTCAGTTCCGCGTCGGCGAACAGCGCCGCCTTGATCCACGCGGCCAGCGTCGCGCGGGGCAGCGCGGCCTTGTGCTCGGGGAACGCCTTCGCGGCGGGGAACTGCACGTTCAGTTTGAGTTTCGGTGCGCGTGCCATGATGGTTATATCGAATACACCCGGATGCCGCCCGCGTCAGCGTGCGTCGCCGTTGCCATCGTCCTTCTTCGCGTGCGCGTCATAGGCCTCGACGATGCGCGCGACGAGAGGATGGCGCACGACGTCCGCACTCGTGAAATGCGTGATGGCGATGCCGCGCACGTTGTTCAGCACGTGCTGCGCCTCGATCAGGCCGCTCTTGTGGCCGCGCGGCAAGTCGATCTGCGTGGTGTCCCCGGTCACGACCGCCTTCGAGCCGAAGCCGATACGCGTGAGGAACATCTTCATCTGTTCGGGCGTGGTGTTCTGCGCCTCGTCCAGGATGATGAACGCATGATTGAGCGTGCGCCCGCGCATGTAGGCGAGCGGCGCAATTTCGATCATCTGGCGCTCGAACATCTTCGCCGTCTTGTCGAAACCGAGCAGGTCGTAGAGCGCGTCGTAGAGCGGACGCAGATACGGGTCGACCTTCTGCGACAGGTCGCCGGGCAGGAAGCCCAGACGCTCGCCCGCTTCGACGGCCGGACGCGTCAGCACGATGCGCTTGACCTGGTCGCGTTCGAGCGCGTCGACGGCGCAGGCCACCGCGAGATAGGTCTTGCCCGTGCCCGCCGGCCCGATGCCGAAGGTCACGTCATGCGAAATGATCTGCTTGAGGTACTCGCGCTGCGCAGGCGTGCGCCCACGCAGGTCGGCGCGACGCGTGTAGAGCTTCGGGCCTTGTTCTTCGATGTCGATGTCGTTGCCCGCCGGCTCGTCGAACGGATGGTCGGGGTCGCCGCGAAAACGCGGGTCGATCCCGGCATCGTCGCCGTTGCCATTGGCGCCGCCGCTCTTCAAACCCATTGCAGCCGGATGGCGCGCCTCGACCAGCGCGAGCTGGATGTCGTCCACGGACAGCGGATCGCGTGCCTTGTTGTAGAAGTTTTCGAGCGCGGCGAGCGCGAGCTTCGCGCCACGGCCGCGGATCGAGATGCGATGGCCGCGGCGCGCGAGCGTGACGTCGAGCGCCTGCTCGATCTGCCGCAGGTTCTCGTCGAGCGGGCCGCAGAGGTTGGCGAGCCGCGCATTGTCTTCGCGCGGCGCGGTGAATTCCAGATGCTGCTGATTCGGCTTCAAGGTGTCTCTGAACTCCCGTGTTCCGTGGGTGGCGTGCTGGTGCGTAGCGTTTTGGTGCGGATTCAGTGCGAAACCGTCGCATCGCCCTCGTGCGCGAGCACGAGTTCGCCGCGCAGCGAGTGCGGGTAGGCGTGATTGATCTTCACGTCGATCATCTGGCCGATCAGGCGAGCGTGCGAAGCGAGCGGCGCCGGGAAGTTCACCACACGGTTGTTTTCCGTGCGGCCCGACAGTTCGCTCGGATCCTTGCGCGACGGGCCTTCGACCAGGATGCGCTCGACGCGGCCAACCATCGACTGGCTGATGCGCTGCACGTTCGCTTCGATGGTCGCCTGCAGATGTTGCAGGCGCTTGAGCTTCACTTCGCGCGGCGTGTCGTCTTCCAGGTTCGCGGCGGGCGTACCCGGACGCGGGCTGTAGATGAACGAGAAGCTCGTGTCATAGCTCATCTCGTCGACCAGTTTCATGGTCTTTTCGAAGTCTTCTTCGGTCTCGCCCGGGAAGCCGACGATGATGTCCGTCGACAGCGACAGATCCGGACGGATCGCGCGCAGCTTGCGGATCACCGACTTGTATTCGAGCACCGTGTAGCCGCGCTTCATCGCCATCAGCACGCGATCCGAACCGTGCTGCACCGGCAGGTGCAGGTGGCTCACGAGCTTGGGCACCTTCGCGTAGGTGTCGATCAGGCGCTGCGTGAATTCCTTCGGGTGCGAAGTCGTGTAGCGGATGCGCTCGATGCCGGGGATGTCCGCGACGTATTCGATCAGCGTGGCGAAGTCGGCCACATCGGTCGCGCCTTGCGTGAGCGCGCCCAGGTAGGCGTTGACGTTCTGGCCGAGCAGCGTGACTTCACGCACGCCCTGGTCGGCCAGACCCGCGACTTCGGTGAGCACGTCGTCGAGCGGACGCGAGACTTCTTCGCCGCGCGTGTAGGGCACGACGCAGTAGCTGCAGTACTTCGAGCAGCCTTCCATGATCGAGACGAATGCGCTCGGGCCTTCCACGCGCGCGGGCGGCAGATGGTCGAACTTCTCGATTTCGGGGAAGGTGATGTCGACCTGCGCGCGGCCCGAGGCACGGCGCGCGTCGATCATCTGCGGCAGGCGATGCAGCGTCTGCGGCCCGAACACCAGGTCGACGTACGGAGCGCGCTGCACGATCGAGGCGCCTTCCTGGCTTGCCACGCAGCCGCCCACGCCGATCAGCAGGTTCGGGTTCGCTTCCTTCAGCTCGCGCACGCGGCCGAGTTCGGAGAACACCTTTTCCTGTGCCTTCTCGCGCACCGAGCAGGTGTTGAACAGGATCACGTCCGCATCTTCGGGCGTGTCGGTCTTGACGAGGCCTTCAGCCGCGCCGAGTACGTCGACCATCTTGTCCGAGTCGTACTCGTTCATCTGGCAGCCGTACGTCTTTACATAAACTTTCTTGGTCATCGGGTTTCGCCGTTCGCAGTGGTTCACCTGGGGGCGTCGTCCGGTTGATGCACGAAATGCACGTCGGGACTACGGTGAAAATTGGGGCTGAAGCGGGTGGCCGGCCTGCGAAGGCCGTGGCGCACAGTGGGGCGGTTCGCTAGCGGGTTTTGCTGGTGCTTTTGCGTACGTTTTTGCGTGCGCATGGGCTTTTAATGCCGCTGGATGACAACGCGAACCATCGTTCAGCTTAATCCGACATTATAGCCTTATGCGCTCGCGGCCTTGCGACGCCGCGACCCGGATGTAGCGGGGTTTGCCACAGCCTTCGGGGCGCTCGGCGCGTCCGTGGCGCAGGGCACGAGCGCGCTCAACTCCTGCGCCGCCTGCGCGAAGCGCTCGGTCAGGAAATCCAGCAGCACCCGCACGCGCGGCGCCAGGTAACGGTTGCGGTGATAGAGCGCGTGCACGGGCTGCTCGGCGTAGCGCCAGTCCGGCATGACGATCTGCAGGCGCCCGGCGCGCAGGTCGTCGGCCACGTCCCAGATCGATTTCACCGATAAACCGTAACCGCACAGCGTCCACTGGCGCACGGCTTCGCCGTCGGAGCTTTCCAGCGCGCTCTCCAGCGGCACGACGTAGGTCTGCGATTCGTTGTCCCGCGTGAAGCGCCATTCATTGACCGACCCCGCGGGCGAGCCGATCACGATGCAGTCGAAGCGGGCCAGATCGGCGGGCTCGCGCGGCTCGCCGTGCTGCGCGACGTATTGGGGCGCGGCGCACAGGACACGCGGGTTCGGTGCGAGTCGCCGCGCGATCAGCGAGCTATCCGCGGGCGTGCCGAAGCGAATCGCCAGGTCGATGTCTTCCTGCAAGAGATTCGAGATCGAGTCCGTGAGCGTGAGCGCGAAACGCACCTCGGGATAAAGCGCGCGAAATTCGTCGAGCCACTTCATCAGCAGATTGCGCCCGAAATCGGAAGTCGCCGAAATCCGCACCTTGCCGCGCACTGCGTTCTGGCCCTCCTGAAGCGCGGCCTTGGCGTCGTCGAGCGAGCGCAACGCGTGTTCGCTACAGGTGAGGTAGCTGCGGCCTTCGTCGGTGAGCCTGAGCTGGCGAGTGGTGCGGTCGAACAGGCGCGCGCGCAGTTCGGCTTCGAGCCGCGCGAGGCGGGCGCTAGCCGCAGCAGGCGTGAGGCCGAGCTTGCGCCCCGCCGCCGACAGGCTGCCGAGCCGCGCCGCCTCCACGAACAGGCGCACATCGCCGAGATTGTCCATGCCGTTGATTATTCGATAGCAATTGAAAATGCTTCAAATGCTACGCCAATTATCAAAAGCGCGTGTAGCGCCCACAATGCGCGTGTTCCAGGGTTTTCCCTTGTCTTTTACCCGTGTACTTCAGTGCTGCTGGAGCCGCCATGCAACTCGATCACGTCACGCTCGTCACGCCCGACCTGGAAGGTGCGCGCCGCTTTTTCTGCGACGTCGCCGGCCTTGCCGACGGCGCGCGTCCGCCGTTTTCGGTCGACGGCTACTGGCTCTACGCGAACGGGCGTCCCGTCGTCCACCTGGTTGCGTCGACGACGCCCGGCGCGCGCCCCGCGTGCGTGTCGCCGCGCCTCGATCACGTTGCGTTTCGTGTGGCGCCCGGCGGTGAATGGCAGGCGTTGCTCGCGCGGCTGGCGGCGCATGACGTGCCGTACCAGGTCGCGGACGTGCCGTTGAGCGGCGAGCGCCAGTTGTTCGTGGCGCTGGCGCCGGGCGTAGTCGTCGAGTTCGTGACGACGGCCGCCTGAGACACCCTGAGCGCAACTTCAATCCTTCACGCTGCATCCGGAGACTTCGATGCCTATTCCCTTACTTGCGCTGGCGATCAGCGCCTTTGCCATCGGCACGACCGAGTTCCTCATCATGGGCCTCTTGCCCGACGTTGCGCGCGACCTGGGCGTGACGATTCCCGCCGCGGGCCTGCTCGTGAGCGGTTACGCGCTCGGCGTGGCCGTGGGCGCGCCGGTGCTCGCCGTGCTCACGAGCCGCATGCCGCGCAAGCTCGCACTGCAACTGCTCATGGGCGTGTTCATCGTCGGCAACGTGATGTGCGCGATGGCCGGCAACTATTCGCTGCTGATGGTCGCTCGCGTCGTGGCTTCGTTCGCACACGGTTCGTTCTTCGGTATCGGCGCGGTGGTGGCGGCTTCGCTCGTGCCGCAGGAAAAGCGCGCAAGCGCGATTGCGCTGATGTTCACCGGCCTCACGCTCGCGACCGTGCTGGGCGTGCCGTTCGGCACGGCGATCGGGCAGCAGTTCGGCTGGCGCGTGGCGTTCTGGATCGTGAGCGCGCTGGGCGTGATTTCGCTGATCGGCGTGACGGTGCTGGTGCCGAACAAGCATGACAGCGGCCCCGTGAGCCTCGGCCGCGAAGTGCGCGTGCTGCGCGACCCGCAGGTGTGGATGGCGCTCGGCATGACGGTGCTGGGCTTTGGCGGCGTGTTCGTCGTGTTCACCTATATCGCGCCGATCCTCGAACAGGTGAGCGGTTTCTCGCCGCACGGCGTGACGCTCATGCTCGTGCTGTTCGGCGTCGGGCTGACGCTGGGCAACACGCTCGGCGGCAAGCTGGCGGATCGCGCTTTGATGCCGTCGCTGATGGGCATTCTTGTCGCGCTCGCCGTGGTCATGGCGATCTTCACGAAGACCAGCCATTCGAGCGTCGCCGCGGCGATCACGCTGTTCGTGTGGGGCATTGCCGCGTTCGCGACCGTGCCGCCGTTGCAGATGCGCGTAGTCGCGAAGGCCGCCGCCGCGCCGAACCTCGCTTCGACGCTCAACATCGGCGCGTTCAACATGGGCAATGCGCTGGGCGCGTGGCTCGGCGGGCTGGCGATTGCGCGCGGCGTGGCGCTCGATGCGCTGCCGTGGGTGGCGGCCGTGGTCGCGATCGCGGCGCTGCTGCTGACGTGGATCGCGGCGCGCATGGACTCGCGCGATGCGTCTTCGAGCGCGGCGGCACGCGTCGACGTGGCTGTGCGGCAGGACGCGTGCTGAAGTGCCGCGCGCATATCGTCAGGATGCGAAAGCATTCCCGAAATTGCGCTCTGCAATGCTGATATCAGTGTGAAGATAACTTCGTTGGGCGCGGCGGGACGCGATGCTAGTCTTGCCTCCATTCAAGCTCTAGCGCCACTGACGGCGCGCCTGGGAGGCAGCCATGCATTCACCGCTCGCGCTCGTGAGGGACGCGCAAACCGAACGTTCGACTGTGCATCGCAGTACTACGCATCGGACTTCGGATTCACAGCATCCGCAACACCCGCAACACGATCTTTCTGACGATGTTTCGTTGCAGACGTCGGCGCTTTCCGCCGATGCGCTGGGCGCCAGCGGGGCCGCGCGCGGCGAAGGCCCGTTCGACGCGCTCGAATACCTGGTCGGCGTGAATCTCGCGCGACTGCGCGCCGAACGGCAACTGTCGCTCGACGCGTTGGCCCGCGCGTCGGGCGTCTCGCGCGCCATGCTCGCGCAGGTCGAGTCGGCGCGCAGCGTGCCGTCGATCAAGGTGCTGTGCAAGGTGGCGGCGGCGCTCAAGGTGTCGGTGTCGGCGTTCCTGCGCCGCCACGCGGTGAGCGGCTTCGAGCATCTGCCTGCCGATCGCGCCGCGCGCCGCGTCAGCGCCGACGGCCGCTACTCGGCGCGTGCGCTCTATCCCGAGGATGCACCGGCCCCCGCCGAATTCCACGAACTGCGCATCGCGCCGCTGCACACGGAACCCGGCACGCGCCGCGCGCCGGGCACGACCGTCAACCTGGTGGTCAGCGAAGGCACGCTGGAAGTGAGCGTGCACGAGCGCCGCCAGTTGCTCGCGACCGGCGACGCCATCGTGTTCGACGCCGATCAGCCGCACAGCCTGCGCAACCCCGGCGACACCGAGGCACGCGTGTTCCGCGTGACGCTCAATGCCGAAACGCCGCCGCGCTGGGACGTCCCGCACGGCGTGGGCGCGCCCGGCAGCAGCGAAGCGCTGGCCGCGCAGCAACCGGCGTGAGCCGGTCGCATCCTGAAGTGGTGCGGTGCACAAGACGCATCGCGCCCCAGTTGTCTACTGGTTTTTTACCGCGCTGCACGATCGCGCGGCCTGTTGTATCCTTTGCCCGCCGGCAAAATCAGGTATTGAGCCGGTAATCAGTGCGTCTTCAGGGCGGGGTGAAATTCCCCACCGGCGGTAAGCCGGCCGCGCCGCAAGGCAAGGCCAGCAAGCCCGCGAGCGCCCGCGTGCCGTATGGCGCGGGGTCAGCAGATCTGGTGCGAAGCCAGAGCCGACGGTCATAGTCCGGATGGAAGAAGATGTGCAGATGGTCATGTTTGCCCATCCGCCGCGGCTTGCCGGCCTGCGCGCGTGTTGTCGTCGATTGGCTCTATCGGCCGGTTGTCGGCACGCGTGGCGTGCGCCGGACGACGTGCGACGGGGATTCCTGTCTGTTTGCAATGCCCTGAAACGTTTTTCGCCCAACTCTTGCGAGGAGCGTTTCACATGTCCTTTACCCGCAATGCTGTGTCCGCCGATGTGCCTTTCGACGCCATCGACGATCTTCCCCTTCTTGAAACCGAAGTGGTGCCGCCGCGTATCGCCGCTGCGCTGCAAGCCATGCGCGAAGGCCGTCCGGTCGTGCTGCAGGACGACCACGACCGCGAAGACGAAGCCGATCTCGTCTGCGCCGCCGAGCACCTGACCAACGAGACGATGGCGCTGTTCATCCGCGAATGCAGCGGCATCGTCTGCCTGTGCCTCTCCGACGAGAAGGTGAGCGCGCTCGAACTGCCGCCGATGGTCTCGCACAACGAAAGCCGCAACCGCACCGCCTTCACGGTCTCGATCGAGGCGCGCGACGGCGTGAGCACGGGCGTGTCGGCTGCCGACCGCGTGACGACGATCCGCGCGGCCATCGCCGCCGACGCCAAGCCCGAGCACATCGTGCGCCCCGGCCACGTGTTTCCGCTGCGCGCGCAGCCGGGCGGCGTGCTGGCGCGCCGCGGCCACACCGAAGGCACGGTCGACCTGGCTGCGCTCGCGGGTCTCGCGCCCGCCGGCGTGCTGTGCGAACTGATGAACCCGGACGGCACGATGGCGCGCGGCCAGCAGGTCGACGACTTCGCGAAGCTGCACAACCTGCCGATGCTCACGATCGCCGAACTGGTCGAGTTCCGCGAATCGCTGGCACTCGCGCGCGAGCGTAGCGCCGAGCTGGTTTGACCTGATGATCGAGGACGCTGCGCAGCGTCCCTGAAAGCGAAAACGAAGCGAAAGCGGCGCGTGCGGCCTTGATGGCCCACGCGCCGTTTTGTTTATCGCGCGGCTGGCGAATGGCTGGCGATCTGCTGACTTTACGATTGCACGTCGCCGAATTCGCCGCGCACGCCCGCTTCCACGAGCGCGGGCAACTCGTCCATGTGTTCCATGATGCGCGTGATGCCCATTTCGCGCAGGACGTCGGCGTAACCCGACGGGATATGGCTCGCGCCCACGAAGGCGATTGTTTTCATCCCGGCCGCGCGCGCGGCGTTCAGTCCCGAGATGCTGTCCTCGACCACGAGACAGCGCGACGGTTCGACGCCGAGCGTCTTCGCCGCGTGCAAATAGACATCCGGATAGGGCTTGGGTCGCGCGACCATTTCGGCGCTGAAGACGCGCTCGCCGAAAATCGTATCGAGCCCGGCGCGCCGCACCGAGGCGTGCACGCGCGTGAGGCGGCTGTTCGAGACCACGGCGGCGGGCAGCGTGACCCGGCGCAGCGCGTCGCGCACGCCGTTGATCGGGCTCACCGATTCGGCGATGGCGACTTCGCAGTTGTGATCGATGGTGTCGAGAAAATTCTCGGGCATCGTCAGGTCGAAGCGCGAGGCGACATCGGCGAGAAAACGCGAGGTCTGCTGGCCAAACGCTCCGGCCACGGCGGCGCGGAAGTCGACGCCGGGAAACGTGCGGCTGAGGGTTTCGAAGATGACGTGGTCGGCGATGACTTCGCTGTCGACGAGCACGCCGTCGCAGTCGCAGATGAGATGGTCGATCATGCGCAAGACGAAAAAAGCGGGGAAGCTTGCGGCCCGAATCAGGCGGCGAGTCCGCGCGGGGCCGGCAAGGCGGGAGATTGAATGCCTAATGATACGTGCTTTTGAGCGTGGGGCGGCGCCCGGGAAGGTCAGGCCGGACGGCCAGGCTGTCGCGCGCACCGCACGATGCGACAATGAGCGATCCAATGGGCAACGGAACAATCGAGACAAACGAGGAACACGATGCGTGGACTTGCGATGATCGGCGCGATGGTGCTGGTGGCGGCAACGACGGCCGGCTGCGCGAATACGTCGGGACTGCCTGGTGGCTGGCGTGCGCCGGCATATGCCGATTTGCAGCAGATGTGCGGCGCGCAGCAAGCCGATTACGGCGCGGACGCGCAGGCGGTCTATTCGGCGGTCTATGACGCGTATGTCGCGAACCGCCACGGCAAGCTGCCGCAGGATCAGTTCTGCGGCTTCCAGGCGGGACTCGCGCAGCACTACTCGGCGAATGCAGCGAATGCCGGCGATGCGCAGGCGCGCAATGCGTGGGTCGCCTACCTCAATGCGCAGCGCGCGCAGGCGCTCACCTGGCGCGCATCGGCGGATCCGACCTTGCGCGGCGGTTAAGCGAGGTTGAGCAAACGCGGACACACCTGCTGCAGAAAAAGATGGTCACGCGGGCATGAAGCGCGCGGGTCCGCGTGACCATGCACTGCAGGCGCGAAATCGACTGCCGTGCGCCTGCATCGGGGACGGACTCGACACAGCGTGCTGGCGAACGATCCCGGCGTCCGCACAGGTCGAGAAAATGGGGATTAAAGCAAGTCGTGGCTAGTCATGGCTGAAAGACGGGCATATAGCCAAAAGCCTGTCTGGGTCATGAACACCGGGTTCATGAACACCGTTTGATCGCGCGCAACGCAGAGTCGCCGATTTCAGTCAGCCGCCATTGCTGGAGCCCGGAGGCGAGGCGTTCCAGTTGGACAAGCTGGCGTTCGAGGAGGGCGTCCAGTTCTTCGCGTTCCATGTCGATCTGGTTGGGCGCGTCCTTCACTAGCAGCAGGGTGGCGAATTCATGCGGACTCAGCATCTTTCTCTCCGTGTTGCCGCATCAGAGGTCAACATGCGCGGCCGGGCTGGGACGGCGTGCTGACAGTCATGCGGTGATCGTGCGCGAAAGCCTGCGACGGCGCGATGCGTGTGCTGGATGAGCGGCCCGTTTGCTGTCGTGCGTCATCGGCCTGAAGGTCGATCGACGCGACAACCGAATCAACAAAACGGCATCCAGCCTGGATCGGCGCCGGGGAACTGCAGTGTAGGCAAACGCGCTGCGTTGTACAAACCACACCCCAAAAATATTCCGTTTGACATTCGGTGCGCGCAGCGGCGGTCGAGGCTCGCGCGCAGATCCTTGATTTCACTTGAAGTTCGTGCCGCGACGCAAGAATGCGCAATGGTTCGCGGCGCTTGCTGCTGTCCGCGTCGATGCAATGCGGCATGGGTCGCCGTCATTGTGCGCGTGCGCCTGCGGCTTGCTGCGCGAGCGTCGCGACGCCGCGGCGCAGGTCGTCAAGCGCGGGGAGTGGAAGGATTCCTCGGTTATGCGTTTTAGCGCCTGGTCGGCTGAATACTTCCTTTCAGGCGCGCCAATTGCAAAGGATTGCAGAGGATTGCGCGCCAGAAGCCATCGGGCGCGGCGCGAGACAGGGCTCCAAAGCCATTTGAAAGGCCGGCCTGAATCCGCTGCTTGTCGCAGATTGCATAAGTCTGGCCACCCGCTCACACGGGGCTTACAAGTCGAACCTTCCTGGAACTGTGGGGATCGGGATCGGTCTGTGCTCTCAGACTGCAGCTTTGCGAAACAGCAGCTAAGATGAACTAATAAGGGCTGGTACCTTTCGCTACGCGGCCTGGGCGCAAGACCGGGTAGCGAGGACCGGCGCAGCATGGCCGATACCGCTTTGGGAGTACGACACAATGCGCAATGAAAATGAGCCGGGACACGTGATGCCCTGGCGCATCGAAGACATCGACCTCACGCGGATCGACCGACAGCGTGCCGCAGCCAACGAAGATCTGCTGCTGCTTCTGTGCGCGTCGTCGTTTATTGAAAGTGGCTCGGATCTTTACACGAGCAACCTTAGCGTGTTCTTCAACGGCGACCCGGAAGTCTCCGACTGGCTCAACAACGAGTGGGAACACGAGGAGATGCAGCACGGCCGCGCGCTGAAGACCTACATCAACTACGTGTGGCCGGAATTCGACTGGGACACCGCCTTCCGCAACTTCTTCGAGGAATATTCGAAGACCTGCTCGTTCGAAGAGTTCGAGAAGACGCGCGCGCTTGAGATGGTCGCGCGCTGCGTAGTGGAGACGGGCACGGCCACGTTGTATCGCGCGATCGGCGAATGTTCGGACGAGCCGGTGCTCAAGGAAATCACCGACAACATCCGCAGCGACGAAGTGCGCCACTACAAGCACTTTTTCAAGTACTTCAAGAAGTACAACCAGGTCGAGGGGCAGGGCCGCCTGGCGGTGCTCGGTGCGCTGATGCGTCGCGTGATGGAGATCAAGAACGAGGACTCGGAGATCGCGCTGCGCCACGTGTTCGCGGTTCGCTATCCCGATCGCGTGCAGGATGCCGCCTACAATCGCGAACTCACCGCGCGCGTGAACAAGCTGGTGCGCCACAACCTCTCCGCCGATATGTGCGTGAAGATGCTGCTCAAGCCGCTCAATCTGCCTGCGCGCATTCAGCCGAGCGTGCATTACCCGCTCACCAAGATCACGCAGCACGTGTTTTTCCGCTGATTCCTAGACGTCGATCAATTCGGCGTCGATAAAACAAAAGGCCCGCTGCTTAGCGGGCCTTTTGTTCGTCTGGCTGGCGGCTTAGCGGTCGCGCTGACCGTTGCCGTCGCGGCGCGAGCCGCCCGAGCGGCCACCGCCGCCAAGCAGGGCGCCAGGATTCGACTGCGGCTTGCGCTGCGGACGGCCCAGTGCGCTCTCGTGCGAGACGCCACGCTGGCTTTCGCGGCGCGTGTGCTCGCCACGGTTGCCCGGGTTGCCGCCCTGGCTTGCGCTATGATTCGCTGCGCCTTGCTGCTTCACGGGCTTGGCGGTGCGGATGCCGTTCGATTCGGGCCTGGCTGCGCGCTGGCCGCCGTTGCCACCATTTCCATTATTTCCACCGTTACGGCCGCCGTTGCCAGCCGAAGCGCGGTTGCCGTCACGGCCGCCGTCGCGACCACCTTCACGGCCACCTTCGCGGCCGCCTTCGCGCTGGCCGCCACGCGACTCGCGGCCTTGCGCGGGCTTCGCGCCGCCACCGTTCGCGCCTTGCGACGCACCGCGCCCCTGACCTTGCTGCTGGCCACGGCCTTGTTGCTGGCCGCGTCCCTGCGGCTGGCCGCGACGCTGGATCGGCTCCGGCTTGGCATCCGGATCCGGCTCGAAGCCCGCAATCACTTCCTGCGGCACCGGGCGCTTGATGAGGCGCTCGATATCCTTGAGCAGCTGATGCTCGTCCACGCAGACGAGCGACACCGCTTCGCCCGTCGCGCCCGCGCGGCCGGTACGGCCGATACGGTGCACGTAGTCTTCCGGCACGTTCGGCAGGTCGAAGTTGACCACGTGCGGCAGCTGGTCGATGTCGATGCCTCGCGCGGCGATGTCGGTCGCGACCAGCACCTGCAGCGTGCCGTCCTTGAATTCGGAGAGCGCGCGCGTGCGGGCCGACTGGCTCTTGTTGCCGTGGATCGCGAGTGCGCTGATGCCGTCCTTCGTGAGCTGCTCGGCAAGGCGGTTCGCGCCGTGCTTGGTGCGCGTGAACACGAGCACCTGGAACCAGTTGTGCTGACGGATCAGGTGCGTGAGCAGTTCGCGCTTGCGGTCGCGGTCGACCGGATACACCTTCTGCGCGACGGTTTCCGCCGTGGTGTTGCGGCGCGCGACTTCGATCAGCGCGGGCGAGTCGAGCAGGCTGTCGGCGAGCGCCTTGATCTCGTCGGCGAAGGTCGCCGAGAAGAGCAGGTTCTGGCGCTTGGGCGGCAGCTTGGCGAGCACGCGCTTGATGTCGTGGATGAAGCCCATGTCGAGCATGCGGTCGGCTTCGTCGAGCACGAGGATCTCGAGCTGCGAGAGGTCGATCGTCTTTTGCTGCATGTGGTCGAGCAGGCGGCCCGGCGTCGCCACGACGATATCCACGCCGCGCTTGAGTGCGTCGATCTGCGGATTGATGCCGACGCCGCCGAACATGACCGTCGACTTGATCTTCAGGTACTTGCCGTAGGCACGCACGCTTTCCTCGACCTGGGCGGCGAGCTCGCGCGTGGGCGTGAGGATCAGCGCGCGCACGACGCGCTTGCCGCTCGCGTGGGGCGCCATGTCGGACAGGCGTTGCAGGATCGGCAGCGTGAAGCCGGCGGTCTTGCCGGTGCCGGTCTGCGCGCCGGCGAGCAGGTCGCCGCCGCCGAGCACGGCCGGGATAGCTTGCGTCTGGATGGGCGTGGGCGTTGTGTAGCCCAGTTCGTTGACAGCGCGGACCAGCGGTTCGGACAAGCCGAGAGAATCGAAAGACATAAATACCTGTTGTATTGCAGTATCGCGAGCGGCAGGCGCTGCCGTCATCCGGCGCGCTGTGCGGCGGGGGCATTCTGCGTGTTGTGCTCGCCTATGCGGTGCACACACTCTGCGCGTACATCACTCGCGTTATTCGGACGGCGCGCCAGTGCGCGCGCCGCTTGTCGACGCTTCTCAAGAGCGCCGGCTGGCATTGGGTTGCATCGCGCGGCCGCGGACACTGCGGCCGCCGCGCGATGGACTTCGTGTGGATTCCCCGGAGGGCGCTTCCCGAAGCGACGCGTCAGGCGACGTAGGCCGCGACGCTCACGAATTGACAGACGCTCCCGGCGAGCACGAACAGATGCCAGATTCCATGTCCGTGCCGGATGCGTTCGTCATTGACGAAAAAATAAATGCCGACGCTGTAGATGATGCCGCCGGCCAGCAGCCACGCGACGCCGCCCACGGGCAGCGTGCTGATGAGCGGCTTGACCGCGACCAGCGCGAGCCAGCCCATCACCACGTACAGCACCATCGACAACATGCGCGTGCGGCGCCCGAGCGTGAGCTCCTGCGCAATGCCGAGCGCGGCAAGCCCCCAGCTCACGCCGAAGAGCGACCAGCCCCACGGCCCGCGCAGCGTAACGAGCGAGAACGGAGTATAGCTGCCCGCGATCAGCAGATAGATCGCGGCGTGATCGCACTTTTGCAGCACGGCCTTGATGCGCGGCCCGCGCACGCCGTGATACAGCGTGGAAATCGTGTACAGGGCGCAGAGCATCGCGCCGTAGACGGCGAAGCTCACGACCTTGTACGCGTCGTGATCGAGCGCTCCGAGCGTCACGAGCGAAACCAGCCCCGCGATCGACAACATTGCGCCCACGAGGTGAGTAATGCTGTTCAGACGCTCACCAGCGTGCATGACGACAACTCCTTGTTCTTCTTGCCCCGCGGCGTCGTGTCGATCCCACGTCGGTTCCAGACCGATCTGGGTCGTCATGCCGATCCGGCACCGGAGCCGCGGCAAACCCGCTTTGCCGCCGCATCCGGGCGCCTCGCGCGCCGTGCTCAAAAAAACGTTCGTTCAAATTCGTTCGACTGCATCGGGCGGTTTGCCGCAGCCTTAAGCGCGCAGACCGCCAAATGGCGAAGGGCGCAGCCGACGGCGTTTTGCCGGCTGCGCCCTCATCAGGCAGACGTCACTATAGCAGGGCGAACCCTAGTCGAGCGGCGCAGAGCGCAGATCGGCCACCTGCTGTGGGGACACCGGCGTGCCCTTGTTGCCCCACGACATGCGAATAAAGGTCACGACCGCTGCCACTTCCTGGTTCGACAGCGCTTGCGCGAACGGCGGCATGCCATAAGGGCGCGGATTGCCCTGCGTGCTGGGCGGATAGCCGCCATTGAGCACCATGCGGATCGGATTCACAGCCGAATGCATCTGGATCGACTGGTTGTTCGCGAGCGGCGGGAAATTCGGCGGCATGCCGAGGCCGTTCTCCGCGTGACACTTTGCACACTGGTCATGGTAGATCTTCTGACCTTGTTGTAAGAGTTCGCCGCCGAACGTATCAGATGTTTCCATCTGCATGTTTTCGGGCGCTTCCTTCTTCTGCGGAATGGTCTTGAGATACGTCGCCATCGCGTGGATGTCGTCGTCCGAGACGTATTGCAGGCTGTTGTGGATCACGTCCGCCATCGGGCCGAACACCGCGCCGCGCTCCGATACGCCGGTCTTGAGCAGGCTCGAAATGTCCTTGATGTCCCAGTCGCCCAGGCCGCCTTCGCTCGACGTGAGCGACGGCGCGTACCAGTTCTGCAGCGGAATCAGCCCGCCCGCGAACGCCGACGAGTTGACCGGCGCGCCCATCATGTTGATCGACGTGTGGCACATGCCGCAGTGGCCCAGGCCTTCGACCAGATACGCGCCGCGGTTCCACTCGACCGACTTGGTGGGGTCGGGCTTGTACTCGCCTTCGCGGAAGAACAGCGTGCGCCAGCCGATCAGCAGGTTGCGGTTGTTGAACGGGAACTTGAGCTCGTGCGGGCGGCTCGGCACGCTCACCGGCGCCACCGAGCGCAGGTAGGCGTAGATCGCGTCCGAATCCGCGCGCGACACCTTCGTGTAGCTCGTGAACGGGAAGGCCGGGTAGAGCAGGCTGCCGTCCTTCGAGCGGCCCGTGTGCATGGCGCGGTAGAAGTCGTCGGCGCTCCACTTGCCGATGCCGGCCTTGTCGTCGGGCGTGATGTTCGGCGTGTAGAGCGTGCCGAACGGCGTCGCCATCGGCAGGCCGCCCGCGAAGATCTTGCCGCCGCGCACCGTGTGGCAGGCGATGCAGTCGCCGGCGCGGGCGAGATATTCGCCCTTCTTGATGAGGTCGGACTGATCGGCGGGCGTGGCCGCTTGCGCCGAGCTGTTGTGCAGATAAGTGTTGCCGGTCCACAGCACGGGCACGAGCGCCGCGGCGGCGGCGAACACGACTGCGGACAGGGCGAACAGGGACTTGCGGTTCATATGGCTGTCTCCCCCGGCGCGTTATTGCGGTTCGCTGCCGCAGGCAAGCGGCGTCTTCAACGAGCCCGCCGCTGCCGGCACGGGATTTTGCGGCGCATTTTGCGTCGAGAGCCAGGCCGCGACCGCGTTCACGTCGTCGTCCGTGAGGCGCGTGGCGATCTCGTGCATGCAGTCGGGCGCCTTGGCGTGGCGCGAGCCCGAGCGCCACGCGCCGATCTGCGCACTGATGTAGTCCGAATGCAGGCCGACCAGACCCGGAATCGCCGGCTCCATGCCGGTGAGCTTGCCGCCGTGACAGGCGGCGCATGCGGGAATCTGCTTGCCGGCGTCGCCGTGCAGCACGATGGCCTCGCCGCGCGCGAGCACGCTGTCGCCGACCGTCGGCTTGACAGGCGGCGGATAGGGCGGCCGCTGCTGCGAGAAGTACGTGGCGATCTCGTGCAGGTATTCGTCGGAGAGATAGGTGACCAGGTAATTCATCGGCGGGTACTTGCGGCGCCCGTCGCGGAAGTTCATCAACTGGTTGTAGAGATACTCGGCGGGCTTGCCGGCGAGGCGCGGGAAGTAGTCGTTATCGGTTCCCTGGCCGTGCGAGCCGTGACAGGCTGTGCAGCCCTGCACGCGCGATTCGATCGTGTCGGGGGCCTTGGGTTGCGGGGTCTGTGCGCAAGCGACGCTGAAGATGCCGGTCGTGCCGAACAGCAGTGCGGCTCCCAGCGGCGCGACGAGCGCAATGAGCGGTCGGAGGATACGTCTTGGGGACACGCGTGACTCCATTCTTTATCGTGGACCTGACCAGGCTTCGTGCGGCCCGGCTTGAGGCTGCGCGCGATGAAAGCGAAGAGACCGTGCGCTTGGGCGACGCAGCCAACTTTGATCATCGCGACCCGAAAGTGACCTGCGCGACCCGCTTGCGCGACTTTCGAGACTTCTCCCACGTTCCTGCTGCCCGCTTCGGTGAGCTTGCCTCGTCTCCACGCTTGCCCGAACCCGATAGCGACGGATGGTCGCAACGACGCCGGTTATGATTCTGCACCTGTTAGCGGATCCGTGACTCGGGATTGTCCCTGCCTTCGCTCATGATTTTTTGCGTCTTTGCGGGCGCAGCGGGTTTGCGTCGATGGCATTGCCGTTGAACCGATCCGCGCCCCGGCTATCGAAGCAGGCGCGTCTCGAAAAGGCGTGCATGCTGCCTGCGACTCCCTCAACTGCCTCCGGCCCGTTTTCTTGTTGTTTCCTTGCCACTCGTCTCGATGACTCCAATTGCACTTTCCTTACCGATGCTGCAAGCGCGCTCTGATGACCGCGCGTACTGCGATTTGCCCGCTGATGTGCCCGCTCAAGCCCGCCGATTCCTCGCACTCGCGGAGGGCGCCGCGCGATGAAAGCTGACTGGCTCTGGATCGGGCAGGTCGCGATGGCCGCCCTCGTGAATCTCGCCTATGCCTTCGCACTGGGTTCCGCGCTCTATGGCGCGTGGCTCGAAAAAGACGCGCGCAGCGCCGTCGCGCCCGCTCGCCTCGCGTGGCTGCGCGCGCAGCGTTCGCTGCGTGCGGCGGCGCTCGTGCTCGTCGTCGCGCTGGCGATGTGGCTGCTGTACGAAAGCGCGTCGATCAGTGGCCAGACACTGCCGGGCGCGTTCGGCGAACTCTCGACGGTGCTGACCCAGACACACGTCGGTCATGCGTGGAGCATCGCGTTCGCGGGCGCGCTCGTGCTGCTCGCAACGGCGCTCGCATCGAACGGCGCGCTGCGCGACGGCGTGATGTGGCTGGCGATCATCGTCGTGGCCGCGGGCCGCGCGGGCCTCGGTCATGCGGCGGACGCGGGCTTCGCTTCGGCGGCGCTCGGCCTGCACACGCTGCACGTGCTGAGCGCGAGCGCATGGAGTGGCGTCGTGATGGCGGGCGGGCTGGCGGTGCTGCCCGCGCTGGGCGCATCGACGGCGCGCGGCGTGCTGATCCGCACGGCGGGGCAGGTGTCGAACGTGGCGTTCTTTGCCGTCGGCCTCGTGCTGGCGACGGGTGTGTTCAACGGCCTTCGCGGCACCGGCGGCTCAATCGACGCGCTGGAGGCGAGCACGTGGGGCCACGTGTTGCTCGCCAAGCTTGCGCTCGTCGTGCTCGCGCTGCTGCTGGGCGGCTTCAACCGCGTGGTGGCGATGCCCGAACTGCGCCGTGCGGCTTCGACCGGCGCGGCCCGGCGCTTCGTCAACGTGCTGCATCTCGAAGCGCTCGTGATGATGGCCGTGCTGGTGATCGCAGCCGTACTTGCGCACAGCGTGCCGGGCTACGTGTTGCAAGGTTGAAACGTCGCTGTCTCGCCGTTATTCGTAACCGAGGCGGTGGCTGAGGATCGGCGAGAAGAACAGGGCCATCGCGCAGCCGATGGCCTTGCCTTCGAGTTCGGCCAGCGCCGCCACTGACGAAGGATGCGCGATCAGGTCGATGAGTTGCGGCGCGCACCACAGAACCGCGACGCCGATAAAGCTCTGTTCGAGCACGGCGATGCGCCAGCCGCGCGTGCAGGCGACGGCGGCAGCGATGATGCGCGTCAGGCCGAAGACGACGAGTGCGAGCACGGCGGCCTGTTCGCGGATCAGGTAGTCCGGGAGCATGGTGTCCATGTTGTTATCCCCTGTAGCTTTTTGTGTTGGTCTCACAGGGGATTCAGCAAGGAGCAGGCCAGCGGCGCGTCGGCCGCGCCGGACAAGGCGTTGAGCGCTTTCGCGAGAGCGGGCGAGCCTTATGCGGCGCGGCTTCGCGGGAGAAATCGTTGTGTGCGAAAACGACGAAGGCCGCGAGCGCCAAATGGCGCTTCGCGGCCTTCAGGCCGAAAACCGGCCTCAAACGTTACGGCGTTGAAACGTGGCCTATACGGGCCGTCACGTAACGCCGTAACATCCGGCGCTCGTCAGCGAGCGTGATCGCTGCCGTTCACCACGCGATCACCACTCGGCGACGCTGCCGTCTTCGTGGCGCCACACCGGATTGCGCCAGCGGTGACCGGTCTTCGCCATCTCGCGCACTTTCTCTTCGTTGACTTCGATGCCCAGGCCCGGCCCCTGCGGAATCGACACGAAGCCGTCTTCATACTTGAACACTTCCGGATTGCGGATGTAGTCGAGCAGGTCGTTGCCCTTGTTGTAGTGGATGCCCAGGCTCTGCTCCTGGATGAACGCGTTGTAGCTCACCGCGTCGATCTGCAGGCAGGTCGCGAGCGCGATCGGCCCGAGCGGACAGTGCAGCGCGAGCGCCACGTCGTAGGCCTCGGCCATCGCGGCGATCTTGCGGCATTCGGTGATGCCGCCCGCGTGCGACGCATCCGGCTGGATGATGTCGACGAAACCGTTCGCCAGGATGTGCTTGAAGTCCCAGCGCGAGTAGAGACGCTCGCCCAGCGCGATCGGCGTGCTGGTCTGGTTGACGATGTCGCGCAGCGCCTCGACGTTCTCCGAGAGCACCGGCTCCTCGATGAACATCAGCTTGTACGGATCGAGTTCCTTCGCGAGCACCTTGGCCATCGGCTTGTGCACGCGGCCATGGAAGTCCACCCCGATGCCGACGTTCGGGCCCACGGCCTCGCGCACGGCCGCGACGTTGTCGATCACGCCCTGAACCTTGTCCCAGGTGTCGATGATCTGCAGCTCTTCCGAGCCGTTCATCTTCACGGCCTTGAAGCCGCGGTCGACGACGGCGCGCGCATTGTTGGCGACATCGCTCGGACGGTCGCCGCCGATCCACGAATAGACCTTGATCTTGTCGCGCACCTGGCCGCCGAGCAGCGCGTGCACCGGCACGCCATGATGCTTGCCCTTGATGTCCCACAGCGCCTGGTCGACGCCCGCAATCGCGCTCATCGTGATCGGGCCGCCGCGATAGAAGCCCGCGCGATACATCACCTGCCAGTGATCCTCGATCAGGAGCGGATCCTTGCCGATCAGGTAATCGGCCAGCTCCTGCACGGCGGCCTCGACCGTGTGCGCGCGGCCTTCGACGATCGGCTCACCCCAGCCGACGATGCCCTCATCCGTTTCGATCTTGAGAAACAGCCAGCGCGGCGGGACGACGAAGGTTTCGAGCTTGGTGATTTTCATGCGGTGTCTCCATGTCTATCGCAGAACGGTAGGAGCACATGCTACTGCAAAAACCGGTGGAATTCGCGTTAAAGTGCTATTAATAGTATTATTTCTCGTCGATTCCCAATATCCAGGAGAAAAGCCATTCAGCGCGATCTGCACGGCACGGTGGCCTTCGAACTCGGCAGCGCGATCCTGCGCGGCGAGCATGCGCCCGGCGAAGTCCTGCCGCGCGAAGCCGAACTCATGGAGCGCTTCGACGTGAGCCGCACGGTGCTGCGCGAGGCGCTGCGCACGCTCACGTCAAAAGGCCTCGTCGAATCGCGGCCGAAGGTGGGTACGCGGGTGCGCGAGCGCACGGCGTGGAACCTGCTCGACGCCGACCTGCTCGACTGGTATGCGCGCGTTGCGCCGCCGCTCGCATTCGCGCTCAAGCTCCAGGAAATGCGCGAGATGATCGAGCCGTACGCGGCGGGACTCGCCGCAAGCGCGCACGACGCCGAATCGCTTGCGCGCATCGATGAAGCGCACGCAGCGATGGCCGCCGCGCGCAACGAGGACGAATGGGTGCGCGCCGACCTGCGCTTTC
Organism: Paraburkholderia bannensis NBRC 103871; assembly: GCF_000685015.1. Taxonomy (GTDB): domain Bacteria; phylum Pseudomonadota; class Gammaproteobacteria; order Burkholderiales; family Burkholderiaceae; genus Paraburkholderia; species Paraburkholderia bannensis. Next base: position 65,015 of record NZ_BAYA01000012.1, on the reverse strand, counting down.
ACCTGGCCGTGCTGGCGGCATGCCGCAACGAACTGCTCGTGCCGCTGGGGGCGTTGATCGCGCGCACACTCGAAGGCCAGTTGCGCGTGAACGCCAAACGGGCCGACGTTTTCAACGCCGCGCTGCCCGACCACACCATCGTTGCCGATGCGATTGCACAGCGCGACGTCAACGCCGCGCGCACGGCGATGGCCGCGTTGCTGCGCGTGACGCGCGAGCGCATCGAAGGCTGAAGCTGCGCATATCACGCATACCACGCAGGCCATCGATGGCGAGCGCGATTTTGCTATGCTTCTGCGCGCATGCCGCGCGTCGCGCCTTACAACGTCGTAGGCATCGAACCTGGCCATTTTCACCGTTGAACCCTTTCCGCAAACGTTTGACACGATGATGAACGCACCTGGCGGCTCGCAACTCGACAACGCAACGCTCCTCGAAATCATTCGCGCGCAATCGGACATCGCCCGGCTTGGGCTCGATCTGGGCGGCGTGATGGCCTTCGTCGCAGAACGCGCCGAACTGCTGACGGGCGCGCAGGGCGCTGCCGTCGAACTCGCCGAAGGCAACGACATGGTCTACCGCGCAGCCTCGGGCAGCGTGGCGAACATGCTGGGACTGCGCCTCGCGCGTGGGTCGAGCCTCTCGGGACTGTGCGTGAGCACGGGCGAGATCCTGCGCTGCGACGATTCCGAGGACGACCCACGCGTGGATCGCGAAGCCTGTCGGCGCGCGGGATTGCGATCGATGATCGTGACGCCGCTCAAGCACCTGGAAACGACGGTGGGCGTGCTGAAGGTGGTGGCGCCCGAAGTCGGCGCGTTCAGCGACGACGACATCGCGGCGCTCTCGCTGATCTCGGGGCTGATTGCGGCGGCGATGTTCCACGCCGCGCGCCATGAGACCAGCGAGCTTTATCTGCGCGCGACGCACGATGCGCTGACCGGATTGCCGAATCGCGCGCTGTTCTACGATCGCCTGCGTCAGTCGGTGGATCTGGCGGTGCGCTCGGCGGGCGGGTTGGGCGTGCTCAATCTCGACATGGACGGTTTGAAGCCGATCAACGACCGCTACGGTCATCGTGCTGGCGACGCTGCGATCAAGGAGACGGCGCAACGAATTGCGAGCAATAGCCGGCGTGTGGATACGGCGGCGCGCGTGGGCGGCGACGAGTTCGCGATGATCTTGCCGGGGATCGAAGGGCGGCGCGACGCAGAGGTGTACTCGCAGAGGATCACCGAAAAGGTCGGCGAGCCGTTCGAGTTCGAAGGGCAGACGATCGAACTGGCCGTGAGCGTTGGCGTGGCGGTGCTGCCTGAGGACGGTGTGGAGATGACGACGCTGATCGATCTCGCGGATAAGGCGATGTATGAGACGAAGCGAGGGCGGAAGGTGATGGGGTGAGGGCGGCAGAAGTTGAGTCGTCAAAAAACGAAGCCGTTGTTTCGAAAGAAACAGCGGCTTTTTCTTTGACGACGCGCAGAGATTCAGGAGTCAGGCAGCCAAGTGACGATTTTGCGTGACGAGTTTGGTGTAATTTGCGCCGATCACAGCGGAGCGCCTTGTGTTGACAACAGCTACACGCCGCCATAGTATGTGTAGCTGTTGTGTATACATTAAGGGGAAGGTCATGCGTGACGCCTCCATCAACTTACGAGCACTGCCCGAGCAGCGTGATTTGATCGACCATGCGGCCAGCCTGCTTGGCAAGAATCGCTCCGATTTCATGCTAGAGGCTGCATGCGAGCGCGCGCGAGCAATCGTGCTGGACCAGGTGTTTTTCAGCCTGGACGAGGATCGATTCCGGCAGTTCACTGCGTTGCTCGATGCGCCGCAAGACGCCAATCCGGGCCTTGAGCGGCTGATGGCCATAAAGGCTCCGTGGAGTACAGACAAGGCTTGAAATGCAGTTTTTAGCACCTCAGTCGCTCGCCGCGACGCATCGACTCGACGGGTTTAATTGCGGAGAGCCGTCGCTGGACGACTGGCTCAAGCGGCGGGCGCTAACCAATCACTTGAACGGGGCCAGTCGCACTTTTGTTGTGACTGATGCGGACCAGTGCGTGTTTGGGTATTACGCTCTGGCAGCAGGGGCCGCTGCGCATCAGGACACGTCAAGCGCCATACGGCGCAATATGCCCGATCCGATACCAGTGATGGTGCTCGCCAGACTCGCCGTTGATTCCCGTGCGCAGGGCGCCAGACTCGGTGCAGCCTTGCTTCAGGACGCCGTGACTCGTGTGCAATTCGTCGCCGAAAATGCCGGTGTGCGAGCGTTGCTGGTTCATGCGCTGAACGAGCGAGCAAAACAGTTTTACGAGTACTACGGTTTCCGGGAGTCGCCGGTGCATCCGCTAACGTTGATGCTCCCCATGAAAGCGCGATAGCGATAGCTTCTGCACGCTAAGTCGGGGAGTGAATGCACAGCGAAGTTTCGGTGTGGAGAAATAGAAAAAGCCGCTGTTTCTTTCGAAACAGCGGCTTTCGCATTTGGTGGCGAATCAGGGATTCGAACCCCGGACCTGCGGATTATGATTCCGTCGCTCTAACCGGCTGAGCTAATTCGCCTTGAGAAGTGAGATTATGTCTGGCTCCTGGCACCCTGTCAAGCGCTTTGGCAAAACTTTTTCAGGAAGCCGGAGCCATCGCGGCTACTACGCCAACAGCATGCCCTCTCAATCCTGCGCGTAGATATCCGAATCCTTGGTCTCCTTCACGAACAGCATGCCGATCACGAAGGTCGCCAGCGCGATGATGATGGGATACCAGAGGCCCGAGTAAATATCGCCGCGCGCCGCCACGATCGCGAACGCCGTCGCGGGCAGGAAGCCGCCGAACCAGCCATTGCCGATGTGATAGGGCAGCGACATCGACGTATAGCGGATCCTTGTCGGGAACATCTCCACCAGCATCGCCGCAATCGGCCCGTACACCATCGTCACGAAGATCACGAGGATCGTCAGGATGACCACCGTCATTGGCCAGTTGAGCTGCGCCGGGTCGGCCTTGAGCGGATAGCCTGCACTCTTCAGCGCCCCCGAAAGCGTCTTGTCGAACGCCGCGCCTGCCTCCTTGGCGCCCGGCGCCTTGCCGTTGAAGGTATCGATGGTCGTGTCGCCCACCTTGATCTGCGCGAGCGTGCCCGCCGGAGCGGCCACGTTCGAGTAGTTCAGGCCGGCCTTCGACAGCGCGCTCTTGGCGATATCGCATGAGCTCGTGAACTTCGAGGTGCCCACCGGGTTGAACTGGAACGAGCACTCGTCCGGGTTGGCGATCACCACGATCGGTGCGCGCGCGGTCGCGGCTTCGAGCGCCGGGTTGGCGTAGTGCGTGAGCGCCTTGAAGAGCGGGAAGTAGGCGAGCGCCGCGATCAGGCAGCCGGCCATGATGATCGGCTTGCGGCCGATCTTGTCCGACAGCGAGCCGAAGAACAGGAAGAACGGCGTGCCGATCAGGAGCGCCAGCGCGATCAGGATGTTGGCGCTCGCGCCGTCGACCTTGAGCGTCTGCGTGAGGAAGAACAGCGCGTAGAACTGGCCCGTGTACCAGACCACGGCCTGGCCCGCCGTCACGCCGATCAGCGCGAGGATCACGACCTTGAGGTTCTTCCACTGGCCGAATGCCTCGGAGAGCGGCGCCTTCGACACCTTGCCTTCGGCCTTGATGCGCTTGAAGGCCGGCGATTCGTCGAGTTGCAGACGGATCCACACCGACACGCCGAGCAGCAGGATCGAGGCGACGAACGGCACGCGCCAGCCCCAGTTGCCAAACGCTTCTTCGCCGATGGTCGTGCGCACGCCCAGGATCACGAGCAGCGACAGGAACAGGCCGAGCGTGGCCGTCGTCTGGATCCAGGCCGTGTAGAAGCCGCGGCGTCCGGGCGGCGCATGTTCCGCGACGTAGGTCGCGGCGCCGCCGTACTCGCCGCCGAGTGCCAGGCCCTGCAGCAGCCGCATGCCAATGAAGATCACCGGCGCGGCAATGCCGATCGACGCGTAACCGGGCAGGAAGCCGACCACGAACGTCGACAGACCCATGATGACGATGGTGACGAGGAAGGTGTGCTTGCGCCCCACGAGGTCGCCCAGCCGCCCGAACACGATCGCGCCGAACGGACGCACCGCGAAGCCCGCGGCGAAGCCGAGCAGCGTGAAGATGAAGCCTGCGGTGGGATTGACGCCGGAGAAGAAGCTTTTGCTGATGAAGGCCGCGAGCGAGCCGGCCAGATAGAAGTCGTACCACTCGAACACCGTGCCGAGCGACGACGCGAAGATCACGCGTTTTTCGTCGCTGGTCATCGGCGCGTGCGAGACTTGTCCGCCAACGGTTGCCATATGTGTCTCCAATTTTGATGTGCGTGTGGGCCCGCGTTCGAGGCGGTCCTGCGCAGCATTATTGGAATGGAAACTTACGGGGTTCTGACGCGCTTATAGGGGCATGGAAATGAGGGTGGAGTGCTTTTTGTGCTCGTAATTTCGCCAAATTACCCGCAAACGTCTATCAACGTGCATCTAACTTAATTGATCGTGCGACCTTGCGATCGCTGCGCGGCAGCCGGATAAGGGAAAGTCCCATGCCGGTTTCTGACGCTGTCGTCGTCAGTTTCGGCTTACGTACGTCAGTTGGCAGTGCGCAGGCGTAACGTCACGCGCACGAGCGTTCCCGCCAGGCGCGGCGTTTCCTGATAGACGTGATCGTCGATGGTGAGCGTGCCGCCGTGCATCGTCGCGATCTCGCGCACGATCGCGAGACCCAGGCCGCTGCCGTCGCCATCGCGGCCCAGGATGCGGTAGAAGCGCTCCAGCACGCGCTCGCGTTCTGCGGCGGGAATGCCGATGCCGGTGTCCTCCACCTCCAGATGCACGACGCGCGCGGCAGGTTCGGGCCGCACGCGCACGGTGATGCGTCCGCCTGTCGGGGTGTAGCGGATCGCGTTGTCGATCAGGTTCGACAGCATTTCGCGCAGCATCACCGGATTGCCTTCGACGACGACGCTCGATGCCGCGCCTTCGCCTTCGTAGCTCTGCGGTTCACGGTCGGAAACGATCTCGTCCGGGCCTTCGTAGCCCAGATCCATCTGCCGCGCGAGCGCGGGCTGCACCCAGTCGCGCACCGCATGGCGCGCGACTTCGGTGATATCGACGGGCGTGAAGATTTGCCCCGACATGCGGTTCTCGGCGCGCGCAAGCGCGAGCAGTTGCGTGACGAGCCGCGCCGCGTGCTCCGAACTCATCGCGATCTGTTCGAGCGAGCGATGCACCTCGGGCGAGGCGTCCTGGCGCAGCGCGAGTTCGGCCTGGGTGCGCAGGCCCGCGAGCGGCGTTTTCATCTGATGCGCGGCATCGGCGATAAAGCGCTTTTGCAGCTCCATGTTCTGTTCGAGGCGCGTGAGCAGGTCGTTGAACGAGGTCACGAGCGGCTCGATCTCGGGCGGCGCGCGGCGCGCTTCGAGCGGCGAAAGATCGTCGGGGCGGCGCATGCGGATATTCGACTGCAACGCGTGCAGCGGCGCGAGCCCCCGCGAAAGACCGAACCAGACGAGCAGGATCGCGAGCGGCAGAATCACGAACTGCGGCAGGATCACGCCTTTGATGATGTCGTTGGCGAGCGCGCGGCGCTTGTCGAGCGTCTCGGCCACCTGCACGAGCACGGGCTGCGAGCCGCTCAGATGCGGCGGCTCGACCGTGGTATAGGCGACGCGGATATCGATGCCATGCAGCGTGTCGTCGCGGAATTCGACGAGGCCGGGCGACGGGCGGTCGTCGTCACGCGGCAACGGCATGTCGCGGTCGCCGCCCACCAGTTCGCCGCGGCTGCCGAGCACCTGGTAATAGACGCTGTCGACGTTGTCGGCGCGCAGGAAGTCGCGCGTGGAGTCGGGCAGTGTCAGTTCGGCTACGCCGTTGACCGGGTGGATCTGGCGCGCGAGCACGTAGGCATCGGTTTCGAGCGCACGGTCGAATGGCCCGTTGGCGATCGACTTGGCGACCAGATAGGTGACCGCAATGCTCATCGGCCAGAGCAGCAGCAGCGGGGCGAGCATCCAGTCGAGGATTTCGCCGAAGAGGGAGCGCGGGCGCGCCTCGGCGGCGGCTTCGGCTTCGTCGGGCGGGGCGAAGGGATTGGCGTAACGCGCGTCGCGCGCTTCGTCGTCGAGAGCCGGATCGGCCATCGCAGCGGCCTGGTTACTTGAAGTAGTGGCTGGACGGCATGGCGGGCGGGGCGGACTGGGTCTGCGCTGGCGCCGCCGCCTCTTTTTCTTTCTCCAGGCAGTAGCCGAGACCTCGCACGGTCACGATCTGCACGCCGCCGGTCTCCAGCTTCTTGCGCAGACGGTGCACGTAGACTTCGATCGCGTTGTTGCTGACTTCCTCGCCCCATTCGCAAAGGTGATCGACCAGTTGCTCCTTCGACACCAGCCGGCCGAGCCGCTGCAACAGGACTTCCAGCACGCCCAGTTCGCGCGCCGACAGATCGAGCACCTGGTCATGAATGCGCGCGACGCGTCCGACCTGATCGAACGACAGCGCGCCGTGGCGCACGACCGTCGGGCCGCCGCCCGCGCCGCGCCGCGTGAGCGCGCGCACGCGCGCTTCCAGCTCGTTGAGCGCGAAGGGTTTGGCCATGTAATCGTCGGCGCCGAGATCGAGCCCTTTGACGCGTTCGTCGACGCTGTCGGCGGCGGTGAGGATCAGGACGGGGAGGTTGGAATTGCGCGCGCGCAAACGCCGCAGCACTTCGAGGCCCGGCATTTTGGGCAGGCCCAGATCGAGGATCAGCAGGTCGAAAGACTGCATCGACAAGGCAGTATCGGCATCCACGCCGGTACGTACGTGATCAACGGCATAGCCCGATTGGCGGAGTGATCGAACCAGACCGTCCGCGAGTATGCTGTCGTCTTCGGCAATGAGGATTCGCATGGTGCGCAAGCGTTGCCTTCGAAGCGCTCCGCGTCTTGCTGGGCACGCTTCGCAGCACCGGCGCCGGGTTCGCGGGCGAGGTGTCTCGCTGCGGGCGGCGCACGGCGGTCTCCGAAAATTCGCGGTTTCGGCGCGCGCGTTAGTTGAAAACGTGCTTGCCAAAACCACTGTTTTTTTATACAGTGTCCGAGTTCGTTAGCACCGCTCGCCATCCGTCACCCAGGTGACGCCGGCGGCCGCGTGCACCGTCATCAGACGCCGTTCATCATAGCAAAGGACGATTCATGGAAGATAGCAAGAAAGGCTCGGCTGGGCTGACTGCTGAGAAGAGCAAGGCGCTGGCCGCCGCGCTCGCGCAGATCGAAAAGCAGTTCGGCAAAGGGTCGATCATGCGACTCGGCGACGGCGATGCGGTTGAGAACATCCAGGTGGTTTCCACCGGTTCGCTCGGTCTCGACATCGCGCTTGGCGTCGGCGGTCTGCCGCGCGGCCGCGTGGTCGAAATCTACGGCCCGGAATCGTCGGGCAAGACCACGCTGACGCTGCAAGTGATCGCCGAACTGCAAAAGATCGGCGGCACGGCGGCGTTCATCGACGCTGAACACGCGCTCGACGTGCAATACGCTTCCAAGCTTGGCGTGAACGTGCCGGAACTGCTCATTTCGCAGCCGGACACGGGCGAGCAGGCGCTCGAAATCGCCGACGCACTCGTGCGTTCGGGCTCGATCGACATGATCGTCATTGACTCGGTTGCGGCGCTCGTGCCGAAGGCCGAAATCGAAGGCGAAATGGGCGACTCGCTGCCGGGTCTGCAGGCGCGTCTGATGTCGCAGGCGCTGCGCAAGCTCACCGGCACGATCAAGAAGACGAACTGCATGGTGATCTTCATCAACCAGATTCGTATGAAGATCGGCGTGATGTTCGGCAACCCGGAAACCACCACGGGCGGTAACGCGCTGAAGTTCTACGCATCGGTGCGTCTGGACATCCGCCGTATCGGCTCGATCAAGAAGAACGACGAAGTCATCGGCAGCGAAACGCGCGTGAAAGTCGTCAAGAACAAGGTGTCGCCGCCGTTCCGCGAAGCCGTGTTCGACATTCTTTATGGCGAAGGCATCTCGCGTCAGGGCGAAATCATCGACCTGGGCGTGCAGGCCAAGATCGTCGACAAGGCCGGTGCGTGGTACAGCTATAACGGCGAACGCATTGGTCAGGGCAAGGACAACGCACGCGAATTCCTGCGTGAAAACGCCGACATCGCTCGCGAGATCGAGAACCGCATTCGCGAACAGCTCGGCGTGAGCGCGATGCCCGACGGCGCCAGCGACTCCGGCGAAATCGAAGTCGCGGACGAAGAATAAGTCCTGAATCGGGCCCTGGAGGGGGAGCACGACTGTGATGCGCAAGCGCGGGTTTGCCTCGGCGTCGCCCGGGGCCGCGAAAGCTTCATCCTCGACTTCGGACGAGGTGGGGCGCCTGCGTGGCATGAGTCGTGAATTAACATCCGCCAACCGGCCCGACGCTTCACCCCGTATCACCTCGCAAAGCCGCGACGCCCATTCGGGCGATCGCGGCTTTGTGCATTCTGAGCCTGCGCTTTTGTCTCATTCCACCACACCTGATTTCGACGATGACGAATCGTTCGACGCGCACGATATCGCGCGCTCCGTAGATAAAGTCCGCGAAGACGAGGGCGACAGCTACGAGCGCACTTCCACGATGCGCGCCGCGCGCAAGGCCAACGCGGCCGCCGCGAGCAAACAGCGCCCCGAGCGCTCGCTCAAGGGCCGCGCGCTCGGCTATCTCTCGCGTCGCGAGTACAGCCGCGCCGAACTCTCGCGCAAGCTGATGACCTACACGGAAGACGCCGACCAGCTCGAAGCGTTGCTCGACGCGCTTGAGCGCGACGGCTGGCTCTCCGATGCGCGTTTCGCGGAAAGCGTCGTCTATCGCCGTGCCGCGCGCGTGGGCGCAGGGCGCATCGTCAGCGAACTCAAGCGTCACGCCGTGGGCGAAGCCCTCATCGCAGAAGTGAATACGCAGTTGCGCGAGACGGAACTCACGCGTGCCCGCGCGGTCTGGCAGAAGAAGTACGGCCAGCTGCCCGGGACGCCCGCCGAGCGCGCGCGCCAGGCCCGATTTCTTGCCGCGCGCGGTTTTTCCATGTCGATCATCGGCAAGATTCTCAAAGGCGTCGAAGACGACTTTGAGGGTGATTTTTCAGAAAATTGAGCCTCGCAGCTCAAAAAACGTCTGGAAACAAGCCTCTACAGGGGGTGCGGAATCGCGCCTGTCTCAAATAATCGGTATGCTAAAATCGAGAAGTTTTCCAAACCGGTCTGACCAGCATGCCGCTCTCTCCGCCCGCGCCTCGCCAGTTGCGTCATCAGCGCGCTATCCGGGCGGTCGCCTATGAGCGCGAAGACGGCCTGTGGGACATCGATGCGTGCCTGACCGACCACAAGCCTCGCGATGTGGTGTTAGCCTCCGGTGTCAGGCCCAATGGTTTGCCGATCCATGAACTCTGGCTTCGTATCACGATCGATCGCAAGCTCAATGTCGTCGACGCCGAGGCGTCGTCCGACTGGGTGCCCTACGACGGTCAGTGCCAGAACGCCAGTCCCGCCTATCGGGCCCTTATCGGGCTCAATCTCCTTCAGAACTTCCGCCGCGACGCGGGCCGACTTCTTGCCGGCACGCAGGGCTGCACGCATCTCACAGAAATGTTGGGCGTGTTGCCGACGGTCGCCATCCAGGCGTTCGTGGGAGACGTGTGGGATCCATCGAATGGCAATCCGGGCAACGCGTCCGGACCGGATCTCGGCAAGACTTCCGGCGACGAACCCGCCGCCGGTGAAATACCGCCTTTCCATCTCGGCCGCTGCCACGCGCTGCGGTTCGACGGTGACGCGGTCAAGCAGTTTTATCCGCGCTGGTATGGCCACGCGCCGCGTTCGAAAGAGCGCAGCGCAGACGCTGCCAGCGTGCGCGAAGACAATGGACCGCGCCAAGAGGGCAAGGCCGACGCCGTCGCGCATGAATAACAACAGCGGAAACGAAGTTCACTCCAACTCTCAGACGGAAGGGAATCACGCATGAAGATTCACGAGTACCAGGGTAAGGAAATCCTGCGGAAATTCGGCGTCGCGGTACCGCGCGGCACGCCGGTGTTTTCGGTGGATGACGCGGTCAAGGCCGCTGAAGAGCTGGGCGGTCCGGTGTGGGTCGTCAAGGCCCAGATTCACGCGGGCGGCCGCGGCAAGGGTGGCGGCGTGAAGGTCGCCAAGACGCTTGAGCAGGTTCGCGAGTACGCGAACCAGATTCTCGGCATGCAGCTCGTGACGCACCAGACTGGCCCGGAAGGCCAGAAGGTGAACCGCCTGCTGATCGAAGAAGGCGCTGACATCAAGCAGGAACTGTATGTCAGCCTCGTCGTCGATCGCGTGACCCAGAAGATCGTGCTGATGGGTTCGAGCGAAGGCGGCATGGATATCGAAGAAGTCGCCGAAAAGCATCCGGAACTGATCCACCATATCGTCGTCGATCCGGACACGGGTCTGCTCGACGCGCAGGCCGACGACCTCGCGGCGAAGATCGGCGTGCCGGCTGGCTCGATTCCGCAAGCTCGCGCGATCCTGCAAGGCCTGTACAAGGCATTCTGGGAAACCGACGCGTCGCTGGCTGAAATCAACCCGCTGAACGTGACGGGCGACGGCAAGGTCATCGCACTCGACGCGAAGTTCAACTTCGACGCGAATGCGCTGTTCCGCCATCCGGAAATCGTCGCTTACCGCGATCTGGACGAAGAAGATCCGGCTGAAGTCGAAGCCTCGAAGTTCGACCTCGCGTACATCTCGCTCGACGGCAACATCGGCTGCCTGGTGAACGGCGCGGGCCTCGCAATGGCGACGATGGACACCATCAAGCTGTTCGGCGGCGAACCGGCGAACTTCCTGGACGTTGGCGGCGGCGCCACGACCGAGAAGGTCACGGAAGCGTTCAAGCTGATGCTGAAGAATCCGGAGCTGAAGGCGATCCTCGTCAACATCTTCGGCGGCATCATGCGCTGCGACGTGATCGCGGAAGGCGTGATCGCGGCTTCGAAGGCCGTTGACCTGAAGGTGCCGCTCGTCGTGCGCATGAAGGGCACGAACGAGGACCTCGGCAAGAAGATGCTGGCCGACTCGGGCCTGCCGATCATCTCGGCGGACAGCATGGAAGAGGCTGCGCAGAAGGTTGTCGCGGCTGCCGAAGGCAAGTAACTTTCAGCGGATACGAATGACGCAGTGCCGGCGCGAAGTCCGCTCTCCGTGGCAACACGTAGCGGTCGACGCGACGCGCGGCGTCAAGCGAACAGAGGTCAATACATGTCGATTCTGATTAACAAAGACACCAAGGTCATCACGCAGGGCATTACCGGCAAGACCGGTCAGTTCCACACCCGTGCCTGCCGTGAATACGCCAACGGCCGCGAAGCGTTCGTCGCGGGCGTGAACCCGAAGAAGGCCGGCGAAGACTTCGAAGGCATCCCCATTTACGCCAACGTGCGTGAAGCCAAGGACGCCACCGGCGCGACCGTTTCGGTCATCTACGTGCCGCCCGCAGGCGCTGCTGCTGCGATCTGGGAAGCCGTCGAGGCCGACCTCGATCTGGCAATCTGCATCACGGAAGGCATTCCCGTGCGCGACATGATCGAAGTCAAGGACCGTATGCGCCGCGAAGGCCGCAAGACGCTGCTCCTCGGCCCGAACTGCCCGGGTACGATCACGCCGGACGAGCTGAAGATCGGCATCATGCCGGGTCACATCCACCGCAAGGGCCGCATCGGCGTCGTGTCGCGTTCGGGCACGCTGACGTATGAAGCGGTTGCGCAGCTGACGGCGCTGGGCCTCGGCCAGTCGTCGGCAGTCGGTATCGGCGGCGACCCGATCAACGGCCTGAAGCACATCGACGTCATGAAGATGTTCAACGACGATCCGGACACGGACGCCGTCATCATGATCGGCGAAATCGGCGGCCCGGACGAAGCCACGGCAGCAGAGTGGATCAAGGGCAACATGAAGAAGCCGGTCGTCGGCTTCATCGCGGGCGTCACGGCGCCTCCGGGCAAGCGCATGGGCCATGCCGGCGCGCTGATCTCGGGCGGTGCGGATACGGCCGAAGCGAAGCTGGAAATCATGGACGCGTGCGGCATCAAGGTCACGCGCAACCCGTCGGAAATGGGCCGCCTGCTGAAGTCGGTGCTGTAATTTCGAAACACGCTGCCGTTCGCCGCATCACGGATGCGCGGGCGGCTGGCGTTTTTTGATATGCTTGCGGAATCCTTTCACGAGGTTTCCGAACAAAGAGCGAGGGAGCCAGTCATGGCTGCCTCGCTTTTTTATTTGGCGCGCGTTGCGGGGCGATGTCCCGTTTGATTTCCCGTCGGATGCGCGCAGCGCAACTTTTCCCTTCACTTTCCGCCTTCATGCTCGAGTTCTTCGCGTCGCTCCACTGGGGCGCTGTTGTCCAGATCATCGTCATCGACATCCTGCTCGGCGGTGACAACGCCGTGGTGATCGCGCTCGCCTGCCGCGACCTGCCTGCGCAGCAGCGCCTGCGCGGCATCCTCTGGGGCACGGTCGGCGCGATTGTGCTGCGCGTCGTGTTGATCGCTTTCGCGGTGGTGCTGCTCAACGTGCCGCTGCTCAAGTTCGCGGGCGGGCTGCTGCTGCTGTGGATCGGCGTGCGGCTGCTGGCCCCGGCGCACGGCGAGCACGCCGACGTCAAGCCGTCCGACAAGCTGATTGGCGCGATCAAGACGATCATCGTCGCGGACGCGGTGATGAGCCTCGACAACGTCGTGGCCATCGCGGGGGCCGCCGAGTCCGCCGATCCGCAGCACCGCATCGCGCTCGTGATCTTCGGGCTGATGGTGAGCATTCCGCTGATCGTGTGGGGCAGCCAGCTGGTGCTGCGGCTGCTCGACCGCTATCCGCTGATCGTCACGCTGGGCGCGGCGCTGCTTGGCTGGATCGCGGGCGGCCTGATCGTCAACGATCCGGCTGGCGACCGCTGGCCGTTGCTCGATACGCCGGTCGCCGAGTACGGCATGTGCGTGGCCGGCGCGGTCTTCGTCGTGGCGGTGGGGCATCTGCTCAAGCGCCGCAATGCGGCGCGCGCACAGGGTTCGCATTGAATCGTTGCATTGAATCGCCGCACTGACACCGTGCTCTGACAGCACGACGCCTAAGCCGTCTGGCCGACTGCCCCGCAAATCGGGCCGTCGATACGATCGAGACGCCTGTTCACCTTTCGGTGGGCAGGCGTTTTTCGTTTCAGGAGCCCAGATAATGAACGTACCTCTCACTGTTTCAAGCCCCGGCGTGCAAGGCCGCGCCAGACCGCGTGCGCCTGCCACGCGCACCGCATCGTTCGTGCGATCGTGCCGCGCGCTGCTGCGCTGGGCCTCGCCCGGCTTCACGCTGATCGAGCTGATGATCGTGCTCGCGATCGTCGGCGTGATCGCGGCGTATGCGATTCCCGCCTATCAGGACTACCTGGCGCGCAGCCGGGTGGGCGAGGGGCTGTCGCTGGCATCGGCGGCGCGGCTTTCGGTCGCCGAAAACGCCGCAAGCGGTAATGCCTTCGGCGCGGGCTATACGACGCCGCCTGCCACGCGCAATGTTTCCTCGGTGCATATCGACGATGCGACCGGGCAGATCACCGTGGCCTTCACCACGCGCATCGCGCCCGAGGGCAGCAACACGCTGGTTCTTGTGCCGTCGGTGCCGGACAACGCCGATGCGCCCACGGCGCGCGTGGCGCTCGCGCAGGGTTCGGTGCAGGGCGGCACGCTGACGTGGGAGTGTTTCGCGGGCGGCAAGACGGCTTCGTCGCTCGGCGCGCCGGGCGCGGGGCCGTCACCGGCCGACGCGGCTACGCTGCCTGCCAATCTGGCGCCGCCGGAGTGCCGCGCATAAGTAAGGCTGGCAGGGCGACTGACCTGGTGGAGTGCGGGCGGGGGAGTTCGTGACCACCCGCCCACGCTAAAAAGGTCAGCCAGAAGTGAAGGCATGGTGCGTGCGCGCGGATTTCGTCTGAAAGCTGGCGCACAGGGAGGGAAAAGCTATGTATAGTGCGCCGGTTGCCGACGCCCCCAATTCCCATGCCTTCTCCTTTTGCGCGTTACCTTACGTTCGTCCTGCTGGCTCTTGCGTTGATCCTGCCGTATGCGGTCGTCAACCATACCTATCCGATTCCGACGTTCTATGCCGAATTCACGGCGCTGGCGCTCTACCTGATGGTGGGAGCGGGCGTCTGGCTGCTGGTGCGTTCGGCTGGGCCGGCCGTGCAGTTCGCCTCGCCCACGGTTGCACTCGTGCCGCTCGCCTTCGGGCTGTTGCTGGTCGTGCAGACGATTGCGCTGCCGGTCGCGCAGCCGTCGATGAACTGGCTCGGTGCGGGCTACCTGCTGGCGGCCTTCATGGCCGTGCATGCGGGCTATGGCATCGCGCGCGCCCAACTCGTTCGTACGGCGATGGTCTGGGGCGCGTGGGCGCTCGTGATCGGCGGGCTGTTCGCGGTGTTCTGCCAGGTGATCCAGTTGCTGCATCTGGAGGTGAAGGTCACGCCGCTCGTGGTCGCCTACAACGTGCAGTTCGACCGCCGGCCGTTCGGCAATATGGCGCAGGCCAATCACCTTGCGACCTACATCGCTTTCGCCACGGCGGCGGCGCTCTATCTCGTGCAGACGCGCCGCCTGAACGTGTTGCTGTGGGTCGTGCTGTCGGCGGTCTACTCGGGCGGTCTCGCGCTGACGGTGTCGCGCGGCCCGTGGCTGCAAATGGCCGTGATCGTGGTGGCGGGTCTGTGGATGGCGCTGTCGGCTGCACGCGGCGTGCGCAGCGAGCCTGAAAATGGCAGTAGCGGCGATAGCGGCGCAGCGCTGAAGGCCGGCGTGCGCGACTGGCTCGTTCCGCTGGTGCTGTTTGCGATCTTCGTCGCCGTGAACGCGTTCGTGCGCTGGGCCAACGTGCATTACCAGTTGCAACTCGACCAGTCGGCGGCCGACCGTTTCAAGGACGCCGGCCAGATCGCGCCGCGTATCGCGTTGTGGCGCTACGGCTGGACGATGTTCAAGGAGCACCCGCTGCTGGGCGTGGGCTGGGGCGATTTCCCGATCCATCAGTTCGAACTCGCGCGAGCGCTGGGCGGCGTCGAGATCGCCAACAACTCGCACGACATCTTCCTCGACCTGCTCGCCAAGACCGGCGTGGTGGGCTGCGGCATCGTGCTGCTCGGGCTGCTGGCGTGGTTCGTGCGCCAGTTGCGCGCGCGCCATACGGCGGAGCGTATTTTCGGCTTCGCGCTGATCGGCGCACTGGTCATGCACGCGCTTGTCGAGTACCCGCAGCAGTACATGTTCTTCCTGTTGCCGGCGATGTTCGTGTTCGGCCTGCTGGAGACCAGGCCGCTGCGCTTCGTGCCCTCGCGCGCGGCGTTCGCGGCCTATACGGTGATCGTGTTCGGCGGCATCGTGTCGCTGTGGCCGGTGCTGCGCGACTACAATCGCTCCGAAGTCCTGTACTACGGCGCGCATCCGGCGCAGCAATACGCCGACGCGCCGTCGTTCCTGTTCCGTGCATGGGGCGATTACGGCATGGCGACGCTCATGCCGATGAACGCCGCGAGCCTGTCGTCCAAGCTGGCCGCGCATGAGCGCGCGATTGCGCTGCTGCCGGGCGAGACGGTGCTGCGCCGCTATGCGGTGTTGCAGGCGCTGGCGGGGAATACGGACGGCGCGGCGGATACGGTCGCGCGTTTGAAGATCTTCGCGCAGGAACTGCACGACTGGCCGACGCAACTGGCGGCGCTTTATGGCCTGCTCGACAACGAGCCGACGCTCGCGGGCTTCAAGGCCGATCTGGTGAAGCAGTACGGCAATCCGCCGGCTTCAGCCAGCGACGATGACGATGATGATTCGGATGATTGATCCGGACGACTGAGCCGGGCGATTAATCTGATCGACAAGGCGGCGTAGCGCGCAAGCGCTCGCCGCTTTTTTCATGTCGCATCAAGCCGCCACCCAGTCCCCCGACTTCCCGCCGTGCTTCTCCAGCACGCGTACATCGGTGATCGTCATGCCGCGATCCACCGCCTTGCACATGTCGTACACCGTCAGCAGGCCGACCTGCACGGCGGTCAACGCTTCCATCTCGACACCGGTGCGCCCGAACGTTTCCACCTGAGCCGAGCAGTGCACGCCGGGCAGCGCCTCGTCGAGCACGAAATCCACCTTCACGCGCGTGATGGCGAGCGGATGGCACAGCGGAATCAGATCCGAAGTGCGCTTCGCGCCCTGGATCGCGGCGATGCGCGCGACGCCGATCACGTCGCCTTTTTTCGCATTGCCGTCGCGGATCAGTGCGAAGGTCTCGGGCAGCATGCGGATCGTGCCGCTCGCCACGGCGATGCGTTTGGTTTCGGCTTTATCGCCGACGTCGACCATGTGCGCGTCGCCGGCGGCGTCGAAATGGGTCAGTCCGGACATGGTGATTCTCCGCTGCTTCTCATGAGGGGCGCTTATCTTAACAGTGCCGCGCGCGGGCGCATTTCGGGGTGCAAATGCAGGGCCCAAATGCAGGGCGCAAGTGCGGGACGCGATTCCAGGCCAGCCACTACAATCGGCCAGTGGCTGGCCGCCGCGCCAGCGTGGTCGCTTTTCCTATCCGACAACGATGCTTCCGAAACGGCTGCTTGCTGCCTGGCTGTGCTTCGCGCTTGCCGCTCCTGAGCAAGCCTGGGCGCAGGCGCCGGGCGGCGGGGCGGCGGTGTCGCAGGCCACAGCATCGAACTCGCCATCGCGCACCGTGCTCAATCTCGGCGCGGCGCAGCCTGCCTTGCCGGCATCGGCAGTCAATTCGCGATCAGGCTCGACCAGCGCCAGCGCTAGCGCCAACTCCAGCGCGCCCGCGCTGGTCAGCGGCGCGCTCGACGATGCTGCCGAACCCGTCATCCCTGCCTCGATCGCGCAAGGCGTGTTCGGCACCTATGGCGGCGCGCAAAGCCGCTTCGGCCAGTCCTGGTCCAGTGAGTCCGCCTCCGGCGCGACGCACGGCAGTCCCAGTGTGCGCGCGCCCGCTTGGGTGCCGCAACTGCCCGACCTGGGCGACGGCTCCGGCGGCGCGCTCACGCCGCAGGCCGAGCGCCGCATCGGCGAACGCGTGATGCGCGAGATCCGGCGCGATCCCGACTATATCGGCGACTGGCTCGTGCTCGACTATCTCAACGCGGTGGCGGCGCGGCTGTCGGCGTCGGCGGCCGCGCAGTTCATCGGCGGCTATCGGCCCGACTTCGATCTCTTCGCGATGCGCGACGGCCAGATCAATGCGTTCTCGCTGCCGGGCGGTTTTATCGGCGTGAATACGGGGCTGATCGTGACGACGCAGACCGAATCGGAGCTGGCGTCCGTGCTCGGCCACGAGATGGGCCATGTGCTGCAACGGCACATCGCGCGCATGCTGTCGCAGAGCGAGCGCACCGGCTATACGGCGCTCGCGGGCATTCTGTTCGGCATTCTCGCGGGCGTGCTCGCGCGCAGCGGCGACCTCGGCAGCGCGATTGCGATGGGCAGCCAGGCGTACGCCGTCGATACCCAGTTGCGCTTCTCGCGCGCCGCCGAGCATGAGGCGGATCGCGTCGGATTTCAGTTGCTCGCGGGCGCGGGCTACGATCCGTGGGGCATGGTGGGGTTCTTCGAGCGGCTCGAACGTGCTTCGATGGGCGATGCGGGTGCTCCGGCCTACGCGCGCACGCACCCGCTCACGGGCGAGCGCATCGCCGACATGCAGGACAGGGCGCGCCGCGCGCCTTACCGGCAGCCGCGCCAGGCGCCGGAATATGGTTTCGTGCGAGCGCGCGTGCGGGTTCTGCAGGATCGTACGCGCGGCGAGTACATCGACGAAATCGCGCGGCTGCAGGCCGAAATCGACGACCGCATTGCGCTGAACGTGGCCGCGAACTGGTACGGCATTGCGTTCGCGCAGTTGAAGCTGGAGCGTTACGACGACGCGCAGGCGTCGCTCGCAACGGCGCGTGCGGCGTTCGCGCAGTTCGAGGCGGCGGACGGCAGCAGGCAGCGCAGTTCGCCGAGCCTCGACGTGCTGGCCGCCGACATCGCCCGCAGCGCCGGGCGCAACGACGATGCCGTGCGGCTCGCGCAGGCCGCGCATGCCGCCTGGCCGGCTTCGCATGCGGCGACCGACAGTCTGCTACAGGCCTTGCTCGCTGCGCGCCGTTTCAAGGAGGCGCAGACGCTCGCGCGCCGCGAGACCGAATCGGAGCCGCAGCAGGGCGCGTGGTGGCAGTACCTTGCGCAGGCGAGCGTAGGCCTCGGCGACCCGCTCACGCAGCGCCGCGCGCTTGCGGAAAAGTTCGCGATCGACGGCGCGTGGCCGTCGGCGATCCGGCAGTTGAAGGAGGCGCGCGACATGAAGTCGGTCGGCTTCTACGATCTCTCGACCATTGATGCGCGCCTGCACGAACTGGAGGCGCGCTACAAGGAAGAGCGCGCCGACGAGAAAGATCGCGGCTGAGCGGCGCTCAGGCGCTGGCTTTTTCCCTTTGCTCGGGACTCGCAACAAAGCCGAAGCGCGCGGCGACGTCTGCGCGCGGGATCGCTTGCAGCGGCAGATCGGCGCCTGTGCGCCAGTGGAAGGTGCCGCTCTCGCCGTCATCGTCGAGCGTAGCGTGTTCCGAGAAACCGTCGAGATCGTGGTCGTGCAGCAGCGCCACGTTGCCCTGTGCGTTCGCGAACAGCACGCTGCCTTGCTCGTCGAGGTAGACCGCGACCGGATCGAACGCGTTGCCCGTGTGATCGGTGAGCTTGAGCGCGCCGTCCGGTGCCTTCGCAAGCCGCACGACCCAGGGCGTGTATTCCAGCTCGACGTACACGCGCTGCGGCCCGTTCTGGAAAAACCACTGGCCGTCGGCATCGTGCTCGTAGTTGCGGCTGATGAAGGCGTTCAGCGCCTCGTGGCGCACCGGCGTGCCGGGCGCGCCTTGCGCCTGATCGGCTTCGTCGCGCAGTCGCCAGTGGCCGCGCGCATCGAGGCGCAGCCAGCCGGTGCAATGAGGAACGTTGGGCCAGCGCGCCAGCGCCTGCTTGACGATGTCATCCATGCGTATGAGTAGAAGCCGGAAGGTGAGGCGAGAGATAGTGGGTCACGCGCTGCGCGAGCCAGACGCTGCGGCCCGGAAACGGCCCCGTCATGAAGCCGACGTGGCCGCCGTCCTCGGGCTGGTCGAGCTCCACGGCGGCGCTTACCTCGTGGCGCGCGGGCAGCACGTTGCCGGGCAGGAACGGGTCGTTGCGCGCGTTGAGCAGCAGCGTCGGCACGACGATTTCGCCGAGCATCGGGCGCACCGTCGCCTGGGTGTAGTAGTCGTGCGCGCTCTGGAAGCCGTGCAGCGGTGCGGTCACGACATTGTCGAACTCGTACATGTTGCGTGTGGCGAGCACGGCGTCGGCGTCGAAGAGGCCCGGAAACTGGTCGAGCTTTTGCAGCGCCTTGACCTTGAGCGTCTTGAGGAAGCTGCGCGTATAGACCATGCCGAAGCCGCTCGCGAGCATCTTGCCGCCCGCATGCACGTCGAGCGGCGCGGAAATCGCCGCGGCCGCGCTGAGGATGCGCGCATCCTCGCGTTGCTGCGCGAGCCAGTGCAGCAGCACGTTGCCGCCCAGCGACACGCCCGCCGCGATGAGCGGCCCTGCATGGCTTGCGGCGAGGCGGCGCAGCACCCAGTCGACTTCGGCGGCATCGGCGAGGTGGTAAAAGCGCGGCATCAGGTTCATCGGCCCGCTGCAGCTGCGAAAGTGCGGGATCACGGCGTGCCAGCCGCGCGCGGTCGCGGCGGCCGCTAGCGCGCGGGCGTAGTGCGAGCCGGAGCTGCCTTCGAGTCCGTGGAACAGCACGAAGAGCGGCGCGTCGGCCGGCGCCCAGGCGGGGGCGTCGACCCAGTCGAGCTCGATGAAATCGCCGTCGGGCGTGTTCCAGCGCTCGCGCCGGTAGACCGGCATCGGCAGGCGGGAAAACAGCGCGGGGATGATGGTCTGGATGTGCGCGCCGGGCAGCCAGAACGGCGCCCGGTAGGCCGGATCGGACAGCGAGGGGAGGGGCGGGGCGGCATGATGTGTCGCATGTCGTGCCGCGTCGAAATTGGCTGCTTCGTCGCCTGTCGTGCTCATGGCCGTCCCCTTCTTGCTACTGCGTGACTTCTTGTTCCTGCTTTCCCCTGCACGCCGGCTCGTCCTGGGGCGAGCCGCGCGTCTGAATCAGTGCAGCGCGCCCTGGCCGTGGCGCAGCTTGGCCGAGAACTGGCTGGCTGCATCGTCGGGCATCTTGCTCGCGTGAATGTGCGCGATACGCCATTCGCCGCGTTCGTGAACCATCACGTAGGTCGTGAACACCATCGCCGGAATCGCATTCGGATCGACCGGGCGGTGGGCTTCGACGATGGCGTACACCACGGTGCCGAGGCTGTCGTACACGCGGATATCGAGCGGCTCGACCGACACGGGCGCCGCTTCCAGCTGCGAGGCCAGACCCGCGCGGATCTCGGCCAGGCCGTGCAGGTGCGGGCCTTCGGCGGTGATGCAGCTCACGAACTCCTCGTCGATCCACAGGCCCATCAGCGCGTCGATATTGACCTCCGCGACGGCCTGGTAGTACGCGTTGAGAGTGTCCGCGGCGGCTTCGAAGATGTGGGCAAAACGTGGCATGGCTCGTTGATCTGATGCGCTTCGCGCGCGGGTTGGCGTTGGCTTCGGTTTGCGATGCCGCGACTGGCTCGCGATCTGCGTGCTCCCTGGCGTCTTGCCTGGCGTGTTCCCAGGCAGATTCCCAGATTGGGCGCGCGAGCCGGGCGTGGCGTCGGTGGCGTGCCGCACATCCACGCTGCGCCACGGCCCAGACGTGGCCGGCGCGCAACGTGTTGTGCGTTTCAGCGCTGGGCGACCAGCATGCCGCGCAAATCGTCGAAGACCTGCTCCGCACTGAGTTCGCGCAGGCAGTTCTGATGCCCGAGCGGACACTCGCGCGCAAAGCAAGGACTGCAATCGAGGTGCAGCCATTGTACCTTTGCAAGCTCCGACAGGGGCGGCGTGTGGCGCGGATCCGTCGATCCGTAAAGGGCCACCAGCGGGCGGCGCAGCGCGGCCGCCACGTGCATCAGGCCGGAGTCGTTGGTGACCACGGCGCTTGCGCGCGAGATCAGCGCGCAAGCCTCGCCGAGCGCGGTCTGGCCGCACAGATTGCGCACGTTCGGAGCCAGGTCGGCGATCGCCTGGGCAAGCGGCGCATCCTTGGGCGACCCCAGCGCGACGATCTGCGTGTACGGGAACGACTGGGCGACCATGCGCGCGAGCGCCGCGAAATGCTCGGGCGGCCAGCGCTTGGCGGGGCCGTATTCCGCGCCGGGGCAGAACACCAGCAGCGGCACGCGCGTGTCCAGATTGAAGCGCGCCGACACGCGCGACGCCTCGTTCGGATCCGATTCCAGGCGTGGCAGCGGCAGGTCGTCGGGCACCTTGGCGCCGGGCGCCCACGCCAGCGCGGCGTAGTGCTTGACCATCGGCGGGCGCTCGTCCTTGGGCGGATTCGCGTGGCGCACGTTGAGCAGGCCATAGCGGCTCTCGCCGGTATAGCCAATTCGCAGCGGGATATTCGCGAGCCACGGGATCAGCGCGGACTTCAGCGAATTCGGCAGCACATAGGCCGCGTCGTAGTGTTCGGCGCGCAGATCGCCCGCGAGCTGCCAGCGGCGCAGCAGTTGCAGCTTGCCGTGGGCGAGGTCGGTGGCGTAGACGTCGCGTATCTCGGGCATGCGCTCGAGGACGGGCGCAACCCAGGTGGGCGCAATCGCGTCGATTTCGATACGCGGATGCAGTTTTACGAGCCGCGAAAAAAGCGGCTGCGCCATCAGTGCGTCACCGATCCAGTTCGGTGCAATTACCAGCGCGCGGCGCATCGGGATTCAAAGTCCGGAAAAAGGGCATAGGTTTCGGGCACGCGCGGCCCATGGCAATGGGCGCAATGAGGCCGGCGGCGGCGCGCGAAACGCAGTTGGGAAAAGACGCGCCGGAGCGCGTCGGGAGCAGCGGGGTCTGGGCGCACAGCACGCGGCGTGCCGGGCAACCAGGGTTCTTGAACCCGCAGTAACTTCGGGAATGCCAAATGTCGGGCGCGTCCGGCAGCGTCACGGACGCTGGGGACGCGCTTGACCGGCTTCATGGGGTGCGGCCTGCGCATCAACCACGCTGGCCGCGACCGCCGAAAGCCGCCTCAATGGCCGTGAACGACCTCGCCTTCCTTCAGCTTGTAGCGCGTGCTGCAATACGGGCACTTCGCTTCGCCGTGCGTCACGTCGATAAAGACGCGCGGATGGTTGCTCCAGCGCGGCATCGACGGGTTCGGGCAATACGCCGGCAGGTCTTTGGCCTTCAATTCGACCAGCGGCATTTCCTTGATTTCGCTCATGGGGATGATTCTCTGTGTAGCTGTGGGGCGCGTAATTCCAGGCGCGTCCGGGGCGCGTCGGTCGTCAGACCTTGGCGAGCCAGTGCGCGTATTTCTCGTTTTTGCCGGACACGACGTCGAAGAACGCCGATTGCAGCTTCTCCGTGATCGGGCCGCGCGAGCCGGAACCGATGGTGCGGTTGTCCAGTTCGCGGATTGGCGTGACTTCGGCGGCGGTGCCGGTGAAGAACGCTTCGTCGCAGGTGTAGACCTCGTCGCGCGTGATGCGCTTCTCGATCACGGGGATGTTCATGTCGCGCGCGAGCGTGATGACGGTGTCGCGCGTGATGCCGTCGAGGCAGGACGCCAGATCCGGCGTGTAGATCTTGCCGTTGTTGACGAGGAAGAAGTTCTCGCCCGAGCCTTCCGACACATAGCCGTCGACGTCGAGCAGCAGCGCTTCGTCGTAGCCGTCGGCGGTGGCTTCCTGGTTGGCGAGGATCGAGTTCACGTACCAGCCCGACGCCTTGGCGCGCACCATCGACACGTTGACGTGGTGGCGCGTGAACGACGACGTCTTCACGCGAATGCCCTTGGCGAGGCCGTCTTCGCCCAGATAGGCGCCCCACGGCCACGCGGCGATCGCCACGTGAATCGTGTTGCCGCGCGCCGACACGCCGAGCTTTTCCGAGCCGACCCAGATGATCGGGCGGATATAGCAGGACTCGAGCTTGTTCTCGCGCACGACTTCGAGTTGCGCGTCAGCCAGCGTTTTCGCGTCGAACGGCACGTCCATCTGGAAGATCTTGGCCGAATTGAGCAGACGCTTCGTGTGCTCGGCGAGGCGGAAGATGGCCGTCCCGGTGGTGGTCTTGTAGGCGCGTACGCCTTCGAAGACGCCCATGCCGTAGTGCAGCGTGTGGGTCAGCACGTGGATGTTGGCGTCGCGCCAGTCCACCAGCTTGCCGTCCATCCAGATCTTGCCGTCGCGGTCGGCCATTGACATACGATTCTCCAGGCGAGTGCAGTGAAAACGGTGATTAAACGAACAAAAAACCGAAAAAACGAACCAAAATCGGGCAGAAAACCGTGCTGAACGCCGATCGATGCACTGCGCATATCGGGCGAAAATCGCAACAAACCGCGATTCGTCCCGCATGGTGCGTACCGGGTAAAGGCGCGCCGCGGCTGCGTTCGGCAAAGAGGATCATTCTAACGTCATTTACGCGGCCTTAGCGCGCTCGCGGGCGCGCGCGGCGGGCGTTTCAGGCGGATTCGAGCAGCCTTCGAGCGGGATCCGGCGTGGATTAGAGGGGGCGAGAGGGGGCGTGTCGACAGATTCGGCGCTCGGGCCAGTCGCTCCGCGGCTTCGGCCGTCCATCGTCATGCTGCGTTGCGCAATCGTAAGCTTCGCACTCAGCGTTCTCCCAAATACGGGACATTCGCCGAAGCACGCCTCAGATCATCCTGGCTATCGGCTAAAATACCGATCTCGCAATTCGATGCCGGCTCGTGCCGAGCGCCGAGCAAGCGACCCGCGGCGGCGCCAGGAGACGGCAGCCGCGCGGATCCCGCGCCGCGCCCGTCGCGCCTTCGCCGCCTGGCTGCCTGAAGCAACGCTTCGGCGGCCCGCGGACCTGCATCGTCTTGTCACCGCCTTCCCACCATCAAGATGACATGTCCATGAACAAGGTTCTGCGTCTTTCCGATCTGATCTCCGAAGGCAAGCTCAAGGGCAAGCGGGTGTTCATCCGCGCCGACCTGAACGTGCCGCAGGACGACCAGGGCAACATCACCGAAGACACCCGCGTGCGCGCGTCCGTGCCGGCCATCAAGGCCGCGCTGGATGCGGGCGCCGCTGTCATGGTCACGTCCCACCTGGGCCGCCCGACCGAAGGTGAATTCAAACCCGAAGACTCGCTCGCACCGGTCGCGAAGCGTCTGGCCGAGTTGCTCGGCCGCGACGTGCCGCTGGTCGCGAACTGGGTCGAAAACGGCGTGAACGTCGAGCCGGGCAACGTCGTGCTGCTCGAAAACTGCCGCGTCAACAAGGGCGAGAAGAAGAATTCCGACGAGCTGGCGCAGAAGATGGCCAAGCTCTGCGACGTCTACGTGAACGACGCTTTCGGCACCGCGCACCGCGCCGAAGCCACCACGCACGGCATCGCGAAGTACGCGCCCATCGCCTGCGCAGGCCCGCTGCTGGCGGCTGAGCTGGACGCGCTCGGCAAGGCGCTTGGCGCGCCGAAGCGCCCGCTGGTGGCGATCGTCGCCGGTTCGAAGGTCTCGACCAAGCTCACCATCCTGAAGTCGCTCGCCGAAAAGGTCGATCAGCTGATCGTCGGCGGCGGCATCGCCAATACGTTCATGCTTGCGGCCGGCCTGAAGATCGGCAAGTCGCTCGCGGAAGTCGATCTGATCGACGACGCCAGGGCGATCATCGACGCGGCACGCGCACGCGGCGCTTCGGTGCCGATCCCGACGGACGTGGTCACGGCCAAGGAATTCTCGCCGGCGGCCAAGGCTGAAACCAAGGACGTCGCCGATGTGGCCGACGACGACATGATCCTCGACATCGGCCCGGTTACGGCCAATGCGCTCGCCGCGCAGCTCGCGCAGGCCGGCACGATCGTGTGGAACGGCCCGGTCGGCGTGTTCGAGTTCGACCAGTTCGGCAACGGCACGAAGACGCTGGCGGACGCCATCGCGAATTCGGGCGCGTTCTCGATCGCAGGCGGCGGCGACACGCTCGCGGCCATCGCGAAGTACAACATCGCGGACAAGGTCAGCTACATCTCGACTGGCGGCGGCGCATTCCTGGAGTTCCTGGAAGGCAAGAAGCTGCCGGCGGTGGAAGTGCTCGAAACCCGGGCGGCTTCCTAAGTGGCGCCGCGCGCCCCGGCCGGGAAGGCCACGAACAAGCTTCCTCGTGCGAGCGCGCCAAAGCGCGCCGCAACCGGGGCCGCGCAACCCGCTGTACAGCCGGGGCGCGCTGCGCCCCGTGCTGCCGCGACAGAACAGGCAAGGACGGACGCGACGTCCGTTGCCATTCTCGAAGCGGTGATTGAAAACGCCGTATCTGAAATCGACATGACTCCGTCTGGCGCAGCGACCGCTGAATCGCTCGCGACAACGGTGACGCCGCAAGCAGGGACTGAAGGGCGCACAGCCACGTCCGCCGCCCCAGCTTCGCAGGCGCAAATGCAAACGCAAACGCATACAAGTAACGCCGCACCGGTCGAGCCAGTCGTACCGACCGTCGCGGCGCCCTCCAAGAAAGCGACGCCGGATATGACCGGTGCGCGTCACGGCCACGCCACGCAAGCAACGCACGCGTCGGCGCAGCCGGCCAGCACTTCTCGCAGTAACGGTTTTCCCAGCGATCCTATCCAGACGAGGAGACTCATGCATCGCGCCACCAAGATTGTCGCCACCATCGGTCCGGCTTCCAGCACGCCGGACGTCCTGCTGAAAATGATCCACGCAGGATTGGACGTGGTGCGCCTCAACTTCTCGCACGGCACTGCCGACGATCACCGTCAGCGTGCCGAGAACGTGCGGGCGTGCGCCCGTCAGGCCGGCCGTGAAGTCGCGATCATGGCCGATCTGCAAGGCCCGAAGATCCGCGTCGGCAAGTTCGAGAACGGCAAGACGCTGCTCGAACCGGGCCAGCCCTTCATTCTCGACGCCGAATGCGAACTCGGTAACGACGAACGCGTCGGTCTCGACTACAAGGACTTGCCGCGCGACCTGAAGCCGGGCGACGTCCTGCTGCTCAACGACGGCCTGATCGTGCTCGACGTGTCGCGCGTGATCGGCACCGAAATTCACACGGTCGTGAAGGTCGGCGGCGAGCTGTCCAACAACAAGGGCATCAACCGCCAGGGCGGCGGCCTCACCGCGCCGGCGCTCACCGCGAAGGACATGGAGGACATCCGCACGGCCATGTCCATCGGCGTGGACTTCGTGGCCGTGTCGTTCCCGAAGAACGCCACCGACATGGAAATGGCGCGCCAGCTCGCCAACATCGCGGGCGCACCGTACGGCATCAAGCCGAAGATGATCGCGAAGATCGAGCGCGCCGAAGCGATTCCCGCGCTGCAGGAAATTCTCGATTCGTCCGACGGCATCATGGTGGCCCGTGGCGACCTGGCCGTGGAAGTCGGCAACGCAGCCGTCCCGGCGCTGCAAAAGCGCATGATCCGCATGGCGCGCGAGTCCAACAAGCTCGTCATCACCGCCACGCAGATGATGGAGTCGATGATCCACGCACCGGTGCCCACGCGCGCCGAAGTGTCGGACGTCGCCAACGCGGTGCTCGACGGCACGGACGCGGTGATGCTGTCGGCGGAATCGGCAGCGGGCAAGTACCCGGTGCAGACCATCGAAACGATGGCCGCCATCTGCCTCGAAGCCGAAAAGTCGGAACAATCCGAGCTCGACAAGGATTTCCTCGACCGCACCTTCACGCGCATCGACCAGTCGATCGCCATGGGCGCGCTGTTCACGGCCTACCATCTGGGCGCCAAGGCCATCGTCGCGCTGACGGAATCGGGCTCGACGGCGCTGTGGATGTCGCGTCACTGGACGCACGTGCCGATCTTCGCGCTCACGCCGCGCGAGGGTAGCGAGCGCGCGATGTCGCTGTACCGCAATGTCACGCCGCTGCATCTGGACACCAGCAGCGACCGCGACACGGCATTGCAGCAGGCCATCGAAGTGGTGGTGAGCAAGGGCTATGCGTCGCGCGGCGACATGGTCGTGCTGACCGTCGGCGAGCCGATGGGCCAGCCGGGCGGCACCAACACGCTGAAGATCGTGCGCGTCGGCGACGTGCTGTAACTCGGTGCTGTAACGCGGTGCTGTAAAGCAGCGAGTTAACACCATTAGCGCCGACTGGTATCACATTGGTATCAGATCGGCGCTAATTGACTGCAAGATCGCAGTGAAATCGCCGTAAATCCCCGCAATTCCGGCTTAAGCGCAGGTCTAGCAGCGCTCGGGCTGTCAATCCTTTTTGCATCTTCTCGCGGAATTGACGTTCCGATACGCCAATTTCATGCCAGTTACGCGTTCGGCGCGGGAATTGCAGTCGCTTCGCGATAAAATCACGTCATTGAGCCCGCGACGAGCACGCGGGAGGCGGCTGCCAGGCCGCCCTCGACCGGCTGCGCAAGACGGCCGGCGGCACGAAGCAATTCGTTTCAAATCAAAGGAGTAGCAACAATGCCTCTCGTTTCAATGCGTCAACTGCTCGACCACGCGGCCGAAAACGGCTACGGTCTGCCCGCGTTCAACGTGAACAACCTCGAACAGGTTCAGGCGATCATGGAAGCGGCCAGCCAGGTCGGCTCGCCCGTGATCATGCAGGCCTCGGCCGGCGCGCGTAAGTACGCGGGCGAGCCGTTCCTGCGCCACCTGATCGAAGCGGCGGTCGAGTCGTATCCGCACATTCCGGTCGTGATGCACCAGGATCACGGCCAGTCGCCGGCGGTCTGCATGGCCGCGATCCGCAGCGGTTTCACCAGCGTGATGATGGACGGCTCGCTCGAAGCCGACGGCAAGACGGTCGCATCGTACGAGTACAACGTCGACGTCTCGCGCAAGGTCGTGGAAATGGCGCACTCGATCGGCGTGACGGTCGAAGCGGAACTGGGCGTGCTCGGTTCGCTGGAAACGCTGATGGGCGACAAGGAAGACGGTCACGGCGCAGAAGGCACCATGACGCGCGAGCAGCTCCTGACCGATCCGGAGCAGGCCGCCGACTTCGTCAAGCTCACCCAGTGCGACGCACTGGCGATCGCGATCGGCACCTCGCACGGCGCGTACAAGTTCTCCAAGAAGCCCACGGGCGACATCCTGTCGATCCAGCGCATCAAGGAAATCCACGCCCGCATCCCGAACACGCACCTGGTCATGCACGGTTCGTCGTCGGTGCCGCAGGAACTGCTCGCTGAGATCCGCGAGTTTGGCGGCGACATGAAGGAAACGTACGGCGTGCCGGTGGAGGAGATCCAGGAAGGCATTCGTCACGGCGTGCGTAAAATCAACATCGACACCGACCTGCGTCTGGCCATCACGGGCGCGATCCGTCGCTATATGTTCGAAAACCCGTCGAAGTTCGACCCGCGCGACTACCTGAAGCCGGCCCGCGAAGCCGCGAAGAAGGTCTGCGTGGATCGCTTCCTCGCGTTCGGCTGCGAAGGCCAGGCTGGCAAGATCAAGCCGGTCTCGCTCGACAAGATCGCCGAGAAGTACAAGTCGGGCGAACTCGCACAGATCGTGCGTTAAGTTCGTACCAACCCGCCTTGATCTGCGGGGGCGCGGCTTGGTGGCCGGGCGCCCGCGGCGAGACAAAAACGTCGCCGTATCCGCCTGTTTCGGGGGACGGCGACGTGCTTTTTTGCTGGTTTTTGCTGGTTTTTGGTTTACCCTCGCAATACCTTCAGAATTCCGCCTTCAGCTTCCATCGCAGGCCGGGGTTCCGCCTTCTGTTTCGATAGTCCTCGAACTGTCTTTTTAGCGAATCACGACGATGTCTACCCTCTACGAATCCACGCTCCGCTCGCTGCCGCTTCTCGGCCGCGGCAAGGTCCGCGACAACTATGCCGTGGGCACCGACAAGCTGCTGATCGTCACGACCGACCGCCTGTCGGCGTTCGACGTGATCATGGGCGAGCCGATTCCGCGCAAGGGCGAGGTGCTCAACCAGATGGCTGACTTCTGGTTCGAAAAGCTCAAGCACGTCGTGCCGAACCACCTCACGGGCGTCGCGCCGGAAACCGTCGTCGCCGCCGACGAGGTCGAGCAGGTCAAGGGCCGCGCGGTCGTGGTCAAGCGCCTTGAGCCGATCCTCGTCGAAGCCGTGGTGCGCGGCTATCTGGCCGGCAGCGGCTGGAAGGACTATCAGGCAACCGGCGCCGTGTGCGGCGTGCAGCTGCCCGAAGGCCTGCAAAACGCGCAGAAGCTGCCCGAGCCGATCTTCACGCCGGCAGCCAAGGCCGAAATGGGCCATCACGACGAGAACATCACCTACGAAGACATGGAGCGCCGCATCGGCACCGAGCTGTCGCGCACCATCAAGGAAATCTCGATCAAGCTGTACAAGGAAGCCGCCGACTACGCGGCCACGCGCGGCATCATCATCGCCGACACCAAGTTCGAATTCGGTCTGGACAACAACGGCCAGCTGTTCCTGATGGACGAGGCGCTTACTGCCGACTCGTCGCGTTTCTGGCCGGCCGACCAGTACGAAGTGGGCTCGAACCCGCCGTCGTTCGACAAGCAGTTCGTGCGCGACTGGCTCGAAACCCAGGACTGGAAGAAAGAGCCGCCGGCGCCGAAGCTGCCCGACGAAGTCGTCGAGAAGACCTCGGCCAAGTACCAGGAAGCGCTGGAGCGCCTGACCGGCCAGAAGCTGGCTTAAGCAGGCTCGCGTAAAGCATTTAGAGGGAAGAAGGAAGCACAATGAGCGAAGTTCAAACGGCTCAACAGCAGGCTCACCAGCATGCAGCGCCGCTCGTCGGCGTGTTGATGGGCTCCAGCTCCGACTGGGACACGATGAAGCACGCAGTCGCGATCCTGCAGGAGTTCGGCGTTGCGTACGAGGCCAAGGTCGTTTCGGCGCACCGCATGCCCGACGAGATGTTCGAGTACGCGGAAAAAGCGCGTGAGCGCGGCCTGCGCGCGATCATCGCGGGCGCGGGCGGCGCGGCGCACCTGCCGGGCATGCTGGCGGCCAAGACCACGGTGCCGGTGCTCGGCGTGCCGGCGGTCAGCAAGTACCTCAAGGGCGTGGATTCGCTCCACTCGATCGTGCAGATGCCCAAGGGCGTGCCGGTCGCGACCTTCGCCATCGGCGAGGCGGGCGCGGCCAATGCGGCGCTCTTCGCGGTGTCGATGCTGAGCGGAACCGATCCCGAATACGCGAACAAGCTCGCGGCTTTCCGCGTGCGCCAGAACGAAGCGGCGCACGCGATGGTGTTGCCGGCGCTGTAAGCGCCCGTCGTCGGCGCGGGCGGCGCGTAACGCAATACGCATTACGCAATACGAATTGCTCTAAGCTGCCCGTGCCGACGTTAAACCCCGGTCTGGCCCGTGCGACGCGCCCCCACGCGCCGCGGCCAGCCGTGACCGACCACGAAGATGACTCCTGACAACTCTCCGGTTTCACCGATCCTGCCCGGCGCCTGGCTGGGCATGGTGGGTGGCGGCCAGCTTGGCCGCATGTTCTGTTTTGCCGCTCAGGCGATGGGCTACCGCGTCGCCGTGCTCGATCCCGATGCGACGAGTCCCGCAGGCACCGTGGCCGACCGCCACATCTGCGCCGCCTACGACGACGAGGCCGGCCTGACCGAACTCGCGCGCCTGTGCGCGGCCATCTCGACCGAATTCGAGAACGTGCCTGCCGCGAGCCTCGACGCGCTCGCCAAATCCACCTTTGTGAGCCCCGCCGGCCGTTGCGTGGCCATCGCGCAAGACCGCATCGCCGAAAAGCGCTTCATCGAATCGTCGGGCGTGCCGGTCGCGCCGCATGTGGTGATCGAATCGTCGCAGGCGCTTGCCGCCATCGACGACACGACGCTCGCCGCCGTGCTGCCCGGCATTCTCAAGACCGCGCGCATGGGCTACGACGGCAAAGGCCAGATCCGCGTGACCAACGCCGACGAAGTGCGCGAAGCGCATGCGTCGCTCGGCGGCGTGCCCTGCGTGCTGGAAAAGCGCCTGCCGCTCAAGTTCGAAGTGAGCGCGCTGATCGCGCGCGGCGCGAACGGCGCCGCCGTGGTGTATCCGCTCGCGCAGAACACGCACCGCAACGGCGTGCTCTCGCACACCATCGTGCCTGCGCCGGACGCCAGCGACGCGCTCGTGCAGCAGGCCCAGCAGGCCGCGCTGCAGATCGCCGCGAAGCTCGGGTACGTGGGCGTGCTGTGCGTGGAGTTCTTCATCCTCGAAGACGGTTCGATGGTCGCCAACGAAATGGCGCCGCGGCCGCACAACTCGGGTCACTACACGACCGATGCGTGCGCCACGAGCCAGTTCGAGCAGCAGGTGCGCGCGATGACGGGCATGCCGCTCGGCGACACGCGCCAGCACTCGCCGGCCGTGATGCTCAACATCCTCGGCGATGTGTGGTTCCCGGCAGGTGCCGGTGAGGCGAAGGCCCAGAAGGGCGCCGCGCCGATCACGCCGCCCTGGGATCAGGTCGCGGCGATGCCGGCTGCGCGCCTGCATCTGTACGGCAAGGAAGACGCACGCCCGGGCCGCAAGATGGGCCATGTGAACTTCACCGCGCCCACGCTCGACGAAGCGCGCACGGCTGCCCGCGATTGCGCGCGCCTGCTGCACATCGTCACGAGCTGAGTTGGACAACGAAATGTCCGATCAGCAGAACGCGCCGCATCGTCTGGATCCGCACCCGACGGACGCCGAAATCGACCAGGCCGCCGCGTTGCTCGACGCGGGCGAACTGGTCGCGTTTCCCACCGAGACCGTCTATGGCCTCGGCGGCGATGCGGCTTCGCCCGAGGCCGTCGCGCGCATCTATGCCGCCAAGGGCCGACCGGCCAACCATCCGGTGATCGTCCATCTGCCGCCCGGCGGCGACCCGACGTACTGGGCCGCCGACTGGCCGCAAGCGGCGCAAAAACTCGTCGATGCCTTCTGGCCCGGCCCGCTCACGCTGATCGTGAAGCGCCACGCGCGCATTCCCGATGCAGTGAGCGGCGGTCAGGATTCGGTGGGCCTGCGCTGCCCGTCGCATCCGGTCGCGCAGCGCCTGCTCGCGGCGTTCTCGCAGCGACGCGGGGGCCACGGCGGCGTTGCGGCGCCGTCGGCGAACCGCTTCGGCCACGTGAGCCCGACCACGGCGCAGCACGTACGCGACGAGTTCGGCGCGACGGTGCATGTGCTCGACGGCGGCGCGTGCGACGTCGGCATCGAATCGACGATTCTCGATCTCTCGCGCGGCTTTCCGGCGCTGCTGCGTCCCGGTCACGTGAGCCCGCACGATATCGCGCGCGTGCTGGGCGAAGCGCCGCGCCTGCCCGATGGGTCGGACGCGACCGCGCCGCGCGCCTCGGGCACGCTCAAGGCGCACTACGCGCCGCGCACGCCGCTCGCGCTGCTGCCGTTCGGTGCGCTTGAGCCGATGCTGGCCGCTGCGCGCGACGCAGGCGAGACGGTTGCGCTGGTTGCGCGGGTTTCGAGCGCACAGGCGTGGGCGAGTGCGGCCAACGTGCATTTCGTGGCCGCGCCCGAAGAGCCCCAGGTCTATGCGCGTGAGCTGTACAGCCTGCTGCGCGCACTCGACCGCGCGAACGTCACGCGCATTCTCATCGAGAAGCTGCCGGAGACGATCGAATGGATCGCCGTGAACGACCGTCTCGGTCGCGCGGCGGCGGCCTTCGAGCAACAGCAGGACTGACTCGACGTCGCGCTCCCCATGAAAAACACCCCACGGCCGCAAGGCGCGTGGGGTGTTTTGTTTTGCGCAGGGCGAACCTGCGCGATCGGCTTTGCAGTGAGTCTTACTGCGAGCCTTATTGCGGTGCCTTGCCGATGCCAGCTGCCGCCAGTTGCGTCTCGACGTAGTTGGCGAACTGCGCGTGCAGCGCCGTGGTCGGGTGCACCTGGTCGGCGAACATATAGGTCGTCGGCGCGTTGGCCGTCGTCAGCGTCTGCGGCGAGCAGAACAGCGACGATGCGAAGTTCGAGCCGTACACGGCCGCCGCGGCGTTGATGACGGCCTGCGAAGTGCCGGCCGGCAGACCCAGCACCGACGGATTCGCCAGCGCATAGTTGGTCGCGTTCTGCTGCATCAGCGTCAGGTTGCACGCCGTGCCCGTGTTGGTCACCGTGAAGCCGAGGCTGGCCGCGTTCGCGATCGACTGGTCGAGCCACGAGTACGTATCGACGAGCACGACCTTCTTCGCGGCGATCGAGGTCGACAGACCCTGGATCAGCGTCAGGTTGTAGGCCGCCGTGATCAGCGAGAGCGCCTGGTCGGGCGCGCCCGACGAGCCCGGCGTGGCGCTGACAGCCGCGTCGACGGCGAGTGCAGCCGGCGTCTTGCCGATGTCCGGCACGGTCACGACGGCCACCTTCGGCGTGCCCGCGATCTGCGTGTTGACGAGGTTGGCCAGCTGGCCTGCGGCAGTGAGGATCGGCACCACCGAAGCGAAATCGGTGCTCGCGTTGGCGTCGCTCTTGATCACTTGCAGCAGCAGGGCCGCCGGGAACAGCGCCTGCGCCTGCGCCGCCGAGAAGCCTTGCTGCACGAGGCCCGTCACGATGGTCTGCTGCACCGTCGTGTTGGTCGCGAGCGTCGAATAGCTGCTGGCTGCCAGCGCCTTGCCGAAGGCCACGAGACCCGCCGCGCTGTTGTCGACGAGGCCGAGGATTTCGTTCGCGCCGCCTTCGACCAGCACGAGCTGGCCCGCATTGAAGCTGCCGTGCTGCGCCAGGTATTGCTGCAGCTGCCACGTGACCGGCTGCTCGCTCGCGGTGGGAATCGCCACGCTCGTGTTGTTCACGCCGCCGGTGGCGACCAGTGCGCCGCCCTGGGCGTAGTCGAGACCGCCCGTGGCCGTCAGCGGCAGGCCGAAGCCGCCTTCGAAGGCGGGGCTCAGCGTATTGCCGAAGTATTCGGAGACCTTCTGCGTCCAGACTTCGCCGGGGTTGGTCGTGAAGCGGCCGCCGCCGAAGCCCGGCGCGATCTGCTCGGAGTAGGTGCCTGCATCGCTCAGGCTCGTGCCGAATGCCACCACTTGCAGCTTGGTGCCCGACGGCGGCGTGGCGCTGGAATTGTTGTCGCCGCTGCTGCCGCCGCCACAGGCGGCGAGGAGCGCGAAAGCCGCGCTCGCGAGGGCGATCTGGGTGGCGCGCAGCATCGTACGGTGTCTCGGTGCTTGGTGCTTCATATTCACTTCATCTCCTCTATGTGTGGCCGGTGTCGCCACTGCGTTGATGCCTATTTCTGCTTGTTTCTTTTACGTCGATGTCGACGGGTTCTTGAGGCGGCGGGCGGGCTTCGAGGCTGTCCCGAACCCGCTGCTGCCGGATTGCCGTGCATCGTCCACGCGAACTGCATCGCGATACTGGCCGCGCATCGCTGTTATGTTTTGCGTAGATCCCCGGGCTGTGGCCAACAGCCTACGCAATCTCTCAGGTCTTGCGCGACCCGAGGTCACCCTCGGTGTTGTTTTCCGTCACCGTGGATGGGGTTCGTTGCTGCATGCGATTTGAATCACGCTGTGCATCCCATCGTGCGCACCAGTCGGGCGGCGCGAACAGCGCAGCAATTCGCGTGCGCGCATTGGGCATGCGCGCGCAGTCGCGCGCCATCGCGATCCATTCGTGAAAGCTCGCCTTGAGCGGGTTGTAGGTATCGAGCGGTTTGACGATGCCGTACACGGGCGGCTCGTGCGCGTCTTCCTCGACATAGCTGCCGAACAGCCGGTCCCAGATCGCCAGCACGCCTGCGTAATTGCGGTCGATATAGCGATCGTTGCGCGCGTGATGGACGCGATGCATCGACGGCGTATTGATCACGTATTCGAGCCAGCCGAGTTTGCCGATCGCCTGCGTATGCACGAAAAACTGGAACGCGAGATTGACGAGCACGATGCCGACAATCTGCATCGGCGGAAAACCGAGCACGGCCAGCGGAATCCAGAACATCCACATGCCCGCGACCGGATACATGAGGCTCTGGCGAAACGCCGTCGAAAGATTCAGGCGTCCCGAAGAATGGTGGACGACGTGTGCGGCCCACAGCCAGCGCACGCGATGGCTGGCGCGATGGAACACGTAATAGAGCAGGTCTTGCGCCACGAACAGCGCGAGCCAGGCGAGAAAACCGGGCTGCCAGTCGAGCAGGCGCCAATGGTGATAGACCCACGTATAAACCGGAATGGCGACGAGCCAGGCGAGCTTGTCGGCGCCTTGATGCATGAGCGCGAGGGCGGCGTTGCAGAGCGTGTCGGGCCAGCTGTAGAGCGCGGCGCCGGGGCGCGTGCGGGCGAAATGCCAGGCCTCCCAGCCGATGCAGGCGAGGAACACGGGCGCGAGCGCGAGCAGCAGCCATTCAGCGTCGAACTGCACGAACGTCGTCCTCCTTGTCCCGTGGGCGGCGCTGGTCTGCCAGCGCGGCGGTGTTGTCTCGTTTATCTCGTTGTGGTGTCCGTCTGATGCGGACGTCGGCGCGCGTAAGAGTTGTATGTCGCGCTAGCCAGACTGTGCCCGTCAGGGTACACGCCTCACGCACGCGACGCTTGGGGCTTTGCTAGAGGAAAACTTCGAGGGGAGAGACCACGGATGCGCCGCGAGCCGATCTGTCGCGGCGGCGCTGTGAGGTTTTTGCGCGGCTTTTGAGCGCCCTCAATGCAGCTTGAAGACGTCAAAAAGCCGGCCAATCTGAATGCGTGACGGGAGCGCGCCCGCCACGCCGTCGTGCATCAATGCGCGGCGTGTTTCTTCTTTTTCGCCGTCGCCTTGTATTCGACGCGTTCCACGTGCCCAACCGGCTTCGACGCGTGTCCCGCGCGCGATGCCTTGGTCGAGCGCTTCGGATGCGGGTCGACGTAGACCGGCGCTTCTTCCGGCATGCCCTTGTAGACCCATTCGAGCAGCGAGTCATGCGCGGCGCGTGCGGCTTCGGCGCGCGGATCGTTGATCAGGCTCACGACGATCCAGGTCGTGCCGTTTTCGGCGGCCACGTAGCCCGCGATCGCGCGCACGTCGCGCAGCGTGCCGGTCTTGATGTGCGCGTTGCCGCCCACGCCTGCGTTGGTCAGGCGGTTGCGCATGGTGCCGTCCACGCCCACGATCGGCAGCGAGTCGATGAACACCTGCGCGACCGGGCTCGCGTTGGCCGTTTGCAGCAGGTTCGCGAGCGACAGCGCGCTGATGTGCTCTTCGCGCGACAGGCCGCAGCCGTTGTCGAGCACGAGTTCGGGCATGGCGAGGCCGTTGCGGCGCAGGAACGTGGTGACGGCGGTGGCGGCCTTCTGCGTGGTTGCGGGCGGCTTGCCCGCAACGGCGCCGAGCGTGAGGAACAGGTTGCGCGCCATCACGTTGTTGCTGAACTTGTTGATGTCGTGCACGACGTCGCCGAGCGGCGGGCTCTGGTGCACGCCCAGCAGGCGCGCGCGCGGCGGCACGACGCCTTCGTGCGTGGTGCCCGCGAAGGTGCCGCCCGCCTGTTGCCAGAGCGCGAGGAAACCGTCGGCGAAGAAGGTCGAATGATCGACGGGCGCGGCCATGTTGAGCGTGCGCTCGCCGCAACGCATCGCATAGCTGCCCGCGAAGCTCGCCGTGACGAGACCGTTCGCGCCCGGCGTGACCTGCGGGCTCGGCAGCATGCCGCCGCAGGAACCCGCGCGTTCGTGAATCTGGTTATCGATCTGCCATTGCGCGACCGGCGGCACCACATCGATCGCCACGCCTTCGCGCGACGGCGAGAACGTGAACGACAGCGCCTTGAACGCGTACATCAGCGGATCGGGGCCGACGTTATAGGGCGCGCTGTCGTCGCCGTCGAACGAGGGCAGGTCGCGCGTGGACGGATCGAACTCGCTCTTGTCGAGCACGAGCGCGCCTTCGATGCGCGTCACGCCCGCCTGGCGGATCTTCTGCACGAGATCAACGAGTTCTTCGGGGACGAGCTTCGGGTCGCCCGTGCCCTTGATGTAGAGGTTGCCGTGCAGCGTGCCGCTCGCATCGACTTCGCCGTCGGTGTAGGCGCTCGTCTTCCAGCGATAGTCGGCGCCCAGCATTGCGAGGCCGCTCCAGGTGGTGACGAGCTTCATCGTCGACGCGGGCATCATCGGCTGGCCCGCGTTGACGGCGAGGCTCGGCTGGCGGTCGCCGACTTTCTCGATCACCACGCTCACGGACGAGAGCGGCACGTGCGCGCGCGCGAGGCCCGCCATCACGCTCGGCGGCAGGTCGGTGCTGACGTTGACGGCCGGCAGGCGCGGCGCGCCTTCGGGCTGCGCGTGGGCGGCAGGCGCGCCGGCAAAGGCGCTGGCGAGCGCGGCGCAGGCAAGGGCGAGCGCGAGAGGGCGCGAGCGCGGAGCGTGCGCCGGACGGAGGAAAGTGCGTAGGCGGGACAGCGAAACGGGCGGCATGAAAAACGTTGGAATTGGGCGGGCAGTGCAGGGGCCGCGCGCGGCGCGCACGGACGCGGAAAATGGCAAAAAAACTTGCAGGCGCGCGGCTATCGCAATGCGTGCGCCACTGCAAAAAAGAAGCAGCATGAAAGGGCGCAATCAACATCGCGGCATGGCGCGCCGCAAAGCCGTCCATTGTAAAGACCTCGCGCGGCATGCGTGCGTCGTTGGCGTGAAATCCGCGCGAGTTCGGCGAAAAGTGGATAAAGGTTACGCGAGCGCAGGGTGGCTGCAAGCTTCGCGCGCTCCAGCCGACTGCGCTTTGAAAGGGAACGCCGTGGCGAGGCGCTAGAATGCAGCCATCGTCATCAACGAAACGCGGCGCTTGCGGGCGCCGCTTAGCCATCACATAGCGATGCGAATACTGCTAGTCGAAGATGACCGCATGATCGCCGAAGGCGTGCGCAAGGCGCTGCGCGGCGAAGGCTTTGCGGTCGATTGGGTCGAGGACGGCGAGGCTGCGCTCTCGGCCGCGAGCGGCGAAAACTACGACCTTATGCTGCTCGATCTCGGGCTGCCGCGGCGCGACGGTCTCGACGTGCTGCGCACCCTGCGCGCGCGCGGCGTTGCGTTGCCCGTGCTGATCCTCACCGCGCGCGACGCCGTCGCCGATCGCGTCAAGGGTCTCGACGCAGGCGCCGACGATTACCTCATCAAGCCTTTCGATCTCGACGAACTCGGCGCCCGCATGCGCGCGCTGATCCGCCGTCAATCGGGCCGCAGCGATTCCACGATCCGCCACGGTTCGATCACGCTCGATCCGGCCTCGCACCAGGTGACCCAGGACGGCACGCCCGTCGCGCTGTCCGCGCGCGAATTCGCGCTGCTCGAAGCGCTGCTCGCGCGGCCGGGTGCGGTGCTCTCCAAGACCCAGCTCGAAGAAAAGATGTACGGCTGGGGCGAGGAGATCGGCAGCAATACCGTCGAGGTCTATATTCACGCGCTGCGCAAGAAGCTCGGCGCCGACCTGATCCGCAACGTGCGCGGCCTCGGTTACATGATTGCGAAGGATGCCTGAGGAAGCGGGCTTGCTGACGGGTACTGGATGAGTTCAATACGACGACAACTGCTGTTCTGGCTGCTCGCGATCGTGGTCGCGGGCGTGTGCCTCGCGGGCTGGCTGATTTACCGCCAGGCGCTCGCGGAAGCCAACGAGCTGTTCGATTACCAGTTGCAGGAAATCGCCGAGGCGCTGCCCTCCGAGCCGTTCAACGAGATCCTCAGTTCGCGCGATACGGGCGACGAGGGCATCGTGCTGCAGATCTGGAACCGCAACGGCGTGCTCATGTATTACTCGCATCCACGCGCGCCGCTCGCGCCGCGTGCGGAGCTTGGGTTCTCGACCGAGAAAACCGATCGCGGCGACTGGCGCGTCTATGGTGCGATCGTCGGCGACAACGTCGTGCAGCTCGCGCAGCCGGTGTCGGTGCGCAACCGGCTCGCCGCGAACGTCGCGCTGCGCACGCTCTGGCCGCTGATCGTGCTGCTGCCGTTTCTCGGCCTGGCTGTGTGGATGGTGGTGGGGCGCGGGCTCAAGCCGCTTTCGCGGGTGGCGCGCGCGCTCGATACGCGTCATCCCGAAGCGCTCGATCCGCTGCCCGAGGAGCGTTTGCCGCGCGAAGTGATGCCGCTCGTGCACGCGCTGAACGCGCTGCTCGAACGCCTCGCGCATGCGCTCGATACGCAAAAAGCCTTTGTCGCCGATGCCGCGCACGAACTGCGCACGCCGCTTGCGGCCGTGCAGATCCAGGCGCAACTGGTTGCGCGCGCAAAGGATGACGAGACGCGCCGCGAAGCGCTCGGCGACTTGCAGGCGGGCGTCACGCGCGCGACGCGGCTGGCCGAACAGCTGCTCGCGCTCGCGCGCTCCGAACCCGATGGTCACGCCCGCGCGCAAAGCGTCGACCTGCATGCGCTGCTCGATGATTGCGTGCTCAACTATGCACCGCTTGCGCAGCAGCGCGGCGTGGATCTGGGCATCGAGGAAAGCGTCGCGGCGCAGGTCGACGGCGACGCGCATGCGTTGCGGGTGATGTTCAACAATCTGCTCGATAACGCGACCAAGTACACGCCCGCTGGCGGGCGCGTGGACGTGAGCCTGCTCGTGGAGGACGGGCACCCGCTCGTGCGTATCGCCGATAGCGGGCCGGGCATTCCGGTGGACGAGCGCGCGCGCGTGTTCGATCGCTTCTATCGCGTCGGTGCGGGCGTGAATCGCGCGCGTACCGATGTGGCCGGCACGGGCCTGGGTCTCGCGATCGTGCGCCGTATCGCCGATCAGCATGGCGCGGCGATCACGCTCGACGATTCGCCTGCGG
Organism: Paraburkholderia bannensis NBRC 103871; assembly: GCF_000685015.1. GTDB lineage: Bacteria > Pseudomonadota > Gammaproteobacteria > Burkholderiales > Burkholderiaceae > Paraburkholderia > Paraburkholderia bannensis. The sequence goes on along the minus strand of NZ_BAYA01000012.1, from coordinate 25,110 downwards.
GCGGCTTGCAGGTGGACGTGCGGTTCTAAAAACCGCGGTTTTAAAGCAAGGTGGTTTTAAGTCTTCCAATTTGCTTTCATGTTTATTCGTTGGACTGACGTTTCAAACTCGATGCGCGCGCATCGATTCTTCCATCAGACCCTCTCACGCGAAGGCCCGTCGCACGGGCCTTCGTGGATTAGTTCCTGAATTAAGACTCCTTTAAGTGACGCGGCTTAATCTCCGTTACGTCGTGATCGTATCCCGCGCAAGGAGTCCACTATGAATACCAAAGTCATTACTCGCAGTGCCGTGGCCATCGCTGTTGCCGTCGCGTTGTCGGCGGGCTATGTGGCCGGGCGCCGCGACGTGCCGCCGCCGCAGGTCATCACGCCGGCCCAGGCCGCGATGATGCCCGCCGAAGCCGCGGCCAAGACCGGCATTCCTGACTTCTCGGGCCTCGTGGAAACCTACGGCCCGGCGGTCGTCAACATCAGCGCGAAGCACGTGGTGAAGCAGACCGCCCTGCGCGGCGGCGGCGGTGCAGGCGGCGGTTCGCAGCAACTGCCGATCGACCCGAGCGATCCGTTCTATCAGTTCTTCAAGCACTTCTACGGCGGCATGCCGGGCATGGGCGGCGACGGCGGCAGCGGCGGCGCGCAACCGGATACGCCGAGCGCGAGCCTCGGCTCGGGCTTCATCATCAGCCCGGACGGCTACATCCTGACCAACGCGCACGTCGTCGACGGCGCAAACGTCGTGACCGTGAAGCTCACCGACAAGCGCGAATTCAAGGCCAAGGTCGTCGGCGCGGACAAGCAGTCGGACGTGGCCGTGCTCAAGATCGACGCCAAGGATCTGCCGACCGTGAAGATCGGCGATCCGCGCCAGAGCAAGGTCGGTCAGTGGGTGGTGGCGATCGGCTCGCCGTATGGCTTCGACAACACCGTGACCTCCGGCATCATCAGCGCGAAGTCGCGCTCGCTGCCTGACGAGAACTACACGCCGTTCATCCAGACCGACGTGCCGGTGAACCCCGGCAACTCGGGCGGCCCGCTGTTCAATCTGCAAGGCGAAGTGATCGGCATCAACTCGATGATCTACTCGCAGACGGGCGGCTTCCAGGGCCTGTCGTTCGCCATCCCGATCACCGAAGCCATGAAGGTCAAGGACGATCTCGTCAAGACCGGCCACGTGAGCCGCGGACGTCTGGGCGTCGCGGTGCAGTCGATGAACCAGACGCTCGCGAATTCGTTCGGCATGGACAAGCCGCACGGCGCGCTCGTGAGTTCGGTGGACGCCAGCGGCCCGGCCGCCAAGGCGGGCCTGAAGCCCGGCGACGTCATCGTGGCCGTGAACGGGGAGCAGGTGGGCGATTCGTCCGACCTGCCGTCGCTGATCGCCGGCATGAAGCCGGGCACCAAGGCCGATATCCAGATCTGGCGCGACAAGGGCACCAAGGATCTGACGGCGACCATCGGCTCGCTGTCCGATAGCAAGGTGGCGTCGAACGATACGCAGCAGTCGCAGATGCAGGGGCGCCTGGGCGTGGCGGTGCGTCCGCTCACGCCGGAAGAGAAGAGCAACAGCTCGCTCGATCACGGTCTGCTCGTCGAGCAGGCGGGCGGCGCGGCGGAAAGCGCCGGCATCCAGCAGGGCGACGTGATTCTTGCGGTGAATGGCCGTCCGGTGTCGAGCGCCGACCAGCTCAAGCAGATGATCGCGCAGGCCGGCAACAGCATCGCTTTGCTGATCCAGCGCGACGACGCGCAGATCTTTGTGCCGGTGGATCTCGGCTAAACGGGGTTATCCGGTTTATCGGTTTATTGGTTTTTTCGGTTCGCTCCAGCGGTCTGCCGCGCTTCATCGACCGATTTCAGACAGACCGCTTTTTACTGCCGTCCGGGCTTCGCGCCCCGACGGCAGTTTTCTTTTGCGCGCCCGAAAACGGATTGCCGCGTAAGGTGACGGGCATGGGGCTTGCTGTATCTCCCAGACCGGCAACCTGTATGAGGAGCAGCCACGATGAAGATGTTTGATAACACACGTCCCGTCCTTTCGGCCGCTGCACTGGCGGCCACCCTGGCGATCGGTGCGGTCGGCTTCGCGGGCAGTGCCAGTCTCGCGTTTGCGCAGCAGGGCATGCCGCCCGGCGGCAACGCAGGCACCGACAACATGAGCGGCACCACGGGCAACGCGACGGTCGGCGGTTCCAGCACCGACAACACCAGTGCGGGCAACGTCAACGGCGAAGGCATGCCGCAGGTGCAGCAACAGGGCGATGTCTCGTATGTCTCGGGCGGCGTCGGCCAGGACGAGTCCAAGGCGCTGCAGGCGGCGGAGCATTCGTGGCCGCTCGCGCTGCGCTTCACGGGCCCCAAGTCCGAATTCCTCGCCGACGTCCATGTGCAGATCACCGACGCCCACGGCGCGAGTGTGCTCGACGCCACGTCGCGCGGGCCGTACATGCTCGTGCGCGTGCGTCCCGGCCGCTACACCGTGCACGTGAGCCATGCGGGCGTCGATAAAAAGAGCGCCGTGACGGTGAGCTCGAACGGCCGCGCCCGCGCGGCATTCGTCTGGTAATACTGATATCGGCGATGTTGCGCTGCAGATGGAAGAAGGGTGGCAGGCCGCGCGCCGCCACCCTGCGTGCGCGCTAAAACGCCTTTAACTGTCTGATAGCGCACACAAATCCGCAGCCTGTATCGAAGTCGCGCAAGCGGGCGAAGTTTGGTCGATAATGAAGCCACGGGTTCGCCGCGGCTTTTTTGTCGCCTGTTCAAACGGTGTCATGCACACCGGCGACAATGCCGGGCTGCGCGCCCGCCAGGGAGCAGCAAAGATCAGCCAGGGCCGGCAGCCCGGCATACCAGCGGCGATGCGCCAGCCAGCGGCGGCGCACATCGATCAGGAGCAGGCCATGACGGTCGAACCGGATGCCGGCCATCGCATCGACATCATCGTGAACCGTCATCGTGTGCGTGTGATCCACGGCGGCATCACGATCGCCGACACGCTCGCGGCGCTCACCGTCTGCGAAACCGGTTACCCCGACATCTTCTATTTCCCGCGCGCCGACGTGAACATGGCGCGGCTGGAGCGTTCCGAACGCACGACGCCGTGTCCGCACAAGGGCAGCGCGGCGTACTTTCATCTGCGTACCGAAGATGGCCGGATCGAGGACGCCGCGTGGAGCTACGAGGCGCCGCACGATACCGTGCGGGACATAGGCGGCTACCTGGCGTTCGACGCGCAGCGCGTGGATCGCATCGACCAGACTTCCTGATTCGCACCGGGCCACGCCACCTTCCAGCCACAACCCAACCACAACCCGACCTTCTCGCACCGCTACCGGGGAGCCGCCATGGAACTGAACGACGCGTTGAGGATTCCGCTCGAGCCGTCTGCCGTCTGGCAGGCGCTGCAGGACGCCGCACTCGTGCGTGCGAGCCTAGAGCACTGCGAGTCGTTCCGCAGGCTCGGCCCCAACGAATATGCGATCACGCTGACCGTGCCGCTCGGGCCGCTGCGCGCGCGTTACGAGGTGCGCGCCCACATTGCCAACGATGTCGCCGAAGTCCCGCTCAAGCCGCGCCGCGTGCTGAGCTTTCGCGCGCGCGCCGATGGCATTGGCTCCCTGCGCGGGCAGATCGATGTGGCGTTGCGGGAGGAGGAGCGGGCGGCTTCAGGGGGCGCGCCGATCACGTCTATCACGTCGGTCGCGCCGGCTTCGGGCGAGCGCAGCCTGAGCACGCGCATCGATTATTCGGTGTGGGCCACGCTGACCGGGCCGCTGGGCGAATTGCCGCCGCGCCAGATCGAAAACGCACTGCACGAACTGGCCGATGAGTTCTTCACGGAGTTCTGCGCCGTGGTGGCGGCCAAGCATGGCCGGGCGCCCAATCGCGCCAAAGGCAAGGAGCCGCGCCGTCAACATGTGTTCCTGCGGCCGATCAATCTGGCGGCGGTCGCGCGGCGCGCGCATCTGTTGCCGCAGCACGATGGCGGTACGTTGTCGGGGCGCGCTGCCAGCACGCTGCGTCACGAACCGACGCCGCACGCGCTGCCCGGCTGGGCGTGGGCAGCGATGATCTTCTTCGTGGCGATCCTGTTCTACGTGGCGCGGCGCTTCGCCGAAAGTTGACGATGCGCGCGGGGCTTTCCAGCTTGCCCGCTTTCCCGGCTGCTACTGATCCGCGTCCGGCCCCACCCGCAGCGCCGGGCTGTGGCGCAGCGCGTCGAGCATGGCTTCGACGTGGCGCTGCGCGTTCTTCGCCACATCGAACATGTCCGGCAGGATGGCCATGTCGTGCAGCGCGCCCGTGATGAACGAGTGCAGCACGCGCGCCGCGCGCGCCGCGTCGAGATCGGCGGGCAACTGACCCTTCGACATCGCGTTGCGCAGTCCTTCCTCGATGCGCATGAGCCCTTCACGGATATTGTCCTGATGGCGCGCCATCACCGGGCCCATCTCTTCGACGAATTCGCACTTCAGGAACAGGATCTCGAACACGCGCCGACGCCGTGCGTCGGTGGCCGTGTCCTGCAGGCAGAGCGTGCAGAGATCCTTGATGCGCCCGAGCGGGTCGGGCTCGCTGGGATCGACCGAGGCGGCCTTGAGTTCGTCGAGCGGCAGGATCACACGGTCGAACATCGCCGTGAACAGATCGCCCTTGTTCTCGAAATGCCAGTAGATCGCGCCGCGCGTGACGCCTGCGGCCTGGGCGATATCGGCCAGCGAACTGCGCGAGACGCCCTTCTCGAAGAAGACCTGTTCGGCGGCATCGAGAATTCGGTTGCGCGTCTCCAGCGCTTCCTCTTTCGTACGTCGAACCATGATGGGTTAGCGCCCTGAAGGCGAATGAATGGGGTGGCCAGGCATCTGGGGTCCGACGAGCAAAGTATTGATTTGTAATATGGATGTCATGCGCGGAATCTTCTTGAACCGTGCTTCAGGGGGTTGAAGCGTTCTTAAACATTCATTCGCGAATGTATCTATAATACCACCCCACCACCTGGATACCTTGAGAAGTGATGTCCGGTTAATATCCGTCACTGGCCAAGCGGTCGTAGAAACCCCAATGCGCGACGCCCCCTGGGTGGCGCGCGAATAAAGCCCGGATGGATGTTGCAGACCGGTATCGCGCCTTTCCTGAAGTACCGGGTTATCCGTCAGGTATTGCCAGATGCTGGCGTGTGTCGTCGTCCTCCCCATGAGGACGCCGCACGCTTTTAATTGTCAGTTATAGACAGAGGTCGCTCCATGCGCGTCGAACGGGTTCCATTCCGCCTAATCAGCTTCGCGACGGCTGCAGTAGTGCTCGCAGCGTGCGGGCAAAAGCAGTCGGCGCCGCCGCCGCAAACCCCCGAAGTGGGTGTTGTCACCGTCCAGACCAGCACCGTGCCGGTCGTCACCGAACTGCCGGGCCGCACCAACGCCTTCCTCGTCGCGCAGGTGCGCGCACGGGTCGACGGCATCGTGCTGCGCCGCGAGTTCACCGAAGGTTCGGTCGTGAAGGCCGGCCAGCGCCTGTACAAGATCGATCCGGCGCCGTACATCGCCACCCTCAATAACGCCAAGGCGACGCTTGCCAAGGCGAAGGCGAACCTCGTCACGCAGAACGCCCTCGTCGCGCGCTACAAGGTGCTCGTGTCGGCCAATGCGGTGAGCAAGCAGGACTACGACAACGCGGTCGCAGCACAAGGTCAGGCGCAAGCCGATGTCGATGCCGGCAAGGCTTCCGTCGACACCGCCCAGATCAACCTGGGCTACACCGACGTGCTCTCGCCGATCACCGGCAAGGTCGGCATCTCGCAGGTCACGCCGGGTGCGTACGTGCAGGCGAGCGCCGCGACGCTGCTCTCGACCGTGCAGCAGATGACGCCGATGTACGTCGACCTCACGCAGTCGAGCCTCGACGGCCTGCGCCTGCGCCGCGAAGTCGAAGAAGGGCGCCTGAAGACCAACGGCCCCGACGCCGCCAAGGTCACGCTGGTGCTCGAAGACGGCCGCAACTATGCGCAGCAGGGCAAGCTCCAGTTCACCGACGTCACGGTCGACCAGACCACGGGCTCGGTGACGATCCGTGCGCTGTTCCCGAATCCGGACAACGTGCTGCTGCCGGGCATGTTCGTGCGCGCGCGCATCGACGAAGGCACCAACGATCACGCGATCCTCGTGCCGCAGATCGGCGTCCAGCACGACCAGAAGGGCCAGGCGACGGTGATGGTCGTCAACGCCCAGAACAAGGTCGAGCTGCATCCGGTCGTCACGTCGGCTTCCATCGGCCAGGACTGGGTCGTGGACAGCGGCCTGAATCCGGGCGACCGCGTGATCGTGCAAGGCACGGAAAAGGTCAAGCCGGGCGCCCAGGTCAAGGCCGTGGACGCCCATCTGCCGCCGCCGCCCCCGCCGGGCGCGCCTTCGGCGGACGAGGCGACGGCTTCGGGTTACGCGAGCGCAGGCGCGGCATCGGGCGCATCCGGCGCCTCGGCTGCCCCCGCGGCTTCCGCACCCGCTGCCTCCGCTGCGCAATAACAGGGAGCCTGCTTCATGGCAAAGTTCTTTATTGATCGCCCGATTTTCGCGTGGGTGATCGCCATTATTCTGATGCTGGCGGGTGTGGCGTCGGTGTTCACGCTGCCAGTCGCGCAGTATCCGACCATCGCGCCGCCGTCGATCCAGATCAGCGCAACCTACCCGGGCGCGTCGGCGAAGACGGTGGAAGACACGGTCACCCAGGTGATCGAGCAGCAGATGAGCGGTCTCGACCACTTGCTGTATCTGTCGTCCACGTCCGATGACTCGGGCACGGCCACCATTACGCTGACGTTCGCGGCGGGCACCAACCCGGACATCGCGCAGGTGCAGGTGCAGAACAAGCTGCAGCTCGCCACGCCGATCCTGCCGCAGGTGGTGCAGCAGCTCGGCATCAAGGTGACGAAGTCGAGCAGCAGCTTCCTGCTGGTGATGGCGTTCGTCTCCGAAGACGGCAGCATGACCAAGTACGACCTCGCGAACTACGTGGCGTCGAACATCGAAGACCCGGTCAGCCGTATCGACGGCGTGGGTACGGTCACGCTGTTCGGCTCGCAGTACGCGATGCGCGTCTGGCTCGATCCGAACAAGCTCACTAACTTCAGCCTCACGCCTAGCGACGTGACGGCCGCGATCACCGCGCAGAACGTGCAGATCGCGGGCGGCCAGCTGGGCGGCACGCCGTCGGTGGCGGGTCAGTCGTTCCAGGCGACCATCACCGAATCGACGCTGCTGCACACGCCTGAAGAGTTCGGCAACATCCTGCTGAAGGTGAACCAGGACGGCTCGCAGGTGCGCCTGAAGGACGTGGCGCGTATCGGTCTGGGCGGCGAAAACTACAACTTCGACACGAAGTACAACGGTGCGCCGACCGCCGGTCTCGGTATTCAGCTTGCGACGGGCGCCAACGCGCTGCAGACCGCGAAGCTGGTGCGCCAGAAGATCGACGACCTGTCGAAGTACTTCCCGCACGGTCTGGTCGTGAAGTACCCGTACGACACGACGCCGTTCGTGCGCCTGTCGATCGAGGAAGTGATCAAGACGCTGCTGGAAGGCATCGTGCTGGTGTTCCTCGTGATGTACCTGTTCCTGCAGAACCTGCGCGCGACGTTGATTCCGACGATCGCGGTGCCGGTGGTGCTGCTGGGTACGTTCGCGATCATGGCGATGGTGGGCTTCTCCATCAATACGCTGTCGATGTTCGGCCTCGTGCTCGCCATCGGCCTGCTGGTGGACGATGCGATCGTGGTGGTGGAAAACGTCGAGCGGGTGATGGTGGAGGAGGGCTTAGGCCCGAAGGAAGCCACCCGCAAGGCAATGGGCCAGATCACCGGCGCGCTGGTGGGCGTGGCGCTCGTGCTGTCGGCCGTGTTCGTGCCGGTGGCGTTCTCGGGCGGCTCGGTCGGCGCCATCTATCGTCAGTTCTCGCTGACGATCGTGGCGGCGATGGTGCTGTCCGTGCTCGTCGCGCTGATCCTGACGCCGGCGCTGTGCGCGACCATCCTCAAGCCGATCCCGCAGGGCCATCACGAAGAGAAGAAGGGCTTCTTCGGCTGGTTCAACCGTACGTTCGACAAGAGCCGCGACAAGTATCACAGCGGCGTGCACCACGTCATCAAGCGTTCGGGCCGCTGGCTCATCATCTATCTGGCCGTGATCGTCGCGGTGGGCTTCCTGTTCGTGCGCCTGCCGAAGTCGTTCCTGCCCGATGAAGACCAGGGCACGATGTTCGTGATCGTGCAGACGCCTTCGGGCTCGACCCAGGAAACCACGGCGCGCACGCTGGCCAACATCCAGAACTATCTGCTCAACGACGAGAAGTCGATCGTCGAGTCGACGTTCACGGTGAACGGCTTCAGCTTCGCGGGTCGCGGCCAGAACTCGGGTCTCGTGTTCGTGCGCCTGAAGGACTACAAGGAACGTCAGCACGCCGACCAGAAGGTCCAGGCGCTGGTGGGCCGCGTGTTCGGTCACTACGCGGGCTACAAGGACGCGATGGTGATTCCGGTGAATCCGCCGTCGATCCCTGAACTCGGTACGGCTTCGGGCTTCGACTTCGAACTCCAGGATCGCGGTGGCGTGGGCCACGAAAAGCTGATGGAAGCGCGCAACATGCTGCTCGGCATGGCTGCGAAGGATCCGTCGCTGGCTCTCGTGCGTCCGAACGGCCTGAACGACACGCCGCAGTACAAGATCAACATCGATCGCCAGAAGGCTGAAGCGCTCGGTGTGACGGCGGCATCGGTCGACAATACGTTCTCGATCGGCTGGGCGTCGTCGTACGTCAACAACTTCCTGGACGTCGACGGCCGGATCAAGAAGGTGTACGTGATGTCCGACGCGCCGTTCCGCATGACGCCGAACGACCTGAACACCTGGTACGTGCGCAACACGTCGGGCGGGATGGTGCCGTTCAGCTCGTTCGCGACCGGCCAGTGGACGTACGGTTCGCCGAAGCTTGAGCGTTACAACGGTATTTCCGCGGTGGAAATCCAGGGCGCGGCGAGCACAGGCAAGTCGACCGGCCAGGCGATGACGGCCATGGAGCAGATCGCGGCGAAGCTGCCCGCGGGCATCGGCTACGAGTGGACGGGCCTGTCGTTCCAGGAACGCCAGTCGGGTTCGCAGGCGCCGATCCTCTACGGCATCTCGATCCTCGTCGTGTTCCTGTGTCTCGCGGCGCTGTATGAGAGCTGGTCGATTCCGTTCGCGGTCATCATGGTGGTGCCGCTCGGCGTGCTCGGCGCACTGCTGGCGGTGACGCTGCGCGGCCTGGAAAACGACGTGTTCTTCCAGGTGGGGCTGTTGACCACCGTGGGTCTGTCGGCGAAGAACGCGATTCTGATTGTGGAATTCGCCCGCGATCTCCAGGCGGAAGGCACCATGGGCCCGGTCGAAGCGGCGCTGGAAGCCGCCCGACTGCGTCTGCGGCCGATTCTGATGACCTCGCTCGCGTTCATTCTGGGCGTGCTGCCGCTCGCGATCAGTAACGGCGCGGGTTCGGCATCGCAGCACGCAATCGGTACCGGCGTGATCGGCGGGATGCTGACCGCGACGTTCCTCGCGATCTTCATGATCCCGATGTTCTTCGTGGTGATCCGCGCGAAGTTCGCCGGCGAGAAGGAAGACCCGGATGTGGCGCTCAGGCACTACGAAGAGCACCATGCGCACGACCATGACGCCGATCAGGGCGGCAATGGCGGTGCAGGCGGCGAAGGTGACAAGCGCAGCGATGGCCCGGGCAAGGAAGGACATTGAGATGCATAAACTATCCGTAATTGCAGGAGCGGCAGCGCTCCTGGCGGGCTGCACGATGGCGCCGTGGTATCACCGGCCGGACGCGCCGGTCTCGCAATCCTTCCCGCAAGGCGGCGTCTACGCGACGCAGCCGGGCGCGACGGACGGCAACGGCCAGGCGGGTCACAGCGCCAACGGCGCGACGGCCACCGAAATCGGCTGGCGCGACTTCTTCGTCGATGCGCGTCTGCAGGAACTGGTCGCGATCGCGCTGAAGAACAACCGCGACCTGCGCGTTTCGGTGCTCAACGTCGAAGCGGCGCGCGCGCAGTATCAGATCACGCGCGCCGATCTGTTCCCCGCGATCAACGGCGTGGGCACGGACACGCGCACACGGGTGCCGAGGGACTTGCAGACCGCGGCCAACAATCCGTACAGCGTCTACAACGTGGGCCTGCAGGCGTCGTGGGAAATCGACTTCTGGGGGCGTATCCGCAGCCTGAAGGACCAGGCGTTGGCGCAGTACCTGTCGACGGCCCAGGCGCGCAAGGCGGCGGAAATCTCGCTCGTCTCGCAGGTCGCTGACCAGTACCTGACGATGCTCTCCGACGACGACCTCGTGAAGGTCACGCAGGAGACGCTCAAGACGGCGCAGGACTCGTACAACATCACGAAGGCGCAGTTCGACACCGGCACCGGCACCGAACTCGACCTGCGTCAGGCGCAGACCGTGGTCGAGAACGCCCAGGCCAACCTGCAGGCGCAAATGCGCGCCCGCGCGCAGGCCGAAAACGCACTCGTGCTGCTGATCGGCGAGCCGCTGCCGGCGGACTTGCCGCAAGGCCTGCCGCTCGACGGCCAGAACCTCGTCGCCGACATTCCGGCGGGCCTGCCGTCCGACCTGCTCACGCGGCGTCCGGACATCATGGAGGCCGAGGAAACGCTGCTCGCGGCGAACGCCAACATTGGCGCGGCGCGTGCGGCGTTCTTCCCGAAGATCTCGCTGACGGCGGCGTTCGGCACCGAAAGCCTGTCGCTCGGCGGTCTCTTCAAGGCGGGTACGGCGGCGTGGAGTTTCGTGCCGCAGGTCACGCTGCCGATCTTCGAAGGCGGCCAGAACATCGCGAACCTGCAACTCGCGAATGTGCAGAAGCGCATCGAAATCGCCAACTACGAGAAGGCGATCCAGTCGGCGTTCCGTGAAGTGGCCGATGGTCTCGCCGCGCGCGGCACCTACGATCAGCAGATCGGGGCGCTCGAGCGCAGCACCTTCGCGAATCAGCGCAGCCTCGATCTGTCGGAACTGCGCTACAAGAACGGTGTGGACAGCTACCTGCCGGTCCTGACCGCGCAGACGAGCCTGTACACGTCGCAGCAGTCGCTGATCACGGCGCGCCTTGCGCGCCTGACCAACCTCGTCGACCTGTATCGCGCACTCGGCGGCGGCTGGATCGAGCACGCAGGCGAGACGCCGCGTCCGGCCGACGCGCCGGTCGACTACGGCTCGGCCAGCGCACCGGCGGCGGCTTCGGCGCCGGCAGCGACGGCAGGCTGATCGCAGCGCTACGTTGCAAGAGGCTTGAACCAGGCCTCGAAACACAAACGCCACGGGTGACCGTGGCGTTTTTTTTGCAGTGCGCCGAGAATGCTGGCTACCAATGAACGGACGCTCTGGCAAGCGACTTCGAGCCCGCCACAGACGCGGGGCAAAAAATGACAAATCGACAAAGATCATGGTTGACGACGGGGACGGCAGGCCTGCTGTGCGCGGCAATCTCGGCGGGGCTGAACCTGGGGCCATTCAAGGTTCATGACGGGGTGGTGCAGCCCGGCATGGTGGCGGGCGTTCACATCGCGACGGCGTTCATCGGCGCATGTCTGCTTGCGCGGTTCGTGCAGGGCAGCCGCACCGCCATGCAAGGCCCGGTCGGGCAATCGGTCACGACTTCGGTGTTCATTGCGCGAGTGGGAGAGTTCCGGCAAACCGTGGGCGGCAAGAGCGCGTTTTTCTCTGCCCGGCGCAGCCTGCAACTGCTCGGTTTCTTCTTGTGCCTGATGACGCAGTTCGTGTTCGTTGCCGCTGCCGTGGACAACGGCGCGGTTCCGTCCGAGGCCAGGACGCACGCGATTGCGGCCTGACGGGCGCGCATTCCGTCGAGGCTCAAACCATGTCCCAAACGTCCAGAACCCGCCGTATCGTGCCCATTGTCATGATTTTCGGCGGGATTCTTTCTTTTATCTTTTGCGTCATTTGCCTGCGTCGGGCGTTCGACGTATTCGATCTCAATGTCGACTTCTGGGTCTGGTTCGGGCGCGCCAGCGTGACGTTCCTGGTGGGCGTTGCGGGGCTGCATTTCGGCACCCAGAAGCTCGGCCTGAAATAAAAAAGGCGTCACGGTTTCCCGTGACGCCAAACCAGCAAAAGGCCCCGGCTCGCGCCCTATGCGCGGTCGGGGCACCTCTCGCGTCGACTCGGTGTGCCCATCTGTGCGACTGGTGAGTTCAGTGCGCAGCGGTGCGCTGCATTTCGTGGCCGGTTTCCGGCGCGCCGTGTGCGTGGCTGCCTTCGAGATCGTGACCGGCGCGGCGGATATCGCGTTCGGCGGCGCGCTCGCTCTTCACGCCGTTGAAGATGATGTTCAGGATCACTGCCGAAACCGAGGCCAGCAGGATGCCGCTATGCAGGATCGGCGAAAGCGCCGGCGGCAGTTGCGCGAAGAAGTGCGGCGAGACCACCGGCACGAGGCCGAAGCCCACGCTCACCGCGACGATGAACAGGTTGTGCTGGTTCTTCACGAAATCGACCTTCGAGAGCACCTTGATGCCGTTCGCGGCCACCATGCCGAACATCACCAGGCCCGCGCCGCCGAGCACGAACGGCGGCACCGACGCGACCATCTGCGCCATCTTCGGGAACAGGCCGAGCAGCACCAGGATCACGCCGCCCATCGCGCAGACATAGCGGCTCTTCACGCCCGTCACGCCGATCAGGCCGACGTTCTGCGAGAACGAGGTATGCGGGAACGAGTTGAAGATGCCGCCGATCATCGTGCCCAGGCCGTCGACGCGCAGGCCGCGTACGAGCGTTGCCTGATCGACCGGACGTTCGACCATGTCGCCGACGGCGAGGAACATGCCCGTCGATTCGATGAAGGTCACGAACATCACGATCATCATCGTCACGATCGGCAGGATGTGGAACTTCGGCATGCCGAAGTGGAACGGCATGACGAAGCCGACCCACGGTGCGTGCGTGACGCCGTCGAGGCTCACGCGGCCGAGCGCCAGCGCAATCGCGAAGCCCGCGACGATGCCGAGCAGCACGGAAATATTGGCGACGAAGCCACGGCCGAACTTGTTGATGAGCAGGATCAGCATCAGCACGAGCAGCGAGAGGCCGAGATAGATCGGGTCGCCGTAATGCGGATTGCCCACGCCGCCCGCCGCCCAGTTGATGCCCACTTCCATCAGCGAGAGGCCGATCACGGCGATCACCGTGCCCACGACGACGGGCGGGAAGAAGCGCAGCAGCTTGCCGATCAGCGGGGCGATCACAATGCCGATCGCGCCCGCCGCGATGGTCGAACCGAAGATGTCGAGAATGCCGAGCTGCGGATTGGTGCCGATGGCGATCATCGGCCCGACCGAGGCGAACGTGCAGCCCATGATGACGGGCAGGCGGATGCCGAAGATCCACAGGCCGAGCGTCTGGATCAGCGTGGCGATGCCGCAGGCGAACAGGTCGGCGCTGATGAGGAAGGCCACCTGGTCTTTCGGCAGGCCAACGGCGCCGCCGACGATGAGCGGCACGGCAACAGCGCCCGCGTACATCACGAGCACGTGCTGAATGCCGAGCGTGAGAAGCTGGCCGAACGGCAGGCGCTCGTCAACCGGGTGAACCTGGTCGCGGCCACGCTGTCGGGACTGGGCCTGCTCCCTTTCGATACCCTGGGGATGCATGTCGTCTCTCTCCATCTTCGTTTGGGAATATGGCCTCCAAGGTATGCGGGACGAAAATAAGCAACAAGACCGCTGGGGACTATTCCGTGCTTTCCGGGGGCGATATGCGCGCGGGGCGCGCGGCGCGTTTTATCGGTGGGCAATCGGGCCTCGCGAGGTGCGCGCGGCGATGTTGCGGCGCGTCGCGGGCGAGCGTGCGTGACGCCGTCAGGCGGCGTTAGGGCTGTTTTTCAGGCGCTGGAAAGGATTTCGGCGCTTTTGCGTGGAGTTTGCGCGATGGCGTGCGCGAGACGGTTGGCGGATTGTCGCTAACGGAAAGAAGCGCGGCGGGGCATGCCGGGCATGGTCGCACCGTTATGATCTATATTTCGCTTTCCGCATGTGAGCGATTTTGCATCGCGCGACAAGCCACCGGGTTAACCCGCGAACAGGCTGTGAACGCGTGCGAACTGGGTCGAATCGGCATCGATCCGGGCGTGCGTGAATCCGTCGTCCAGATCGTCTGCGCGGAGCGCTCGCGACTGACAAATGGTATCGCTATCATGGCTGTTCTGGCCGCCGCGATCCAGCCCTCGTTGCGTCGCGCGCGTGCTCTCAAACCTCACTTCCATTGCTTCGCATGAACGCATCGCAGACCCGCTTTCTCGGCATCGATCTTGGCACTGGTTCGCTCAAAGTGGCGCTCGTCGATGAGGCGGGCGTCGAGCGCGCCGTCGCGAGCGTCGCTTATACGCTCGATACACCTCAGCCCGGCTGGGCCGAAATCGATGTCGAGCGCTGGTGGCGCGCGCTGATCGAAGCCTGCGCGCGCTTGCCCGAAGACGAACGCGCGGCGGTGCGCGGGATTGGCTTTTCCGGGCAGATGCACGGCGTCGTGCTCACCGATGCGGCGGGCCGCGCGCTGCGTCCCGCGATGCTGTGGCCCGACACGCGCGCGCATGCGCTGCTCGATGCGTGGCAGGACGACAGCGAAGGCGCGGCGTCGAATCCTGTTGCGCCGGGCATGGCCGGGCCGTTGCTGCGCTGGCTGCTGGCAAACGAATCGGCGACCGCTGCTAGTGCGCGTTGGGCGCTGCAACCGAAGGACTGGTTGCGCGTGCGTCTCGCGGGCGCGGCGCAGGAGGCGTTCGTCGCCGATCCCTCGGATGCCTGCGCGACCGCGCTTGCCGCGCCGGATGGCAGGTGGGATCTCGCCTTGATCGAGCGGCTGGGCTTGCCCGCGCGCTGGTTCGCGCCGCTGGCGGCATCGGGCGCTGCGAGCGGCACGCTCGCAGCCGACGCCGCGCGTGCGCTCGGCGTGCCTGCGGGCGTCGTGCTCGCGACTGGCGCGGGCGACACGCCTTGCGCGGCGCTGGGCAGCGGCCTGCATGAAGACGGCGACGCCCTGCTCACCACCGGCACGGGCGGCCAGATTCTCGTCACCGCGCGCACGACGCCGCCTGCGCGGCGCGGCCTGCATCGCTATCGATCCGCAAGCGGCGGCTGGTATGCGATGGCCGCGATGCAGAACGTGGGCGTCGCGCTCGAAGCGGCGCGTGGCTGGCTTGCCTACGATTGGGCGCAGGCTTATGAAGACGCGTTTGCCGCGCCGCCGTCGCCCACGCTCGCGTTCCTGCCGTATTTGAGCGGCGAGCGCTCGCCGTGGCTCGATCCGTCGGCGCGTGGCGGCTGGCTCGGCGCGGGCATCGGCGACACGCGCGGCATGCTGATGCGCGCGGCCTTCGAAGGCGTGGCCTTCGCGTTGCGCGCGGGCCTCGATGCGCTGCGCGAAGCCCGCATCAGTGAAGAAAACGGCGCGCTTGATGCGCCCATCGCGACGCTCAAGCTCGCGGGCGGCGGCTCGGTGGATCCGCGCTGGCGGCAACTGCTCGCCGATGTGCTGGGTGCGCAGCTCGACGCCATCGATTGCCCGAACGCGGCCACGCGCGGCGCGGCGCTGCTTGGCGGCGTGGCCTGCGGGCATTGGCGCATGGATGAACTCGCGGCGCTCGCGCCCGCCGCGACGCGCGTCGCGCAGCCGCGCGAGGACGCCGCATTGGCACAGCGCTACGCGCGCTTCATCGATCTCTATGGCCGCGTGCGGACGTGGTTCCCCGCCGCCTGAGCTAAGCGCCATCGACAACAACGAACACGGTAATCACGGAGAAACCATGCTGATCCTGATTGAAGAACACGCCTGCTACGACGGCGTGCAGCGCATCTACAAACACGAATCCGAAACGATCGGCCTGCCGATGCGCTTCTCGGTCTACCTGCCGCCGCAGGCGCGCGCGCAGAAGGTGCCTGGGCTGTTCTACCTCGCGGGCCTGACCTGCACGGAAGAAACTTTCCCGATCAAGGCGGGCGCGCAGCGCTTCGCCGCGCAGCACGGCATCGCGCTGATCGCGCCGGACACCAGCCCGCGCGGCGCGAACGTGCCGGGCGAGGCCGATGCGTGGGACTTCGGCGTGGGCGCGGGCTTTTATCTCGACGCCACGCAGGAGCCGTGGGCGAAGCACTGGCGCATGGGCAGCTACGTACGCGACGAACTGCGCGAAGCGGTCACCACGAACCTGCCCATCGACGGCGAGCGCCTGGGCATCTTCGGCCATTCGATGGGCGGCCATGGCGCGCTCACGCTGGCGCTGCGCAATCCCGCGATCTATCGCTCGGTGTCGGCGTTCGCGCCCATCGCCGCGCCCACGCGCTGCCCGTGGGGTGAGAAGGCGTTCTCGGGTTATCTGGGCGACGACCGCGAAGCGTGGAAGCAGTACGACGCAAGCGAACTGGTCGGCAAGGCCGTGCGCAAGTTCGAGGAAGGCATCCTCGTCGATCAGGGCCTGGCCGATGCGTTCCTGCCTAACCAGCTCAACCCGGACGTGTTCGAGGCCGCCTGCGCCGCCGCCGGCCAGCCGCTCACGCTGCGTCGCCACGAGGGCTACGACCACGGCTATTTCTTCATCCAGAGCTTTATCGAAGACCACCTCGCGCATCACGCGCGCGTGCTGCTGAAGTAAGCCAAAGAGGGCGTCGCGAGAAGGGCTGCGGGCAGGGAATCCGACCCCGTGCGAAACTTTGAAATCTGGTCAACTTGGTACTATCATCTGGTCAGGTTGATCTTTTTTCTGGAGTACACGGCCATGCCCGCATCCCTTATCGATCCGAAAGCCAGCAAGGAAACCGCCGAGCGACGCAAGGTCGATTTCCAGGCGGCCGTGAAGGCGATTGCCGCGCGCGTGGGCGCCACCAACGTGGACACGGCGGGCACGCCCATTTCGGCGTTCAAGACGAATTATTCGAGCGTGCTCAAGCGCGTGAAGTCGGGCTCGGTCGAGATCGTCAATCAAGGCCCCGAGCCGTTCATTATCCTGGGCCTCGACCAGGCGGTCGCGCTCATGTCGAACACGGTCAGCGACCGCACCGTGGCGGAAGTGTTCGCCGGGCTGCCGTCGGTGGCCGCCACCGGCAAGCTGCCGCGCGACGTCTCCATCGACGCCGAGGATCACTACCGCGTGCCGCGCTAAGGCCACAAACTAAGGTCGCAACCCGAGGTCTCAAAGATACGCACTCGCGCTTAAGTGGCGCGGCACGAATAACGAAGTCAAAAACACAGGCCGTTCATGCCGAGATTCCTGCTGGGCACAAATACGCTCATCGACATGTGCATTGAAGACACCGCCTCGCGCAAATGGATCGAAGGCGGGGTGAAGGCGCGCGACATCAACCTGAGCGTCATCAGCGTCGCGGCCGCGCGCCAGGTGATTGCCCAGCACAAGACCAGCGAGCCGCGCCGCGCGGCGTTCAAGAAGGCGCTCGAAGCGCGCCTGGCCGCGCTCGTGGACGATGGTTCCGTGATGCTGCCGTTCGCCGAAAACGAGGCCGCCGAGTGGCAGCAGTGGCGCGGCCATCACCCACTCGAAATCGAAAAGGGCGGCCAGCGCCATGCGGTCGGCCAGGACACGCGCATGGTGATCGCCACGGCGGTCGCCAACGGCTGCACGCTGGTCGAACCCGAGGAGACGTACCACCGCGAGCTGCGCAAGCTCCAGGTGGAAGTCGTGTCCCTGCTCGAGGTTTAAGCTCTTGGACGACCAGTTCCGGGTGCCCGACGGCCGGCTCACCCCGGCGCCCGCCTGCACGCGCGTGCTGAGCCTGTCGGGCGGCGGCTATCGCGGCCTCTATACGGCGCGGCTGCTGGCGCGCATCGAAGCAAGCGAGCGCTTCGGCGATGTCGATACGCCGATTGGCGCGCGCTTTGACGTGATTGCCGGAACATCGGTGGGTGGCATTCTCGCGGCGGGTCTGGCTGCGGGCGTGAGCGCGCGCGAACTCTACGCGATGCTCGCGCAGTGGGGGCCAACCATTTTCCCGAAGCTGTCGCTGCGCAGCTTGCGCAAGCTCCTGAGCGAAAAAGTCTACGCAGCCGGGCCGCTCGAACGCGCCATCGTCGCGTGCCTGGACGGCTGGGCGGCCAAGCGCCTGAGCGAGATCGACCGGCCGCTCATGCTCACCACCGTGAGCTGGTCGCTGGGCGAATTGCGCCTGCTGCGCAGCAGGGGTCTCGCGGGCGACGACGCCGATACCTGCACCTTGCTCGAAGCCGCGCGCGCGACATCGGCGGCGCCCGCGCATTTCCCCGCGCTGCTGCTCGATGACGACTGGCATGTCGATGGCGGTCTCGCCGCCAATTGTCCTGACGCGCATGCGTTGACCCAGGCGCAGCGGCGTGGTGTGCCGGTGCGCATGTTGAGCGTCGGCACCACGGGCGTGCGTCATCGCAGCGTGCCGAGCCGTCTGCCGCTGCGCGGCCTCGCCTGGGCGCAGCCCGCGCTCGCGCTGAGCATGGAGGCGCAGGAACGTATGGCGCAGGCCACTTGCGCGCGCGAATTGCGCGAGCGCTATCTGCACCTGAACAGCGATGCAGGCGCGGATCAGGACGTGCTGCGCGGTCTCGATATCGCTACGCCGGACGCCACGGCGGCACTTACGCGGCTAGCGGATCAGCGCTTTGAGGATCTGCTCGCGCATGCCGGCGAGTCGCGCCGTCTGCGTCTCATCATGGGCGACGGCTGACGCCGAGCGAGCATGCAAAAACGGCGTTGCGCCTTGCGGGGCAACGCCGTTTTGCTTTGATCGAATCGAATCGAATCGAATCGAATCGAATCGAATCGCAGCGCGTGCGCTCAACGTCGCCGCAGCAGGCTCGCGCCATACACCAGCGCGGCGAGGGCGGTGATCCAGAAGCTCGTCGGCCAGTCGGTGTAGAAGGCGAGCGTCACGCCGATCCACGCCTGCGCGAGCGCCAGCAACGCCGCGAGCACGAGGCCCACCGACAGGCGTGTCGTGAGGTTCTGCGCGGCGGCGGCGGGGCCGACCATCAGCGTGAACACCAGCAGCACGCCGACGATCTGCGTGCAGGCCGCCACGGCCAGCGCCGCGATGGCGAGGAACAGCACCGACACGAGGCGCAGCGACACGCCCTTGGCTTCGGCCAGTTCAGGCTGCAGCGAGGCGAACAGCAGCGGACGCATGATCGCCGCGAGCGCCGCGAGACTTGCCACGGCGAGCACCGCAAGCGCGCCGAGCGTCTCGCGGTTCACGCCCAGCACGTTGCCGAACAGCAGCGACGTGACCTGGGTGGCGTAAGCGGTGAAGAAGTGCAGGAACAGCAGGCCAAAGCCGAGCGCGAGCGAAAGAATCACGCCGATGGCCACATCGCGGCCCGCGAGCTTTTCGCCGAGCGCGCCCATCGACACGCCCGCGACGAGCGTGAAGCCGACCATGCCCCACATCGGCGAAATGCCGAGCAGCACGGCGCCCGTCGCGCCCGTGAAACCCACGTGAGAGAGCGCGTGACCCGCGAAGGTCTGGCCGCGCATCACCAGGAAGTAGCCGACGATGCCCGCGAGCACCGCGACGATGCCCGACGCCGCGAAGGCGTTCACCATGAAATCGTAATCAAGCATCGTGCGAATGGCCGTGGGCGTTGTTGTTGTGATCGTGCGAATTCGCGTGCGTGTGGCCATGCTCATGGCCGTGATCGTGACCATGCGGGTGAGCGTGGTCATGCTCGTGTTCGTGGTCGTGCTTTTCGACTTCGACGTCGCCCGACATCACGAAAATGCGGCCCTTCATGCGCATCACCTCGATAGGCGAGCCATAGAGGCGCGAGAGCACCGGCGCGGTGATGACTTCGTCGACGCTGCCGAGCGCCGCCACGCCGTTGCCCAGGTACAGCACGCGGTCGAGCGCGTTGAGCAGCGGATTGAGTTCGTGCGCCGAGAACAGCACCGCGATGCCAAGCTCGCGCTGCACGCGCCGCACGAGTTCGACCACGCCGCGCTGATGATGCGGGTCGAGGCTGATGAGCGGCTCGTCGAGCAGCAGCAGCTTGGGGTCGCCCAGCAGGCATTGCGCGAGCAGCAGACGCTGGCGCTCGCCGCCGGAAAGCTCGGACAGCGGCCGGTCGGCCAGCTTCGTTGCGCCCACCAGGTCGAGCACGCGCTCGACGTCGGCGCGTGTGGCGGCGTCGGCGCGCGGCAGGCCCCAGCGGTGGCCGTCGGCGGCCATCGCCACGAAGTCGCGCCCGCGAATGCGGCGGCTCGCGAGCGCCGTGCGCGTCTGCGGCATGTAGCCGATCTTCGGATTGCCGCGCGCCACCGGCTCGCCGAGCACGCGGATCGCGCCGCGCGAAGCGGGGACGAGGCCGAGGATCGATCGCATCAGCGTGGTCTTGCCCGCGCCGTTCGGCCCGAGCACGCCGATGAACTCGCCCTGGTTCACGGCGAAGTTGGCATCGCGCAGGATCGTGCGCTCGCCGAGCGTGAGCGTCACGCCCGCGACGGTGAGCACCGGCTGCGGCGCGCGGTGGCTGGATGATTGAGACGCCGGTTGTGAAGCGGGCGCGGCTTCGGTCATTGCTTCTGTTCCCTGCTGACTGCGTGTTGTTTAGTGCTTGAGTGCTTACCGGGTGGCGAGCGCCTTGCCCAGCGAATCGAGCTGCGCAAGCATCCATTGCTGGAAGTTCACGCCCGCGGGCTGCGTTTCCGTCACGCTGACCGTCGGCACCTTCGACTGCTGCGCGAGGCCGAGCATGCGGCGCGTGAGCGCTTCGGTCGCCTGGCTGTTGTAGATCAGCACACGCACGCGGCGCTCGCGCAGGTCGCGCTCGAAGGCGGCGATATCGGAGGCGCTCGCCTCGGTGTCGTTCATTGCCGCCAACTGGAAGCGCAGGTTGCGCATATCGAGGCCGATCGCATCGGACATATAGCCGAACACCGGTTCCGTGGCCGTTACCGGCTGACCTTTGTACTGCGCGCGCAGCGCCGCGACCTTCGCGTCGATGGGCTTGAGCGAACCGAGAAACGTTGCAAGGTTCGCATCGTACACGCTCTTGTGCGCGGGGTCTGCCGCATCGAGCGCCGCGCCCACGGCGCGCGCGACGGCGGGCATGGTCTGCGGGTCGTACCAGAGGTGCGGATTGTCGCCCGGCTTCCTGCCGACGAGATCCGCCGCGACGATGACCGCGCGCTGGCTGCTCTGGCTGGCGGTCGCGCCCAGCAGCTTCGTCATCCACGGATCGTAGTCCGCGCCGTTGTACACCACGACGCGCGCGTGCTGGAGTGCGCGCGCGGTCTTCGGGCTCGCTTCGAACAGGTGCGGATCCTGGTCGGGATTGCTCAGGATGCTCGTCACGTTCACGTACGCGCCGCCGATCTGTTTGACCACGTCGCCGTAGAAGTTCTCGGCAGCGACGACGGTGATCGCCGTATCCGCGGCGTGCGCCGCCGCCGGGCCGAACAGCGCGCCAAGGGCGAGCACGGCGGCCACGGCCGAACGGACGACGGGCGCAAGCGTGGCGGCGCGTGTTGAGCGTGCTGGGCGTGCGCGCGTGCGCGGCGTCGCGCGGTGGAATGCGAGCATGGTTCTATCCTTGACGAGAGCGAGGCGTGAGAACGGTTTCCGGAAGACATCCGATAAAGGGCTGGATGGTCTGGAGAAGGTAAAAATCCGTCGAGACGCGATGATATAACGTAACGTGAAACAAGGCGAGCGAGGTCAACGGTGCTCGCGCGAACGAACGGTTACGACATATTGAAAAGACGCGCGGGCGGGCGCGGGAAATGCTCGCTCGAAGGCGCTGGACGGGCGGCTTGCGCGTCGCACCATCGAAATCCGCTGCGATGGCGTTTGTCCGCCTTGACATGTGTGCGTGCGTATCCGATCATTCGACCACCAAGAGAGCAAATGTTCATGCGGTGAGCGAGTGTTCAGGTCGAAAGCCTGGTTAGACACGGTGTTGGCTTATCGGCGTGGACGACATTGGAGACAAACCTGTGGCACATTCCGCGTACCCGGCGGCAGGACGTTTGCAGGACAAGGTGGCCGTGCTGACCGGCGCGGCAAGCGGCATCGGCGAGGCGGTCGCGCGCCGCTATCTGGACGAGGGCGCGCGTTGCGTGCTCGTCGACGTGAAGCCGGCCGATGCCATCGCGCCCGCGCTGCGCGAAGCGTTCCCCGAACGCGTGCTCGCGCTCAGCGCCGACGTCACGCGCCGCGAGGACATCGAGCGCATCGTCAGCGATGCGGTTGGCCATTTCGGCCGCATCGACATACTCTTCAACAACGCGGCGCTGTTCGACATGCGTCCGCTGCTCGACGAATCCTGGGATATCTACGACCGGCTCTTCTCGGTCAACGTGAAGGGCATGTTCTTCCTGATGCAGGCCGTCGCGCGCCGCATGGTGGAGCAGGGCCACGGCGGCAAGATCATCAATATGTCCTCGCAGGCGGGACGACGCGGCGAGGCACTCGTTTCGCACTACTGTGCAACCAAGGCGGCGGTGCTCAGCTACACGCAGTCGGCGGCGCTCGCGCTCGCGCCGCACAAGATCAACGTGAACGGCATCGCGCCGGGCGTCGTGGATACGCCGATGTGGGAGCAGGTGGATGCGCTGTTCGCGCGCTACGAGCATCGGCCGCTGGGCGAGAAGAAGCGGCTCGTCGGCGAGGAAGTGCCGCTCGGTCGCATGGGCCTGCCCGAAGATCTCACGGGCGCGGCGCTCTTTCTCGCCTCGAACGACGCCGATTACATCACCGCGCAGACGCTGAACGTGGACGGCGGCAACTGGATGAGTTGAATCCACGCGAGTTCAACGCAGGCAGCAACGCAGTCAGCAATTCAGGAAGCACCTCAGACGGCAATTCAGGCAGCACGACATAACGTAACAAACAAAGGAGACAACGCCATGAAACCCGCTTTCAAGACCGTGCTGCGTACCGTCAGCGCGGGCGCGCTGATCGCCGCGGCCGGTGCCGCGCACGCGCAGACCGTCACCGTCGCGATGTTGAACAACCCGGACATGATCGAGCTGAAGAAGCTCTCGCCGGCCTTCGAGAAGGCCAATCCGGGCATCAAGCTGAACTGGGTGATTCTCGAAGAAAACGTGCTGCGCCAGCGCGCCACGACCGACATCACGACCAATAGCGGCCAGTTCGACGTGATGATGATTGGCACGTACGAAGCGCCGCAGTGGGGCAAGCGCGGCTGGCTCGCGCCGATGACGGGCCTGCCCGCCGACTACGATCTCAACGATGTCGTGAAGACCGCGCGTGACGGTCTCTCGTACAACGGCACGCTCTACGCGCTGCCGTTCTACGTCGAAAGCTCGATGACGTATTACCGCAAGGATCTGTTCGCGGCCAAGGGCCTGAAAATGCCCGACCAGCCGACCTACGACCAGATCAAGGACTTTGCCGACAAGCTCACCGACAAGTCGGCGGGCACCTACGGCATCTGCTTGCGCGGCAAGGCGGGCTGGGGCGAGAACATGGCCTACGTGACGACGGTGGTGAACACCTTCGGCGGCCGCTGGTTCGACGAGAAGTGGCACGCGCAGCTCACGACGCCGGAATGGAAGAAGGCGGTCAACTTCTACGTCGACATGCTCAAGAAGGACGGCCCTCCGGGAGCGAGCTCGAACGGCTTCAACGAAAACCTCACGCTGATGTCGTCGGGCAAGTGCGCCATGTGGATCGACGCGACGGTGGCCGCCGGCATTCTCTACAACAAGTCGCAGTCGCAGGTGGCCGACAAGATCGGCTTCGCCGCCGCGCCGACCGCGGTGACGCCGAACGGCGCGCACTGGCTGTGGTCGTGGGCGCTGGCGGTGCCGAAGTCGTCGAAGTCGCAGGACGCCGCGAAGAAGTTCATCGAATGGGCCACGTCGAAGCAGTACATCGAAATGGTCGCGAAGGATGAAGGCTGGGCCTCGGTGCCGTCGGGCACGCGCGTATCGACCTATCAGCGCCCCGAGTACAAACAGGCCGCGCCGTTCTCGGACTTCGTGCTGAAGGCGATCCAGACCGCCGATCCGAACCATCCGACCGCCAAGCCGGTGCCGTATACGGGCGTGCAGTTCGTCGGGATTCCTGAATTCCAGTCGTTCGGTACGGTCGTGGGCCAGAGCATTGCCGGTGCAGTGGCGGGCCAGATGAGCGTCGACCAGGCGCTCACGGCGGGCAACGCTGCCGCCGACCGCGCAGTCGCTCAAGCCGGATATCAGAAGTAAGCCTTAAACGTAAGCCTTAAAGCTGAATACGTACGCGTCCACCAGGCCGCGTGCGTATTCAGCGAAGCCGGACGCGGCGCCTTGCCCCCGCATGGCGCGCAACAGAGAAGGGTGGTCCTCATGCGTCATCTCCATCTCCACATGCCCCTATTCAATCGAACCCGAGCGCCCAAGCCGACTACGCAGCAGGTGGAAACCCGCCGCTCGGCGTCACGCTGGCTCGTCTCGCCGTCGGTCGCCATCCTGCTGTTGTGGATGACGATTCCGCTCGCCATGACGATCTGGTATTCGTTCACGCGCTATAACCTGCTCAATCCCGATCTCAAGGGTTTCGCGGGCATCGACAACTACAAGTTCCTCGCGACCGACCCCTCGTTCCTGCCGTCGATCGTGCACACCATCGTGCTGATCGTGGTCGTGCTGGCGATCACCGTGATCGGCGGCGTGCTGATGGCGGTGCTGTTCGACCGCAAGTTCGTCGGCATGGGCGTCGCGCGCCTCTTTGCGATCGCGCCGTTCTTCGTGATGCCCACGGTGAGCGCGCTGATCTGGAAGAACATGATCCTGCATCCGGTGTACGGCCTCGTCGCCATCGCGATGCGTTCGCTGGGCATGACGCCGATCGACTGGTTCGCCGAATACCCGCTGTTCGCGGTCATCCTGATCGTGGCGTGGCAATGGCTGCCGTTCGCGTTCCTGATCCTTTTCACGGCGATCCAGTCGCTCGACCAGGAGCAGAAGGAAGCCGCGAAGATCGACGGCGCGGGTGCGATCTCGCTGTTCTTCTACATCACGCTGCCGCACCTGCGTCGCGCGATTGCGGTGGTGGTGATGATGGAGTCC
>NZ_BAYA01000013.1 GCF_000685015.1 Paraburkholderia bannensis NBRC 103871 | reverse complement strand
CCTTCTAGCACACCAGCCTTCGAGACGATGCCGTTGATATGCCGCGTGCCCGCCCCGTTGCTCGCGGTGCAGATTCGTCCGCTACCGTCCGCGATGTCCAGGCGTTCAAGATCGATCGTCAAGCTAATTGCGCTGCCCGCGATGCGGTCGAGATCGATCCGCTCCCGCGCGTCGATGTCGAATGACATGGACGCGATATTTGCGCGCTGGCTTGCCTCGACGCGATATTCAAACAACGACCCAATAGACTCGCCGCCGGCGATGCGGCGCGGCACCAGCAAGCTTTCGGTGCGTTCATAGCCGCCCGGCCCGATGGTCTGGCGTTCAGGAAGAGCGGGGCCACGCATTCCCAGCATCTGCCACGCTTCGCGTATCACGGCGTGGCCTCGATCAACGTAGCGCCGCAGGCCGTTCTGTCGCCCAGAAACGCGACCAGCACGCCGTTATGGGTGCGCGGCCCGCTTGCCTTGATCGCGAAGTCGCCGCCGCACTTGGGGCATCGCACCAGATGGCCGTCCAGTACGACGCGCTGGCCGTTGTGCGTGAGGTTGGATGCGGCTTGCAGAATCTGGCCGCCATGGTCGGTGGTATCGCACATGCGCGCCACGTCTCGCCCGGTCTTGTTGTCTCGCATGGTCACTCCAGGGAATCCGGGCAGCAGGGTTGTTGCCCGAAAACGCTAAAATGGTCGCGATCAAGAGATTCTTGTATCCGAAAATTCTGAATTCGCAGGGTGTTTCGCGCGTCTGGCCGCGGAAATACTCACGCGATGGCCGATGATTTGACGCTCGACAAACTCGGCCCAATAAAAAACGACCCGGCCGCGCAAGCGACCGGGTCGTCGGATCCCACTGAAACGCCTTAATCAGGACGCCGATTTTGCATCCGGCTTTGCGTCCGCCTTTGCAGCATCGGCCTTCGCATCAGACTTCGCATCGAGCTGCTGGGTGCTCCAGCCGCCGCCAATCGCCTGAATCAGGCCGACAGTCGCGTCCAGGCGCCGCGTATCCAGTTCGAGCGAGCTGATCTGCGTGGACAGCTCCGTGGTCTGCGCCGTCACCACATCCAGGTAGCTCACCACGCCATCGCGATAGCGCGACATCGACAGCGTCAGCGTGCGTTGCGCCGCCGTGAGCGCCTCGTCCTCGCGCTGCGCCTCGTCGCCCAGATGGTGCAGCAGCGCGAGGTTGTCCTCGACCTGCTGGAACGCGTTGAGCACGGTGGCCTTGTAATTCGCGCCGTTCTCGTCGAGCTTCGCGCGCGCTTCGCGCACCTTCGCCTTGCGCAGGCCGCCGTCGAAGATCGTCTGCACGAGCGTCGGGCCGATCGACCACATTTCGTTGGGCGCGGCCAGCCACGGGCTGAACGTGTCGCTCTGGAAACCGCCGTCGAGGCCCAGCGACAGATCCGGGAAGAACGCGGCCTTAGCCACGCCGATTTCCGCGTTGGCCGACGCCACGCGGCGCTCGGCGGCGGCGATGTCGGGACGCCGTTGCAGCAGCGCCGAAGGCAGCCCGGCCGGCAGGTTCGGCAGGTGCGGGCGCATCGTGTCGGGCGCGACGTTGAAGTCGGATGCCGGCACGCCGATCAGCGTGGCGATCGCGTGCTCGTACAGCGCACGGCGCGCGCTCACGTCGTCGGCGGACGCCTGGGCGGCGGCCAGCTGGTTCTGCGCGCGCGACACGTCCAGATCGGACGCGATGCCGCCGCGATGGCGGCTCTCGGTCAGCTCCAGCGCGTGACGGTAGGCAGCAATCGTATCGTCGAGCAGTTTCGACTGCTGGTCGAGGCCGAGCAGGTTGAACCAGGTGGTCGCGAGTTTGGCCTGCAGGCTCAGTTGCAGCGAGGCGAGATCGGCTTCGCTGGCCTCGCTCGTTGCCTGACCGGCCTTGACCTCGTTGCGCACCTTGCCCCACAGATCGAGGTCGTAGCCGATGCCGACGTCGAGCGTGTTCGAGTTGTACACGTTCGGCTGACCGGAGCCGCGCAGCGGACGCAGCGCCGATTGCCGGTCGCGCTGGACTTGCGCGCCCAGGCCGATAGTCGGCAGCAGCGCCGATTTAGCCTGCGAGGTGAGCGCATCGGCTTCATCGTGGCGTGCGAGCGCGGCGGCGATGTTCGGGTTGGCCTGCTGCACCTTCGGCTCAAGCTGGTCGAGCATCGGGTCGTTGAAGACCTTCCACCAGCCGTCGCGCGGCAACTGGTCGGCGGGTTGCGCCATCTGCCAGCCGCCGGTTTCCTTGAAGTGCGTCGGCATGGCCGTGGCGGGCGCGTGGTACACGGGCGCGAACGAGCAGGCGCCCAGCAGGGCAGTCGTTGCGAGCACAACGAGCTTCAGGCGCGAATTCAAGCGTGCCTGAAAGCGCGAGCGCGAGCGCCCGCGCGCCAGGGAGGGCAGGGGAAACCGCTTAACCATGCGCGTGCTCCGCGTCGTGCGACGCGCTGGTGTTGCTGGCGGTGTCGCTCGCCTCGGTGGCGGCAAGGCGCACCACGTCGCCGTTCGCCAGCGAATCGGGCGGATTGTCGATCACGCGCTCGCCAGCCTTCAGGCCTTCGATGATTTCCACGCGCGTGCCCAGGTCGGTGCCGATCGTCACGTCGCGCAACTGCACCTTGTGATCCGCGCCCGCCACGGCGACCTGCATGCCGTGCGCGCGGAAGATCAGCGCGCTGGCGGGCACGAACAGCGCGTGCGCATCGCCGGGCATGGCCAGATGGACTTCGGTGTACTCGCCCGGGAACAGCATGCCCTGCTTGTTGTCGACGGAGAGCTGCACGAGCATCGTGCCCGAATCGGCCGAGATCGACTGGTCGGTATCGACGAGTTTCGCGTCGAACTTCACGCCGGGGCGCTCCGGCACGGTGAGCGTGGCGTGCATGCCGGGCTTGATCGAGGCCGCATCGCTCTGCGGCACGCTCACGTAGACGCGCAACTGGCTCGCGTCGGACACCGTGAAGAGTTCCGGGCCGCTGCCGCTGCCCGCGTCGATGAGCGCGCCCACGTCGGTCTTGCGCGCCGTCACCACGCCGTCGAACGGCGCGGTCAGGCGCTTGAACGATTCGAGCGCTTCGAGGCGGCGCACGTTGGCCTGGTTCGCCTGCACGGTGGCCTGCTTGGCGATCAGGTCGGAGGTCTTCTCGTCGGCTTCCTGCTGCGAGACCGAATCCTGCTTGAGCATCTCAGTCCAGCGCTTCGCGGTGGTGGCCGCGAGTTTTTCGTTGGCGATCGAGTTCTGCAGATCGGCGTTCGCCTGCTGAAGCTGCTGGTCGAGGTCGGGCGTATCGATCACGCCCAGCAACTGGCCCGCCTTCACATGCGTGCCGATATCGGCGTACCACGCGTGCAGGTAACCGGACACGCGGGCGTAGATCGGCGCGTTGATGTACGCGGCCAGGTGACCCGGCAGCACCAGCGCCTGCGAGGCCGGGCTCGGCTCGGGCAGCACGGTCGCGACCGTGGGCACCGATTGCGCGTCAGTCCAGGACGTGAGTTCCTGGTGCGCGTGCACGCGGCTGAACAGACCGCCGGAGACGATCCCGGCGGCGACCATCAGCGCCACGGCGGCGACGGACTTCAGGTGGCGCAGCGATTGCGGCGGGGCGATGTCGACTTCAGTGGACATGGGATTCTCCCTCGAGGGCGGGTTGTTCCAGAGTGGGGATGGTGGCGCGCGACTCATCATCGCCGTCGTCACCATCGCCGCGGTCATTGCGGTGCACGAGGCTGAACACCACGGGCACGAACAGCAGCGTCGCGAGCGTCGCGCACAGCAGGCCGCCGATCACGGCGCGCCCGAGCGGGGCGTTCTGTTCGCCGCCGTCGCCCATGCCGAGCGCCATCGGCGCCATGCCGATGATCATGGCGAGCGCGGTCATGAGCACCGGGCGGAAACGCGTGAAGCCCGCTTCGAGCGCGGCGCGCAGGGCGTCGCCGGTGGCCGCGAGCCGTTCGCGGGCGAACGACACCACCAGAATCGCGTTGGCGGTCGCCACGCCCATGCACAGGATCGCGCCGGTGAGCGCTGGCACGGACAGCGGCGTGTGCGTGGTGAACAGCATCCAGACGATGCCCGCGAGCGCAGCGGGCAGCGCGCAGACGATCACGAAGGCGTCGGCCCACGAATGGAAGTTCACGACGATCAGCAGGTAGATCAGCAGCACTGCGCCCGCGAGGCCGAGCAGCAGGCCCGTGAACGCGCTGTTCATGGTCTGCACCTGGCCGCGCATCGTCACGGTCGAGCCCTTCGCCACGTCCTTGGCGGTGGCATGGATGGCGGCCTGGATCTGCGAGGCCACGGCGCCCAGGTCGGCGCCCTGGGTCGTCGCGTAGATGTCGAACAGCGGCATGATGTTGTAGTGCGAGACCACGGCGTCGGCGGTGCCGCGCGTGATCGTGGCAATGCCGCCGAGAATCTGCGAGCCGCCCGTCTTGCTCGTGACCGGCAGGTTCTGCAGGTCGGAGAGCGTGGTCATGCGGTACTGCGGCGTCTGCGCGACGATCGGATACGACACGCCGTTCTTCGGATTGAGCCAGTAGGTTGGCGACACCTGGCTCGTGCCCGAAAGGCTCGCCACCACCGAGTTCGTCACGTCCTGTTCGGTGATGCCGAGTTCATCGGCGCGCGAACGGTCGACGGCCACGGTGAGCTGCGGGTAGGTCGACGCCTGCTGGATGCGCGGGTCGGCCACGCCCGGCACCCTGGCGACAAGGCGCAGCAGTTCGTTGGCGTACTTCTTGTTCGCTTCCATGTTCGGGCCGCTGACCTGCACGTCGATCGGCGCGGGCGCACCGAAGTTCAGGATCTGGCTGACGATGTCGGCGGGCAGGAACGAGAACGTCGTGCCGGGGAACAGGCGAGGTAGTTGCGTGCGCAACGCTTTCACATACTGGGCGGTCGGCGCATGGTTCTCGCCGAGCGAGATCATGATGTCGCCGTCCTGCGGCCCGATCGTGCCGCTATTGTTGTACGTGAGGTTGATACCGCTGTTCGGCAGGCCGATGTTGTCGATGATGCTGGTGAGCTGGTCGGCGGGAATCGCATGGCGCACGGTGTCTTCGATATGGTCGAAGAGATCGGCGGTTTCTTCCACGCGCGTGCCGATGGGCGCGCGCACGTGAATTTCGATTTCACCGGAATCGATATTCGGGAAGAAGTTGCGGCCAAGGAACGGCACCAGCGCAAACGACAGCATCACGATGGCGAGAAAGCCCACGACAAACGGCTTGCGATGCGAGAGCGCGAGGCCCAGCACGCCGCGATAGCCGGCGCGAATGCGTTCGAAACGACGCTCGAAACCGCGCTGGAACAGCACCAGCGGATTGCGTGACGGTTTGACGTGATCGTGCGCGCCGTGCGGCGCCATGACCGCGGCGAGTTCGCCCGATGCGTGGCCTTGCGAAGCGTGCGGCTTGAGCAGGTAACGCGCCATCATCGGCACGAAGGTGCGCGAGAGAATGAACGACGCGATCATCGCGAAGATCACCGACTCGGCCATCGGCACGAACAGGTAGCGCGCAATGCCGTCGAGCAGCAGCATCGGCACGAACACGATACAGATACACAGCAGCGAAACCAGCGCGGGCGCGACGATCTGCGCGGCGCCGTCGAGAATCGCGCTGCGCACGTCCTTGCCCTGTTCCAGGTGCCAGTTGATATTCTCGATCGTCACGGTGGCATCGTCGACGAGAATACCCACCGCTAGCGCGAGCCCCCCCAATGTCATGACGTTGAGCGTTTCGCCGCAGGCCGCGAGACCCGCGATGGCTGCGAGCACGGCGAGCGGAATCGACGCCGCGATAATGAGCGTCGAGCGCCAGCTGCCGAGGAACAGCAGGATCATCGCCGAGGTCAGCGCGGCCGCGATAATGCCTTCGCGCGCCACGCCGCTCACGGCGCCCTTCACGAACACCGATTGATCGCCCAGCGGCACGAGCTTGAGGCTGGGCGGCAGCGACTGTTCGATCAGCGGAAGCTTGGATTTCACGCCCGCGATGATGTCGAGCGTGGAGGCCGAGCCGTTCTTGAGAATCGACATCAGCACCGCGCGGTGACCGTCCACGCGCACGATATTGCCCTGCGGCGGATAACCGTCACGCACGTGCGCGACGTCGCGCATATAGATCACGGCGCCGTTCACTGTCTTGATAGGCAGGTTGTTGAGCGCCTCGATCGTGAGCGGGCTGTTGTTCAGGCGCACGTTGTATTCGAACTGGCCGATCTTCTGCGTGCCCGCCGGAATGATCTGGTTCTGCTGCGCGAGCGCATTCGCCACGTCCTGCGCGGAGAGCTTGCGCGCCTGCAGCGCCTGCGGATCCAGGTCGATCTGCACCTCACGCGTCTTGCCGCCGTAAGGCGTCGGAATGGCGACGCCCGGCACGGACAGCAACTGCGGCCGGATGAAGTTGGTTGCGTAGTCACCGAGTTGCTGCTCGTTGAGCTTGTCGCTCGTGAGCGCGAGCTGCAGCACTGGCACCGTGGACGCGTTGTAGTTAAGAATCTGCGGCGGCGTGGTGCCAGGCGGCATCTGCTTGAGCACGGTCTGTGAAACCGAGGTCACCTGGGCCGTGGCCGTGCGGATATCCACGGTCGGCTGGAAGAAGATCTTCACGATGCCGTAGCCGCGGAACGACTGCGATTCGATGTGCGCCACATCGTTGACGGTCGTGCCGAGCGTGCGCTCGTAGTAGGTGACGATTCGGCCCGACATGTCGTCGGGTTGCAGACCGGCGTAATTCCACACCACGCTGATCACGGGAATGCGGATATCCGGAAAGATATCGGTTGGCGTACGTAACGCAGCGAGCGGGCCAGCGATCAGGATCAAGAGGGCCAGCACGATGAACGTGTACGGACGGTTCAAGGCCAGCCGGACGATTTTCAGCATCAGAAGGGGCTCCGTTCAGAACATCGGCGTCGGTTTCCGTCGCGTACCGGTGCGCCCAGGCGGCGCAAAACAACGAGGAAAGTACGGGAAACTACGGAGGAACCGACGCCGGTATTGTCGCGGGCGGGGTGTAACGTCCAGCAACCAGACAGATGAAAGAAGTTTTATTTACTGGCCGGTTTTTTTAACAAAAAGGACTACGAAACGCTAAATTGAAACGTTTATCTGTTATTGCAACAGAAGCATTCAACCGAGCAGATAACCCGAGCCGCGTATCGTGCGAATCAGCGATGGCTCGCCTGGTGTATCCACGCGATTGCGCAGCCTGCCCACATGCACGTCCACGAGATTGGTGCCGGGATCGAAACGTCCGCCCCATACGCCTTCGAAAATCATCGTGCGCGTGAGCACCTGGCCCGCGTGACGCATCATGAATTCCAGCACGCGCAGTTCGGTGGGACGCAGGCGCAGGATCTTCTCGCGGCAGGTGAGCTTGCGCTTGACCAGATCAAGTTCGAGCGGGCCCACGCGCAGCACGGTTTCCGCAGCAACAGGACGCGTGCGGCGGCGCACGAGCGCTTCCACGCGTGCGGACATTTCGTCGATTGAAAAAGGCCGCGTGAGATAGTCGTCGCAACCGGCGCGCAGGCCCTGGATGCGTTCTTCCACGCCGGTGGTGGAACTCATCACGATCACGGGCGTTTCGATGCCTACGCCGCGCATGGTCGTGACGATAGTGAGGCCGTCCAGGTCGGGCAGGCGGCGCTCAAGTGCGATCACGTCATAGTCGCCTGCCATCACCATGGCGATGCCTTCGCGGCCGGAGCGCGCGACATCGACAGTGAAGCCTGTCTGGGCGAGCGTGGGAACGACGCTTTGTTCCGTGACGGCGTCGTCTTCGATGGTCAATATTCTGGGCATGGCTTTCCAGGTGTCGATCAGTGCCGATCAGGCGGCAAATTGCGCGACGGCGCGCAGTGCGTGCGGCATGGCGTGAGGAGCGGGCGCGATATGTGCCTGCATCTGCGTCTGCGTGGGATGGGAGCGGAACTGCTCGACGGCGAAGTCGATAAAGCTGCGCACTTTCATCGTGAGGTAATTGCGGCCCGAATACACGATGCAAACGTGCTGCATGCCGCCGTTCACGTCGTACGCGTTGAGCACGGGCAGCAGCACGCCGCGCGCGATATCGTCGGCGACGAGCGGCAACGGCAGCAGCGCCACGCCCATATCGGCGAGTGCTGCCGCGCGCACCGTTGCGTACCCGCTCGCCGTGAGCGGGCCGTTCACGTTCACGCGCTGCACGCCTTCGGCATTGGCGAATTCCCAGCTGCGCGGCGCATCCGACACCGCGAGCAGGTCGTGTTGCGAAAGATCGGCGGGCGAACGCGGCATGCCTTTGCGCGAGAGATAGGCGGGCGTGGCCACGACCAGTTCCTTCACCGACGTGAGCTTGCGGCTCACGAGCGAAGCGTTCACCTGCTGGCGGTCGGTGGCGAAGCACACGTCGAAGCCGCCTTCGATCATGTCGATATGGCTGTCGTACGCCGTTACGTCGAAATCCACCCGCGGATTCACGCCGCGATACGCGCCCAGCAGCGTGCTGAGCGCGCCGCTTGCAAACACCGAAGGCGCAGCGATGCGCAGCACGCCGCTCGGGTCACGTGTGGCGCGCACGAGTTCGGATTCCACTTCGTCGAGCTTGTCGATCACGGCGCGACAGCCGTCCAGATAGAGACGGCCTGCTTCGGTCAGCGAAAGACTGCGCGTGGAGCGGTTCAACAGGCGCATGTTCAAGTGCGCTTCGAGCATGCCGACGCTGCGCGTAACCGCCGCGGCGGACATGCCGAGTTGCTTGCCCGCGAGGCTGAAGCTGCTCAGGTCGACAACGCGCGTGAAAACGCGCATGGCTTGTAGCTGGTTCATGTGGCGAGTCCGTGCCGATAAGGGCGAGAATGCTCAGGGCGGCGCGCAGCATGCCCTGAATGGAAGGGACGAACGGGCGCAGCGCACGCGTGAGCAATCACGCATGACGGCGCTGGCCCGCTCGCGCTGCGCGCGGGTCTGTATTCACGAGTTGAACGGTTGGCGCGGCAGATTATTCCGCTGCGCCGCGTGTTGCCTAATTCGGCAACGCGTGCATGGGAATGCGCGCCTCGCGCTGCGCGGCGGCTTCGTGCGCGCTCAGTGCGTCTTTCAGGCGTTGCATGCTTTCGGTGGGAATGGCGAAACCGGCCCAGCCAAGGCCGGTGTGGCGCAGGAACACCACTGCGCCGTCGAATAGCGGATTGCGTTCGGTGTACCAGCACGGATCGATTTCGAGCACGTACTGATGCGAGCGCAAAGGCTGCTCGGGCACGGCAGGGCGCATTTGCGCGCGCAGTTTGCTCAACTCCTCGATGAGGCCATCCACGTCGGCCGTATCGAGCAGCGCGGCATGGCCGTCGATATTCACGCTGACCGCGTGCTCGCCATATTCATTGATGAGTTCGACCGACATCGGCTTTTGCATGGTGCGTTCCTCGCAGTCCAGAAACTGGAAGGAATTATCGGTTCCGGCCCGGCATCGGTGTTTTAAGTTGCCGCTCACTCAAGATGAAAACTAATTTAAAAAACGGCGAGAGGTGGGGAGATTTACGGCTGTGCAGATGGTGGGACGGGGCGGCGCAAAGGCCCGAACGACAAGGAAGTTCGCGCGTTAAATGACAGCCGTGTCATTTAACGCGCGAACATGAAAATAATCCGCAATGGACTATTGCATTTACCAGCGATAATTCATGCCTGCAAATACCTGACGGCCGTAGCCATACGCACAGTAATTGCCGATATAACACGACGCCACGTAAGTCTTGTTCAACAGGTTCTGCGCGTTGACATAAACTTCGGCGCCTTTCAGGCGCGGGATCGCGTAACCGAGGTCATAGCGCAGCGCCGCATCGACGAGGAAGAAACTGCGTACCTGGAAGCTGTTGTCGGTGCTATAGGTCGCGCCCGTATAACGGCCGCCGCCGCCGAACGACAGACCCGCAAGCGGGCCGCCATGAATCGTGTAATAGGCCCAGAGCGAGGCCTGGTTCGACGGAATCGCGGCAAGGTGCTTGTCCTGCAAGCCGCTGTTGTCCTTCGTGTAAATCGTGTTCAGGTACGTGTAGCTTGCGGAAACATCGAGCGAACGCGTGAGGCTCACCTTCGCTTCGAGTTCGACGCCGCGCGAGCGCGCCTCGCCGGCCTGCGACTGATAGTTCGGGTTGGTCGCATCGGTGGTGAGCAGGTTCTTGCGCGTCAGGTCGAAGATCGCCGCCGTGAACAGCGCGTTGTAGTGCTTCGGCTGGTACTTGACGCCCAGTTCATACTGGCGGCCGCGTTCGGGATCGAAGGCCTTGCCGTTGATGTCCGTGCCCGACTGCGGTGCAAAGGACTCCGAATAACTGAAGTACGGCACGATGCCGCTGTCGAACAGGTAGCTGATGCCGCCGCGCCACGTCATGGCGTGATCGTTCTGCCACTGGCGCGTGTTGTCGGTGAGGTCGTTCGTGACGGTGTTGGCCCAGTCCTGGCGCACGCCCACCGTCATCAGCACTTTCTTGTAACGCAACTGGTCTTGCGCGTAGACGCCGTATTGATTGCTGCTGGCGCGCGTGCGGGTGAGCGCGGGGTAATCGACGGCGGCGCCGTACACGGGATTGAACACGTCGATCGAGGGCGCGCTGCCGAAGCCCGTCGCGTAGTCCGTGCCCATGTGCTGGTAGTCGAAACCGGCGAGCACGGTGTGATCGACGGGGCCGGTGGAGAAGTTGCCTTCCACCTGGTTGTCGACGGCGAACGAATTCAGCTGCTCGTACGAGACTGCCGTGGCGCGGTCGAGCGTGCGGTAATCGTCTTCGAGGTTGCTGCCGTAGACGCTCGCGTAGTCCTGGCTGATGTGATAGTAGCGCGCGTTCGAGCGCACCTTCCACGTGTTGTTGAACGCGTGTTCGAACTGGTAGCCCACCGCTTCCTGGGTGCGGCTGAAGCGCTCGAAGCTGGCTTCGCCGTCATAGAAGCCGCGCCCGATAGTGCCGAGCGGATCGTACAGCACCGTGCCGACCGCGGGCACGCTGCCATAGGACGTGCTGGCCGGATCGCGCTGATAGAGCGCGTAAAGCGTGAGTGAGGTCTTGTCGTCGGGGCGCCACGTGAAGGAGGGCGCCACGGCCACGCGCTCGTTGCGCGTGCTCTCTACCTGGCCGTCTTCCTGGCGGCCGATGGCCGTAAAGCGATAGAGGTAATGCTGGTCGCCGGCGATGGGGCCGGAGAAGTCCATCGTTGCCTGTTGATGGCGGTCGTTGCCGAACTCGACGCCGACTTCGTGATACGGCTGCACGGTCGGCAGCTTGCTTTCCTGGTTGATCAGGCCGCCCGCGCTGGCCTGGCCGTACAGCACGGACACCGGCCCGCGCAGCACTTCGATGCGATCCATCAAATACGGATCGACCTGCGGCGTCGTGTACATGCCGCTGCCGATCTGCTTGAGGCCGTTCCAGTACGTATCGGCGCTGAAGCCACGGATGTTCAGCATGTCGTAGCGCGTGGCGACGGCGCCGCGCGTTTCGGTGCTGACGCCCGCTTCGTAGCGCACGGCCGCGTTGAGCGTCTGCGCGTTCTGCTGGTTCATCTGGTCGCGCGTGACCACGGAGATCGACTGCTGCGCTTCGACGATGGGCGTGCCGGTCTTGGTCGC
Organism: Paraburkholderia bannensis NBRC 103871; assembly: GCF_000685015.1. Classification (GTDB taxonomy): domain Bacteria; phylum Pseudomonadota; class Gammaproteobacteria; order Burkholderiales; family Burkholderiaceae; genus Paraburkholderia; species Paraburkholderia bannensis. The sequence goes on along the minus strand of NZ_BAYA01000013.1, from coordinate 256,338 downwards.
CGTCGAGCTCCATTTGGCGACTACGCCTTCGGTCGGGCCGTAGGGGCTGTCGTTCTGCGCGGCGACTTTCACGGTGGGCAGCGTGGCGTCGGCAGCCGAAGCGGCTGTATCGGCTGCGGCTGCGCGCGCTCGCACGAGCCACACACCCGTGCTGCTCTGCGCGATCTCCAGCTTCGTGCCTGCGAGCAGCTTGCCGAAACCGTCGGCCACCGAGTAGCTGCCGCGCAGGCCAGGGCTCGCAAGACCGTCGACGAGACGCGCATCCAGTTGCACCGTCACGCCCGCCTGCACCGCGAAATCGGACAGCGCCGTGCCGAGCGGCCCTGCTGGCACGTTATACGACTGGCTCGCGGCAGCTTGTGCGGCAAACGCAGCCGGAGCCGCGCAAAGCCCGCCTAGCGCGAGGCTGGCCGGGATGGCGCGCAAGGCCAGCGCGACGGCGGCGCTGCGGGTGGCGAACAAGGGAAAGCGCGGGCGGGCGGCGGGGCGCGCAACGGACTGAATGGCGCGGCGGGGCCGGCGTGCGGACATGGAAACTCCTGATCGTGCGGTGTGTGTTGAATCGGTTGATACGTGCTTGACACGCGAAATCAGGAAAGGGGACACGCTTGCGCGAATATTTTTATGAGGGCGCGCTGAAGGTGGAAAAACGTCAGGCCGCGCCGCCAGTTTGTCCAGGCTGCGGCTGCGGCCCCGGCGCGACGGTTACCCAATAGCGCGTGCGCCAGATCACCTGCACGGGCAGCGTTTCGGGCAGCGCGGCGAGGATGTTGTCGGTATCGGCGAGCTGGAACGCGCCGGAGATGTGCAGGTCGGCCACCGCCGGATCGCAGCGCACGAGACCCGGCCGATAACGGCTCAACTCGTCGAGGAAATCGGCCAGGCGCACGCGCTGCGCGAACAGCACGCCGCGCGACCAGTCCGCGCCGTGCGGATCGGCGCTCGTGGGCGCATCGATGCTGTCGGCCGTGAAGCGCGTCTGCTGCCCGGCGACGACGACGCGCGCGAGATGCGGCGCATCGGCGGGCGTGACTTCGACCGCGCCGTGGAACACGGCCACGCGCGTACCGCTGTCCTCGCGCACCACAAAACGTGTGCCGAGCGCACGGATGCGCCCATCGTCGGTCTGCACGATGAAGGGCCGCGCGGGCACCTGCGGATCGGGCGCGGTATCGACGAGGATTTCTCCCGTATCGAGCCGCACGCGCCGCTCGTGCGCGTCGAACGCGACGTCGAGCGCGGTGGCGGTGTTCAGGTCGACGCGCGTGCCGTCGGCAAGCATCAGCGTGCGGCGCTCGCCGGTGCCGGTGCGCGCGTCGGCGCACCAGACGCGCCACGGCGTCGTACGCCACGCGAGCCAGCCCGTTGGCCCGGCAACCAGCAGCAGGCTCAGCGTCTTGAGCGCGGCGCGTCTGCGCGCGTGGTCGATGCCCGCATGCGGCTTGCCGCGCTCGGCGCGCGCGAGCGTCGACATGCCCACCTTCGCGGGCAGCACGTCGAACTTCGCATTGAGCCGTTCGGCACGCTGCCATGCGCGCGCGTGTTCGGGGTGCGCCGCGCGCCAGCGCGTGCAGGCGTCGATGTCCTCGGGCGTGGGATTGTCGGCCAGGCGCACAAGCCACTCGGCCGCCGCGCGCGCCACGGCGCGTTCTAGCGGCCGGCGATCGTCGTCGGCGTGGTTATCGAGGCGCGCGCTCACAACGCGATCATCAGGCAGGCTTCGAACGCGTCCGCCATGTAGCGCTTGATGGTGCGAACGCTCACTTGCAGGCGTTCGGCGATCTCGGCGTAGGTCAGCCCTTCGAGCTGCGCGAGCAGGAAGGCCATGCGCGCCCTGGGCGCGAGGCTGTCGAGCATCGCATCGACTTCGTGGAGCGTTTCGAGGATCACGAGGCGCTCCTCGGTGGACGGCGCCTGGGGCTCCGGCAACTGCGCGAGCGCGGCGAGAAACGCCTGTTCGAGCGAGAGGCGCCGGTAGTGATTGAGCAGCACGCGGCGCGCGACCGTCGTGAGATAGGCACGCGGCTCCAGCAGATCGGGCGCGCCCAGGCGCTCATGCGCGCTCAGGATGCGCAGGAAGGTGTCGTGCGCGAGGTCGGCGGCCTCGAAGGCGTCGCCAAGCTTGCGGCGCAGCCAGCCATGCAGCCAGCCGTGATGGTCGCGATAGAGCGCGTGCACCTGCTGTTGCGCGTCGATCAGGACGGCGGACATCGAGCAAACCCCTTTTTTACCCGCGCCGCTAGCCGGTGCAGTCGGTCTGTCTATGCGACCGGAATACGAATGATTTGCATTTATATCCTGATGTTACGGTTTGTGCAACAGAATCGCCGCTAAAAAAAGGGGACGCGAACGTCCCCTCCTTACTCTTCAGTCCGGCCGCACGCGCAGCACTCAACCCGCATCCCGCACCGCCGCCTCGCGCAGAAATTCCAGCAACAGCGCATTCACCTCATCAGGCCGCTCCTGCTGGATCCAGTGCCCGGCCTCGGGCAGCAGCACCTTCTTCGTCAGGCGCGGCACGTGATCCTGCAACTGTTCGTAGGCCTTCGCCATCATGTGGATCACGCCGTCCTGCTCGCCCGCGACAAAGAGCGTGGGTTGCTGGATGCGCGCGCCGTCGAGGAAGGGCGTCAGCGCCCAGTTGCGGTCGAGGTTGCGATACCAGTCGATCGAGCCGCGAAAGCCGCTTTTCGTGAACTGCGCGGCGAAGGTATCGAGATCGGTGGCCGAAAGCCAGCCCGGCAGCGTGTCGGGATACGCAAGGCTATCGACGAAACGCTGGTTCTTTTCGAAGCCAATAAAGCCCTTGCGCCGATGCTCCGGATGACGCCGGCTCTCGCCGCCCGCCGTGTAGTAAATGCCCAGCAGCGAGCGGCGGATGTCCGCTTCGAGTTCGCGCTCGACGCGGCCAGGCAGCTGGAAATAGTCCTGATAGAAGTGCTTTTCGAGCGTATGGGTCTGGAAATACGCTGCGGGACGCACACGCGAGCGCGGCAGGTACGGCACGCTCAGCAGCGCCAGCGCGCGGAACATGTCCGGGCGCAGCAGCGCGGACGTGGCCGCGACGATCGACCCCCAGTCATGCCCGGCGAGGATCGCGCGCGTCTCGCCGAGCGCATGCACGAGACCGACCAGGTCGCCGGTGAGGTTGAGGATGTCGTACGAGGCGGTGTCGGCGGGGACTTCGGTGTCGCCGTAGCCGCGCTGGTCGGGCGCGACCACACGAAAACCCGCGGCGGCAATCGCCTCGATCTGGTGCCGCCACGAGTACCAGGACTCGGGCCAGCCGTGGCAGAGCAGCACGAGCGGCCCTTCGCCGTGCTCGACGTAGTGCATGCGGATACCGTTCGTGTACGCGTAACGGTGGGCGAATGATGCGCTCATGGAGGCTCCTCGGAGGTTCGCTGCCCACGCACGATAGCAGAATTCGTCTCAAAAAGAACGATCGATCTATTTCATCGTCACTGGGTGGTGGATTCGGCTGCTTCCGTCGTGACGCTGTGCGATGAAATCACGCCGCCTGGCGTGTCCGGCGCAAGCGTGCCCGTACGCAGCCAGTGCAATGCCAGCGGCCACAGCTGCGTTTCAAAGCGGCTGTGGAAGAACGCGAAATGGCCGATTTCCCGCACGCCGATCTGGGCGGGCGCGATGCGCAGATGCGTGCGCGGCGCGTGCGTGAAACAACCGAGCAGGCGTTCGATGGCGGCGACGGTGCCGAAGGGATCGTCGGTCACGCTCACTGCGAGAATCGGTGCGGCGAACGCGGCCAGGCGCTGGACGAGCGCCGCGCGCTCCTGCGCAGAGCGCGCAATGGGCGCATGCACATAAGTGTCTTCGAAGCGCGCGCGGCTGCGGCTCCATGACAAGGCGACGCCGCGCGGCGTGTCTTCCATCCAGCCCAGCCGCGAAGCCGGGAAATAGCCGCAGGCCCGGGCGAGGGCGGGCATGACCAGATGCCACTTGAGCAGCATCGGCAGGCGGCTGCGCAGCGCGTAATCGCGCCAATGGGCGTACTGCGCGCCGACCGTGAACACCCGCCGGATCCTCGCGCCGGAAGGCGCAAGCCCCGTCACGAAGCCGCCGATGCTATGCGCGACCACATCGACGGGCTGACCCGCAAACGCCCCGCGTGCATGACGCAGCACGGCTTCGAAATCCTGCTCTCCCCAGTCGAGCCACGAAGCGTCGAGACCGGCAAGCCGCTCGGGCCGCGATTCGCCGATACCGCGGTAGTCGTACACGAGCACGTCCCAGCCATGCCGATGCAGCCACGCGGCGAAGCGAAAGTAATAGCGGCAGCGCACGGACGTCGCGGCATTGACGATGGCGAGCGGGCGCGGTTCGTCGTCGACTTCGGGCGTGCGATGCCGCCAGACGAAGCCGCCGAGCCGGAAGCCATCGGCGGCATGCAGGAAGATCGGTTCGGACATGGGAGCACAGGAATGGTGACGCTGCCCGCCATTGAACTTGACCCGCGCGCCCCGCTCAATCAATCTTCATGCATCGCTCGCATGAGGTGCACGCATGTCAATTCCGCTCGTCAAGCTGCCGTCGCTCGACTTTATCCGTGGCTTCGTGGCTGTGGGAAGGCGCATGAGCATCACGCTCGCCGCCGAAGACCTGTGCCTCACGCAGTCCGCCGTGAGCCGCCAGGTCAACGCGCTCGAAACGCAACTGGGCGTGCGCCTGCTCAATCGCGGCTATCGCTCGATCACGTTCACGCCCGAGGGCGAGCGTCTCTTTCGCGCCGCCGAGGGCGCGGTCGCGCAGCTTCAGGATGTCGTCGACGCGCTGATGCAGCCGCGCGTGCGCCAGCCCGTGACGATCACGGCGAGCCTGGGCGTGGCCGGTCTCTGGCTGTTGCCGCGTCTGGGCGCGTTGCAGGAGCGCCATCCCGGGATCGACCTGCGCGTGGCGGCGACCGACAAGGTGCTCGACCTGCGCGCCCAGGGCATTGATCTCGCGCTGCGTTACGCGCCCGCGCATGCTTCACCTGGCGCGTTCGCCACGGCGCACCGGCTCTATGAGGAATATGTGACGCCGGTGGCGCATCCTTCGCTGGGCGTGACGGCGCTCGACGCCGCTACGCTTGCGCGCCACGTGCTGCTGGAATTCGACGGCCCGCGCCGTCCGATGCTGCGCTGGCCCGACCATCTGGGCGCGCTCGGACTCGACAGCCAGCCTGCGCGCGGCGTGCTGCGCTTCAACCGCTACGACCAGGTGATCCAGGCTGCGCTCGCGGGGCGCGGCATCGCGCTGGGCCGCCTCGCGCTGGTCGAGCCGATGCTGGCGGACGGGCGGCTCGTGGCGATCCGCCAAGCCGCAGAATCCAGGCCGCCCGAGCCGACCGGCTACGCCTACTGGCTTCATCAGGCCGATGCCGCACCGCGCGCCGATGTCAGCGCCGTCGTCGAATGGATCCTGGAGGAGGTGCGCCAGGGACCGGCTTCCGCCCTTGTCAGTGGCCCGGTTTCGGCTTGACGCGGCTAAAGCGTTGCTCGGTGACGGTCGCGCCCCACTGTGCGCCTTCGGCTTCCTCGCGCAGCGCGAAGCCGAACGACTCGTAAAGATGGCGCGCCGCATCCAGGCCCTTGAACGTCCAGAGCCAGGTCTCCTGAAAACCCTGCTCGTCGACAAAATCCATCGCGCGCGTCATCAATTCACGGCCCATGCCGGAACCGCGCAAGCCATCGTCGACGATAAACCAGCGCAGGTGGGCGGTGCCCGTGTGCGGATCGCCGTCGATAGCCAGCGAGGCCAGTGTGCGGCCGTTCTCGACGCCCAGCCAGAGCGCCTTGCCCGCCGCGGGGAGCGAGCCCGCAAACGCCGCCAGTTCCGTCGCGACCCGCTGCTCGAAGAACGCGCCAAAGCGCCAATGCGTGGCGTAAAAGCGTGCGTGCAGGCTGGCGATATCGCCGATGCAGCCTGGCCGGTAGCCTTCTTCGATCTGCGGGCCGCCTGGCTCCGCGGTCGAAGGCTTCGCGCCATTGTCTTGCGCCAGCGCATCGGCATAGAGCGCCAGCGAGCGCAGCAGCGCCTGCTGATCGGCGGGCAGCAGGCGGCGCAGCGCGCTGGATACCTGCTCGGTTGCGAAACGGTCGATCCGGCGGCGCAACGTCTGGCCTTGCGCCGTGAGATGGAGTTCGGACGAGCGCGCGTCGGCGGGTGACGCGCGCCGCTCGACCAGACCGTCGGCTTCCAGTCGCGCAATCTGGCGGCTCGTGTTCGATTTATCGAGCCGCAATGTCTGCGCCAGATCCCGCGCGTTGATGCCCGCCCGCATGCCGATCTCCAGCACGGCATGGACGGCAGACGGCGCGAGGTCGCTGTCGGCCAGCGTCGAACGCATGAAGCCCAGTTCGCGAACCAGTTTTCGCGAGAAGTCGCGTAGTTCGAGGATGGTGGCGTCGCGGCTTTGCGCGGGGGAATCGACGAAATCCATGGTGGTTCCCAAAGAGAGGGTGTGTCGAACCCATGATAGTTGCGGATCGCAACCAGTTCAAGTCTCGATGGCGGGCGTCGCATGCGCCGCATGCATGCGAAAACCGCTGAAAACTCACTTGAGCACGTCCCCTCGTGCGCGCTCTACTGCGAGCATGGCCCGCGTATCGAGGAGACAGCGGTGAGGGATGCAGAAGACGTATGGCGGCAGCGCTGGCTGCTGGTGGTGGCGGGTGGCGTCGTGATGGGCGCGGCGCTGGGCGTGCGTAACGTGCAGGGTCTGTTCCTGCTGCCGGTGACGCTCGACCGTGGCTGGACGCGCGAGACCTTCGGCCTCGCGCTTGCCTTGCAGAACCTGCTGTGGGGTGTCGCGCAGCCGCTTACCGGCATGATCGCTGATCGGTTCGGATCGGCGCGCGTGATCTTCGCGGGCGCGGTGCTCTATGCGCTGGGTCTCGCGGTGATGGCGCAGGCGTCGTCAGTGGGTGCTTACACCTTCGGCGTGGGCCTGCTGATCGGCATTGCGCTCTCGGGTACGGCGTTCGGTGCGGTCTATGGCGCGCTCTCGCGGCTCTTTCCCGCCGACAGGCGCGGCTGGGCGCTGGGCGTGGCGGGCACGATCGGCGGGCTGGGGCAGTTCTGGATGGTGCCGCTCGCGCAAGGGATGATCGGCTCGATCGGCTGGGCGTCGGCGATTGGCGTGCTGGCGGTCGTGATGCTGGCGAGCGCGCCGCTCGCGGCGTGCCTGCGCGACCGGCCCGCGAACGACGTCGCGCGCCAACATGCGGGCGACACGATCCGGGCCGCCGTGAAAGAGGCGCTTGCGCATCGCGGCTTCTGGCTGCTCAATCTGGGCTTCTTCGCGTGCGGCTTCCAGTTGGCGTTTATCGGCGTGCATCTGCCGGCGTACCTGCTCGACCGCGGCATGAGCGCGCGCGAGGCGAGCATGGCGCTGGCCATCATCGCGCTGGCCAATACGGCGGGGACGTTTCTGTGCGGCTATGCAGGTGGCTTCCTGCGCCGCAAATATCTGCTGTCGGCCATTTACTTCACGCGCGCGGCCGCGATGGCGCTGTTCATTGCGCTGCCGCTCACGCCCGTGAGCCTCTATGCGTTTGCCTTCGCGATGGGGCTGACGTGGCTTGGCACGGTGCCGCTCACCAACGGCATCGTTTCGCAGGTATTCGGCGTGCGGTATATCGCCACGCTGTTTGGCTTCGTGTTCTTCGGGCATCAGCTTGGCGGCTTCTTCGGCGTGTGGCTGGGCAGCGTGGTGTTCGATGCTACGCATTCCTATGCATGGTTGTGGTACGGGTCGATCTGCCTGGGTGTGCTGTCCGGCCTGCTGCATCTGCCGATCGACGACCGCCGCGTCGTGCGCATCGATGCTGGCGTGGCTCAGCCAGCATGAAACCTGTGTGGCTCGCAGCCGCAGTCGCGGTATTACTGATCGTGTCGAGCGCGGTAGCGTTTGCGGGCTGGCTCACGCCCGCTGCGCTGCTGGCGGTGCTGTCCGGCCTCGCGTTTTGCGGCTGAACGTTGCATGCACAGGGAAAGGAAGGGTAAGGAAACGGGCCTCATCCGGGTACGGGCGCTGCTATAAAATTCGCGCATGAAGCCCTGTGTCCTAATCGTCGACGACGATCCTGTCGTGCGCGATCTGCTGAGCCGTTTCCTGCGCTCGCATCAATTCGATACGGCGGTCTTGCACGATGGCAAGCATCTGCTGCGCCGCCTCGAACGCGAACGTCCCTCTATCGTCGTGCTGGACATCATGATGCCGCAGACCGACGGTCTCGAAGCTATCACCGCCTTGCGCGCGGCCGGCGACGATATTCCCGTGATCTTCGTGAGCGCGCGCGGCAGCGTGACCGACCGCATTCGCGGCCTCACGCTGGGCGCGGACGACTATCTGCCCAAGCCCTTCGATCCGCAGGAACTGCTGATCCGCATCCAGAACATCCTGCGCCGGCGCGGCCCGTCCACGGCGAGCGCGCCCGAAGTGCGCACGCGTTACCAGTTCGGCCCGTTCGAACTCGACTTCACGATGCGCACGCTCTCGCGCGAGCAGACGCTGATCCCGCTGCGCGAAAGCGAATTCGCGCTGCTCAAGATCTTCGCGACGCATCCGTACAAGGTGCTCACGCGCACGTTGATCCACGACATCGTGCATCGCGACGCGCGCGAATTCCGCGAGCGCAGTCTCGACGTACCGATCTGGCGTCTGCGCCGCGTGGTCGAGGACGATCCCGCCGCGCCGCGCTATATCCATACGGTGCGCGGCAAGGGCTACGTGTTCGTGCCCGATCCGTCGCAGGCGCCGCAAGCGCTGGCCGACATCCCCACCTGAAAACGCAGCGATAAAAAAAGCGCCGGCGAAACCGCCCGGCGCGTCAGGTACCACCGAGACATCGTGAGGCCGCGGCGCTAATCGCTATTCGCCAGGCGCCGCGGCCGGATTCAAGCCGAAATATCGATGAAGAGCCCGCTCGCGGACGAAGCGCCTTGCGCCTGAAGGTTGCTGGCGAGCGTCGAAAGAAACTGCTGAAGATCCATCGCGGCGTCGTCGAGCGGATCGTCCGAGTTCACGCCCAGCGTGTCGAGCAGGTTCTCGTAGCTCGCGGCGAGATCGCTTTTCGCGCTGCCCGCACCGTTCAGTGAAGACGCCGATTGCGCGAGCCCCGACACCGCCGATGCCAGGCCGCCGCTATACGTCGCATCGGCGCTGCTCACGGTTGTGCCTTGCTGCGCCGCCGCCTGAAACAGCGAGCCGAGGAACTGCTGAAGCGCGGCGAGCTTGTCGGCGGCGGTCGCGCTGTTGTCCTGCACGTCGCTGAAGTCGTCGTCCGAACCGTCGTCGCCGTCGCAATCGGTGTCCGCGCCGAGCGAATTCAGTGCGTCCGTCACGGCCTGCTTGAGCGGATCGGCGCTGGAACTGCTGTCGAGCGTCGTGGATTCGTCGTCGGATGTGGAAAGCGTGTCGCCCGAGGACGCCGTATCGTCGGGATCGTGCTTCGACGTCCAGAGGGCGTAGAACGAAGTGGAGTCGCCGTTCGACCCGGCGGCCACGCTGATGGTCATGAAATGCCCCTGGAAATTATCGGAATGCTGATGGTCTGGCGCCATCGTATGCCGTTCGCGCCAGCCCAGGGGGCGTTGGTAAGTCGAAGAAAGTATCGGGCAGTGCACGCGCTCAGCGCGCCGCGAACTCCACCACGGCCACGGTGCCGCGACCTTGTGCGCCGTGTTCGAGTTTCACGTCCGCGCCGTGCGCGCGTGCGATCTCGCGCACGATGGCCAGGCCCAGGCCGCTGCCCGGCAAGGTCGACGCACGGAAGAACGGTTCGAACACCTTGTCGCGCAGCGCATCGGCGATACCTGCGCCTTCGTCGGCAACGCTGAGCACGGGCGGATGCTCGCCCGCCGTGAGCGTCACCGCGACCGTGCCGCCTTCGGGCGAATAGCGGATCGCGTTATCGACGAGATTGAACACCAGCACCGACAGCAACTGCTCGTTGCCGGTCACTTCGGCGTGCGGCGCGAGCGTCGCGACCAGTTCCACGCGGCGGCGCTGCGCGAGCAGCGCAAGCTGCTCGATCACGCCGGTCGCGACCGCGCGCATGTCCACGCTCACGCCTTCGAATTGCGTGTAATCCGCCGATTCGGCCTGCGCGAGCGTGAGCAACTGGTTGGTGAGCCCGACGAGCGAGCGGTTGCTCTGGTGCATCGCCGTGAGTGTTTCGTGCAGGCGTTCGGGATCCTGCTGGCGGCGCGCGTATTGCAGCTGCGTGCCGAGCAGCGTGAGCGGCGTGCGCAGCTGATGCGCGGCGTCGGCGATAAAGCGGCGCTGCATCGCCGTTTGCCGCTCGATCAGGTCGAGACAGGCGTTGAACGCGCTGACGATGGGGCGCAGTTCCGTGCGCAGCGGCTCGACGTCGATGCGCACCGACGCCATGCGCGAAGAAGTGCGCACGCGCTGCGGCAGCCCGCGCGCGAGACGCGTGAGCGGGCGCAGTTCCAGCGTCAGCCCGACGCACACGAGGATCACCGCGGCCGTGACGATGCCCGCGAAATAGAACATTTGCGGGCGCCACAGCGCGCCCGCCATCGCGTCGCGCTCATTGAGCGTGCGACCGACCGAAACGATCACGCGGCGCGTCGCGCCCGCGTCGTACATCGGCCGGATCAGCGAGACGGCGCGGATCGGCGTGCCGTTGACTTCGGCGTCGTACCACTGCGGGGAGGCCTCGGGCACATGCTGCGGAAAATCCGAGGTGCCCGCGATGATCGGCCCGCCGATTTCCTGCACGCGAAAGAACACCTGGTCGCGGTGCGGCGTGCGCAGGATCTCGATGGCGCTCGGTGAAATGGAGGCGCTCAGCGCATTGCCTTCCCAGCCGATGTCGCCCGCCATCACGCGCGCCGCTGAAAGCAGCGCGTCGTCCTGCAGCAGGTTCGCCGTGCGCCATGCGTTGCCGCGCGTGATGAGCCCGGCGGCGGCGATGAACAGCGTCATCGGCAGCACGAGCCAGAGCAGCAGGCGCACGCGCAGGCTATTGGTGGGCCTCAAGGTCGGGCCTCGTCGGCGTGAAGAAAAGGAGGGTTATTCGTCCGCTTCGGCATCTTCGAGCAGATAGCCGAGGCCGCGCAGCGTGATGATCGTCGCCGTGCTCTTTTCGAGCTTCTTGCGCAGGCGCGAGACGTAGATTTCGATGGCGTCCTCGCTGGTGGGCGCATCGGCGTCGCTGACCGATTCGGCCAGCGTCGCTTTGGAGACGGTCTTCTTCGCGCGCAGGATCAGCGTTTCCAGCACGGTATGTTCGCGCGGCGTGAGCGTAAGCGCGTCTTCTTCGACATAGAAGCGGCGGCTGTCCATGTCGTAGAGCAGGTTGCCGCAGCGGATCCGGTTCGAGCGCGAGGGCGCCTGGCGGCGCGCCAGCACCTTGACGCGCGCCACCAGCTCGCGCGCGTCGAAGGGCTTGACGATGTAGTCGTCGGCGCCCGCGCCCAGGCACACCACTTTTTCGTCGATCGCGCCGGTGGCCGTGAGGATCAGCACCGGGGTGGCGTCGCCGCGACCGCGCATGCGGCGCAGCAGCGCCTTGCCGGACATGCGCGGCAGGTTGAGGTCGAGCAGCACCACGTCGTAGGTCGAGGCGCGCAATGCATCTTCGGCGGCCTCGCCGTCGCCGACGTGGTCGAGCATGAAGCCGTCGTCGCTCAGCGTGCGCACCAGCCAGTGCGCGAGTTGTTCGTTGTCTTCGACGAGCAGCAGTCTCATGCGGGTTTCAGGCGTGCTTCAAGCGTGTTTAAAACGTAGGTTTTGGGCGATCAGGCCGTCTTGTACTGTTCGCGAGCAATCTTCGAACGATACAGGAACAGCGTGGCCACCATGCCGCACACGGCGGCGACGCTCATCCAGGCGCCGGGTGCGGCCTTGTCGCCGGTCGTGTGGATCAGCCAGGTGGAGATGGCCGGCGTGAAGCCGCCCACCAGCGTCGCCAGGCTGTACGCCATCGAGAAGCCCGTCGTGCGCACATGCACCGGCATCAGTTCGGTCAGCGCGACGACCATCGCACCGTTGTACCACGCATAGAGCGTCGAAAGCCACAGCTCGACCACCAGCAGCGTGGCGAACGAGGGCGCGCCCACGAGCCACTGCATCGCCGGGTAGGCGGTGAACACGGTCAGCGCGGTGCAGGCGATCAGCACCGGCGCGCGACCCACGCGATCCGACACGGCGCCCGCGATGGGCAGCCAGATGAAGTTCGAGACGCCCACGCACACCGTCACGAGCAGCGCGTCGAGCGAGCTCAGCTTCAGCTCGACCTTGCCGAACGTCGGCGTGTAGGCCGTGATCAGGTAGAACGAGGTCGTCGTCATGATGACGAGGCCCATGCCCGCGAGCACGATGCCGTAGTTCGCGACGATCGCGCGGGTGATTTCGCGCAGGCTCGGGTGATGGCGGCGTTGCTCGAATTCCTCGGTTTCGCGCAGCGTGCGGCGGATATAGACGAGGAAGGGCACGATCATGCAGCCGATCACGAACGGCACGCGCCAGCCCCAGCTCGTCATTGCCTGGGCGGGAACAATGCTGTTGAGCAGCACGCCGAGCGCGGCGGCGAACACCACGGCCACCTGCTGGCTGGCCGACTGCCAGGCGCAGAAGAAGCCGCGGTTGCCCTTGGTGGCGATTTCGGCGAGGTACACCGACACGCCGCCCAGTTCAGCGCCCGCCGAGAAACCTTGTAGCAGGCGGCCGACCAGCACGAGCGCCGGGGCCAGCAGGCCGATGGTCGCGTAGCCGGGCACGAAGGCCACGCACATCGTGCCGATCGCCATGAGCGTGAGCGACATGATGAGGCCCTTGCGGCGGCCGTGACGATCCATGTAAGCGCCCAGCACGATCGCGCCGAGCGGGCGCATCAGGAAGCCCGCGCCGAACACGGAAAACGCCAGCATCAGCGAGACGAACTCGTTGCCGGCCGGAAAGTACGCGGTGCCGATGGCGGCGGCGTAATAGCCGTACACCATGAAGTCGTACATTTCGAGGAAGTTGCCGCTGACCGCACGGAACACGGTGCGCGCTTTCGAGTCGCCCGGTACGGCGTTGATGGCAGAAGACATGGTGGACATCCTTTGATGAGAGACGAGCGGGGCCCCGGCAGCACGCCAGAACCGCCGTGGTGCTCGCCTTATGGCTGCATTCGGTGCTTCGAGGGTTTCGCGTGAATCGGCGGGCGTGCGCTACGGCGCGCCCTTGGGCGCATCGGACTGCGCGCCGTTGGCGACATCGTTGGCGTCGCGTTTGGTATCGGTGTTGGCGACTTGGTTCGCGAACTGGTTCGCGAATTTGTTCGTATAGGTTTTCGCGAGATCGACGTGCCGCGCCGTCACGCCCGAGCCCGCCGCGATCAGCACGCGCAGCACGGTTTGCGGCGCGCCTTGCGGCATCAGGCCGTCGCGCGAGAATGCGGGCTTAGCCGAGCCCAGCGCCTGCACGTAGCTGGCGCGGTCGCTGCCGGTGAGTTCGGCGGGCAGCGCATCGGCGATGGCTTGCGGCGAATGCGTGTCGAGGTAGCGCAGCGCACGCACGAGCGCGTGCGCGAGCCTTGCGGTTTCCTGCGGATGGGCGTCCACCCAGCTGCGGCGCATGTACAGGCAAGCGCCCGCGTACGGGCCGCCCAGCCAGCGCTGCGAGCCTTCCACGCTGCGCATGTCGGCGACCATCTGCGCCGCGCCGCTCGACAGCAGGCGCGTGGCGGTGGGTTCCTCGACCATGCCCGCGTCGATGCTGCCGTGTTCGATGGCGTCGGTGAAGCGCGTGTCGGACGCGAGCGGCACGATCGTGTAGTCGCCCGCTGCAACGCCTGCGCCCGCCGCCAGGTAACGCGTGACAACCCAGGTGGAGGAGCCGAAGCCCGTCACGCCCAGGCGCAGGCCGCGGGCGTCGCGCATCGACCCGGAGCGCGCCAGCGCGCGGCCGCCTTCGGTGCGCGTGGAGGCCAGTTCGGCGAGTCCCAGCGCACGCTGGAACACGACCACCGACAGCACATCCTGGCCACGGCTTTGCAGATCGAGCGTGTGATCGTAAAAACCGATCGCGCCTTCGATGGCGCCCGCGATCAGTTCCGTCGAGGTGTCGATGCCCGCCGGGCCGCCTACGACCTCGACATCGAGCCCTTCATCGCGAAAGTAGCCCAGCCGCGCGGCCAGCACGGCCGGCAGGTAGACGATCTTGGACATGCCCCCCATCATCAGCCGGATCGGTGCCTGCTGCTCGGCCTGCACCGGCGCGCTCATGCCCGCTACCGCCGCGCCAAGGGCGAGGGCAAGCAGCAGGGCGCGACCGGGATGCTGGGCGCGAAAAGGCATGGGGGCGTGTCTCCTTGTAGTGGACGGCGCTGCGGCGAGTTGCCGCAAGTCTGGGATTGGTGGCAAGTATAAAAAAGGCTGCCCTTCTGGTTGCTTTCTGTCCCGAAGGGATTTTGTCGGTATTTACCCTTCTGGCGCGAAGGGCGGCGGGCGGTTTTTTAGTGCAAGCCGAGCCAGATTTCGGCTTCGCGCGCGAAATTGGGGTCGCTAGAGATCGTCGGCGCACCGGCGCGCGAGAGTTCGTCGAAGGCGCGTTCGTGGGCCTGCGCGAAGCCGCGCAATTCCTGGGTGAAGGCGCGTTCGTCGGGACGGCGGCGTTTGAGCGCGGCGTCGACGTGAGCGTCGATCAGCGTGCGTTGCTGTCCGATCACGTCGATAGCCGCCGCATGGCAGGCAGGCGAGAGCCGCGCCACGGTCAGTAGCGCGGGCACCGGCGCGATGGTGAGGCGACCGCCGGGTCTGAGCGCGGCAAGCGCGCCAGGCGAAGCCGCAAGCGCGGTGGCGACGGCGTCACGCCAGAGCTTGCGCTCGAACGTCAGCGCTGCGCGGTCGCGTTCGAGCGCGGGTGTGTCGAGCACACGATCGCCGTCGATGAGGGACAGCGCGCCAGGCGCCAGCGCATCGCGGATACAGTCCGCGCCAAGCGCGCGCACGCCTTCGCGCCGCGCGCCCAGAGCTACCGGCTGCCAACCGTCCGGCACCAGCGGATCGAGCGGCACGGCGGCGCAGCGCGCGGGCTTGCCCGCTTCGTGCAGCGTGCAGCGTCCGTCTTGCGCGAGCGCCGGACAGCGCCCCGCCGAAGGATAGTCGTAGCCCTGCAACGTCACCGAAATCCAGCCCGCCTCGCGTGCGCTCGCACGATGAAACAGTGCATCGTTGAGCGCGTCCTGGTCGGCGATATCCTGCGCGTCCAGCACGCGTTCGACGCCGCCCGCGATCAGCCGCTCGCCCACGCGGCGGCGCGCCACGCGCTCGATGGCGATGCTGCCGATAAACACCGGGCGATGCGCGAACCATTCGCGCAACGACAGCGCGGGCGGGCTGTTGCAGCACTTGCCGCAAGCGTTGCAGGCGAGCGACCAGCTACGGCCTACCATGGCCGCCGCACCGAGTCCTGATAGCGCGTGAGGATGAAATGCGCGACATCGTCGGAATGCCAGGCGGCGACCAGCGTGCCGACCCACGGCGCGTGGACGTCGGCGTCGCGCACGGTGAGCACATCGGCATACGGCGAGCGCGCGTCTTCGTAGCTGATGCTGTCACGCGCCGCAAAGAGACCGGCGCTCGCCGCATCCTCGCTCGATATCGCGACGATATCCGTGGAATCGAGCGCTTTCACAAGGCGCTCGCGCGGCACGGTCACGATCTTCAGGTGCAGCCGGTTGCCGGTGATATCGCGCGTCGTGGCATGCAGTCCGGCGCTGTCGCGGAACGTGACGAGCGTGTCGTTCTGCAGCAGCACGAGTGCGCGCGCCATGCCGCGCGCGTCGGCGGGAATCGCCACGGTGGCGCCGGGGCGCAGCTGGGTGAGGCTGCGCAGACGCTTCGAATAAAGCGCCATCGGCAGCGTGATCGTGGGCGCGACGCTCGTGAGCGCGTAGCCGTGCGCGGCGCGCGTTTCGGCAAGCCGCGTCGCGTCCTCGAAGCTGGCGGCGTCGATACGGCCCGCCGCGAGCGCCGCGTCGATACGGCCGGCATCGTCGAACACCACCACGTCGAGCGGCAGGCCGCGCGCAGCGGCCACGCGTTTGACCTCGTCCATGATCTGCGCCTGCGGGCCGGGCGTGACGCCTACGCGGATCGTTGCGGGCGCAACGGCATCGGCATATGCGATCGACCCCGTCAGGCACAGCGCGGCAAGCGCCGCCGCAAAGAGATTCAAGCGCCTCATGCCGGATCCCTCGACACCGTTCGAAAGCCGATATGCGAAGCCGCGAGATCCGCTTCCTGCTGCTCGCGCGACGACGCGCGGTAGCGTACGCAGTAATCGCGCGAGCACAGGAACGAGCCGCCCTTGATGACCATGGCCGTGTCGTGGCGGCGCGAAGCCGGAGCAACGGCGGCGGTATCGCCGTTCGTGTGCGACTGGTGCGGGCCGCTGTAGACGTCCCGCGTCCATTGCCACGCGTTGCCGATCATGTCGTACAGGCGGAAGTCGTTGGCCGCGTAGCAGCCCACGGGCGCGAGTCCGGCGTGGCCGTCCTCGCCGGTATTGAGCACCGGGAAGACGCCCTGCCAGTAGTTCGCGGCGGGCTTGCCCTGCGCATCGACGGGCGCGGCGTCGAGGCTTGCATCGTTGTGGCCGGCCTTGCCCGCGTATTCCCATTCGGCTTCGGTCGGCAGGTCGCGGCCCAGCCAATGCGCGTAAGCAAGCGCATCGTGCAACGTGACGAGCGTGACGGGCAGGTTGCCCTTGCCATCGACATTGCTCTTCGGGCCTTGCGGATGCCGCCACGATGCGCCGTCGACCCACGACCACCACGCCAGGTCGCGCGTGTTCATTTCCTCGCGCGTGGGGACGTGAAAGACCGCCGCGCCGCCCTGTTTTTCGGCTTCGCTCACGTAACCCGTGGCCGCGACGAAGGCCGCGAACTGCGCGACCGTCACGTCATGCTGGTCGATCCAGAAGCCGGCGACGCGCGTGTTGCCGCCGCCGCTGTCCGGACGCTCGTCGGGATAGCCGCGCGTGCTGCCGAACACGAATGCGCCGCCGTGCAGGTGCACCATGCCCGCCTTCGGGTCGTCGCGCCAGCGCGCGGGCAGGCCGCTGTAGCGTTCGCATTGCTTCTCGTTGCCGAGCGCGGCGAGCGGACGGCCGTCGTTGAGCGTGTCGAAGGCGGCGGCGGGTGCCGCCGTGCGTGCCTGCGATTCGTAGGACAGGGCAAAAGCCGCCGCGAAAATCGCGGCGCCGAATGCCGCGCCGGTGAGCCAGAAGCGCATTGCCAGTCCTCAGTAATAGCCGTGCGGTTGCAGCGGTTCGACGCCGCCTACGCTCGTCATGTAGTCGTTCCATTGCTGGATGAGCGACTGGATCACCGAGGGATTCTGCGTCGAGACATCGTTGACTTCGCCACGATCGGCGGCCATGTCGTAAAGCTGCCAGTGGCCGTCGACCGGGCCGAGCGGCGGTTCTGTCCAGAGCGCCTTCCAGCGGCCGTCGGCGCTGCGCAGATAGGCGCGGCCATAGGCTTCGTCGCCGAACGCAGCGGTGTGAACCTCGGCCGTGCTCGTGCCTTCAAGCAGCGGCAGCAAGGACTTGCCCGTCACCGGATACACGTAGCGATTGTTGTAGACCACCTTGCCCTTGTTCTGGTCGACGCCGGTCAGCGCGCTCACGAGCGCCGGTGCGGGCGTCGAAGGCGGCGTGACGCCTGCTACGTCGAGGAAGGTCGCCGTATCGTCGGTGACGTGCGTGAAGACGCGCAGCGACGCCGCCTGGGTGGTCTGCCCCGGCAGGTGCGCGATGGTCGGCACGGACACGCCGCCTTCCGCCGAATACCCCTTGGTGTAGCGGAACGGCGCGGCGCTCACCTCGGCCCAGCGCAGACCGTATTGCAGGCGCTGCGCGTTCTGCAGGCCGTTGTCGGTGCCGAGCGCCGAATACGTGGGTTCCTGCGCATTGGCCGTATCGGTGGCCGTGGGATCCGCGCCCGAATCGATCGGCCAGCCCTCTGCGCCGTTATCCGACTGGAACATGATGAAGGTGTTGTCGTACTCGCCGATATCCTTCAGATGTTGAATCAGGAGTCCGATGTTGTAGTCGAGGTTCTCGACCATGCCCGCGTAGATTTCCATGTAGCGCGCCTGCGACTTGCGCTCGGCGGGGGAGAGGCTGGCCCAGAGCTTGTCGACGTTGCCCTGGCCGTAATCGGCGTAGCCTGCGGACGCCGGATGCACGGCGCTGATGTATTTCGCGCTCGCGGTGCCGTTGTTCGCCGTGGCGGGCGAGCGCGTGAGCGTTTCGGCCAGGCCCGGATTCGGCTGGAAATCGGCGGGAATCAGGCCGAGCGCTTTTTGCCGCGCGATGCGCGCATTGCGGATCGCGTCGTAGCCCGCATCGTAGACGCCCGCATATTTATGCAGCCACGGATCCGGCACCTGCAATGGCCAGTGCGGCGACGTATACGCCGCGTAGGCGAAGAACGGCTTGCCGTCGCCCTTGTGCGAGTCGATGTACGAGATCAGCTTTTGCGTATAGAAGTTGGTCGAATAGAACACGGCCGGATTGCCGCCCGTGCCGCCGGGCTGACCGGGTTGTCCTGGCTGCACGTACTGGCCGTCCTCGGTGTAGTTGTGCGAGCCCGCGGGTTCGTGCGCGAAGTGATTCGTCGCCGCGCCGCCCAGCAGCGCGTAGCTATGCTCGAAGCCCCATTGATCCGGCGTCTGCCCGCTGCCCGAAGCGCTGCCGACGATGCCCGACCCCAGATGCCACTTGCCCGCCATGTAGGTGTGATAGCCCGCGTCCTTGAGCAGTTGCGCGACCGAAAGCGCGCGGTCGTTCAGGTAGCCTTCGTAGCCGGGCAGGCCTTTGCGCTCGTCGGTGGGCACGCCCATCGTGCCTTCGCCGACGAGGTGGTGATCGGTGCCCGAGATCAGCATCGAACGGGTGATCGCGCAGACCGTGCCCGCGTGGTGATTCGTGAGAATGCGGCCCGACGCGACCAGGGCGTCGAGATTGGGTGTATTGATCTCGCCGCCGAACGCATGAATGTCCGAGTAGCCGAGGTCGTCGGCCATGATGTAGAGGATGTTCGGCTGCTTGTGCGCGGCGGTGGCCGCTGCGCTCGCCTGCGTGGTGACGGAGTCGGAACCGCCGCACGCGCCTAGTGCGAGCGCGCCCGCGACGGCTGCTGCGGCAAGGCGTAAATGCGGAAGTGAGCGGTTGGTTGTGCGAGCAACTTTAGCAAGCTGTCGGAGGGCGGCCGGATATCTCATCGTCGTTGTTCTAGTACTTTTGTTTATTGGAGCGGCGATATTAGCGGCGCAGGCGCAGTGCCCAAAGTCGGATTCGTCAGTTGCTTTGCGGGGGCGGCGATATAGATAGCGCGATATGAAGCACGCAGGTATCGATATGCGATAAATTGCTATGCGAACGATAAACAAAAAAGACTGAAACGATGAAACGAGAGCGTTCTCCAAATAGACCCAGCAGAAGCGTCCGGCGTGTTGTTCTTGCTGCGTTGCTTGTGGGCGGCGCTGTATGGAGCTACATCAGCATTTCAAGCGAAGCCGCCTACGGCCCTTATGCCGTGATTGGCTATAACTATACGGATCGGCATATCGTCAACTTCTTTGTAAATGGCTTTGCCGCAGGCGCGTCTGAAGCGCATCAATCCGGTGGAGGCGGTGGCATCGTCTGCTGTTTCTCGATTCCCAAAAGCGCGAAACAACTGCATGTAAAAGTCGAGCTTGAGTGGACGAAGGAGCAATACCTCGCGAATGCACCCCACGACACCTTCGAAACCGACATTCCTGTGCCACCGCTCACCAACAAGCACGATGGCTTTATCGAGTTTCACTTCCTGCCTAAACAACGGGTCGAAGCGGCCTGGGTGAATTTCCCCACGACACCGGATATCCCCGGCACGCGGCATTGATACCCGCTTGCGTCCCGCATAACGGATCGCTCCGCTCCCCTCCCCTTACAATACGGCCAGTCCCTCTCAAACTGCGCCCCAAAACATGACCCGAGACCCCCGCCTCACCCTCAACGCGCGCCAGCAGGAACTGCTCGAATGGGTGCAGCGTGACGGCTTCGTGACCGTCGACGATCTTGCCGCGCACTTCAACGTGACGCCGCAGACGATCCGCCGCGACGTCAACTGGCTCGCCGACATGAACCTGCTGCGCCGCTACCACGGCGGCGCGAGCCTGCCCACGAGCGCCGAGAACGTCTCCTACAGCGCACGCCAGCAAATGTTCCACGACGAGAAGCGCCGCATCGGCGCACTCGCCGCCTCGCATATTCCTGATCAGGCGTCGCTCTTCATCAACCTCGGCACCACCACCGAGGAAGTCGCGCGCGCGCTCAACCATCATCGCGGCCTGCGCGTCATCACCAACAACCTGAACGTCGCCAGCATGATGAGCGGCTATCCCGAGTGCGAAGTGCTCATCACGGGCGGCATCGTGCGGCCCTGGGACAAGGGCATCGTCGGCGAGCTGACGATCGATTTCATCCGCCAGTTCAAGGTGGACTACGCGATCATCGGCACCTCGGCGATCGAAACCGATGGCACGCTGCGCGATTTCGATACGCGCGAAGTGCGCGTGGCGGAGGCGATCATCCAGCACGCGCGCACCGTTTATCTCGTCACCGACCATTCGAAGTTCGGCCGGCCTGCGCTCGTGCGCCAGGGCCACCTGAGCCAGATCCACGCGCTGTTCACCGACAAGCCCCTGCCCGCCGAGATGGACGAAACCATCGCCCAGGCCGGTACGGCGGTGTATGTCGCCCAGTAAGTGTCGCGCTATCACCCTCGCGCTCTGACATAAAAACGAACATCGAACGAAAAGAATTCGAACATTTTCGGGTTCGTTCTGTTTCCTGACAGGCGGCTAACATGCCGCCGAACGTGCTTTTCCATCCCCTGTAGCGACCTCATCCTGCGGGAAAACCCCAGTTTTCCGACCCTTTTCGCGCCAAAACGCCCGCATTTTCGTCGTTTCCACCGGTTTCGTCTGATCGAACTTTACTTTTTCGATTTTGTTCGTTAGATTTCGCATTCGAACATTTCTGGTTCGTATCTGGATTCGCATGGGGCCCGATCGGGGGCGTCGAGCGACGCCGGACGAAGGCACACCAAGCCATAAACAGGAAACGCAGGTGACTCAAGAGAATCGGTACGATCTGCTCGTCGTGGGCGGCGGGATCAACGGCGCGGGCATCGCGCGCGACGCAGCCGGGCGCGGGCTGTCCGTGCTCCTTTGCGAGCAGGACGATCTGGCTTCGCATACTTCGTCGGCCAGCACCAAGCTGATTCACGGCGGCTTGCGCTATCTGGAGTACAAGGAATTCGGGCTCGTGCGCAAGGCGCTGCAGGAGCGCGAGACGCTGCTGCGCGCGGCGCCGCACATCATGTGGCCGTTGCGTTTCGTCATGCCGCACATGCCGAACCTGCGTCCGGCCTGGCTCATTCGCATCGGCCTGTTTCTCTACGATCACCTCGCGAAGCGCGAACTGCTGCCGGGCTCGCGCGGCATCGACATGCGCCGCCATGCGGCGGGCGCACCGCTGATCGATTCGATCCGCCGCGGCTTCGTGTATTCGGACGGCTGGGTCGACGATGCGCGACTCGTGGTGCTCAACGCGCTCGATGCGCAGGAGCGCGGCGCGCGCATCCTCACGCGTACGAAACTCGTGGCCGCGCAGCGCGTGAAGAACGCCAGCGGCGAAGGCGAGTGGCAGGCGACGCTGCGCCGCGCCGACGGCAGCACCTTCGACGTGCGCGCCCGCGCGGTGGCCAACGCGGCCGGCCCGTGGGTGGGCGAGGTGCTGCACGGCGCGCTCGGACAGGGCGCGCAGCACAGCGTGCGCCTCGTGAAGGGCAGCCATATCGTGACGAAGCGCCTGTTCGATCACGACCATGCCTACATCTTCCAGAACCCCGACAAGCGCATCATTTTCGCGATTCCCTACGAGCACGATTTCACGCTGATCGGCACGACCGACGTGGAATATCGCAACGATCCCGCCAAAGTGGCGATCGACGGCGACGAAACGCGTTACCTCTGCGAGTCGATCAATCGCTATTTCAAGCGTAAGATCTCGCCCTCCGATGTGCACTGGACTTATTCGGGCGTGCGTCCGCTCCTTGAGGAAGAGGGCGCGAAGAACGCATCGGCGGTGACGCGCGACTATCGCCTCGAAATGGACGGTGCCGACAATGCGCCGCTGCTCTCGGTGTTCGGCGGCAAGATCACGACCTTCCGCAAGCTGGCCGAAGAGGCTGGCGACATGCTGGCAACCGTGCTCGGCAGTAAGGCGGGCGCGTGGACGGCGGGCAAGCCGCTGCCTGGCGGCGACATCGCCAATGCGCGTTTCGCGCCGTTCGCAGAGAGCCTGGCGAAGCGTTTCGCCTGGCTGCCCGCGCAACTCGCGCTGCGCTATGCGCGCGCTTACGGCACGCGTGCCGAACGTTTGATCGGCGCGGCGAAGTCGCTCGACGATCTTGGCCCGCAGATCGCACCCGGCATCTATGAGGCCGAACTGCGCTATCTGCGCGATACCGAATGGGCGACCTGCGCCGAGGATGTGCTGTGGCGCCGCTCGAAGCTCGGCCTGCATGTGACGCCGGGCACGCTGGAAGCCGTGACGGCCGCGCTCGAATCGTGGTTCGCCACGAGCCAGGCGCGGACGGCCGTGCCGCACTAAAGCAGGCAGGTTGCAGAGGCAGGTAGCAACATCGCGCGCCGCATCGCGCAGCAGCACAGCCACGATAGCGGCGCGAATCACAACTACGTACGGAAGGAGATGAGAGACATGCAGGATCAACAATACATTCTCGCGCTCGACCAGGGCACCACGAGTTCGCGCGCGATGCTGTTCGACCGCCAGGGCCGTATCGTTTCGACGGCGCAGAAAGAGTTCGAACAGATTTATCCGCGTCCGGGCTGGGTCGAGCACGATCCGCAGGAAATCTGGTCGACGCAGGCTGGCGTCGCCGCCGAAGCCGTCACGCGCGCGGGCATGAACGGCACCAATATCGCCGCCATCGGCATCACGAACCAGCGCGAAACCACCATCGTCTGGGATCGCGAAACCGGCCACCCGATCTACAACGCGATCGTCTGGCAAGACCGCCGCACGGCCGACTTCTGCGACCAGCTCAAGGCGCAAGGCCTGGAAGAGAAAGTGCGCGCGAAGACCGGCCTGCCGATCGATTCGTATTTCTCGGGCACCAAGATCCGCTGGATCCTCGACAACGTCGAAGGCGCGCGCGAAAAGGCGCGTCAGGGCAAGCTCGCGTTCGGCACGGTCGACAGCTGGCTCGTGTGGAACTTCACCAAGCACGAACTGCACGTGACGGACGTGACCAACGCATCGCGCACGATGCTGTTCAACATCCACACGCGCCAGTGGGACAACGAACTGCTCGAAGCGCTCGACATTCCGCGCAGCATGCTGCCGGAAGTCCGTTCGTCATCCGAAATTTATGGGCCGACCAAGACGACGGTGTTTGCCTCGAAGATCCCGCTTGCCGGTATCGCAGGCGACCAGCAGGCGGCGCTGTTCGGCCAGATGTGCACGCACACCGGCATGGTGAAGAACACCTACGGTACGGGCTGCTTCCTGATGATGAACACGGGCGACAAGCCCATCGAGTCGAAGAACAACCTTGTCACGACGATTGCATGGCAGATCGGCGACCAGGTCAATTACGCGCTCGAAGGCAGCATCTTTATCGCGGGCGCGGTGGTGCAGTGGCTGCGCGACGGCATGGGCATCATCAAGAGCGCGTCGGAAATCGAAGCGCTGGCCGCGAGCGTGCCGCATACCGACGGCGTTTATCTCGTGCCTGCATTCGCGGGTCTGGGCGCGCCGCACTGGAACGCGCGTGCACGCGGGTCGCTGTTCGGCGTGACGCGCGGCACGACTTCGGCGCATGTCGCGCGTGCGGCGCTCGATTCGATCGCGTATCAGTCGCTCGACGTGCTCGCGGCGATGGAAGCCGATTCGGGCATCAGCGTGGGCGAGCTGCGCGTGGACGGCGGCGCGAGCGCGAACAACCTGCTGATGCAGTTCCAGGCAGACCTGCTGGGCGTGGATGCGGTGCGCCCGCAGATCACCGAAACGACCGCGCTGGGCGCGGCGTATCTCGCAGGCCTCGCGGTCGGCTACTGGAAGAACGTGGACGAGCTGCAAGGCCAGTGGCACGTGGACAAGCGTTTCGCGCCGGGCATGGCGGCTTCGCAGGTCGATGCGTGCCGTGCGGGCTGGCAGCGTGCAGTGCGCGCCGCGAAGGCGTGGGCCGACGACACGCAGTGAGTCGGCGCGCGAGCAGACCTGTAGTCATGCAGTCATGCAGTAAAGCGCAGTAGAAGCACAGTGGTAGAAACAGGGCATCCCAAGTAACCCAATCACACAACAATAGCGGGCGGGCAGCGGGCCGGAAGATCGGCCACGCATGCCCGCTGCACAATAAGTGAGACAACCAACATGTCACCCTATATTGCGGAATTCATCGGCACAGCGATTCTCGTGCTGCTCGGCAACGGCGCGGTCGCCAACGTGCTGCTCGCCAAAACCAAGGGCCGCGGCGCGGATCTTATCGTCATCGTGATGGGCTGGGCGATGGCCGTGTTCGTGGCCGTCTACGTGACGGCGGCGTACAGCGGCGCGCACCTGAACCCGATCGTGACGATCAGCCTCGCGCTGGCAGGCAAGTTTGCGTGGTCGAAAGTGGGCGGCTATATCGCCGCGCAGATGCTCGGCGGCATGGCGGGCGCGTTTCTCGTGTGGCTCGCCTATCGTCAGCACTTTGCGAACGAAGAAGACGCGGATCTCAAGCTCGCCGTGTTCTGCACCGGGCCGGCGATTCGTTGCGTGCGCCACAATGTCATCACCGAAGCGATTTGCACTTTCGTGCTGATCCTGGGCGTGCTGTACCTGGCTGCGCCGCAAGTGGGCCTGGGTGCGCTCGACGCGCTGCCGGTCGGCCTGCTCGTGCTCGGCATCGGCATTTCGCTGGGCGGCCCCACGGGCTACGCGATGAGCCCCGCACGCGATCTCTCGCCGCGCATCATGCACGCGCTGCTGCCGATCCCGGGCAAGCGCGACAGCGACTGGCGCTATGCGTGGATCCCCGTCGTCGGCCCGCTGCTGGGCGGCGTGGCGGCATCGACGCTGTATCTGTACCTGCACGCTACGCATTGATGCGAGCGTGATTCAAGCGTGAAAAACGGCGCCGGGATGAGGTTCATCCCGACGCCGTTTTTGTTTAGCGCTGCACCGCGACGCACTTGATCTCCACGAGCAGGCCGGGCCGCGCGAGTTCGGATACGCCAATCGACGTCCATGCGCAGGTGCCGCGTGGAAACACCCGATCTTTTACGGCGCGAAAGATCGCCATGTGCTCGCTCATCTGCACGTGATACGTCGTCATGTCGACGACGTCGTCGAACGTGCAGCCCGCCTCAGCCAGCACGATGCGCAGGTTTTCCCAGCAGACCGCGAACTGCGCTTCGGGATCGGCGATCACTTCAAGACTGGCCGTGCGACCGACCTGGCCCGCGCAATACACGGTCTTGCCGACCTTCACCGCCGGCACGTAGCCGGCGCGCTCCACAATTGCCTGCATCTGCTGCGGAATGATCAATTCGCGATCGGTCATGCGTGTTCCTTGGTCGTATGAAGTTTGCGCGAGCGCGCCCGCACCACGAGCGCCGCGGCGACGAATCCCATCAGCGCGCAATAGCGATAATCGGCGCCCAGGCTTTGATGGTCGACGACCACGCCGCCCACGACCGAGCCAAGCGCAATCGCTACTTGCGTCGCAAGCGTAAAGAGCGCGGCGGCGGCTTCGCTTTCGCCATCGGGCACGCGCCTGTGCCAGACGTTCAGGCATAGCGGCAGCGCGCCCCAGGCAACGCCCCAGATCATCACGCCCGCGAGCACCGTCAAGCGCGCGTGATCCAGCGAGGGCAGCACGGCCAGCACGACGGCAAGCAGCAGAATATTGCCGAGCATCGCTGCGCTGAGCTTGCGGCTCACATAACGCCCCGCCGCGAAATTCGCCACGAGCGCGCAGAAGCCATACGCGAGCAGCACCCACGTGCCGGTATCGCCGGACACGCCAGCCTGGATCAGCAGCGGCATCAAGTACGTGTACGCGCCGAAGTGCGTGATGAACACGAGCAACGTCAGCGCAAGACTCAGTTGCGCAGCACGCTGGCGCGCGAACGCGGCGAAGCCTGCGAGACGCAGCTTGGTTTGCGCGGGCATGGGCGGCAGCACGATGATCTGCGCGATCAACGCGAGCGTGGCCAGCACGCCCGCGCCCAGGAACGCGCCACGCCACGAAAAGAAGCCCGCAAGCAAGGTGCCGAAAGGCAGCCCCACGATCATCGCGAGTGCGGCGCCGCCGAAGATTGTCCCCGCCGCGCGATGCACATGCTCCGGCGCGACGAGTCGTCCGGCGGCCGCGAGACCCAGCGACCAGAACGCGCCAAGACTCGCGCCGACCATCGCGCGGCTCACCAGCAGCATCGGGAAGCTTTGCGCGAAGGCGGCGATCAGGCACGCCGCAAGCAGGATCACGGACAGGCCGATCAACACGCGCCGCCGGTCGATGCGGCCCGCTGCGATCATCACGCCAGGCGCGGCGACGGCCGCGAATAGCGCGGGCGACGTCATCATCAGTCCGGCCTGGCCATCGGAGATGTTGAAGGTGTGCGCGACTTCGGGGAGCACGCCCACGGGCAGGAACTCGGTGGTCACACTGGCGAATGAGCCAAGCGCGAGCGACCAGACGGCCGCCCAATGGTTTTTATTGCGAGTTTTCGATTGATTGGCGCGCGACGTCTGCGCGCATTCGATATCCGACATCGGGAACGATCAGCTAAAAGCGACAAAGGCTGCGGCAGGCGTGCAGACGCGAAGCACCTTCAAGGCGCGTCATTTGAGGAGACGGGGGAAACTGCACGCGTGCCGCGAGGGACAGATTGGGAAAACCTCAAGCCTTGATTGTACAGGTCGCTTTCATTCCGGTTTCGCAGGCCGCTCAACGCCCTCAGCCTGAACGCTCAAGCCGCGAGCCACACCTCGCCTTGCTGCTTCATCTGCCGTTCCAGTTCGCTGCCTTTAGTCGCAAACACACGCTGCACAGGAAAGCCGCTTTGCGCAAGCAGCCAGGCGAGCGCCGCATAGCCGCGCGGCAGTGCGCGCACGGCCTCCCGGTCGACCTCGACGACGCCACAAGGGAACGTGAAATACGCATTGTCATAGATGCACTGACGCCGAACGATCTTCCATTCGCCCGCACGTTTTTCGACCAGGTCGTAAAAGCGGCTATGCGCGACGCAGCCGAGTTCGAGCGCCACGTTTTCGCCAATGATCATCGCGTTCGTTTCCACGATCGCCTTCGCGCCATTGAAGCGCACGACCGGCTGGCCGACGAAATGCTTGGTGCTCAGTCCGGCTTTACCCATGCGTTGCGACCCCGCGATGAAATCGGCGGCGGGGCCTTCGAACCAGGTGACCTCGATGGTGCCGTCCGCATGAAACAGGCTCGCAAGCTGATCCCATTGCGCAAGATCGCGGTGCATCCAGCCGTTCATCAAGTCAGCAATCGCCTGACGGTCTTCGAGTGTCGTTTGCATGAAAGTGCCTTGAATAGTGGGGAAAAGTGATGGATTCCGCAGGCAGTATGGGCGCCGCAAATCGATCAGCCAAATATATTGTTATGATCGTTCGATCAGTATGGATGATGGATGAATGCAAATGGAACTGCGCCATCTACGCTACTTCGTGGCATTGGCAGAGACCGGTCATTTCGGCCAGGCCGCGCAGCGGCTGAACATCGTGCAGCCTGCGCTGAGCATGCAGATTCGCGATCTCGAAGCGGAAGTGGGCGGCCCGCTGTTTTCGCGCACGCGTCAGGGCGTGTGGTTGACCGCGGCGGGCGAGGTGCTGCTGACCGAGGCGCGCCGCACGCTGGCGCAGGCGGAACACGCACGCGATGCGACGCGGCGCTCGCTGCGCGGCGAGATTGGCCGGGTGCGCGTGGGCTTTGCCGGCAATGCGGTGCTGTCCGGCATGCTCACGGACGCGCTGCGGCAGTTTCGTGCGCGCTTTCCGCGTGCGGAGGTATCGGTGCAGGAAATGCCGCCGAACCTGCACGAAGACGCGCTGGTGAAAGGTGAAATCGATATTGCCTATGGCACGGTGCAGCCGCCGGCCGAAAGCCGCACGCTACGCTGCGAGCGCATCGGCAACTGGCCGATGGTGGTGGCGATGGCGCACGATCATCGGCTGGCGAAGCGCGCGCGTGTGCCGCTCAAGCTGCTGGCCGCCGAGCAGATCATCGCGTTTTCATCGGATGACGGCGATGCGGGCCTGGTGCATCTGCGCGCACATCTGGGCATCGTGGTCGAACCGGCCTTTCGCGTGTCCAGCACGCTAAGCGTGCTCGCGCTCGTGGCCGCGGGCCTGGGCGTCGCGCTGGTGCCGCGTTCGGTCGAGCAGGTCGTGCTGCCGGGGCTGACCTATCGGCCCGTTGCCGAAGTCGGTTCGGCGGGATTGCTGCTGCTGAGCCGCGCCGACGAATCGTCGGGCGCGGTCGTGGCGTTTCATGCGCTGGCGCTCGAAGTGGCCCGCGCCAGCGGCACGGCTGCGCTCAAGTCCCGCCGCTCAACATGAGCTTCGCTTCGGCATCGGACAGCGCGTAGCCGTAAAAGCGCTGGTAGAACTGCTGCGTCTGCGTTTGCATCGACCCCTGCGCTGCGTCCCTGAACGCTTCCGGATGCAGTGTCCTCGCGGCCCAGCGCACCTCCAGCGCGGCCTCGGGGCCGTAGCGATCCCACGGGAACACGCCAGTCGGATTGCGATAGACGCGCCCGTCACGCACGGCTTCGAGCGTCTGCCAGAGCGCGCGTTGTGGCGACGCCTCGATCGACCCCGCGTTGGCCGCGAGAATCACGACATCGGGATGCCACGCCAGCACCTGCTCGATCGACACGGGCTTGAGGTTGCCGCTCAGTCCATCGGCGGCATTGCGCGCGCCAGCCGCGCGGATCCAGCGGTCGACGATCGTGTCCGAGCCGTCCACCTTCAGCGGCGTGAGCGACGCCACGTGCAGCACGCGCGGCGTTGCATGCGTGCCGTGAGCGGCGAGCGCCTGCGCCGTGTCGTGCAGCGTCGCCTGCAAATACGCGCGATAGTCGCGCGCGCGTTCGCGGGCGAGGGGCGTGTCGAGCGTCTGCGCCGTGAGGTCGATACAGCGCAGCATCGAATCGTAATCGTCGAAGCCCACCGGCACGACGTCGAGCCCCAGGCGCTGCATCGCGCCGATGGTCGGGTCGCCCGCGCTGGCGAACACGACATCGGCGTTCAGGCGCAGCAGGTCTTCCGCGTTGACCGTTGCGCCCGCAACGGGTTGGGCATGGGCGAGCGCGGGCGCGACGCGGAACATCCAGGGCAGCGCCTGCGGCCTTGCGACCGTCGCCACGACGTCGCTGGCGGAACCAAGCATCGCGACCACGGCGTTATGCGCGTACCAGAGATCGGCGATGCGGGTTTTCGGCTGCGCCTGCACGGCAAGCGCGCACGAACTCAACGCGAAGGCTGCGGCCAGGCGGACAAATCGTGCGAGCCTCATAGGTCGAACCTCATAGATCGAACTCCACCGAAGCCGTGACGGTACGCGGCGCGCCCAGCTGAGCGGTGGCATTGCCTGAACCCGTATAGCCGTTCAGGCCGCCCGGCACGATATTCGTCCAGTAATGCCGGTTCGTGACGTTATCGACGGACAGGCGGAACGTCACCGCGCGATCCATGATATCGGCGAGATAACCCACGCCCAGGTCGAGCGTCGTGTACGAGCCCACCGACCCCGTGTTGGCGTTGTCGGTCGGACGCGCGCCGACATAATGCACGTTGAGATTGGTGAAGAGACCCGGCACCTGCTGGATCTTGTACTGCATCAGCACGTTGAGCGCGAACTCGGGCAGGCCGACGATGCGCTTGCCCTCGGTGCTTGCGCTACCCGTATCGAACAGGCGCGGATCGAGCCACGTAAAGCCGCCGAACACCGTCAGGTTGCGCGTGGCGTTGCCGTCGAGCATCACCTCGACGCCGCGATTGACCTGGTTGCCCGCCGTGCCGTAGGTGCCGTCCGCGAGCGTATAGGCATAGGGCCGCGTGATGCGAAACGCCGCGACCGACGCGTTCATGCGCGCGAGCGCGAGCTTGTAGCCCACTTCCCACTGCTTGCTGCGATATGGGTCGAGAATATTGCCCGCGTTGGTCGAGCCTGCGGGCGCAGTGTCGCCTTGCTGGAGACTGTCCGCATAGGTCACATAGAGGCTCTGGTTCTCGCGAGGCTTGAAAATCAGGCTCGCCGCACCGGACAGGCCCTGGTTGGCCGATTCGCTCGTCTGCACGCCCTTCACGCTGTAGTTGTGCGTGGACAGCCAGCTCTGGCTGCCCGCGAGCAGCACCGACCAATGCGGCGAGAAACGGATGTTGTCGCTCGCGGTCAGGGACTGCTGCGTGCTCTGCGCCGATTGATAGCGATGCTCGAAATCCGGCGCGCCGGTCACCGCGAACGACTGCGGATTCGTGAGGCTCGCGCTGCCGAGCGTGGTCGTTGCGCCCGCAACCGGATTGAAGTTGTCCCAGATGAAGCCGCTCGTGCCGATGCTGATGTCCTGCTGCACGCTGCCCGTTTCCACGTGGCCGCGCAGGTAGAGCAGGTTACTGGTGATCGTGAAGCGGCTGGCGGTCGCGGTCGAGATCGTCGTCTTGTAGGTGCCGTCGGTGGCGATCGTGTCGGTCGGCGTAGTCGATTCGCGGTCGGCGATCTGGCGCAGCACGGCCGCTTCCAGGTGCCAGTTCGGCGAGAAGTCGTGCTTCAGGCGCAGCGAGCCGGTGTCGGTCGTGTCGTCGTTGCCGCCGTTGACCGAGCCCCAGACCGGGTTGGTCGGATCGAGCGCAGCCGGGAAATGCGCGCCGGTTGCGAGACCGAAGGTCGCCGGGAAGCCTTTGGTGACGTAGTGGTAGTGGCTGTAGTTCGCCTCCAGCACCGTGTCGCGCGAGAGATGGAAGTCCAGCGCCACGCTCGCAAGCTGGCGGCGCAGCGAGCTGTGGTCGGTGTAGCCGGTGCCGGTTTCGTCGAGCAGCGTGAGGCGGTAGCCAATGGCCTTCGACGGCCCTACGCGATCCGATACGTCGAGGCCGCGCGTGAAGCGCGTTTGCGTGCCGTAGCCCAGCGTGAAGTGAAGCTGGCGGTCGTCGGTCGGGCGCTTCTGGATGTAGTTGAACGTGCCCGCCGGATTCGCGGGGCCGTACAGCGCGCCCGCCAGACCATTCAGGACTTCGATGCGATCGAACTGTTCGAGCGGGTAATCGGTGGTCGAGACCACGTTGAGGCCGTCGATGCGGCTGTTCTGCACCACGCTGCCCTGAATGCCGCGGCTTTGCGGGCGCGCGCCGTCGCCTTGCACCGAAGGCAGCAGGCGCAGCGCATCGGGAATGCTCTTGAGCTGCTGGTCTGCGATCACTTCCTGCGTCACCACGTTGACCGTATAAGGCGTATCCACGCGCTTGAGCGTGCCCAGCGGCCCTAGCGAGGCCTTGTCGCTGCGCGGGCTGTTGGCGCCATCTGGCGTTGCGCTGGCGCTGACCGCGACGGTGGGCAGTGTCGTCGCTTTGTCGGCGTTGCCGGCCTGATCGTTGGCGTTGTTGGCGCTGCTGGTCTTATCGGCGGAAGCGGATGGCGTGCTTTGCGCACGGGCGTCATGCGCGGCGAAAGCGCACGCGGCTGCGAACGCAAAGGCGGCGCAGCGCGACGGAGGTCGAATGTTCATCGTTAGCTGGGTGGGACGCGCGAGGGCGGCAGTGGGGAAGCGGGCGCGGCGGCGCGAAAGAAGCGCTGGCCGTCGATATCGAGTTGTTCGACCGGGGCGCGATACAGCGCGCTTACGGTCTGCGCAGTGAGGACGTCGCGCGGCGGGCCGTCGGCGACGATGCGCCCGCCCTCCAGCAGCGCCACGCGCGTGGAGAGATTGCACGCGTCGTCGGGGCGGTGATTCGTGTTGACGATTGCGTAGCCGCTGGCCGCGAGCGCAGCGAGGCGCTCCAGCAGGCGCAGGTGCTGGCCGTAGTCAAGGCCAGCAAACGGCTCGTCGAGCAGCAGGATGCGCGCGCCCTGGGCGAGCGCGCGTGCGAGCATCACGCGCTGGCGTTCGCCGCCCGAGAGTGCGCCATAGTCGCGTCGCGCGAGATGCGCGACCTGCATGTCGGCCATTGCGGCGGCGATGGCGGCGCGGTCTTCGGCGCGCGGCGCACTCATGAGGCCGCGATGCGGCAGGCGGCCGAGTGCGACGACCTGCTCGACGGTGTAGGGAAATTGCGGCACGTGATATTGCGGCACCCACGCTACGTGTTGCGCAATCGTGCGGCGCGTGTGGCGGCGCAAGGGGCGATCGAGCAGGTGCACTTCGCCCGCAGCGGGTGCAATGAGGCCGAGCAGCACGCGCAACAGCGTGCTTTTACCCGCGCCGTTTACGCCGAGCAAAGACACCAGTTCGCCTGCACGAACGCTGAAGTTCACGCCATCAAGAACACAGGCGTGCGCGCGCCGCACGACGATATCGCGGCAGGAGAGCGAGAGCGATCCGGACATGGGCCTAGCGTCCATCGCGGCGCAGCGTGCGCAGGACGGCCACGAACGCCACCGCGCCGCCCAGTTCGGTGACGACGCCCAGCGGTATCTCGGCGCTCGCGACGCTGCGCGCGCAGGTATCGGCGAGCATGAGCGCGATGGCGCCCACGAGCGCACTCATCGGCAGTACGTAGCGATTCGATGCGCCCACAAGCGGTCGCACGAGATTGGGCACCAGCAAGCCGATCCAGCCGATCATGCCCGCGAGCGCGACGGTCAATGCGCTCACGAGCGTCGCCAGCGCCATCACGCCCGGGCGGATCGCGGTGACGGGCACGCCCAGGCTGCGCGCTTCGTCGTCGCTGAGCGCGAGAGCGTCGATGAGCGGCGCGGCGATGCACAGCAGCAGCGTGCCCAGTGCGAGCGGCGCAGCGGCCCACGCGAGGTCGTGCCAACCAGTCTGCGCGAGCGAGCCGAGCAGCCAGTACACGATGGCGGGCAACTGGTTGAGCGGATCCGCGACGTACTTGAGCAGCGAAACCAGCGCGGAAAACAGCGCATTGCTCACGAGGCCGCCAAGCAGCAGCGTGAGCACGCCGCCGCGCTCGCCGCGCGCATCGGCAATCCCGCCGATCAACGCCGCCGCGCCCACGCCCACGCCCATGGCGAGAATGCCGCCCACGAACGCGCTCGCCTGGATCCACATGGCGTGCGTGTTGCCGCTGCCGAGCACGATGGCGAGCGCCGCGCCAAATGCCGCGCCACCCAGCACGCCCAACAGTCCCGGCGAAACCAGCGGGTTGCGAAACACGGCCTGATACGTCGCACCCGATGTGCAAAGCGCCGCGCCGATCAGCGCCGCCGCCACGAGACGCGGCAGGCGCGCTTGCATCACGACGGCGTGCAGCAAGGCGCCGTGCGCGCTATCGGCCAGCGGCGCGTGCAGATGCAGCGCCGCGAGCAACGTCAACGCGACCTGGCCGGGCGCGAGCGGGAGGCGCCCCACGCATAGCCCGAGCCACGCCACCAGCGGCACGCCAGCGAGCGCCACGCACAAAGCAATGGTGCGTTTGTCCACCGGCTTTAAGGCGAATTGACAGAAATGAGAAAACTTCGATATCGGCATTGCGATGAGAGAGGCGACGCGTAATACGCCGCGCTTCTCATTGAATTCGGCCAAAAGCCAAGGGATAAACGGCTGATGCCGCCTGCGAATACGAAATATCTTACCGGATATAACGTTTTTGATCCGACAGGATGCAACTGCGACAAATCAGCGCGCCGATATTCGAAGTGTTCCGGCATGCACCGGAATAAAGCGTGAATGGATGGTGTTATTGCGTGCAGACAGAACGCGTGATCGCTGGAAATTCCGATGCGCCCGGATGGCCGAGCACATAACCGCAGCGCGACGCGGAGACTTCGGCGCGGTCGGAAGGCGCGAAGGGATACGAATTTTTTTCGTCGGCGGCGGTCGTGCCCGTCAGCCACGCGCGATAGAGCTGCGCCTTGACCTGGATGGGCGCGACGCCGTGGCGTCCCGCGGGGTTATCGGCGGCGTGCGCGGAGACGGAAGTCAGCGCCGGCAGCGCGGCGGCGAGCGACAGAAGGCAAAGCGCGAGGGAGCGTTTCATGGCGTATTTCCTCAATGACGGGTAACAAAGGCGGGGCAAGACTTATTTTTGCGGCGAATGACGGGAATATCGTCGTTTCGCACTGCCTATTTTGAGCGCCGGTCACGACAGCATCATTGCGGGCGAATTAAACTTTATTTATTGGCATTTGCGCGATGAACGCGTGCTTTCACAAAACTAAAACTATTTTCATGTTCGGGTATGGGTGGTTTGCGATACTGGACGGGAAGGCGGGGAAATGCGGGGAAATACGATGAAAATGAGTCTCTGGCGCAGCACGACATTCCGGCTGTTGATGATCTATGCGCTGGTGTTCTCGGCTTCCATGTCCGCGCTCGTCTACCTGAACTATTGGCAGTCGGCGTCTTACACCGCGCGCGAGGCCGACTACAACATCAACTGGCAGTTCGCGTATTTTTCGGCGCTCGCGCCTGCCCAGGTGCCCGCACAACTGGACGCGCATATTCGCAGCCAGATCCAGCGTCCCGTGAACTTCTACGGCCTGTTTTCGCCCGACAAGCGCTGGCTTGCCGGCGATATCGCGCGCATGCCGCATCACCTGACCGAAAACGGCGTCGGCGTGTGGGACAGGCCGTTTCTGATCGGGCCCGCGACGGTGCATCCTCAATATCTGCGCACGCGCGTCACGCGTCTGCCCAATGGCAATCTGCTGGTTGTCTCGCGCGACGTGGGCGAGATGGCGCGCCTGCGCGAGACCATGCTCGGCGGTCTTGCCGGCAGCGCGGCGCTGGTGTTGCTGGGCGGCCTGGGCGTGGGCGCGCTGGTGTCCACGTCGCAATTGCGACGCGTGAAAGCGGTGCGTCGCGTGGCGCAGGACATCGCGGCGGGCGACCTCGACGCGCGTTTGCCCGATGGCGGGCGCGACGAAATCAGCTGGCTTTCGCAGATCGTCAATCACATGCTCGATGAGGTCTCGCGCCTCATGCACGAGGTCAAGGGCGCCTGCGACGGCATTGCGCACGACCTGCGCACGCCGCTCGTGCGGGTGCGCTCGCATCTCGCGCGCGTGCCGCTGGAGCGGCTGGACGGCGACCACGCGAGTCTCGTCGACCAGGCCACGCGCGGCGTCAACGACGTACTGCGCCGCTTTACGGCAATGCTGCGTATTTCGGAGATCGAATCAATGCGGCGGCGCGCGGGCTTCGGCGATGTTGCGCTCGACCGGCTCTGCGCCGAAGTGGCCGACCTCTATCAGCCGCTCGCCGCTGACAAGCAGATCGACCTCGCGCTGCAACTGGAGCGCGTGGACGTGATACGCGCCGACTATGCGCTGCTGTTCGAAGCGCTCGCGAACCTGCTCGACAATGCCATCAAGTTCACGCCCTCTGGCGGGCGCGTAGGCCTGCATGTGTCGATGGGCGCGCAGGGGCCGAGCGTATACGTGAGCGACAACGGCCCCGGCATTCCCGAATCGGAGCGCATGGCGGTGTTTCAGCGCTTTTATCGCAGCGAGCGCACACGTGAAGCGCCGGGCTCGGGGCTTGGGCTTTCGTTGGTGCAGGCGGTCATGCGCATGCATGGCTTTGGCCTGGCGCTGGCGCACGAGCGTCCGGGTTTGCGCGTCACGCTCGACTGCTGGGCCTATGCGGGTGCGCGGGTGCGCGAAGCGGAGACGAAAGACGCGTAGAAAGGAATGCGAAAGTATTCTGAAAGCAGCGCCAGGCGGGCCATACGGCGAATGCATATGACTCGCATATGACCCTAAAGCGCGCGTCGATTATTGCCGTTATCGAAAGTATCGCAACGACTATCCGGCTCCTGCCGGCACCCGCAGCATGCGCAATTTAACGGTTAGGGCCAGCCTGCTGGCGATCCTCGTGGTTTTCTCGACGATGATTTTGCTCGGCGGCGTCGTAGGCATCGTTGCGCTCCATAGCGCCAATACGAACACGCAAGGGCTGCACGAGATGGCGCGGCAAACCATTCTCGTCAACGACGCGTACAAGGACACCGCGCGCACGCGTTCGGCGCTGATGCGCGCCTATACCGCGCTCAAGGAGCGCAATGACGCGGCAGGACGCGATTCCGCGCTCAAGAGCGCGCAGCGCACGCTCGACCTGTCCGCGAGCGAGACCCAGTCGTTCGAGAAAGCCGCGCCGTTCGACGGCATGGACACGGCGCTCAAGGCGCAGCTCGTCGATTCCGCGGGGCAGCTTGCCGCAAGCCTCACACGTGCGCGTGACGCGCTCGCGAGCGGCGACACCTCGGCTTACGCGAACCTCAACGACACCGCGATCACCACATCGGGCCAGGCCTATTCGGCCAACGTCGAGAAGTTCCAGCAGCTCGCAAACCAGCTGTCCGAAGCGGCGCTGGCGAGCGGCAATACGCAGTATCAGTGGGTCGTCGGCATGGTGGTGCTGGGCGTGGGCCTTGCGCTCGCGCTGATCGTGGCGACTCACTTCGCGCTGCGCCGCGTGGTCTCCGCCCCGCTCGCGCAGGCCGCCGACGTGCTCGACCGCATCGCCTCGAACGATCTCACGGTGCGCGTGCCGCCCGCGAGCGGCAACGAAATCGGCCTGCTGTTTGCGGCGATGCATCGCATGCAGTCGGGTCTCACGCAGACCGTTTCGGGCGTGCGCGACAGCTGCGAAGCGATTCACACGGCGGCGCGCGAAATCGCGGCGGGCAATCTCGACCTGTCGAGCCGCACCGAGGAACAATCGGCGTCGCTCGAAGAAACTGCCGCGAGCATGGAGCAACTGACGTCGACGGTGCGCCAGAACGCGGAGCATGCGCGCGAAGCCAGCACGCTGGCGGGCGGCGCGGCCGATCTTGCGCAACAAGGCGGCGATGTCGTGAGCCGCGCCGTGCGCACGATGGCTGACATCAGCGCGAGCTCGAAGAAGATCGCGGAAATCACCGGCATGATCGACAGCATCGCGTTCCAGACCAATATCCTGGCGCTCAACGCGGCGGTGGAGTCGGCGCGTGCAGGCGAGCAGGGCCGCGGCTTCGCCGTGGTGGCGGGCGAGGTGCGCACGCTCGCGCAGCGTAGCGCGGGTGCGGCGCGCGAGATCAAGGATCTCATCGGCCAGTCGATCGAGCACGTTGCAAGCGGCAACGCGCTGGTGACGCAGGCGGGCAATACGATGGGCGAGATCGTCGGCGCGGTGCGCAATGTCGCGACGCTGATGGGCGAAATCACCACGGCCACGGCCGAGCAGAGCGATGGCATCGAGCAGGTCGGCCATGCGGTGAGCCAGATGGATCAGGTCACGCAGCAGAACGCTGCGCTGGTGGAAGAGGCGGCGGCCGCTGCGAGCGCGCTGGAGGCGCAATCGCAGCGCATGCGCGAGGCGGTGTCGGTGTTCCGTCTCGCGCATGCATAAGCGCTTTGAAGCAGGTTTAAAGCAGGTTTAAAGCGCGTTTAGAGCCGCGATGCAAAGCGGCGTTTAAACGCGCACCGATAACCGCAGCATTACTGCGGAATCACAAAGAGCATCGCTGCGAACACGGCATAGAGCCAGCCCACGTGCGTGAGCTGGCGGCTCTTGACCTGCGGGGCGCGAAACGACCATTGCAGGAACAGGATCGCCAGCATCGTCATCACGGCGGCGAGAATCGACGGCGCGCCCAGGTGCCACGACGTGAAGAACAGGCCGAACGCCGTGGGAATGGTCGCCTGAATCATCATCGCGCCGCTGATGTTCGCCAGTGCGAGGCGCTCCTTGCCCTGGCGCACCCAGATGATCGCGTTCATGATTTCGGGCAGTTCGGTCGCGATCGGGCTGAACAGCAGTGCGGTCAATTGAGGGCTCAAGCCAAGCCACGGGCCCACGGCGCTGATCTGCTGCACGAACAGGTGCGAAGCGAAAAAGATCACCACCAGCGCGCCAACAGTCTGCGCAAGGATCCACACCATCGCCGGGTTGGCGTCGCGCGGGCGCAGCTTGAGCGGTTCGAGATCGCCGCCTTCTTCCTCGTGCTCGCCGCCGTCGTCGCTCAGTTCCTTCCAGCAATACACCGCGTAGGCCGCGAGAAACGCAATGCCCAGCAGCGGCTTGAAGTGGAACACCACGAGGCCGAGCCCGATCTTCGCCACGAAGATCGCGAGGAACCAGAGCTGGTCGCGGCGCAGTCGGCGCGTATCGGCGTCCACGGTGCCTGCGCGGGCGCGGCCTGCGCGGGCGGCCGTCGCGAGCAGCGCGACGCCCACCACGGCATAGGCGATGGTGCTGAGCGCGAGCGGGCCGCCGATCGCAGCGCCAATGCCAATTTCCTTGTGCGCGGCATCGCCGCCGAATGCAACGGCCACGAGCGTGACCACGCTCTCAGGCAAGGCTGTGCCGAACGCGGCCAGGATCGTGCCGGTGGCGGTCTGCGTGATATTGAGCTTCTGCCCGAGCCATTCGACGCCATTGACGAACGTCTCGCAGGACAGATAGATGATGCCGGCAGCGGCAATGAGCAGGGCGAACGTCCAGATCATGACGCACGCTCCAGGCAATGGAAGCGGGAATTGAGGGACATTGTTGTAGTGATATTCCACGGGCCGGACGGATAGACCAATGACGCAATCCCCCCGCCCAGCCCGGGTGTAAGGGACGACGTCATAGGTCTCGTCAGGCCGAAGAACGGCTGCCGGCGCCATGGCAAAACTGCCAATTATGTTGACGACGGCGCCCCGCGCATTGCGCGCAAGGCAGACTACTCCCCTAAGACCCGCGCATTATAGCGTAGGAACGTGATGCTGCCGAATTTTCGCGGCGCGTTGCACCTGCACCATGAAAAACGCGCATGACGCCTGTGGGGCGCCATGCGCGTGCGGCACGGCGCGC
The DNA here is from genome assembly GCF_000685015.1 of Paraburkholderia bannensis NBRC 103871. Classification (GTDB taxonomy): domain Bacteria; phylum Pseudomonadota; class Gammaproteobacteria; order Burkholderiales; family Burkholderiaceae; genus Paraburkholderia; species Paraburkholderia bannensis. The sequence goes on along the minus strand of NZ_BAYA01000013.1, from coordinate 217,263 downwards.
CGCATTGCGTGCGCCGTGCCGTGTTCCGCTTTCCAGTCTGACGAATCAGCCTGGAGAATCAGCCAAAAAACGCCGATCAGAAGTGGTGGCGCACGCCGATCATCGCCATCGCCTGCTTGTTCGTCGTCGCGTCGTTGCCGAAGTCGCCGAACGATGCCGTCGCGTTCACGAGCGCGCCCGTGTCGGCGTCGATCGTGTGGCCCGAGGCCTTCTGGTAGCCCGCGAGCACGTAGATGTCCGTGCGCTTGGAGAGGAAGTAGTCGCCGCCCAGCGTGAACTGGTTGTAGCTGGCGTTCACGCCGTTGCCGCTGCCCTTGGTGTAGTTGTAGCCGAAGCCCAGCAGCGCCATCGGCGTGACCTGGTAGTTCAGGAAGAACTGTCCCGTGTTGAACTTCGTGTCGCTGTTCGAACCGGCTGCGCTCACGTAGTTCGCGTAGTCGACGTTGCTGTAGCTCACGCCCACCTGGAACGGGCCGTAGTTGTAGTTGCCCACCGCACGGATGATCTGCAGCGAATTGGCCGACACGAAGCCGCCCGAGATCGCCGACGAATCGACGTTGACGTCGGTGTTCGGGTCGAGACCGTCGAACGACGCGGCCTTGCCGCTGTTGCTGTTGGCCTTGAAGTAGCCCGCGCCGAAGCCGAACGGCCCGTGGTTGTACGCCGCCGCGACGGCCCAGGTCTGACCCGCGCCAATGCTGCCTGCCTGGCCGCCGAACGCGTACATCGCGCTCACTTGCAGGCCGGCCCAGTTCGGGCTCGTGTACTTGACCGAGTTGTTGGTGCGGTAGCTGTTGTCGTAGTTGTCGATGTCGCCCGGCGTCGCAAACGCGGAGCCGAAGTTGACGTCATCGGTCATCGGCTGGAGCAGGTCGATCAGCGGATCGTACTGGCGACCCAGCGACACCGTGCCGCCCGTATTCGAATTCAGGCCCACCATCGCGGTACGGCCGAACATGCGGCTACCCTGGCCCTGCTTGCCGTTATCGATATTGAAGCCGCTCTCGAGCTTGAAGATCGCCGACAGGCCGTTGCCGAGATCTTCCGTGCCCTTCAAGCCCCAGAGGTTCGGCGAGACATTGCCCGACATCATCTGGAACGTGTTGCCCGAACCATTCTTGCCGGCCTGGTTGCCGAAGAACGCGACCGAGGTGTCGAGTGCGCCGTAGAGCGTGACGCTGCTTTGTGCGTGGGCTGCGACGGATGCGAGCGATGCCAGTGTTGCCGCGAGAGCGAGAGTGGTTTTTTTCATTGATGGATATTCATTAAAAAGTTGCGTGAGAGAGCATTCGCTTCATGAAATCGAATCGCGGCGGCGGAGGCACGCCGGCCGGGTTCAGGGGGCGATTATGCGTAACGCACCTGATCGATGAATTTGAAAACCTGAAAGACTGAGTTTCAAAAAACGCAGCGCGGCGTAGCGCCCGTCTGGACAGTGCCGCAAGCGCATAGCCTGCGAAGGTGTTGTTTTTTTGCGGCTATTTGCGGCTGTCTGTAGCGTGGCAAGACGCCATGTCTGCCTGGCGTGGCGCAGAAAGATGCGTGTTTAAAAGCCAATCGAAAGACTCGACAATGGCGCGCGCCGTGATTTCAACATGGCGCAGACGATCAGGACACTTGAGTGAATCGGCGTTTATTCAAGCGTACGCCGTGCATGAGCACCCGCTTAAACATTTCTTCATTTTCCTGCGGATATTCGCGCAGGTTCGCGCCTCTATCCTTGCCGCACGAATTGATTAACGGCATCAGCCAGGTGGCTGGAAAGGAGCCTGAAGTGAAGAAGAGTTGGAGTGGCGCGCTTGCCGTCTTGCTGGTGTCCATGTCGGCGCTGGCGCATGCACAAGGTACGCAGGGCGACCTGCATGCGGAGCAAACACCGGCATCCACTACGGCGGTCAATACTGCCGCTGCGCCTGCGCCGGCATGGAACAGCGACGGCGACGCGCATATCACGCGCGCCCAGGTCTACCACGAGCTTGTGCAGGCGCAGAACGACGGTCAGCTCAAGACCCTGAATAGCACGCTCTACGCGCATCACTGACGCATCGCCGATACGTCATCGAACGCAACCGTCATGCCGGCCTGGCCGCGCGACGTGACGGCATTCGCATCGCGGCCAATCATCCGAGTTTCGATCCCATGAAATCACGCATTGTCACTTACATCGTGCGCGCGGCGCTTTGCGCCGTGGCGACGGCGGCCATCTCGGGCTGCGCCAACCTGCATCCGCAACCGAATGGCCCCGGCGACTGCGTCGGGCCGCCGGATTACTGCGTGCCGTTCTTCGGTTCCTGAGGTGCAGCGCTTGACGCATGTGCGGCCTGCCGTACGTGCGTCAAGTCGATGATCTCGCCGGACTGGCCATCCGTGGACGGCAGCGCGGGCACCGTGCTGTCCTTCATCAGCCAGTTGTCCGATTTGTACGTATTGGAGCGTGCCTGCATATAGCCGTAGCGATCGGCGGCAATCGCCTGAAGCATCGCACCGTCCTTCACGATAACGGGCCGCAGGAAGATGAGCAGGTCTTTCTTCTCGCGGCTTTTCGTTTCGTGCCTGAACAACGCGCCAATGACGGGGATCTTCGAAATCCACGGCGTGCGCGTATTGCCGTTGGTGTAACTGTCGCTGATCAGACCGCCTAACGCGACGATCTGCCCATCGTCCGCAAGAATAGTGGTCTGCAACGAGCGCTTGTCGATCGTAAATCCACCGGACTGGGTGGAGGTGTCGCTTTCGACGCTCGAATCTTCCGAATAAACCTGCATGGTGATGGTGCCGCCTTCGTTGATCTGCGGCTTCACGTTCAAGATGACGCCAACGTCCGTGCGGCTATAGGTATTGAAGGCGTTCGCAGCGGAAGAACTCGACGAACTGGTCGAATAGGAACCGGATTCGATCGGCACGTTGCTGCCCACCAGGATGCGCGCCTCGTGATTGTCGAGCGTGACGAGGCTCGGCGTGGACAGCACATTCACATCGGAATTCGTTTGCAGCGCGCGAAAGAGGCCCTTGGTGCCCAGAATATTCCCGAATCCCGCCACGACGCCGACGTCCGTGGTGGTTTCGGCAAGCGATTCGAGGCCTGATGTCGTCATCCATTCGATACCGAATTCGCCGTCCTTTTCTGAATTGACCTCCATGATGAGCGATTCGATATACACCTGCACCTTGCGCTGATCGAGTCGCGCAATCACGGTGCTGAGATTGCGGAAGACCGGTTCCGGCGCGGTGATGATGAGCGAGTTTGTCGAGGTGTCCGCGACGATTTCGCCCGAACCCTTGTCGTCCTGATCGTCGCCGGAATGCGATTGTGACGAGCCGCTTCCCGTAGAGCTACTGGAGCCCGACGACGTCGTGCTCTTTGACGACGAACTGTCTGATCCGCTCGGCAACGGCGGCAGCGAGCCATTGCTGTTGGGCAGCCCCGAAGAACTTTGCGAGCTTGAACCGAGCACCGCGCTCGCCAGCGAATCGCTACTGCCGCTCGATTGTCCCAGGATGCCGCGCAGCGTTTTGGCGAGTTCGGTGGCGTCCGCGTTGCGCAGGGTGACGATGTGAATATTGCCAGGCGCGCGCGTCGGCGTATCGAGCTTGATGATGAGCGACTGTGCTTCGTCCAGGCGGGCCGCGCTGCTCGAACGCAGGATGATCGCGTTGCTGCGCGTGTCCGCGGTGGCGACCACTTTCTGCGTCGGGTCGCTATTGCCGATGCCGCTCAGATCCAGCACTTTCGCGGCCTGCTGGGCAACGTCCGTCGCATCCGCGAAGTTCAGTTGCACGACCGCGATGTGCGGTGCGGAAGCCGCTTCCATTCCCGCGATGATCGCGGCAATTCTTTGCACGTTGTCCGCGTAGTCGGTCACGACCAGCGTGTTGTTGCTGGCGTTCGCCGTGACCGTGTTGTTCGGCGAAATCAGTTGCCGCAACACCGGCTGCAGCGTAGCGGCCGACTCGCGATGAAGCTGAAATACCTGCGTGATGATCTGGTCGCCCTTCGCGACGGGCTGGTTGCCGACGAAAGTGGGCACGCCGTGATTCTTTGCGTCCACTTCGGGCACGACCTTCAGGACGCCGTGATCTTGCAGCAACGAAAATCCGCGCATACGCAGGGCGGACTGCAAGGTCTTGAGCGCTTCGTCTTCGGGAACGGGCTCGCTGGAAACCAGATCGATCTGACCTTTGACGCGCGGATCGACGATGATGGTCTTGCCCGTCGCTTCGCCAATGGCGTGCGCCACTGCGCCGATATCCGCATGCGCGAAGTTCATGACTACAGTCGCGGCGGCGATGCGCGCATAGCAGGCGAGTAATGTGCCCACCGCGCCCACCGCGAGTAGCGTTGCCCGTCGTCTGGTCGAGCGCAGGAGCGGAACCGATGTTCCGCGTTGAGATTCATTCATTGTTGCGTTGGCTGTGCGGGACGACATGTCTCGCCGGAAGGCGAAAAGCGTCGCAGTCTATTTTTTCAACAAGACGTGCGAGTGACGGCCAACGATCGCCAGATTAACAATTCTTGCAAGGCGGGATTCGCGTTTCTTTACGAATCATGGCGATAGCGAATCGATCGGGATAGAAACGGTAATGGAAATCGCGAAGGGATTAGCGCATTGCGCAACCGGCCAGCAACGTCGAGGAATGCGCTGCCCGTTGCGCACACATCAAATATCAGTGACAGCCGGGCGGCGGCCCGTCAGGTGGCGGGCCATCCGCATGATGCGGCGGCGCCGACCCGTTGAATTGCGGCGGCGGGGCATCGCCGGGTTTTGCGTGCGAGGGCGGCGGCCCGGGCGGAGGCCCGCCACAAGGCGGGCGCGGCGGCTTGCCCGAAGCGGTATCGGGGCCGCCGTCGTACTGCTGGGCAAGCGCCAACGACGACGCGCATCCCAATACAACGAGGGCAAAGAGAGCCTTGAGTTTCACGATTCGCTCCATCGGCTACCGGCCGAAGCGGGCGTTGCGCCTTCATGCCATCGTGGCGCACACGCTTGGAGATAAAACGGCTTCGAAGTATTGCGCAAATTCTTCAAGCTGTGAGTCCCGGATTATTGATTCGATATACGAATTATTAAAAGAGGTGCAGGAAAGATTCGGAAATAAAGCAGGAAAGGTGATGAAATGCACCCTACGTTACGACGTCACATTGCAATTGCATGATTCCGTCGCCTGAGAAAAGCAATGCAATGGCAACACAAAAACATCTACGTCAATAAGAAGGGGATTGTGATGCGTCGTACCGTCTGGACAGCCATAGCGTTGGCTGCCACTGCAAATTGGCTGGCCGCTTGCGGCAGCAACACGACAAGCACGGTGAGCGCGCAGGACGCGCTGACCACCGCCACGCCGATCAAGCACCTTGTGGTGATCTACGGCGAGAACGAGTCGTTCGATCATTATTTCGGCACCTATCCGAATGCGGACAACCCGTCCGGCGAGCCCGCATTCACCGCAGCCTCCGGCACGCCGACCGTCAACGGCCTGACGACCACGCTGCTCACCGACAACCCGAATTCCTATAACGCCACCAATCTCACCATCTCGGGCATTACGGCGGCGTATCTCCAGCCGTTCCGGATCGACCGCGCCCAGGCCAACACCGCTTCGCAGAACCATAACTACAGCCCCGAGCAGGAGGCTGAAGACAATGGCGCGATGGACGAGTTTGCCTACTACACGGGCAAGGCCACCACCACCGGCTCGGGCGTGTTCGACACGAAGGGCATGGTGATGGGTTACTTCGACGGCAACACCGTCACGGCGATGTGGAACTACGCGCAGCACTTCGCGATGAACGACAACGCCTATACGGGGACGTTCGGGCCGTCGACGCCGGGCGCGCTCGAAGTGATCTCGGGGCAGACCAACGGCGTGACGCTCACGACTGGCACCAGCACCAACAGCACGACCATCTCCGGCGGCACGTCGCTGAGCACGCAGGCGATCGCGGACGGCGCAGACGGTTTCTCGCTGATTGGCGACCTCGACCCGACCAACGACGCCTGCACGATCTCGAACGACAGCAGCACCACGGTCACGGCCGCGATGAGCTCGTCGAACAAGAACATCGGCGACCTGCTGAATTCGGCGGGCATTACGTGGGGCGGCTTCATGGGCGGCTTCAATTTGTCGACGACCAACGCCAACGGCACGACGGGCTGCACCCGCAGCACGTATTCGTCGGTGCTGAACTCGACGGTCGTAGACTATGTGCCGCACCATGCATGGTTCCAGTACTACACGACGACGTCGAACCCGGCGCATACGCGCCCGACCTCGACGGCCGACATCGGCTACACCGAGCCGAAGGACAGCACGTCCACGCCGGTTCATCACCAGTACGACGTCAACGACTTCTATACCGCGGTGAAGGCGGGCAATTTCCCGTCCGTGAGCTTCCTGAAGGCGCCTGCCGTCCAGGATGCGCACCCGGGCAATTCGGATCCGCTGGACGAGCAGTCGTTCGTGACCAACGTCGTCAATTTCCTGGAAGAACAGCCGGACTGGAAGAACACCGCGGTCATCATCGCCTATGACGATTCGGACGGCTGGTACGACCACCAGTACATCACGCCGACCAGCGCGTCGTACTCGACCAACGACTACCTGAACGGCACGAGCACCTGCGGCACGGGCACCGCGCCGCTCGGCGTCACGGGCTCGCCGGTCAATGGCCGCTGCGGCCCGGGTACGCGTACGCCGTTCATCGTGATCTCGCCGTGGGCGCGGAGCAATTACGTGGACAGCACGGCCATCACGCAGGCCTCGATCACGCGGTTCATCGAGGACAACTGGCTGGGCGGCACGCGCATCGGCAGCGGATCGTTCGACGCATCGGCGGGCAGCATCCTGGGCATGTTCAATTTCAGCGGCAGCGGCAACAACTCCGTGCTGTACCTGGATTCGAGCCTCGGCACCAAACTGTCATCGGCGCCTGCCATATCGGTCACCAACTAGCGGCGCTGTGTTCCTCGCCTGCGTCATGCGCGCAGGCGGGGCTTATCCGGTTCGTGACCGTACTGACGAGCCAGCGTGATGCGCTGGCTCGATTTGCCGTTGTGTAGCGCGTTAACTTCTCGTTGTCGTCATCATGAATTCTCGTTTGAATGTCGTTGCGCACGCAACCACGGGAGGCAACAAGCCTTCCACCGGGCGGGCGCGGTATCGCTTCGTGCTGTGGGCTGCGCTTGCCGGCCTGCTGATCCTGGCGGCGTGCGGCGCCTATGCCTTCAATCATCCCGAGCGTATGCCGGAGGCCATCGGCGGCATGCTTGAAGACCGCTTTGGGGTGAATCCGCATCCGGTTCACCTGATGAAGCCGCAAAATGCGCCGTTGAGCGTGCTCGCGCAGATCGGCAAGCAGATTTTCTACGATCAATCGTTGTCCGCTTCCGGCACGCAGTCCTGCGCCTCGTGCCATAGCCCACAGCATTCGTATGGGCCGCCGAACGCGCTTTCGGTGCAACTGGGCGGTGCAGATATGACGCAGCACGGCTACCGTCCGCCGCCTTCGCTGGCGTATCTTTATCGGCAGGCCAATTTCAGCATCGGCCCCGATGCGCCCGACATGGACGTCGCGCCGGTGAGTCTCACCACGACCGCGCAACAGGCGCAAGGCGTGACGCGCGCGCAGAAGAATGCAGGCGTCGCGCCCGCCGCGCCCGCGATGGTGCCGCAAGGCGGCCTGTTCTGGGATGGCCGCGCCGACACGTTGCAGGCGCAAGCGATGGGGCCGCTGTTCAATCCAGTGGAAATGGCCAATACGAGCGAAGCCGAAGTCGCGCGCAAGCTCGAACGCGGCGGGTATCTCGCGAAGCTCAGGAAGCTGTTCGGGCCCGCGGTGTCGTCCGGGTCGTCGATGCTGGTCGACGAGGCGATGTCCGCCGTCAGCCGCTACCAGATCGAAGACGCATCGTTCCACGAGTTCAACAGCAAGTACGACTACTGGCTGGAGGGCAAGGCGCGCTTGAGTCAGGCGGAACTGCGCGGGCTGCGTCTTTTCAATGACCAGGACAAGGCGAACTGCGCGGGCTGCCACTTGAGCCAGCCGGGCCGCGACGGCCTGCCGCCGCTCTTCACCGACACGCAATATGAAGCGCTGGGCGTGCCGCGCAATGCGGAACTGGCGCAAAACAAGGATCCGAAGTTCTTCGACATGGGAATTTGCGGCCCGTATCGCCAGGATCTCGCGAGCCAGACGCAATACTGCGGCATGTTCCTCACGCCGACGCTGCGCAATTCCGCGACCCGCCAGGTGTTTTTCCACAACGGCGTCTATCACGACCTCAAGCACGTGATGGACTTCTACAACCTGCGCGAAACCGCTCCGGACAAGATCTATCCGCATGACGCGAGCGGCAGGCCGCAGAAGTACAACGATATTCCCGCGAAGTACGCAGCGAATATCGACGTGGCCGATGCTCCGTTCGACCGCAAGTTCGGCGACAAACCTGCAATGTCGGAGCAGGACATCGACGACATCATCGCCTTCCTGAAGACGTTGAATGACGGCTACGAGCAATAAGCGCAAGTCACGCGGCTTCACGATGATCGAAGTGCTTGTGGCGCTCGCCATCATTGCCGTGGCGCTGGCGGCTTCGATGCGGGCGGTCGGCAACCTGGCGTCCAGCGAGGCCGACTTGCACCGGCGCTTGCTGGCGGGCTGGAGCGCCGACAACGTACTGGCGGAGCTGCGCCTCGCGCATGCGTGGCCGTCGCTGGGGGTGACGCAGTTCGACTGCTCGGAGGGCAACCTCGTCCTGATGTGCACGCAAAGCGTGAGCACTACGCCGAACCCGTTGTTCAGGCGCGTGCAGATCTCCGTCACCGCGCCGGGACATAAAGGCAACCTGGCGCAACTCATGACGATGTTCGACGATGAAACCAGCCGTTCGTTATAAGCGCCGTACGCTCACGCGTGCGTATGCACAGGAAAGCGGCTTCACGCTGCTCGAATTGCTGGTGGCGGTGGCGATCCTTGCGGTCGTCGCGGTGCTGGCGTGGCGCGGTCTGGACGCCATTGCGCGAGGCCGCGACGCGATCTCGCGCTCGATGGCCGACGAGCGTGTTTTCGCGCAGCTGTTCGACCAGATGCGCATTGACGCGCGCCTCGCGGTTTCCGACGACGAAACCGGCGGCAGCGCCGTCGCCGCCGACGCGTCGGGCCTGCAGATCGTGCGCACCTATCCGGCGGCAGCGGGCATGGCGCCGCGTCTTGAAGTGGTGCGTTATCACGTCGCCGAAGGGCTCGTGATCCGCTATGCGTCGCCGCCGATCGGCAACTTCAACCAGCTTCGCCGCGTCATGCGCAAAGGCGAGGACGTCACGTGGAGTTCGGTGCCGCTCATGAATGGCGTGGGCGCGATCCAGGTGCGCATGTACGTGCCGAAGACCGGCTGGACGACGCACATGGACGACGTGCGCAGCGCCATTGCGACCAACGACAACAACCTGACGATTCCGCAACTCGCCACTATGCCGCTGCCGCGCGCGGTCACGGGCGTGCAGGTGAGCATCAGCGCGTCGTCGCTCAAGCGGCCGGTCAGCCGCGCATTCCTGGTGGGAGAGTGACGATGGGCGCGCGAAGCAGGCGGAACACCCTAAACACACGATACGCAGCGCGCCGTGAGCGCGGCGCGGCGATCATCACCGCGCTGCTGGTGATGGCGCTGGCGGCCATTCTGGTGTCGGGCATTCTCTGGCGCGAGCAGGTGCAGGTCAGGCGCATCGAGAACCAGCGTTTGCTCGGCCAGGCGCAATGGGTCGCGCGCGGCGCGCTCGACTGGACACGGCTCGTGCTGCACGCCGAGGCCGATACGCTGCCGTCCGTCACGTATCTGGGCGGGCTGTGGAGCACGCCGGTTGCGCGCACGCGCTTGAGTCATTTCATCGGCAACATGGATGACGATGGTGCACAGGTGGGATCGACATGGCTGACCGGCACGGTCGAGGACGCCCAGTCGCGCTTCAACCTGCGCAGTCTCGTGTCGAACCCCTCGCCTGGCGTGCTGGAGGTGAACGTCACGCAATTGCAGGCGTTTCAGCGCTTGCTGCAACTCTTGGGCGTCGATGGGCAACTGGCGAGCAAGACGGCGCTGTACGTGCGCGCGGGGCTGTCGCATTCCGCTACGCGCTTCGAAAACGCGGGCACGTCGAGCGAAACCAGCACATCGAGTACATCGGCGCAGCCCCAGGAAGACGGCGCGACCTTCACCGACAACCCAGGTCTCGACGATGGCGCGGATGCGGACAGCAAGGCGGCGTCGCTGCTGATGACCGATACCGATGCGCTGCTCGACATCCCTGGCTTCACGCCGGCTGCCGTTGCGCGATTGCGCCCGTTCATTACCGTCTTGCCGAACGCCACGCCGGTGAACATGAACACGGCAAGCGCCGAGGTGCTCAGCGCGATCGTGCCAGAGATGACGCTGGCGAAGGCGCAGGCATTCGTGGCGCGCCGCCAGACCGTGTTTTTCCGTAATATGAGCGACGTGTCGCTGGCGCTCGAAGCGGCGGGCGTAGAAGGCGTGACGCTCGATTCATCGCTTTACGACGTGAATACCAGCTATTTCCTGATTCACGGCGGCGTGCAGCACGATCGCGCCGAGGTGGATCGCACCACACTCGTCTGGCGCGATCCGCTCACGCACGCGACGCGCGTCGTGCGCGTGCAGGATCAGCTATAAGGCGCGCCGGGCTTTTTTGGAGGGCTACAGGGCCTGCGGCGTTTTAGTGTATAGTCACGCCCTCGGAGATGGCGTTCCTCCTTTAACCACCGCACGTTCGTTCTGCGGTTAATGACGCCTACAGTTACTGACCATTGTCGGAGCTGTGGGCGCTCGTCTCTACCTCCCGCACCCTGGTCAGCCCGTAGTTTTTCAGGCACAAGACCAATGGATCGATTCCGCCGTATTGAACAACTCGAACTGCTGCCGTATTTCGGCAAGTGGCTGCTTATTGCCAGTCTCGTCGCTGCGCTTGCGGGCAGCGCGTCGGCCTTTTTTCTCTTTGCACTCGATGATGCGACCTCGTGGCGCGAAGCGCATCGCTGGGCGATCTGGCTGCTGCCGCTAGCAGGTTTTGCGGTCGGCTGGATCTATAACCGGCTCGGCAAGCCCGTCGATGCGGGCAACAACCTGCTCATCGACGAAATCCACGATCCGAAGAAAGTCGTGCCGCTGCGCATGGCGCCGCTCGTGCTGGGCGGCACTATCGTGTCGCATCTGTTCGGCGCGTCGGTGGGGCGTGAAGGCACGGCGGTGCAGATGGGCGGTGCGCTCGCGGATCAACTGACGCACGTATTTCGCCTTGGCCACGAAGACCGCCGCGTGCTGCTGATGGCGGGGATGAGTGCGGGCTTTGCGTCCGTGTTCGGCACGCCGCTGGCGGGTGCGGTATTCGGGCTGGAGGTGCTGGCGATCGGGCGCATGCGCTATGACGCGATCTTTCCGTGCGTGGTCGCGGGCATCGTCGCCGACCAGGTGTGCCTCACATGGGGCGTTCATCACGTGCACTACGCGATTGGGCCGATCGTGCCGGTGGGCTTCGGCAGCGTGATCGCCGTGGCGCTTGCGGGGATTGTGTTCGGACTGGTCGGCATGGCGTTCGCGACCTGCACGCATCGCCTGGGGGCTTTCGTGAAGCGCCATATCGCGTATGCGCCGTTGCGCCCGCTGTGCGGCGGTATGGTGGTCGCGACGGCGGTGTGGGCGCTGGACGCGTACCACTACATCGGCCTGGGCATCCCCGATATCGTGCGCGCTTTCCAGATGCCGATGCAGCCGTGGGACAGCCTGGGCAAATTCGTCTTCACGATTGCATCGCTCGGCACGGGCTTCAAGGGTGGAGAAGTCACGCCGCTTTTTTATATCGGCGCGACGCTTGGCAATACGCTCGCTCCGCTGCTGCATATGCCGTTTGCACTGATGGCGGGCATTGGCTTTGTCGCCGTGTTTTCGGGCGCGGCCAATACGCCGATTGCCACGACGCTCATGGCCGTCGAATTGTTCGGCGCGGATATCGGCCCGCTGGCGGCAATCGGCTGCGTGAGCGCTTATCTGTTTTCCGGGCACACGGGCATTTATCGCGCGCAGCGCATCGGGCATGGCAAGCATCGCAAGCACCAGTCTGAAGCAGTGCAATAAGCACATTCGCGCCATATCGCTATGCTAACCTTGCGCAGCTTTGTGTTTCGCCATCCCGTATCGACATCCCCGTTCAGGAAGAGAGCCCGATGAGAAAGCACGAGAAGTTGCGCACGAAACCACGTCATACGCTAAGAGGCGCCGCGCGCGCACTGGGCGCCGCGATGCTGTTCGCATCCGGCGTGCAGGCGGCGCATGCCGCGCCCACCGAAATCCAGTTCTGGCACGCAATGGAGTCGGAACTGGGCGAACGCGTGAACGAAATCGCCCAGCAGTTCAACGCGTCGCAGAGCGACTACAAGATCGTGCCGGTTTTCAAGGGCACTTACGACCAGACGCTCGCGGCCGGCATTGCCGCTTATCGCAGCGGCGACGCCCCCGCGATTCTTCAGGTCTACGAAGTGGGCACGGCCACGATGATGCAGGCGAAGAAGGCCGTCGTGCCCGTCTACGACGTGATGAAGAACGCAGGCGTGCCGTTCGACGAAAAGGCCTTCGTGCCGACCGTCGCCAGTTATTACGGCGATGCGAAAACGGGGCACCTTGTTTCGATGCCCTTCAATAGCTCGACGCCGCTGCTCTACTACAACCGCGACGCGTTCAGGAAAGCTGGCCTGAATCCCGATGCGCCGCCCAAAACCTGGCCCGAAGTCGCCGCCGATGCCGCGAAGCTCAAGGCCGCAGGCCTGAACTGCGGCTTCACGACCGGCTGGCAGGGCTGGATCCAGATTGAGAATTACAGCGCCTGGCACGCTGCGCCGATCGCGACGCGCAATAACGGTTTCGATGGCGCGGACGCCGAACTCGAAATCAACAAGCCGCTCCAGGTCGCCCATATCGCCTTTTTGCAGAAGATGGCGAAGGACGGCACGTTCACTTATGTCGGCCGCAAGGACGAGGCCACGGCCAAGTTTTATAGCGGCGATTGCGCGATCATGATGGGCTCGTCCGGCGCGCTGGCCAACGTGCAGAAGTATGCGAAATTCCAGTTCGGCACCGGCATGATGCCCTATGACCCGAGCGTGAAGGGCGCCCCGCAGAACGCCATCATCGGCGGGGCGAGCCTGTGGGTGCTGGCGGGCAAGAATCCCGAAGTTTATAAGGGCGTCGCGAAGTTTCTCGCCTACCTGACGTCGCCCGCCGTGGCCGCGAAATGGCACGAGGATACGGGCTATCTGCCGGTGACGACCGCGGCCTACGATCTCGCGCGCAAGCAGGGCTTCTACGCCGCGCATCCGGGCGCCGATACTGCCACGAAGCAGATGCTCAACAAGCCGCCGCTGCCGTACACGAAGGGGCTGCGTCTGGGCAACATGCCGCAGATCCGCACGGTGGTGGACGAGGAACTGGAGCAGGTGTGGACGGGCAGCAAGACGCCGCAGCAGGCGCTCGATTCCGCTAACTCTCGCGGCAATGAATTGCTGAGGCGCTTCGAAAAGCAGGGCGGCTAAGCACGTCGCAAGCACCGCGCACCATGCAAAACGAAAACGGCGCGATGTCCTTAAATGGACATCGCGCCGTTTTTTATCGGCTATTGGACGTGTCTAATACGGGCTTAAAACCACGCGTCCTGCATGTCGAGCGTCGTGCGATCGAGCGAGGTGAGCAGATCGAATTGCGCAGCGGTCTTCGGCAGTTCCCACGCGAAGAAGTACGTGGCTGCCGCGAGCTTGCCGCGATAGAAGTCCGCGTCGTCGCCGTGTGCGCTCTTGAGCGCGGCGCGTGCGGCCACCGCCTGCTCCAGCCAGATCCACGCGATCACGACATGGCCGAACGCTTCCAGGTACACCGAAGCATTCGCAAGCGTCACGTTCGGGTCGCCCGCCGCCCACAGCGCGCGCGTGACCTCCACCAGACGCCCAAGCGCTGCGTCCAGTGCGCGCGCGTGTGCGGCGTCCTGCGCATCGCCGTTCGAGCGTGCGCGATCGAGCGTCGCCTGCACGCGCTGCACAAACAGCTTGAGCGCCGCTCCGTCCTGGATCGTCACCTTGCGGCCCAGCAGGTCGAGGCCCTGGATGCCGTGCGTGCCTTCGTGAATCGGATTGAGGCGGTTGTCGCGATAGAACTGCTCGACGTTGTATTCGCGCGTGTAGCCGTAGCCGCCATGCACCTGGATCGCCAGATCGTTGGCCGCGAGGCACCACTGCGACGGCCAGCTTTTCGCAATCGGCGTGAGCAGGTCGAGCAGCAACGTGAGCGGGGCGCGCGCCGCATCGTCTTCGATGGCGTTGGCTTCGTCCACGAGCTGCGCGCACCACAGCGTGAACGCGAGCGCGCCTTCCACGTAGCTCTTTTGCGCGAGGAGCATGCGCCGCACGTCGGCGTGTTCGACCAGCTTCACCTGCGGCGACGCCGGATCCTTGCCGGCTGCGCCCATGCCGCGCCCTTGCGGACGATTGCGCGCGTAATCGAGCGCGTGCAGATAGCCGGTATAGCCGAGCATCGTCGCGCCCAGGCCCACGCCGATGCGCGCCTCGTTCATCATGTGGAACATGTAGGCGAGACCCCGATGCGGTTCGCCCACCAGATAACCGATCGCCCCCGCGCGCCCGCCCGGCGTGTACTTCGTGCCTTCGCCGAAGTTGAGCAGGCAGTTCGTGGTGCCGCGATAGCCCATCTTGTGATTGAGGCCCGCGAGCACGACGTCGTTATGTTCGCCGCGCGTGCCGTCTTCGTTGACGAGATACTTCGGCACCACGAACAGCGAAATGCCCTTCACGCCGGGAATCAGCTTGCCGTCCGGGCCCGGGATCTTCGCGAGCACCAGATGCACGATGTTTTCCGACAGCTCGTGCTCGCCGCCCGAAATCCACATCTTGTTGCCACGCAGCCGGTATTGCGCGCCCAGCGGCGATTCGCCCTCAAAGTCGGCGCGCGTGGCGACATCCGAAAGCGACGACCCCGCCTGCGGCTCGGAAAGACACATCGTCCCAAAGTAGCGGCCTTCGAGTTCGGGCTTCACGAAGGTGTCGATCTGCTTCTGGCTGCCGTGCGCGAGCAGCAGGTTCGCATTGCCGATGGTGAGGAACGGATAGGCGCTCGACCCCACGTTGGCGGCCTTGAACCAGGCGAAGCCGGCTTTTTCGACCACCAGCGGCAACTGCATGCCGCCGTATTCGTAGTCCTGGCCCGCGGCCATCAGGCCCGCTTCGCAGAACGCCTTGAGCGCGGTCTTGACCTCGGGAATGATGGTCACGGTCTCGCCGTCGAAGTGCGGCTCGTGCTGGTCGTTCTTCTTGTTGTGCGGGGCGAACAGGTCGGTGGCGATCTTCTCGCAGGTATCGAGCGCGGCGTCGAAGGTCTCGCGCGAATGATCGGCGTAGCGCGCGATACGCGTGAGGCGCTCGACATCGAGCCATTCGTAGAGCAGGAAATTCAGGTCACGGCGGGAGAAGATCAGCGACATGGCGGGCGGTCTCGCGAAGAAGGTGACGAGTGAGAGCGCCAGCCTACACTAAAATAGAACGATCGTGCTATTGGGTTTTTACCGTGGGTTTCGATTCTTCACGCGCGGCGATTGCGCCCTGGAAAGAGCGATGCGCGCCGCGCTCGCGTAGACTGGGCGCGGGATTTTTTGCCCTTGCTTGCGCATCGCGCTTACGCTGCGTTTACATCTTTCCCGCACTCTCAACTAAAAGACCAGGAGCCTTCGCATGAGCCAACCCGCGCTGATCGTCATCGACCTCCAGAACGACTATTTCCCCGGCGGGGCATTCGAGCTCTGGAACGCCGACGCCACGCTCGCCGTGGTCGAGCGCGCCATCGGCCGGGCGCAGGCGAAGGGCATGCCGGTGATCCACGTCCAGCATGTCGCCGACGCCGCCAAGGGCAACGCGCCGTTCTTCAACGCAGGCACGGTGGGCGTCGAAACGCACGCCCGCATCCAGGCGGCCGCGCCCGACGCGCCGGTGGTCGTCAAGCAGTTCGCCGATGCCTTCGAGCGCACCACGCTGCACGACACCTTGCAGCGCCTGGGCGTCGACGAACTGATCCTGTGCGGGATGATGACGCAGAACTGCGTGACGCATACGGCGCTGTCCCGCCGCGCCGACGACTACAAGAAAGTGACCGTGCTCAGCGACGCCTGCACCACGGTCAGCCAGATGATCCACGCAATCGCGCTCAGCGCACTGTCGACGCGCGTGACGCTGGCGCCTTCGGAAGCGGTGATCTGATCGCGTTATTTCGCCAGGTTGCGCGCGAAGAAGGTCAGCACTGCCTTTGACGCGAGCGCATGCACCGCGTCGCGATCCACGCCCGCGCCGTCCTTGCAGATGCGCGCGAGCCTTTGCGTCACCGCGGGCAGGCAGGTGGCGAGAAACGTGTAATGCGATGCGCCCGGCACCATCGTCAGGCTCGCTTGCGGCAGGAAGCCCGCGATGCGGCGCACGTTGGTGTCGGGCGGCACGGTCACGTCGTCGGTGCCCGCGAGCAGGGCGACGGGAATCGTGACGTCCCTGAAAGCGTCGGCGTCGAAGGCTTCGCCCAGCGCGGGCGCGATGGCGAACACGGCCCGCACGCGTTTGTCCCGATACGAGTCCCCCGAGCGCGCGAACGAGGCGCGCATCTCCGGCGTGGGCGCGAGCAGCGGCACGCCTGCACCGCTTGCATCGCTCGCGCTACCGGCCAGCCGTTTCGCTTCGGGCGGGTGGCAGATCGCATCGGCCTGCGGCGAGCCGCAGAACGCTTCCAGCGCGTGCACGTCGGTGCGCGCTCCCGCGAGTTCCAGCACCGTATAGCCGCCCAGCGAGAAACCGGCCGCGCCGATACGCGCCTGGTCGATATGCTGCCCAAGCGCCGGATCGGCCAATAAAGCGTCGAGCACGTTGCTCAGGTCGCTCGCGCGTTCCCACCAGAGCAGGAAGCCTTCGCGCGTGAGCGGTTCGAGTTCGTTATTGCCCGGATGATTGACGGCCGCGACGATATAACCGTGAGCGGCCAGCGCGCTGGCGAGCCAGTCCTGGTCGTTGGCGCTGCCGCCGGTGCCGTGCGACAGCAGCACGAGCGGGTAGCGCGCGCTCGCGTCGCCGGCGAGCGGCGCGTCGCTGGCGACCGGATGGCCGCGAAACAGCGGCGCGCCGGGCTTGCCGATATCGCGCGGCGTTTCGGGCGTGGTGAGCGCGACGGGATACCAGATCTGGGTGAGCAGCGCCTGCGTGGCCGCGCCGCGCCAGTTGCGCGCGACGTCCGGGTGGATCACGCGTGAAGTCAGGCCGACGTGCCAGGGCGGCGGATCGGCGGATTCGTCGGCATGAGCCGAAGGCGCTCGCCCGGCTAGCAGCGCGACGACGCAAAGCAACGCCAGCGCGCGAAGCGATCCAACGGCAGCAAGAACACGCGGCATGCTCACCCCCCCGGCATCTGATTGATCCGAATTGATCCCGACTGATCCTGGTTGACGCTAATTGCTACGGAGCCCGATTCTATTGAAGAAGCGAAATGCGCTTTCGCCACATGGCGGTTTTTTGCCGTCCGGGGCCAAAAATCAAAACAATTCGCCTGGTTTTTCACGTCAAACGTTTGCAAAGACACGAATAAAAAGGGGCTTTATAAAGTTATGCGGCATAGGTGCCGTAGACTGGCGAACGGGCTGCGTGCGCGTCGCGCGCGACCGGCCCGTCCCGAACTTCCCGTTTCGACATTGGCCGACGCTTTGGTGCAATCCAGGCGCCGCGCCGTGATATCGTCGCGCCCCTGCGCGCGAATCGAGCGCTAACTGTGCGGTAACTGAGCGCGAACTGAGCGCGAACTCATGAAATCGCCAATGTATTCAGGCTTAAAGGAGGCCTTCCCGTGATGAACGTGCTGGGCTGCATCGTAACGAAGCACAATCCATGGCTCGTTATCGTTGCCGTGCTGATCTGCGGCGCTGGCTCGTGGGTGACGGCGCGCCTCGTGCGCCGGGCATTCTCCACACGCGGCATGCAGCGCGCGGGCTGGCAGTTTCTCGCGGCCACCACGGCGGCGGTGGCGATCTGGTGCACGCACTTCGTGGCGATGCTCGGCTATGAGCCGGGCGTGCCGGTGAGCTTCGATCCGGTGCTGACCATCGTGTCGCTGCTGATCGCGCTGGTCGGCAGCTTTGTCGGCATCTTCGTGGCGTGCAGCGGCTTCACGCGCGCCGCGCCCGCGATCGGCGGCGCGCTGGTCGGGCTCGCCATCTCGCTGATGCACTACACGGGCATGACGGCCTATCGCGTCGAAGGCATCGTCACGTGGAACCGGTTGTACCTGGTGGTCTCGATTGCGTTCTCGGTGGTCTTCGGTGCGCTCGCGTTCGATCAGGCGGCGCGCAAGCCCGGCGAGGCCAAAATCGGCGGCAAGGCCCTTGGCCCGCGCGGCCAGGTGGGCGCGGTCGCGACCCTGCTCGCCACCGCCATCGCGA
The DNA here is from genome assembly GCF_000685015.1 of Paraburkholderia bannensis NBRC 103871. Lineage (GTDB taxonomy): Bacteria > Pseudomonadota > Gammaproteobacteria > Burkholderiales > Burkholderiaceae > Paraburkholderia > Paraburkholderia bannensis. The sequence goes on along the minus strand of NZ_BAYA01000013.1, from coordinate 198,741 downwards.
CGCTGCACTTCATCGGCATGTGCGCGTTCGAGATCGAGCCGCTCGCCATCGACCCGCACGTCGCCAACTCCGCCGCGCTTGAGGCGCTCGCGCTGGCGGTGGCGGGAATGGCCTTCATCATCGCGGGCGCGGGCCTCGTGAGCTACCTGCTCGATGACAGCGTGCGCGCCGAATCGGTCGAACACCTGCGCACGATGGCGCTCTCGGACATGCTGACCGGCCTGCCGAACCGCGCCGGTTTCAACGAGCGCCTCGACGCCGAAATCACGCGCACGGCCGATCACGGCGGCAAGTTCGCGCTGGTGGGCATCGACCTGAACCGCTTCAAGGACATCAACGACCTGCGCGGCCACCACGCGGGCGACGAAGTGCTGCGCATCCTGGCGCTGCGTTTCAAGAGCCTCGTGCGCGACGACGAATTCGTCGCGCGCGTGGGCGGCGACGAGTTCGTCGCGCTGCGCCGTTTCTCGCGCCGCGAGACGCTCGACGACTTCCTGCACCGGCTGGAGGCGGCGCTGTTCCGCCCGATCCGCTATGACGACTGGGAAGTGATGTCCGGCGCGAGCATGGGCGTGGCGATCTATCCGGACGACGCCACCAGCAAGACCGTGCTGATCAATAACGCCGATCTCGCGATGTACCGTGCGAAGGCGGATCTCACGCGTTCGGTGTGCTTCTACGAGCCGAAGATGGACGAGACGGCGCGCGCGCGCCGCTCGCTGGCGGCCGACCTGCGCGACGCGCTCTCGCGCGGGCAACTGAGCGTGCATTACCAGGTGCAGACGTCGATAGCCAGCGGCGAGATCTGCGGCTACGAGGCGCTGCTGCGCTGGGAGCATCCGCGCCAGGGCTTTATCTCGCCGGGCGTGTTCATTCCGCTCGCCGAGGAAAACGGCCTGATTCTCGCGATTGGCGCCTGGGTGCTGCGCGAAGCGTGCTCGCGCGCCGTCACCTGGCAGCCGCCTTGCAAGGTCGCGGTGAACCTGTCGCCGGTGCAGTTCGCGCACGCCGACCTGCCTTCGCTGGTGGACGAGGTGCTGAAAGAAACGGGGCTGCCGCCTTCGCGGCTCGAACTCGAACTAACCGAATCGACCATTTTCGCGGATCGCGAGCGCTCGCTCGAAACGCTTCAGCGCATCAAGGCGCTGGGCGTGAGCCTCGCGCTCGACGACTTCGGCACGGGCTATTCGTCGCTCGACACGCTGCGCTCGTTCCCGTTCGACAAGATCAAGCTCGATCAGTCGTTCGTGAGCGAAGCCGAATCGAGCCGCCAGGCGACGGCGATCATTCGCGCGGTGCTGGCGCTCGGCAAGAGCCTGGGGATTCCGGTGCTGGCCGAAGGGATCGAGACGCAAGACCAGCTCGACCTGCTCGCAGGCGAAGGCTGCGACGAGGTGCAGGGCTTCCTGCTGGGCCGCCCGGTGCCGCTCGCGCAACTGGTGGCCAGCGGCAAGCTGACGCTGTCGGGCGCGCCGGTCGAGGCCGCGGTGACGGCGCCCGTTACGGCGGCAGCGAGCTGAGCGCCCGCTGCGCCGATCGAGTTAGTTCGTCGCCAGCGCCCAGGGCTGCGTTTGCGCGTAGTGCGCGCCGCCGCTCATGCTGCCCAGCGACGTCTCCACGCGGCGCACGAGCGACATCAGGCGCGGCGCGATATCGTCGATCAGCTGATTGCCGTTGAGATTGAACACGGCAATCGAGCAGCTGAACACCCAGTATTCGTCGTCGATCGGCGAGGCGAGCGGAATCGCCACCGAATGGATCTCGCGCTGCATGTCGCCGTACGACACCGTGCAGCCGATCTCGCGTAGCTGCTGCTGCGCCTGCACGATGCGTTGCGCGAGCAGGTCGCCCTTGGCCGGATCGAGCGCGAGCGTGTCCTGCAGGTACTGCTCGCGCGACGCAGGCGGCACGGCCCACAGGAACGCGCGGCCCGCCGCCGTGCGCGACAGCGACACCCGCGTGCCGATCTCCGCGCGATACACGGCGCTGCCCGCGCCCTGGATCACTTCCGCGTAAGCCAGGTTCATGCGCTGGCCCACGGCCAGCTTCACCTGGCCCTGGCAGTAGTCGGCCAGCTCCTGCATCATCGGGCGCGCGATCTGGCGCACCGTCATGCGGCCGAGCGCGGGCGCGGCAAGACTCAGCATCTCGGGGCCGACGACGTACTTCGAAATGCGCTCGGAATGGCGCAGCAGGCCGAATTCGCACAGCGTGTTGATGAGCCGCAGGGCGGTGGGTTTGGGCAAGCCCGTGCGCTCCACCAGCTCGCGCGCCGACAGCTCCGACGACCCCATCGAGAAGCATTGCAGGATCCGGATGCCCCGTGCGAGCGCGCTCACGAGCGTGGTCTCGCTGGACGAATCGGCCGCCTCGTCGGCGCGGGCGGCGGTCTCGCGGTCGCGGGCGAGTGGGTCTTTCATGTCGGATTCCTTCTTCGGGATGAGGCTGGTGCAGCGGCGGAACAAAGGCGCGCTGTAAGGGAAAACCCGGCATTCTAGCTTTTGTCCTTGATTCAGGACAACAATTTAAGACGGCAGGCTCATTTTTTTGAAATTGCGACGCTATGTCGCAATGCATGCGGCATGAAGTGTGGGTGGTTTCCAGAAATTCGGACTTCCGGGATCGAGTCCGGCGCGGCGGGTTGACGCAAGACGTCCGATTCCTGCATCATCATTCGCATGAACCTGCATGCCATCGCACGTACGACTACGACTACCACGACCGCTTCTGGCGGGTCGTGAGGTCGATACGCGCACTCGGTTCATCCGTATTTGCTGTATCTGCCACAAGGCCCCGCCGGTAACGGACGGGGCCTTGTCGTTTTCTCCTGTCTGTTTCGGCTAACAAGAACGCAAACCCAGGAGAAACGCCATGCAAGCCAGTGCCCCCAGCCGACGCGCTTTGTTGATTGTCGATATGCAGGTTGGCCTGTTCAACGGCAATCCGCCGCCTTATGAAGGCGCGCGCGTGCTCGCCAACATCAACACGTTGATCGCTCGTGCACGCGAAGCCGGTGCGCCGGTCTTCGCCGTGCGCCACACGGGCCCGGCCGGTTCGCCCCTCGCGCCCGATAGCGAGCTGACGAAACTGGTGAGCGGGCTCGATGTGGATGCTGCGCGCGATAGCGTCTTCATGAAGACGCGGCCCAATTGTTTTGTGGGCACGGATCTCGCGCAACGGCTCGCCGATGCGGGCGTGAGCGAACTGGCGATCGTGGGCATGAAGACGGAGTACTGCGTCGATTCGACCTGCCGCGCCGTGCTCGACCTGGGCCTGCGCGCCGTGCTGATCGAGGACGCGCACACCACGATGAATACGCCCGGCCTGGACGCGCGCGACATCATCGCTCATCACAATCGCACGCTGAATGGCCCGTTCGTGACGCTCGCGCGGACTGGGGATTTTGTGTTCTAGCGCTGCGGAGGAAGAGACAGGGACATCGTCGGCACGATCCGTCCCTGTCGTGATCCTTTCACAATATTGCAAGAAATTACGCCTAAAGTCTGAACCCGATCGCACGGACGAACGTTGCGCAGACAACGTTTTCGTGTGTGTCTTCATCGGGATACGTACACGAAGCTCGCGTATCGCGTCGCTTGAATTCGTTTCGGACTATTGATCAATAATGACAATGAAAAACCTGTTGCCGGAATGGTCGACATTCGGCAAGGCGCTGCTGGGCGGCGGCGCGCTGTGTCTCACGCTGCTGGTCGCTGCGTGCGGCGGCAACGACGACAAGACGCCGTCGGCCAGCGAAACCGCCAACGCTGCCTGTACTGCCGCGCATTGCGCACCTGCGCCGTAAAGCCCGACGTTCGATTGTTCGATTATTCGATTGTTCGATCGGCGCCGCCGCGCGCTACGTCACCGCTTTGCGTTCCTCACATCGATACCGATATCCCCGCATGACCATCAGCTCCTCCCGGCGCAATTTCCTGCGCAACTCGCTTGGCACCGCCGCCGCCATGACGGCGCTTTCCACGTTCCCGCCCGCGATCCTGCGCGCGCTCGCCATCGACGCGAACAACGTCACGGGCACCATCAAGGACGTGCAGCACGTCGTCCTGCTGATGCTGGAGAACCGCTCGTTCGACAGTTACTTCGGCACCTTCAAGGGTGTGCGCGGCTACGGCGACCGGTTCCCGATCCCGACGCCCAACGGCGCGAACATCTTCTATCAGAGCTATACGAACGCGGGCGCGACCAGCACGCTGATTCCGTATCACCTCGACGAAACCAAGGGCAATGCGGTGCGCGCGGGCAGCACGCCGCACACCTGGTCGGATGCGCAGGCCGCATGGGACAACGGCCGCATGAGTGCGTGGCCGACATCGAAAAAGCCCTTGTCGATGGGCTATTACGACACTGCCGAAGTGCCGTTCCATCGCGCGCTGGCCGATGCATTCACGCTGTGCGACTCGTACCACTGCGGCATGCACACGGGCACGATCGCCAATCGCCTCTATTACTGGACGGGCACCAATGGCCCGAACGGCCTGAGCCCGAGCGACAACAGCCGCGTGAACGTGGCCGCGCTCAACAACGAATTCAACGGCGGCAACGACATTGGCCCGTCGACGGCGGGCTGGACGTGGACGACCTATGCCGACCGCCTGCAAACGGCGGGCGTGAGCTGGAAGGTCTACCAGAGCCTGATCGACAATTTCGGCTGCAACGAGATGATGAGTTTTCGCCACTGGCGCAAGGCCATCGAGCAGATGCCGACGGCGCGCCGTCCGCTCTACGTGGCGACCGAAAGCATTACGCAGGACGTGACGAGCGCGGGCCCGTTCTACGACCCGGCGATCGACGATGCGCTCAGCCCGCTTGCCAAGGGCTTCGGCAACACCATGCCGCAAGGCTTCCTGGAAACGTTCCGCGACGATATCCAGAACGGCACGCTGCCGGCGGTGTCGTGGATCATTCCGCCTTCGGCGTATAGCGAGCATCCGGGGCCGTCGAGCCCCACGCAAGGCGGCTGGTACATCCAGGAAGTGCTGGACGCGCTCACGGCGAATCCGGAGGTCTGGAGCAAGACCGTGCTGATCGTCAATTACGACGAGAACGACGGCTTCTTCGATCACGCGCCGCCGCCGTCCGCGCCGTCGCACAACGCGGACGGGACGCTGGCGGGCGGCAGCACGCTCGCCGATGCCGACATGGCCGTGGAGTATCACAACTACACGCCGGCGACCGCCAATCAGCCCGCTATCGACGGCCGGCCTTTCGGCCCCGGCCCGCGCGTGCCGCTCTGGGTGATCTCGCCGTGGAGCCGTGGCGGCTTCGTGAATTCGCAGGTGTTCGATCACACCTCGACGCTGCTGTTCCTCGAAAAGCGCTTTGGCGTGGCCGAGCCGCAGATCAGCAACTATCGCCGCGCGATCTGCGGCGACCTGAGCTCGTGCTTCGACTTCGTCAACCCGAATGCGGGCACGCTGCCGACGCTTTCGGGGCGCACGACCAAGGTGGGCGCCGACGATTTCGCGCTGGCGCAGGCTGCATCGGCCGCGATTGCCGTGCCTGCGGCGAGCACGACTTCGACACTGCCCGCGCAGGCCACCGGCACGCGCGCCTCGCGCGCGCTGCCCTATGAACTGCACACGACCGCGCAGGTGAATGCGAGCGCTGGCACCGTGACGCTTCAGTTCGCCAATAGCAGCAGCCTGGGCGCGGGCGCGGTGTTCCACGTCTACGACCGCAATCACCTCGATCAGGTGCCGCGCCGCTACGTGGTGGAAGCGGGCAAGACGCTCAACGGCACCTGGACGTTGCCGTCCGCCGATAACGGCAGCTATGACCTCTGGGTGCTCGGGCCGAATGGCTATCACCGCGAGTTCGTCGGCAAGCTGGGCGAGCTGAACGCGGCCAGCCAGCCGGAAATTCAGGTCTGCTACGAACCTTGCGACAGCACGGCGGTGGCGGTGAAGCTGCACAATCGCGGCAGCCAGGCCTGCACGTTCATGGCGGCGGCGAAGGCGTATCGCACTGACGGCCCGTGGAACGTCACGGTGCAGCCGGGCGCGATCGGCGAGCTGCGCTGGCCGGTGAGCGATGCGGGCAACTGGTATGACTTCGTGGTGACGTGCACTGCATCGACGTCGTTCAAGCGACGCTTCGCGGGGCGCATCGAGACGGGCAAGGACTCGGTTTCGGATCCGGCGATGGGGACGGGCGCTTAAGCGTCGCTCACGCTTCAAAAACAAAACGCGCCTCCGAAGAGGCGCGTTTTTCATCGTGGCGGGCGAGGCCTCAAGCCTTCAATGCCTCAATGCCCTAGCGTCGCGACCTCATCCAGCGCGTCGAAAATCCCCACGACATCGTTATCGACCACACAGCGCGCATCACGCACGTGCGTGCCGACCACCACCTCGTCCCAGAAGGACTCCGATCCGTATTGCAGGCGCTGCGCGTGCAGGCGGCGCGTGAACAGTTGCAAGTCGACTTTCTCGGCGTTGCACACGGTGCTCATCAGCCCATGCGCGCCATTGGCCACGAGCGGCGCCGCACGGCTCGCGCGCGCCTTCGCGATCGCGCTCGCCAGTCGCTGCTCGCCGCTGCGATGCGCGGCACAGCCCTGTTCGGCGGCCACGCGCGTTGCGGCTACGTGTCCCGCCATGACGCTCAACTGGCGCTCAAGCGCCACGAAGGTGCTGCAGGTGCGGCTCGCGGGCGCGCGCCCGTTCACGTACGCCGTGCTGATGTCGAGCACGCGCTGCATCGCGCCCGCCATGGTGGCGGCGGTCACGATCGCGCCGAGTTCCGCGATCCCGCGCGCGGGCAGCGGCTGCGCCGTGCGCGTGTCGAAGCGCACCGTGGCGTCCAGCCCATCGCCATGTTTTTCCACGCACGCCGACTTGAGCGCGACGAGCCACGTCCCGGCGGACGTTTCGACGACCACGGCGTCGGCGACCTGGCCGTAGGGGACAAACGCCGCGCGCTGGGTGGCGTCGGCGATGGCGAGCGCGATCGGCCCGCGCGGCGCGCTCACGCTGGCGGCCGCGAGCAGATGGCGCGCGATCATCGTGTGGGCGGCGGGCAGCGGCAAGGCGTGCTGGCCGAAAGCGAACAGCACGCCCGCAGCCTGTGCGAGCGGCAGGTCGGCGCCGCCCTGGGTCTGCGGCACGAGCGCGTCGAGCAGGCCGAGCGCTTCGAGTTGCCGCCAGAGTTCGCGCCCGGCGCGGCGGTCTTGCGTCAGTTCCACGCCGCGTACGAATTGCGGCGTGCAGAGATCGGCGAGCACAGTTTGCGCCGATGTCGTCAGCATGTCGTCCATGGTGTGTCTCTCCCTGGGTGGCGTCATGCGAGCGCTCGATAGTGCGCGTGCTGCGCGTTCGTCATGGATCGTCCTCCTGATGCTTGCTTGAGTCTCTTTATATGGGCGCCTTTGTTTGTTGCGCGGCACCGTACTAATCCGTTCGATTCTAGAAGCGCGATCGTGGCGAGGCAACTCGAAAAAAACCCGAAAAAAACCCCTTAATTCGATTTTCACGGCGCGCGAGGTGTTGATTCAAAAAGGGAAAACTCGCGCAACGCCTGTGTTTTCGGGGTATACGCGAAGGCCGCGCGCGTCGTGCGAGGTTTTGTTCCGGCTAACGAATCAATCCATTGCGTAACTGGAAATAGCGCGTGCGCAATCCACTCCGTGCCGCTGAAAAATCGTTGTGTGCGCAAGGAGTTTTTCGCGGGCGACCCGATGGGCGAAGCGCTAAGCCCACATAGTGAACGCGATTAGGCCCTAAAAGTCACGTTAGCCGCGTTAGCCGCGCAAACCGCGAACCAAATGAACTGAGACGCATGGTCAAGCACGCCATCCGAACCTGGTTATTGTCATTAGAAGAAAGGGAGAGGCCATCGGCGCAAAAAACATTGCAGCGCGCGCCGAAAATCATCGCGTCGCGAAACGGGTTCGGGGGAAGGGCGACCCACGCGGACGCTTCTGCAGTTTGTCCGCGTGTTCCTGACACGACAGGCGACCGATAAAAAAAGCGGGAGAAACAATGAGTGCCATACCGAAACCCCACGTCCCCAAGACCGGCAATCTGTTGCCAGCCAACCTGGCGGACGCCGAACTCGATCACGTCGAGCGCATGGTGCAGTACATGAACCGCGCCCAGGCGGCGCACACGCCGCGCGGGATTGACGGCGAATACTGGAAGAAGCGCCTGCGCGTTCTGGAGGCGACTTATGACCTCGTCGCCACCCAGCGCCGGCGCGTCGCGCGGCTGTTCGAGCTGCTGGAAGGCGACGCTCAGGTTCAGGTCTCCGGGGCCACGCCCGCGCGCAGCGCCTTCGCGTCGTAACGCCTGCGGGCGTCGCTTGCCTCGCCTGGGCCGCCTGCGCGGAACGTCGCTGCATCGGCGCCTGCGATCTCGGTCAGGCCCGGATAGTCGATCAAGTACGCCTTGTGCGCGTCGCGCGCAAAATCGTCGCTGAGGAATTCGAGCGTGGGCAGATGCACGCGCCGCGCCGAAATCGGCCGCCGTCCCGCAAACAGCTTGTCTCCCGCGCGCAGGAAGCCGTCATGCGGCACCACGAGCCGGTCGTGCGGCACATCGACAACTAGCGGCGCGCCGTCATGGAACAGGCGCGCATCGTCCCACGCATAGCCGCCGTCGATGTGCAGGCGCTGTGCATCCACGCCCTTTTTCTCCACGCCCAGGTAGAACGCCCGGCTGCCGTCGCACGCCCAGCCCTCGCCAAGCACGCGGAATGTCGCCGGTGCAACGCGGCGCAGCGGCGTGGGCGTCTGGTAGTGATTGGGCGAATAGAAGACCACGGCGCCATCGGTGAAATAGTGCGTGCCCAGTTCGCGCAGCGCGGTGACGGGCTGATCCGAAATGCGTTCCAGCCTCGCGTTATGTTCGCCGTAGCGGTGCAGCCAGTGGATGCCGTGCGCGTCGCCGCAGGCGGTGCCGCGCGCCTGCCTGTCCGCGCCGTAGCTGAACGTGTGCGTGGCGAAACTGGCGGCGTCGAGGCCCGCCAGGCGCAGGCCGTCGTAGATCACGGCCGGGGCGTCGCTGCGCCTGCGCAGCCGGTGCCACCAGTAGTCCTGAAGATGTGGGCGAACCTGGAAGAACGCATTCCATTCTTCGATCTGGCGATGTTCGAGCGCGGTCATGCGTTTGCCGTGGTTGATCGGGCCAAGCCGGTCGGTGAAGCGCAGCCGCCCGTCGAGCGGCCCCGTGACAAAGCTGTCCCGGTCGATGTCCGTGGGCTTGCCGTAGTAGTAGACGCGCTGGGCGTCGACGGCATAGCCGCCTTCGAAGCCCGCGGCGCTTGCGCCATCCGATCCAGCAATGCGCCTGCCGTTCATGTAGATCGATTCGTGATCGACGGCGTAGTACTCGTGCGGCCGCATCTGCGTGAAGAGCGTGCCGTCGTCGCGCTCATACCAGCGCTCGAAGTCGAGCGGGCGGAACGCGTGCGGGCTGCGCGTGCGGATCGTGCGATTGGTGATGAAGTAGGCTTGATGCGCGTCGCGCGCATAGCGCTCGTTGAGCACCGTGAAGGTGGCGAGATCGGCGTCCTCGATGCGGTAGTAGTACTCGCGCGCGATCGACGCGCCCTGTTGCGCCTGCACGATCACGTGCACGCCGTCGGTGAACCAGCGACCCCGGATGCAGCGGAAATCCTGCGGGCGCTCGATGGGCAGCGGCGTCTCCTCCCGCGTCCAGAGCGGCAGGTTGCGCCATAGACGCACCACGGCGTGATCGCGGATCACATATTCGGGATGGTTGGTGGGTCTCGGCGCGTGGTCTTGTTCGTCGTCTGGCTTGTTATGGGCGGCGTTCATCGTGCGGGTGGGAAGTGGACGGGCAGTGTCGCGGCGCGGTTGGACGGCGGCCTCTTTTCGTCAGACTAATCATAGCGGCTTCGACTGGGGGATTGCCTGGAGCCGTCCGCCGTCGGGCTGGCATGCGGCTGGCGTGCGACCCTGCGCGCATCAATCGTCCCTTTTTTGATCGTTTCAATCAAATGAATGATCGAATTGCGCAATCCGTTGCGCACGTTTACACTCCGCTTTGATCGTTTCAATCAAAACAGTGAGCAAACCGATCAAATCCCCAGAGCGACCGCGCCGGTTCAAGGCGTGCGCCGATCGGAACATCATTGAGGAGACTCCCATGGCTCAACTTCCCATCAAGCGCGCGATCGAGCGCGTTCCTGGCGGCATGATGATCGTGCCGCTGCTGGCCGGTTCGCTGATCGCAACCTTCCTGCCCGGCCTGCCGAAGTTCTTCGGCTCGTTCACGAACGCACTCTTTACCGGCGCGCTGCCGATCCTCGCGGTGTTCTACGTCTGCATGGGCGCGAGCATCGACGTGAAGGCCACGCCGTACCTGATCAAGAAGGGCGGCGCGCTGTTCGCGACCAAGGTGGGCGCGGCAATCGTGGTGGGCGTCGTGATGGGCCACCTGATCGGCGAGCAGCCGATCGCTTCGGGCCTGTTCGCCGGGCTCTCCACGCTGGCCGTGGTCGCTGCGATGAACGACACCAACGGCGGCCTCTATATGGCGCTGATGGGCCAGTACGGCCGCTCGGAAGACGTGGGCGCTTACACCATCATGTCGCTGGAATCCGGGCCGTTCCTCACCATGGTCACGATGGGCGTGGCCGGGCTGTCGGCGTTTCCCTGGCAGACGCTGGTGGGCAGCATCCTGCCGCTGTGCGCGGGCATGCTGCTCGGCAACCTCGACCGCGAGATGCGCGCGTTCCTCGCGCGCGCCGTGCCGGTGATGATCCCGTTCTTCGCGCTGGCGCTGGGTGCGGGCCTTGATCTGCACAAGGTGTGGCAGGCGGGTTTGCTCGGCATTGGCCTCGGTATCGGCGTGGTGATCGTGACGGGCATTCCGTTGTATTTCGCCGATCGCGTGACGGGCGGCACGGGCGTCGCCGGTGTGGCGGCGGCCAATACGGCGGGTAACGCCGCGGCGGTGCCCGCGCTGGTCGCGGCGGCCAATCCGGTCTACGAGCACGCGGCGCAAAGCGCGACGCTGCTGGTCGCGGCCTGCGTGGTGGTGACGGCGATTGCCTCGCCGGTGCTCACGGCGTGGGTGGCGAAGCGGGCGCAGGCGCGCGATGCAAAGAAAGCGGTGAGTGGCACGCACAATCGCATGCAAAACAGCGAAGGCAAGAGGCTCGCTCCATGAAGCTGCTGATCATCGCCGACGATCTTTCGGGCGCCGCCGACTGCGCGATCGGTTTTGCGAACGCGGGCCATCGCACGGTGGTGACGCTCGACGCATCGGGCGCGGCGCAGGATGCGGCTGCGCATACATTGCCTGCTTCACACGATGCCGATGTGATCGCCGCCGACACCGACACGCGCCGCCTCACGCCCGCCGACGCGGCGCAGCGCACCGCGCAGGCGTTCGCCGCGCTGGGGCACGAACGCCGCCTCTACAAGAAGATCGATTCGACGTTGCGCGGCAACTGGGCCGCCGAAGTCGCGGCCTTGCAGGCGCGCGCGGGACTGGCGATCGTCGCCCCCGCGTTTCCGGCGACGGGCCGCACGGTGCGCGAAGGCGCGCTGCTCGTGCATGGCGTGCCGCTCGAACGCACCGACACCTGGCAGCTCGAACACGCGGGCCGCAACGCCGACATGGCCGTGATGCTGGCGGGCGCGGGCCTCAAGAGCGAGCACTTCAACGCGGCGCTGCTGCATAACGAGCCGCGGTCGCTCGCGCGCCGCGTCGCGCTGATCGAGGCAGAAGGCCCGGAAGGCGCGCAGGCGCTGATCGTCGACGCCGTGTGCGCTGAAGACCTGCGCGCGCTGGCCCGCGCGACGCTCGAACTCAGGAGCCCGTTCTTCTGGGTCGGCTCGGGCGGCCTTGCGCGCGAACTCGCGACCGTCGACGCGCCGCGCTTCGAGGTATCGAACGCTGAAGATCAAGGCGGTAGCGCGCCCGGCCCGATTCTCGTGCTGGTCGGCAGCCTGTCCGCCGTGGGCGAGCGTCAATGCGCCGTGCTGCGCGAGCGCGTAGGCCTGGCCGAACTCGTGGTGCCGCCCGACGTGCTGCGCGCGGGTTCGCAACACGAGCAATGGACGCAATGGGGCGCGCGCATTGGGGCGACCCTCGGCGCGACGCTGGGCGGCGGGCAAGACGTGCAAGCCGACCTGCTCCTGCGCATTGGCCGCGACGACGCTTTCGACCCTGCCGAAGGCGCGCATCTTTCGGCGATGCTGGCCGCGCTGGTCGCGCCGCATTTCGCGCGGCTTGGCGGACTGATCGCGACGGGCGGCGAGACCGCGCGCGCGATGCTCGACGCAGCAGGCATCGGCAGCCTGCGCCTGATTGCGGAAATCGAAGCGGGCGTCGCGGTGGCGCGTCCGCATATGAATACGCAGACGCTAGCGCGTGACAGCACGCATCGCCCGGCCGTCGTCACGAAGGCCGGCGCGTTCGGCACCGACGAAGCGTTGTACGCCGCCTGGCGCCATCTCGGCGACAAGCGTGACGACCAGCGCTACGACCAGCGCGGCGACGAAGCACCGCCGCAACAGGACACCCAACACAACCCGACATAAGCGCGCCCGGCGCGCGAGGTCTCGCAGTGAGCCGCGCGCCGACGCCAGTTCAGCACCCTTGAGGAATTTATGAGCACCTATATCCCCGTCATCGGCATCACGATGGGCGACGCCGCCGGCGTCGGCCCCGAGGTGGTCGCGAAGAGTCTCACGCACGCCAGCGTCTACGCGCAATGCCGCCCGGTCGTGATCGGCGACGCGCGCCGTCTCGAACAGGCCATCGACATCTGCGGCCTGACGCTCGCGGTGCGCCGCGTGAACGACCCGTCCGAAGCGCGCTACGAGCAGGGCACGATCGACGTGATCGACCTGGATCTGATCCCCGCCGACCTGCCCTTCGGCGAACTCTCGGCGCTCGCGGGCGACGCGGCGTACCAGTACATCGCGCGCGCGGTCGAGCTCGCGCAGGGCAAGCAGATCGACGCGATCTGCACCGCGCCGCTCAACAAGGAGGCGCTGCACGCGGGCGGCCACAAGTATCCGGGCCACACGGAAATGCTCGCGCACCTCACGGGCGTCGAGGAAGTGTCGATGATGCTGGTCGCCCCGCAACTGCGCGTGATCCACGTGACGACGCACATCGGCATCATCGACGCGATCCGCAAGATCGAGCCCGGCCTCGTGCAGCGCACGATCGAGCGCGGCAACGCCACGCTCGTGAAGGCGGGCATCGCGAAGCCGCGCATCGGCGTGTGCGGGATCAATCCGCATGCGGGCGAAAACGGCCTGTTCGGCTATGGCGAAGAGGAAGAGAAGATCATCCCGGCGGTCAAGCTGCTGCAGGAACGCGGCCTCGACGTGACCGGCCCGCTGCCCGCCGATACGCTGTTTTTCCGCGCGGGCCGCGGCGACTTCGACCTCGTGGTGGCGATGTATCACGACCAGGGCCACGGCCCCGTGAAGGTGCTGGGCCTCGAAGCGGGCGTGAACGTGACGGTGGGCCTCGAAGTGATCCGCACCTCGGTCGATCACGGCACGGCGTTCGACATCGCGGGCAAGGGCGTGGTCGACGAAGGCAGCATGCTCGAAGCGCTGCGCCAGGGCGCGGAACTGGCCACGCGCCGTTAAGCGTGTTGCGCCGATAAGGCGTGGAGGACGGGCCCGCGCCATCGTGTAAGATCGCCGGGTTCGTTCAGCCACACCCTTATTTGCAATGAAAGCATCCGACCGTCACCGCGCCATTCTCGAACTCGTGCAAACGCGCGAGGCCAACGTCGAACAGTTGACGGAGGCGCTGGGCGTGTCGGAAGCCACGATCCGCCGCGACCTGGCCGTGCTGCACAAGCAGCGCCGCCTCGTGCGCACGTACGGCGGCGCGACCGCGCTGGTGGGCGTGCACGAGCCGGAAGCCTCGCTCGAAGAGCGCAAGGCCGCGCAGCGCGAGCAGAAAGAGCTGATCGCGCTGGCCGCCGCGGCCCACGTGCGCGACGGCGACACCGTCATGCTCGACGGCGGCACCACGTGCGCCGCGCTCGCGCGCCATCTGCTCACGCGCAGCGACCTGCATGTCATCACCAACAACCTGCTGGCCGTGACGACGCTCGCGAACGCGCCGGGCATCGAAGTCACGCTGCTCGGCGGCGACCTGCGCAGCTCCAGCATGAGCACGCTCGGGCCGCTCGCAGAACTCCTGCTGTCGCGCGTGAGCGTCGATACGGCGTTCCTGGGCGCGGACGGCGTGGTCGCCGGATTCGGCCTGTGCGAAGCGAGCGCGCAACAGGCCTCGCTCAAGGACTGCATGATCCGGCGCGCGGCGCAGGTGATCGTGCTGGCGGACTCGGACAAGCTCGGCCGCGCGCGTCAGCAGCACTGGACGCCGCTGGAGCGCGACTGGCGACTCATTACGTCGGCGAGCGCGAGCGAAGACGCGCTGGCGCCGTTCCGCGCGCTGCAACGCGTCGACGTGGAGCTGGCGGGCCAGGTTTGACCCCCGGTCTGGTTCCCCGTTTGCCTGAGGCGCTGGCTCTACAACCGATCGCGCTTTAGCGCGACAATCATGGCTTCCCCACTCGCGCCCGTGGAGCCGCCATGTACGTCCCCGCCCATTTCGACGAATCCCGCCCCGACGTCCTGCACGCGCTGGTCGCGCAGCATCCGTTCGGCACGCTGGTCACGCACGGCGCGAGCGGACTGGACGCCAACCATATTCCCTTCGAACTCCTTGCGAATGAAGGTGCGCTCGGCACGCTGCATGCGCACGTGGCGCGCGCCAATCCGCTCTGGCAGGACGTAAAGGACGGCGACGAAGTGCTGGCTATTTTCCGTGCGGGCGACGCGTATATCTCACCCACGTGGTATCCCAGCAAGCACGAGACGCATCGCCAGGTGCCCACTTGGAACTACGTGGTCGTGCACGCGCATGGCCGCATCCGCATTCGCGACGACGAGAAGTTCGTGCGCGGCGTGGTCGCGCGCCTGACGCGCACGCATGAAGCGGGGGAGCCACAGCCCTGGAAAATGGGCGACGCGCCCACCGATTATCTCGACACCATGCTCAAGGCGATTGTGGGGCTGGAGATCGAAATAACGCGTCTCGTGGGCAAGCGCAAGCTCGGCCAGAACAAGGAGGCGCGCGACATTCGCGGCGCGGGTGACGCGCTCGTCGCACGCGGCGAGCAGCAGATCGGCCGCGAGATGCTCGACCATCTCGCGGGCCTTGAAAACAAGCCTTAAAGCACCAGCCGCGAATGCCCGATCCCGCCGCCTTTCTCGACGCGGATCTGCGTGGCGATGCGCTCCTTGAGCCCTTCTACGTGGCTGATCACGCCGATCATCTTGCCGCTCGCGTTGAGCGTATCGAGCGCGTCCAGCGCGATTTCGAGCGTATCGCCGTCGAGCGTGCCGAAGCCTTCGTCGAGGAACAGCGAATCGATCGACGTCTTGTGGCTCACGAGATCCGATAGCGCGAGCGCCAGCGCGAGACTCACGAGGAAGCTCTCGCCGCCCGAGAGCGTGCGCGTGTCGCGCGTGGCGTCCGCCTGCCAGCCATCGACGATTTCCAGTTCCAGTTCGCCCGTCGATTTGCGGCGCAGCAGGTAGCGCGCGTGCAGGCGGTCGAGATGCCGGTTCGCGAGCGCGAGCAGGTGATCGAGCGTGAGGCCCTGCGCGAAGCGGCGGAACTTGTCGCCCTTCGCCGATCCGATCAGCGAATCGAGCCGTTGCCAGAGATCGGCGTCCTGCGACTGGGCTTCGATCTGCTCGAACAGCGCGCGCTGGCTGTCGCGTTGCTGCGCGTCGCGCGTCAACAACCCGCGTTGATGGCCCAGGCGTTCGTTGAGCGCCGCGCTTTCTTTTTCCAGCACATCGAGCTGGGCCTCCAGCGCTTCTAGCGTGGCGTCGGTCTGCACGGGCGGCTCGGCGGCTTGCAGGGTCGCGAGCTTGCCGCGTGCGCTTTGCAGCAGTGCGCTGGCGGTCTGCTTGTCCTGTTCGCGCTGCTGCTTGAGGCTTTGCAGGCGCTTGCGTTCGTCCGCCGGGAGCAGGGCTTCCAGAAAGCGCGCTTGATCGGCGAACGGGCTTTGCGCGAGCGCGGCTTGCCACGTCCTGGTCGCCTCTTCGAAGGCCGCACGCTGTTGCGCGAGCGTACGGTCGAGATGCGCGAGCTGGCCGTCGAGCGCGGCGAGTTCACGCGTCAGCGCATCGGCGCGCAAGGCGCTTGCTCCGAAATCTTCCGGCGACGCGTCGCCATCTTCTTCCTCGTTATCGAACAGGGACGCCGTGAGGCTGGCGCGCGCCGTCTCCACGCCGATGCTCGCGCATCGTTCGCGCCAGATATTCGACTGCGCGCGGGCGGCCTCGCACAGGCCGCGCTGGCGCACGAGCGCCTGCCCGAGCGCGTGCAGACGTTGTTGCGTTTGCTGCCACTGCCGCCATTCGGCGTCGCGTACGGCGAGCCAGTCCGCGGCTTCTTCGGGCAGGTCGTCGAGTGCATAGCCGCTCGCACGCAGCGTGTCGAGCAGGCTGGCGGATTCGTCGTCGTGTGCGACTTGCAGCGCGGCGCGTTCGCGGCCGATGTCTTCGCTGCGCTCCTGGAGGCTTTTGAGCGACTGTTCGAGCAGGTCGGCGCGGGCGCGTGCGGCGGCCAGCGCGTCGGCGCAACGCGTGCTGGCTTCGCGCGCACGGGTGAGCGCGGCTTCGGCCTCTTCGGCGGTGTCGAGGTGGTGCTTGAGTCGCTGCGCGGCCTGATTCGCGGACTCGCGTGCGGCGGCCAGCGCATCTTCGCGTTGCCATGCATCGGCATCGAGCGTGGGCACGCCAAGCGCCGCTACCAGCGCATCCCATTCCTCGCGATTCTGGGCGCTGCGCGCGGCCAGTTTTTCGTGCTGCGCGCGTTGCTGCGCAAGCGTCGCCTGGAGCGCCGAAAGCGCTTGCCCGGCCGCGCTCAATTGCTGCGCACAGGTCTGCAACTCCGCGCGCGCCGCTTGCAGCGCCGCCTGCGTTGCGGACTCATCCAGCGCGCGATAGGCCTCGATTGCCGGATGTTCATGCGAGCCACACAACGGACAGGCCTCGCCAGCCTGCAATTGCGCGCGATGTTGCGCGAGGCTGCGAATCACCTGCTCCTGTTCGAGCAGCTTCTGCTTGTCGTCCACGCGCGCCTGCAATTGCGTATGCGATTGCTGGAGTGTTTGCGCTTGCGCTGCCTGAGCGTCGATGTCGCTTTGCGTGCGCGTGAGCGTTGCGGCGAGCGCCTGTTCTTCATCGGCGAGTGCGCGTCGACGCCCGGCGATGGTTTCCAGCTGCTGCCAGCGCGCGAACGTCGCCTGGCCCGCATGCCACGTCTCGCGCATCTGTGCGAGCGTTTGTCCCGCCAGGCGCGTTTGCTGCGCCACTTGAAGCGTTTGCAGGCTGGCGTCCGCTTCCGCTTTCGCATGCCCGGCAGCGCTGAGCGTCGCCGCGTGCTGTTCACGCTGCGCGCGCTGTTCGTTTTGCTGCCGCTCGATGTCGCCAAGCTGCTTCGCACGCGCGGCCAGATCGGCAGCCATGCGCTTGCGCTGTTCGAACTGCTGACGCCACGCGCCGATGCGCTCGCCAAGCTGGGCGAGATGGCGATTCGACGTGCAGTAAGTATCGAGACTGCGCTGCTCGCCTTCGAGTTTCGCGAGGTGCGTGTCGCCGTCCCGCACGATGCGCGCGGCGAGCGTAGCGGTCGCGCCATATTGCTCGCGTTGCGCGGCAAGACGCTCCGCGCGGTCGCGTCGCAGCGTGGCGAGTTCGGTCTCCGACTGTCGGCAAGCGGCGTCGCTTTGCTGCACGACCAGGTGCGCCGGGCGCAGCGCCTCGGCAGGCTCGCTTGCGGCAAGCTTTGCCAGTTCCGGCGCGGCGGCGTCGAGCGCGGCGGCGGCCGTGGCCTCGCGCGCCAGCGCCGCTTGCGTATCCGCTTGCGCCTGCGTGAGGTCGCGTCGCCATTGCCGTTGCGCGTGCAACGTTTTTGTCTGCGCATTGCCTGCGTTCAACTGACCCGTCAGCGCGACGATGTCCTGCTCGATCGCCGCGCGCTGCTCGGCATCGAGCAGTTCCATGCCTTCGGCTTTCGCGCGCAGTTGCTTGAGTGCGTCGCGCGCCTGCGCCGCACGTTCGAACACGCGGCGCGAGATCTCGCCGTAGATCTCCGTGCCGGTCAGCTCTTCCAGCAATTCCGCGCGGTCGTTGGCCGTGGCGTTGAGGAACGCGGCAAAGCCCCCTTGCGCCAACAGCATCGAGCGCGTGAAGCGCGGAAAATCCAGCCGCGTAATCTCGGTCACGCGCCGCAGCTTCTCGCCGATATGCGTGGTGAGGATGGTGCCGTCGCCGGTCGCGAGTTCGACCTTGGGCTGCTGCAATGCGCCGTCCACCTTGTCGCGCGCGCGGCGCTGGCTCCAGAACGCGCGGAACACTTCCCCCTTCACTTCGAACACGACTTCGGCCAGGCAGTCCGCCGTGTGGCGCGTCATGATGTCGTTCGCGCTCGCCGAAAGCGTCTTCAAACGCGGCGTCTCGTGATACAGCGCGAGACAGATCGCATCGAGCAGCGTCGACTTGCCGGCGCCGGTCGGCCCGGTAATGGCGAACAGGCCGTTGTCGGAAAAGGGCGGCTTCGTAAAGTCGATGTGCCACTCGCCCTTGAGCGAGTTGAGGTTCTTCAGGCGCAGGCTGTGGATCTTCATGCCTCGCCCTCCACGGTCGAAGCGACCACGGCTTTATAGCGCGCCGTAAGCGCATCGCGTATCCCGTCGTCGAGCGTCTCATGCGCAAGACGGCGCGCGAACACATCGAGCGGATCGAGTTCGTCGAGCGTCACGCCCGCATCGGCGCTCAGTTGCGCCTGGCTATTGCCGCGCTCGCGGCGGATGCGCAGCACTTCGACCGGCAGGCCTTCGGTCAGCGTCTGGATGCGCGCGGGCAGGTCGGCGAGATAGTCGTCATCGGCGACGGTCACTTCGATCCACACGGGGCGCTCGGGCGACGCGTCTTTCGCGGCGTTCGCGAACGCATCGGGCAGCGTCTTGAGATTGCCCTTGAGCGCGACCATCGGCTGGAGCACCGGGACGGGCAGCGGCGTGACGCTGGCGAGTCCCGCTTCGCCCAGTTCGACCAGCAGCATTTCCTTTTGCTGCGTCGCTTCGTCGAAGCTCAAGGCAATCGGCGAGCCGCTATAGCGGATATGCGCAAGGCCGCCCACTCTCTGCGGCCGATGAATATGGCCGAGCGCGACGTAATCGACCGGCGGAAACGCGCTGGTGGGAAATGCTTCGAGCGCGCCCACATAGATCTCGCGCACGGACTCGCTCGCACTGGCGCCCACCGTCGTGAGATGGCCCGTTGCGATCAGCGGCACGGGGTGGCCGAGTTCGGCTTCAAGCGCCTTGCGCCGCGCGTCGGCGGCTGCGAAAACCGCTTGATAATAGGCCTGGATCGCAAGCTGCAGGTTTTGCTGCTTCTGCTCGGCGCTCTGGCCGAACTCGCTTTGCATCACGTCGCGCGTGCGAATGAACGGCACCGCGCAGACCACGCAACCCGGCTTGGCCTGCCCGCGCTGCGGCAGCACGCGCACTTGCGCCTCGGGCGCATCGGCGTGCGGCACGACGCGTGCAGACAGACGCTCCAGCAAGGCGCTGCTTTCGCGCAGCGTCGCCACGGAATCGTGATTGCCGCCAAGCAGGAGCAGCGCCACGCCCGCCGCATGCAGCTTCACCACGAGGTCGCTATACAGCTCGCGTGCGTAGCTGGGCGGCGTGCCGGTATCGAAGATATCGCCTGCGATCAGCACGGCGTCGACGGCGTGCGCGTCGACCTGGGCCACGAGCCAGTCGATCAGTTGCCGATGCTCGGCCTGACGGCTCTTGCCCATGAAGTTCTGGCCCAGATGCCAGTCCGAGGTGTGGAGAATACGCATGAGGGGTGAGGCGGGGTTCGTTCTAGTGTGGGGCGCGGCGCGCGCGAGTCCTGCGATTGTAGTGCAGCGCGCCGCTACGCCGGCTGCGTTTCGCCGCCGCGCACCTCCGTGCGCGCTTCGCGACGCACCGCTTGCGGCGGAATGCCGAAGCCACGCACGAACGCCTCGCGCAGGTGGCGGCGGTCGCGAAAGCCGGTCTCCTTCGCGATCACTTCGAGGGGATGGCGGCTTTGCTCGATCATCAGCCGCGCGGCCTCCAGCCGCAGCCCTTCGATGGCCCTCGCCGGCGACTGGCCGGTTTCCAGCGTGAACACGCGGCTGAACTGGCGCGGGCTCAGATGCACGCGCTCGGCAAGTTCTTCCACGGTGAGCGAGCCGTGCAGGTTCTGGCGCGCGTAGTTGAGCGCGTTCTGGATGCGATCCGATTTAGGCGCGAGATCGAGCATTTCCGAATGCTGCGACTGGCCGCCCGCGCGGCGCTGGTGCATCACGAGCTTGTGGGCGACGGAACGCGCGATATCGGCGCCCAGGTCTTTTTCCACCATCGCGAGCGCCAGGTCGAGCCCCGCCGTCATGCCCGCCGAAGTCCAGATCGGCCCATCGACGATATAGATGCGGTCTTCTTCGACACGGATGTCCGGAAAGCGCTTTTGCATTTCGCGCCCATAAAACCAGTGCGTGGTGGCGCGGCGCTCCGCTAGCAGTCCCGCACTTGCCAGCACGAACGCACCGGTGCAGATCCCGGCGATGCGACGCGCGCGTGGCGCGGTCTTGCGCAGGAACGCCAGGATGGGCGCGGGCGGCGGCTCGATGAGCGGGTCGTTGACGCCCGCGACGATCCACGTATCGACGTCGATGCGCCCACGCAGCGCGCGCGTGCCGACCGGGATGTTCAGCGACGAGCGCACCTCGCCGCCCTCCGGCGAAAACGTTTCGAGCTTGTAGAAGTCCTGGCCTGCCGTCAGGTTGGCGTGCTCGAACACCGATTGGGGGGCGAGCGTCATCATCTGGAAGCCGTCGCTGAGCAAAAAGCCGATTCGATGCATGTCCGTTCCCCGGTCGTCCGATGTCCGAAATCATACCCAAATACGTCATTTCCGTCGCGCGGCGAAATCGCCAGAATGCATTCACGGCATCAGCGTATTCCACCCCCGCAAAACGCGGACGACACGGACAACACCGAAACGGAGTCACATCATGGCACAGGCATTCAATCAGGAACATGCAGGTACGGCCCTCATTACGGGCGCATCGTCGGGCATCGGCGCGGTCTATGCCGAGCGTCTCGCCCAGCGCGGTTACGACCTGATCCTGGTCGCCCGCAACCGCGAGCGCCTGGTCGCGCTGGCCGACCGCATCACGACGCAGACGCATCGCAGCGTCGAAATCGTCGCCGCCGATCTCAATGACCGCGCGGATCTGGCCAGTGTGGAAGCGAAGCTCAAGGAAGACGCCAGCATCACGCTGCTCGTCAACAACGCGGGCGTGGGCACGCACACGCCGCTGCTGGACAGCGACGTGGACGCCATGTCGCGCCTGATCGACCTGAACGTGGGCGCGCTCACGCGTCTGACGTATGCGGCGGTGCCGGGGTTCGTCGCGCGCGGCAAGGGCGCGGTCGTCAATATTTCGTCGATCGTGGCCATTTCGCCGGAAACGCTCAACGGCGTCTATGGCGGCAGCAAGGCCTTCGTGCTGGCTTTCAGCCAGTCGCTGCATCACGAACTGGCGGGCAAGGGCGTGCAGGTGCAGGCCGTGTTGCCGGGCGCCACGGCCACGGACTTCTGGCAGACCGGCGGCCTGCCCGTCGAGCACCTGCCGCAAGAGATCGTGATGTCCGCGCAGGACATGGTGGATGCGGCGCTCAAGGGCTTCGAGCGCGGCGAACTCGTGACGATTCCGTCGCTGCATGCAGGCGAGGAATGGGACGCCTACGAGGCCGCGCGCCGCACGATGGCCCCGCATCTGTCGAACAAGACCCCCGCAAGCCGCTATACGGCTGCTTGAGAAAAACGCTGCTTTGCATCGCTGTCAGTCATTCATTTGATAAGGATATCGAATCATGAAGCTCACTGGAAACACCGTATTCATCACGGGCGGCACTTCGGGCATTGGCCGCGCACTCGCCGAAGCGCTGAGCGCACGCGGCAACAAGGTGATCGTAGCGGGGCGGCGCAAGGCGCTGCTCGAAGAGATCACGAAGCAGAACCCGGACGTCGACACGGTCGAACTCGACATTGGCAATGCCCAGCAGATTCGCGAGGTGGCGCAGCAACTGATCGCGCGCTATCCGTCGCTGAACGTGGTCATCAACAACGCGGGCATCATGCCTTTCGACGATGCGGGCGGCGCGCTGGACGACGCAGCGGCAGTGCAGCTCGTGGAAACCAACCTGCTGGGCCCGGTGCGCGTGAGCGCGGCTTTCGTCGAGCATCTCAAGCGCCAGCCCGAGTCGTGGATCATCAATAACAGCTCGGTGCTTGCTTACGTGCCGCTTGCGGCGACGGCGCTGTATTCGGCGACGAAGGCGGCGATCCACTCGTATTCGCTCTCGCAGCGCTTCGTGTTGCGCAACACCAGCGTGCGCGTGCTGGAAATCGCGCCGCCGTGGGTCGATACCGACCTCGTGCGCAAGAGCGGCGACCCGCGCGCCATGCCGCTCGATGCGTTTATCACGCAGACGCTGGAGCGCCTGGAGACGGCCACCACCGAAGTCGTCGTGGACGGCGCAAAACCGATGCGTGACAACGCGGGCCCGAACGAACACGCGTTCGTGGAGCAGTTCAACCAGTACATCGTCGATAACCCGATCCCGGTCGAATAACGGCCCGGCGTCGTGCAGTGAAGGAGTCAATGTCATGACCGCAACAATCGAAGCGCAGAACACGGCCCTCGTGCTGGAAGCGCTGGACACCCTGTTCAACCGCAAGGACTACGCAAAAGCGGCGCAGTTCTGGGCTGAAGACTATGTGCAGCACAGCCGCCACGTGCCGGCTGGCCGCGAAGGTCTGTTCGGCCTCGTGCGCGCGATGGGCGACGTGCGCTTCGAGTACAGCCGGATCATCGCGAAGGACGACTTCGTCTGGCTGCATAGCCGTTACACGAGTTCGGCGACCCCGGCCCCGCTGATCGCGATAGACATCCTGCGTATCGAGGACGGCAAGCTCGTCGAGCACTGGGACGTGCTGCAGGAAGAGGCGACGCGCGCCGAATCCGCAGGCGGTCACCCGATGTTCGGCGAGCGGTTCGCCGACGAGAAGTCAGGCTTCTGAAGCCGTTTTTGTAGTGAGGAACACACGATGAGCACATTGCTCGAACAGGCGGTGCAGGCGCACGGCGGCATCGACAACTGGTCGCGGTTTGGCCGCATGACGGCCGAACTCGACATAGGCGGAGCGATCTGGCCTCACAAGGGCCAGCAAGGCCTGCTTGAAGATATCGGAATGACGATGGATCTGCGCAATCAGCACGTCGATATCGTTTCACGGCAGCAGGCGTGGCGCGGCATGTTCGAGCCGCAGAAGGTGAGCATCGTGTCGCCCGATGGCGCAACTGAGGAGCGGCGCGAGCCGCGCGCCTCGTTCGCGGGCCATGTCCATACGACGCCCTGGGATCGTCTGCACACGCTGTATTTTTCGGGTTACGCGCTCTGGACGTATCTGACGACGCCGTTTCTGTTCACCGCGCCAGGCTTTCAAACCGAAGAGCTGCCTGAATGGCGCGAGAACGGCGAGACCTGGCGTCGGCTCAAAGTTGTCTTTCCCGAATGGATCGCGACGCATGGCCGCGAACAGCTTTTCTATTTCGGCCCGGACGGCCTGCTGCGCCGTCACGACTATACGGTCGACGTGATGGGGGGCGCGCAGGGCGCGAATTATGCGTCGAACTATCGCAACGTGCGCGGCATCATCGTGCCGATGTCGCGCCGTGTCTACGCCTACGACGAACAGCGTCGCAAGGTGGAGGAGCCGCTGCTGGTGACAATCGACATGCGCAGCGTGGATTTCGAGCCCGCCACTTGATGCAGCAATCCGGCTTGCTCCGGGCAAGCCAGCACCGGCTGAATTCTGTCTCGTAGGGTGGGGGCGTCGCTTCGCGTTATCATTGCCCCCATCACCGAACGGTCTAACAGATTCAAGCAGGTTCCTGCCGCCAATGGCCACCAAAAATACGACTGGCGCACGCCGTAGCGCGGCGCCGGGCAAGCGCGACGCGCTGCCTGCCGAGGAGACACAAGCCGCCCACGCGGACATCGAAGCCGACGAAGAGGGCGGCGGCGCTTCCACCTATCTCGTGCCGGGGCTCGAACGCGGCCTGCGCATCCTGGCCGAATTCTCGGCGCGCGAGCCGGTGCTGGGCGCGCCCGAACTGTCGCGGCGCATCGGCATTCCGCGCACCACCACGTTCCGCCTGCTGCAGACGCTCGAAGCGCTGGGCTTCATCGAGCGCGCCAATGGCGACCGCCAGTATCGCCTGAGCGTGGCGGTGCTGCGGCTGGGGTTCGAATACCTGAGTTCGCTGGAACTGACCGACTTCGGCACGCCGGTGCTGGAGCGCCTGCGCGACGCGACCGGCCTGAGCACGCATCTGCTGATCCGCGACCAGCGCGACGTGGTGTTTGTCGCCAAGGCGCAGACGCGCGAGCCGATGTTCAGCTCCGTGAAAGTGCATGTGGGCACGCGTCTGCCCGCGCACGCCACGGTGCACGGCCAGGTGCTGATGGGCGACCTCTCGCTCGTCGAGCTGCGCGCGCTGTATCCCGAGAAACAACTGGAGCGTTACACCGAGCGCACGCCCGCCACCGTCGCCGATCTCTACGCGCGCGTGCGCGAGTTCGCGGAGCAGGGCTACGCGCTCAGCGAAGCGTCGTTCGAAACGGGGATCTCGGTCGTGAGCGCGCCGGTGCGCGACCAGTCGGGCCGCATCGTTGCGGCGCTGACCGCGACGGTGCCGCGCTCGGATATCGGCGACGTCGAACGCATGCCGCTCGTGTCTGCCGTTTGCGCAGCGGCGATGGATCTGTCCGCGTGCCTGAACTACCGGCCGCTGCCGGGCGACCCGACCGCGGCCCAGGCCGCACAGGCTGCACAACGGCGCAGCCTGCACGGCGCCTGACGTTACACGCTACACGTCAGAACGAGTGGTGAATGCCGGTGAGCACGATGGTCTGGTTGCGCCCGCTCGACACGCCCGCCGTGAAGAACGCCGCATTGGCGTTCGAATTGGCGTGCTCGTAGAGCGCGTTCACATAGACCTGCGTGCTCTTCGAGAGCGCATACACGTCGCCGATCATTACCTGCGTCCAGCGGCGGCCCGATAGCGTCGTGGTGGCCGCGCCGCCCACGATGCTGTTGGCCGTCGTGACCTGGTAATTCGCGCCCGCATCGTAGCTCTGGAACGTATCCGAATAGCCGTTCGATTGCAGCTTCGTGCGCGTGTACAGGCCGTGCACCAGCACCTTGCCGAACGCATACGACGCGCCGATTCCCATGTTCTCCACCTTGCTGGCCACATACGTGGCGGCAGCCTGGCCCTGGAAGGTCGTGAGCCCCGTGGTCGACATCGACACCGTGCGGTCGTGCTCGTTCGACCACGTCGCGCCGGCCTTGAACGGGCCGTTCGCATAACTGAGTGAAAAGCTCATCGTGCGGCCCGTCGAGAAGTTCGACGTATTGCCGAGGCCCAGCATCGCCCCCGCCGTGAATCCATAGAACTCAGGAGAACGGTATTTCACCGAGTTGTCGTAGGGCACGACGCCGGTATCCGCGAGTTCGTCGATATTGCCGGGGTGGAACGCATACCAGCTCGCCGCGAGATAGGCCGTGCTGAACGGGTCGAGCACGTCGAACGAGAACGGCGTCTGGTGGCCGAACGTGAGCGTGCCGAACTGATCCGAACTCAGGCCCACGTACGCCTGGCGGTTGAACAGCGTATTGGCCTTCGCCATCGCGCCGGTGTTCGTATAGAAGCCGTTTTCCAGCTGGAAGATCGCCTTCAGGCCGCCGCCCAGGTCCTCACGGCCGCGCAGGCCCCAGCGGTCGGGCTGCATATTGCCCTGTTCTTCCATCCACTTCGAATGGCCACCCACGTTGCTGACGTAGGCCACGCCTGCATCCAGGCTGCCGTATAGCGTGACGCTGCTTTGCGCCCATGCAGACGAGACGGCGCAGATGCCCGTCAACCCCGCGGCAATGAAGTGCTTCAACTTTGGACTCCTGATCGTATGACGAAAGGCCGGACGCGAATCCGGCTCAGCTAACCCCTCACCTTCGGCACGACTCACGGCGCGGCGCGCTTCTGATGACTGATGGCGCGCTTCGCAACCCGTGTTGCTACCCGCATCGCATCTATTTGTTCCATATATGGATAGATGTGCTGCCTATGGAAAGTATAGTGATTCCTATGGGACGCCAAAATACTTTTCTGGGACGGTAGTTGCCCCAGGTGCGGCATTGGCCGATCGCTGCGATTACGCGCGTAACGTCTTGCTGGACAAGCGTTTAGGCAACCTTGTGAATACGCGCTGCGACCTTGTTCAAGACCTTTTCGGGAAACGCTCGGTGTTTTCCCCAGGGTCGTCGGATTTTTATTTTGTCCATGCGCCACGACTCCTATAATGACCATACATAAACTAATGTTCCGTATGTGGAACACGGTTGATCGGGAAAGGTGAGAAATGGCTGAAGAATGGCGCTGCGCCGGGCATGCCGGCGATCTGTCCGAAGACACTCCGGTCGAGTTCAAGCTCGATGACACGGAGATCGGCATTTATAAGGTGGGCGACGAGGTCTACGCGCTCGAAAACGTGTGCCCGCACGCGTATGCGCTGCTGACGCAAGGCTTCGTCGACGAAGGCACGGTTGAATGTCCGTTGCACGAAGCCGTGTTCGACATCAAGACCGGCCAGTGCATCAAGGGCCCGGGCGGCCGCGCGCTCAAGCAATACGCCGTGCGCCTCGCCGGCGAAGAAATCCAGATCAAGGTGGAATGACATGCGAGAAATCCCCGTGAATTTCAATCCGATGCTCAAGCCGTGGCTTGCGCCGCAACCGAACAACGTCGCCGGCAAGGGCGTGATCGAGCAGCCGGGCCAGCAGGAAAACATGGTCTGGCAAAACCGCAAGGCCGAGCCGACGCAGTATGAAAACGACTTCGGCGATGCACTGGAACAAGTGTTCGAAGCGGGCGCCGTCGAACTCGACGACGTGGTCGCGGGCCTGAACCGCATTGGCTTCCGCACGCCGGAAGGCACGCCCTGGAACGCCGAGCGCCTCGCCGCCGAATTCCGCCTGCTCGCCGACTAAGCGGCGCACGGACACCCCGAACACGGAGCCCCCCACATGACCTCCCCCACATCCGAAGGCGCCGCACTGAGCGCCGACCCGATTCGCGCCTACCTGGATCGCGGCATCAAGAACTACTGGTATCCCGTTGCCCCGAGCTGGCAGGTGGGCGACGCGCCCATCGGCATCACGCGCCTGGGCGAACAGATCGTGCTGTGGCGCGACAAGGAAGGTGCGATCCACGCACTCGAAGATCGCTGCCCGCACCGCGGCGCGCGCCTGTCGCTGGGCTGGAACCTCGGCAAGAGCGTGGCGTGCTGGTATCACGGCATCGAGATCGACGGCAGCGGCACCGTGCAAAGCGTGCCGGCCGTATCGGCATGCCCGCTGGAAGGCCAGAAGTGCGTGAAGTCGTATCCCGCGCAGGAACATGCGGGCGCGATCTTCCTGTGGTTCGGCGACGATGCGCACAAGGAACCCGCGCCGCTGCAGCTACCCGAGGAACTGGTGGGCGAGGAATACGCCAGCTTCCTGTGCATGTCGCACTGGAAGTGCAATTACCAGTACGCGATCGACAACGTCATGGATCCGATGCACGGCGCGTATCTGCACGCGACCTCGCACTCGATGGCCGAAGGCGACAAGCAGGCCGACATGCGCGTGCGTAAAACCGACACCGGCCTCATGTTCGAGAAGATCGGCCAGCGCGACGTGAACTTCGACTGGGTCGAACTGGGCGAGACCGGCTGCCTGTGGATGCGCCTCGCGATTCCGTACAAGAAAAAGTTCGGCCCCGGCGGCAACTTCGGCATCATCGGCTTCGCGGTGCCCGTCGACGAAGACAACTGCCAGGTCTACTTCTGGCGCACGCGCAAGGTGCAGGGCTGGCAGCGCGACGCATGGCGCTTCATGTACCGCAACCGCCTGGAAGGCCTGCATTGGGCCGTGCTGGAGCAGGATCGCTACGTCCTGGAAAGCATGGCGCCGAACGCGCGCGACCAGGAGTTCCTCTATCAGCACGATGTCGGCATGACGCGCGTGCGCCGCCTGCTGCGTCAACGTGCGCAGCAACATATGTCGGATCTCGAAGCATTCCGCGCTGCCAATCCGGCCGCTGACGCCCACGCCGAGCACAGCCATGCATGACGTGAACACGTCCACGCAGGGCGCACTCGCGGGCCGGCGCGTGATCGTCACGGGCGGCGCGCGCGGGCTGGGCGCGGCGTTCGTGAATACGCTCGCAAAGAGCGGCGCGCGCGTCGTATTCGGCGACGTGCTGCACGATGCGGGCGAAGCGCTGGCGCGCTCGCTCGTGTCCGAAGGTCACGACGTGGCGTTCCTGTCGCTGGATCTTTCGCAACCCGAGAGCATCACGGCTTTCGTGGACGCCGCGGCACAACGCATGGGCGGCGTGGATGCGCTGATCAACAACGCGGCCATCACCAACTCGGGCGGCAAGTTCGCCAGCGAGATCGCGGTCTCGACGTGGGACGCGGTGATGGACGTGAACGTGCGCGGCACCTGGCTCATGTGCACGGCTGCGCAGCGCTGGCTGCGCGAGTCGGGCCGCGGCGCCATCGTGAATATCGCTTCGGACACCGCACTATGGGGCGCGCCAAAGCTGCTCGCCTATGTGGCCAGCAAGGGCGCCGTGATCGCGATGACGCATTCGCTCGCGCGTGAGTTCGGCGGCGACGGCATTACCGTCAATGCGATCGCGCCGGGCCTGACCGAAGTGGAAGCCACGGCTTACGTGCCCGCCGAGCGTCACGCGTTCTACCTCGAAGGCCGCGCCTTGCAGCGTCCCCAGGTGCCCGAAGATGTGACGGGCCCCGTGCTGTTCCTGTTGACCGACGCCGCGCGTTTCGTGACCGGGCAGCTGCTGCCGGTCAACGGCGGCTTTGTGATGAATTGACTCGTTCGAATCGAACGTTCGAAAGCTAGAAAGGAGAAAGCGATGGCCGATGCCGATATCGAAAGCAAGTCGTGGGACCGTCCCGCCGACGCGAGCTTTGACGACTGGATGAACAGCCGCGTAGCGCGCTATGAAACGCGCCGCTACGACTGGGACGCCCTGAAGTTCCAGGCCGACTATGACCCGAAGTACCGTCGCGCGCAGATGCGCTACGTGGGCACGGGCGGCACGGGCGTGGCGAAGGACAGCAACACGGTGCCTTCGGGCGGCTTCACGTTCTCGACGATGGTGATCCCGGCCGGCAACATCGGCCCGAGCCATATCCATATCGACGTGGAAGAAATCTTCTTCGTGCTGCGCGGCAAGATGAAGGTCATCTGCGAGAAGGACGGCGAAACGTGGGAAGCCGTGCTCGGCGAGCGCGACCTGATCTCGGTGCCGCCTGGCGTCTACCGCACGGAAATCAACATCGGCGAGGAAGACGCGCTGATGTGCGTGATGCTGGGTTCGCCCAAGCCCATCACGCCGACGTATCCGCCGGATTCGCCGCTCGCGAAGATCAAGCGCGAGATGCAGAAGTAATCGCTGCAAATAAGCATCACTAAGTAGAAGCATTCACGAAGCCCGCTGGAAACCGCAAGCCATGAACGAAGCGATCGACCCTCACGCCTCATCAGCCGCCACGCTCGACACGCGGCTCGCGCGCTTTGCGCCGCGCGACGTGCGAGCGGGCGAGGCGTGCGTGAGCTATCGCGAAGCAGCGCAGCAACAAGCGAACGGCAATGAGGCGCTGCCGCTCGTGCTGCTGCATGGCATCGGCTCGGGCGCGGCTTCGTGGGTGCAGCAGTTCGAAGTACTGGGTGAAGCGCGTCGCGTGCTGGCCTGGGATGCGCCCGGTTATGGCGCGTCCACGCCGGTTGCGAGCGCGTCGCCCGTCGCCGCCGACTATGCGCGCGTGCTGCGCGACTGGCTCGACGCAGCGGGCATTGCGCGCTGCGTGCTGGTGGGGCATTCGCTGGGCGCGATCGTCGCGGGTGCTTTTACCGCTGCGCATCCGCAGCGTGTGAGCGGCCTGCTGCTGATTTCGCCCGCTGGCGGTTATGGCGCGGCCGATCCGCAAGTGCGCGCCGACAAGCGCGACGCGCGTCTGGCCATGCTTGCCGAACTCGGCCCGCAAGGTCTCGCCGAAAAACGCAGCGCCAACATGCTTTCGCCGCACGCGAGCGACGCCGCGCGCGCCTGGGTGCGCTGGAACATGGCGCGCGTGATTCCGCACGGTTACGCGCAGGCCACGCACCTGCTCGCCAATGCCGACCTTGCCGCCGATCTCGCGCAATGCGTGGGCCGCGTGCCGATGGCAGTGGCGGTGGGCGATGAGGACACCATCACGCCGCCCGCTGCCTGCGAGTGCCTCGCCCAGGTCGCACAAGCGTCGTTCGATCGCGTGCCGCGCGCGGGCCACGCAGGCTACATCGAGCAGCCCGACGCCTATAACGCGCTGATCGACACTTTCTGCCGTACGCACCACCTCATTCCGCACATTCAGGAAAACATTCAGCCATGACAGCCGACCTCGCCAGCGCGTCCCGCGACGCCGACGAAGACCGCAGCGACACGAGTTACCGCGTGCCCGGTCTGGAACGGGGCCTGCGCATCCTGACCGAATTCTCGCCGCGCGAGCCCGTGCTCGACGCGCCCGAACTGTCGCGCCGCCTGGGTATTCCGCGCACGACGGTGTTCCGTCTGCTGCAGACGCTCGAATCGCTGGGCTTTCTGGAGCGCGCCGACCGCGACCGTAATTACCGCCTGGGCGTCGCCGTGCTGCGCCTGGGCTTTGAATACCTGAGCTCGCTGGAGCTGACCGACCTGGGCCTGCCGCTCATCGAGTCGCTGCGCGACGCCACCGGCCTGACTTCGCACATCGTGATCCGCGATGGCCGCGACATCGTATTCGTCGCCAAGGCGCAAAGCCATGCGCCGATCTTCAGCTCCGTGAAGGTGAACGTGGGCACGCGCCTGCCCGCGCACGCCACCACGCACGGCCAGGTGCTGATGGGCGACCTCACGCTCGACGACCTGCGCGCGCTCTATCCGGAGCCGCATCTCGAACGCTTCACGCCTTCGACGCCGGACACGGTCGAAGAACTCTATATGCGCATTCGCGAAGACGCGGAACGCGGCTATGCGGTCAGCGAATCGTCGTTCGAACGCGGTATTTCGGTGGTGTCGGCGCCCGTGCGCAACGACACGGGCCGCATCGCAGCCGTTGTGACCACAACGATTCCGCGTCCCGGCATCGAGGCTTCGCTGCTTGACGGCGGCCTGATCGACAAAGTCCGGCACGCCGCCGACGAACTCTCGAAGCGCCTGAACTATCGTCCGGGCGTGCACGCTGAAAATCGTGCTGCAAATCACGCTGTTGGCAACAAAACGTCGTACATGAAGGCATTGGGGATCAAATGATTCAACTCGATTTGACCGGCCAGGTGGCGGTGGTGACGGGCGGTTCGTCCGGCATCGGCCTCGCGACCGCCGAACTCTTTTTGCAGGCGGGTGCATGCGTCGCGATCTGCGGCCGCGACGGCGACCGTCTCGCGCGTGCCGAGCGCGAACTGCGCGAACGCCATCCTCAGGCGCAGTTGCTGGCCGCGCGCTGCGACGTGCTCGACGCGAACGATGTCGCCGCGTTTGCGGGCGCGGTGGAACAGCGCTTCGGTCGCGCCGACATGCTCGTGAACAACGCTGGCCAGGGCCGCGTCTCCACCTTCGCGGACACCACCGACGAAGCGTGGCGCGAGGAGCTCGACCTCAAGTATTTCAGCATCATCCGTCCGACCCGCGCCTTTTTGCCGATGCTGCGTAGCACTGCAAAACAAGGGCAGAACGCGTCGATCGTCTGCGTGAACTCGCTGCTGGCGTTGCAGCCCGAGCCGCATATGGTCGCGACGTCGTCGGCGCGGGCGGGCGTGCTCAGCCTCATCAAGTCGCTCGCGGTGGAACTCGCGCCCGAGCATATCCGCGTGAACTCGATCCTGATCGGCATCGTGGAGTCGGGCCAATGGCGCCGCCGCTACGAGAACGACGCCGCCGCCCAGGCCGCCGGCCAGAGCTGGCAGCAATGGACGGGCGAGCTCGCACGCAAGAAGCACATTCCGCTGGGCCGCTTCGGTCTTCCCGAAGAAGCCGCCCAGGCGCTGTTTTATCTGGCCACGTCCCTGTCGTCCTATACGACGGGCAGTCACATCGATGTATCTGGAGGCGTTGCACGTCATGTCTAAGCAAACCACCGTCGGCGAACTGATCGCCGCCTTCCTCGAACAATGTGGAGTCCAAACCGCCTTTGGCGTGATTTCGATCCACAACATGCCGATCCTCGACGCCATCGGCGTGCGCGGCAAGATCCGCTATGTGGGCGCGCGCGGCGAAGCCGGCGCGGTCAACATGGCCGACGGCCTCGCGCGTGTCTCCGGCGGCCTCGGCGTGGCGTTCACGAGCACGGGCACGGCGGCGGGCAACGCCGCGGGCGCGATGGTCGAAGCCCTCACGGCAGGCACGGCGCTGCTGCACATCACCGGCCAGATCGAGACCGAATACCTCGACCAGGATCTCGCGTACATCCACGAAGCGCCGGATCAACTGTCGATGCTCCAGTCGATCTCGAAGGCCGCGTTCCGCGTGCGCTCGGTCGAGACCGCGCTGCCGACGATCCGCGAAGCCGTGCGCGTCGCGCAGACCGCGCCGAGCGGCCCCGTCAGCGTCGAGATCCCCATCGACATCCAGGCGGCACTGACCGACTGGCCCGCCGACCTGGGCGCGCCGCATCTGACGACGCTCACGCACGACGAAGCACGTGTCGAGCAACTGGCGAACGAACTGGCAAAGGCAAAGCGCCCGCTGCTGTGGCTGGGCGGCGGCACGCGTCACGCGCGCGCAGCGGTCGAGCGCCTCGTGGCGCTGGGCTTTGGCGTGGTGACGAGCGTGCAGGGTCGTGGCGTGCTGCCGGAAGATCATCCGGCGACGCTGGGCGCGTTCAACGTGAGCGCGTCGGTCGAGCGCTTCTACAAGACCTGCGACGCGATGCTGGTGGTGGGCTCGCGCCTGCGCGGCAACGAAACGCTCAAGTACAAACTCGGCCTGCCGCAGCCGCTGTACCGTGTGGACGCCGATGCGCTGGCCGATAACCGCGGCTACCGCAACGCGCTGTTCGTGCACGGCGACGCTGCGCGCGTGCTCGACGCACTCGCCACGCGCCTTGAAAACAAGCTCAAGGTCGATCCGCAATTCCACGCCGATCTGGCCGCTGCGCGCGACACGGCTGTCGAGGAATCGGCCAAGGGTCTCGGCCCGTACCGCCGCCTCGTCGAAGCGCTGCAACGCGCCGTGGGCCGCGACTACAACTGGGTGCGCGACGTCACGATTTCGAACAGCACGTGGGGCAACCGCCTGCTGAAGATCTTCACGCCGCGTGCGGGCGTGCACGCGCTGGGCGGCGGCATCGGCCAGGGCATGCAGATGGGCATTGGCGCGGCGCTTGCGAATTCGGCGGCCAAGACCGTGTGCCTGGTGGGCGACGGCGGCCTGATGGTCAACGTCGGCGAACTCGCCACGGCCGTGCAGGAAAAGGCCAACGTCATGATCGTGCTGATGAACGACCAGTGCTACGGCGTGATCCGCAACATCCAGGACGCGCAGTACGGCGGCCGCCGCATGTTCGTCGACCTGCACCAGCCGGAGTTCTCGCAGTTCTGCGCGAGCCTGGGCCTCAAGCACTATCGCCTCTCGTCGCTCGACAACGCCGATGCGCTGATCGCCGAAGGCATGGCGTTCGAGGGCCCTGTGCTGCTCGAAGTGGACATGAAGGCCGTGGGCAGCTTCGAAGCCGTGTTCGCCGGCCCGCCGGTGCGCAAAGAGGAGCCGGAACATGCATAACGGCCACGCGAGTCACGCGCAGCACGCGCCCATCGACATCGCGATGATCGGCTTTGGCGCGATTGGCCAGACCGTTTATCGCGCGGTCGCGGCCGACCCGCTCGTGCACGTCTCGCATGTGATCGTGCCCGAGCACCACGCCGACGACGTGCGCAAGCAGGTCGACGCGTCGGTGGAAGTGGTCTCGTCCGTGAGCCTGCTGTCGTCGAAGCCGCAGTTCGCGCTGGAATGCGCGGGCCACGCGGCGCTCGTCGATCACGTCGTGCCGCTGCTGCAACGTGGCACCGACTGCGCGGTGGCGTCGATTGGCGCGCTCTCCGACCTCGACCTGCTGGAGCGCCTGTCGCTCGCGGCAGACGAAGGCGATGCGACGCTCACGCTGCTCTCGGGCGCCATCGGCGGCATCGATGCGCTGTCGGCGGCCAAGCTCGGCGGCCTCGACGAGGTGCTGTACACGGGCCGCAAGCCGCCGCTGGGCTGGCTCGATACGCCTGCGGAAAAGGTCTGCGACCTGCGCACGCTCACGAAAGAGCAGGTGATCTTCGAAGGCAGCGCGCGCGAAGCGGCGCGGCTCTTTCCGAAGAACGCCAACGTGGCGGCGACGATTGCACTCGCGGGCCTCGGCCTCGACCAGACGACGGTGCGCCTGATTGCCGATCCGGCGGTCGAGCGCAACGTGCACCGCATCGTGGCGCGCGGCGCGTTCGGCGAAATGTCGCTGGAAATGAGCGGCAAGCCGCTGCCCGACAACCCGAAGACGTCGGCGCTCACCGCGTACAGCGCGATCCGTGCGCTGCGCAACCGGGCGGCGCGCTGCGTGATCTGACGCTCGATAGAGGTTTTAAAGCAGTTCCAAAGCAGTATTAAGGCAGCTTTAAAACAAGCGTTTTTTGTCGTGATGGAATGCGATGCGTGTGGTGCGAATGAAGCAGCACCGCATCGCAGGCACTAGAAACAGAGAGACCTCTGATATGACTCCCTTCGATACGAGCCTCGTCCCGAACGGCGATATTTTGATCGGCGGCGAATGGCGCCAGGGCCGCGCCGCGCCGTTCGCGAGCGTTTATCCGGCTGACCAGTCGCTCAACATGGAGGTCTCGACGGCGAGCGCCGAAGACGCCGCCGAAGCAGTGGAAAAGGCGCACGCCGCATGGAAGCACGGCGAATGGGCCACCATGAAGCCGCATCTGCGCGCGCTCGTGCTCTATCGCATCGCCGACCTCATCATGCAGCGCCACGAAGCGCTCGCACAGTTGCAGCGTCGCGACAACGGCAAGCCGATCAAGGAAACGCGCGTGCTGGTGGCGAGCGCCGCCAACACGTTCCGCTATTTCGCGGCCTGCCTGGAAACGCTCGACGAAGAAGTCACGCCATCGCGCGGCGACTACCTGACGATGAGCGTGTACGAGCCGATTGGCGTGATCGCGGCCATTACGCCGTGGAACTCGCCGATCGCATCGGATGCGCAGAAGCTCGCACCCGCACTTGCGGGCGGCAACGCGGTGGTGCTCAAGCCCGCCGAAGTCACGCCGCTGATTTCGCTGGCGCTCGCACGCATCTGCGAAGAAGCCGGTGTGCCCAAGGGCATCGTGAGCGTGCTGCCGGGCAAGGGCTCGGTGATCGGCGACGTGCTGGTGCGCCACCCGCTCGTCAGGAAAGTGTCGTTCACGGGCGGCACGGAAGTGGGCCGCGGCATCGCGCGCATCGCCGCGGACAAGCTCATGCCGGTGTCGCTCGAACTGGGCGGCAAGTCGCCGACCATCGTGTTCGAAGACGCGGATCTCGACCACGCCGTCAACGGCGTGCTGTACGGTATTTTCAGCTCGTCGGGCGAAGCGTGCATCGCGGGCTCGCGCCTCTTCGTGCAGCGTTCGATTTACGACGCGTTTATGAAGCGTCTGGTGGAAGGCGCGCGCAAGTTGCGCGTGGGCGACCCGTCGAGCGAAAACACGCAGATGGGCCCGCTCATCACCGCGAAGCATCGCGAGTCGGTCGAGCGTTATGTTGCCATCGGCCTTGAAGAAGGCGGCCGCCTGCTGTGCGGCGGCGAGCGTCCAGTGGGCGAGCAGCGCGAAGACGGCTTCTTCTATCAGCCGACGATTCTGGAAGGCCTGAAAAACAGCGCCCGTATCTGCCAGGAAGAGATTTTCGGGCCGGTGCTGGTGGCCATGCCCTTCGACGACGAAGCCGCACTGATCGAAGAAGCGAACGACAGCGTGTTCGGCCTTGCCGCCGGCATCTGGACGCGCGATTACAAACGCGCATGGCGCGTGGCGCGCAAGCTCGACGCGGGCACCGTCTGGATCAATACGTACAAGCTGTTCTCGATTTCCACGCCGTTCTCGGGCTGGAAGGAAAGCGGCATGGGCCGCGAGAAAGGCCGGCTTGGCATTCGCGAATATATGCAGCAAAAGAGCCTCTACTGGGGCTTGAACGACGCGCCGCTGCCCTGGGCCAACGCCTGAACGCACGCGCACGGAGCAAGAAACATGACGATTCTCGGCATTGAACAGATTACCTACGGCGTGACGGATCTCGACACCTGCCGCCGCTTTTTCGCGGACTGGGGCATGAAGGAGACCGCGCACGACGAAACGCGCGCCCGCTTCGAGACGCTCAAC
Source organism: Paraburkholderia bannensis NBRC 103871 (assembly GCF_000685015.1). Classification (GTDB taxonomy): domain Bacteria; phylum Pseudomonadota; class Gammaproteobacteria; order Burkholderiales; family Burkholderiaceae; genus Paraburkholderia; species Paraburkholderia bannensis. The sequence continues at coordinate 162,092 of NZ_BAYA01000013.1, read as the reverse complement.
GGCTGCACGGTGCTGGTGGCCGATGCGAACGACGCATCGCTGCCCGCCGCCTTCGAAGAAGGCCCGACGCTGCGCGAAGTGGTGTGGGGCGTGGCGACGGGTGAAGAACTCGACGCATTGCGCGAGCGCCTGAAAGGCCAGCCCGGCTATTACAGCGATGACAAGGGCGTTGGCTGTTTCGACCCTGCGGGTATGGCGATTCGCATTGAAGTCACGCGCAAGCGCGAGATCGACGTGCAAGGCTCGCCTTCGAACGTGTGGGGCCAGACGCTGCGCGTCGATACGCCGTCGCCGATCTATGAGCGCGCGGAACCGGTCGAAGTCGGCCATGTGGTGTTCTTCACGAACTGCCTCGCGGAACAGGAAAAGTTCTATCACGAGGTGCTCGGCTTTGAGACCTCGGATCGTTACCCGAATCGCGGCGCGTTCATGCGCTGCGCGCCGCACGGCGGCCACCACGACCTGTTCCTGCTCGCGCTGCCCGACGGCAAGAAGGGCCTCAATCACGTCGCCTTCACGGTGCGCGATATCCATGAGGTGTTTGGCGGCGGTCTGCATATCAGCCGTTGCGGCTGGACGACGCAGCTTGGCCCGGGCCGTCATCCGGTGTCGTCGGCTTACTTCTGGTACTTCAAGAACCCGGCGGGCGGCCTGATCGAGTATTACGCCGACGAAGACCAGCTCACGCCCGAATGGGAGCCGCGTGACTTCGAACCGGGCCCCACCGTGTTTGCGGAGTGGGCCATCGACGGCGGCCTGGACGGCAATACGCGTCGCCAGAAAAACGCCGAAGCGCCGAAGGGCAAGTTCATGACGGAGCGTAAATCATGAGCGAATCGATTCAAGCGGACGCAGTCGATGCACCGAAGACCGTCGTCGTGATCGGCGGCGGCCAGGCCGCGGGCTGGGTCGTCAAGACGCTGCGCCAGGAAGGCTACGCGGGCCGTCTCGTGATGATCGCCGACGAAACGCACCTGCCGTACGAGCGTCCGCCGCTGTCGAAAGCGGTGCTCGCAGGCGAAGCCGATATCGAAACCGTGCGCATCACGAAGCCCGACGAATTCGCTGCGCTCGATATCGAAGCGTGGCAGCCCGACTGTGCCACCGCGATCGACCGCGCCACTCGCACGGTAACGACGCGTTCGGGCCGCGAGGTGAAGTACGACCGCCTCGTGATCGCCACCGGCGGCGCGGCGCGCAAGCTGCCTGCGAACATTGCGAAGAGCGCGCACGTGACCTATCTGCGCACGCTCGACGAGGCGATGGCGCTGGGCGAGCGCCTGCGCCGCAGCCAGCGCGTGCTGGTGGTGGGCGGCGGCTGGATCGGCCTGGAAGTGGCGGCGACCGCGCGCAAGCTCGGCGTGGCGGCCACGGTGATCGAAGGTGCGCCGCGTCTGTGCGCACGTTCGCTGCCGAACGAGGTTTCGCAGTTCCTGCTCGACTTGCACAGTGCGAACGGCGTGGATATCCGCCTGAATGCGCAGCTCGTGTCGCTCGACGACCACGGTGACGGCGTGCGCGCGACCTTCGCGGACGGCAGCACGCTCGACGCGGACTTTGCGGTTGCCGGCATTGGTCTCGCGCCTCACACGGCGATTGCCGAAGCGGCGGGTCTCGACGTGCAGGACGGCATTGTCGTCGACGAATTCGGACAAACTTCGGATTCCGATATTTTTGCCTGCGGCGACGTGGCCAATCATCCGAACGCGTGGCTCAAGCGCCGCGTGCGGCTGGAATCGTGGGCCAACGCGCAGAACCAGGCGATTGCCGCGGCCAAAGCGGTGCTCGGCGTGAAGACGCCATATGCGGAGATCCCGTGGTTCTGGTCGGATCAGTACGACGTGAACCTGCAGATTCTCGGCGAGATTCCGGCAGGCGCGACTCCCGCATTGCGCGGCAGCCTCGAAGACAAGCGCGCGACGCTGTTCTTCGTGGAGGACGGGCACCTGCGCGGCGTCATCGCCATCAACTCGGCGCGCGACCTGAAACTGGCGCGCAAATGGATGAACCAGGGCCGCGCGGTGGACATCGCGGCGCTGGTCGACACCGGCAAGGCGCTCGCGTAGAGCGCCCTCAAGCGACCCACAAGCGATACAAGCGAAATACGGGACGGGACCACAGGCATGAGAACCCTCGATACTTCATTCGGCCATAGCGGCGCGGCCGCTGCGCTCGACGAGACGCCCGTGCGCGAGCCGCTCACGCGCGGCTCGATCATCGCGCGCCTCGAACGGCTGCCGACCAACGCCATGCAGGTGCGCGCCCGCATCCTGATCGGCCTTGCCACGTTCTTCGACGGTTTCGACGTGATCGCCATTGCGGCGACCCTGCCGATCCTGATCCAGAAGTGGCAGCTCACGCCCTGGGAGATCGGTTTCCTGATCGCCTCCGGGTCGGTCGGACAGTTGTTTGGCGCATTCCTGTTTCCGTGGCTAGCGGAACGTCATGGCCGCGTGCGCGCCATTGCGTGGAGCTCGGGCATCATCGGCGTGACCAGCATTGCCTGCGGCTTCGCGCCGAGCTTCGCGGTGTTCGCGGCGCTGCGCGTGATCCAGGGCTTCGGGCTGGGCGGCGAATTGCCGGTGGCCGCAACGTATATCAACGAGGTCAGCCGCGCGCATGGCCGTGGACGCTTCGTTCTCCTCTACGAGATCGTGTTCCCGATCGGGCTGCTGGCGTCGAATGCGCTGGGCGCATGGATCGTGCCGCGCTTTGGCTGGCAGGCGATGTACTTCATCGGCGGCATGCCGCTCGTGCTGTTCTTCGTGCTGCGCAAGCTCGTGCCGGAATCGCCGCGCTGGCTCGCCGAACGCGAACGCCTGGCCGACGCTGATGCCGCCGTGCACGCGTTCGAGCGCACCGCAAAGGGCCCGCTGCCGCCGGTCACGAACGCCGCGGAATTCGACGCGATGGCCAAACGCCATCCCAAGCGCAGCGTGAAAGACCTGTTTGGCCAGGCCTATCTGAAGCGCACGCTGGCCGTGGCGATGCTGTGGATGACCTGCGGCTTCATTCAGTACGGCCTGTCGACGTGGCTGCCGACGATCTATCGCACGGTCTATCACGCGCCGCTGCAACTGGCGCTGAATCTCGCGGTGGCGGCTTCGGTGCTGGGCGTGGTGGGTTCGTTGACCTGCGCGCTGCTGGTGGACAAGGTGGGACGCAAGCCCATCATCAACGTGTCGTTCCTGCTGTGCGCGGTGTCGCTGGCACTGGCGGGCGTGTGCCACTCGATGTCGGTCTACGTGGTGGCGATGCTCTGCGCGCTGGCGCTGGGCCTGCTGGCAAGCGGCTTCATCACCGCCTACGTGTATACGCCGGAGCTTTATCCGACGAGCATCCGCGCGATGGGTTGCGGCATGGGCGGCGCGTGGCTGAAGGTAGCGGCGATCTTCGCGCCGACCATCGTGTCGAAGACGATGATCGGCGGCCATCTGGATATCGCGTTCTACATTCTCGCAGCGGTGCCGTTCCTCGCGGCCATCACCGTGCATTTCCTTGGGATCGAAACCAAGGGGAAAGTGCTGGAGCAACTGGAAGCGTAATCACGCGATTTGTATAGCGACAAAAAACACGGCGGCCGGGAAACCGGCCGCCGTATTTCGTTTACACGTCGATTATGGCGATCTTGGCGATCAGAAGTGCAGTTCGGCCATCACCATCGGTGCAGAGGTTTTCGTGCTGACCGTTTCGCTCGACGGCGTGCCGTACATGTTGTGCCAGTACTCGTAACCCACACCCACATACGCCGTGCGCGGGTGCCCGACGAACGAGCCGACATCGGCCAGCAGCGAAATGCGCGTAAGGATTTCGGTCGTGGTTTCGGTATTGAAACCGTCGCGACCCTTCGGCCCCGTCATGCTCGCGAAGCCGCGAAATTCGAACGGCACCTTCGCGACGCGGAACGGCACGAGCCACGAACTTTCAATGTGCCACGCAGTATGAAAGTGGATATCCACGCCCGCAATGCCGTTGTGATTGCTTTCCGTGCGACCGCCCACCGTCAGGTTCCAGAAGCCGTGCGGAATGGCAAACTCGACCGTCGGGCCGAACACGAGCATACGCGCGCGCTGCGCATAGGCATCGTTCTTCACGCCGAATTCATAGCCGATCGTCGCGCCCAGATCGCGCACGAAACCATAGCCGACCGAGCGGCCGAGAATCTTGCCTGCGCTCAGCTCGACGCGTCCGACGCTATAGACTTCCTGCGCACCGCCCTGGGAAGGGCCGCCCGCTTCCGGGTTCGCCGAGTTCGACACCAGGTAGTCGACGTTGAACGCGTAGCTGCCGTAACGGAAGCCGCCGATGGTCGTGAGGTAGCCAATGTTCTGCGCGACCTTGTCGGCCACGCCTGGGTAGTGGAAATCGCGGCCATAGCGATAGCCCACATAGGTGTCGTTCCAGACTAGCGGCGGTGCGCCGTCGTCGGCCTGGATCTGCTTCGCGGTGGGTGCCGCGCCGTTGGGTTGGGTCTCCTCGGTTTGCGGCGGTGCGGATCCGTTCGGCGCGGTGTACACCTCCGCGTGAGCGAATGGGGCAAAACAACAAAACATCGCAATGCCAATCAATGACTTGCGAATCGATGGCTTGCATGAGGCGCTTCGTGTCGTCTTCATTGTCTCCGGCCTTATACGTATTCTATTGACCACGTTATTGATCCATCGGGCGATGGAAAGCCGATGTGTCCGGCTGCCGGAGATGGTAGGTCAAGCCCTCGCGCCTGCCCTTATACAAAAGGCCGATTCGCTGGCACTTTTCTACATAAATTGAAAGTCGCTGGCGCCGTGCGCCAGGCGTGGCGCGGCTCTCGCGCGCTGCCAGTGCCAAAAAGTCCCAGCGAAAGTTCGTTTTGTTCAGGGACGCGCGCGGCGCAAGCCGTTACGCTTACGATCGAAGCCGCTACCTCCATCCGGTGCAAAGCGAAATAGAACAAACGCGGATTGCCTGATTGAGGCAATACCGTGACACCACGAAGGCACGCGGCCGCCGATAAATACAGGAGGCATTTGCAGTGCAATACAAGCTTAAATTCAGGCATATCGCTGTGTGCGCAGCGCTCGCGGGGAATGGCGTCCTGCTCTCGACGCCGGCATTTTCGGCCACTGAAGGCACGCTGTTGCTCAACCGGCTCGGCCCTGTCACATCGGATCTTTATATTGCCAACGCCGACGGTTCCGACGAGCACAAGCTGCTCGCGACCGAAGGCTTCGACTATCACGCGTCGTTCTCGAAGGACGGGCAGTGGATCGTGTTCACGTCGGAGCGCGCAGGCCTTGGCGAATCGGATCTTTATCGCGTGAAGGTGGACGGCTCGCAATTGCAGAAGCTGACCGATCACATCGCGGTCGACGATGCGGCGGCGTTCTCGCCCGTCGATCCCAATGTCATCGCATTCGTCTCGTCGCGTCGCGGCGCGCACGATTTTGGCACGACCAACATCTGGACGCTGAACATCGCCACGGGCGCGTTGAAGAACGTGACGGGCAAGATCAAGTTCGATCCGTCGAAGCCGCATAGTTTCTTCCGGCCTTCGTGGTCGCCGGACGGCAAGTGGATTGCGCTCTCGTCGGATATCGGCAGCGACTGGCGCGGCCATAACCTGCCGGTGGGCTGGGAGCGCACGCAGGAAAGCAGCATTTATATGATCCGCCCGGACGGCTCGGGCTGGCAGCAGGTCGCGACGCGCGCCGGATACGACGAAGGCTCGCCCACGTGGTCGCCCGACGGCAAGCGCGTGGCGTTCTACGAAACGCCGGTGGAATCGACGTGGGGCGCGCATCGTCCGGAAGGCATCAATAACGTCAGCTCGCAGATCGTTTCCGTCGACCTGGCGACGCACGCGCGCAGCGACCTCACGGCTACGCCCGGATTCAAGGTGTTTCCGCAATACCTGGACGACACGACGCTCGCGTATCACGTGAAGGGTGGCGCGACGGAAGGTCTCTACACCACGTCGGGCGAAGTGCGCGCCACGCGCGATTCAGGCATCCGCTCGCCGCACTATTCGTATGACGGCAAGAAGATCGTCTACGAGAAAGTGTCGTTCCGTCCCGCGCGCGCCAACGGCACGCCGCTGTTCAGTTTCGATCCGCGCTGGCAATACACCTATATCGACGTGTTCCCGCAACTCTCCGCCGACCGCAAGCAACTGGTCTACACGGAGAAAGCGATCAATTCGTCGATCGCGGTCGTGAACGCCGATCTCTCCGGCTACAAGCGCATTTACGATGCGGCGCAAAGCGGCCTCGATCCGAGCCTCGTGCAAAAGGGCCTGGCAGGCGCGTTCCAGCCGACCTGGTCGCCGGATCGCCAATGGGTCGCGTTCGGCGTGGGAAGCTGGTTCTTCACGCGCGCGGGCGGCCCCGGCAAGATCATGCGCATCAAGACCGACGGCAGCATGGACAGCCACGCGGAAGCGCTCACGGACGGGTCGGTCAACGCAGGCTTCCCGAGCTATTCGCCGGACGGCAGCAAGATCGTCTACCGCGTGTGGAGCGAGAAGGAAAAGGGTCTGCGCATTCTCGATCTGGCAACGCGCAAGACCACGGAACTGACGAGCGGCGAAGACAACCTGCCGGGCTGGTCGCCGGACGGCTCGAAGATCGTCTTCACGCGCAAGCAGGTCAATCCCGACGATCCGAACAAGTTCAACTACGACGTGTTCACGATCAAGCCGGACGGCAGCGACGCGCGACGCCTGACCACGGACGGCTCGAATCAGGGCCACGCCGTGTGGACGTACGACGGCCGCATCGCGTATAGCTCGGGTACGTATGGATTCCGCGACGAACTCGCGCTCTACGACAACAGCTTCCAGCCCGACGGCCAGAACTGGGTGATGAACGCAGACGGCAGCCATGCGCATCCGATCACCGACACGCTCTGGGAAGAAGCCATGCCGATGTACGTGCCGAATCCCTGACATCGCGATTCATTTGAAGCAGGTTTCGATTTGAACGCCGTGCCTTTGCGCACGGCGTTTTTTTATTCCGGCTCGCATTCACGGACGCGTACGTCACGCTTGCCACGCATGGCGCGCATAGCTGCTATGCGCCGCATGCACGGCCACGCGCTCGCGTGCGACCCATAATTTCAGCATCCCGCAGCACTCAAGCCGGTGCCGCGATCCCTCACAAGGAGTCAATTCATGTCTGAAACTGCAAGCCCGAATTCGCGTAACGGCGGCCGTATTCTCGTCGATGCACTCGTGGGCAATGGCGTCGATACGGTCTATTGCGTGCCTGGCGAAAGCTACCTGCCGGTGCTCGACGCGCTGCACGACACGCAGAGCGTGCGCACCATCACGACGCGCCATGAAGGCGCGGCATCGAACATGGCCGACGCCTACGGCAAGCTGACGGGCCGCCCCGGCATCTGCTTCGTCACGCGCGGGCCGGGCGCAACGCACGCCAGCAACGGCGTGCATACCGCAAGCGAGGACGCCACGCCGATGATCCTGTTTATCGGCCAGGTCGAGCAGGGTTTTCTGGGCCGTGGCGCGTTTCAGGAAGTCGATTATCGGCAGATGTTTGGCGGTATCGCTAAATGGGTCACGCAGATCGAAAGCGTGGAGCGCATTCCGGAGATCGTCGCGAAGGCGTTCAGCGTGGCGCTGTCCGGGCGCCCTGGCCCGGTGGTGATCGCGTTGCCGGAGGATGTGCTGTTCGGCGCGGCCACGGTCTCGGACGCGCCTGCCGTGCGCGTCGCGCAAGCCGCGCCCGAACCGCAGTCGCTCGATGCGCTGCGCTCGCTGCTGGAAGAGGCGCAGCGTCCGCTCGTGATCGTTGGCGGCACCGGCTGGGACGACGCGGCCTGCGCGTCGCTCAAACGTTTCGTCAGTGCAAACGACCTGCCGGTGGCCGCATCGTTTCGCCGCCAGGATCTGTTCGACAATCGCGATGCGCATTATGTCGGGCAACTTGGCCTGGGCGTGTCGCCGAAGCTCGCGCAGCGCGCGCGCGACGCCGACTTGCTTATCGTGATCGGTTCGCGCCTGGCGGAGACGACCTCGTCGGGCTACACGCTGTTCGAAAGCCCGGCACCGAATCAGACCATGATTCACGTGCATCCCGACGCGCAGGAACTGGGCCGCGTCTATCAGGCGCGCTTGCCGATCAACGCCTCGCTCGCGGCATTCGCACGTGCGCTGGACGGCGTCGCGCCTGTCGCGGCGCAGACGAAAGCGCGCTGGCACGCATGGACGGAATCGGCGCGCGCCGATTATGTGGCGCATTCCACGCCGCCCGCACCCTCGGCGGAAATTCGTGGCGTCGACCTCGCGCAAGTGGTTGCGCACCTGAGCGAAGTGCTGCCTGAGGACGCCGTGATTACGAACGGCGCGGGTAATTACACGGTCTGGGTGCATCGCTTCTATCGCTATCGCCGCATGGCGACGGAACTCGCGCCGACCAATGGTGCAATGGGCTACGGCTTCCCGGCGGCCATTGCGGCAAAACTCAGGAATCCGGAGCAATCGGTCGTGTGCTTCGCAGGCGACGGCTGCTTCATGATGTATCCGCAGGAACTGGCGACGGCAGTGCAGTTTGGCGCGCCGCTCATCGTCATCCTCGTGAACAACAACATGCTGGGCACCATCCGGATGCACCAGGAGCGCGAATATCCGGGCCGTGTCAGCGCGACGCAATTCGTGAATCCCGACTTCGTGGCGATGGCGCGTGCATTTGGCGCACATGCTGAACGCGTGGAGCGTACCGAGGACTTCGCGGCCGCGTTCGAGCGCGCGCAACGTGCGGGTGTGGCGGCGCTCATCGAGCTGCGCACCGATCCGCTGCAAATCACGCCGGCCAACCGGCTCGCCAACTAAAGGACGACGATCATGCAAACCAAAGTTTCCGTCGGCCCGCAAGGCGACATGATTATCGGCGGCGAGGTGGTGAAAGGGGCGGGCGGCACGCTGCACGCCATCGCGGCGGCGACGGGCGAGGTCATTGAACCGGCGTTCGGCTGTGCGACGCCCGCGCTGGTCGAACGCGCGTGCACGCTGGCCGCAGCGGCGTTCGACAGCTATCGCCAGTTGCCGGATGGACGGCGTGCGGCCTTCCTGGAAGCAATCGCGCAGGCCATTCTCGATCTTGGCCCGACGCTGATCGAGCGTGCGCACCTGGAGACTGCACTGCCCATCGCGCGCCTTGAAGGCGAGCGGATGCGCACGGTCAACCAGTTGAAGCTGTTCGCGAGCGTCGTGCGCGACGGGCGCTGGCATGGCGCTATCGTCGATACGGCGCAACCACAGCGCGCGCCGCTGCCGCGCCCTGACCTGCGCATGCGTCGTGTGGGGCTGGGCCCGGTGGCCGTGTTCGGCGCGAGCAACTTTCCGCTGGCGTTTTCCGTGGCGGGCGGCGATACGGCTTCCGCGCTGGCGGCGGGTTGCCCGGTCGTGGTGAAAGCGCACCCCGCACATCTGGGGACGTCCGAACTCGTTGCGCGCGCAATCGCTCGCGCAGCGCACGAAACGCAGATGCCCGCGGGCGTGTTCTCGCTCGTGATCGGCGACGGGACGTGGATCGGCGAAACGCTGGTCGCGCATCCGGAGATCCAGGCGGTGGGCTTTACGGGTTCGCGTCAGGGTGGCCTTGCGTTGCAGCGCATCGCCCAGGCCCGCGCGGAGCCGGTTCCCGTCTATGCGGAGATGAGCAGCATCAATCCGGTCGTGCTGTTGCCGCACGCGCTGGCCACGCGCGGCGAGCAGATCGCGCGCGACTATGCCGACTCCGTCGTGATGGGCGTCGGCCAGTTCTGCACGAATCCGGGCATTGTGCTCGCGCTGGCTGGGGAAGCGCTCGACGCGTTCTGCGCCACGGCGGCGCAGGCGCTTGCCACGAAGCCTGCCGCAACGATGCTCACGCCGAACATTCACGCGGCGTATTGCCGGGGCGTTGCGCATCTGGCGGGACTGAACGGCGTGGCGACGCTCGCGCGGGGAACCGATGCGCAAGGCGCGCACGACGCCGTGCCGGTGCTGCTGCGCACCGACGCCAGCGCCTTTCTCGCCGATGCGAACCTGCATGAGGAAGTGTTCGGGCCGTGCTCGCTGATCGTGGCATGCCGCGATATCGACGAACTGCAGGCCGTCTTGCGGCGCATGAGCGGCCAGTTGACGGCGACCGTGCAACTCGACGAAGCCGACTACGCGCAGGCTGAAACGCTCATGCCGATCCTCGAACGCAAGGCGGGCCGCGTGCTGTTCAACGGCTTCCCTACGGGCGTGGAGGTCAGCCATGCGATGGTGCACGGCGGCCCGTTCCCGGCCACCTCGGACACGCGCACGACGTCGGTGGGTACGGCGGCGATCGATCGCTTCCTGCGGCCGGTGTGCTATCAGGCGGTGCCCGACGCGCTGCTGCCGGATCCGCTCAAGCACGACAATCCCATGGCGATCTGGCGTCTCAACGACGGCGAACTGAGCCGCAATTAAGCGTCGCGAGGTAATCAGGCGTCCGGGGCGGGCAAGGTCGCCCCGGGCCAGTCGCCTGCATCGACGAGGTCGGCGGCGAGTTCGCGGATCATCTGCGCGACGCGCCACACGCCGTCTGGCATGACGCGATTGAGCGGCCATGCAATTGCTACGTCACGCACCACGTCTGCGTTGGCGAGCGGCACGCAACGCAGCCTGCCCGCCGCCACTTCTTCGATCACCGACGCCGCAGGCAGCAGCGTGCAGCCGCATTGCGCCATCACGAGGCGCTTGGTCAGCGAAATCGAACCGTCGCATTCCAGCGCGATTTGCAGCGTAAAACCGTGCCGCGCGGCCAGCGACTCTGCCAGCAGGCGCAAGCCGTGATGGGTGCTGGGCAGGATGAGCGGCAATTGACCTAGCACGTGTGCATCGACAGGGCCGGGGCCTGCGCTATCCGGCAATGCAAAACCCGCAGGCGTCACCAGACACAATTCTTCCGCGAGCAGCGGATCGAATTGTGTCGTGCCGCGATGCTCAGGCACATACATGATCGCGAGATCGATCTCGCCGTCATTCAGGCGGCCGAGAATCTGGCTCGCCAGACCTTCCACGAAACGCACGCGCGTATGCGGATAACGCGCCTTGAGCCGCTGGCCGAGTTCGCCGAACATGATGCGCGCGATGGTGGGTTGCGCGGCAATCGCCAGTTGCGCGGGGCCGCTTTGCGTGCCGCTGCGCATCGCGCCGCGCGCTTCGTCCAGCGTGCGTTCGAGCGACTGCGCGTAGCCGAGCAACTGTTCGCCGCGCTCGGTGAGACCCACGCCGCGCCCGCTGCGCTGAAACAGGCGCACGCCGAGTTCTGCTTCGAGCACCGCGATTCTGCGGCTAATGGTGGACTGGTTCGCGCCCAGTTCCATGGCGGTGCGCGAAATGCTGCCGGTCTTCGCAACATGCGCGAAAACGGCGAGGTCGTCTGAATTCATCGGGGATCGCGTAGAACCGCGTTGCGCGTGAACACACGTTATAGCATGCGTTCAACCGCAATCGGCGCAACCCGTTTTGTGAATGGCGTGGGCGTCGTCTAGCGGCGTGTTGATGCGCGGAGCCCATTCGCGCCGCATCAGCGTGAGCGTGCTCGTTGCGCCAACCAGCAGGAACACAAAGATCGCCGTCATCGGCAGGGTATAGCTGCCGCCAATATGCAGCAGCCAGCCGGACAGACTGGCCGATACGCCGCCCGCGAGACTGGTCGCCACCTGTTGCAGCCCGGTATTCAAACCCACCGCAGGCTTCGGGATCAACGTGAGCTTGCACAGCGCGAGGTTATTCGCCGTGACAAGGCCAAGCAGCGAAAGCGACATCACGTTCCAGAACAGCGCCATCTCCGATGAATGCGCATTCGCGCCGAGCAGTACCGTCGTGCCGCCGAGAAAACCCGCGACGATAAATGCTTTTCGCACCGCGACCGCATCCCTGCCGCGCGCGATGATGCGATCCGCGGCCCAGCCTGCGACGGCAGCAACAATCGCAATGCCCGCGAAACTGAAGAACGTATACAGCCCCGACGATTGCAGCGACAGGCCGCGTTGCTCGACGAGATATGCCGGCATCCACGTCATGCAATAAAACGCGAAATAGCTGTAGCAGAAGTTGTTGACGAGACCACCCCAGACAACGGGACTTGCCAGCAGGTTGCCCAGCGGAACCGTTGCGGCGCGCTGTTTCGCCGCCGCCAGTTCGTCGCGAGTCGGGTAATCGTTCTCCACCATTGCGAGCCACGGCAGCAGCCAGACCAGTCCGACCAGGCCGGTCGCGATGAACATGACTTTCCACGACGCATTCACGATGATCCACGCGGCAATCGGCGCGCCCAGCGCCGGGCCCATTTTTCCGCCAATCGAGAATATGCCCAGCGCCGTGCCTTTTTGCGTTTCCTCGAAGTGATTCGCGAGGTAGCGGTAGGTGGCTGGAACCACGATGGCCTCAGCGGCGCCGATCAGCAGGCGCATCACGATCAGCGCGCCAAGCGTGGTGACGAGCCCGGTTGCCGCCGCCGCCAGGCACCAGAGCAGGAAGCAGATCGCGTAGGGGCGCTTGACGCCGTAGCGATCGACAAGCCATCCCATCGGCATCTGCAGGACGCCATACGACCAGAATACGGCGGAATTGAGCCAGCCGCGCTCGACGCTCGTGAGTCCGAAGTGATGAATGAAGCTTTTATCGGCGAGCGCCGAAGACAGGCTCGTGCGGTCGACAAAGGAAATCAGCAGACCGAGCGCGAGCAGCACGAGCACGCGCCAGGGCTGGGAGGGGGCTTTCATAAAATCGCGCGGCATCACTGCACGAAAGCCACGCTGGTCGGATCCTGCACGGCGACGGATTCGCCGGTGTCGGCCAGCGTGCCCGTCGCGGGATCGATGCGAAACAGGTGCACGTCGCCGCTATGCTGATTGGCGACCAGCATCCATTGTCCGGATGCGTCGATACCGAAGCCCCAGGGCTTTTCTCCCCCCGAGGGCGCACGCTGCACCAGCGTCACCTGGCCGGTTGCCGCGTCCACGCGATAGACCATCAAGGCGTTTTCCGCGCGGTTCTCGACGTAAAGGAAACGGCGGTCGCGGCCAAATGCCATTTCCGCGCCGCTTTTCACGCCGTTGAATGCCGCACTGGTGATGGGCGTCGATTGCAGTTGCGTCAGTGCGCCTTTTTCCGCGTCCCAGCGCAGGGCGATCAGTTCGGCGCTCATTTCGGTGAGCACGTAAGCGTAGTCGCCATTCGCGCTGAACAGGATGCGGCGCGGCCCGCTGCCCGGCGGCGTGTCGAAGGCATGCTGAGCGTCACCCTCGCGCACCGAGAGCGCATGGGAGTCGCGATTGAAACGATAGATGAAGACGCGATCCGCGCCCAGATCCGGCACGAGCGCATAACGGCCCGACGGATCGATCGTCACGCCGTGCGCGTGTGCGCTTTTCTGGCGCGGGCTTGGGCCCGATCCTTTCTCCGCAATCGTCGATTCGAGCTTGCCGACGCTGCCGTCATGATCGACGGCGACGCTGGACACCGAACCGCTGTTGTAATTCGCGCCGAGCAGCGTGGAGGAGGGCGCGTCGAATTGCAGGAAGGTGGTGCCGCGCCCGCCCGTGAGCACGTCGTTGATGCGCTCCAGCTTGCCGCTCCTGCGATTCACGGCGTAGGCGGTGATGCTGCCTTCCTTGTCGCGCTGGTCGTCCACGGCGTACAGGACGGGCAAGGCGGGATGCGAGGCCACCCACGTCGCGTTCGGCCCTTGTGCGGCGGTGCCGAGTGCTACGAGCTTGCCCGTCGCCGTGTCCAGGCGCAGTGCGCTGATCTGCTTTTGCTGGGTGCCGACGTAAGCGAATTCGGCAGAGGAACTCGCGGGCAGTGAGGTGGTGCAGGCCACGCCATAAATCGATGCGCACGCAACGAGTGCGGCGTTGATCGCGACGCGGCTGGCTTGATGCTTAAACGAATGCGCCATATTCGGTTCACGTGAATAAACTAAAGGACAGCATAGGCGGCGCGCTATTCACGAACCCTGTACAAATCCCGCTTTCGCTGGGATTTTTCGCGTAGACCAGGGAATATACGGGGCTTCAATACGGGGCGGTAGCGCGCCATTGAAAACCGCGCCGTGTCACGTGAGAGTCACGGCGCGGGAGCAACGCGAAGGTTATCGGCGTGCCTCGATACGGAACTGGCTGGGCGCCTGGCCGACTTCGCGGCGGAAAAAGCGCGTGAAATACGCTGCATCGGCGAAACCGAGCCAGAACGCGACCTGTTCGACCGACATGTCGCCGAAGATGAGTTCGCGTTTCGCCTCGGTGATGATGCGCGCGTGAATCATCTTGGTCGGGCTCATATCCGCCGCCGAGGCGCACGCGGCGCGCAGTTGCACCGGCGACACCGCGAGTATCGACGCATATTCCTGCAAGGGCAGATTGTTGCGGTAATGCTCTTCAATCAGTTTGCGAAAGCGCTCGACCAGGCGCACGTCGTGACGTGGCGTGCCGTCGTTGGCGGCCTGGTCAAGATGCGCTTCGCGCACGAGCGTGAGCAGCAGCATCGTGAGCAGCGCTTCCGCGCCGGGCACATGACCGACCGCGCTCGATTCCACTTCCTGTTTCAGGCGCTGGATCAGTGCATAGAGGTCGTGACCCACATCGGCCGCATGCGCCAGCGGGATCATGCGCGGCGCAGACCACAGCACGATGAATTCGTGCAGCTTGGCATTGACCTGGGTGAGATAGGAAACGTCGACGGTCACGACCCAGCGGTCGACGTCGAGCTCGTAATCGAGACCGTGAATACATTCGGTGGGCAGCAGCAGCGCACATGGCCCTTCAAAAGGCACGCTGCTGCCTTCGAGATTCATGACGCCGCGTCCGCTGCGCACGAAAATCACCTGACCGTAAGTCGGATGCGCGTGCGGCGCGGTACGCCAGCGGCCACGCTCGGTCACATGGCCGACATGAACGAACCAGTTTTCCTCTTCCGGTCGTTCGACGTACAGACGGACTTTCGGCACAGCAGTGAGCCGGACTTCGCCGCTCGTTCTGCGCACGGGTTTGCTGCTCATCGCACTCTGGGCCATGAAGTCTCCTCGGCGTCCGGTCTTGCGCCGGCCGCCTTTGCGATTGAAGTTTCGCCGGAGCACTGCACCTGCTGGCCGGGCCCACGTGCGACATGCTCCGGTTGCTCCCTTTTTAAATGGAAGCGTAAAACGCCTTGTATTCTTTCATATCGATTGGGGCGCTGCGACCTGCGGCTAACCCCAACGCCGCCGGGTAAATGTTTACGCTCTATTACCGCGGCGGCGTGCAATCGATATCAGAACGTATGCACCATGCCCAGAATCACGCCCCGCGTATTCGACCCCGGCGCGACCGTGACGCCTGCGTACGATGTGCCGTTAAGCGTGAATGCCGCGTGATTGCGGTTCTGGATAAAACCCGCCGATCCGTAAAGCGTCGTGCGTTTCGACAAATAGTGCTCGTAGGTCATGCCGATCTGCTGCGCGTTATTGCCCTGATTGGTGCGGTCGTGCTCATAGCCGTACATCAGCACGAGTTGATCGGCGGGGGAGAAGAAATACGAGCCCGAGGCTTCGTAGACGTCGCGCTTCACGCTGTCGTCGGTTTGGCGTTCGGTGTGATACGCCAGATAAAAACGCGCATTGCCCACGCCCACGGATGCGCCCGCATTGAAGACGCGCAGCGCGGAAGTACCCGTGGCGTTATCGGCCTGTTCGTATCCGGCTGCCACGCGGAACGGCCCGTTTTCATAGCGCACCGCCGCGTTATAGAACTGCAGGCCATTGCTGGGCTTGGTGGTGGAATCGCGCATCGCCACCATGAATTGCGCGGTCAGGCCATAAACGGTGGGCGTGAAATACGAAATCGCGTTATTCACGCGTATCGTCAGCGAATTGAAATTGAGCATGGGCGAACCCATGCTCATCACGGCAACCGGGTCGAGTTCGCGGTTCAGGAAAATGTACTGCGGCGTATTCTGCAAGCCGAAGCGCACTTCGCCGAAGTTGCCCGACACGCCCACCCACGCCTGGCGATTGAAGGCGGCCGTGGAATTCGCGGCGGCGCCCGTCATGGCGGAGAAGCCCTGTTCAAGCTGGAAATTGACGTGGATGCCGCCGCCGATATCCTCGGTGCCCTTGAAGCCGTAGCGGCTCGCGAACAGGCCGCCCGAGGTGGCGCGTACGACCTTGCCGTCGCCGCCGTTCTGGAACTCGACGCCGTTGTCGATCACGCCATAGAGCGTGACGGACGACTGTGCGTGCGCCGCGCCGAACATGCAGGCCGATGTGACGCCGCATGCCAATACGAGCAATCTTTTCATTCTGTCTCCATGCTTTTTTGTAATAGTCGCGGCCATGTCTCTGGCTCGCTTTATTGGCTGAATTGCTTCGTAGTCCTCCGGTTGAAGTGCGGGAAAGGTGCACAGCGACCCGAGCCGCTGCGCACCGAAAGAGAAAAGCGGATTAGCCGAGGCTTGCGGTCACGTCGTCGAAGCACTCATCGACGGACAGGCGGCGCGGGATGATCTTCTGGTCGAGCGCCCAGTCGATCGCAAGCTGGATGCCCTTGCGATTCGCTTCCAGACCGATGGGCGGGAACACGGCGGGCACGCCTTCGGCCTGCGCGCGGCTTTCCACGACCATGCGATAGAGTTCGCGCACGATATCGGGGCGCTGCTTCGAGAGGTCGCTGTGCACGGCGAACATGTGGTTGATCGGCACCACGCCTTCGCGCGCGAACCAGTCCTTTGCCGCGTCCTGGGCGTCCGGCACGAGCGTGCGCACGCGCGGGTCTTTCGGCATGTCTTCGCCGAGCAGGGCGGCGGCCAGCTCGCCGTCGAGCATCATCTGCGGAATCGACGAGCCCTTGGGCAGGCGCTGGCAATTGGCGGGATCGCTGTACTCGGCCAGATGGCCGTCGCCCAGCGTCATCCACGTGACCTTGTCGAGATCGACGCCATATTCGTGGCGCAGGATGCCGCGGATCCACAGCGCCGTGGTCTGCGTGTAAGTGCGCACGCCCACTTTCTTGCCTTCGATATCGCGCGGCGCAAGTTCGCCGAAGTCGATGTTGTAGCCTGCGCAATGATGCTGGAAGCGGCCCGAGATCGGCGCGGGCAGCAGCACATAGGGCTTGCCGTAGGCCTTGGCCTGGAGAAAGGTGACGATGGCCAGTTCGCCTGCGTCGAAGGCATTCTCGCGCACCATGGCCTTGAAGCCGTTATGCGCGGGCGTCGGGCCGCAATAGTCGAGATTGACGATGTCCGAGCTGACACGCCCGTCTTTCATCGCCCGGGTGACGGCGTAATCGGCGAGATTGACGCGCAGTGTCGGTGCTTCGGTTTGCGTGGTCGTCATGTTAAGGAATCCTTATTCGTAGGTCGATGAATCGCGCTGGTCGGGCGCAACGTCGGCTTAGTAGCCGGCCATTTCGCGCGCCATGCCCACGACGCCGTAGCTGCGCGTCGGCGCGGACATCAGGAAGCGGTAACCTTCTTCGATCAGGCGGCGGTGGTTCTTGGCGGTCACGTGCGGATTGCCCACCACCACGTTGTGCTTGTGGCAGGTCGACACGATGCGGCGCATGGCGTCCAGCACTTCCGGGTGCTCGTACTGGCGCGCAAAGCCGAGTTCCTGGCTCAGGTCGCCTTCGCCGATCAGGATGAAGCCGATACCCGGCACGTTCGAGAGAATGTCGTCCAGGTTCTCGATGGCCTGGGTGCTCTCGCACATGAGGCCCACCAGGATTTCGCCTTCGGGCACGAGCGGCCACACGTCGGCCTTCTTGTAGTAATCGGCCGTGCTCAAGCCCCAGTAGCGCGCAGCCGTGGCGGGGCCGTCGCCGCGCACGCCCTTCGGTTCATAGAGCGGGGCGTTTTTCGGACGCGCGTAGCGGCACGATGCAACGGCGTTATACGCCTGTTCCACGGTTGCGACGTGCGGCCACACCACGCCATAGGCGCCGCGGTCGAGCACCTGCTTGGCGAAGGCCTGGTTCATTTCCGCGCCATTGGCGGGAATGCGCGCGATAGGCGTGACGCGCGGCGAGACCGAACCCGATTCCGCAATTTCCTTGCGGTTCAGCATGTATTGCATCGCGTCGCCAAGCGCCGCGACGTCATACGGGTTGTGCTCCATTTCGAATACGATGCCGTCATAAGGCGCATCGCTCATTTCGATCGCGTTCTGCTTGTCGAGCTTGGAGAACGCGGTGAAAGCGGGCTTGCCCGATTCCAGGGCGCGGATGATGCTGTTAAGGCGCGGAGTGTTCGTAGCAGTGCTCATTGAATCTGTCTCTCGTCGATGAATTAGGGTGGTGTGCGGGGCAGGCGTTATTCAGCCGCTTTCCAGTACATGAAGCCCATGCCTTCGCCGGTGCCGGCAGGCGTGCGCCAGCAGGGCACGTAATCGACCAGCGTCATTTGCGCGCCGGTTTCCTGCACCGCTTTCATCACGCTCACATAGAGCTTGATTTCCGAGGTGCCCGACTGATACGAGCGGTCGTCCACGGCCGCGAGCCCGTCATAGTCGTAGTCGGCGAGCATGTTCATGATGCGGTGATCGAACTCTTCGTCGTTGACGAAGTGCGAAAGGCCGCCCGAGGCGAAGATGCCCACGCGCACGTCTTCGGGCCACGCCGTGATCGCATCGCGCAGCACGCGCCCGAACTCGATGCAGCGCGACATCGACGGCTGCGTCGGCGGGTAGAAGCAGTTCATGATGATGGGCACGTGCGGCGGCGGATTGTCGTCCATGATCTGGTGATAGACGAAGCTGTACGCATGCGGCACGACCGGATACTCGGGGCGCGGCGACATCCAGACGTTCTCGGGCCACGCGAACAGGTCAGTGAGGTCGAAGCCTTCTTTCTGGAAGTGCTCGATGAGGTACGTGGCCAGTTGGGGATGGCATTCGTGCGTGACGTGATGATCGGGCGCATATACGGCGCGCTGGGGCGGGCCGTTGTGCACGTCCTTGCCGCTGTAGATCGCAATCGACGGCGAGAAGTCCGTGAAGATCTCCTTCTGGTCTTTGCCCAGGATGATCGCCACGTCCACCTTCGCCGCACGGTAGGCCGCCGCCATCTCGTCGAGCGCGGCGCGGCAGCGCGCAGCGCGTGCCGTGCGCTCTTCCAGCGTGAGGAACGGTGCAAAGGCGGCTTCGCGGTGCGCCTCCAGTTCGGGGTACGTCCACGTGCGGTTGCGGAACCAGAGTTCCGGGTTGTTGCGGTCGCGCTCGCCGTTCTTCAGCCAGTCTTCGGGCGCCTGGCCCAGCATGCCGCTGTGCGGCACTGCCATTCCGAATACGATCTTCGCCATATCTGTTGTTTCCAGTCTTTTTAATCAGGGGCCGGGGAGGGTGCCGCCGGGCCGATGGTGTCGGGCGCGCGAATCAGCGGGCTATCCGCTTCGCGCTGCTGTCTTGATGGTTCGGAATCCGATTCAATCGCAAGGGAAAATCAGGCTTCGCGCAGTTCCCCCTGTGGCTCGCTGACTTTGGGGGCCCACTCGCTGCGGTACATGATCGCGGTGGCCGCCGCGCCTACCAGCAGGAACACGAGGATCACGAGCATCGGCAGGTCATAGCTATGGCTGACGTGCAGCAGCCAGCCGGACAGGCTTGCCGCGACGCCGCCCGCAAGACTCGTCGCCACCTGCTGCACGCCGGTCACGAGTCCGATGGTCTGCTTCGGAATCAGCGTGAGACGCGACAGCACGAGGTTGTTCGCCGTGGTCATGCCGAGCAGGGACAGCGACAGCACGTTCCAGAACAGCGCGGTATTGAGCGACTGTGCGTACGCGCCCAGCAACACCGTGCAGCCGCCCACGAACCCGGCAATGATGAAGGCCTTGCGCACCATCACTGCGTCGTGGCCGCGTGCGATGATGCGATCGGCGGCCCAGCCTGCAATTGCGGCGACGATGGCAATGCCCGCGAAGCTGAAGAAGGTGAAGATGCCGGATTCGCCGATCGACAGGCCGCGCTGTTCGACGAGGTAGGCGGGCATCCACGTCATGCAGTAGAACGTGAAGTAGCCGTAGCAGAAGTTGGTCACCATGCCGCCCCACACCACCGGGCTTGCGAGGATGCTCCCAATGCTCACGCTGCGTGCATGACGGTCGGCCTTGGCGAGTTGTGCGCGCGACGGCAGGTCGTTGCGCACGCACAGAAGCCAGGGCACGAGCCAGAGCAGGCCGACCAGGCCCGTTGCGACGAACATCGCCTTCCACGAGTAGTTGACGATGAACCATGCGCCTACCGGCGCGCCCAGTGCGGGGCCGAACTTGTTGCCCATCGCCAGGATGCCCACCGCAAGGCCGTTCTGGCTTTCGTCGAAGTTATTGCGGATCCAGCGATAGCTCGCCGGGATCACGATGGCTTCGGCAATGCCGATCAACAGGCGCATCACCACGAGACCGGCGAGCGTCGTGACGGCGCCCATCAAGGCCGTGGCGAGGCACCAGAGCGCGAAGCACACGGCATAGGGCCATTTCACGCCGTAGCGATCGGCGACCCAGCCCATCGGCACCTGGAACAGGCCGTACGACCAGAAGAATGCGGAATTGATCCAGCCGCGATCGACATTGGTCAGTGCGAAGTGGCGAATAAAGGCGCTGTCGGCCAGCACGCTGGAAATACTGGTGCGGTCGATAAAGGACGTCAGCACGCCGATCGCGAGCAGGGCAAGAATGCCCCATCGGTTCACGCTGCCTTGCCGCTGGGTTTTGCTCGTCTCCATCTGCTTTTTTCTGACCTCAATCGGTTTGATACAGGCCGGCAGGCGCCTTGCGTGCTTCGTCGTGCAGGGCGCCAGCCGGCCGCCGTGTTGCAGGCGCTACATCAGACCATCAGGCCAGCGCCGGGTACAGCTTCTGTGCCGTCTTGCCGAAGATCCACGCGCGGTCGGCGGCGTTCAGGCAGGCGAGGCCCGCTTGCGCCGTGGCGAGAATCTCTTCGAGCGCGCCAGGCGAGGTCGGGAAGTTCGAGCCCCATGCCATGCGGTCGGCGCCGAATGCTTCCACCACGCGCGGGAAGAACGTCTGCGCGCTGGCTTTTTCCTTCTTCACGTCGGCGAAAATGCGCGGCGTGAGCTTGAGGAAAATGTTCTCGTACTGCGCGAGATCGAACAGGCTTTGCGCCGCCGCGTACGGTGCGCCGTCCGCGACTTCCGGGCGGCCCAGGTGATCGAGCACGATGGGCACCGTGGGAAAGCGTCTGGCCAGCGCCGTCACTTGCGGCAGGCCGATCGGGCCCGTCTGGATGCACATGGGCAGGCCGAGTTCCGCGCACAGTTCCCACGCCGGGAACGAACGCGGATCGTCCAGCTCGCTCGGGTCGAATTCTTTCGTGCTGCCGCCCGTGAACAGCCGCAGGCCCGCAAGGCCGCGATCCGTCCATTCGCGGATGCGCTGCGGTGCGTCTTCCTGGAGCACGTCGACCGAGCCGACCGCGACCAGGCGGTCGGCGTATTTCGCGCAGCCATCGACCACGTAGCTGTTGTCGAAGCCATACGTCGTCGACGAATGCACGACAGCCGCCTTGCCCACGCCTGCCGCATCCATCGCGGCGATCAGCGTTTCGACCGTGGTGGGGCGCTCCTTCGACCATTCCGAACGCTTGCCGAATAGCGGCGCGGGCGGATAGAGCGATTCGTCGTCGGAAATGATGTGCGGGTGAATATCAACAATGGATGAAGCCATGTCTCTCTCTGTCCTTGTCTCTTGACCGGCCTGGCCCGACGAGTCGCGCGCCAGGCCAGATATCATTTGCCTTGAGCTTTCAGGCGCGCATCCAGGCGCGGATACACGCGGCGCGCATTGCCTTCGAAGATCTTGTGGCGGTCTTCGTCGGACAGCGCCGGGCAGGCGTCGATATAGCGCTTGGTGTCGTCGAAATACTGGCCCGTCGCCGGATCCTTGCCGCGCACCGCCCCGATCATCTCCGAGCCGAACAGCACGTTGTCGGCGGGAATCACCTTCGTGAGCAGCTCGACACCCGGCTGGTGATAGACGCACGAATCGAAGAAGATATTGTTCAGCAGTCCTTCGAGCGGGCGCTCGCGCATTTCGAGCGACATGCCGCGATAGCGGCCCCAGTGATAGGGCACCGCGCCGCCGCCGTGCGGAATCACGAGACGCAGCGTCGGGAAGTCCTTGAACAGATCCGATTGCAGGATCTGCATGAACACCGAGGTGTCCGCGTTCAGGTAGTGCGCGCCGGTGCCGTGGAAACACGGGTTGCACGACGCGGCCACGTGAATCATGGCGGGCACGTCAAGTTCGGCGAGCGCTTCGTATAGCGGATACCACTCGCGGTCGGTCACCGGCTTGCCCGTCCAGTAGCCGCCGCTCGGATCGGGATTCAGGTTGCAGCCGACAAAGCCCATCTGCTCCACGCAGCGGCGCAGTTCCGCGACGCTGTTCGCGGGCGCTACGCCCGGCGATTGCGGCAACTGGCACACCGGCGCGAAATTGTCCGGATACAGCTCGGTCACGCGATAGACGAGATCGTTGGACACTTCGGCCCATTCGAGGCTCGTGCGCTCGTTGCCGAGGTGATGGCTCATCAGGCCGGCGATCGGCGAGAACAGCGTGAGGTCGCTGCCGCGCTCGCGTTGCAGCTTGAGCTGGCCGTTGCCGATCGCGTCGCGGATCTGGTCGTCGCTCACGAACGCGCCGTCGCGCGAGGGCGCCTTGTCCGGATCGTTGGCGAACAGCACCTGCTTCGCGCGCCAGTCGCGGAACGAGGCGGGAACGGTCGTGAAGTGGCCGTGGCAATCGATAATCATGCTTTCACCTCTTGCGCGAGCGGATCGACGAACAGTTCTTCGATTGCCATGCGGCGCGGCGTGAGGCCCTGCTTGAATGCGGTGGCTTCGAGCGCTTCGATGGTCTTGAGGTTTTCGGCGAGGCCGTAGGGCAGCGGGTCGTGGCCGACGATCTTTCGCAGCGCCAGGTATTTCTTGTCGCTGGCCGACGTGGCTTCGCCTGCGTCCAGACGCGCGAGCCATTCCTGCTTGGCCTGCTCGAACGCGTTGTAGATCGAACGCGCGACCCACGGATGCTCGGCGAGCACCGAATCCTTGACGACGATGGTGCCGTGCATCGGATAGATGCCGGTGCGTGCGTAGTATTCGGTTTCAATCGCTTCGGCGTTCGGCAGCAGGTCGGGATAATCGGCTTCGACTTCCTTCCAGCCGCCCGTGGGCGCGCCCGTGCGGCCGATGCCCGCCGCGGCTGCGAAGCCGGCCGAGAGTTCGCCGCTGGCCATCATGTCGGCAAGCGAGGTGCCTGCCGGCGCGTGGATCACGTTGCCGGGCAGCTTGAGCTGCGTGACGTGCTCTTCGTCATCGACGACCCACGTGACCTTCGACGAATCGAGGCCGAATTCGTCGATCAGCACCTGGCGCGTCCACACGCCGGTGGTGACCGAGTAGGCGCGCACGCCGACTTTCTTGCCTTCGAGATCCTTGGGCGTGTTGATGCCGGCGTCCGGGCGCACGAGCAGGCCGCCGTGGTGGAAGCGGCGCACGACGAACACCGGCAGCGCGACGAAGGGCGCGCCATAGGCGCGGGCGATGATATAGGTGGTCGGCGCCAGTTCGCAGACATCGAATTCGACGTCGCGCACCATGCGGCGGAACGCGCCGATCTGCGGTTGAACCGTGACGAATTCCGCGTCCACGCCCTCGATGGGAATGGAGCCGTTGCGGATCGCCGACGTATGCGGGTGCTCGGCGATGGCAATTTTGAGCCGCACTTTCTGAGTCAACATCCTCTCCTTGCTTGAATGGGCCGTCGCGGGTGGCGGGCCGGATGGCCTGGGCCGGACTGGCGATGCGATGTGATGCGATGGGGGAGAGAATAGAAGAGGGTCGCGCGGGCGTCCCTACACAAAAGAGAGATTCAATGGCACTTTTTGCAGTGCGCCGCGCGCCGCCGCCGCGGGTTTACGTGGGTGAGCGCGGCGGCGCTTGTATTTTTTGCAGCCGGGCGGCGGGCGGCCAGGGGAATGGGAGCGCAAGGCGCGGAGTTTCCGGCATACGTGCGCGCGCTAGACTGGCCGGGTTGGCATCACCCATGAACGGGACGGGAACCGGCGATGGCCGAATCTGCTGAAACGATTGAAACGACCGAAACAGACGCGACTGCGCGGTGGGATGCGATCTGGGAAGGCGCGGCGGCGTCGCTCGATCGCGACGGCAATGCCGTGTTGCCTTCGCTGCTGACGCCTGGGCAATGTACGAAGCTGGCCGCGATGTATACGCAGGACGAGCGCTTTCGTTCGCGCATCGTGATGGCGCGGCATAACTTCGGGCGCGGCGAATACAAGTATTTCGCCTATCCGCTGCCGTCATTTCTTGAGCGGCTGCGCCACGCGTTATATCGCCGTCTTGCGCCCATTGCGAACCGCTGGAACCGGCAATTGGGCGTGGAGGTGCAATATCCCGCCGATCTGGCGACGTTCCTCGCCCATTGCCACGCAGCCGGTCAAACGAGGCCGACGCCGCTGATGCTGCAATATGGAACCGGCGACTATAACTGCCTGCACCAGGATCTTTACGGCGAGCATGTGTTTCCGCTTCAGGTGGCCATTCTGCTTTCGGCACCGGACGTGGACTTTACTGGCGGCGAGTTTGTCATGACTGGGACGCGCAGCGGCGGACAGTATGCGGACGTTGTGCCGTTGATGCAGGGCGATGCCGTGGTGTTTGCCGTCAATGAGCGGCCGGAGTCTACTGGCCGCGTGCGCAAGGTCGCGATGCGCCACGGCGTGAGCGTCCTGCGCAGCGGCACGCGCTACACGCTGGGCATGATCTTTCACGACGCGCGATGAAGGCCCACGACATGCTCGAACGTTTCGATATCCAGACGATAGCTGCGCAACTGGACGCAGAGGGTTATGCGGTGCTGCCTGGGTGCATTGACGCACAGGAAGTGCTCTCCATTGCGCAATACGAAGGACGCATGACGCCGGGGCGCGACGGTGGCGAGCTTCATTATTTCGACGATGACGCCATGCCTCCGCTATTTAAAACATGGCGCGTCGCGCTTTACGGATGGCTCGTGCCGTTGGCAAACCGATGGCAGCAGCTTGCAGGCGTCGAACGTATTTTCCCAACGGAACTCGACGCGTTTCTCGACGCCAACCACAGTGCCGGACAACGTCGCCCGCAATCGCACCTGATGCGTCTGCGCGAAGGCGACCGGCTCGAACTCCATCGCCACGACGAAGGCGAGTGGATATTTCCGCTTCAAGTCGTCGCGTTACTTAGCGAACCCAGGCGCGATTTCACAGGCGGCGAGTTCGTCATGACGGAACAGCGCCCGCGCATGCAGTCGCGGCCCATGGTCGTGCCCCTGAAATCAGGCGATATGGCGATCATCGCGACCGCGCAACGGCCCATTCAGGGCGCGCAGGGCTATTACCGTGGCCATCTCAAGCACGCGGTCAGCCGCGTGCGCAGCGGCGAGCGCATCGGGCTTGAGCTGATGTTTCATAACGTGCCTTAGTGCGCCCTGGCGCGCCGAAAACGAGCGCGATTTGCGTTGGTTTTGTATCGCCATGTATCTGGTGCATACACAGACACGCTGGCTTGCACAAACGGCAGTGAGCGGACACAAGCGGGATACGTCGGGGCGTTCAAATACACCCAGGCCAGTCAGCAGCAGCGCGAAAGCAAGAGCGCAAGCGAAAGCGCAAGCCGCCGACCGGATCGACGAATCCCTACTTAATCCGCTGGAGAAAAGCCATGAAACTCGTTCAAACGCTGCTCGTTGCTGTTGCCGTCGCCGTTCCCGCCGTGTCGTTCGCTCAATCGAACGAGCCGGTCACCCGCGCCCAGGTTCGCGCCGAACTCGTGCAACTGGAAAAGGCGGGCTACAACCCGGCAGCCGACTACACGCAATATCCGCAGAACCTGCAAGCGGCTCAAGCGCGTGTCGATGCGCAGAACCATGCGGTGAATTCGGCGTATGGCTCGGGCTCGAACGGCAGCTCGGCGGCAGGTGCGCCGCGTGCCCAGGACGATGTCGTCGGCCTCGGCCCGATCTATGCGCATTCGTGAGCCAAAGAGTGGGCGACGCCATCGAGGATTCGCCCGCTTTTAATTGCATGCGCAACAGATCTACACGGCCATCTGCGGCAGCGGCGACTCGTTCGAACTGCGCAGGAACTTGTCCAGGCGCTTATACGCGTCGATCAGCGCCAGCCGTGGCGCAAGAAACAACTGCCTGTCGGCCTGACGCAAAATAGGCTCGACCAGTGCGCATTCACTTGGCGCAATCCAGCAGACCTCATCGTCTCCCGCTCGCAGGATGCAATTCTCAAGCGCGGCCTCCGCATCGGCAAAGCGTGCGATATCCGTATCGCCGTAACCGGCGCATTGCACATAGAACGTCAGGTACACCATGCGAACGAGTTCGCTCACGAGGCGCGTCGTGCCGGCCCAGCTTTTGCAGGCGGCAAACGTGAGGTGATGCGCAAGCGCCATGTCGGTGGCGGTTTTTTCGTCCAGCGGACGTTGCAGGAAAATAGGGGAAGGCGGAGCGGAGCGAGATTTTTTGCGGCGTGACATTGATACAGAAGAGGTGCAACGAAGGATGGGTGCGCTCCACATGATGAACGGCGCGCGAGACAAACCGGGAACAATACAGCGAGACAGCGATGCGATTATCCGCGAATCCGCGCCAGCGTGACGGCGAGTCCGCAAGCGCGGTGCCGGGCGGATACTTGCCAGGCAGGTCGAATTTCGCGTAAAAGCATACTGCACAGCGCCTGTCGTTTCGATGTTCGGTCGCTGACAATTCTGTTATCCGCCGACGATCCGATCCCCGACAAGCCCGCGACAAGCGCCATGCGTATCGATCCCTACAGCCTCGAACTCTTTATTGCCGTCGTGGAAGAAGGCTCGATTGCCCGCGCGGCGACGCGCCATCACATTGCGGCTTCCGCGCTCAGCCGCCGCATGGCCGACCTGGAATCGGCCATCGGCATGCCGTTGCTGATCCGCTCGCATGGCGGCGTGGCGTTGACGGAAGCGGGCCGCGAAGCGTTCGCGCGCGCAAAGTCGTTGCACGCGCAACTACAGACGTTCGCGCGCGAAGTGCGGTCGCTTGGCGGCGAGGTCGCGGGCGTGGTGCGTCTTTATGCGAACGCATCGGCGATCGTGGGCTTTTTGCCGGAGCGGCTCAAGGCGTTCCAGGCCGAATACCCGCTCGTGCAGATCGAATTGACCGAAGCCGTCAGCGACGAGGTCGTGCGCGCCTGCGTGGAAGATCGCGCGGACGTGGGCATCGCGGCGCGCGCAAGCGCGGCCACGCCCGCCGCGCTCGAAACGTGGCATTTCGCCGACGATCCGCTGATGGTTGTGCTGCCGCCCGATCACGAACTCGTTGCGCGGCAGACGCTTGAGTTTGCCGATGTCATGCGCTTTGCGCTGGTCGCCTTGCAGGCGGGCGGCTCGCTCGACCGCCTGATCCATGAACGCGCCGACGCCCAGCGCGCGCCGCTCAGGATCGCCGTGACCGTCAACAGCTTCGACGCGCAATGCCGCATGGTGGAAGCGGGGCTGGGAATCGGCGTCGTGCCGATCAGCGCGGCGTCCGCGTTTGCCGGATCGCGCGGCTTCGTGCGCCGTCCGCTGGGCGATGCGTGGGCGGTGGGGCGCACGTTGCAGGTTCACGCGCTGCGCAAGTCCTCGCGGCTGCGCGCGGTGCAGGCGCTGATCGATCTGCTGACATCGGATCCAAAATAAGGGTTTCTGCGGACGTCGCAATCCGCGATGACCCCTGTGCCGATCCAGCACTTCGCAATCGGTCGCCGCGCCGTCTAGATTGCTGCCAGAAGGAGAAATTGGATGGCAACCCTGGATTTGAGCGGCCGGATTCTGTTCCTCACCACGAACCCGGCGCAGATCGAGCAGCAGCTCGCTGGCGTCGATCTGCACGATGTGCCGCCCGGCACGCTGCGCGACGACGTTTCCACCGACGAAATCACGCCGATGAGCGTGCTCACGCGCTTCGACGAGCGGCTGGGCCGCGTGCCATACGTGGGCCTGCGCGTGGGCGATCGCAACCCCATCGGCATGGATGGCGTACGTGACGGCGGCTTCAGCGTGACGGTCGCGGGGCATCGTTACGGCAAGGGTTCGTCGCGCGAGCATAGCCCGCTCGCCGAATTTCGCGCGGGCATCCGGCTCGTGATCGCGCAAAGCTTCGAGCGCATCTATCGGCAGAACGCCGACAACCTGGGCCTTTTCACCTCGACCGATTTCGGGCTGATCGAACGCATCCAGCGCGGCGAGCCCATCGATGTCGACGAACTCGTGGCGAACCGCGATGCGCTCGCGGCGGCGATCCTGCGCAGCGGCGGCCTGCTGCGCTACGGCGCGCGCCATATGCGCGATATTCGCGCGGTGGCGCCTGCGCATACACAAACGCAAACGCACACACAAACGCAAACGCACACACAAACGCACACACAAACGCCGCGCACGCTGGTGCAAAAGATTCTCGAACGCCACGCGCTTCGCACCGAAGGCACGAGCGAGGCGATGCCGCCGGGCGCGGGCGTGTTCGTGCGCGCGGACTGGCGCTTCATCCACGAGTACTACACCGGCATGGCGACCCACATGCTGCACGCCACGTTCGGGCGGCCGCTCGCGCTGTGCGAGCCGCAGACGATACTCGCGTTCGAGGATCACCTCTCTTATGCGCACAAGAGCGCGCTGCATCTGCGCAATGGCCTGCTGCCGGACGTGCGCGAGCTGTCCGCCGCGCATCGGCAATTCGCGAGCGAGTACGGGATTCGCGATCACGGCTATCTCAACGTGCAAGGCGACGCCCAGGCCGAAGGCTCCGAAGGCATCTCGCACGCGATGATGGCCGAGCGCTATGCGCTGCCGGGGCAGGTCGTGGTGGGCACGGACTCGCATACGCCGCACAGCGGCGCGCTGGGCTGCGTCGCGTTCGGCGTGGGCACGACCGACATGGCCAACGCATTCGTCACGGGCGCGGTGCGCATGACGGTGCCGCAATCGCTGCTGGTTCGCTTTGACGGCGACGTGGCGCGTGGCGTGACGGCGAAAGACCTCGTGCTGCATCTGCTCGCCGATCCGCGTATTCGCGCGGGCCTGGGCGTGGGCAAGGTGTTCGAGTTCGCGGGCGCGGCCATCGCGCAACTGTCGATCGACGAGCGCGCAACGCTCACCAATATGATTGCCGAACTGGGCGGCTTCACCGGCATCGTCGCGCCCGACGCAAAGACCGTGCGCTTTCTCAAGGAGCGGCGCGGCATCGACTTCGTCATCGAGCCGTGGATGCACAGCGACGCAGGCGCCGCTTACGCCGAGGTCATCGAGATCGATTGCGCGCGCATCACGCCGATGCTCGCAGCGCCTGGTGACCCGGGCAATGGCGTGGCGCTGGCTGACCTGGCCGAGCGCCCGCGCGTGGATATCGCGTATGGCGGCTCGTGCACGGCGGGCAAGCGCGAGGACTTCGACCACTATCACGAGGTGCTCGCCTGGGCTGCAAAGCAGGGCCTGCGCGTGCCGAAACACGTGCGGCTCTATCTGCAGTTCGGCACCTCGGACGTGCGCGATTACTGCGAGCAGCGCGGCTACCTCTCGGCCTTCGAACAGGTCGGCGCGATCCTTCTGCAACCCTCGTGCGGCGCGTGCGCGAACTGCGGGCCGGGCGCTTCGACGCAAGCCGGCGAAGTCACGATCAGTGCGATCAACCGCAATTTCCCGGGCCGCTCGGGGCCGGGGCAGGTTTGGCTCGCCAGCCCGCCGACGGTGGTGGCGAGTGCGCTGGCGGGCCGGATCGCATCGTTCGCGGAGTTGCGCGCACAACATTCCAGGCAATCGTAAGGCGGCGGGCGCACAAAGGGGACGGCTCGCAATTGCGGCGAGCCCGGATACAATCGGCGATCCGCCCAGGCGAATATCGAACGCCCGTGACGGCGACCTCGACGCGCGCCGATTCATTCCAACTACGATTCAGGAGACAGGCATGGCCTCACTGGAGAGCGCTTCCTCCCCGCGCGCCACCGACCGTGCATCAGCGACCCAAACAGGCAATGAAGCCACGGATAAAGGCTCGATTTCCGCGCGCCTCGACCGGCTGCCCGCTACCGGCGCGATCTGGAAGCTCGTGTTGCTGCTGAGCCTGGGCTTCTTCTTCGAACTCTACGACCTGCTTTACACCGGCTATATCGCGCCTGGACTCGTGAAAAGCGGCATTCTCACGCCGACCACGCCGGGCCTGTTCGGCACCTCGGGCATTGCGGGCTTTATCGCCGCGCTGTTTAGCGGCCTGTTTGTCGGCACGATTGCCTGTGGCTTTCTCGCTGACCGCTTTGGGCGACGCGCGATCTTTACGTGGTCGATGCTCTGGTACGTGGTCGCCAATACGGTGATGGCGTTCCAGGACAGCGCGGCGGGCCTGAACTTCTGGCGCTTCGTGTCGGGCATGGGCATAGGCGTGGAGCTGGTGACGATCGGCACGTACCTGTCCGAACTCGCGCCCAAGCACCTGCGTGGCCGCGCGTTTGCGGTGTGCCAGACGATTGGCTTCACCGCCGTGCCGGTGGCCGCGTATCTTTCGTATCTGCTCGTGCCGAATGCGCCCCATGGGCTGGACGGCTGGCGCTGGGTCGTGCTGCTGGGCGGCGTGAGCGCGCTGTTCGTCTGGTACTTCCGGCGCAACCTGCCGGAAAGCCCGCGCTGGCTCGCGGGCCAGGGGCGTCTGGACGAAGCGCACGCGGTGCTGAGCCGCCTGGAAGCCGTCGTCGAGCGCCAGTACGGCCGCGCGCTGCCCGCGCCTGGCCCGGCGGATCCCGTGACGCAAAAGTCCGGTTTCGCCGATATGTGGAAGCCGCCGTACCGCAAGCGCACGATCATGCTCGTGCTGTTCCACATCTTCCAGACCATCGGGTTTTTCGGCTTCGCCAACTGGGTGCCGACGCTGCTCGTCAAGCAGGGCGTCACGGTGACGTCGAGCCTGCTCTATACGACCGTGATCGGGCTGGCCGCGCCGCTCGGGCCGCTGCTCGGCTACGCCATCGCGGATCGCTTCGAGCGCAAGCACGTGATCGTGTGCATGGCCGCCGTGAACATCGTCGCCGGGCTGCTGTTCAGCCAGGTGAGATCAGCGGGCGCGATCGTCACGCTGGGCGTGATGCTGACGCTGGCGGGCAACATCATTTCGTTCAGCTATCACACGTACCAGCAGGAGCTGTATCCGACTGCGATCCGTGCGCGCGCCGTGGGCTTCGTCTATTCGTGGAGCCGCCTGTCCGCCGTATTCAGCTCGTTCGTGATTGCGTTCACGTTGCGCGAATTCGGCGTGACTGGCGTGTTCGTGTTCATCGCGGGGGCGATGTCGCTCGTGATCGTCGCCATCGGCCTGATGGGGCCGCGCACGCTCGGCAAGTCGCTGGAAAGCATCTCGCACTAGCCCGCGCGACGCACCGGTTCCGGTCGCGAAGCCCGAGCGACCGGCACGAGCAGCAGGGCGCTTGCCGCGCAGGCGAGGCCCATCAGCGTCATGACGTAAGCCATCGGCCAGGGCGTGCCGTCAGCCAGCACGCCCACCAGCGCCGAGCCCAGAATGCCGGTGCCGTACTGCACCGACCCGATCAGCGCGGACACCGCGCCCGCCCGCTCCGGCGCGCAGCCGAGCGCACCCGCGATCGAATTGGCGACGATGAACCCCGCCACCGACATGAACGTGAACAGCGGAATGAAGAGGCCGATCAGGCCGCCCCAATCGGTGCGCGCATCGACGGCGAGCACGAGCCCGGACAGCGCGGCGGCGAGCGTGCCCCAGCGCATCAGCCGGTCGCTGCCGTAGAGCAGCACGAGGCGCGCATTGACCTGGTTCGTGACCATGATGCCCAGAATGCCCGCGCCGAACAGCACGCCGTAAAGCTGCGGCGGCACGTGGTGATAGGTGATGAACGCGAACGGCGTGCCCGCGATATACGCGTACACCGCGCCGTAAAAGAAGCCGCTTGCGCCCGCATAGCCGAGCAGCCGCCGATTGCGCAACAGGCGGCCGTAGTTCGCGAATGCGCGGCTCAAGGGCTCGTGATTGCGGCGGCCAGATGGCAGCGTTTCGGGCATGGTGCGCTGCGCCGCGAGCGTCACCAGGCCGACGGCCACCAGCGTCCAGAAGATCGCGCGCCAGCTGGCGAAATGCAGGATGATGCCGCCGACGCTTGGGCCCAGCAGCGGCGCGATGGCCATGACGGTCATCAGCGTGGACATCATCTGGGCGGCTTTATTGCCCGAGTAAAGATCGCGCACCATCGCGCGCGCCAGCACGACGCTCGCACACGCGCCCGCGGCCTGCACGGCGCGCCACGCGATCATCGACGCCGGTGACTGCGCGAGCGCGCAACCGGCGGAACCCAGCACGAACAGCACGAGGCCGATGGAGACAGGCGTGCGGCGGCCATAGCGGTCGCCAAGCGGCCCCCAGACGAGTTGCCCGAGACTGAAGCCGACCAGGTACGCCGAGATGGTGTATTCCATCGTGCCGGTGCTGGCGTGCAGCGACCGTGCCATGGTGGGCAAGGCGGGCAGGTAGAGGTCGGTCGAGATGGACGCAAACGCCATCAGCATGCTCAGGATGGCGAGGATGCGCAGGTCGTGGGTTTGCGCTCCATCGGGCGCGCGGCCGGACGAAGCAGGCTGGGACATGAGGGGATTTGTGATTGCGGGGGAGTGCGGGGTGTCGGTTCCGCCAGGAGACGGAACCGACATGGCGTGCTGCTTAGTTATCGACGCGCTGCTGGATATGCGCCGGATAGCGGTCGCCCACGACCTTGATCGCGGCGAGCGCGGCGTCGATGGCCGCCAGTTCGGCCGCGCTGAGCGACACGGCGGCGGCGCCGACGTTTTCTTCCAGCCGCGAAAGCTTCGTCGTGCCAGGAATCGGCACGATCCACGGTTTTTGCGCGAGCAGCCAGGCGATGGCGATTTGTGCGCGGGTCGCGCCCTTGTCGTTCGCGATCACGCCGAGCACGTCGACCAGTTGCGCGTTGGCCTTGCGGTTTTCTTCCGAAAAACGCGGCACCACGTTGCGGAAGTCGCTTGAATCGAAGGTCGTGTTCGCATCGATTGCGCCGGTCAGGAAGCCCTTGCCGAGCGGGCTGAACGGCACGAAGCCGATACCGAGCTCTTCCAGCGTCGGGAACACCTTCTGCTCGGGTTCGCGCCACCAGAGCGAATACTCGCTTTGCAGTGCCGCCACCGGCTGAACCGCATGGGCGCGGCGGATCGTCTGCGCGCCCGCTTCGGACAGACCGAAGTGCTTCACCTTGCCTTCGGCGATGAGGTCTTTCACGGTGCCCGCGACGTCTTCGATGGGCACGTTCGGGTCGACGCGATGCTGGTAGAACAGGTCGATGCGGTCGGTCTTGAGGCGCTTGAGCGACGCTTCGGCGACGGCGCGAATGCGCTCGGGGCGGCTGTCGACACCGGCTGTCGCATCGCCGTCCTTGAAACCGAATTTGGTTGCGATCACAACCTCGTCGCGCATGGGGGCAAGCGCTTCGCCGAGCAGTTCCTCGTTGGCGAACGGGCCGTAGGCCTCCGCGCTGTCGAAGAAGGTGACGCCCAGTTCAAATGCCCTGCGAATCAGTGCAATGCCCGCTGACGTTTCCGTCGCCGGCCCATAGCCGAAGCTCAGGCCCATGCAGCCGAGGCCCATCGCGGATACTTCGAGTCCACTGTTGCCGAGTTGACGTGTCTTCATGCGTTTCTCCTCGTTTCTGCTGTTAGGCGCCCGCAGACCATCACACGTGATGATGCTTTGCAGGACGGAACGGGAGACAGTGTATTTTCGGCAGGAAGATTCAACAATGGGGCAGAAACGGCATGAGCTATTGAGCGGGATTCATCAATTGTGGATTCGGGAGTTCAACGGGCGCGCGCCGACGATCGCCGATATCGCGTGCTTCGCGCCGGTCGCGCTGCCGTTCATCCGCTTAAAGCCCCCGGCTTACCCGGCGCGTTACTTTCGCCAGCCCTTGCACGCCCCATCTCGCCCGATCGACATGCCGGGCGATTCTCGCCATTTCGCAGGCTTCAGGGAAACTCCTGGTACAGGAGTCGATGACTAATAATATTATTAATATTGTCGTATCGATTCCCCGTCTCATCGCTTCCGTTTCCCAGTAATTGGATCGCATGGCGTAGCTGCAGTCGTGGCTATGCTCGATAAATTAATAATAATTTTCGACCTTTTATAAAATACGGGTGATTTCAGGAGATACAGGTGCGCAACTTCTTCGTGCTTTCCGCAAGCGCGTTGGTTCTTGCCGCGTGCGGCGGCAACAACGATTCACCCACCCCCACGGCAGTAGCGGACGCGCAGACGTCCGTAGCGAATTCAGCATCGGCGACCGTGCAAAGCGAATTCAGACTGGCGGGCTCGACGCCGCTGGGCATGCGAACCACCACGCCAGCCGTCGTCATCAGCGACCCGGACAAGAACCTTTCGCCGTACACGCCACCCGCGCCCCCTGCCGCGCTGACCACCACCACGCTCAGTTTCGGCGACTTCACGAGCTATCTCGCGGCGGGCTCCACGCAGGGCTGGGCACCGGGGCCGACGCCTTCGAGCATCACGATCCCGGCGCCCGCCACCAATGGCACCGGCGCGGGCGACAAGGCCGTCGCGCTCGGCAGCACGTATGCGAGCGCCTCCTACGAGGCTGACGTCACGGTCGGCAACCCCGTCGGCACGGGGCCGGCCAACGCCGGCTTCATCGTGCGCACGACCAATCCGACGGCGGGCGGCCCGGATAGCCTGACGGGCTACTTCGTCGGCCTCGACACGGGCTCGCACACGCTGGTCGTCGGCCGCGAGAACAACAACTGGACGCAGTTCATCCAGTACCCGAACAGCGCGATCGTCGGCGGCAGCACGCACCATCTGAAGGTCACGACGAGCGGCACGGCCATTACCGTTGATCTCGACCAGCAACGTGTCATCAGCGCCAACGATGCGACCAACGCGCTGCCCGCCGCGTTCGCGAGCGGCAGCTTCGGCGTGCGGCGCTTTGGCGTCGGCGCGACGTTCAGCAACCTCACGATCAAGACCTATCCGGCCGTGACGTCGCCGACCTTCGACTTTTCCAAAGTGGTCGGCATGGTCTATACGCCGTCGACGGCCGTCAACGCGATCGACTTCTGGCAGAACTACGATCCCGCCGTCGTCAATCGCGAACTGACGTATGCGCAGACCTATGGCGTCAATACGATCGCCGTCTATCTGCACTACCTCGTGTGGGCCAACGACCGCGTAGCATTCCTGAGCAAGTTCGAGAACCTGCTGGAGATCGCCACGCGGCACGGCATCAAGGTGTCACCGATCTTCTACGACGACTGCTGGAACCCGACACCCCAATACGGCCCGCAACCGGCGCCCGTCTGGGGCGTGCACAACAGCCAGTGGGTGCAGTCGCCGGGCACGCCGGTCGAACAGGCGTACTTCCAGCCGACGGCATCGAATGCGTCCGTGACGTATAAGGCGAGCCTTGCTAACTACATCACCGACTTCGTCGCGCCGCACCGCAACGACTCGCGCAT
Organism: Paraburkholderia bannensis NBRC 103871; assembly: GCF_000685015.1. Lineage (GTDB taxonomy): Bacteria > Pseudomonadota > Gammaproteobacteria > Burkholderiales > Burkholderiaceae > Paraburkholderia > Paraburkholderia bannensis. The sequence goes on along the minus strand of NZ_BAYA01000013.1, from coordinate 126,518 downwards.
CATCTTCTGGGAACCGATGAACGAACCGGGTTGCAGCGGTAACGGGTCGTTGCAGCAAACGCGCGCGGTGCTGATGAACGATGCGCGCATCGCGATCCTGAATGCGGGCGCCACGCAGCCGATCAATTCGCCGCAGGTGCAGGAGGACGAAGGCACGTACTTCTCCGACTTCTACGCGTTCCACCCGTATGGCAATCCGTACACGGGGCCTGTCAACGGCAGCGACGTGAATGCGCTCAACTCGGAGACGCTGCAGCGCGGCTTTACGGGCACGGCAGGGCAGACGATGCCGGGGATTGTGTCGAACTACGGCGGCAGCACGGGCTTCATCGTCTGGGAACTGATGATCGGGCGCACCAACACCCGCTTCCACTGGGGCCAGACGCCGAGCGCGCCCGCGACAGTCGAACCGGCGACGCCGTTCCAGGGCGCCGTCTACCCCGATGGCCACCCGTGGCAGACGTCGGAAGTTCAGGCATTGACAGGGGGATTCGATGTGAAGCTGCCGGTGCTCAACGTTGCGTACTACAACGATCCGAGCTTCAGCAGCGCGCCTGTGAAGACGTCGGTTACGCCGCTCGTCGATTTCGATTTGAACACGGAGCGCGGCACCGACTCGCCGGATGCCTCGGCGGGCGTCAATGCGACGAACTACGGTATTCGCTGGACGGGCGCGATCGAGGCGTCGCAGTCAGGCGTCTACACGTTCTCGATCAACAGCGACAACGTCGCGCGGCTGTGGATCAACGGCGTCGAGATCATCAACAAGCAGACGTCGACACGCTCGACGACGAGCGGCATCGTGTGGCTGAATGCGAAGCAGCCGGCGTCGATCAAGGTCGAATATGTGCACGGCACGGGCGCTGCGAACATGCATCTTTCGTGGTGGAATCCGCTCGCGCAAAGTCCTGCTGCTGTGCGGATCGTGCCGTCCGATCCGCTCGTGGCGACGAACTGAGCGTGCTTTAGTGCTTTAGCCGCGCTCATGAAACCGGCGTCGCGCGAGCGACGCCGGTTTTGTGGCTCGTCTTCAAGCTCGACCCAGTCAGAATTTATGCCGGACGGTGCTGAACGGGCGTAAGGGCATGGAGAACCTCAAATCTCTCACATACGAGCGGCATCGAAGGGTCGGCCACGCGGCCAATTCGGCTGCACTCCTCGGTGAAGAAGCGCCAGTGCTCAGCACGCCAATGCGTCAGCGAAAGATCGCCTTCGCCTTCGTTCGCCGCAAATTCAGCATCGACGCGGTCAAACGGCACGATTTGCACGTCGGTGGCGCGTCGAACGAATGCAGGTCGATTATTCCAGTCAAGCACGATTTCAATGTCGCCGACCTTGGGAATCGACTCGCCGTCAAAGTCCCAAGACCAAACCAGGCTGCAAGTAGCGCGCTTTACGCCAGCAAGAATGAGTGCAATCAGCGACGCCGAAAGCGCTTCCGAATCTCCAAATCCGCCAATTCGAACGTCCCCTTCGGGCAGATCTATACCTTGCCCGGCCAATTCGGCGACAAGCTCGCCTATCCCTTTGTCCATAGATGTCCACGCCCTTTCGATTCCGCCCATTCGTATCGAAACCTCTCGGGCGTTGATTGTCGGAGATGGATGGAGGCGTGTCGAATGTCTAAAAATGGCCGAACGGATCTAACCCACGAACCGTGGATTCTTTGAGTCTAAGCGTTGGTCAATGTTTCAAAGTGCAGCGTTGCGCTGCCTGTGACTGCTCAACTGGCCTGAAGCTGTTCGGTCTTGACGGTGGCGAGCCGCGTGCCCGCAAACGGATCGTCGCGCCAGTCGACGCTTTTGGGCTTGTCCGCCTGGGGTTCTTTCTCGCGGCGCACCAGGAAGTGATCGAGGGACTGTCCGGCGCTGGTCGCCTGCACGACCCATTGCGGCGCGGCGCCTTCGCCGTCCCAGCTGTTGCCGCTGGCGTCGCGATACTTGACCGCCTGGAGGCGGCGCTGGTCTTCGGCGATCGAGGCGGCAAGGGCTTCGGGGGTGATATCGAATTCGGCCATCCTGCGTTGCAGGTAGGCGACGATGCTGTCTCGCTTTCTTTCATCCATCCTGGTTATCTCCACTCGGCAAGTTGTCTTTGATCGAGCCGGTGCAAAGCGTGTGCCGCCAGGATAGCACAGCGGATACGAATACCCGCTTTATCGTGTTCGCTTTAAAGCGTTCTATGGGCACGGAGGGGATTTGCCTCCGTGCCTGGCGTTCAAGCGATGTTAGCTGGGGAGTTGATGCGCCCGCTCCGCATCGTGCTGCGCGGCGCGCTCTTCAGCGCGTTTTTTAGCCGCCATGTGATGGCCGACGATGCAGCCGCCGACCGCGCCCACGACGGCATGGTGGCCCGCATAGTGGCCGGCGACGCCGCCCACGACCGCGCCTTTCATGCAGCCTTCGGCGTTTGCGCTGCCCGCCGCTGCCAGGCCGAGCGTGCGGCAGCAACGAACAGACTCATACGATGATTCAGTTTCATGATTTTAGCCTGCGTGGTGTTTGAAGCGTTTGAAGCTGGGTTCAAGGTCGCTGGAGTTTAGCGGGGATTGGATCGCGGGATAAGAGGCATTCAATGTCCCCAGTCGCGGTCGTGCCACTCGTGCTCGCGCCATTCATGCTCGCGGTGCTCGTGTTCCCGCCATTCGTGTTCGCGCCAGCGGCGTGCGCGCCAGTCATCGTCGTAGCCATAGGCAACCACTGCGGGCGGCGGCGGTGCGTAGGCAACCGGCGGCGGAGGCGCAACATATTCAGGCTCCGGCGCATAGGCCACGCCCGGCACGCCGATCCCGACTGCAACATCCACATGCGCGCTGGCCGCCGTCGAAGCCAGCAGTGCCGCCGCGCCAAGCGCCAGGCCGAGAATGGTTCTGTTCATTTCGCTACTCCTCCACATGTTCCATGCGTTCTGTTCTGCACGGTTCGGAGTGTAGGTGGGGCCGGGCGACACAGGTGCAACCAGCCTGCGAGATTGGTAACAGCGCTTTAACAGCAGATTAAGCGAGGCTTAAATCGCTGTTAAAGGCAGGGCTCGCGGTTGAACGTATTACTGATAGTCAGTGAATTTCGACACGGGCGCGCTGCTGTCCGGCAGCGGCGAGTAGCCCGGCACATTGTCCTTGAACTGGTCGAGCAGGCCGTTGTCGACCTTCGACAGCCCCTTGAGCTGCAACTGCATCAGCACGCGACTGCCGGTGCTTGGCACCGTCGTGCTGGTTTCGTTGGTGTACTTCTCGAAGGCAATGCCCAGCGACCAGCAATCGGCGTCGTACTGGAAGCCCAGCAGGCCGGCGATCAGGCGGTGCAGATGCATGTCGTAGTTCACGCGCGCGACGCTGGACAGGCGGCGGCTCAGCGGCCATTGACCCGATACGATGAACTGGCTGACCGGTTCGGTATCGTCGGTCGAGTCGGTTGCGTCGCGGCGCGTGTAGCGATAGGCCACGTTCACGACCTCGCCGGTTGCGGGCGCCCACGAAAATCCCGTGCTCGTGTGGGAAAGATACGAATTCGATTCGTTGTATTCGAACGCCTGCTCGGCCTTGAAATTATTACCGATGTTGAGCGAGCCGCCCGCGATCACGCCCGTGCGCGTCAGGTCGTTCGCCGTGCCGTCGGCGAGCAGCGTCACGCGCGGCGTCGTGAAGTTGTACTGCTGCGCGAGCACAAAGCGCGCGGCCTCGGAACCCGTCGCGGCATCGATGAAGCGCGTCGTGATGCCGGCAGTGACGCGATTGGCGTCGGCGATGCGGTCGTCGCCGACGAAGCTATTGGTGCTGAAAACTTCCGCGAGACCGAAATCGGCCTGGGCCGTGTCGAACAGGGGCGCGAAATTCTGGTTGCGATAAGGCGTATAGACGTACATGAGCCGCGGTTCGAGCGTCTGGATATACGAATGGCCGAACAGCGTGATGCTGCGCTCGAACGTCATGCCGGAATCCAGGCTGACGGTCGGCACGTTGACGGAGAAATTGCGCGGCTGGCCAGCCACCGGATCGCTGCCCAGCGTGGACAGGTTGTAGGCCGCGAAGTGCCATTGCACCTTAGGCGTGATGTACCACGATGGCCGCACGATCGGCATGGACACGTAGGGGTCGAAGACGAAGCGGTTGCCTTGCGCGACCGTGCTGTCCGCCATCGTGAAGCGCGAGGCGTCGGCCTGCGCGCCAAAGTCCAGCCCGCCCACGTTGTAGCGCGCGTAACTCACGTTGACCTGCGGCTCGCGGTTGTAGACCGAATCGCCCGAATACGATTGCCAGTGCTGCTCGCGCAGCAGCACCGACCACGGGCCGTTCGCATAGCGCAGGCCCGCTTCCTGGTCGTAAAGCGTGGTCGATCCCAGCAGCGTCTGGCCCGCCGAAACCAGGTCGGTGTTGACGTTGCCGTCCGACACGCGGTTGTAGTTCACATAAGCCGAAAAGCCCGATCCGATCTGCCAGTCCTGCTTGATCGAGAGCGAATAGCGCTGGGTCTTCGTGAGCGCGTCGTGCGGCAGGAGCAGCCCCGAAATCTCGCCGCTATAGTTGCTGCCCAGATAGCGGTAATCGGCGCTTATCAACTCGCCGCGACGGCTGATGATGCGCGGCGTCAGCGTGAGATCGTAGTTCGGCGCGAGATTGAAATAGATGGGCGTCGACAGATCGAAGCCGCCCGTGGAGCTGAACGAGAACGTGGGCGGCAACAGGCCGCTGCGTCGGTCGCTCGAAAGCGGAAACGACAGCCACGGGCTCGCGAACAGCGGAAAGCCCTGAAAAAACAGCACCGCATTGTGCGCGACGCCGGTGTCCGACCCGCTGTCCATGTCGAAGCGCGAGGCGCGCAGGTACCAGGCCGGCTGGCCGTCGCACTGGCAGGTCGAATACGTGCCGTCACGGATCTCGGTGCGTTCGTTGTCGATCAGGTCGGCGCGCTCCGCCGAGCCCCATCCTCCGTTGACCACGAAGCGATACTTCGGTGTGCTGATGTAGCCTTGCGACGCCTCCACGCGCATATGCGCATAAGGGCCGAAGAAGGTCGCGCCGCCGTCGGTCAGGCTGACGTGGCCATAGGCGTCGGCGGTGTCGCTGTCTTCGAAGTAGTGGAGATGGTCGCCTTTGATGACCGAATCGTAGCGACGCAATTCGGCGTTGCCGTGCAGCGAGTAGTCGGTATCGGCGGTGCCCGTCATCGAATCGGCGAGCGCGGCCGTCGCGCTTTTCTGGCCGGATTGCAGCGGGTGCTCCTGCAATTGCGGGTCGACGCGCAAGGCCCCGGCTGAGAGCGACGAATCGGGCGACGCATCAGGCAAATACGCCGGCAGCGAAGCCGCGCCCGCGAGCTGCGCGAGCGCCAGCGGCGGCGCGAATCCGGGCACGACGAGCAACAGGGAAATCAGCGGCTTCAGACGAAAGCCGCGCACTACGTCACGCAGGATCAAGATGGGCGAGGTCAGCAGGGGATTGCGGAAGAACCGGGGAACGTGCGCGACGGGCACGCGCATGCGCGCCGTTGCGTTCGACGTTGCGGCATGTCATTGCAGCCAGTTGGCGCGCGCGGACAGCGCGGTCTCATGATGCGCGGCGGACTCCAGCGCTTCGACGATGCCGGGAACCTGCTCGCACGGCACCGTAAACGACAGGCTGGCGGTGCGCGAGAGCCGGAAGCGGATCACCAGCTGGCGCGTGCCGTCGAGCCTGCCGATCTCGCAGCCGCGCGCCTGCATGAGCGTAAACGACGGCGCGGGGCTGTTGTCGATGCGCTGGATTTTCTCCATCGCATTGGGCAGCGCGACCAGCAGGTCGTTGAAGACCGAGCGATGCAGCGCCGCCGTGGCGTCGCCATCGTGGATCAGCAGGAATTCGCCGTCGGCGCTCAGGTCAGCCGAGCTGATCTGCCGCACGACGGCCGTCACGCCCTCAGCCATGCGCGGGCGCTCCGGCTTGCGTGGCGTATTTGCCGCAGGTGGTGCAGGCGAGGCGGTCGCAAGGAAAGGGACGGTGCGTGAGCATGACAGGTCTCTGGCAGGTTGCGATGGCGTGACGATAGACGAAACACGACCCGTAATGGGTTACTGCGCTACCGGTTCTTATTAACGCATCTTTCAACGCGCGATTCGCACTGGCGCATTTCCCCGTCTCTTGGCGCTGTGCGCGTGAAAGCCGCCTCTTTTCGGCGTTATTCGCCGTAACTAAAGGGTAACCGCCTGAAATTTTCCGCACGCTAAGCTGCCGCCGTTCTTGTTCAACGTGTCATTTAACTGCGCTGTTTAACTGAGCGGACGTCACACGGTAGTTGCGGGTCAACTGTCGCGAAGGTCGCTCTGACTGGAATTACCATGCGACCTCTGCAACCGGCCTCCCGCGTGGCCGTGGTCTTGTCGCCCGCGCTGGGCGACTCCCTGTTAATGATGATCGTCGTGCGCAACCTGCGCGCGAACGGCGTCGCCGTCACCGCCTTCGGCAGGAATGCCATCGCGCTTGCGCAATGGTTTCCGGATCTCGACATCCAGCCCGACCTGACGCGCGACACCGCGCAGGCCATCTTGCCGCGTTACGAGCGCGTGATCGCCATGCGTCGCGACGGCCCGATCGCAGACCCTGCGCTGCAACTGCCCGAGGTGGTGCTGCTCGAACCGGCCTGCCGGGCACGGTCGTCGAAGTCGATGGCGGAGCGGCTCATGCAGTTTTGCCGCGACGAACTCGGGCTCGCGCAAGCCGGCAAGAGCAATGGCATGAGCGCGCCCGGCGTGTTCGAACATCGCCGCCATCGCACGCGCATCGCGATTCATCCGACTGCCAGCACGCGCGACAAATGCTGGCTGCCGTCGCGCTTCCTGCGGCTCGCGCTCAAGCTGCGCAAGCTCGGCTTCGATCCGCAGTTCGTGGTCGCGCCGCAGGAGCGCGAAGCGTGGGCATTCGTGGAGTCGTATGGCATCGCGTTGCCGGAGCTTGGCTCGCTGGAAAACGTGGCGGCCTGGCTCTACGAATCGGGCTGGTTCATCGGCAATGATTCCGGCATTGGTCATCTGGCGTCGTGCCTCGAAGTGCCGACGCTGTCGCTGTTCATGCGGCGCGGCCTCGCGCGAACCTGGCAACCGGGCTGGGGCACCGGGCGCGTGGTGATCGGCGGCTATCTGCCGACCGCGCGCCTGCGCGAACGCTACTGGAAATACACGCTGTCGGTGGCCCGCGTGGCGCGCGCGTTCGAGCGGCTCAGGCACCAGATGCGCGAGGCGCTCGCGTGACCCCGCAGCTTGCTAACAGGTTTTCTGACCGGTCGTTGCGTGTAGCCGTCATCACGTCGCACGCGCTGGGCGACACGCTGCTGTTGATGGTGATTGTGCGCAACCTGCTGGATCATGGCGCGCAAGTGGTCGTGTTCGGCCGCGCCGCCTGGGCGCTGCGCGGCTGGTTTCCCGATGTCGATATCCGTGCGGTTCCCGACGAGGCGATCTTGCGCGATACGCTCGCGCCGTTCGACGTGGTGCTGCAGATGCACGATCACCAGCCGGTGCGCAACCTGCCCGCCTTCCACGAGACGGTGCGCATTCTAGACCCGCTGACCGCCGATATCTGGAACCGGCCGATGGTGATGCGCTTTACCGACTTCTGCCGCACCGAATTTGGTTTGACGGAGGTGGGAACCGGAAATGGCCTCGTGCCGCGAACCGGTCTGCAGCACCGTCGATATGGCAGGCGCGTGGTGATCCATCCTGAAGCGAGCACCTCGGACAAGCGCTGGCTGCCGCATCGCTTTCTGCGGCTTGCGCGGCATCTCGAACGCCGGGGCTACGACGTGGCCTTCGTCATGGCGCCCGAAGAACTGGCGCGCTGGGACACACTGCTGCTTAGCCGGTTCGCAGTCCATACCTTTTCGAACCTCGACGGGCTGGCGGGCTGGCTCTACGAATCGGGCTGGTTTATCGGCAACGATTCGGGCGTCGGGCACCTGGCGGCGAACCTGGGCGTGCCCACGTTGAGCCTGTTCCGGCGCCGCGCGGTCGCGCAGCGCTGGCGTCCGGCGTGGGGCAACGCGCAGGTGGTGTTGCCGTGGCAGTGGTTGCCCGGCGCGTTGCTCAAGGAGCGCTTCTGGCGCGAGACGCTCACGTGCTCGCGCGTGCTGTCTGCCTTCGCGCGGATGACCCAGGCCTAGCGGCCGTCATGCAGTCGCGCCGGTGTCCGCTATGCCGCCACCGGCGCGCTCCTCCAGCGGCGTTATTCGCCGACCGGCTCCATCTCCAGCCGGTAGCCCACGCCGTAAATCGAACGGATCATGTCCTGATCCGGCCGGATCGCCTGGATCTTGCGGCGCAGGTTCTTGACGTGCGAATCGATGGTGCGATCCGCCACCACGCGATGATCTTCGTAAAGCGCGCGCAGCAGGTAGTCGCGCGCGTAGATGCGCCCCGCGCCCGCATGCAGCAGCGCGAGCAGGCGGAATTCGATCGGCGTGAGGTGCAGATCCTTGCCGTCCAGGCGCGCGGCGTGATGCGGCACGTCGATGGCAAACGGCGTGGGCACCGCGCCTTCGGCCTCCTGATGCGCGCGCGCGAGCAGTTCCGCGCGGCGCAGGATCGCCTTCACGCGCGCGACGACTTCGCGCGGGCTGAACGGCTTGCAGACGTAATCGTCGGCGCCGAGTTCGAGTCCGAGCAGTCGGTCGATCTCATCGACGCGCGCGGTGATGATCATCACCGGCACCGCCGAAAACGTGCGTAATTCACGGCATATTTCCAGCCCGCTGCGTCCCGGCAGCATCAGGTCGAGCAGCACCATCGACGGCGCGTGTTCGCGCACCCAGGGCACGACTTCCCGTCCGTCTGCGAGGATCGTGGTCGTGAAATCTTCCTTGGCCAGATAGTCGGCAAGCAGCGCCGCGAGCTTGGGCTCGTCTTCGACGATCAGGATGGAAGGCCGTGTGGTCGGGTCGATCATTGTTGGTGTAGGCGTGGAAGTTGGACGAGGACGCGCAGGCCTCCGAGCGGCGAGCGCGATGCCTCGATGGTGCCGCCGTGCGTCTCCACGATGCGCTTGCACAGCGCGAGACCGAGCCCCGCGCCGCCGCTCTGGCGGCTGCGCGACGGGTCGACGCGGAAGAAGCGGTCGAACAGGTGGGGAAGCAGCGGGGCGGGCACAGGCGGAAAGGAATCCTGAACATCGACGTAGAGGGCGTGATCGTCCTCCGTGATGGCGACGTGCACCTGGCCGCCGGCATTGGTGTAACGCAAAGCGTTCTCTAGCAGGTTCTTCCAGAGCTGGGTGAGCCGGTAAGGGTCGCCCGAGAGCGTGGCGTGCGCGACGCCGGACTCGAATTCGAGCGCAATCTGCTTCGCGGCGAGGCGCTCGCGGAACGCATCGCACGAAGCCTCCACAATCGGCGTGAGATCGAGCGGCACTTTCTCGAACGAGAGTTGCCCGATATCGGCGAGCGAGAGTTCGTACAGGTCGTCGATCAACTGGCTGAGCATGGCGACTTCCGCCTGCAGCGACGCGATAGTCGCCGCATCGGGGCGGCGCACGCCGTCCTCGATCGCTTCGAGCTCGCCGCGCAGCACCGAAAGCGGCGTACGCAATTCGTGCGAGACGTCGGCGATGAAATCGCGCCGGTCGCCTTCGGCTTTCTCCAGCGACGCGGCAAGGCGGTTGAAGTCGCTCGCGAGCATCTGCAATTCGTCGCTGCCCTTGGCGGGCACGCGCGTCGCGTAGTCGCCGCCCGCCAGGCGGTGCGTGGCCGTCACGATGCGCTTGATCGGCGTGAGCAGGGTGCGCGCGAGCACGATCGCCATGGCCGCGGACAGCAGCGCCGTGAAGCCCACGATGATCCACGTCGCCTGCATCTGGCGATCCTTGAAGCGGATCTCGGCCTGGTTGATGAGCGCGGCCGGGCCGGTCACCGCAATCCAGCCGACGATCTGCCCGTTGACCTTGAGCGGATGGCGCACGGCGTCGGGCGGCGGCGGGGGCCCCGCTTTCGTGACGAGGTTCATGTGCGCGTCGTAGAGCGAGAACGGCGGGCGATGCGGGCGCGAGCGTCCGGAACCGTCGGGGCCGAAGGGCGGCGCGTTGCCCGCATTGCCGGGAGCGCCGTTGGGGCCGGCGGCGCCATTCGGGCCATTCTGGCCGTTTGAACCATTCGAACCGTTCGGGCCATTCGGGCCATTGAAGCCCGGCGGAGCGTTCGGGTCGTTCGGGCCCGGCCCTGGCTCATTGGCGCCCGGCCCGTTGGGGCCCGGCCCATTCGGCGCGCCCATAAAGGGCGGCTCGCCGGGGGGCGCTGCGTCGAAGGGCTGCGGCCCCTGCATCCGGTTACGCATGAAATCCCAGTTGCCATGCTGCGCGTAGGCCGTTTCCAGCTCGCGTTCGAGGGACGCCAGCTCGGTCGTGGCCTGCTCCTGCAGAAAATCCACAAAGCCGAATTCGAAACTCGCCCGGATCGCCACGCCCATGGCCACGGCCGCGAGGACGCACGCGGACAGGATCGCGAGGAAAAGTTTGAACGTAATGCTGGCTTTCATGAAGCGTTCAGCCGGATGCCAAAGGTAGGATGAAATCAGCCGTTATTTTCGCCTGAAGCAGCCCGTAAGGGTCGCATGCGCGGTGCGAATTCACATTTTCTCCAGTTTTCACGTCTTTTTCCTGCACCGTTGTTCCGTATGATCCGTCGCACATCGAATCGTCCTGGCTGCCTCCCGCGCACCGGCGCGATCGATGCCTGCAATCACCTGGTGAGGGACAGATCGATGGATATTCACGTGCTTGTTGTCGAGCCTGATCAGGTGTCTCGGGACAATCTGCGCAGCTACCTGCAACGCCAGCAGATCGCTATGTCGGTGCTGTATGGTGCGCAAGGGCTGGAACAGCGCCTCGCGCGCGAAATGCCGTCGCTGATCATTCTTCGCCACGAGGCGTGCGAGGTCGACGGTATCGGCGCGTTGCGCAGCCTGCGCGAAGCGGGTTACGCCGTGCCGGTCATCATCGTGAGCCGCTCCAACGACGTCGCCGACAAGGTGCTGGCGTTCGAGCTTGGCGCGAATGACTTCCTGGTCGATCCGTACGATCCGCGCGAATTGCTCGCGCGCATGCGCCATGCGCTGCGCTGCAAGATCGACCTGCCGAATTCGCCGGGCAAGGAAGCGCGTTACGCATTCGACGGATTTGAAATCGATGCGGTCGGCAACCAGCTGTTCAAGGATGGCGCGCGTGTTTCGGCCCCGCCGCTGGCGCTTGCGGTGCTGACCGTGTTTGCCGCCAACCGCATGCGCCCGCTCTCGCGCGAACGCATCCTGAGCCTGCTTGACCGCAATTCGAAACTGCACGCGCGCAGCCTGGACGTCGTGGTGTTCCGCTTGCGCAAGCTGCTGGGCCTGTCGCCGTGCGGGCGCCAGTACATCCAGACGCGTTATCGCGACGGTTATGTCTTTTGTCCCGACGACGCCTTCATGAATCTTTCCGGCGCCGCGTCACAAAACGATCAGGTAATGGATTGTGAGCTGGAAAGCTCTGCATTGCTAAGCGCTTGATGCCGCAAATGCCGGCGCCACCGTGCAAATAGCGTCGATGCGCCGGGAAAGCAGGCAAGGCAAGGAAAGGGAGCGTAACGCTGCGTAAACACGGGCTGTCTGGATTCTGCAAGCATACGGCCCACTACGACGCGAGCGAATAGCGCGAGGAACGACCCGCTGTGCCGCGTTGGCATGAGAAACACAATTTGATGACGAGTTTGAACATGAAGAAATTGATTGCCCTCGCGGGTGTCCTTGCGCTGGCGACGGCGCTGGGTGGTTGCTGTCTGATGCCGTTCTGTGGCCCTGGTTGGGGCCCGGGTGGCGGCGGCCACGGTGGCCCTGGCGGCCCTGGTGGTGGCCCCGGCGGCGGTGGCGGCCCTGGCGGCCCGCAAGGCGCTGTGAGCGTTCCGCATACGTCCACGCTGGCCTGATCCACCTGACGCGCTGCGGCTGGCTTTGAGCCGCCGCAGCCGTCTCCTGCCGTGCGGCCCTGGTCGCGCAGCAATGCCTGGTAGTGCCTGGTAATGCCTTGTAGTGTCTGGTAAGAAAGTAAAAGCGAGGGCGACTTGAAAGTAGCGCAGCTAGGCGTCGCGATCATCACGATGAACGCCGCGCAGCATCTGGCGGAGTGCCTGCAGTCCGTGCGCTTTGCGGGCGAGATCGTCGTGCTCGATAGCGGCAGCACCGACAATACCGTCGAGATTGCGCGTCAGCATGGCGCTCGCGTCATTGAAACCGCCGACTGGCCGGGCTTTGGCGTGCAGAAAAACCGCGCGATTGCCGAGCTTTCGACGCCGTGGATTCTTTCTCTCGACGCCGACGAAATCGTCTCGCCCGAACTCGCGCAATCGATCCGCGTGGCGATTGCGCAGCCGGAGCTGTCGGCCTATGCGGTCGATCGCCTGTCCAGCTTCTGCGGCGAATGGATCTATCACTCGGGCTGGTATCCGGACTGGATTCCGCGCCTGTTTCCGCGTGAACTCGCACGCTTTTCAAACGATCTTGTGCACGAACGCCTCGTCTACGACGTGCCGTGCAAACGACTCGAAGGCAAGCTGCTGCATTACTCGTACGACAGCTACGAAGCCGTGTTGCGCAAGATGGATGCGTATTCGACGCTGGGTGCGGAGCAGCGGCGCGCGGTTGGCAAGAAGAGCAGCGTGCGCAAGGCGCTTGGGCGCGGCGCGTGGGCTTTCATTCGCACCTATGTGCTGCGGCGCGGGTTTCTGGATGGCCGCGCGGGGCTGATTATCGCCGTGTATAACGCCGAAACCGTGTACTACCGCTTCCTGAAGCTGACGCGATTCGAACGCGTCAAGCCGCAGTAAAACCTTAGTAAATCCGCAGTAAAACCAGCCGGGCGCCGATCAGCGGCGCCCCGACGCCACCGGTACGGCAGGTGCCGCAGCCGCGACTGGCGCAGGCGAATCGATGCGCCGGAAAATCAGCGCGGAGACCAGCGTAATCACGCCCACGGCTGCGAAACTCACGCGAAAGCCCATCGCCACCGTGCCGCCGTGCTCGGATACGAGGCTCACGATTGCTCCGCCGATCGTCACGCCCAGTCCCATCGCCAGCATCTGCACCATCGAAAACAGGCTGTTGCCGCTGCCCGCGTCCTCGTGCGAGAGGCCCTTGAGCGTGACGCTGTTCATCGCCGCGAACTGCATCGAATTGGCCGCACCGAAGATGGCCAGCACGATGATCTCGACGGCGACGGGCGTACCCTGCGAAATGAGTGCGAACGCAACGATCGACGCTCCCACGATCGACGTGTTGACGAGCAGGAACGTGTCGTAGCCATAGCGGCGGATCAACGGCGCGATCCAGCGCTTGGCCACCGTGCCCGCTAGCGCGGCGGGCAGCATCATGAGGCCCGAATGCAGCGGCGAATAACCGAGTTCGAGCTGCATGAGCAGCGGCACGAGAAATGGCACCGCGCTCGAACCGACCCGGCAGACCAGGTTGCCGATCAGCCCGACACTGAAGTTAGGCTCGCCAAAGAGCGCAAGCTTGAACAGCGGCTCGCGGCGCTTGCGGGCATAGGGCACATAGACCAGGGCGGAAGCAAGGCCGAGCGCGAACAGTCCCGCCGACCACGCCGCGCGATGCGTGTGCACCGGCGCATCGAAAGCGAGCGAAAACGCGATCATGCACAGCGACACCAGTGCGCAGCCCACGATGTCGAAAGGCGGCGCGGCGCTGGCCGACGCGCGCGGCAAATAGCGCTGCACGGCGAACATGCCCGCAAGGCCGATCGGCACATTGATGAGAAAGATCCAGTGCCAGGTAATCGCCTGCACGAACCAGCCGCCAAGCGTCGGGCCGACGATCGGGCCGACCTGGCCTGCAACGGAAATCAGCGCGAGCGCGGACACGTATTGCTCGCCGCTCACGGCACGCAATACAGCGAGGCGGCCAATCGGCATCAGCATCGATCCGCCAATGCCTTGCAGCACGCGCGCGATCACGAGCTGGCCGAGCGTGTGCGCACTCGCGCAGCACAGCGAACCGAGCACGAAAATAAGGATCGCGGTGAAGTAGACGCGGCGCGTGCCGAAGCGATCGGCGAGCCAGCCCGAAGCGGGCGTGAGCATCGCCATGGTGAGCGTGTAGGCGACGATCACCGGCTGCATCGCGAGCGGCTTGACGCCCAGGCTTTGCGCCATCGCGGGCAGGGCGGTGTTGACGATGGTGGTGTCGAGCGCCTGCATGAAAAAGCCTGCGGCGACGATCCACAGCAGGGCCGTCTGGCTTGAATCCTTGTTCATCGGGGACTTCTTGGGCGCGCGCGGGTTTGGGTGAGGCTGACGAGCGGACTGTGAAGCCGCTTGTAAAGCACGGGCCCACGGCGCAATGATCTGCAATGCCGTCATGATATTGTCATCGCCCGCAATCGGGAACCCCACTAAGGGCGCTGACTGTTATCGGCGTTGCCGATAACAGTGGCACAATGGGGCATGCTCAATCCCATCTGGCTCAAATCCTTCGCGACGGTCGCCGCCTGCCATAGCTTCACCGAGGCGGCGCGCCAGCTCGACCTCACGCAGTCGAGCGTCAGCGAGCACGTACGCCGCCTCGAAGAGGAAATCGGGCGACGGCTGTTCGTGCGCGACACGCATTCGCTCGCGATTACGCCCGACGGAGAGGCGATGCTCGCGCACGCGGGCGCGATCCTTCAGGCCATCAATCGCGCCGAATCGCAGTTCCGTGCGCCGCGACTGCGCGGGCGCGTGCGCCTGGGCTGCTCCGACGACATCGCGCTCGGGCCGCTTCCCACGGTGCTCACGGCGTTTCGCAACGCGCATCCCGACGTGGAGCTGGAAATCACCATCGGCATGACCGGGCAGCTTTACGAGTTGCTGGACGCGGGCGCAATCGAGCTGATGGTGGGCAAGCGGCGACTGGGCGACAAGCGCGGCACGGCGCTGTTTGCGGGCCGGCTGGAATGGCTCGCGCGCGCGGGCACGGCGGTTGATCTCACGCAGCCGCTGCCGCTGATCCTCGTGGCCGAACCGAGCGTCACGCGGGCGGTCGTGCTCGACGCGCTTGCGCAGACCGACTTTCGCTGGCAGGTGGTGTGCACGAGCAGCAGCCATTCGGGCTGCGTGGCGGCGGCGCGCGGCGGGCTGGGCATTACGGTGCGCCCGCAGTACCTGGCGGCGCGCGGTCTGGCGCCGCCCGTCAACGTGGCGAGCCTGCCAGTGCTGCCCGACGTCGAATTCATCGCGCTCGCGGCGAAGCGCCTGAGCCGTCCGGCGCAAACCCTGCTGCAACTGCTGCACGACAGCGACCTGCGCGGGTCGTGGATCGGCGAGTGACGAAAATTCGGAATTTTCGGATGTGAATTTATCTCGTACAAGACCATTCTGGCGGAGATGGGCGACAGTCGTTGACGCCCCGAAACGCTGGAGTGAGCGATGCGAGAAGCAAAGCGCGCGTGCGACGTCGCGCCGGTTGAGGCCGCGTCATGACGGGCGCGCAATGGCAGATGCTGGGCATGCGCGGCCCCGCGTTGCCCGAACAGCTCGCGCTCGCGCCGCGCCGTATCGTTGGCCGCGAAGGGATCGGGCAACTCTTTGAATACCGCGTGCAAGCGTGCGCCCGCGCGAGTCTCGCGCCGGGGTTCTTCGACGACGACGAGCGTACGAGGATCGACCTCGACCGGATCGCGGGCACGCCGGTCTGGCTGACGATCGACCTGGAGCGTGTGGACAGCGTGGGCCGGGACGGCCTGGTGCGCGGTCGCCGCGGCGTCATGACCACCCGCACCGGCGCCGGGACGCGGCACATCAACGGGATCGTTGCTTCAGCGTGCGTGCTGGGCGGCGACGGACACGATGTCGTCTACGAATTCGTGGTGCGGCCATCGTTCTGGCTCGCCGCGTTGAAGCAGGATTCGCGTTTCTTCAGCGGCGCCATCGTCGATATTCTGCACGACGTCATTGGGTCATACGGCCAGATTGAATGGCGGATCAATTCGGCGGCTTATCCGCAGCGCGACTATATCCGGCAGGCCTGGGAATCGGACTGGCACTTCTTTTTGCGGCTCTGCGAAGAATGGGGCTTCGTTGTCTGGTTTGAACATCGCGAGCGCGAGCATGTGCTTGTGATCGCGGACAACGCCAACGCCTATCGCAAACATGAGCGGGCCTACAAAACGCTGCGCTATCACGCGGGCGGCGGCCATATCGACGAAGAGCACATCAGCAAACTCACGCTATGTAGTGCGGTCACGCCGGGCGTTGTCACGGTTCAAGACCATAGTTATGTTCAGCCGCGTTCAAACCGGTTTTCAACACCGTTTCGCGCGCAACATTATCGGCCCAGAAACACAGCAAACGCGGAACAGGAAGTCTATGCGCTGGCCGATTTCGCGCTGCCGAAAACGCGTCGCGATGCACCCTATGACGAAAGCAACTGGGAAGCCGACGCGCGCGAATTTGCCCGTATCAAACTGGAGGCGCTACGCGCGAGCGGACTGCGTGCGCGGGCGCATGGCGCGCTGCGTGGAATCGAGGCAGGCAAGACGCTGACGCTCGCGCACTATCCGCATCGACCGGCCAACGGGGCTTATCTGGTGCTTGGCTGCGAGATGGACATCTGCGCGACGGGCACCACTTCCAGTTCGACGCGCGAGTACGCAATTGCGACGTCATTCGATATGCAGCCGCTGCACGAGCCTTATCGTATGCCGCAGGTGACGCCGCGCCCGACTATCGGCGGATATGAATACGCGGTGATCGTCGGCCCCGAAAACGCGGAAATGTTCGTCGACGAATATAACCGTGCGCTGGTGCAATTCGATTGGGATCGTCAAGGCGAATACGACGGTAAATCGGCCATCTGGGTGAGGCTGGCGACGCAGTGGCAGGGCAACGGAATGGGCACCGTCACGCACGCGCGATGCGGCCAGGCGGTGCTGGTGGGCTACATACACGGCGATCCGGACAGGCCCGTCATTGCCGGCTTCGCGGTCGACGAGAACAATCGTCCGCCGTGGAAAATGCCTGCCAATCAGGCGTTGAGCGGGATCGTGAGCAAAAGTCTGGGCCTCGGCTCGCAAAGCAATCATCTGGCGCTGGACGACACGCAAGACCGCATGCAGACACAACTGGCCAGCGATCACGGCAAGTCGAGCTTGAGCATCGGCTACATCACGCGTATTGACGATCATGAAGGACGGCAGGATGCGCGTGGCGAAGGTTTTGAATTGCGCA
This sequence comes from Paraburkholderia bannensis NBRC 103871, assembly GCF_000685015.1. Lineage (GTDB taxonomy): Bacteria > Pseudomonadota > Gammaproteobacteria > Burkholderiales > Burkholderiaceae > Paraburkholderia > Paraburkholderia bannensis. Next base: position 109,317 of record NZ_BAYA01000013.1, on the reverse strand, counting down.
CCGACAGGCAGGGCGCAATTCGTGCCGCGCTTGGGCTGCTGCTGACGACGTGGGGGCGGCAACGGGCGGCGGGTAAGGTCAAGGAGATGGGCGAGACCATCGGCCAATTGACTGCCGCGCGCGATCTGCACGAGGGACTCGCAGCGCAGGCGCAACGGCACGGTGCGCAACAGGCGCTAGCCGAACAGTCTGAAGTGACCGGTGAGATCAAGGAGGCCATTGCGCGTCTCAAAGGCAAGCCGACCCAAAGTGCCGATGCGTTTCCGGAGTTCGAGCAACCCGATATCGCGCTATCTAGCGCGGCCAATCTGCATATGGCAGCGGCGGCGAGCACGCATATTGCGAGCGAACGACATACCGCTTTGACAACGGGCAGTCATGTTTCGATTGCGGCGGGAAAGTCGTTGTTTGCGTCGGTGCGCGAGAAGATCGCGTTCTATGCGCAAAAGGCCGTGACGGTGATCTCGCCGGGGCCGTTGCGTATTGAGTCGCGTAACGAATCGATGACGCTGGCGGCGCGGGATGATCTGTCTATTAGTAGCACGAACGGTATTGTGAGGATAGCGGGGAGGGATGGTGTCGATATTGTTTGCGGCGGTACGCTGCTGCGGCTTCGGCCGGAAGGGCTGACGGGCTACACGGGCGGCAATTTTCTGCTGCATGCGGCGAATCATGGAACGAACGATCCGCAGGCGATGCCGGTGGATTTTCCTGTGACGCCTGAGAACCCCGGTAAGTTTGCTGCGCATCATGTGCTGGTGGAGGAGGGGGGCGGGTTTGCGCTCCCCGAACAGCCTTATCGACTCACGCTGGATGATGGGCAAGTTATTTCCGGTGTCACAAACCATCTAGGCGAATTGCAACCCGTCACGAGTAACGCGGTCGTGTTTGGAACGATTGAGCTTATGGCTCAAAGCGAACCCGACAACGTGATTGCCGTGACAAATTTAACGATTTCGCGCGATGCGGCATTGCCGCCACCTGCGGCGGTAGACGTGCCAGCGCGGCAGACGCAAGTCAGTGGACAGACGGTTAAAACGCCTGTAAACGGTGCTACTTCTGAGGGTAAGGTGCCGGATTACCTTAGCTGTGACGCAGATAACTTCGGTTTGCGGAGCTATCGGTACTTGGGGAATTCAAAGGAGGAGCCGGTCAGCATCCACACGCGTAACGACGTCGAATACTTTGTCGCCAAGCCTTATACGGCAGCGGTGAAGGAGAAGTTGATGGCGATTGACTGGGGCGCGGTGGTGGACTTGCCGTTCGACCAGTCCTTTGCAGTAATCGTGGATGCGGTGTCGGCGGCTCTGGAAATCGCGCTCGAGACAGGCCCGTTCGGATTGAAAAAAACTGCATTACCACAAGTCTTGATCGCAAGTGAAGATAAGCTGGTGGAGCTAAATCTGCATCCGAAAACCACACTCGCAGTATTCAGTGCGGATCAATGGGCAATGCTGATCGCACGACCCTATCTAGAAAGAATTCTGTTGATTGCAAAGAGAAAATTAGAGGCTGACAAGAAACGTATAGCTGAATTCCCAGCCAATGCAATGCAAGACACTTTGTGCGGTCTCGCCATGACCCTCTATCACGAGGGTCGTCATTGTCAGCAGACTTTCTGGATGGCCTCCCTTTACTGTAGCTATCCAGGTGACTATTCGCAGTATGGCGGAATGGAAACGATGTTCGAGCTCGTAATCGCTGCAAATAAATGGCAGATCGCCCAGGTTACTCCGTTTCCCGACGACTTCCGGGTCAAGGTGGGAATGCATCGAATGTTGATCTTTTATTACTGGTGGCGCGTCGTATATCTAAAGGACTCGCCCGGATTAGAGCTGCTTAAAGCTGATTTCGAAAAGATTCAACAGGAAATATGCGAGATGCGCGGGGCGACTCATGAGCAGGTGAGGCAGATGGCAATTCATGAGTCGGGCTATTACACACACTATCATGAAGAAGATGCCTATGCGACTGAGAATGCAGTGGATCAATATTGGCATGATCCTGAGCACTCTTTTGTTCTCAATCCAGGTGTCTGCACACGATACTATGAGCAAAACCTCAGGCGGATCGGAGTTAGTGGAAATGGATAGGGCACTCAATCAGTCAGAGAAGAATTCGTTGACGAATGCGATCGAAGAAGCCATGAAAATTCTCCGTGAAGATGAGGGTGAATACGAGTCAAATTCGGCATTTGGGGTGCTGACGAGAAGGAGGAACAGGTGTGATCCTGAAAATTGCGAGTATTTTGTATTCAAGAACACAGCTATTCCGGATTCGGATATCTGGATGGAAACAAGAAATGATCCGCTGAACCTATCAGAGGATAGGGTTAGTGTTCCCCCAGTTCCCTATGAATTCGTTCTACGTTTCGTATCCTCTTTCTCGGGTATCTCGATAGATGAAATCAAGCAAACGATTCAGGTTGAGGACTACTGGGTCACAACACGCGGCGAGAAAGAGCCATCCCCTCCGGATGGGATTTCACTTTCGCCAACAGGGTCTGTGTTCTCGTACAGGTATCGAGCTAAAGAAACGCCACATAGCCGATTCCCGGTCGATGTCGTCGTGACCTACCTCGGGCCGTCCAGGACGGCGCCGCCCGGCTCCGCGCGACGACTGGAAAGCATCTATCTAAGCCGCGTCTATCCGTACCTGACAACCGAAATGCGAAAGAAGAGGCGGGAAGAAATATCCAGGTAGTATGGTCGGTACGGATATGTGAATTATCGTTTGATCATGATTTCCCAGATCGAAAAAATTGGGGAGTGGCGCCGAGTATGGAAGTCGGATAAAAAATCAATTGCATGAAGAAGATGCTTGCTAATGTGGTTTCACGGTTGACGATTATTGGGATGGCCGTCGATTTCGGTCTGACGCAGCTCCGTGCACAGGAGACGACAGGAATACCATCCAGTTCATCGGAGAACTTCGGAATGGCTGACTCTATTTCCAGTCAGCAGAGAGAGGCGCTATTCGAAATATTCGATCAGGCAATGGCAGTGATGCGAGACGATGCACGCTTTGACCCAGATGATGGAAAATTTGGGACGCTTCGAAGTACCGGAAAGCAGCAGGGAGGACAGGGAGTCGAGTACAAATTTCAGGTGATGGCTCTTTCGGTCGCGCATGTGACGGCATTCATCACGTCCGCATCGCGGGAGAAATCGTGCAAGGAATTGAACGCCGTTGTTGTGCCTCAATACTTCAGTATCCGCTTTGATCCCTCGGTCTCTGGAATTGATCGAGTTACGATCGAGCGAAGGCTTGATCTCGCAACGTTTTGGGTTGACTCAAATGGAGGGAAATACGAAGGAAATGAACTTTTGCCGAGAATTCCCCCGAATACGCGAGTTCATGCTTACAGGTATCGGGCAAATACACATGATGCAAGTCGGTTTCCCGTCGATGTTGAATTGTATCTGATTGATCCACCAGACAACGAACTAGGGCGCGTCGGACAAAAATTGGATGAGGTGATAGTCCGGCGGGTAGCTCCTGCGGTTTCGCCGAAAATTCGTAAGAGTAATACAGATAATCCCGGCGCAGAATGCTTTGGAGGTGATGTTATCTGATTTTAATTGAAGTATTCAATCGTATTAAGACTATGCGTACACGTGTGAATTCTATGCGACTAAGAATGCAGTTGATCAATTCTGGCACGACCCTGACCATACTTTTGTCCTCAATCCCGGCGTTTGCACAAGTTACTGCGAGCAAAATATCAGGCGGATTGGAGTCAACGGCAATGGATAGAAAACTCACGCGGTCAGGGAAGGTCGCAGTGTTGAATGCAATAGATGAGGCTATGAAAACACTCCGGGATGACGCACATGGATTCGAAGGAAACGTAGCGTTTGGTAAATTTATTGATAGAAGAAATTTGTGTGAATCAATGATATGTGAGAAATTTATATTCTCAAATAAAGAGATACCAAATTCAGATATTGAAATAGAAAAAAGAGACGATCCGCTCGATCTGGCGGACGACAGACTCAATGTATCCGCTGTTCCCTACAGTTTTGACCTGTTCTTCAGAAAATCCGTTGAAGGGATCTCAATTGACGAAATCAAACAAACTATTCAGGTCGAGGACTTCTGGGTCGATACAGCTGGGAAGAAAAACAGATTGCCTGCGGATGGAATCCAGCTTACGCCAACAGGAACGGTCATTTCATACAGGTATCGTGCCAAGGAGACGCAACATAGCCGCTTTCCCGTTGACGTCGTTGTGACCTATCTCAGGTGGTCGAGGACTGATCCTCCCGGCACAGTGCAGCGGCTGGAGAGTATCTATTTATCCCGAGACTATCCCTACCTCACACCCGAAATGCGCAAAAACAAACGCGAAGCGCAACAATCCAGATAGCCCCTACGCAACACCACCCCCGTCCGCACCAAAACCCACCCCAACCCGCACCTCCATCGCGCCCGCGCACCCCGAACAGACACTCACCGCACCATCACCGTGCAGGTAATTCCCGATTGCGCGGGAATTATTTTTTCCCTTGCGTCGCGTTTTTTTGACTGTGCATTATGCGTTGTGCACAGCGCAAATGTACGCCACGTACCGATGAGGATGCCCATGAGTGTCTCTGCCATTGCATCCCCTGTCGCAGGGGAAAATGCATCGACGTATACGTCGGGAACGGACCGCCTGAAGGTTCAGCAGCTCAGCCATTCGTTTCGTACTGCCGATGGTGTCGACGTGCCGATCTTCGAGCGCCTCGATTTCAGCGTGCGCAGCGGCGAGATCGTATCGATCGTCGGCCGCAGCGGCGCGGGCAAGAGTACGCTTTTCAATCTCGTTTCCGGCCTGATCAAGCCGCAGTCGGGCCACATCAGCGCAGGCGCACGCGCAGACGGCAGCGCCGGGCGCATTGCCTATATGTTGCAGAAAGACCTGCTGATGCCCTGGCGCACGGTGCTGCAAAATGCGGTGCTCGGCATCGAGCTGTATCGCAAGGTCAAGCCCGCCGATTACGAACGTGCGCGCCAGATGCTGTCGCGCTACGGCCTCGCTGCGGTCGCTGACGCCTATCCGCATTCGCTTTCCGGCGGCATGCGCCAGCGCGTGGCGCTCACCCGCACGCTGCTGGTCGATCCCACGCTCGTGCTGCTCGACGAGCCGTTTTCCGCGCTCGACTACGAAACGCGCCTCGCGCTGGAAGACGATGTCATGGCGTTGCGCGAGCAGAGCGGCACGAGCGTCGTGCTCGTCACGCACGATATCGAGGAAGCGATCGCCATGAGCGACCGCGTGATCCTGCTGGGCGGCCGCCCGGCGCGCATCGAAGACGATATCGACGTGCGCCTCACCACCCACGGCCCGCGCACGGCGGTGTCCGCGCGCGAAGCGCCCGAGTTTCGCACTTTCCATTCGCGCGTCTGGAACGGACTGCGCAGCCACACCATCCAGCACGCGGGAGCCCCAGCATGAGCGACGTCGCGATTTCCTCTCCAGCGCCGCAGCGCCGGCGCGCGAAGCCGCGTCGCGCGGTCAGTCTCGGCACCACGGGCGCTGTGGCGCTCATCGTCATTGCGCTGATCGCGCTCTGGCAGGTGGCGGTGTCGGCGGGCTGGATCAACGGCAAGCTGCTCGGCTCGCCCGCCGGCATCTGGCTGGCCGCGCAGCAAGGTTTCAACGGCGGCACGCTGGTGCCCGATACGCTCGTGACGCTCTATGAGACCGTCGTGGGCCTCGTGGTGGGCAGCGGCCTGGGCATCGGGCTCGGGTTGCTGCTCTGGTTCGTGCCGCGTGTTTCAGGCGTGGCTGAAGGGTTGTCAGTGATCCTGAACAGTATTCCGAAGATCGCGCTCGGGCCGCTCATCGTGATCTGGTTCGGTTCGGACATGACGTCGAAGGTCTGGCTCGCGGGCATTTCCACGTTTGCCGTGGCGATGATTTCCTCGTGCGCCGCCGCGCGCGAAGTCGACAAGGATCTGCTCAATCTGTTCCGCTCCTTCAATGCGAAGCCCTGGATGATCTTCACGAAGCTGATCGTGCCCGGCGCGTTGCCGTGGGTGTTCTCGACGCTGCGCGTGAATATCGGCTTTGCGTTGATCGGTGCGGTGGTGGGCGAGTACATCGCTTCGCAGGCCGGGCTCGGTCACGAGGTGTTCGTCGCGGGGTCGCTGTTCGACCTGAATACGGTGTGGCTCGGCATTATCGTGCTCACGCTGATGGCGACGCTGCTGGGCTGGATCGTTCAATTCACGGAAGCAAAGGTCATTTCATGGAAGGCATCACGATGAAACGAGTAAGCGCGATTGCATTGGCGGCAGCAGTGACGGGTTTGAGCGTGCAGGCTGGCGCGCAGGCGGCGGAGCCAGTGACGGTCTATCAGGCGTTCCAGTCGATCCAGTATTTGCCGCTCTACGTGGCGATCGACAAGGGCATCTTCGCGAAGAACGGCCTGGACGTGAAGAAGGTGACGGCGGGCAGCGGCGCGGCGGGCGTGGCGGCGGTGATCGGCGGCCATGCGGACTTTTCGCTGCAGGATCCGATGACGGCCGTGCTCGCCAACCTCAAGGGCGCGAACGTGATGGCCGTGGCGAACGTGGTCGCGGGCGTGCCGGTGTGGGTGATCGCGCCGCCCGATGCGGGCGTGCATCAGCCCGGCGACATGTCGAGCAAGAGCGTGGCCACGGCGTTGCCGCCATCGACCAGCACGTACCTGCTGCAACGCCTCATCAAGGATCAGAAGATCGAGAAGGTGTCGCTCAATACGGTGCAGCTTGGCACCGAGCTTGCACCCGTGAGCGCGGGCCGCAGCCAGGCGGCCGCGGTCTATGAGCCGCAGGCCGATACCGGCATCGCGCAGGGCTACAAGGTCGTGTATGGCTTCCCGAAGGCGTATCCCGGCGGCTATGCGTTCTCGACCATCGACACGCTGGCGTCGACCATCAAGGACAAGCCGCAGATGGTGGCCGCTTTCGTGAAGTCGATTGGCGAAGCGGAGGCGCTCATCCATCAGTCGCCGGAAACGGCCAAGGCGGTGGCGAAGTCCGAGTTTCCCTCGCTCGACGCGAAGATCGTCGATGCGGCGGTGGGGCGTTTGATCGACCAGAACATCTACGCGCCGACGCCCGAGATTTCCGAGCAGGCGTTTCGCAACGCGCTGGACTTGCAGGAGTCGATCGGCAATATCAAGCCGGGCAGCGTGACGTATGCGAGCGCCGTCGACAATTCGTTTGCAGCGTCGGCGGCGAAGAAGTAAGCATGGCGAAGCAAACATCGCGTCCGCGTTTTGCGCGGACGCCTCGAATGGAACGAACAGGATGAACGAAGCCAGACCGTCGTTCGTAACGACGCTGATCGAGCAGCGCGGCAACGTGGCCGCGACCCGCGCACGCATCGACGCCGCGGTAGCGCGTGCCGAGGTGCTCGAACCGTCGTTGCGCGCTTTCACGTACCGGCCGGATTCGTATGTCGAGCCCGACGCCTGCGCGCCGCTTGCGGGCTTGCCCGTCGGCGTGAAAGACCTGATCGATACGGCGGACATGCCCACGTCGTACGGTTCGCCGATCTGGCGTAGCCATCGCCCGCAGGCCGACGCGCCGGTCGTCGCGCAGTTGCGCGCACTGGGCGCGCTCGTGTTCGGCAAGACGGTGACGACCGAATTCGCGTGGCGGCAGCCTGGGCCGACGGTGAATCCCTGGCGCGAGGGCCACACGCCAGGCGGCTCGTCGAGCGGCTCGGCGGCGTCGGTGGGGGCGGGCATTGTGGCGCTTGCGCTCGGCACGCAGACGGTGGGCTCGGTGATCCGGCCCGCCGCCTATTGCGGCGCGGTGGGCTACAAGCCGAGCTACGGCACGATTTCGCGCGAAGGCGTGCATGCACTCGCGGCGTCGCTCGATCACATCGGTTTCTTTGCCCGCGACGTGGAAGTGGCCGCGCTGGCCCATGCGCTATTCGTGGCGAAGCGTGCCGACGCCGTCGACAGCGTCCAGGCGTGGCGCACGTGGTTCGCGCCGCTGGGCGCGCCACCGCGTCTGGGCGTCGTGCGCACGCCGTTCGATGAACGCTTGCAGGACGAGCAGAAAGCGAATTTCGAAACGTCACTCGCGCGTTTGCGTGCTGCGGGCGCCGTCGTGACGGAGATCGAATTCGACGCCGACCTTGCGCAGATTGTCGATGCCTTGCAGGTCATTCTGCGTGTGGAAGCAGGCCATGCGGTGGCGGCCGAAGCGCGCGATCATCGCGACCAGCTCAGCGCTCATATGCGTTCGCTGATCGACGAAGGAGCCGCCATGCCGCAAGCGCGCTATGAGGCTGCACTTTCGTTGCAGGCGCAACTACGTGCGCGCTCGGCCGAACTGATGGCGGGCTGCGATGCGCTCGTGAGCGTGCCGGCTACGGGCACAGCGCCCGAAGGGCTCGACGATACCGGCGACCCTACTTTCTGCGCGCCGTGGAGCCTGCTGGGCGTGCCTGCGGTGACGGTGCCGTCGGGTTGGAGCGCAAGCGGCCTGCCGCTCGGTTTCCAGACGATCGGCGCGTTCGGCGAAGACCTCGCGACACTGCGTGTGGCCGCTTGGATCGAGCAGGTAATCGGCGCACGTCGCGAGCTAGCGCCGCCAGCCAGCGCGGAAGCTACGGCATAGCGGGAACGCCGCACAGAAAATCAATCCGGGAGACGACACATCATGGCCAGACCGTATCGCACGATTCAGGAATATGTCCTCGGCACGCTGCGCGCGGAGATATTGCAGGGTGTGTACGCGGCGGGCACGCGGCTGCGTCAGGAGGAGGTAGCGAAGCGCCTGGGCGTGAGCACGACGCCGGTGCGCGAGGCATTCCGCGATCTGCGCGCCGAGGGGCTCGTCGCGATCGACCCGAACAAGGGCGTCGAAGTGCGCGGCCTGACGGCGGGCGACGTCAGCGAGATCTACGAGTTGCGCATGATGCTGGAGCCGATGCTGGCCGCACGCGCGTGTCTGCATGCGAGCGCCGAACAGATCGACGCCGCGCAGGCGAGCCACGAAGCCATGAGCGCGGTGACGCCTGGGTCGGGACAGTGGGCCTTGCTCAACGAGGACTTCCATCAGCACCTGATGCAATGCGAAAGCGAAACGCGTCTGTTCGAGGTGGTGCGCGGGCTTTCGCTGCTGGCGCGCCCTTATGTGTCGCTGTCGCTCTACGTGCAGCCCGACATCATGGCGAGCAACAACGACGAGCACGCGCAACTGCTCACGGCCTGGCGCGCGCGCGACACCGCCGCCGTGCATGAGCAGACGCGCGTGCACCTGCTCAATACGCGCGATGCCATCGTCGCGTGCGTCGATCAATCTGCGCGCGCGCTGGCGGCGTGATGGCCGGCGCACGCGTGCGACGCGCTGTCTTCAAGGATCCGCATGTCCGCTGCGCTGCCTGATTTATCCGCCGTCGAGGCGCGCCGCTTGATCGGTCAGGGCGAGTTGTCGCCGGTCGAATTGCTCGATGCGTGCCTTGCGCGCATCGAAGCCATCGAGCCCGCCGTCAACGCGCTCGCGGCCACCGCGTTCGAGCGCGCACGCAGCGAGGCGCAACGCGCGGAACAGGCCGTCGCGCGCGGCGAGGCGACCGGCTTGCTGCACGGTTTGCCGATCGGCGTGAAGGATCTGGAAGAGACGGCCGGGCTGCTGACGACGTATGGTTCGCCGCTTTATCGCGACCATGTGCCTGCCGCCGATAACCTCTTCGTCGCCAGGCTTCGTGCGGCCGGGGCCATCGTCGCTGCAAAAACCAACGTGCCGGAAATGGGCGCGGGCGCGAACACGCGCAACGCCGTCTGGGGCGCGACGGGCAATCCATTCGACCCGCGCCTGAACGCAGGCGGTTCATCGGGTGGCTCGGCGGTTGCGCTGGCGACTGGCATGCTGCCGCTTGCCACGGGCTCAGACCTGGGCGGCTCGCTGCGTATTCCCGCAGCGTTGTGCGGCGTGGTGGGATTCAGGGCGTCGCCAGGCCTTGTGCCGTCCGAACGCCGCGTGCTGGGCTGGGCGCCGAACTGGGTCAGCGGGCCGATGGGGCGCAGCATCGCCGATGTGCGCCTGCAACTGGCCGCGCTCGCCGGGCATGACGCCGCCGATCCGCTCAGCTACAGCGCGCGTATCGATGCATTCGCCGCCGCGCCGCGCATCGATCCGGCGACATTGCGCGTCGGCTATACGGAGGACTTTGGCGCGTGCGCGGTCGATCCTTCGATTCGCGCGGCGTTCAGGGACAAGATCGCGCGGCTGTCGCGGCTGGTGGGCCATTGCGAACCGATCGCGCTCGACATGCGCGAGGCGCATCGCGTCTTCGACGTGGTGCGTGCGCAGGAGTTCGTCGGCAGCCTGCGCGAGACCTACGAGCGCGATCCGTCGTCGCTGGGCGCGAATACGCGCGCGAACTATGAAATGGGCAGCGCACTGACGCTCGCCGACGTCGCACGCGCCGACACGCAGCGCACCGCGCTGTATCGGCAGTTTCAGGCGCACTTCGCGCGTTATGACGTGATCGTGTCGCCGGTATCGCCCGTGACGCCGTTTGAGTGGACGACGCCGCATTGCGAGGCGATCGACGGCACGCGGCTCGAAAACTACTATCGCTGGGTCGCGCTCACCTACATCGTGACCGTGCTGACGAATCCGTCGCTGTCGCTGCCGTGTGGCGTCGATTCTGCGGGCATGCCGTTCGGGCTCCAGATGATCGGCCCGATGCGCGGCGACGCGCGTCTGCTCGATATCGCGCAGACGCTTGAAGCCGCGTTTGCGCGCGATCTGGCGCTGGCGCGGCCCGTGCCGGATCTGGCGCGTCTACGCAGCGCGGCCGTGGACGGCGCAGACGCGTTGCGTTCGATCGTGACCGATGCGCCTGCGTCGCGCCTGGGCGTTACTGGCCTGCTGCGTTCTTGACGGCGCACTGCGCCGTGACCTTCGCGCCGTCGCTGAAATCGAAGACGACCGGGATCGTCGATCCGACGGTCAGCGGCTTTTTCGCTTCCTCGAACATCACGTGATAGCCGCCCGGCGCGAACGCGAGCGTGCCGTTGGCGGGCACAGTCGCCTTGTCGACCATGACCATCTTCGACGCGCTGCCGTTGCTTTGCGACTGGTGCAGCATCGCCATGCCGAAGGCGTCGGCGCTGACTTCGGTCAGGTCGACCGGCTTGGCGCTCGTGTTCGTGAGCTTGAAATAGCCGCCCGACGGCACGCTGCCCGGCATCGAGCGAACCCAGCAGTCGGACACTTTCACGGCGGCGGGCGGCGCGGCAAAAACGGGAAGCGCCGCGATAGCGAGCGGCATGGCAAGGGCGAATTGGCGGAAGCTGCGAGACATCATCGTTCTCCTGATCGAAGTGGAAAGCGTGTGGGGTGACGAAGCTGACATGGCGCATCGACGCAGGCGTAACCAGGCAAAACCAGGCGGCGCACGGTGAGTGCGCAACCGTCACGTAATCGGCGCACAGGAAAGCACCGCGACGCAGCGCGCAATGTCAGGCGTAGAGAGGGGAGCTGGCAGGTGGGGCGCGCGGCCGACCCGAAGGGAAGGCGGCGGCGGGGATGTGCTGTGTCGTGGGCAGTGCGGCTGCCGGCGTCATCGTGAGCGCGGCAAGCGCGAGCGCAGCGGCAGGCGGGGCGGGCATGGCGGGCTGATGCGCCAGCAGGGTGCAATAGCCGCAAGCCGCGAGACGGTCGGCGTGAAGGTGTGATACGGACGTGGCGTCGTGCGCCGCCGTCGCCGAGCACAGAATGCTCGCGGTATCGGGCGTCGCGGCCTGGGCGGCGACCCTCAGCTGGCTCGCCACCGGCACGATCACGACGAGCCACATGGCAAGCAGGGCAAGCCATACGGAGAAGCGTCGACGGGCGGTGGCGGACAAAGACATGCGCGCATCGTAACGCATGAGCGGCAAAACGTCAGGCAAAGACGACGGTGGCAACGCCTGGCAGGCGAGGCGTTTCGCCGCAGCGCCGGGCGGCCCTGGTGTGGCTTGGACGCCGCCGTGGCGCAATCGCGCCTAGCCTTCGGCGAGCCGGTCGTGCGCCGATTGCTGCAGGACGACGCGCGCCGTCAAGCCAACGGGGCGGCGGTTAATCAGTGTCAGTTCGCCGCCATGCGCGCGCACGATATCGCGCACGATCGCAAGGCCCAGGCCGACGCTGCCGGGCTGCCCGCGGCGCGAGGGGTCGAGCCGCACGAACGGTTCGAGCACGTCGCGCAGCCGCGTTTCGGGAATGCCCGGCCCGTCGTCGCTCACGTCGATCAGGATGGTCTCGGCGCGCACCGAGGCCACCACCACCACGGTCTCGCCAAAGCGCAGCGCGTTGTCGATCAGGTTCGCAAGCACCCGCTGCATGCCGTCGGGACGGCAGAAACAGCGGATCTGGCGCGGGCCTTCATAACGGATCGCCGCGCCCGCCTCTTCGTACTCGTCGCAGATCGTCGCGATCAGCGCGCTCAGGTCGAGCCATTCCTTGCTCTCGTCATCGTTGCCCGTCCTCAGGAACGCCAGCGCCGACGACACCATCGTCTGCATCAGGTCGATGTCCTTGCGCAGCTTGTCGCGCACGGTCTCGCTCTCGTTGGTGTCCAGTTGCAGGCGCATGCGCGTGAGCGGCGTGCGCAGGTCGTGGCTCACCGCCGCGAGCATGCGCGTGCGGTTGTGCAGCGAATGCGTGATGCGTTCCTGCATGAGGTTGAACGCGTGCGCGGCGCGGCGGATCTCGACCGGGCCTTCCTCCTCGATGGGCGCGAGCGCGATCTCGCGGCCGAAGGCTTCGGCTTTATCGGCGAGACGGCGTAGCGGACGGATCACGCGCGACACGGCCCAGGCCGACATGGCGGCCACGCCCACGCACAGAAAGATCAGCGCGCCGATGACGGGAAACGTGAGGCGCGGCGGTTCGGGGCCGCTGCGCTGCGTGCGCGCTTCCAGCACGGTCGCGTCGTCGTCGTGCAGGCGCACCAGCACCTGGATCGTCGCGTTCGGATTGCGCGAATCGCACGAATGCACGCTGACGGTCGCGCCGATGTCGTGCAACTCGGCTTGCAGCGCGCGCTGGAGGTCGCCGTTGTCGAGCGTATTGACCGTGCAGCGCGCGGGCAGGGCAGTCACGTCGAGCGAGACGGCAGGCGACTGCAACGTGAGCGCGGTCTTCGCGCGGGCGTCGACGGGCGTCTGCGCTAGCAGGCGCGCGGCATTGGCGATGCGATAGGTTGCGGGCCACGGCCAGGGCGGCGTAGGCGGCCCGCCGGGGTAGAACAGCAGCAAGATGAACAGGCCGAGCGTGATCGCCGACGAGCACGCGATGATGGCGAGAATCTGCCCGAGCGTGGTGGAGAAGAGGTCGGAGAGGAAACGGCGCATCAGGCGTGCATCACTCGAAGACGACATCGGGCTGGAAGGCATAGCCGTCCGTGCGCACGGTGCGAATGGTTTCTTCCAGCGGATCGTCGCCGCTCAGCTTGCGGCGCAGGCGGCTCACCAGCAGGTCGATCGAGCGCGTGGCGATCGGGAAATTCTTGCCGCGCGTGAGCGCAATCAGCTCCTCGCGCGACAGCACCTGGCGGGGCTGGCGGCAGAACACCAGCAGCAGATCGGTTTCCGCGCCGGTGAGCGGAATGCGCAGCCCCGCGGGCGAGCGCACGAAGCGGCGGTACGGATAGAACGTGTAGCCGCTGAACGCGATCACGAGTTCCGCGCCGGGGTCGCGCGCGCTATCGGCAGGCGCGGCAGGCGAGGCGGCCGCCTCGGGCGCGCCGCTGGGCGGACGCCGCAACGCGGAGCGGATGCGCGCCAGCAGTTCGCGCAGGTCGAAGGGCTTGGCGACGTAGTCGTCCGCGCCCAGCTCCAGCCCGATCACCTTGTCGGTCGTCTCCATCAGCGCGGTCAGCATGATGATGCGCGGGCCACCCGAGGCGCGCAGGCGGCGGCACAGCTCCAGCCCGTCCATGCCCGGCAGCATCACGTCGAGCAGCACGAGTTCCGCGCTCTCCTGCGCGAGCAGCGCGAGCGCCTGCTCGGCGCTGCCGGCCACGCGCGTGCGGTAACCCTTGCCGCCCAGAAACTGGGCGAGCGGTGCGCTGATGTCCGGGTCGTCTTCGACGATGAGAATGGGGGCGTTGTTCAAGGCAGACAGATGGATGGCAAAAACGGCGCGGCGAAGGCCGCCTGAAAGCAGCAAACATTGTCCGACAATTCATTAACAGCCGGGCTGCATATCGTGTGTCAATCTGGATATATTGTGTTGATTCCATTAAGAATCAACAGGATATGCGGCCCATGCCGTATCGTTCGCGGCTTCATTCACGTATCGCGAACGGCATGGACAAGCGCGTAGAGCCTCCCAAAACTCCTGATGAAACCGGTGTGCGCGAGCCGCACGCGCCCAACGAACCGGGCCGCGCGCGGCGTCGCCGCGTCCTGCCCTGGGTGCTGCTGGCCGCTGCCGTGGGCGCGATCGCGCTGTTCGCGCTGCGCCCGCATGGCGCGCCTTCTGGCAGTGCTGGGGGCTTCCCCGGCGGCCCGGGTGGCCCTCCGGGCGCCCCGGGCGCTGCGATGGGCGGCCAGGCGCAAGCGGTCGGCGTGGCCGCCGCCGCGACCGGCGACGTGCCGGTGCGCCTGAGCTCGCTCGGCACGGTCACGTCGCTCGCGACCGTGACCGTGAAGTCGCAGATCAGCGGCTACCTGCAATCGATCAACTTCCGCGAAGGCCAGCACGTCAAGAAGGGCGATGTGCTCGCGCAGGTCGATCCGCGCCAGTACCAGGTCGCGCTCAAGCAGTATCAGGGCCAGGTGGTGAAGGACAAGGCGCTGCTCGATAACGCGCGCCTCGACCTCGCGCGCTACCAGCGCCTCGCGAAAACCGATTCGGTCGCGCAGCAGACGCTCGACACCGCTGAAGCCACCGTGCGCGAATACGAAGGCACCGTGCTCACGGATCAGGCGCAGGTGGACGCGCAGCAGCTCAACCTCGTCTACTGCCGCATCGTGTCGCCGGTGGACGGGCGCGTGGGGCTGCGCCAGGTCGATGTCGGCAACTACGTGACGGCGTCCGATACGGACGGCGTGGTCGTCGTGACCGAAACCGATCCGATCTCGGTGGTGTTCACGCTGCCCGAAGACGACCTGCGCCGCCTGAACCAGCGCCTCGCGAGCGGCGCGCGCCTGCAGGTGGCTGCCTACGACCGCGCGGGCGACGAAAAGCTCGCGGACGGCGAGCTCGACACGGTCGACAACCAGATCGACACCACCACGGGCACCGTGAAGCTGCGCGCGCTGTTCAAGAACGCCGATGGTGCACTGTTCCCGAACCAGTTCGTCAATATCTCGCTGCTGCTCGATACGCTGCACGATGCGGTGACGATTCCGTCCGAGGCGGTGCAGACGGGCACGCCCGGCACCTTCGTCTATCGCGTCAACGACAACCAGACCGTGTCGCTGCGCAAGGTGCGCACGGGCGCGTCGTCCGATGGCCGTATCGCCGTGCTGGCGGGGCTGGCGGTGGGCGATCGCGTGGTCGTCGATGGCGCCGATCATCTGAGCGACGGCGCGAAGATCCGCCTGCCGAAGCAGGGTGCCGATAAGAGCGCCGATAAGGACACGGCCAAAACCGCCGCCGATACGAAGGCCCGCCCGCAGTCATGAATCCGTCGCGTCTCTTCATCCTGCGGCCCGTCGCCACGACCCTGCTGATGGCGGCGCTGCTCGTCGTCGGCCTGGTGGCGTGGCGCTTCCTGCCGCTTTCCGCGCTGCCTTCGGTCGAGTACACGACGATACAGGTGCAGACCTTCTATCCGGGCGCGAGCCCCGACGTGATGACGTCCGCCGTGACCGCGCCGCTCGAACAGCAGCTTGGCGAAATGGCGGGCCTCAAGCAGATGGCCTCGCATTCGTCGGCGGGCGCATCGGTCATCACGCTGCAGTTCGACCTGGCCGTGTCGATGGACGTGGCCGAGCAGGAAGTCCAGGCGGCCATCAACGCCGCCGACAGCCTGCTGCCGAGCGACCTGCCCGCGCCGCCCGTCTACGCCAAGGTCAATCCCGCCGACTCGCCCATCCTCACGCTCGCCATCACGTCGCCGACGATGCCGCTCACCGACGTGCAGGCGCTCACCAACACGCGCATCGCGCAGAAGATCTCGCAGATGGCGGGCGTGGGTCTCGTCACGCTGTCGGGCGGCCACAAGCCCGCGGTGCGCGTGCGGCCGAACATCCGCGCGCTCGCGGCCTATGGCCTGAACGTCGACGACCTGCGCACCACGCTCACGAACGTCAACACGAACGCGCCCAAGGGTTCGCTCGACGGCCCGCATCGCGCGTGGACGATCGACTCGAACGACCAGATCGAGGATCCGCAGCAGTACCTGGACACCGTGATCGCGTATCGCAGCGGCCGCCCCGTGCGCCTGCGCGATGTCGCCGACGTGGTGGCGGGCGCGGAGAATTCGCAACTGGCCGCGTGGAGCAACGACACGCCCGCGATCCTGCTGAACGTGCAGCGCCAGCCCGGCGCGAACGTCATCAAGGTCGCGGACGCGATCAAGGCGATGCTGCCCGCGCTCACGCGCGACCTGCCTTCGTCGGTGCACGTCGCGCTGCTGACCGACCGCACGACCACGATCCGCGCCTCGGTGAAAGACGTGCAGTTCGAGCTGGCGCTTGCGGTCGCGCTGGTGGTGATGGTGATTTTCGTGTTCCTGCGCAATGTGCCCGCGACGCTGATCCCGAGCCTGTCCGTGCCGCTCTCGCTGGTGGGCACGTTCGCGGCGATGTACCTGTGGGGTTTCAGCCTCGACAACCTGTCGCTGATGGCGCTGACGATTGCGACGGGCTTCGTCGTCGACGACGCCATTGTCGTGATCGAAAACATCAGCCGCCACGTGGAAGCGGGCATGAAGCCGCTGGACGCCGCGCTCAAGGGCTCGCGCGAGATCGGCTTCACGATCATCTCGCTCACGGTCTCGCTGCTGGCCGTGCTGATTCCGCTGCTGTTCATGGGCGACGTGATCGGGCGGCTCTTTTACGAGTTCGCGGTGACGCTGGCGGTCGCCATCGTGATTTCCGCGCTCGTGTCGCTCACGCTCGTGCCGATGCTGTGCGCGCGCCTGCTGCGCCCGGTCTCGCATGAAAGCGAAAACAAGCCTGAAAAGAAGGGCCGCGACTGGTTCGCACCGGTCATGAAGCACTACGACCGCGCGCTGACGTTCGCGCTCGACCACGAAAAGGCCACGCTTGCCGTGGCGGTGGGCACGTTCGCGCTCACGGCGGCGCTTTACGTGCTGATCCCCAAGGGCTTCTTCCCGACCCAGGACACGGGCGTGATCCAGGGCATTACCGAAGCCTCGCAATCGATCTCGTTCGAGCGCATGAGCGCATTGCAGACGCAGCTTGCCGATGCGGTCTTGAAGGATCCCGATGTGGTGAGCCTGTCGTCGTCGGTGGGCGTGGACGGCAGCAACATGACGCTCAACATGGGCCGCATGCAGATCAACCTGAAGCCGAAGGACGAACGCAGCGCCTCGGCCAGCGAGATCATCCGCCGCCTGCAAAGCGAAACCGCCGACGTCGCGGGCATTGCGCTGCATATGCAGCCGGTGCAAGACCTGAGCGTGGACACGCAGGTGAGCGCGACGCAGTATCAGTTCATGCTCGACAACCCGTCGATGGATACGCTCAGCACGTGGACGCCGAAGCTCGTCGCCGAGCTGCGCAAGCAACCCGAACTCGCCGATGTCACGAGCGACCTTCAGGACGCGGGCCTGGCGGCCACGGTGCAGGTCGACCGCGCGACGGCGGCGCGTTTCGGCATCACGCTCGCGACCATCGACAATGCGCTCTACGATAACTTCGGACAACGGATCGTCAGCACGATCTTCACGCAGTCCGACCAGAAGCGCGTGATCATGGAGATCGATCCGAAGCTCGCGCGCGGCCTGAACGCGTTCGATTCGATCTACCTGCCGTCGTCCACGGCGACCAACGGCCAGGTGCCGCTGTCGGCCATCGCGCGCATCGTCACCAGCAAGAAGCCGATCCAGATTTCGCATCTGGGCCAGTTCCCGGCCACGACGATCTCGTTCAACCTGGCGAAGGGCGCGTCGCTCGGCGCAGCGGTGCAGGCCGTCAAGCGCGCGGAGGCGACGGTCGCGTTGCCGGACAGCTTCGAGACGCGCTTCCAGGGCGCAACTGAAGCCTTCCAGTCGTCGCTGTCGAGCGAGCTGTACCTGGTGCTCGCGGCCGTGCTCGTGATGTACGTGGTGCTGGGCGTGCTCTATGAGAGCTTCGTGCATCCGCTCACGATTCTGTCGACGCTGCCTTCCGCGGGCGTCGGGGCGCTGCTGGCGATGGTGCTCACGGGCGCGGATCTCGACATCATCGGCGTGATCGGCATTGTGCTGCTCATCGGTATCGTGAAGAAGAACGCGATCATGATGATCGACTTCGCGCTCGCCGCCGAACGCGACGAAGGCCTCACGCCGCGCGAGGCGATCCATCGCGCGTGCCTGCTGCGCCTGCGCCCGATCCTCATGACGACGATGGCCGCGCTGATCGCCGCCGTGCCGCTGGCGCTCGGCACCGGCAGCGGGTCGGAGCTGCGCCATCCGCTGGGGATCGCGATGATCGGCGGCCTGGTCTTTAGCCAGGCGCTCACGCTGTTCACCACGCCCGCCGTCTATCTGGCGATGGAGCGCATGGCGGCGTGGCTGCGCGCGCGCGGCTGGACGCTGAACGACGCGCAGCGGGGCGCATCATGAACCTGAGCGCGATCTTCATTCGCCGGCCCGTCGCGACGATTCTGATGACGATGGCGATCGCCGTGGCCGGTGCGCTGGCGTTCGGCCACCTGCCGGTCGCGCCGCTGCCTGCCGTGGACTTTCCGACTATTCGCGTGCAGGCGCAGATGTCGGGCGCCAGCCCCGAGACGATGGCCGCGACCGTGGCCGCGCCGCTCGAACGCCACCTGGGCCAGATCGCCGACGTCACGGAAATGACCTCGCAGAGCAGCGTCGGCTCCACTGACGTGATCCTGCAATTCGGCCTCGACCGCGATATCGACGGCGCCGCGCGCGACGTGCAGGCGGCGATCAACGCCGCGCGCGCCGACCTGCCAAGCGCGCTCAAGTCGAACCCGACCTATCGCAAGTTCAATCCCGCGGACGCGCCCATCCTGATCGTCTCGCTCACCTCGAAGACGCTCACGCCGGGCCAGCTTTACGACAGCGCGGCGACCGTGCTGCAGCAGCGGCTCATGCAGATCGACGGCATCGGCAACGTCGACCTCAACGGCAGCTCGCTGCCCGCTGTGCGCGTCGAACTGAATGCGGGCGCGCTCTTCAAATACGGCATTGGCCTTGAGGACGTGCGCGCCGCGCTCTCGGCCGCGAACGCGGACAGCGCGAAGGGCATGGTCAGCGACGGCGCGCTGCGCTGGCAGCTTTACGCCAACGACCAGGCCGAACGCGCCGACGAATATCGCAATCTGGTGGTCGCGTGGCGCAACAATCGCCCGGTGTTCCTGCGCGATGTCGCGCAGGTGAACGACTCGGTCGAGAGCCTGCGCAACGTGGGCTATGTCAACGGCAAGCCCGCTGTCATGCTGTGGATCTTCAAGCAGCCGGGCGGCAATATCGTCGACGTGGTCGACCGCGTGAAGTCCGTGCTGCCGCAACTGGAGGCCGCACTGCCGCCCGGCACCGAAGTCACGCTTTCCGACGACCGCAGCAGCACGATCCGCGCCTCGCTCTCGCACACCGAGCGCACGCTCATCATCGCGGTGGTGCTGGTCGTGCTCGTGGTGCTGGCGTTCCTGCGCAACGTGCGCGCGACGCTGATTCCCGCGGTGACGGTGCCGGTGTCCATCCTCGGCACCTTCGGCGCGATGAAACTGTTCGGCTACAGCCTCGACAATCTCTCGCTAATGGCGCTGACGATTGCGACCGGCTTCGTCGTCGACGATGCGATCGTCGTGCTGGAGAACATCCAGCGCCATCGCGAGCGCGGCGCATCGCGTTTCGAGGCCGCATTTGCAGGGGCAAAAGAGGTGAGCTTCACGGTCATATCGATGAGCGTGTCGCTGATTGCCGTGTTCCTGCCGATCCTGCTGATGGGCGGACTCGTCGGGCGGATCTTCCGCGAATTCGCGATCGTGCTGTCGATCTCGATTGCGGTGTCGATGGTGCTCGCGCTCACGACCACGCCCACGCTCTGCGCGTTGCTGCTGCGCGGTGGGCATGACGATGGGTCGAAGCCGCGCAAGGACAATCGCTTCACGCGTCTTTGCGCCCGTGCGAGCGATGCGCTCGGCCGCGGCTTCGATGCGGCGGAGCAGCTATATGCGCGCTCGCTGGGCGCGGCATTGCGCCATCCGGCGCTGGTGCTGGCCACCCTGGTCGCCACGGTTGCGCTCAACGTCGTGTTGTACGCGGTCGTGCCCAAGAGCCTTTTCCCGCAGCAGGACAGCGGCCTGATGGGCGGCGGCATGATGGCCGATCAAAGCATCTCGTTCCAGGCGATGAGCGGGAAGGTGAAGCAGGCGCTCGCCATCGTGAAGGCCGATCCCGCCGTGCAGACGGTGGTGGGCTTCACGGGCGGCCACGGCACCAACCAGGCGTTCACGAGCGTCACGCTCAAGCCGCTCGACGAACGCAAGGATTCGGCGTTCGTGGTGATGGCGCGCCTGCGCCAGAAGCTCGCCGCGATTCCGGGTGCGCAACTGATGATGTTCCCGCGCCAGGACTTGATGGTGGGCGGGCGGCAGAGCTTCGCGCAGTTCCAGTACACCTTGCAGGGCGACGACACGGCGCAGGTTCAGCTCTGGGCGACGCGCCTGACCGATGCGCTCAAGCGCGTGCCGGCGCTCGCCGATGTCAGCTCCGATCAGCAGAATGGCGGGCTTTCCGCGAAGGTCGTGGTCGACCGCGCGACGGCGATGCGCTTCGGCCTCACGCCCGATACCATCGACGCCACGCTGTACGATGCGTTCGGCGAGCGCGAGGTCTCGACGATCTACAAGGAGCAGAACCAGTATCACGTGGTCATGGAAATCGCGCCGAAGTGGCTGCAGGATCCTTCGTCACTGGGCGAGATCTATGTGAGCACGTCGGGGGCGTCGGCTAGCGGCACGTCGTCGACCAATGCGGTTTCGGGTACTGTTACTTCGTCATCCTCATCGTCGTCTTCGTCATCGTCGGGCAGCAGTTCCAGCGCGAGCACGAATGCCGCGACCAATTCGATTGCCACCAGCACGGGCGGCAGCGTATCGACGGGGCAGGCGGTGAGCACGTCGAGCAGCACGATGGTGCCGCTTTCGGCGTTCTCGAAGCTCGTCGAGGCGCACACGCCGGTCTCGGTCAATCACCAGGGCCAGGCCGTGGCCGCGACGATCTCGTTCAACCTCGCGCAGGGCTATCAGCTTGCCGACGCCACCGCCGCCGTCGATCAGGCCGTGAAAGACCTCAATATGCCGAACTCGGTGCACGGCGGTTTCGCGGGCACGGCGGGCAGTGCGCTCGCGGCGGCGTCCGCCATGCCCTTGCTGATCGGCGCGGCGCTGCTGGCGGTCTATGCGGTGCTCGGCATCCTGTACGAAAGCTATGTGCATCCGCTCACGATCCTGTCGACGCTGCCGTCGGCGGGTGTGGGCGCGGTGATCGCGCTGCTGGCGACCAACACGGAGTTCTCCGTGATCGCGCTGATCGGCGTGTTCCTGTTGATCGGCATCGTCAAGAAGAACGCGATCATGATGGTCGACTTCGCGCTCGACGCCCAGCGCACCCAGAACCTTGCACCCGCCGAGGCCATTCGCGCCGCCTGCGTGATGCGCTTTCGCCCGATCATGATGACGACGTGCGCCGCGCTGTTCGGCGCGGTGCCGCTCGTGCTCGATCAGGGCATGGGCGCGGAGCTGCGCCGCCCGCTGGGCATTGCCATCATCGGCGGCCTGGTCGTGAGCCAGTTGCTCACGCTCTATACGACGCCGGTTGTCTACCTCTATCTCGATCGCCTGCGCCATCGCGCGCGCGCCCTGTGGCGCCGCGTGCTGCCTGGCGCGTCCAGCGGCGCAATGACGGATTCCTAACTATGAAGCTTTATCCTGTTCGAATCAGCACCACGCTGTGCACGACGATCGCGCTGGGCGCGACGCTGCTCGCCTTGCAGGGCTGCACGGTCGGCCCCGAATATCGCCGTCCCGATGTCGTGACGCCCGTCGCGTTCAAGGAAGCGCCAAAAGGCTGGAAAAGCGCCGCGCCCGCCGATGGCGCCGCTCGCGGCGACTGGTGGAACGTCTATCACGATCCGGTGCTGGACTCGCTCGTGCCACAAGTGGCGATCAACAACCAGAACCTGAAGGCTTACGAAGCGGCGTATCGCCAGGCGCTTGCAGTCGTGCGCGAGGCGCGCGCGAATCTCTCGCCGACCGTGTCCGTCGCGCCAGGCGTCACGCGCGCGCGCAGCAGCGGCGCGACGGCGACCACGGGCTCGCTGGAAGCCACTGCGTCGTGGGATCTCGATCTCTGGGGCAAGGTGCGCCGCCAGATCGAAAGCGACAAGGCGAGTGCCCAGGCGAGCGCCGCGCAGCTGGCGGATCTCACGCTGTCCGCGCAGGAAGAACTGGTATCGGATTACTTTTCGATGCGCTACCAGGACTCGCTCACGCGGCTCCTGAACGACACAGTGAAGGCCTATCAGCGCAGCCTCGATATCACGCGCAACCAGTATGAAGCGGGCGTGGCGTCGCGCTCGGACGTGGTGAGCGCGCAGACGACGCTTGCGACGACGAAGGCATCGGCCATTGCCGCCGAGGAACTGCGCGACCAGTACGAACACGCGATTGCGCTGCTGATCGGCCGCCCGCCGTCGGAACTGACGATTGCGCCCGACGAGCTCGCGCAGAGCGTGCCCGACGTGCCGCTCGTGGTGCCGTCGGCGCTGCTTGAACGCCGCCCCGATATCGCCGAAGCCGAGCGCACGATGGCGCAGGAAAATGCGCTGATCGGCGTGGCCGTGGCCGCGTACTATCCGACGATTTCGCTGTCCGGCGCGGCGGGCTTCTCGGGCGCCGCGCCGCTCCTGAGCGCGGCCAATGCGCTCTGGTCGCTCGCGGCAAGCGGCAGCGAAACGCTGATCGACGGCGGATCGCGTTCGGCGGCGGTCGATTCGGCGCGCGCGACGTTCGACCAGAGCGTCGCCAACTATCGCCAGACGGTGCTTTCCGCCTTCCATGACGTCGAAGACGAATTGTCGAACCTGCGCGTGCTGGGCGAGCAGGCCGTGGCCGAGGAAGAGGCTGTGAAGCTGGCGCGCCAGTCGGTGCAGATCGCCCTCGACGAATACCAGGCGGGCACGGTCACCTATACGACCGTCGTGACCGCGCAGGCGACGGCGCTCTCGAACGAGCAGACGGCATTGCAGGTGCGCTCGAATCGCCTGATCGCGAGCGCGAGCCTCATCAAGGCACTGGGCGGCGGCTGGAACGCCACGCAGTTGCAAGACACGAAGCAGGCGCAGCGTTGAGAGTCGACATGCAACACGTGCCGTTGCGCACGAACCCGGCTGCGATGATGAAGTCGCTCTCGCAGCGCATTCTGCTGGTCGATGCCGACGAGGCGCTCTGCGAACTGCTCACGCGCTTCCTGGGCGACGCGGGGTATCGCGTTTCGGTGCTGCACCGGGCCGCGCAACTGCCGGTCGACATGCGCGCGACCTTGCCCGATCTGGTGGTGATGGAGCGCCGCTTTCCCGACCTGGACGGCTTCACCGCGCTCAAGGCATTGCGCGGGCACGGCGACCCCACGCCGGTGATCGTGATGTCGTCGCTGGCCGATGCGATCGATCGCGTGATCGGCCTGGAACTCGGCGCGGACGATTATCTGGCCAAGCCCTTCGTCCCCTCGGAGCTGCTTGCGCGTATCCGCGCGGTGCTGCGGCGCACGCTGGCCGGCACGCAGCCCGATGGGCCGATCTCATCGGGTTACGCGCAATACAAGCAGCCCGACGTCTGTTTTGGCCCGTATCGCATGGTGTACGCGTCGCGCACGGTGTTGCGCGACGGCGTGCCGCTGTGTCTCACGGAAAGCCAGTTTGCGTTGCTCTCGGTATTCGCTCAGCGGCCGATGCAGACGTTGTCGCGCAACCGCCTCGCAGTCCTGCTGCAAGGCGGCATCCTCGAAAGCAGCGTCAACGTGGCGATTGCGCGGCTGCGCGAGATGCTGCCGTGCAACGCGGCGCAACCGCACTGGATCCGCACGGTGCGCGGCGAGGGCTACCGGTTCGTGCCGGATCCGGCGCACGCGGGCGCGGCTTCGTGAGCTTTGTGAGCTTTGTGACCGACCCGCTGGCGTCAGGCGGACAGCGCGGTGCGCTCGCTCGCCAGATAGGACGCAATCGCGCTGGCGTCCATCGGGCGCGAGCAATAGTAGCCCTGCACGAGCGTTGCGCCGAGTCCGGCGACCGTCTCCAGTTCCGCTGCCGTTTCGACGCCCTCGATCACGCATTCGAGCATCATCTGGCGGCTGAGGCTGAGCAGGGTTCGCACGACGGTGAAGGCCGTGGTGCCCTCCTGAAGACCGGTGACGAATGTCCGGTCGATCTTCAGGCGGCTCAGCGGCAGCTTGCAGAGATAGGACAGGCTCGAATAGCCGGTGCCGAAATCGTCCACTGACAGGCCGCAGCCGAGACTGCGGAATTCCTCGGCGGCGTGGCGAACCTGCTCGAAGTCCTGGGCCATCGCCGTTTCGGTGATCTCGAAGTCGATCCGCGCCGGATCGATGCCGCTTTCGACGATGCGTTGCGCGAGGCCGTCCACGACCCGCTCATCGGCGAAATCGTGCGCCGAGAGATTGAACGACAGGCCGATGCGCGAAGGCCACTGCGCCGCGCACGCCAGCGCCTTGCTGAACAGCGCGAGCGTCATGTCGTTGATGATGCCGCTGCGCTCGGCCGCCGGAATGAACTCCCCCGGCGATACATTGCCGAGCGACGCGCTATGCCAGCGCGCAAGGGCCTCGAAGCCGACGGTGCGCGCCTCGTCCAGCGAAACGATCGGCTGGAACGCAACCGATAGTTCGTTGTCCAGATCAGGCGAGCGCAGCGCCTGGGCGATCTGCGACTCGCGGATGATCGCGTTGCGGTGCGCCTGCGAAAAGATGGTCGCCGATCCGCGGGCGCGGCGCTTGCCCTCATAGAGCGCGTAGTCGGCGGCTTCGAAAAGATCAGCCTTGTTGCGCGAACTTTGCGGATAGGTCGAAAAGCCGAGAGTCGCGCCCAGCCGCACCGAACTGTCGCCGACGATCACCGGATCGCAGAAAACATCGGCAATATCGCGCCCGAAGAGCGCAAGGCGCCTGTCCGAGCAGTCGCCCGTCACGATCAGGCCGAACTCGTCGCCGCCGAGCCGCGCCAGCACGGTCGCGCCCAGGCATGCCGCTGCAAGGCGCAACGACGCCTCCGCAAGCACCTGGTCGCCCGCCGAGTGGCCGTGAATGTCGTTGACCGACTTGAAGCCGTCGAGATCGACGAGTCCCACCGCGAGCCGCTCGCCGCGCGCGCTGGCGCTCTCGAAGTGCACGTCGAGTGCGTCGAAAAAGGCGCGGCGGTTGGGCAGGTTGGTGAGGCTGTCGATATTCGCGAGACGGCGGTTCTCGCTTTGCGTGGCGACGAGAGCGGCGAAATTGCGGAAGTGCGTGAACGAGACGACCAGCATGGCAATCGACACGAGCGACGTATCGATTGCCACCGCCTGGAACACGTCATTGCC
Organism: Paraburkholderia bannensis NBRC 103871; assembly: GCF_000685015.1. Classification (GTDB taxonomy): domain Bacteria; phylum Pseudomonadota; class Gammaproteobacteria; order Burkholderiales; family Burkholderiaceae; genus Paraburkholderia; species Paraburkholderia bannensis. The sequence continues at coordinate 83,589 of NZ_BAYA01000013.1, read as the reverse complement.
CGACACCAGGAACGTCGTGACGAGCGCACCGTTGACAATGGCCGTCACCGTGAAGGCGGCAGAGAGCACGTGCATCAGGCAGAAAATCACGCCGATGACCGTGATCGCCATGTAAAACGCGACGTGCAGCTTGAAGGCTTCGTCACCGTGCGGCATCAGCGAGAGCGACCACGTCGTGAAGACGATCGCAAACACCCACGCGAGCCTGCGCGTGCTTCGCAAGACCGACGCCGCCTGCGCTTCGCTTACCCTGGTGGTCGCAAGGCGCAGCCACGACACGATGCGCACGAGGCAGAACGCCGTGAGAACCAGCGGGCACGTGTAGCCTTGCCATTGCGGGAAATTGCTTTCATGTGGCAATACCATGCCCCATGTATTGACGATCAGTAGTCCATACATCATGGGCAGCTGATAGATCATGATGCGCAACTGCGCGAGCTTCAAAGCCGCGCTATCGTCCGCTTCGGAACGATTGCGTATGGTGCCCCAATATTGAATCAGAAAATCGAGCATTATTCAGGGCGCAACCGCGCATGAGTGCGCGAATGAGAGGTCATTCCTCGTTTACGACCTGTTGCGCATTTTCTGGAGTCGAAGTTGACCAGATGGTTACTATTGGACAGATTTGAGGGCGAGCGTCAGGCGCATGTCAGGCAGGCGTAAGGCGTGGCCCAAAAAAAACGCCGCAGGGCATGACCCCTGCGGCGTTTTTATCAAGCAGCGCGATGCGCGAACCTCACGCCATCGCCCCGCTTAATCGTGCAACTTACATCTGCACCGTATCAGCGACTTCCTTGAAGTCTTCGATCTTGTCGAAGTTCATGTACTGATAGATCTTGTCGCCGTTGGCGTTCAGCACGCCCATATCGGCCATGTACTCTTCCTTGGTCGGGATCTTGCCCAGACGCGAGCAGATCGCCGCCAGTTCCGCCGAGCCCAGGTACACGTTCGTGTTCTTGCCCAGACGGTTCGGGAAGTTACGCGTCGACGTCGACATGACCGTCGCACCTTCGCGCACCTGTGCCTGGTTACCCATGCACAGCGAGCAGCCCGGCATTTCGGTACGCGCGCCAGCCGTGCCGAACACGCCATAGTGGCCTTCTTCGGTCAGCTGCTTCTGGTCCATCTTGGTCGGCGGAGCGACCCACAGCTTCACGGGGATGTCACGCTTGCCTTCGAGCAGCTTCGAAGCCGCGCGGAAGTGACCGATGTTGGTCATGCACGAACCGATGAACACTTCGTCGATCTTGGCGCCAGCGACGTCCGACAGCGTCTTCACGTCGTCCGGGTCGTTCGGGCAGGCCACGATCGGCTCGTGAATGTCGGCCAGGTCGATTTCGATGACGGCAGCGTAGTCTGCGTCCGCATCCGGTTGCAGCAGTTGCGGGTCGGCCAGCCAGGCTTCCATCGCCTTGATACGGCGTTGCAGGCTGCGCGGGTCCTGGTAGCCCTGGGCGATCATCCACTTCAGCAGCGTGATGTTGCTGTTGAGGTACTCGATGATCGGTTCCTTGTTCAGGTGCACCGTGCAACCGGCTGCCGAGCGCTCTGCCGATGCATCCGACAGTTCGAACGCCTGCTCGACCTTCAGGTCGGGCAGACCTTCGATTTCGAGGATACGGCCCGAGAAAATGTTCTTCTTGCCTTGCTTGGCGACCGTCAGCGTGCCTTGCTTGATGGCCCACAGCGGGATCGCGTTGACGAGGTCACGCAGCGTGACGCCCGGCTGCATCGTGCCCTTGAAGCGCACGAGCACCGATTCCGGCATGTCCAGCGGCATCGTGCCGGTGGCGGCCGCGAACGCGACCAGGCCCGAACCTGCCGGGAAGCTGATGCCGATCGGGAAGCGCGTGTGCGAGTCGCCGCCGGTGCCGACGGTGTCGGGCAGCAGCATGCGGTTGAGCCACGAGTGGATCACGCCGTCGCCCGGACGCAGTGCGATACCGCCGCGCGTGCTGATGAAGTTAGGCAGCGTCTGGTGCGTCTTGACGTCGACCGGCTTCGGATACGCTGCCGTGTGGCAGAACGACTGCATCACGAGATCCGACGAGAAGCCCAGGCACGCCAGGTCCTTCAGTTCGTCGCGGGTCATCGGGCCCGTGGTGTCCTGCGAGCCAACCGAGGTCATCTTCGGTTCGCAGTACGTGCCCGGGCGCACGCCCTGGCCTTCCGGCAGGCCGCATGCACGGCCAACCATCTTCTGCGCGAGCGAGAAACCCTTGCCGCTGTCGACCGGTTGTTGCGGCAGGCGGAACAGCGTCGACGGTGCGAGACCCAGCGCTTCACGCGCCTTCGCGGTCAGGCCACGGCCGATGATCAGCGGAATGCGGCCGCCGGCGCGCACTTCGTCGAACAGCACGTCGGACTTCACCGTGAATTCGGCGATGACTGCGCCGTTCTTGATGGCCTTGCCTTCGTACGGGCGCAGTTCAACGACGTCGCCCATTTCCATCTGCGACACGTCGAGTTCGATCGGCAGTGCGCCGGCGTCTTCCATCGTGTTGTAGAAGATCGGAGCGATCTTGCTGCCCAGGCACACGCCGCCAAAGCGCTTGTTCGGGATGAAGGGGATGTCTTCGCCCGTGAACCACAGCACCGAGTTGGTGGCCGACTTGCGCGAGGAGCCCGTGCCGACCACGTCGCCCACGTAGGCGACCAGGTGACCCTTTTCCTTCAGCGATTCGATGAACTTGACCGGGCCGCGCTTGCCGTCTTCTTCCGGCGTGATGCCGGGGCGTGCGTTCTTGAGCATCGCCAGTGCGTGCAGCGGGATGTCCGGGCGGGTGGTTGCGTCCGGTGCCGGCGAGAGGTCGTCGGTGTTGGTTTCGCCCGTGACCTTGAAGACCGTGATGGTCAGGCTTTCCGGGACTTCCGGACGGCTCGTGAACCATTCTGCGTCGGCCCAGCTTTGCAGCACGGCCTTGGCGTTGGCGTTGCCCTGGTCGGCGAGTTCCTTGACGTCGTGGAACTGGTCGAACATCAGCAGGGTTTTCTTGAGCGACTCTGCGGCGACCGTGCCGACTTCGGCGTCAGCCAGCAGTTCGATCAGCGGGGCGATGTTGTAGCCGCCCAGCATCGTGCCGAGGAGTTCGGTGGCGCGAGCGCGCGAGATCAGCGCGCAGGCGGTTTCGCCCTTGGCCACAGCGGCCAGGAAGCCGGCCTTCACGCGAGCGGCTTCGTCCACGCCAGCCGGCACGCGGTTGGTGATCAGGTCGACGAGGGTCTGCTCTTCACCGGCGGGCGGGTTCGTCAGCAGTTCAACCAGCTCGGCGGTCTGTTGGGCCGTCAGCGGCAGGGGGGGAATGCCGAGCGCGGCGCGCTGGGCTACATGAGCACGGTAATTTTCAAGCATGGGGGGACCTGCTGGTATTGCGTTTCAGGGGAAGGCTTTCCATGGACTACTGCAGCCACGATTCTAATTGACAAGCGACTCCAGCGTCAAATGTCTTATGTCTTATATAAGAGTTAAGTCTAGTGATGGCGCGCCAGAGTTGCGCCGGAAGTCGTCTGGGTCGATCTCGGCGTCATCGTAGCTCCTCATTTTGTTTCGCAGATGGAACGCAGAATCGTATTTGAACGATTATGCGGCCCCGTCTGATTGCCTGTAAGCGAGCAATAATCATTAAATACATGAGCTTATAGAGAATAAGAGTCGCCCTTGTCGCTCAAAAAAGCCAGAAATCGAAAGAGACGATCGGCTACTTTTTTGGGTCTCCGCGCCATTGCCGGGCTTTTTGTCCAGGCGAAAAATGCCATCCATAGCCGACGGTTTTCGCACCGGCCGGCCAGGCGAATCGAGAGGAGACAACGCATGCAATTCACACTGAATGGCCAGCCATTCGATTTCGACGGCGACCCGGACACGCCGCTGCTGTGGGTGATCCGCGAGACGGCGGGGCTGTGCGGCACGAAATACGGCTGCGGCATCGGCGCGTGTGGCGCCTGCACCGTGCACCTGGAGGGCGAGGCCACGCGCTCGTGCGTGTTGCCGGTGTCGGCGGTGGCGGGCCGGCGCATCACGACCATTGAAGGCCTGTCGCCCGACACGACCCATCCGGTGCAGCGCGCGTGGATCGCGAAAGACGTGCCGCAATGCGGCTATTGCCAGTCGGGCATGGTGATGGCCGTGGCCGCGCTGCTCAGGCAGCATCCGCATCCCACCGATGCGCAGATCGACCAGGGCGTGACGAACCTGTGCCGCTGTGCGACCTATCACCGTATCCGCGAGGCCGTGCATGCTGCTGCAGACCACTGAGCGCGCGGGGCGCCGCGATTTTCTGAAGGCGGGTCTTGCGCTGGCGGGCAGCCTTGTCCTGCCGCTCTCGCTGAGCGAGCCTGTGGAGGCCGCGCAGGACGGCGCGCGCTATCGCGAGATCAACGACTGGGTGCGCGTGGACGCGGACGGCCGCACGGTCATCGGGCTGTCGCAGGCCGAGGTCGGGCAGGGCGTCTACACGGGCCTGCCGCAGATTCTCGCCGACGAGATGGACGCCGACTGGCGTCTCGTGAGCGTGGCGTTCGTCACGGGCCGCGACGCCTATCGCATCAGCGCGGCCAACGAGCATCCGCAGCAGTTCGTGGGCGCGTCGATGTCGGTGACGATGTTCCACGCGCGCTTGCGTGTGGCCGGTGCGCAGGCGCGTCAGGTGTTTCTGGAAGCGGGCGCGCGGCGGCTTGGCGTGCGGCCCACGCAATGCACGACAAAGAGCGGGCGCGTGATTCACATGCAGACGGGCCGCTCGTTCGGCTACGGCGAGCTGCTTGCCGATGCGGCGAAGCTGCCGCTCGATCCGCAGCCGCGCTTGAAGCCCGAATCGGCGCGCGCGCTGATCGGCCAGCCGCTGCACAAGCTCGACGTGCCCGCGAAGGTGAACGGCAGCGCTGTGTTCGGCATCGATGTGAAGGTGCCGGGCATGCTCGCCGGTTTCGTGAAGATGGCGCCCACGCTGAACGGCAAGCCCGTGGCGGTGCGCAACCGCGACGCCGTGCGCGCGCTCGCGGGCGTGGTCGACGTGGTGCAGGCGAAGGACGCCGTGATCGTCGTCGCCGATACCTACTGGCAGGCCAAGAAGGCCGCGGACACGCTCGACGTGCAGTGGCAGGACGATGCGCCGCCTGCGGACAGCGCGACGATTCGCGCGCAGAACAAGGCCGCGCTGATGGCGCAGAAGGCGGTGGTGGCCACGCAGATCGGCGATGCTGCCGCGCAGTTCGCCAGTGCACCGGAGGCGCCGAACGCGCCGAAAACGATCGAAGCGGATTACCACACGCCCTATATCGTCCACGCGACGATGGAGCCGGTGAATGCGTGCGTGCACGTGCGCGAGCATGAAATCGAAGTGTGGGGGCCGATCCAGGGGCAGGACAAGGTGCGCTGGACGCTTGGCAGCATCTTCAAGCTGCCGCCCGACAAAATCATTGTGAACACAACGTTCCTGGGCGGCAGCTTCGGACGCAAGTATGTGCCCGATTTCGTGATTCACGCAGCCGTGGCTTCGAAAGCCGTGGGCCGTCCGGTCAAGGTGATCCGCTCGCGCGAAGACGATATTCGCCACGGCTTCTATCGGCCTGCTGCATCGGCGCGCATGCGCGCGGTGCTGGGCGCGGACGGTTATCCCACCGCGATGCATCTGCGTGTGGTCGGCCAGTCGCTCTACTGGGCCATCAAGCGCGATTACTTCGAGAAGGCGGGCGGCTGGGACGAAACCATGCTCGACGGTCTCTACGACCTGGGGTATTCGGTGCCCAACCTGCTGGTCGATTCGGTGAGCGTCGACCAGCACGTTCCCGTGAGCTTCATGCGCAGCGTGGGCAGCACGTCGAGTGTGTTTTTTCTCGAAAGCTTCGTGAACGAACTCGCGCACGCGGCGCGTATCGACGCGCTCGACTACCGGCGCACGCTGCTGCGCGGCGATCCGCTGGCGGTGCGCGTGCTCGAACGCACAGCGGCGCGCGCGGGCTGGGCGCGCAAGCCTGCTGCCGGTTTGCATCGCGGTCTCGCTTATTGCCTCTACACGGGGCGCGGCGGCGCGTTCACCACGTACGTCGCGACCATCGTCGAGCTGCGCATGGTGGACGGCCGCGCGAAGCTCGAACGCATCGTGTGCGGCATCGACTGCGGGCGCGCCGTGAATCCGATGTTGATTCGCGAAATGGTGGAGGGCGGCATTGGCTTCGCGCTCACCAATACGTTCAAGAGCGACATCACCTTCAAGGACGGCGCGGTGGAGCAGCAGAATTTCGCCGATTATCCGCTGCTCTATCTCGCGCAGATGCCGAAGATCGAAGTCGAGATCGTCGAAAGCGAGCGTGCGCCGCAAGGCTGCGGAGAGGTATCGCTGCCGCCCGTTGCCCCCGCCGTGGCCGCTGCGCTGTTCGAGGCGACGGGTACGCGCCTGCGCACCATGCCGCTCGAACAGGAACTGGCCTGAACCGCTTTAAACCCCCACAAAAACAGGAATCGAACGTGATCCCATTGCGTCATTTGCTGGTCTCCTTCGCTGCGCTTGCCAGCGTCACCACGGCGTTTGCCGAACCCGCCGTGGACGCCGCGCGCGCCCGCCAGATCGCCACTCAGCATGCGTGCTTCGGCTGCCATGCCATCGATAAAAAGCTTGTGGGCCCGGCCTATCGCGACGTGGCCACGCGATACAACGGCAAGCCGAACGCCGTGTCGACGCTGGTGGCGCATATCCAGAATGGCAGCTCGGGCGTCTGGGGCGCGGTGCCCATGCCCGCCAATGCAATCAGCGCAACCGATGCGCAAACCGTCGTGCAGTGGATCCTGGCCGGCAGCAAGACCGACTAGGGCGCACACCCGCAGTACCGTGCCGGGCCGTTTATCTGGCCCGGCACGCATTCCAATAAATCAGCATGACTGAATAATGGTTCGGAGATCGCAATGAAGAAGACTCTCGTGGCAGCATCGCTCGCAGCGGCATCGGCTTTCGTGTGGGGGCAGAGCAGCGTGACGCTCTACGGTATCGTCGATACGGGCATCGAGTACTACAACAACGCCGCCAAGGGCGGTTCGTTCGTGGGCATGCCCACGCTGACGGGCGAGGTGCCGTCGCGCTTCGGTCTGCGCGGCGAAGAAGACCTGGGCGGCGGCTACAAGACTTTCTTCGTGCTGGAAAGCGGCTTCGCGCCGGGCAGCGGCTCGCTCAATTACGGCGGCCGCCTGTTCGGGCGCCAGGCGAATGTGGGCGTGAGCAGCCAGTACGGCGCGCTCACACTGGGCCGGCAGATGAATATGTCGATGTACGCGTTGTTCAATGCGGACGTGATCGGCCCGTCGATTCATTCGATGGCGAGTTTCGACAGCTATTTGCCCAATGCGCGCAGCGACAATGCCGTGGGCTACATGGGCAAGTTCCACGGCGTCACGCTGGGCGGCACGTATAGCTTCGGACGCGATGCGGCGGGCCCGGCCGGCCCATCGGCGACCAACTGCGCGGGCCAGGTGCCGGGCGACGCCGTGGCCTGCCGCCAGTACACGATGATGCTGGCCTACGACAGTGCGTGGGGCGGCGCGGCGGCGTCCTATGACGTGATGTACGGCGGCACCGGCGCGTCGGCGCCGCTCGTGAGCAGCGCGGACGTCGACAAGCGCACCATCGTCGACGCCTATGTGAAATACGGCCCCGCGAAGCTCGGCGGCGGCTGGATCCGCCGCGATACCTCGGCGGCAGAGCACGCCCAGTCCGATATCTTCTTCCTGGGCGCGACCTGGTATGTGGTGCCGACTTTCTCCCTCGACGCACAGGCCGTGCGCTACATCCTGCGCGAGCATTCGAATTCGACCCTCGTAATTGGGCGCGCGAATTATTTCGTCTCCAAGCGCACCACGCTTTATGCTTCGCTTGGCTACATGATGAATAGCGCGCTGGCCGCGAACGCCGTGGCGGCGGCGGGCACGGTCGCGACGGGCGCGAACCAGTTCGGCGCGATGATGGGCATTCAGCAACGCTTTTAAAGCGGCTTTCAACCCGCACGCCACGCCCACAAAAACATGACGGAGACGACACGATGGCGATGGATCTCTTGAGCGCCGCGCTCGCCGACCTGCGCGCCGACGCCGTGGTAACAGGGCATTTTTCGCTCAACGCGCCCTGGGCCATCGCGAAACCGGCGGTGGAGGGCGCGGCGTTCAGGACGGGCTTTGGCGGCCCGTTTTATGTCGCCGTGGAGGGGAGCGAGCCGCTGCGCGTCGAAGTCGGCGATTTCGTGCTGCTGCCGCACGGCCACGCACATGTGCTGAGTTCGGCGCCCGGCGTCGAGCCGGTGCCGTTCGACGATATCGTCGCGAGCGCGGGCATCAGTCCGCGCTTCGACACGCCCTTGCGCCTGAGCCTGGGCGAAGGCGGCCCCGCGAGCGAGCTGTACACCGGCATCATTTTTTACCGCGAAGCGGTGCGCAATCCGCTCTTTTCCGTGCTGCCGCCGCTCATCCACGTGCGCGCCAACGACCCGGCGGTCGGCCCCTGGCTGGCGGACACGCTGATGGCGTTTATCCGCGAATCGATGGCGTGCCAGCCGGGCTGGGCCGTGGCCGCCGCGCGTCTTGCCGATGTGCTGTTCGTGCAGTTGTTGCGCGCGCATCTATCGTCGGCGATCAGCCATACGGGCTGGCTGCGCGGCCTCATGGATCCGCAGATCGGCCGTGCGATCGCGCAGTTGCATCGCTACCCGGAGCGCGAATGGACGGTCGAGTCGCTGGCGGCTACCGCGGGCATGTCGCGCTCGCGCTTCAGTGCGCGCTTTGTCGAACTGGTCGAGGAGACGCCTATCGGCCATCTCACCGCGTATCGCATGTATGTCGCGAGCGGGGCGCTGCGCGATTCGCGGCGGCGCCTGATCGAGATTGCGACGAGCGTGGGTTACGCGTCGGAAAAGGCCTTTATCCGCGCGTTCCGGCGCTGGTCGGGCATGGCGCCCAAGCAGTACGCGCGCAGCGTGAAAGACCCGTATTACGTGGCGAAGCCCGTGGCCGCCGCGCGCGGCGATATCACGGAGCGGGCGCAGGCATGAACTTGAACGAGGGCGTCGGCACGAACTTGTCGGCGGTCTCGCCCGAGAACATCTGTCCCGCTGCGATCGTGAGCTTGAGCACCGGCGCGCCGGGTTTGAGATCGAGCTTGCGCAGCGAGACCCAGAACGTGTCGGGCCGCGTGGCCGAATCGAAGTAATAGACGAGGTCGGTCTGGTCGGCCACCGTGCGCCAGATCGTCGAAGAGAGATTGGGCGTCTCTGGCGTGCGGATCCCAAGCGGCACGCTGACCGAACGCATCAGGCTCATCACGCTCGCGACCTGCTGGTACGCGCCGTTCTGTTGTGGCACGCCGGCCATGTAGTTCGGATCGGGGCTTTTCGGAATCGCGTCGAGCAGGAACGACGCGCGCACGAAGCGGTCGGCGGCGCGATTGGTGCCCGGCAGGAAGCTCAAGCCGCCAATGCCCTTCCAGTAGGTATCGAGCGCGAGCTGTTCGCTATAGATCGGCGAATTCGTCATGATGCGATACGCCTTGCCGTGGTGGATCACGAGCTTGCCGTCGAGATATTCGAGGATCGCGGAGTCGCCGCTCGCATCCGATAGCGAAAGGTGAATCGTGATGGGCTTACCGTTGGGCAGCGGCGGCGCGATGATCTGGAACGGCTCCTTGCCGAGCGCCTGCACGGCTTCGCTCACGCTCGCATAGTTGTCCAGCACGTACTGCGCCCACAGGCTGATCGACATGGGCTTGCGGGCCGGGTCGGGCTTGCCGTAATCGGTCTCCGAAAGATAGAGCGCGTTGGCGACGAGGCCGCGTTCGTTCATGCCGTCCACGCTGCCGATGTCGTAGCCCGACACCACCACGCTGCCGTATTTCGCACGCCAGCGCGGCGACTTCGGCCCGGCGTTGCCGTCGCGCTCGATCCCTGCGGGAAAGACCCAGAGGTTCGAGAGCATGTCCTCCGACCAGTCCATGTTGCGGCCCGTGATGACGAGGCCGCTGTCGCCCACATAGAGCGCGCGCGTGCAGGAGAACGCCACGGAGGCCGTGAGCAGCGCGGCGCAGGCAAGGACGCCCGCGCAGAGACCGGCGAAGCGGGACAGGGATCGTGACATGTTGCGCACTCCGTTGGACGTACAACCGGCGGGCCGGAAGACCGATGGCGAGAGGGATGCAGCAGGACGCTGCGATCATGCCACGGAAGGCGCAAGGGACGGCGCGGGAATGGCCGCGCGCGATTGAGGTGCTATCGACGTGCTAGCGACGCGTTATTGACGTGTCATTGACGCGCGCGCGTGCGGCGGGGCTTTTTCGCGGCGCCCGTTTGCGCGGTCTGCGCGGCGGGCGGCGCCATGCCCGCGTGCAGGTCTTCGAACCAGGCAAGACCGTCGGCGTAGGCCAGGAACTGGCGCAGGTAGCGCGGCGAGAGATCGCGCATGAGAAAGAGCGCGCGGTGCACGAGGTGGCTCGAATTGAGCGGGCCTGCGTTTTTCGGTACCTGGTCGCGCGATTGTTGCACTTGCTGATCGGCGCTGACCTTTTGCCAGACGTCGCGGAAATAATCGAGCAGCGCAGTGGGCGCGCCGTCGCGTGTTTCGCGCGACATTGCATCGATCAATGATGCGAAGGCATCGTTTGCAGGCGCGTTGTCTGCAGGCTTCGGTGCAGGGCTGCCCGCTTCGATTTGCTGCGCATAGGCCGCAAGGCGCGTGTCGATGCGTGCATCGAGTACATCGCGCACCGCGCCTTCAAGCGCCTGCGCGCGCTTTTCCATGGCGTCGAGCGTCGCAAACGCTACCGGATCGACACGATCCGCGCCCTGCGCGCGCCATGCCTCAAGCGTCACGCGCGCGGTGCTTTCGTGTGCCGGATTCGATGCCTGCACAACGTTTTGCACGCGATCATTCATGGGCGTCCTGCGGCTTCGCGGCTGCGTTGCTCATGCTCGACGAACGCGGCACGGGTGCGATTTCCACGCGGCGATTCTTCGCGCGGCCCGCTTCATCGGCGTTCGAACTCACGGGCTGCTCCGACCCGAACGCCGCCGCAAACACGGACGAAGCCGGTACGCCCGCATCGATGAAAGCGCGCGTGACCGTCAGCGCGCGCTCGGCGGACAGCTCCCAGTTGTCGGCGAAACGGCGATTGCCCGCGTGAACCTGCTGGTCGTCGGCGAAGCCGCTCACCATGAGGATTTCGTCGCGATCGTGCAGGTACGCCGTGAGCGGCCCCGCGAGGCTCTTGAGCAGGTCGCGACCTTGCGGCTGCAACTGGTCGGAGTTCAGCGCGAACAGCACGCTGCCGCTGATGCCGATGCGCCCGTTCACGAGCGTCACGCGCCCCGCCGCGAGCGGGCCGGCCAGCGCCTGTTCGAGCGTCTGGCGCCGCTGCGCTTCCTGCTGGCGCGCCTTGACCTCGTGCGCGAGGCGCGAGGACGCTTCCATCTGCATGCCGATCACGCCGACGAGGATCAGCACGAACGCGCCCAGCAGCGCCGCCATCAGGTCGCCGAACGCGGCCCAGACGGGCGCGGTGGGCTCTACGCCGCCGTCGATTTCGTCGTTCATGCGGCTTCGCTTCCGGCCAGACGTTGCAGGCTATCGATGATCTGCTTCTGCGACAGCAGGCTCAAATCGACCACTTCGCGCGCCTGGGCGACGTAGTAGGCGAGCTGGTCGTCGCTGCGCGCGAGCGACTTGTCGAGCGCGGCTTCGATGCGTTCGAGCTGCGCCGTGAGCTTGTCGTTCGACGCGCCGAAGTGCTGCACGGCCACGCCGAACGCGTCGCCAAGGCTCGCCACTTCGACGGCGCTGCCCGTGACCTGGGCCGCGACGCCTTCGAGCGTCTGCGCGCCGGCTTCGACCTGCTGGTCGAAGCGCGCACCCACGCGTTCGAGCAGGCCCGCCGACGTATCGACGAGCGCGCCGATGGCCGCGCGCTGTTCGGTGCTCGCGTGGTTCACGGCGTCGAGCAGCGTGGTGACGGTGGCGAGCAGGCGGCCGCGCTCTTCGAGCATCGCGGTGTCCTGCACCATGCTCTCGTGGAGCTTCTGGCGCAGCTCGGCGACGACCTCGGCGGCCACGCGCGGCGCTTCCGACGCGGCTTCGACGAGGCGTGCGATTTCGGCGATGGTGCCGCTCGCGTGCGCTTCGGTTTGCGCGGAGATGGCGCTGGCGGTTTGCTTGAGCGCTTCGGTGATCGTCTGCTGGTGTTCGGCGGCTTGCGCGCTGGCGGCTTGCCAGGCGGTCGCGTTGGCTTCGGCGGCGCGGGCGATTTCGGCGATGGTGCCGCTCGCGTGGGCTTCGGTTTGCGCCGAAATGGCGCTGGCGGTTTGCGCGAGTGCTTCGCTGATCGCTTGCTGGCGCTCGGCGGCCTCGGCGCTTGCGGCTTGCCAGGCGGTCGCGTTGGCTTGAGCAGCGCGCGCGATTTCTTCGATCGTGCCCTTGGCGTGCGCTTCGGTTTGCACCGAGATCGCGTTGGCCGTTTGCGCGAGGGCGTCGGCAATCGCTTGCTGGCGCTCCGCGGCGTGCGTGCTGGCGGCTTGCCAGGCGCTGGCGTTGGCTTGAGCAGCGCGGGCGATTTCTTCGACCGTGCCCTTGGCGTGCGCTTCGGTTTGCGCCGAGATGGCGTTGGCCGTTTGCGCGAGGGCGTCGCAGATGGCTTGCTGGCGCTCGGCGGCCTCAGTGCTTGCGGCCTGCCAGGCGGTCGCGTTGGCTTCGGCTGCGCGGGCGATCTCGGCGATCGTGCCGCTGGCGTGCGTGGCGGTTTGCGTCGAGATCGCGTTGGCCGTTTGCGCGAGGGCGTCGCAGATGGCTTGCTGGCGCTCGGCGGCCTCAGTGCTTGCGGCCTGCCACGCCGTCGCATTGACTTCAGCCGCGCGCGCGATCTCGGTGATCGTGCCGCTGGCGTGCGTGGCGGTTTGCGTCGAGATCGCGTTGGCCGTTTGCGTGAGGGCATCGCAGATCGCTTGCTGGCGTTCTGCGGCATGAGTGCTTGCCACTTGCCATGCTGCCGCGTTCGCCTCAGCCGCGCGCGCGATTTCAGCAATCGTGCCCTTGGCGTGCGCTTCGGTTTGCGTCGAGATGGCGTCGGCGGTTTGCGCCAGTGCATCGGCAATCGCTTGCTGGCGTTGCTCCGCTTGCGTGCTTGCCGCTTGCCATGCTGCCGCATTCGCCTCCGCTGCGCGCGCGATTTCCGCGATCGTGCCGCTGGCGTGCGTCCCGGTGCTTGTCGCGATAGCCGACGCCGTTTGCGCGAGCGACTCGCAGATCGCCTGCTGGCGTTGCTCGGCGTGCGTGCTGGCGGCCTGCCATGCCGACGACGAAGCCTCGGCGACGCGCGTGATTTCGGCGATGGTGCTGTTCGTCTGCGCTTCGGCCTGCGCGGCCATCGTGCCCGCCGTGGTCGCCAGGGTTTCGCAGACGTCCTGCTGGCGCTGCGCCGCTTCCGTGCTGGCCGCCTGCCATGCGGCGGCTGCCGTTTCGGTGGCGCGGGCGATTTCGGCGAGCGTGCTGTTGGTGTGCGCCTCGGTGCGCGCGACGATCTCGTCGGCGGTTTGCGCGAGCGTCGTGCAGATCGCCTGCTGCTGGTCGGCCGCCTGCGTGCCCGCCGCGCGCCATTCGTCGCGCAGCGAGGTGCTCATCGCGTCGAGCGTAGCGCGCCAGGTCGCCAGACGCGCCTCGTCGCCTGCAGCGAGCTGCGTCTGCAGATCCGTCTGCGCCTCGCCCACGGCGCGCACGAGCGCGGCGGCGTGCTGCTCGAAGGTCGCGGCCGCAGCGGCGAGCGCCTGCTGGTTGTCGCCCGCAAGCTTCTGGCCGGCCTGTTCCTGACGCGCCAGCGCGTCCTGCCAGGACTGCGAAACCCCCGCCGCCGAAGCCGCGAGGCGCGCATCGACATCGCGCACCAGATGGGCCGAACGCGTTTCGAAGGTGGCGCTGAAGCGCTCCAGCGCACCTTGCAGATCGTCCGCAAGCGCCTCGCCTGCGCGGCGCTGCTCGTCGAGCGCGGCGTTCCAGATGCCCGCGACGCGCGTGGCGTTGGCCTCGAAACCCGACGTGAGACCGTCGAGCTGACGCTCCACCGCCTGGGTCAGCGTGCCGTGCAGCGCGGCGCTTTCGCGCGCGAGACCCGCCATCGTCGCTTCGACGACCGGCGCGAACGCCGCGCCCGCGGCGCGTGCGCTTTCGGCGGCGCTGGCCTTGAGCGAGTCGCCCACGGTCGACGCGAGGCGCGCGTAAGTCGCTTCCGCATTGCCCAGGAACGCTTCCTGGCTGGCGATATGACGCTCGCCGAGCGTGGTGTTCTGGCGTTCGATGGCCGTCATCATCGACTGGAGACGCTCGGCCAGCAGCGGCAGCGCTTCGGCCTGGCGCTGCATCAGCGCGAAGCTCGCCTCGCGCTGATGGGCGTGCGAGAACGGACGCAGCGTGCTGGCGATCTGCGCGTCGAGACGCTGGGCGGCCTCGATGCGCTCGCGGCGGCACAGCGCCGAAAGCAGGCCCAGCATCGCCGAACTGGCGACGCCCGCAATCGAGGTGCCGAACGCGAAGCCCAGGCCCCGGATCGGGCCGGCGAGCGCGCTGCGAATGCCGTCCAGGTCGCTCGCGCCGTCCAGCGCGATGCCGGTGCCGCGCAACGTCGCCACCATGCCGAGCAGCGTGCCGAGCATGCCGAGCAGCACCAGCATGCCGACCAGGTAGGGCGTGAGCGCGGGGCCGGGCAAGGCCGCGCGCTCGCCTTCCACGCGTGCGCGCACGGCGCTGCGCAGGCTGGGGTGCAGGCGCTCGATCCAGCCGTTGAGCGTGGCGGGTGTGGCCGCCGCCGGGGCGGCCAGCGCGTCGACGGCCTGGGCGAGGCTGCCGGTGGCCTGGCGGTAGCGGCGCAGTTCGAGCGCGCCGCCCACATAACAGGCGCCGATCAGGAGCGTGACGGCGAGCGCGAGCGGACTGGAGCCGACGTAAGCGGCGGCGATCCAGCAAACGGCGAGCAGGCCGGCGAGGAAAACAACGAGATCGATGCGAAGTCTGGACATAGTGTTTGTTTTAGCGGGCGCGAAGGGCGGCGAGCAGCCCTTCGACCGGTTGAAACCGAACATCCAGTTCGGCGAGCAACAGGCTCTGCATATCTTTGCGGAACGTGGCGAGCCACGCGCCGCTGGTGTTTTGTGGCTGGGTTTCGGCCGGAGCTTCGGCTTCGGCGTCAGTTTCTGCTTCGGTGGCTTTGGCGGCTTCGGCAGCTTGGGCTGCTCCGGCGGCCTGATCGGCCTTGCGCAGGCGCTCGAAATACTTGCCCAGCAGGCCGGGCACCGTGCCCAGCAGCGTGCGCTCGCGCACCGACAGCGAGCGCTCCATCACCGCGTCGAGCGCAGCAAGCTTCGCCATCGCCGACGACTGGGCCGCGAGCCGGTTGCGCAGGCGGGTGCGCAGGTCGCCGATATCGGCCTCCATCTTCTGCTGGAGCGCCAGATAGCTCTGGCGGAACATCGCGTAATCAGCCGGCATGTCCGGCGCTTCCTGCACCTGCTGCACGCGCGCATGACGGGCGTGGCCAGGCTGCGGGCGCGGCGGGGCGAGCACGGCGTCCGTGACGATGGCCTTCGACAGCGCCGAGCGCAGGTTCAGGCAGCGCTGCGCCTCGTCCTCCCCGTCGGCGCGCACACCCGTCGCCACGGCGGGCGCAGGGGCGCTGAGCACCGTCGAGAGCCCGATCGCGTCCGTCCAGCCGAGCCACTGGCTCAGCCGGTCGGCGAGCGGCTGCTGGGAGGCTTGCACGTCGGTTTCGCCGATGCGGGCAAGCAGACGAACGAGGGCCGGGCCCGAAAGGGCCGTCCGCGGCGGGGGATGAGCCATACCACACGAGATAAAAAAGGCAGCAGTTTACACGGCGCAGCGCCTTGAATCGCGCTTTTGCGTCCGAAGGCGGGGGATTTTAAGTGGGGCGGGGGCGGGGAGCTAGCGGGGGAAGGGCTGGGGTGGGGCGGAGGAAGGTTGATCGGGATGGGTTGTCTGGTCGGGGCAGGTGCCCTAATTTGGTCATTTCCTCTTTGGAAGCAGCCATGCCAATTGTCGATATTGATGATGCGGCGCAATGCCTCTCGGGCTTGATCGATCGTGCACTGGCCGGTGAGGACGTCGTGATTGCAAGGGCGGGAAAACCCGTGGTGTGTCTAGTGCCTGTTGAGTCGGTGAAGGCCAATCGACGCTTTGGTGCGCTGAAGGGAAGCGTGCGTATTGCCGATCACTTCGATGCTTCACAAGGTGAAAGCACGTAGGCGATACCTTTAGAGTTGCTCGAAGCATCCGTACGCACCGAGCAACTTTTCGCTGGGCATCCTGCCCTGGCGAACTGCAGATCTAGTTGCTCAAGCACGCTGGGATGAGTGTTACTTCTGCTCTCGTGCCGGTTGGTTCATATTTGCTGCCTGGCTTCGCGGGCTTATAAACGTGTGCTGCGACTTCCGTCGTTGCGGATCGGACGCCGAGTACTAACAGGGCGTCCTTGGCGTTTTTTGCTCGTTCTTCTGCAATGCGTTGTGGATTTCGTTCTCGCGTATCCGCAAGACCGATAACTGAAATGCCTTCGAGGGTAGACCGTGTGCCGCCTGTATCTACAATCCAATTGGCTAGTGAAAGAATTTCCGAGTTACTGAGCGCGCCTGAGTTGAACTCAAAATTAATATCTCGAGTCTGACCGGGTTGGCCTGTGCAAGCAAGTGCGTGTGATAAGAAAAGGAAGGGGAAGGCAAGAGATATAAGATTCTTCAATTCAATCTCCTTCAACAATATAGCCGGCAATACTATCGGCGTTGTTGAGTGCGAGGCTTGAGTTGTCTCGTGCCCAGTCGCGCAATGTATATGCGATTGTGTATTTAGAATCTTTTGTCGCCATCGTGTCAAAAAAATGCGTCACCTCATGAATGACGGTCGAAACGCGTGAATCTGAATCTGCTGACCAATGACGCATAGTACAAAACTTGGGGCTGATACTGATTGTATGTGTCGCAGTATCCGGGCCGCAAACGTGAGCGGCTTCCTGTTCTGCGCTGACTGGATTGGGTGTACAGCCTAACATCTTGTCTTGCTCTGGACTCGCGCGAACAAAGTTTCCGGGCGTCAGGGAGCGAAGTACAATGGCAACTCGTGGCAAGCCATTCAAGAGGATCCTGCGAGCCGATTCGTCACTTCTGCCAAACCAGCGTGCCACTCGAGAACGCTCATCAGGACGCCACATTTGCAAAGCTGAAATCCGGCCATCTACCAGTGGAATAGCACGATTCAGAATGTCCCTGATGATTTCCCTGAATTCCCGGTTTGTCATGTTTTCACATATCGGTCTAGTATTAATCTTTACCTCTACCATCGAATTAGGGTTCGTATTCGTTACTGCACTGTCGTGGACGAGAAACCACTCTTCGTCCTCGTCTCGCTTGAGCCCATACTTATTATCGTTAAAAAATTCATTCATGCGCGCTGCCTCCGGTTGAGTAGAGTTTGAGCCTTTCGGATCCGTCCGTAGGGATACGTTCCGTCTGTCCGCTGCTATTAGTCGTTCCCTCGCTAACCCGCCCTGAACTCGCGACGATCCGATAGCGCACGCTTGCCAGTGCCCGGCCGTCGCTGTCCATGAGTGTGTATTGCTCGTCATGGTGCACAGCCGCCGCACTGCTTGAACTTGCAAAGGCTATTGCGGCCTCGGTTGTCTTGCGCGCCGCATACTTTTCGGCTTCGTCATCGCACCATGATTCGCCCGCTAATTCAGCGACGATGTGTGGTGGCGTCGGGCAGTTACATAGAACAATATCTCCGCCTAATGCGATCTCGCCCATGAACTGAATTCGGCGTGGGCCTCCCGCCTTTGCAATGCGACCGGCGCCTTTGCACTTCTCGCACCAGGCTTCACCGCCGATTAACGCGGCTTGGCGCCCACTATCGCCCCATATGCACATAGGGCCTTCGTAGCTCACAATTCGTCCGCCCGTAGAGAGTTCATCGCCGACAACGGCGATTCGACGCATCATGACTGGCTCCCCTGGCGGGGTTTTGACAGTGCGATGTCTTGTTGACCCGAGTGGCTGGATAAGATTGGATCGAAAAATTCCGATTGCGAAGCGGCGCTAATAGCACGCCCGCCTGGTATTGCGTTACGTTCCGGCTGAATCAGCATGTTGAGCCCCAGGAAGTAGACGAAAATGCACGGCACAAATGCGTCGGTGCGGCGCACAAGCGCTTTCGCGCTCGCCGACCAGATAGTTCGTCGTTTAAGGGAGCGACAACATAAGAAACGTCTGAATTGACGCGCGAAGGCAGCGGCTATCGAGGGCAATGATGACGCGCACCGGAATCGGCCAACGCCGTTGAGCGCAGGGAGAGATGAACAAACGTATGGATAGCCAGCAGAAAACAAAGAACCCGCTCAAGGCGGGTTCTTTGTGTCGAGAGAATCAGCGTAGTGTAAAAACTTTCCTCACCCCTTCGTCGCCCCAAACGTCAACCCCGCGACGAAGTGTTTCTGCATCGCAAAGAACATGGCGACCGATGGCAGCGCCGCGAGAATCGATCCCGCCGACACCAGATTCCACGCCGTCGTCCATTGCCCTTTAAGCGCCGCCACGCCCACCGTAATCGGCGCAGCATCGTCGCCTTGCGTGAGGCAAAGCGCCCAGAAGTAATCGTTCCAGACGAACGTAAACACCAGAATCGCGAGCGCCGCGAGCGCGGGCCGGATCAACGGCAGGATGATGCGGAAGAACACCGTCCACTCATTCGCGCCCTCGATACGCGCAGCCTCAACCAGTTCAAACGGCAACTGCTTGATGAAATTACGCAAAAACAACGCGCAGAACCCGGTCTGAAACGACAGGTGAAACAGAATCAGCCCGCCCACCGAGTTATACAGCCCGAGCTTCAGCGTGAGATCCCGCACCGGAATCATCAGCACCTGGATCGGCACAAAGTTGCCCGCGACAAAAGCCGCAAATAGCGCCGAATTACCCGGGAACCGATAAATCGCCAGCGCAAAACCCGCCATTGCCGCCAGCGCAATGGCGCACGCCACCGAAGGCAACGTAATCAGCACGCTGTTCCAGAAGTAATGCAGCATCGGCGAAGTGGTCAGCGCCTCGCGATAGTTCTCCACGAGCGCGAAGTGCTTCGGCCAGCCCCAGTAGTTGCCTTCGCTGAGTTCGTCGGTCGAACGTATCGATGTCACCATGACCGCGATCATCGGCAGCAGCCAGATCAGCAGGGCAATCGGCAGCGAGAGCTTGTAGAGCCGCCGCGGCGCGGGCTTCCATTTGTCGATGGGGATGGGAAACATATCGATGACCTCAATGCTCGTTTTTGAGCAGGCGACGCAGGTGATAAACGATATACAGCAGCATGATCGCGAACAGCACGACCGCAATTGCCGCCGAATAACCAAGCCGGTAATACTTGATCGCCTGGTCATACATGTAATAAGCGAGTACGGTCGAGCTTTCGAACGGGCCGCCGCCCGTCATCACCGAAATCAGGTCGAAACTGCGCAGCGCGCCAATCACGGTCACGACCACCGCCATGAACGTCACGGGACGCAGTTGCGGCAGGATCACGTGCCAGAGCAGCGTCCAGCCTTTTGCGCCTTCCATGCGCGCGGCTTCGATCTGTTCGCTGTTGAGCGTCGTGAGGCCGGTGAGATACAGGATCATGCAATAGGCGGTCTGCGGCCACAGCGCGGCGAAGATAATGCCCGGCGTGGCGTAATGCGGATCGCCCAGCACCGGAACGCCGTGACCGAGAAGCACGGCGAGCAAGCCAAAAGTCGGGTCGTAAAACCACGAATAAATCAGCCCGACCACCACGCCCGAAAGCACAAAAGGCGCGAAAAACAGGGACTTCACGAGTCGGATGCCCGCCACTGCCTGGTTCAGGTATAGCGCGATGGCGAGCCCCATCGGCGGCGCGAGCAAAAACAGCAGCAGCCAGATGACGTTGTTCTTGAGCGCGGTGTAGAACGTGGCCGCATGAAACAGCTCGACGTAGTTGGCGAGCCCGATAAAGCTCGGATCGCTCATGCCGTCCCAGTTGTAGAACGAAATGCGGATCGTCGAGAGAATCGGCCACACTACGTAAATCGCCACCATGATGCAGGCGGGCGCGAGAAAGAGGGCGGCCGCGCGGCGCTGGCGGCGTGCGGTGGGCGAGACGCGGCGGCGCGGCTTGCCGTGCGGTTGCGTGGCGCGCGGCATGGGCGTGCGGCCGTCGCCAGCGGAACCAGGATGGCTGCCCGGCACGCCGTCCGCACGGTGGGCCACGGTTTGCGCCACGTTCTGGGCCGCGAGCGCTGCGCCGCGACCGGTCGATGGATGAGTCGTTGACACTGCCTGCCTCCAGAGCAATCCGCGCGGTGGCGCAGCGTTCGCAAACGCCGCGCCACCCGCAATTTACTTCTTGTAGATGCGCTTGCGCGTCTCTTCCAGCTGAGCGAGGATCGAATCGATCTTCGTCGGATCGGCGATGAACTGCTGCATGCCCTTCATGCCTTCATCGGCCATTTCCTTGGTCATGTCGCGATCATAGAACTGCGCGATGCCGCCCTTCGTATTCGCGAGGATCTGGAAGCCGATCTTCGAAATGGGATCGTCCGGTTCCGGCGACTTGCTGTTGGCCGACAGCGAGCCGAGCCCCTTGGCCAGTTGCGCGCCAATGTCCGGCGTCTGCGTGAACGCGAGGAACGCGCGCGCATCGGCCTTGTTCTTCGCCTTGGCCGGAATATGCAGCGACTCGACCGGGCCGTCTTCGGCGGTCGGCACATTCGGGTCGATGATCGGGAACTGGAAGTAGCCCATCTGCTGCTTCACGGTCGGGCTGAAGCCGCCCGTGATGAAGGTGCCCATCAGCATCATCGCGGCCTTGCCCTGGAACAGGAAGGGCTGCGCGGCGTCGAGATCGTAGGACAGCGCATTGTCGATGAAATAGCCGGAATCGATCAGTTGCTTCCACGTGGTGTACACCTTCTTCACGCGCGGATCGGTGTACGGCACTTCGCCAGCCATCAACTGCTGATGGAACTTGTTGCCGTTCAGGCGCAAGTCGAGATAGTCGAACCAGCCCGCAAGCGTCCACGCATCGCGCCCGCCCACGGTGATCGGCGCAATGCCCGCAGCCTTGAGCTTCTTGCAGTCCTCCAGGAACTCGTTCCAGGTCTTCGGTTCGTTCGTAATGCCAACCTTCTGGAAAAGATCCTTGCGATAGAACATGCCCCACGAGTAATAGACCGTGGGCGCCGCATACTGCTTGCCCTTGTACGACGAAGCTTCCTTCGTCGATGCGTACATGCTGTCCCAGTTGTTCTTCTGCCACTCGGGCGACAGGTCTTCGAACAGGCCGCGCTGCGCGTAGTAGGCCATGCGCTCGCCGTCGTGCCAGTTCACGATATCGGGCGGCGCGGTCGTGAGCCAGTTCGGCAACTGCACCTTGTAGGCTTCTTCATCGACGAACGACACCTTCACGTCGGTGCCGGGATGGGTCTTCTTGAACTGGTCGATCACCTGCGTCCACACCGCGCGCTGGCTTGCGCCCTTGAACGCGATATTGACTTCCAGCGTGCCGGCCTGAGCCGTCGTCGCGAGTGCGCCCGTGAGCGTGGCCGTCGCGAGCGCAACGGCGGCAAGCAGGGTGCGGGGTTTCATCGTCATGGCCTGTCTCCTGTGTTTTACGTCGTTATTTGTGCTGCGTGCGGTAGGCGGTGACGCCCTGCGCGTCGATTTCGCGCTGGCCGATCACGATGGCCGAATCGGGAACGGCGGCGTCGATGCGTTCAATGCCGGGGCCGTAATTGAATACCCACGTGAGACCGCCGCGACGGCTCACGCGCAGCGAATCGCCAAGCGGCGTGGGCGCGAGGCCCGCCGTGCGCGCGACCTGCGCGAACAGCGCCGCCGTGGTCGCATCGTCGAAGAGGCTCGCCAGATAATGGATCTTGCCGTGCGTGAGCCAGGCAGGATGGCCGTCGCTGAAACTCGCGCGAACTTCCGTTGCGCCCGCATCGATATCGACGAGATCGCGCCAGTGGCGCGCCTGGCCTTGCGGCAGCGCATCGCCCGCAAATGTGACGGCTTCGGTCACGTTGGGCCGCATCGATTCCACGCGCCACACGCGCAGCGGTAGCAGTGCGGCCAGCGGGCCAGGCGGCAGATTGGCGGGGATCTGCAGGTCGACGGTCTTCGAGCCGGTGCGCGGCCCGAGAATGACCTGCGCGCCGGATTCGGCGAGCCGTTGTGCGAAATCGTCGGGGACGACGGGCAGCGGCGGCACGACGATCAACTGATAGCCGTCGAGCGGCGCGTTCACCGGCACGATATCCACATCGAATCCCAGCGAGCGCAGCGCCGAATAATATTCGACGGCAAAGCGCGGATAGTGAAAGTCGGCGCCTTGCGGATGCACTTCGAAAAGCCACTTCGCTTCGTAATCAAAAACTAGCGCGACGCGCGTGTCGACGTGCGCATTCGCATCGGCCTGTGGATCGGCCAGCACCGTGCGGATTTCCTCGGCCACGCGTGCGGCTTCGCTGCCGCCGATATCGAGCCGGTTGTCCGGCGTGTTGAGGCCCGCGTGCATCTGCTCCTGCGCGAACGGCGCCTGACGCCAGCGGAAATACGACACGCAGCCCGCGCCATGCGCGAAGGCTTCCCAGCTCCACAGCCGCACCATGCCGGGCAGCGGCGCGGGATTCCACTGCGCCCAGTTGACGGGGCCGGGCTGCTGCTCCATGACCCAGAACGGCAGCTTCGACATGCCGCGATAGACGTCGTGATTGAACGAGGCGAAATCGGGATGGCCGGTGCGCAGATAACGCGCCTTGATTTCCGGGGCGTACCACTGTTCTTCAAGCGCGCCGAGCGGATAGCTGTCCCACGTCGCCACGTCCAGGTCGGCGGCGACCTTGTAGTGATCGAATTCCGTGAACAGCTGCATGAAGTTGTGCGCGATCGGGCGGCCCGGCGAATGCGCGCGGATGATTTCGACCTGCATCAGGTTATAGCGGCGCACTTCGTCCGAAGCAAAGCGCCGGTAGTCGAGCCGATGCGAGGGATGCGCTTCCGTCACGGTGGCGTTGGGCGCATCGATCTCGTCGAAGCTGCGGTACTCCATGCTCCAGAACACTGTGCCCCACGCGGTATTGAGTGCGCCGATGCTGCCGTAGCGATCCGCGAGCCATGCACGGAAGCGCTTGACTGCGGCTGCCGAATAACTCACCACCGTGTTGTGGCAGCCGTATTCGTTATCGGTCTGCCAGTAAGCGACGGCGGGATGCTGGCCGTAGCGTTGCGCAACGGCTTCGCAGATGCGCTGCGATGCCTCGTACCATGCGGGCGACGAAAAATCATAATGACGCCGCGAGCCGAACGCACGCGCACGGCCATCGGCGCCCACGGGCAGGATCTCTGGATGGCGGTCGATGAGCCATTTCGGCGGCGTCGCCGTGGGCGTGCACATCACCACCTTGAGGCCGGCCTCGCCGAGCGTATCGATGGCGCGATCGAGCCAGCCCCAATCGTATTCGCCGGGCGACGGCTCGATGCGGCTCCATGCAAATTCAGCAATGCGAACCTGATCGATGCCCAGCGCTTTCATGCGCGCGGCGTCATCTTTCCACATGGCTTCCGGCCAGTGCTCCGGGTAATAGCAGACTCCAAGACGCATGCCTGTGTCCTCGTCGATGGGTTACGCGCGTTGCGCGGCGGTTTCAAGGGGGTGCTGCGCATCGAGCGGCGCGAGTGCGAAGCCGTCCTGCGCGAACAGATGACATTGCGCGGCGTGCGCGCGGAACTTCGCCGTGTCTCCGGGCGAGAACTGCGCGTCGCCGGGCGCCTTGGCGATCAGCACGGTGCCGCCGGGTTGGTCGAGATGCACATAGCTATGCTCGCCAAGCGCTTCCACGAGCGTGACCTTGCGCGCGAGCGTGAGCGTTTCGCCGGGACGTGTCGCGTTGCCGCTGTCCGACGCGATCAGTTCCAGATGCTCGGGCCGCACGCCGAAGGTGACCGGCGCGCCCGCAGCCATGGCACTGCCCTGCAACGGCAGGCGCACGCTTTCGCCGCTGCCGTCGAGCGTGATGCTCACGCCTTGCGCATCGGCGCTATTCACCGTCGCGGGCAGGAAGTTCATGCGCGGCGAGCCAATGAAGCCCGCCACGAAACGGCTGGCAGGCCGGTGATAGAGTTCGAGCGGCGCGCCAACCTGCGCGATGCTGCCGTACAGTTCGGTATCCTTACCGCTATGCAGCAGGACGATCTTGTCGGCAAGCGTCATGGCCTCGATCTGGTCGTGGGTCACGTAGACCACGCTCGCTTCGGCAAACTGCTTATGCAGGCGGGCAATCTCGATACGCGTCTGGCCGCGCAACGTCGCGTCCAGATTCGACAGCGGCTCGTCGAACAGGAACACGCCCGGTTCGCGCACGATCGCCCGTCCAATTGCCACGCGCTGACGCTGGCCGCCTGAAAGCGCCTTGGGGTGACGCTCCAGCAGCGCTTCGAGCTGGAGGATGCGCGCGGCTTCGCGCACTTTGCGGTCGATATCGGCCTTGGGCGTCTTCGCGAGTTTCAGGCCGAAGGCCATGTTCTCGTACACCGTCATGTGCGGAAAGAGCGCATAGCTCTGGAAAACCATCGCCACGCCGCGCTGCGCGGCGCTCACGTCGTTCACGAGCTTGCCGCCGATCGACACGTCGCCGTCCGTCACGTCTTCGAGGCCTGCGATCATGCGCAGCAGGGTGGACTTGCCGCAACCAGAAGGCCCGAGAAATACGCAGAACTCGTTCTTGCCGATCTCCAGATCGACATTGCGTATCACAGGCGCATTGTCGCCGTAGGCCTTCTGCACGCCTCGCAAGGAAATGCTCGCCATTCGTCCCGTCTCCGTGTTCTAATCGGCGCGACGCTTGAGATTAAGCGCTTAATCAGGCAACCTAAAAAAATCGATCGTGGGCGCGATCGTTGGTTGCCAGACGCGGTGTCTCCGATTTTGTTGGATTAATTGCGTTACCTCGTGGGCGAGTGCAACGCTGGAATGCGAGGTCAATGGTGCCGCTGCCTGAGCCAATCAGGCAAATGTTGAAATGCATTCCCAAATATTGAGATGTAAAGACGCGATGCCCACAACGCCCGCAAAGCCCCAATCCCCCACGCCATCGTTGGTGTCCACATCGGCCCCGACGCTGGCCGAAGTCGCCCGCCACGCGGGCGTCACGCCCGCGACGGTTTCGAACGTGCTGCGCAGCCGCGGCCGCGTTGGCGAGGCCACGCGCCAGCGCGTGCTCGCGGCCATTGCCGCGCTTGGCTATCGTCCGCATTTACCCGCACGCGCGCTGGCAGAGGGGCGCGCGCCCACCATCGCGCTGATGGTCGCGAGCATCGCCAATCCGTTTTATCCCGAGTTCGCGCTGGCCGTGGAAAATGCGCTGCGCAGCAGCGGCCAGTTCCTCATCATCTGCAACACGGACGGCGATCCGCATACGGGCCGTGCCTACCTCGAACAGATCGCGGGCACGCTGTCCGCAGGCGTGCTCGTAATGAACGCCAACCTCGATTTCGACGACCTGCGGCTCACCGAGCTGCGTGGCGCGCCTGTGGTGCTGTGCATGTGGGAAAGGCCATTCGAACCGCCGGGCTTGCCGTGCGTGGCCGTGGACTTTCGCCTTGCGGGCGAGCTCGCGGCGCGGCACCTGATCGAACTGGGGCATCGGCGCATTGGCGCGATTGTCGGCAGCAAGGCTTATGGCATTCACGCGGCGCGCTATGAAGGCTTTGTCGCGGCGATGGAGGCGGCGGGACTCGATGCGCAGGCGGCGCCGCTGGTGCATGCCATCGACACGACGCAGGGCGGTTACGCAGCGGCGCGCGAACTGCTCACACGCCATCCCGATCTCACCGCGTTGTTCACGACCAACGATTTACCCGCATTGGGCGCGATGCAGGCCGCCGCCGATCTTGGCTTCGATGTGCCGAAGCGGCTGTCGGTGGTGGGCATTACCGATATTCAGCTGGCGAGTGAATCGCGGCCTGCGTTGACGACCGTTGCGGTGCCAACGGTCGAAGCGGCGGAACTGGGCGTGACGTTGTTGCGCGAATTGATTGCGAACGCCGGAAAGTCGGGCGGGCAGGGCGAGCGCGAAGCGAAAGTCTGTATCGCTTCCGCACCGCATCTCGTTGTGCGCGCATCGACTGCGCCGGTTTCTTGCTAATGCATTAGCAGCGCTTTAAGCCGCATCAAACGTCATTTTCTCGATCTGGCGCACGACTTCCTCGCGCATTTCAGGCGACATTTCCTGGTAGCCGAGCAGATCGGAAATCCACAGTCCGTCGGCGGCGAGGCGGCAGATCATGAGGCGCGCGGCTTCTTCGAGCGGCAGCGGATCGGGGCGCGTCCATTTGCGCATGGGCGCGGCGTAACGCTCGCGAATTTCCGGATCGGTCATCATCGCGGCCACCAGCACGCGCAGCACGTTGGTGCTGGCGGCAGGGCTCATTTCGTCGATGCTCGAATGCAGGTAGGCACGCGCCCGCGCGCCGCCCGCATTGTCCGGCTCTGCGGCGAGGCGTGCTTCCATCTGGCGCTCGAAGCGTTCGAGCGTCTGCTCGAACAGGGCGTCAAGGAGTCCTTGCTTGTTGGCGAAGTGATATTGCAGCGCGCCCTTGGTCACGCCCGCGCGTTCGGCCACGGCGTCGAGCGTGACGGAGGGGACGCCGTGATCCGTGGCGATTTCGGACGCGGCCTGCAACAGTTGCGCGCGCACCTGCATGGGCGCTTTCTTGCGGCGAGTCCCTGAAGCGGGAGCAGGAGATGCCGCCCCGATTTCCGGCGCGCTGGCTGGGCTGGGCGCGCTCGGCGGCGTGGCCTCGGCGTGGCCAGCCGCGTCGGCTGGGGCTTTGGCGGAAGTGTTCTTCATGACCGGATCTTACCATTGCGGGCGTCAACGCTAAACATTCCGTCCGGATGGTATTATTCGCGCCATGAAGAAATCCGACCTGCCATTCGCGGCGCTGCTCGACGCCGCCATCGTCCGGGGACGCAACGCGCTTGCGCGCCGGCAACAGCCCGAAGGGAGCTGGTGTTTCGAGCTTGAATCCGATGCAACGATCACCGCCGAATACATCCTCATGATGCATTTCATGGCGAAGATCGACACCGTGCGCCAGGAAAAAATGGCGCGCTATCTGCGCGACATCCAGCGCCTCGCCACCCACGGCGCATGGGATCTGTATGTCGACGGCGCACCCGATGTTTCGGCCAGCGTGAAGGCTTATTTCGCGCTCAAGGCCGCAGGCGACAAGGAAAGCGCGCCGCATATGGTGCGTGCGCGCGAAGCCATCCTGAAACTGGGCGGCGCGGCGAAGTCCAACGTGTTCACACGTATCCTGCTGGCGACCTTCGGCCAGGTGCCGTGGCGCGCCACGCCGTTCATGCCGGTCGAGTTCGTGCTGTTCCCCAAGTGGGTGCCGATCTCGATGTACAAGGTCGCCTACTGGGCGCGCACGACGATGGTGCCGCTGCTGGTGCTGTGCTCGCTCAAGGCGCGCGCGAAGAACCCGCATGACGTGTCGATCGCCGAACTGTTCGTCACGCCGCCCGAGCAGGAGCGCGAGTATTTCGCGCGCGGCAAGGGCGTGCGGCGCCTGTTCCTGGCCGCCGATCGCCTTTTGCGCCATGTCGATCCGCTGATTCCGGCTGCGCTGCGCAAGCGCGCGGTCAAGCACGCGGAAGCCTGGTGCGCCGAGCGCATGAATGGCGAAGACGGCATGGGCGGCATTTTCCCGCCTATCGTCTATAGCTACCAGATGATGGATGTGCTTGGGTATCCTGAAGATCACCCGCTGCGTCGCGATTGCGAAAACGCACTGGAAAAGCTGCTGGTCGAGCGCCCGGACGGCAGCGTGTACTGCCAGCCGTGCCTGTCGCCGGTGTGGGATACGGCGTGGAGCACGATGGCGATGGAGCAGTCGCTGACCGTGCCCGATGTGCCCGCGAACGAAGCCACTGAAGCCACCGAAGCGAACATCCCGCGCGCCGAACTGGAGCACAAGATCGCGCTCGCGTATGACTGGATGGCCGCGCGCCAGGTGGACGACCTCAAGGGCGACTGGATCGAGAACGTCAAGCCCGACGTGCCGGCCGGCGGCTGGGCGTTCCAGTACGAGAACCCGTATTACCCGGATATCGACGACAGCGCCGTTGTGGTGGCGATGCTGCACCGGCGCGGCCGCTTGCAGAAACGCGTCACCGGCGCCGACCCGTATGCGGCGCGCGTGACGCTCGCGCTCGACTGGATGCGCGGGCTGCAATCGCGCAATGGCGGCTTCGCGGCCTTCGACGCGGACTGTGATCGCCTCTACCTGAACGCGATCCCGTTCGCCGATCACGGCGCGCTGCTCGATCCGCCGACCGAGGACGTTTCGGGCCGCGTGCTGCTGTGCTTCGGCGTGACGGGCCGCGAAGAGGACAAGGCCTCGCTCGCGCGCTGCATCGACTACATCAAGACGACGCAGCGTCCGGACGGCAGCTGGTGGGGCCGCTGGGGCACCAACTACATTTACGGCACGTGGAGCGTGCTGGCGGGCCTCGCGCTGGCCGGTGAAGATCCGTCGCAGCCGTATATCGCGCGCGCGCTTGCCTGGCTGCGTGCGCGCCAGCATGCGGACGGCGGCTGGGGCGAGACCAACGACAGCTATATCGACCCGAAACTCGCCGGCACGAACGGCGGCGAGAGCGTGTCGAACTTCACGGCATGGGCGCTGCTCGCGCAGATGGCTTTTGGCGATTTCGAATCGGAATCCGTGCAGCGCGGCATTGCGTACCTGCTTTCGGTGCAGGACAACGAAGGCTTCTGGTGGCACCGCTCGCACAATGCGCCGGGTTTCCCGCGCATTTACTACCTCAAGTACCACGGCTATACCGCGTATTTCCCGCTTTGGGCACTTTCGCGTTATCGCCGCCTGGTGAGCGCCGCGCAGGCGGGCACCACCATGAGCGCGCCCGTACAGGAAAACGCGCTGGCCGTATAAGCATCGCTTGCTCGCAACGCCATCCTTCGGGATGGCGTTTTTTTATCCGCTTGATACTTTGGCATGCTAAATAAAAGGTGTGATTGCACGCAGTCAATGCAATAGACGAAGCGTGAGAAAAGCTTAATAAATCCTTTCAAAAATATTTTGTTATCGATATGAAAGCGATGTAATCATCAGCAGATAGTCAGAATAAAAAATTGCGAAAGAAGCCTAATTGTTCCTCGAAAAGTGTCGATAAAACGAGGGAATGCGTCGACAACCGGCGCATCGTGGCCGGAATAAGGGCGAGGAACATGAACGGTTTGCTGCAGACGGTACGCTTCAAGATCATCGCGGCGATGGCGATTTGCGTCGTCATCATCGCGCTTGTCGGCGCATATAGCGCATCGACGATTTC
Organism: Paraburkholderia bannensis NBRC 103871; assembly: GCF_000685015.1. Taxonomy (GTDB): domain Bacteria; phylum Pseudomonadota; class Gammaproteobacteria; order Burkholderiales; family Burkholderiaceae; genus Paraburkholderia; species Paraburkholderia bannensis. The sequence goes on along the minus strand of NZ_BAYA01000013.1, from coordinate 54,152 downwards.
AGGTCTGAACCAGACCGTGCTCGACGAATATTCCGGCACGGTCGTGCCGATTCGCGACCTGGGTGACCTGCGCGCCTCGGCGATCGATTCGCGGCTGCAATTGAGCCGCATCGCGCTGGGCCGCGATGCGCAGAAGACACGCGCGGCGGCGCAACTGGCCGATCAAGACCTCGCGCAACTGGCCAAAACATGGGCCGATTACTACCCGGCGCGCGTGAGCAATCCCACCGAGCGCGCCGTCGCCGACAAGATCGACGCGGCGATGGGGCCGTTCCGCGATTCTGCCGAGCAAAGCCTGCAGCGCTTCAATGCCGGCGACTTCGACGGCGGCCAGCAGCTCGAAGTCCAGCACGCGTCGCAAGCGCAGAACCTGCTCGACCTCGTGAACCAGGACATCGCGATCAACGACGACGAAGCGCGCGAGTTTTCCGCCGATTCGGAGCGTCACGCCCACACGGCCCTGATCGTCGCGATCGGACTCGTGCTGGCGGGCCTCGCGGTGGCGTTTGCGGCGTCGGTGTTCCTGCTGCGCGTCATCATGCGCCCGCTGAACGGCGCGATCACGGTGGCCAATACGATCGCGGGCGGCCGCCTCGAAAGCGACATCGATGACAACGTGGGCGGTGAGTTCGGCGAGTTGCTGGGCGCGCTCAAGCGCATGGACGGGCAACTGGCGGGCATCGTGCGCGGCATCCAGCATTCGACCGAATCGGTGGCGCTGGCCGCGCGCGAAATCGCGGCGGGCAACCTCGATCTTTCGGCGCGCACGGAAGAGCAAGCCGCGTCGCTTGAGCAGACGGCGGCGAGCATGACCGAAATCACCGAGACCGTGAAGCAGAACGCCGACAACGCCCGCGCTGCCAACGGCCTGGCAGGCGACGCGAACGACCTGGCCAACGGCGGCGACGCGGCCGTGCGCGAAATGGTCGGCACGATCCAGCAGATCAGCGGCAGCTCGCACAAGATTTCTGAAATTACCGGCGTGATCGAAGGCATTGCGTTCCAGACCAACATCCTCGCGCTCAACGCGGCCGTCGAGGCGGCGCGCGCGGGCGAACAGGGCCGCGGATTCGCGGTGGTCGCCAGCGAGGTGCGCAGCCTGGCGCAGCGCTCGGCCACGGCGGCGCGCGAAATCAAGGAACTGATCACGTCGTCGGTGACGATGATCGAAGGCGGCGCGCAGCAGGCCGGGCGTGTGAGCGACTCGATGGGGCAGGTGCGCGAGGCGATCAAGCGCGTTTCGGACATCGTCTCCGAAATCTCGTCGGCGTCCGAGGAGCAGAGCAAGGGGATCGAACAGGTCAGCCAGGCCGTCACGCAGATGGACGAGGTCACGCAGCAGAACGCCGCGCTGGTCGAAGAGGCCGCGGCCGCCGCGCAATCGCTCGAACAGCAGGCGGATACGCTCAAGCGCGCCGTGGGCGTGTTCAGCTTCGCGCAGGCGGCGCGCCATGCTTTTGCGGGTGCTCACGCCCATCAGGGCCAGCACGGCCATGCGTCCCCGCAAGCGCAACCGAGTTACGGCTGAGCGTGAATTAAACGCACCCAGGGTTGACCCCGTTCAAGCTTCGCCCGTCCCTGCCGATATCAGGATTGGGACGGCGCGAAAGCGCACCCGCTGCGAAAACTCGGTGCAGGCGAATTGAACGGGGACGGATCGAATGCAAGGCGGGCGAGTATTAGCGAGTACTAGCGAGTATCAGTGAGTGCTAGCTGGCGTTAATCAGCCTGCTTTCAGGCCGCCCCACAGCGCAAGACGACGCAATTCCTCAGACAAAATCCATGAAGACGATTCAACCAGGCGTTGACGAACGCACCACGCTGACCAGCAACAACCGCTTAGAACTCCTGCTGTTTCGTCTGGGCGAAGCGCGTCCGGGCGCAGGGCGCGGCCTGTACGGCATCAACGTGTTCAAGATCCGCGAGATCGTCACCATGCCCGAAGTCACGCCGATCGCCGGTTCCCCCGCGCATCTGGTGGGCGCCGTGGATATTCGCGGGCAGATCATTCCGGTGATCGACATTGCGTCGCTGATCGGTTCGCCTTCCGACAAGCGCCCGCCGATCCTGCTGATCACCGAATTTTCGCGCGGCACGCAAGCGTTTGCGGTGGATGAGGTGGAAGACATCATCCGGCTCGAATGGAAAGAAGTGCTGAGCGCGGAATCGAGCGGCACCTCGGGCTATGTGACGGGGATCGCGCGCATCGATGCGGGTGAGGGCAAGACGCGCCTCGCCCAGGTGCTCGACGTCGAGCAGGTGATGCGCGACGTATTCCCCGAGCAGCACGAGGACGTGAAGCCGGAAGCCGTGGGCGACGCGCTGCGTACGGAAGGCGGCCGCATTCTGGCCGCCGACGATTCGGGCTTCGCCCGCGCGCTGCTTGGTCAGGCGCTCACCGCGCTCGATGCGCCGCACGTGATCGCATCGAACGGCGAACAGGCGTGGCAGATGCTGCTGAAGGTCGCCGAAGAAGCCGCGAATGAGAACGTGCCGGTGCGCGAGAAAATTTCGCTCGTGATTACCGACCTTGAAATGCCGGAAATGGACGGCTTCATGCTCACGCGCAAGATCAAGGCTGACGCGCGCCTGAAGCATATTCCGGTCATCATCCACTCGTCGCTCACGGGCGCGGCGAATGAAACGCACGCGCGCAATGCCGGCGCGAATGGCTATGTGACGAAGTTTGCGCCGGCTGAATTGTCCGCTGCGATCCGCAAGGCGCTGGCCGCGTGAGTTAACTGGATCCCTTGTTGTTCCCCGTCGTTGCCCTGTAGTTCAAAAGCTAAAAACCACACGCTATCAAGAACAACAACGATTCTCTCGGGTTCCGGGCGCCGGCAGCATGGCCCCGGAACCAATCCGCACCGGCCTTTATGGCCGGTTTTTTTTCGTCCGATGAAATTGTCTGGCTCAGGCGCAGCACGAACCTTGCTGCCTTAGAATAAGTGCCCCTTGTTGAGGTCTTTGGGCCTTACGTCATGCTTTCGCGTGGCGACGCAACATCACGGAGTGAACCCATGTCCGCAGAATCGAAAACGCATCCCGCCTCCCGCGAAGTCTGGTTGATCCGCCACGGCGAAACCGAGTGGAGCCGCAGCGGACAGCATACGGGGCGCACGGATATCGGGCTCACGGAACATGGCCGCGAACAGGCGCGTGCGCTCGCGAAGCCGCTGGCCGCGCAGCACTTCGACGCGGTGCTCTCAAGCCCCATGTCGCGCGCGCTCGAAACCTGCAAGCTGGCGGGACTGGGCGAGCGCGCACATATCTCCGCCGACCTGCATGAATGGAATTACGGCGTCTACGAAGGACGCAAGACCACCGACATTCGCCAGACCGAGCCCGACTGGAGCGTGTGGCACTCGGCGATTGCCGAAGGCGAAAACCTCGCGCAGATCGAAGCGCGTGCGCGCGGCGTGGTCGACAACTTGCTGACGATGCTGGGCGACGGCGGGCGCATCGCCGTGTTCTCGCACGCGCATTTTCTGCGCGTGCTGGCGGGCTGCTGGATCGGCGATTCGGCGGCGCTGGGGGCGCATCTGTATCTCGACACGGCGTCGATCAGCATTCTGGGTTTCGATCGCGAGACGCGTGCGATTCGCCGCTGGAATGCCAAGCCGGAAGGCTGCGAATAAGGCAAGTGGCGCTGCATTTGCAGCGCCACTTTCCGCTTCAATAGCAACAATCTGACTTTCGATAGCAGAACAAAATCGTTCAGCCTGGCGTGTAAATCCCGAAAGATGACGTGATCGTCACCATTCACGGAACACGACCATGAGCCAGCAAGCCCCCGCCGCCGACATCAAGTTCGCCTATTGGGTGCCCAATGTGAGCGGCGGACTCGTCGTGAGCAAGATCGAGCAGCGCACGGACTGGAGCCTCGAATACAACCAGAAGCTCGCGCGCACGGCAGAGGCCGCGGGCTTCGAATACGCGCTGAGCCAGATCCGCTTCACGGCCGGTTACGGTGCGCAATACCAGCACGAATCTGTTTCGTTCAGCCAGGCATTGCTGCACGCTACCGAAAAACTCAAGGTGATTGCGGCGATCCTGCCGGGGCCGTGGCATCCGGCGGTGGTCGCAAAGCAGCTTGCCACCATCGACCATATTTCGAATGGACGCATTGCCATCAACGTGGTGAGCGGCTGGTTCAAGGACGAATTCACGTCGATCGGCGAGCCGTGGCTCGAACACGACGAGCGTTATCGCCGCTCGAATGAATTTATTCGCGCGATTCGCGGTATCTGGACTGAAGACGACTTTACCTTCAAGGGCGACTTCTATCGCTTCAACAACTACACGCTGAGCCCGAAGCCGGTGCAGAAGCCGCATCCGGAGATTTTCCAGGGAGGCAGCTCGCGCGCCGCACGCGACAATGCCGCGAGCGTGTCCGACTGGTATTTCACGAACGGCAATACGGTCGAGAACCTCAAGGCGCAGATCGACGATATCCGCGCGAAGGCGGCGCAGAACAACCATAGCGTGCGCATCGGCGTGAATGCCTTCGTGATTGCACGCGATACCGAGGAAGAGGCGCGCGCCGTGCTCGACGATATCGTTCGCAACGCGCATGTGGAGGCCGTGCAGGCCTTCGGCCACGCCGCGAAGGAAGCGGGCAAGGCCTCGCCGGAAGGCGAGGGCAACTGGGCGAAATCCACGTTCGAGGATCTCGTGCAGTACAACGATGGCTTCCGCACCAATCTGATCGGCACGCCCTTGCAGATTGCGCAGCGCATTGTCGCGCTCAAGGCGATTGGCGTCGATCTCGTGCTGGCGGGCTTCCTGCATTTCATCGAGGAAGTCGAGTACTTCGGCAAGAAGGTGCTCCCGCTCGTGCGCGAGCTGGAGCGCGAGCGGGAGCGTGAAGCGCAGGCCGCGTGAGCGTTCGCGGGTCAGGTGCGCTGGCGCTCGCGTGCGAGCGCTTCACCTTGTGCCTCATTTCGTGCCTTGTCCGTCTGCACAGGCGCATCGGCACGTGCGCCGAGGAACACCAGCACAACGACCGCGCAAAACACAGTAATCGCCGCGAGTCCATCGAGCAGGGTGCCGAATGCCAGCGCATAGGCATTCTGCAAGTTCGTTGCGTCCGCAACCGGTAGCCAGGTCGCTGCCTGCGCGAGGTCGCCGCTTGCGAGCCGCGCGGCGGCTTCGTGCACCGATGCCGGATCGGCGGGCGCGAACCGTGCAAGATGCGTGGCGGCGAGCGCAGCCAGCACCGCATTCACGGTCGCGAGCGCCACGCCTTCGCCTGCCACGCGCGTCGTGCTGAAGATGCCCGTGGCCATGCCCGCGCGTTCCTTGGGCACCACGCTGACCGACAAGCCGTCCATCAATCCCCAGGGCAGCGCCGCGCCTATGCCGATCAGCGCCAGCGGTGCGACCGCCGCGTGGGGCCCCGCGCGCAGCGCCGCCGCAAGCCACAACAATCCGGCGGCGGCCATCAGCAGGCCCGCAGCGCAAATCAAGCCCATCGACAACCAGCGCGTGAGCGTGGCGGCGATGAACGGCACCACCAGCATCGGTGCTGAAAGCGCGACCATCAGGAAGCCCGCGTTGATCTCGCGCAGCCCGTCCACGCCGATCAGGCGCAGCGGCAGGATCACGAGCAGCACGATATAGCAATAGCAGGTGGCGACCGGCAGCACTTGCACGCCCACGAAACGCGGATAGCGGAACAGCGAAAGATCGAGCATGGGCCGCGCGCTGCGCGTTTCCACCACGATGAAGGCACCGGCCAGCATGGCGCTCGCAGCAAGCAACGCGAGCACAGGCGCGCTGCTCCAGCCGAGCACGGGCGCTTCGATCACGCCGAAGGTGAAGCTCGACAGCGCGAGCGTGAAGGTGAGCGTACCGGGCCAGTCGATGCCGCGTGCGTGCGGGTCGCGCGATTCGCGCAGATAGCGCGTGCCGAACAGCAGCGACAGCGTGCACGCGAGGCCGCCGCTCAGGAAGATCGCGCGCCAGCTTGCATACTCGATCAGTACGCCTGCGATCAGCGGCCCGAATGCCAGTCCAAGGCCGAAGGTCGCGCCAAGCGCGCCGAAGGCCCGCGTGCGCGCGTGCCCTTCGAATTCCTGCGCGAGCGCGGCGGTGCCGCCTGCAAGCGCCGCTGCGGCTGCCGCGCCTTGTGCGCCGCGCAGCAGGTCGACGGCGAGCAGCGAGGGCGCGCAGGCGAGCGTGAGCGAGCACAGTACGAAACCCGCGAGACCGCACAGGAACACGCGCTTGCGCCCATACAGATCGGCGAGCGCGCCCGCCGCCATCAACAGGCTGCCGAAGCTCAGCATGAAGGCGTTGGTGATCCAGTTGAGCGCGGTTGGATCGGCGAATCTGCCGGTTGAAGACAAGGCGCGGCCGATGGCGGGCGTGGCCACCGCGCCGCCGGAAAACGCGAGCGGGAGCGCCAGCGCCGCCACGCAAACCGCCGCGAGAATCGCAAAGCGGCGTCGTGAGTCGATATCGTGGATGGGATCGCGCGCCATCGTTGCTCCTGAAGTGGTTTCTGGCGGCACGTCGCAAGCGTGCCGCTGGAGCGACGAACGATAATGCCGATACGCCGCCCGAAAAACAGGGCGGCGCTCCGTACATTGCGGAATCGAATTCCCGGATCGACAGCGAAAATAGCGTATATGGACAATCTCAACGCAATCGTTGCATTCGTGCGCGTCGCGCAGGCGCTGAGCTTCGTGGCGGCGGGGCGCGCGCTGGGCATATCGGCGTCGGCGGTCGGCAAGGCCATTGCGAAGCTGGAGGCGTCGCTCGGCGTGCGGCTCTTTCATCGCACCACGCGCAAGATCGCGCTCACCGACGAAGGGCGGCTCTTTTACGAGCGATGCAGCCATATTCTCGCGGAGCTGAGCGACGCGCAGGCCGTGCTCGCGGCGTCCGCACAGACGCCGCGCGGGCGGCTGCGCGTCAGCCTGCCCGCCATCGGCTATCGGTTTCTGCTGCCGGTGCTTGCGGATTTCGCTGCGCTTTATCCCGAGATCGAGCTTGATCTGGACTACAACGACCGCATGGTCGACGTGATCGAAGGCGGCTTCGACGCCGTGATCCGCAGCGGCACGCTAAGCGATTCGAGCCTCGTCGCGCGGCGGCTCGGCCCGTTCCGGCATGTGCTGTGCGCGTCGCCCGATTACCTCGCGCGCGCGGGCGCGCTGCACACGCTCGCCGATCTTGCTGCGCATGCATGTGTGCGCTACCGGTTTCCGGACACGGGCAAGTTGCAGCCGTGGGAACTCGCGACGCACGGCGAGGCGCTGCCCGCACTGCGCAGCGCGCTTGTCTGCAACAACATGGAAGCACTGATGCAGTCGGTGGTCGCGGGCTTCGGTATCGGTTACATGCCGGATTTTCTGGTGCGCGACGCGCTGACGGCGGGTACGCTCGCCAGCGTACTCGATGCGTACACAACGACCGTGGGCCAGTTCTCGATTGTCTGGCCGTCCAGCCGCCATCCGTCGCCGCGACTGCGCGCCTTCGTCGATTTCATGTGCGTCCGGCTGTTCGAGGCGGAGCGCCTGCAGGAAGCGCGCGCCCTGAGCGCCTGCGCGCTTAATGCGGCAGCGGCTTCTTGATCGGATCGTGTTCGCCCGCGATGGCGAACACGAGAATCTGCGCCGGTTCCGTCTTGCTGGCGTTGCGCGCGATGACGTGATGTGCGCCGGGCGGCTCGTACCACGCCTCGCCGGGGCCATAGACGCGTGCGGGCGAGCCTTCGATCTGCGATTCGATATGCCCTTGCGTCACATACGCGAAGATCGAGCCCGGGTGCATATGCGGCTGCGAATCCTGTCCCGGTGCGAACGTGACGGTCGCAATCAGCACGTTCTTGCCGGGTGCTTCCGGAATCGCCTGCTTCATCACGGGGGCGATTTTTTCTTCGGCGGCGTTGTTCGCGCTGTTTGTATCGTGCGCGAATGCCGAACCCGCGCCGCACAACGCGGCCATGCCAAGCGCCGCCGCGGCGGCGCGTACGAGAGTCGAGCGTAAGGTCATGACGCGCCCCTCAAGCCGGCAGCTTGCGGAAGGCGATCGCAAAGCGGTTCCAGCTATTGATCGCATTGATGAGCAGCGTGAGGTCGACCAGTTCGGCTTCGCTGAAATGCGGCTGCACGGCTTCCCAGGCGGCGTCGGGCACATGGTCATGCGAGACCAGCGTGAGCGCTTCAGTCCAGGCCAGTGCCGCACGCTCGCGTTCCGTGAAGAACGGCGTTTCGCGCCAGACCACCACGGTCGCGAGACGGCGCTCGGTTTCGCCGCCCTTGCGCGCATCAGCGACGTGCATGTCGACGCAGTAGGCGCAGCCGTTGATCTGCGAGGCGCGCAGGCGCACGAGTTCGGCGAGCGGCTTTTCGATGCTGCTTTTCTCGATGCGTTCTTCGAGTGCGAGCATGGCCTTGATGGCGGGCGGGTTGGCGCGGTAGAAGTCCAGACGCTGTTGCATGATGGTTCCTTTGGGCGGTGAGTGCGCCGTGGGTGGCGCGATGGAGACCATGGTAGATGCCGATGCGGCTATACCCAATGACCAATCCAGCGGTATTTGAGGTAACCACTTTGCGTGGACTGGGCGCTTACGGCGCGCTTGTGGATGGCTATCTGGCCCTGTAAGGTGCGAGGCGAAAAAAACGCTAATCCGGTAGAATCCGCGCTTTCGTCCGTCCAGGCCGCGCCCGCATTGCCGATGCCGTCCGCGCCGCCTGCTGGCCCGTTGGCCTGTTATCCCGTTCATCCCTGTCGTTTCCGGTTCGTCCCCCTGCAAGACCAGCGCCGCGGCGGTTGCCCCTGCGCGCGATCCGCGTCATCGACTCCCTATCTGCCTACCGACTCGCACCATGGAATCCGCCCGTTCCGGCCTGAGCCGTCTTTCTACGCTGCGCAGCGAATTGCTCGCCGGCATCACATCGTCGTTCGCGCTCGTGCCCGAATGCATCGCCTTTGCGCTTGTCGCGCACCTGAATCCGCTGATGGGCCTCTATGGCGCGTTTTTCATCTGCACCATCACGGCCCTGTTTGGCGGCCGGCCGGGCATGATTTCGGGCGCGGCGGGCTCGATGGCGGTGGTGATCGTCGCGCTCGTGGTGCAGCACGGCGCGCAGTATCTGTTCGCGACGGTCGTGCTGGGCGGCCTGCTGATGATCCTGTTCGGCGCGCTGAGGCTCGGCAAGCTGATCCGCATGGTGCCGCATCCGGTGATGCTCGGCTTCGTCAATGGCCTTGCGATCATCATTGCGCGCGCCCAGTTCGAGCACTTCAAGACGCCCGGCGCGAACGGCATGGAATGGATGCACGGCCCGGCGCTCGCGCTGATGGTCGGCCTCGTCGCCCTGACGATGGCGATTGTGTTCGTCATGCCGCGTTTGACTAAAGCCGTGCCGCCCGCGCTGGTGGCGATCGTGGGCGTGGGCGCGGCGGCGGCGCTGCTGCATCTGCCCGCGCGCACGCTCGGCGACATGGCGCACATCGCGGGCGGCCTGCCCGCGTTCAGCCTGCCCGCCGTGCCGATGAACCTGGAGACGCTGCGCATCGTGCTGCCCTATGCGGTGCTGATGTCGCTGGTCGGCCTGCTGGAGACGCTGCTCACGCTCAACCTCACCGACGACGTGACCAACTCGCGCGGCCAGCCCAATCGCGAATGCGTGGCGCTGGGCGCGGCCAATATCGCGGCGGGGATGTTCGGCGCGATGGGCGGTTGCGCGATGATCGGCCAGACCGTCATCAACCTGGGCTCGGGCGGCCGCGGGCGCGTCTCGGGCGTGACGAGCGGCGTGATGATCCTGCTGTTTATCCTGTGCCTCTCGCCGCTGATCGAGCGCATTCCGCTCGCGGCGCTGGTGGGCGTCATGTTCATCGTGGCGGGGCAGACGTTCGCGTGGGGTTCGCTGCGCGTGCTGCACAAGGTGCCGCGCAACGATGCGCTCGTGATTGTCGCCGTGACGGTCATCACCGTCTGCACCGATCTCGCGACGGCGGTGATGTGCGGCATCGTGATCGCCTCGCTGAATTTCGCGTGGCAGCACGCGCGCGAGTTCCGCTGCGACATGCGCGACGAGCCTTCGGGCGAGCGCGTGTATGCGCTGCGCGGCACGCTGTTCTTTGCCTCGGCGGCGCAGTTCCAGGCGCTGTTCGATCCGGCGCGCGACCCGCAGGACGTACGCTTCGATTGCGCGCACCTGCATGTCGCCGATCACTCGGCTATTGCCGCGCTCGAAGCCGTGCAGGCGCGCTACGCGCGCGCGGGCAAGCACGTCACGTTCGTGCAGCTGTCGGGGCGTTGCAGCAGCCTGCTCGCACGTGCGCAGGCTGAGGTGCGGGTTTCGGCTTAACGTTGCCTGCGCAACGACCTTGCGCGGGCAGGCAACCCGCGCGGGGCCCCGCTCCTCAATACACCTTGAAAACGCGGCCCGTCTGCACGCCTTCCACGCTGCGCTTGTACGCTAGCGCGGCGCGCTTCGCGCTCACGCTCTCGAAGCCGGGGAAAAACGGGCCGTAGGCGTCCAGCGACTCGGTCAGCACGGTCGGGCTGACCACGTTGATGCGGCGGTCGCGCCGCAGTTCCGTCGCGGCGGCGCGCACGAAGCCTTCCAGCGCCGCATTGACGGTTGTGGCGTTCACGCCCTGCGCGATCGGCTCCTCGCCGACGATGCCGCTCGTCAGCGTGATCGAGCCGCCGTCGTTCAGGTAGTGCTGGCCGATCAGCGCGAGCCGCACCTGTCCCAGCAACTTGTCCTGCAAGCCGATATTGAACTGGCCGGTCGTCATCGACGCAAACGGGCCGAAGTGCAACTGCCCCGCAGCCGACACGATCGCATCCACGTTGCCGACCTCGCGGAACAGCGCCTCGACGCTATCGTCGCGTGTGATGTCGGCGCGAAAATCGCCGCTGTTGCGGCCCACGGTCACGACCGTATGGCCTTCGCTGAGCGTTTCGACCACGGCCCGGCCGACGGCGCCGCTGGCGCCCACCACGATGATCTTCATGTGCGACTTCCCCTGAACGGTTGACGAAAACCCCCACTATCCGCCTGACACCAGAAAGAATAAATGGACGATAATTTCGTTCACTTGGAACTCTGGGTTTGCAATCATGGATCGGCTGCGCAGTATGGAAGTGTTCGTGAGCGCCGTGGAGCGCGGCAGCTTCAGCGCCGCCGCGCGCGAGCTCGACCTGAGCCCGGTGATGGTCGGCAAGTACGTGCGGCAACTGGAAACGCATCTGGGCGCGCAACTGCTCCAGCGCAACACGCGCGCGCAGAGCCTCACTGACGCGGGGCGGCGCTTTTACGAGGAAAGCCGCAAGGTGCTGGAGCAACTGGCGCTGGCCGAAGCCTCGGTGGAAAGCCTGCGCGCCGAGCCGCGCGGACGCCTGCGTATCACCGCGGCGACGACGCTGGGCGCCTGCGTGATCGCACCGCTCGCGGCCGAATACCAGAATGCGTATCCGCAGGTGCGCATCGACCTCGACCTGAGCAACAGCGTGGTCGATCTCGTCGATGAGGGTTTCGATGTGGCGGTGCGCATCGGCGACCTGGACGCCGACCTGAACCTCGTCGCGCGGCCGATCGGGCAGTATCGAATGGCGATCTGTGCGTCGCCTGGCTATCTCGCGCGCCATGGCACGCCGCGCACGCTGGAGGAGCTGGCCGGGCATCGGTGCCTGGGGCATTCGGTGTGGGATCGGCGCAATGGCTGGCGGCTGGCGGGCGAAAACCGCTGGCCCGAGGACACGACGTTCCTCTGCAACGATGGCCTTGCGTTGCGCCAGGCCGCGCTGCACGGCGCGGGGCTGCTGTTGCAGCCGTCGATTCTGGTCGCTGACGACCTGGCAGCGGGGCGGCTCGTGAGCGTGCTGGAAGAGGCGACGCCGGCGGGGCGGCGGGTTCATGCGCTGTATCGGCAGGACAGGCAGCCGTTGCCGAAGATCCGCAGCTTCGTGGCGTTCCTGGAGGAGCGGGCAGCGGCGTGGCTGGGGTGAGCGCAGGGTCTGCTCACCCGCTATCCGGGCCGCTTAAAACAGCTTCAGTGGCATCGACACCAATAATCTGTACTCCATATTGGTTGGGTCGGAGTAATACTTCGAGCCGTGGTGCCACATCGCCGTGAAGGCGATCTTCGTATCCTTGAAGCGCCCGCTCTGCAGCGTGTACGAAGGGATGAAGCCGAACTCGTGATGCGAGCCATGCACGGGCTGGCCGTTCTTCCAGTACAGCCCATAAAGCGGGCTGCCGGGGCCGTTTGCCGCCGCGCCCGCAGAGCCGTCCGCGCCCCAGCCCAGCGCATACCAGAGCATCGCCTTCGCGCCCGGCAGCCCCGCATATTTGCCGTCGAAGCCATAACGCACCTGGAACGACTTTTCATGCGGTGCGTTGTAATCGACGTCCATCGAGTTCACGAGATAAATGCCGTTGGTCTCGTTCACATAATCGAAGAACTGGTCGCCGAGAATCTGCTGATATCCCACCAGCAGCGAATGCGCGCCGTGCTGGGCGGCCAGCGACAGGCTGTAGGCATTGTTGTTGATCGGGCCTTCGAGGCCGCCGCCCACACTATGCGTCGAATAGACGTTGGCGAAGCCAGTCCACTTGAGCGTCGACGGATCGCCGATGCTCTGCTGCAACGAGCCATAGTACTGACGCCACACGCTATCGGCCTGGTTCGCGAACAGCGAGAGATTGCCGCTTGGGCTGTAGTCCCAGCTGCCGCCCACGTAGCTGAAGCGCTTGAAGGTCACGCCGCCATAGGACGTCGACAGGTCGACCAGGTTCGTGTGGCCGCGCGGATCGACCTTGGTGAAGCTGCCGCCCTGCAGCACCGTATTGGCGATGTCCTTGCTCACGAGCGACACGCCGAGGAAGGTCGGCGGCAACGCGCGGTTGTCGTGCGGCTCGAAGAACGGGTTATCGGCGGTCATCTGGAGGCCGTATTTGACGACCGTATCGGACACTTGCGCCTTCACGTCGTAAATGCCGGGATAGGCCCACGCGAACTGGTTCTGGCCGCCGCCGCCCTTGCTCACGTGCACCATGTTGCCCGCGCCCTGGCCGCCGTCGAACTTGAACGCGCCATAGAGCGACGCATCCACGCCGAAGCCGATGGGCCCCTGCGTGAACCCCGAGGTGTAATCGAGCATCGCGCCCTGCGTCCACGCGTGGCGATGCGGGCCGCCGGTGACGTCCTGCACGTCCGCGTAGTTGCGCAGGTTGAGCATGAGATGACTATCGCCGATCAACCCTTTGCTGGCGGCCTGGTTCGATGGCGTCGAAGGCGAACGCGGCGGATTGTCGGCGCGCACGGTTTCGTCGGCGCTGGCGTCTGGCATGCCCGAGGAAAGCGCCTCAGCCGCGTTGGGCTGGATCAGCCGGTCTACGCTGGTCGCGGGCGGCCGCGGCTGCATATTGTTCACGGCCGCCGATGACGGCGCCTGGGCGCTTTGCTTGCGCGCCGCTTTGGACTTCTTCTTGCGTTGGTGTTTCGTGGCGGCGGGAGCCGTTGCGCTCGCTGCGACGGCGGGCGCGGCGGCCATGGGGCCTGCTTCGTCGGCCTGCGCGGCCGCCGCGCCCAGCGACGCGGCAAGCGCCAGGGCGGCGAGCGCCATGGCGTGTCTGCTCATGATGGGGCTGTTCTTCATCGTTGGTCTCGTTTTATGTTGTCGTTGGAATGAGGTAATCGATCAGGATTGCCAGGCGTCCTGTGCGCCCCTCGCGTTGGGCGAGGTGAGGCATCAGTCGGTGGGCGGCGCGCCGCTTTCGCGCGGGTGCCAGCAGGCGGCCAGCGGCTGGCCGGAGTGGGCGCGCAAGAGCGACGGCGTGCGCGCGGCGCAACTGTCCGTGGCGTAGGGACAGCGCGTGCGGAACGCACAGCCAGACGGCGGATTGAGCGGCGAAGGGATCTCGCCGCTCAACGGCGCGCTGCGGCGCAGGCGCGCGAGCGCCGGATCGGGCACGGGCACCGCATCGAGCAGCGCGCGCGTGTAGGGATGGCGCGCGCCGTCATAAACCGCGCGGCAATCGCCGATTTCCATGACGCGCCCGAGGTACATCACCATCACGCGATGGCTGATGGTCTTCACCACGGCAAGGTCGTGCGCCACGAACAGCAGGGACAGCGAGCGCTCGCGTTGCAGGTCGCGCAGCAGATTGACGATCTGCGCCTGAATCGACACGTCAAGCGCCGAAACGGGTTCATCGCAGATCACCAGCCCCGGTTCGCCGATCAATGCGCGCGCGATGCCTACGCGCTGGCACTGGCCTCCCGAGAATTCATGCGCGCGCCGTGCCGCGTGCTGCGCATTGAGTCCAACGCGCTCAAGCATCGTCGCCACCCGGCGCTCGACTTCCGTGCGGCCCAGATGCGGCGCGTGGGTGCGCAACGGTTCCGCGACGATCTCGCCAATCGACATGCGTGGATCGAGCGAGGCCAGCGGATCCTGGAAAATCATCTGCACGTCGCGCCGCAGCGTACCGAGCTTGCGCCCCGCGCCCACCACGGTTTCCTCGCCGCGCCACGACACGCTGCCCGTGGCGACCGGCGCCAGGCCAATCAGCGCGCGTGCGAGCGTGGACTTGCCGCAGCCGGATTCGCCGACGAGGCCCAGCGTCTCGCCGCGCCGCACGTCGAACGAGACGCCGTTGACGGCGTGCAGCGTCGACTTCTGCCACGGCCACGCGCCATGCGAGACGCGGAAATGGACGGCGAGGTTACGCACGGAGAGAAGCGTTTCGGCCTGCGAAGTATTGGTGTGATCGCAAGCAGCCGGCATGGTGATTTCGCTCATACAAGGACTCCCGGCGTGGCTTGTAGCGCGATATCGGCGGGCAGGTGGCACGCACGGGCGCGTGCGCCGTCGTCTCGCAGCGAAGGAGCCTGCGTGTGGCAACGTTCGAACGCGTAGGCGCAGCGCGGCGCGAACGCACAGCCTGTTGCGCTGCCGCCAGGCAACGGAGGGTTGCCGGGAATCGTGCACAACGGCGCGCCGACGGGCGCGTCGAGACGCGGCAGGGCGCCCAGCAAGCCGGCCGTGTACGGATGCTGCGGCTGCGCGAATAACGCGGCAGCACGGGCCTTTTCGACTGCGCGGCCCGCGTACATCACCATGACGTCGTCGCACAGCTCGGCGACCACGCCCATGTCGTGCGTGATGAGCAGGATCGCCGTGCCGCGCTCGCGGTTCATCTCTCGCAGCAACGCCAGGATCTGCGCCTGCACGGTGACGTCGAGCGCGGTGGTGGGTTCGTCGGCGATCAGCACGTCGGGCTCCATCATCAGCGCCGCGGCGATCAGCACGCGCTGGCGCATGCCGCCCGAGAACTCGTGCGGATACATGCCGATGCGGCGCGCAGCATCGGGAATGCGCACGCGCTCCAGCGCCTCGATCGCCCGCCTGCGAGCTTCGCGCCGTGTGACGGGACGATGGTGCTGCAGCGTCTCGGTCATCTGCCGTTCGATCGTCAGGAACGGATTGAGCGAGGTCATCGGATCCTGGAAGATCATCGCAATACGGTCGCCGCGAATACGGTTGAGCGCGGCGGGCTTCATGGCGAGCAGATCCTCGCCGTGCAGCCGTGCGTGGCCGGAGGCTTGCCCGTTCGACGCCAGCAGCCCAAGCAGCGCCATCACCGTCTGGCTCTTTCCCGAACCCGATTCGCCGACGATGCCCAGCGTGCCGCCCGCTTCGAGCGAGAACGACACGTCCTGCACCACCTCGACGCCCGGGCCGTCGCGGCGCGAGAAGCGCACGCCCAGGTTTTCCACTTCGAGCAGCGCCATCTCATCGCTCCTTGGGATCGAGCGCGTCGCGCAGGCCGTCGCCGACGAAGTTCACGCAGTAGAGCGTCACGCACAGCATCACGGCGGGCCCGAGCAGCAGCCACGGCATGGCGTCGAGTTTCTGCGCGCCGTCCTGGATCAGCACGCCCCAGCTCGTCATCGGCTCCTGCACGCCCAGGCCGAGGAACGAGAGCACGGATTCGGTGAGCACGATGCCGGGCACGGTGACGGTCGCGTAAATGGCGACGATGCCCGCGAGGTTCGGCACGATATGGCGCGCGATGATCGCGGCGGGACGCACGCCGATGGCGCGTGCGGCGTCGATGAATTCGCGCGTGCGCAGCGCAAGCGTCTGGCCGCGCACCACGCGCGCCATGTCGAGCCACGAGAACGCGCTAATCGTCAGGACAACGAGCGAAAATGCGCGGCCGAACAGCGTCACCATGAGAATCGCGATCAGCATGTAGGGGATCGCGTACATCATGTCGACGATGCGCATGAGGACAGCGTCGGTGCGCCCGCCCAGGTAGCCCGCGCTCGCGCCGTAGACCACGCCCACGAGCGTGGACACCAGCGTGCCGAGCAAGCCGACTTCGAGCGAAACGCGCCCGCCGACCAGCGTGCGGGCGAGCAGGTCGCGGCCCAGTTCGTCGGTGCCGAACCAGTGGCCGCCCTGTAGCGTGGGCGCGAGGCTGATGGCGCTCCAGTCGTTGTCGATGGGCGAATTCGGCAGCAGGAACGGGCCGATGAAGCAGGCGAGCGCAATCAGCACGAGGATCACGGAACTCGCAAGCGCCGCGCGATGGCGTGTGAAGCGTACAAGTGCGGGCGAGGCGCGGCGTGGCCGTGCGGCGGGCTGCGGCAAGGCAGAAAGGATTTTCATGGATGCCAGGGAGCGTCAGTAGCGGATCCGCGGATCGAGCCATGCATAGGCGAGATCGACGAGCAGGTTGAACAGCACGGCGCAGACGGTGGTGAGCACGACGAGGCCGAGCACGAGCGTGTAATCGCGGTTGACCGCGCCGTTGACGACCAGTTGCCCGAGGCCGGGCAGCGCGAAGACCGATTCGGTCACCACGGCCGCCGTGATCGAGGAGATGCACACGGGGCCGAGCAGCGAGACCACCGGCATCAGCGCCGGACGCAGCGCATGGCGCAACACGATCGTGCGGCCGGGCAGGCCCTTGGCGCGCGCCGTGCGGATAAAGTTGCTGGCCAGCACCTCGATCAGGCTGCCGCGCATCACGCGCGCGATGGCGGCCATGTTGATGACGACGAGCAGCGCAACGGGCAGCACGCGATGGCGCCAGTCGCCTTCGCCCCAGCCGCCCGCAGGCAGCCAGCCGCTGCCGTCACGGGTCTTGAGCAGCACGGCGAACACCAGCACGAGCACCGGGCCCAGCACGAACGGCGGCACCACGTTGCCGAGGTTGCCAAGCAGCATCACGCCATGATCGACGAGGCTGTTGCGGCGCACGGCGGCAAGCGTGCCCAGCGCGACGCCGAACAGCACGGCGAGCGGAATCGACACACCGCCGATGCCCAGGCTCACCGGCAGCGCCTTGTTGACGAGGTCGTCGACGCTCCAGTCGGCGTAGCGGAACGATGCGCCCAGGTCGCCCTGCAGCAGCGCGCCCAGGTAGCGCAGGTACTGCTGCCACAGCGGCTCGTCAAGGTGATAGCGCGCATTGAGGTTGGCGAGCGCGGCGGCGGACATCGCCCGTTCGGTATCGAAGGGGCCGCCTGGCGTCAGGTGCAGCAGCAGGAAGCAGGCGGTCACGACGGCGAGCACGGTGGGCACGGCCCAGAGCACGCGGCGCAGGGTATAGGCGAACATGTCAGTGCTTGAGGATGTACATGTCCTGCGACGCGCGCTGGTCGATGTTGTTCGTGAGCGTATAACCGCCCACGTACGACTTCACGAGGCGCGCCGCCGAGTACTGATACAGCGGCACGAGCGGGTAGTCGCGCATCGCCGTCGCGAAGGCCTGCGTGAGCATTTCGCGGCGTTTGCCGTCGTCGGCCTGAAGGTTGGCTTGCGCGACCTGATCGTCGACCTTGCCGTTGCAGGAGCGCTGGTCGTTCTGAGGGCTGCCGCACTGGACGAGTGCGTAGAACGACATCGCGTCGTTGTAGTCGGCGTACCAGCCGTCGCGAGCGATCTGGTACGCGCCGTCGTGACGCTGCTTGAGCAGCACCTTGAATTCGAGGTTCTCGATCTTTGCGTTGACGCCCAGCTTCGTGCGCCACTCGCTTGACGCGAACAGCGCGACTTTCTTGTGCTGCTCGTTGGTGTTGTAGATCATCGTGAAGGTGAGCGGCTTCGCGTCCGAATAGCCCGCGGCCTTCAGCAAGGCGCGTGCGGTTTCCACGCGTTTCGCCATCGGCCAGCCAGCCCATTCGGGCGTGAACGGCTGCGCGCCCTTGGTGCCCTCGACGATCAGGCCGTAGACGGGGCGCTCGCCGTTCTGCGTGATTTTCGACGTCAGCAGGTCGCGGTCGAGCACCATCGACAGCGCCTGACGCACGCGCGCATCGCGCAATGCGGGGTCGGTGTTGTTGAGTGCGTAGTAGTACGTGCCAATCTGCAGGCTCGGCCTGAGTTCCGCGCCGAAGGTCTTCACGAGCTGCGGATACTGGCCCGACGGCAACTGGTACGTCATGTCGAGCTGGCCGGACTGGAACATGCGCATGGCCGTTTCGTCGCTTTCGACGGGCATCCACGTCACCTGTGTGAGGGCCACATGGGCGTTGTTCCAGTAATGCGGGTTGCGCACCAGCACGATGCGGTCGTTCGGCCGCCAGTCGGCCAGCATGTAGGGGCCGTTGCTCACCAGGTTGCCGGGGCGCGTCCAGCTTGCGCCGTACTTCGTCACGCTCGCGCGATTCACGGGCGCGAGCGACGAGTTGGCCGTGAGTTCGGTGAAAAAGGGCGTGGGCGCTTCGGTTTTGACTTCGAGCGTGTAGGGGTCGATGGCGCGTACGCCCAGGTTCGTCACCGGCTGCTTGCCGGCGATCACGGCCTTGGCGTTCTTCACGAATTCGACGGTGATGGTGTACGGCGAGGCGGTCTTGGGATCGGCCACGCGTTGCCAGGCGTAGACGAAATCGGTTGCGGTGACCGGATGGCCGTCGCTCCATTTCGCATCGCGTCGCAGCGTGAAGACCCAGGTGTCGGGCGCAGTGCGCTTCCACGAGGCGGCCACGCCTGGCACGACGCTGCCTGCGGCGTCGATGCGCGTGAGACCTTCGAAGACATCGAGGCCCACCAGGTTCGCATTGGTCGATTCGATCCGCGCGGGGTCGAGCGATTCGATTTCGGCCAGCAACTGGCGCGTGATTTCCTGCTTTGGCGCGAGGGCGGTTCCGGCGGGAATCGTGACGGCTTGCGACGATGCAACGTGGAGCGAGACGAGTGCCGCGATTGACGCGGCCTCGGTCAAGCGTGTGGTTTTCCGATTTATTGGGTTTTTCATCTGGTCTCCTGATTAAATATTTTTTACAAGTGCTGTCGCGGCGATCCAAAGGCTACGAAAGAGGCATGGCGTGCATGCAGCCGCGAGAACAAACGGGGGCGATTATTGGAATCGCTCTCAGTGTTGTCAATCAGGGGAGAGGCGCCGCGAAAATCGGATTTTTCTGATGGCGACGAGCGCCGCGATTAATGCGGAATTTGATGCAACAGCGTAAGCCGTTGATATAGAGAAGTTTATTTTTGAGCTTGCAGGCGCGGCGCTGGATCACACGCGGAATGCGGTATCACAGTGTGTGGAGAGATGCTTCGTGCTGCGGAAGAAGATTGCGTTTAATCAAGTATGGAACCCGCACTTTTCATGCGGATTCCATGTCTGCGGGTTCGATCAGGCGGCAGCGCCCGCCTTGCGCCGTGGCCGCGATGCCGGTGCCTTTTCTGCCGACGCCCGAAGACTTTCGCCCTCAATCGGCAAACACGCGCGCACGATCGTCTCCACCAGCGCCTGCAATTCATCATGCCGCTCGGCGACGGAGATATCGAATAGCTCGAACACACCCGCGCCGCGCAAGGTCGCGAACACCGAGGCCGCAAAGCCCTTCGGATACGGATGATGGGCGCGCAACTCGGGAAACGCATCGACGAACATGCCGAAGAAGCGTTCGTCCTCGACCGTGCGTTTGGTGTCGATGCGGTTGAAGATCGACGGCGTCGCCTTGCAGCCGAAGAACAGGCTCCACGCGGTCACATAGCTGGTCGCGCCGTAGATATGCGTCCACGACTGCTCGACGAAAAATTGCGCGCGTTCGCGCAGCGGCAGTGCAGGATCGGGCCACACATTGCCTGCGCCGTCGCGTCCGCCCAGCGGCGCCAAAGCCTCGTCGACGAGCCGCTCCATCAGTGCGTCGCGGCTCTCGAAATGATGCTGGAGCGCGCCGAGCGAGACCTTGGCGCCGCGTGCAATCGCCTGCAGCGTCGCGCTCTTGAAGCCTTCCTCGCGCAGCAGGCGTTGCGCCGATTCGATGATCTTGCGTTGCGTCGCTTCGATGCGTTCGGTCTGGGGGACGCGCGTGCGCGCGCGGTGCGGGGGCGTCGGCCGTTTGTTCGCGTGATCTGTCATACGGAAACAATAATAAATACTTCCACTTTCTGACAAGCCCCTTCGCATCCTGCCCGTGCAGCCCGCCAGGTAAAACACTAACAATAATAAATTATTGTTGTTGTATAGTGCCGGTCATGGCGCACGGCGGGCGGACTTCTGGTCATCGTGATCGTTCTGCCTGGTCGCGCCCCGTTTAATGCTGCCTCAACCCCGTATTCCCTGGATCTGCCATGCCTCGCCTCATCAAGCGCCTGCCCGCCGACGACCGCACCAACGGCTGGAGCGCCTTACTGCCCCAACGCCCGCCCGCGCCGGTGCTGGAGGGCGACCACTCGTTCGACTGGGTGATCGTCGGCTCGGGCTACGCGGGCATTGCGGCCGCGCGGCGGCTGGCCGAACTGCGCCCGTACGATTCGATCGCGCTGCTCGACAGCGGCGCGGTGGGCGAGAACGCCTCGGGCCGCAACTCGGGCTTCGCGATCGACCTGCCGCACGTGCCCGGCGATTCGGCGACTTCGGTGGAGCAGGGCCGTCGCGCGACCCGGGTGAACCGCTTCGTGATGGCCGATCTGGAAGCGCAGATCGAAGAACACGGCATCGATTGCGGCTGGGAGCGCCGCGGCCGCTATCACGCGGCGGTGACGCCAGGCGTGGCGGCGAGCGCGCTCGGCGGCTACAAGGCGAATCTCGACGCCTGGGGCGAGCGCTACGAAGTGCTGACGCGCGATGCGCTCGGGCAGCGCCTGGGCACGCGTTATTACCACTCGGCGATCTACACGCCGGGCACCTGCCTGATGAATCCCGCCGCGCTCGTGCGCGGCCTCGCCGACAGCCTGCCGTCCACGGTGGCGCGCTTCGAGCATTCGGCGGTCATCGAGATGGAGACCGGCGGCAACGCGCCCTACGTGCGCACCGCGCGCGGCCGGATCCGCTTCGGCACGCTGATCCTCGCGGTCAATCCGTTCGCGCAGTCGTTCGGCGTGTTCGGGAGCCGCCAGATTCCGATGCTGCTGTTCGCGAGCTTGACGAAGCCGCTCACGCCCGAGCAGCAGGCCAGGCTCGGCGTCGACGCAAGCTGGGGCATCACGCCCGCGCACGGCGTGGCCGGATCGACGCTGCGCCTGACGCCCGACAAGCGCCTGCTGATCCGCCAGGGCTTCGAATATTCGCCGTCGCTGCGCACCGACGATGCGCGCCGCGCCGCCGCCCGCGCCCAGCATGCGCAACTGCTGGCGGCCCGCTTCGCGCATCTGGGCGAGCTGGAGATCGAGCACTTCTGGATGGGCTGGCTCGGCATTTCGCACAACCATGCGCCTGCGTTCGGCAAGGTCGGCGAGCACGTGTATGCGGCGGCCTGCTGCAACGGCTCGGGGATCGTGCGCCATACCGCGGCGGGGCGGCTGATCGCAGAGCAGGCGCTCGGCGAGCACAGCGAACTGGCCGACGATTTCCTGATCCAGGGCACGGCCAGCTATATCCCGCCGCGCCCGCTGCGCGACCTGGGCGTGATCTGGTCGATCCGGCGCGAGCGGGCGGCGGGTCGCATGGAGGTGTAGTCCGCCGCGCAGGAACAGCACGACATCGCAACTTCACTACATCAAGAGACACAGGAAGGAGACACCACGATGCAATCGATCCGTTTGATCAAAGGCGAGGCGATTCACACCCAGGAGCGAGGCGGCGCGGCCGATGGCGTGGCGCAGATCGCGTGGGCGATCCGCGCCGACGAGGGCGCGCCGCTGCCGTGCGGATTCGGCCGCTGGCACGACGCCGTCTGCGAGCCGAAAACGCTCGACTACGACGAAGTGATTCTCGTGCTGGAGGGCGTGTTCGGCGTCGAGTCGGATGACGGCACGCGCATCGAAGGCCGCGCGGGCGACGTCATCGAAATCGTGCGCGGCGCGACGGTCAGGTATTTTGGCACGCATGCGAAGCTGTTTTTCGTGACGCGCTGATTCGCCAACGAAGCAACGAAGCAACGAATCGATAAACCGACAGGTCGGGAGCACAACGTTATGCATACCGAAGGAAATGAAGGAAGCCTTGAGCGCAAGCTCAAGAACCGCCACATCCAGTTGATCGCGCTCGGCGGCACGATCGGCACGGGACTGTTTCTCGGCTCTGCCGGCGTCCTCGAACTCGCCGGCCCGTCGATGCTGCTGGGCTACGCGGTGGGCGGTCTCGTCGCGTTTCTCATCATGCGTTTTCTCGGCGAGATGCTGGTCGAGGAGCCGATCGCCGGTTCCTTCAGCCACTTCGCCCATCGCTACGGCTCGCGTTTCGCAGGCTTTTTATCGGGCTGGAACTGCGTGGCGCTCTATGTGCTGGTGGGCATGCTCGAACTCACGGCAGTCGGCAAGTTCGTGCAGTTCTGGTGGCCTGGCATCCCCACATGGTTGAGCGCGCTGGTCTGCTTTGTCCTCATCAACGCGGTCAATTTCATCAACGTGAAGATCTATGGCGAGGTGGAATTCTGGTTCGCGCTCGTCAAGATCGTCGCGGTGGTGGCGATGATCGGCGCGGGCGTCTGGCTGATCGCAAGCGCCGACCGGCCGGGCCAGTCGGTGAGCAACCTGTGGGTGCACGGCGGCTTCTTTCCGCACGGCGTATCCGGTCTCGTGATGGCGATGTCCTTCATCATGTTCTCGTTCGGCGGCGTGGAAATGCTGGGCTTTACCGCAGCCGAAGCCGACGAGCCGCGCCGCGTCATTCCCAAGGCGATCAATCAGCTGATCTTTCGCGTGCTGGTGTTTTACATCGGGTCGATGGCGGTGCTGCTCGCACTCGCGCCCTGGGATCGTCTGCTCGCGCAGATGCAAAGCGGCGGCGGCACCTATAGCCATAGCCCGTTCGTGCTGGTGTTCGCGGGCCTTGGCGCAAACCTGGCGGCCAATGTGCTCAACGTCGTGATTCTCTCGGCGACGCTCTCGGTCTACAACAGCATGGTCTATTGCAACAGCCGCCTGCTGTACGGCATGGCCACCGAGGGCAACGCGCCGCGCTCGCTGATGCGCGTGAACCGGCGCGGCGTGCCGGTGCGCGCCATCGTCTATCCGGGCGTGCTCACGGCGCTGTGCATCGTGATCAATTACGTCGCGCCCGCGCGCGTGATCGAAATGCTGATGTCGCTGATCGTGGCGGCGCTCGTCATCACCTGGGTGGCGATCATCGTGACGCACCTGCGCTTTCGGCGGGCCTGTGCCGCGCGCGGCGTACAGGCGCGTTTTCGCGCGCCGCTCGCGCCGTACACGAATTACGCGTGCCTCGCCTTCATGGTCTTCATCGTGATCGTGATGCTGTTGACGCCCGCGATTCGCGCCTCCGCGCTCGCCATGCCCGTGTGGATCGCCGTGGTGTACGCCGCTTATCGCTGCACGAGGACGCGCCAAAGCGGGACGGTGCTGGCCTGAGCCCGCCGGGATCGCGTGGAATGGTCTTGAAGATGTACTCGAATCCGCTAGAAAGGGCATTTTCGTTCAAGACGCACGCCGACTGAACGCCTACAATCCGCTCGCTCCATCGTTCGCGGCGAGGCTATGCTTCGCCATCATTCCCGCGCGCGGCACTGTGCCCGCGTCGCATCCCCGGCGGTTACTGGAGAGGGCATTGGTCAAGATCGGCGCTTTGCGGATCCATTTCGAGCAGCGCGAGTTGCGCCGCGACGGTCGCGCGCTGCGCATCAGCGCGCGCGCCTTCGATATCCTCGATGTGCTGTATCGCGCCAATGGCGCCATTGTCTCGAAGGACGACATCATCGACGCGGTCTGGCCGCGGCAGGTCGTCGAGGAAAACCGCCTCCAGGTGCAGATCGCCGCGCTGCGCAAGGCGTTCGGCGAGGATCGCGAACTCATCAAGACCGTCACGGGGCGCGGCTACCTGCTCGTCAAGCGCGCCGCTGCGGCACCCAGCGAACACAGTGAGCAGGGTGAGCCGCGAGCGGGCGCCGATCTGCCTTTCTACGCCACGCCGCTGATTGGCCGCGACGACGAAGTCGCACGCCTGCTCGCCCAACTGGAGCAGGCGGCGGTGCTCACGCTGGCGGGCGCGGGCGGCGTCGGCAAGACGGCGCTCGCGGTGCGCGTGGCGCAGGCGGTGGGCGAAACCACGGCGCGCACGGTGCATTTCGTCGAGCTGGCTTCGGCGCCCACGCGCGAGGCCGTGCTCGCGGCGCTTGCGCTGGCCTGGCGGATCGGCCCGGCCGCCCTTGGCGACGAGGCGCGCGTGCTGGCCGCGATCCGCGATGCGGTGCCGCCCGAGGGCGCGCTACTGGTGCTCGACAACGCCGAGCACGTCATCGACATCGTGGCGGCGCTGGCCGAAACGCTGGCGGCAAGCAGCGCATTGCGCGTGCTGGTGACGAGCCGCGAGCCGCTGTCGATCCGCGCGGAGACGCTCTTTCGCGTCGAGCCGCTTGCCGTGCCGCCCGAGGACGCGAGCACGCCGACGATGCTCGCGCACGGCGCGGTCGCGCTGTTCCTGCAACGCGCGCGCCGCCACGCGCCCGCGTGCGGCAACGACGCGGCGAGCATCCGCCTGGTCGCCGATATCTGCCGGCGCCTCGACGGCCTGCCGCTCGCCATCGAACTCGCGGCGGCGCGCGTGGCGACGCTGGGCATAGAGGGCGTGGCGGTGCGCCTGCGCGACAGCCTGGACGACCGCCTCGACCTGCTCAGCGGCGGCCCGCGCGACGCCTCGCCGCGTCAGCAGACCTTGCGCGCGACCTTCGACTGGAGCTACGCGCTGCTCGACGCGAACGCGCAGGCCCTGTTGCGCAACCTTGCGTTCTTCGCGGGGGCGTTCACGTTCGAAGCCGTGTGCGCCGTCGCCGCCGAACCGGACGAGCCCGTTGCGGCGATGATTGCCTCGCTCGGCGAACTGATCGCCAAGTCGCTGCTCGCCGTGGAGTTTCGCGGGGCGATTGCGCTGTATCGCCTCACCGAATCCACGCGCGCCTATGCGATGGGCAAGCTGCGCGAAGAAGGCGCGCTGCGCCGCGTGGGCGAGCGCCATCTACGCTATTTGCAGCCGCATATCGAAGATCGTGCGCTGCTTGCGCCTACGCGCACGCTCGCGCGCACCCGGCCTTCGCTCGACGATGCGCGGCGCGCGTGGGACTGGGCCTTTTCTCCCGAAGGCGACGCCGTGCTGGGCGTGGCGCTGGCGGGTTCGCTCGTCGGCACTTTGCTCGACGCGGGGCTCGTGCACGAGTGCCACGAACGCGCGGCGCGCGCGCTTGCCGCGCTCGACAGCCTGCCGCCCGAGGCCGCGAAAAGCGTTGATACGCTCTGCGAAATGCGCCTGCGCGCGGCCTTCGCGGCCACGGTGCTGCTTACAGGGGGACTGGCCGCCGATGCCGCGCTGCACTGGCGCGCCGTGCTCAAGCGCGCCCAGGCGAGCGGCGACGAAGCCTTCGCTGCGCGCGCGCTCTGGGGCCTCTGGAACGCGGCGAT
Organism: Paraburkholderia bannensis NBRC 103871; assembly: GCF_000685015.1. Lineage (GTDB taxonomy): Bacteria > Pseudomonadota > Gammaproteobacteria > Burkholderiales > Burkholderiaceae > Paraburkholderia > Paraburkholderia bannensis. The sequence continues at coordinate 28,360 of NZ_BAYA01000013.1, read as the reverse complement.
GACGGCAGGGGACATTCATGCGTCGCTGCGCTTCGCCACGCGCCTGGAGGTGAGCGCCGCGCGCGCGGGCACCGCCTGGCAACAGCTCTGCGCGAGCGCGATGCTGGCCGCGTCGCTGCATTGCTTCGGCGAGCATGGGCAGGCGCGCGAGCGGCTCGAACGCACGTTGGCGGCGATCGACGCGCTGCACGCGGACGGCCCGCCGCAGCGCCTGGACAGCGACCTTGCCGTCGATCCGCGCATCTTCGGCACCGGCACGCTTGCGCGCATTGCGTGGCTCGAAGGCGACCCCGTGCTGGCGCTGCAACTGACCCAGCGCGCGCTCAACCACGTGCGCGCCGACATGCTGGAGCCGACGCTCTGCCACCTGCTCGCCGTCGTGGTGGTGCCGCTCAAGCTCGTGTGCGGCGACCTCGCCGAAGCGAAGCGCCACCTTGCGCTGCTGCGCTCGCAGGCGGCCTTGCATCGGTTCGACGGCTGGCAGGCGTATGGCGAATGCCTGGCGGGGCAACTCGATCTGCAAACGGGCCGCGAAGAACAGGGCCTTGCACGTCTGGAAGCCGGTCTCGCGCAACTGGCTTCGCGCGACTTCCGGCGTCTGGTCGCGCCGCTGGAGGCGACCTGTGCGCAGGCGCTGGCCGCAGCAGGCCGCATCGACGACGCCTTGAACATGCTCGAAGCCGCGCGGCGTCACGGCGACCTGCATGGCGACAGCGGCTTCGCGGCGGAACTGCAGCGCGTGCGCGGCGTGGTCGAACTGGTGCGCGCGCAACGGCTCGCTCATGTGAGCCGCGCGGGCAAGGCGGGGGCGGCGCGTTACGTCGAAGCGGGACGGCGGGCGTTGCATGAAGCGATGCAGCTTGCGCACGAACAGGGCGCGCGTTTGCTGGCCCTGCGCGCCGCGCTCGATCTGGCGGCGTCGCATGCGCAGGACGGCGCGGCTGATGAAGCCGCTGCATTGCTTGCGCCGTTCGAGTCTTTCGTCGAGCACCGCAGCGTGCCGGAGGCGCAACGTCTCGCGGTGTTGCTGGCGTCGCTCAGGAACCGGGTCGCGCACCGCGATTCATTCAACGCCGTCGATTGATGAAGCGCGCGTGACGTGTGAGTGACGTGTGAGTGACGCGTTGCAGGCGCGCCGCAATCGTTGCGTCAATCGTCGCGCGGCAAAACCAATTCGGCGTCGAGTCCGGCGATATGACCGCCCTCGATGCGGTTGGTCAGCGTCAGCGTGCCGCCGTGCGAAGCGGCGATGCTGCGCGCAATCGTGAGTCCCAGGCCGGTGCCGCCGCCCTTGTCCTCATCGCGATGCGCGGCGATGCGGAAATACGGCTCGAATACCCGCTCGCGCAGCGCCGCATCGGCAATGCCGGGGCCGTCGTCGCTCACGCATACGCGCACCTGGCGGCCATCGTCGCGCACGGCGATGCGCGCGGCTGAGCCGTAGCGGATCGCGTTGTCGACAAGGTTCTGCAGGCAGCGCTTGAGGTTGCGCGCGAAACCATTGATCGGCGCGCGCGTCGTTCCCGTGACGCGCGCCGCGTGACCCGCTTCGCGCGCATCTTCGGCCAGTCCTTCGAGCATCGAATCGAGGTCGATCTTCTGGCGCGCCTCCGTGATCTCCACGCCCTGCACGACGTCGAGCGTCGCGCGCACCATCGCCTCCATCTCGTCGAGATCGCCGCGCAGGCGTTCGCGCCAGCTCGCGTCGGGCAGCATCTCGGCGCGCAGGCGCAGCCGCGTGAGGGGCGAGCGCAGGTCGTGCGAGACGGCCGCCAGAAAGCGCGAACGCTCCGTCATATGACCGATCAGTTGCTGCTGCATCGCATTGAAGGACTGCGCCGCGCTGCGCACTTCCTGCGGGCCGCTTTCGGGCAGCGGCGCGCGATGGATATTGCGGCCCAGCGCCTGGGCCGCGCGCGTCAGCTGGCGCAGCGGCGCGAGCGCGAAACGCACCGCCACGAAGGCAATCGCGCACACGGCGGCAAAGCGCAGCAGGTAGATTCGCAGCAGGTAGTCGAACACGAGTTCGCCGCGCTCCGAATGCATGCCCGCCTGGCCTTCGTTCGAATGCACGTCAAGCCAGCCTTGTCCCGGAACGTTCAGGAGTACATGGAAGTCGCCCGTGGGCATGCGCGAATCGAACAGGCTCAGGATGCCGCGATGCCGCCCGGCGTCGTCGCGGATCTGCGCGTCGATCAGGCGCACCTCGATGGGTTCGCCCAGGCGCTTCTGGATCACGCCGGAGATCAACCCGCTGGTCGCGCGCAACGTCAGCGATTGCGGCGTGGTGGGCGCGGGGATGACCGTTGGCGTGCCCGCGATCCAGCGCAGCGAGTAACGCGCGTCGCTCAACTCGTCGCGGATCACGTCGCGCGTGGCGGCATCGGGCGCGTGCTGGAGCAGCCGCACGGTATCGGCCAGGCGGCTCGCGAACAGGCGCGCGGGAATCTCCAGCGTGCGGTTGTCGTGCGTGTCGAACCAGATCGTGCTGGTGAGCAACTGGCCCGCGAACAGGCCCGCCGCGAGGATCAGCACGAGACGGCCGAACAGCGTATCGGGCCATACGACGCGGCGCAGCTTCGCAATCATGCTTCGTACGCGACTTCGGCGACGAGCATGTAGCCCTCGTTGCGCACGGTGCGGATCAGTGCGGCATTGCGCGCCGAATCCTTGAGGTGATGGCGCAGCCGGCTCACGCACACGTCGATGGAGCGGTCGAGCGGCGTGTGCCCCTTGTCGAACACCTGATCGAGCAGGTATTCGCGCGACAGCGGCCGGTTCGGATGGTCGAGCAGGGTGCGCAGCGTGCGGTAGTCCGAGCCGCCCAGCGACACCACCACGCCGTCAGGCGAGAGCATCTGCTTCATGCGCGTGTCGAGGCGCCAGCCCGCGAAGGTGACGAAGGCGCTGGCGTCGGCGTGGCGGCCGTTCGTTCCATGTAGTCCATGGAGTCCATGTGCGCCCGGCGCGGCGTCGGGCACGGCGCGCGTGCGCCGCAGCACCACCTTGATCTTGGCGACGAGTTCGCGCGGATCGAAGGGCTTGGGCAGATAGTCGTCGGCGCCCATTTCCAGGCCCAGGATGCGGTCGAGCAGGCCGCCGCGCGCGGATAGCATGATGATCGGCACGGCGTTTTCGCGGCGCAGGTCGCGCGTGAGGTCGAGGCCGTCCTCGCCGTCGAGCATCAGGTCGAGCACGATCAGGTCGATGCGCGCCTGCCGCAGGATCTGCTTCATCTGCGCGCCGTTGCTGGCGGCGCTCGCCTCGTAGCCCATGTCGCGCAGATAGTCGCGCAGGAGCTGGCGGATATTCGGGTCGTCGTCGACGACGAGGATGTGATCCATCGTGGGTTCGCTGTTGCTTTCGAGATCGTCGCGGGCCCTGGCAATGCGTCCAACACATTCCATTACAAAAGGGCCGCTGCTCAACACATTGCCATTACATCGCGCCGCTAAAGTGTCGGCTGCAAATAGCAATCGTTCTCATTTATGAATTCTATCATGCCGCTGGCTCGCTTCTCGTTCCGCCTCTCGCGCGCCGCCGCTGTTGCGGGCGCGGTCGTTTTCGCCGCCGCTTCGATGGCGGCCCATGCCGCCGCGCCTGCCACGACGACTGCCGCCGCGAATGTTGCCACGTCCGCCGTTTCTGCAACAAGTTCGCCAGCAGCGGCGGCAGCAGCGCCGCTCACCGTGACCGACCTCGCGGGCCGCACCGTCCGGATTCCGGCCAACCCGCGCCGCATCCTGCTGGGCGAGAGCCGCCTGCTGTCCGCCGTCGCGCTGCTCGAAGGGCAGAAGCCGCTCGCGCGCATCGTCGGCTGGCAGGGCGACCTGCCGACGATGGATCCGCAGACCTACGATGCCTACGCGCGCAAGTTCCCGGAGATCCGCACGATCCCGCTGATCGGCAAGGCGACGGAAGACAGCATCAGCGACGAGAAAGCCCTCGCGCTCAAGCCCGATGTCGCGATCTTTAGCGTCGCGGGCCACGGCCCGAGCCGCTACAACGCGCTCGTGAAGCAACTGGAAGCGACCGGCACGACGGTGGTGTTCATCGACTTCCGCGTTCACCCGCTGCAGAACACGCTGCCGAGCATCAAGCTGCTGGGCGAAGTGCTGCACCGCGAGCCGCAGGCCGATGCGTACATCCAGTTCTATCAGCAGCATCTCGCGGCGGTCGAGAACGTCGTCAAGACGATTCCCCAGAACCAGCGCCCGAAGGTGTTCGTCGACATGCTCGCGGGCGTCTGGGATGCGGGCTGCTGCCACACGGCGGGCAAGGGCAACTTCGGCGAGTTCGTCGACGCGGCGGGCGGGCGCAACATCGCCGCCGGCCTGCTGCCGGGCGTGCTGGGCGACATCAGCATGGAGCAGGTGATCGCTTCGCAGCCGGACGTCTATATCGCCACCGGCAGCCGCACCAAGCCGGGCCTCGCGTCGCTGCGCGTGGGCGCGCTCACGAGCGAGCACGACGCGCAGGCGAGCCTCGCGCAACTGGTCGCGCGCCCGGGCTTCGACACCATCAAGGCGATCCACGATGGCCGCGTGCACGGCATCTCGCATAACTACTACGACTCGCCGTACAACATCGTCGCGATCGAGGCCTTTGCGAAGTGGTTCTACCCGCAGCAGTTCAAGTCGCTGAACGTGCAGGCGACCCAGGACGAGCTGTATCGACGCTTCCTGGCCGTGCCGGATAGCGGCGCCGAATGGGTCGATGCGCCGCTGCCGCAGGCGCAGAAAGAGGCCGCACGATGAACGACATGCGTATGCCAGCCGGGCACGGCTGGCGCGCAGGCGACGCGGCCGATGCGGTCGATGCGCAAGCCGACACGCACGCACAGGCGCAGGCGCAGATCCGCGCCTACGCGCGCCTCACGCGGCGGCGCGCGCTGCTGCTCGTGGTGGTGGCGCTGCTCATCGCCGGGTCGCTGCTGGTCGACGCGAGTTCGGGCCCCTCGGGCCTGCCGCTCGCGACGCTGCTGCATACGCTGTTCGACCGCGCGCACGCCGATCCGGCCAACGTCGTGATCGTCTGGCAGATCCGCTTGCCCTACGCGGTGATGGCGCTTGCGGTGGGCGCGTCGCTCGGCCTGTCGGGCGCGGAGATGCAGACCATCCTCAACAACCCGCTCGCAAGCCCGTACACGCTCGGGGTATCGGCGGCGGCGGCGTTTGGCGCGTCGCTCGCGATCGTGCTCGACCTGGCGATTCCGGGCGTGGCGCAGACGTGGGTGGTCTCGGCCAACGCGTTCGTATTCGCGTTCGCGTCCGCACTCACGCTCGACCTCGTCGCGCGCTGGCGCGGCATGAGCACAGCGGGCGTGGTGCTGATGGGCATTGCGCTGGTGTTCTCGTTTCACGCGTTGACCGAGCTGATGCAGTTCATCGCGTCCGCCGACGCGCTCCAGGGCCTCGTGTTCTGGACGCTCGGCTCGCTTGCCCGCGCCGACTGGACGAAGATCGGCGTGCTCGCGGCGGCGCTGGCCGTTGCCTTGCCGCTGTCGATGCGCAACGCGTGGGCGCTCACGGCGCTGCGCCTGGGCGAAGACCGCGCGGCGAGCTTCGGCATCGACATCAAGCGCCTGCGCCTGACCACGCTGCTGCGCGTGGCAGTGCTCTCGGCGCTGGCGGTGTCGTTCGTCGGCACCATCGGCTTTGTCGGGCTGATCGCGCCGCACCTGGCGCGCACGCTGTTCGGCGAAGACCATCGCTTCTATCTGCCGGGCAGCCTGCTGCTGGGCGCGCTGATGCTGTCGCTGGCGTCGATTGCGTCGAAGCTGATCGTGCCGGGCGTGCTGATTCCGGTGGGGATCGTCACGGCGCTGGTGGGCATTCCGCTGTTCCTGGCGATCGTGGTGCGCTCGCAGGGGAGCGCGCAATGAACCCGGCGCTGAACAATGCACTGAACCCCGCAATGAGCGGGCTCTCGATTCACGGCCTGGGCGTGCGCTACGGGCGTCGCGACGTGCTGCGCGACCTGAGCGCGGGCCCGCTGCCGCGCGGCGAAATCACGGCGCTGCTCGGGCCCAACGGCAGCGGCAAGTCCACGCTGCTGCGCACGCTCGCGGGCCTGGCGAAACCCAGCGCGGGTTCGCTCACGCTTGACGGCGCGCCGCTCGCGCTGGGTGTGGCAAGTGCACGCTCGCATAGCGTCGTTTATCTGCCGCAGGCGCTGCCCGCGGGCGTGCGTCTGCAGGTGCTCGAATCGGTGCTGGTGGCCGCGCGCGCCGGACGCGATCCGGCGCTGCGTTCGCACACGAGCGCGCAGGTGCTGGCGGCGGCGCACGACGCGCTTGAGCGCCTCGACATCGGAGCGCTGGCGAATCGCTCGCTCGACGAACTCTCGGGCGGCCAGCGGCAGCTCGTGGGCATTGCCCAGGCGCTGGTGCGCGAGCCGCAGATCCTGCTGCTCGACGAACCGCTCTCGGCGCTCGACCTCAATCACCAGTACCAGGTGATGGCGGTGCTGCGCGAGGTCACGCGCGAGCGCGGCATCGCCACCGTCGTCGTGCTGCACGACATCAATGCGGCACTGCGCGCCTGCGATCGCGCGATGCTGCTGCACGACGGGCGCATTGCGCACTTCGGCATCCCCGCCGAAGTCGTGACGCCCGCCAGTCTTGCCGAAGTATTCGGAGTGCGCGCGCGCATCGAGCCATGCTCGCGCGGCCTCCATCAGGTTCTGATCGACGGTCTCGCCGATCGGAAGGGCCCAGCCAGCCGCCAGTAGCGCGTCCCAGCCACGCCCGTTCACTTCGTCACGCTCCGGCCTTGCGCCGGGAACACGACGTCGCGCCTCGCGCGCGGCGCCGTGCGACCGCGCTCGTCCGCGTGACGCCAAAACAACTCGAAACGAAACGAATCAAGCAGGGAACCATGAAGAAGACTTTCCTGGTCGCCGCGTGCGCGGCCGCATGGGCGTGCGGGGCGCATGCGCAAAACAGCGTGACGCTGTATGGCCTTATCGACGCAGGCCTTTCCTTTAATAGCAACGCCGGTGGCGCGAAATCGTACCAGGCCGGCAGCGGCAATGTGACGGGCAGCCACTGGGGCATCATCGGGCGCGAAGACCTGGGCGGCGGCACCGCCGCGATCTTCCAGCTCGAAAACGGCTTTTCGGTGATGAATGGCACGATGCGCCAGGGCGGCCGCCTGTTCGGCTTCCAGTCGTGGGTCGGGCTGACGAACAAGGACTACGGCACGCTCACGCTCGGTCGCCAGTATGACTCGGTGGTCGACTACCTCGCGCCGCTGAGCTTCACGGGCCGCCATCCGGGCGGCAACAACCTGAGCGCGCACCCGTACGACAACGACAACCTCAACAACTCGTTCCGCGTGAACAACGCGGTCAAGTACGCGAGCACGAACTACGCGGGCCTGAAGTTCGGCGCGCTGTACGCGTTCTCGAACGAAGCGGGTGGTTTCGACGATAACCGCGTGTACAGCATGGGCGCGTCGTACGAAACCGGGCCGCTGATTTTCGCGGCGGGCTACCTCCAGGCGAACAACGGCGGCAGCGCCACCAATACCAGCGGTGCGATCACGCTCACCGAGCGCACCTTCATCGCCTCGCAGCAGCGCACCTATGGCGCGGGCGTGAACTGGCTGGCGGGCAACGCGCGCTTTGGCGCCGTGTGGACGCGCACGCAGCTGGGCGGCCTCGACACGATCAACGGCGCGAACAGCCTGGGCCTCACGCAGAACGGCCAGGGCGCGAGCTTCTCGAACTACGAACTGAACGCCTCGTATCACTTCACGCCGTCGTTCAGCGTGCTGGGCGAATACACCTACACCCAGGGCGCGCTGTCGACCGCGAGCGGCGAGCATCACCCGCGCTGGCACGAAGTATCGGTGCAGGCCGATTACTTCCTGTCGAAGCGCACGGACGTCTACACGCAGGTCAGCTGGCAGCATATTTCCGCCGATGGATCGGGCCTGACCGCCGATGTCAGCGGACAGTCGGCCGCTTCCGGCGACCAGCAGACGGTGGTGGGCGTGGGCTTGCGTCACCGCTTCTGAGCGCGCTTTGAGTGACCACGTCTGGTGCGCGCGGCGTTGCGGTGCACCAGACGCTGACACGAGTCGCACATGAATGGTGGGGCGCATGCACGGGCATGCGCCCTTTCTTTTTGGCGGCACCCCACGCGATAAAAACGGGGCCGCGTGCGCAAGCCCTGTATTTAAAGGGCTGCGGCGTGCTTGGCGCTCTGCGCACAACGATTGGCATACGTATTGCTTAAACAGCAGCGAGGCCAATGACGGTCTCGACGAATTGAAGTCGTCGCGCAGCAAGCGGGGCGATCGAACCAGGCAGCGCGGGGCAACGGCGTCCCGAAGCGGGTTTCCCATGGAGCGAACAGGTTCCATGCGGATGCGCTTCGGGACGCTTTTTTGTTTGCGGCGCGGTTTATGGCTCATGCAAAAGGGCACGAGAGTCTGGTTCGAATGAAGGTTCGCTGAATAAATCGGAGTGCGAAGTTAAACGGACGGGATGCGGACGAGGTGCGCGAGTCATGTCGCGTACCCAAGTCCATCGAGTCCATTACCTGGGGAGTGCCTCGTGAAAGACCTTTTGAGTTCGCTGAAGAGCGGCAACTGGCGCGCGCTGCTGGCGTGTTTCCTGTATTTCGACACCGGCTTCACGGTCTGGGTGATGTTCGGCCCGCTCGCGCCGTTCATCCAGAAGGACATCCACATGTCGCCGGCCGAACTCGGCCTGCTGGTGGCCGTGCCGGTGCTGGGCGCGGCCATTCTGCGCGTGACGCTTGGCAATCTCTACCAGGCCTGCGACGGCCGCAAGGTCGCGTTGATGGGTATTACGCTCTCGGCGATTCCCGCTGTCGTGCTGCTGGTGATGCCGGGCGCGCCGTCGTACACGCTGCTGCTGGTGCTGGGCGTGCTGCTGGGCGTGGGCGGCGCGAGCTTCGCCGTGGCGCTGCCGATGGCAGGCAGCAACTATCCGCCGAAGGTGCAGGGCCTGGTGCTGGGTCTCGCCGCGGCGGGCAATATCGGCGCGGTGCTCGACGGATTCCTGTTTCCGGGGCTGGCGAACAATATCGGCTGGGCGCATGCGACGGGCGCTGCGCTGCCGCTGCTCGGCATTGCGGCGCTGGCGGTGTGTTTCTGGGCGCGCGATCTCGGTCAGAAGTCGGGTAGCGCACCGAAGGCACTGCGCGCATTTTTCATCACGCTGGCCGGACTGCTTGCACTTGTGCTGGCCGTGCACGAAGGCGTGTTCGGCGCGGGCAAGACCGGCGTGCTGCTGCTGCCGGTGATGGGCGCGCTGCTGGCGATTGCGGTGCTGCCGCGCCACTATCGCGGCGTGCTCGCGGAAGGCGATACGTGGGTCGTGATGCTTGTGTACAGCATTACCTTCGGCGGCTTTGTCGGCATGTCGTCGTATGTGACGACGCTGCTTGTGTCGCTCTACCAGGTGCCCAAGCTCGAAGCGGGCGTGATCATGTCGCTGCTCGCGCTCACGGGGGCGATGGTGCGCCCGGTCGGCGGGCTGATTGCCGACCGGATTTCGGGCGTGCGTGCGCTCGTGCTGCTGCTCGCGGCAATCTCGCTGTGCGACTTCGCGTTTGCTGCGTGGATGCCGCCGTTTGCTGCGGGTATGGCGCTCCTGGCGCTGACTTATGTGTGCTTCGGGTTGGGCAATGGCGCGACGTTCCAGCTCGTGCCGCGCCGCTGGCAGGGCCGCACGGGCCTGATGTCGGGCATTGTGGGTGCGGCTGGCGGTATCGGTGGGTTTTATCTGCCGGTGATTATGGGGATTGCTAAGGAAAGTACGGGGAGCTATCAGATGGGATTTGCGACTTTTGGCGGGCTCGCGGCGGTCGCGTTCGGTCTGGTGGTCGCGCATCGCGCGCGCTGGCTCGAATGGGCGCTGCCGCAGGAAGCGCTGATGCCGCAGCCGGTGGTGGCAGTGCAGGGCGTGCAGGTTGCGGAGGCTCGGGCGGGGAATTGAGGTTTGTCGAAAAACGCAGCTGTATCGCTAATGAATGTTAGCGATATGGCTGTGGAACATGAGTGGGTTGCAATGAGAGGGGGGTGTGGGGGAGGTGTTAGGTGTATTTGACCCAGAGCGGCTGCAGAATTCCGTGGCACCTTAATAGCCGATTCGGGATGCAATACGGTCACCCGACACAATTTCCCACCGCTGCGAGCGGCTTCAATGCTCGCCCGAGCTTTTAATGCTCGAAGTCATCAAACCGCGCCGCGGAATTCACGATGTGGATGAGCTCGTAACCGTCTTGGGGACGGGGTACCGGGACGATCTTCACTACGTTGCGATTGGCTGTTGGTCTTACTCAGGTGACCCGGGCTGAAAGCGGGAAATCTCGGTAACGGCACGTCGAGCGGCGGGCCTCAAGGTCAATTCATGCACTGTAACGAAGAACTCGAAACCCTTTTCGTTCTCGCGTGTTACGTGGAATCCAAGTTTTCGATGGAAGGCGATAGACAAACGGTTGGTCTTATAGACGTGGCTTCTGAACCCGTCAATCCCGCGATCGTGCGAAAGAATCGCGATTTTAGCGAGTAACTCACTTATGACGGTGTACGTCCGGGACGAAGGATGGATGCCAAATGCGCTAACGAACCAGCACGCCCCTGCTTCTGGTCGAAGCAACGCATAGGCTACGAGCTTGCTTTCCCGTCTCACAGTGCATACTTCGTTGACCGCTAAGGCATTTTGTAACTTTACCCGACGCTCGTCAAAGTCGAATGTATCGCCAGCCTGCTCCGTGTGAGTACGCAAAGTCAGCCAGTCGAGTGCCAGCAATTCATCAACGGTCGGCAACATATCCGGGCTCTGGGCGATGGGGAAACGTTCCATTAGCGTACTTAGAATTCAAAATTGTCGTCAATGAACGTATTCCAGTTGGCTGCCCGTCCCGGCCAACTAACGACGCATGCGTATTGCATTAATGAGCGCGCAAGCAGCGATGGGCGACTATCCATAGAATGCTATTTTTCGGGGACTGTATTCAACGGATGCCTTGTCTATGCCGCGACGTTTGCTCTTTCGTTACGCTCCGCTTCTCATTGCTGCCGTTGGCGCAATAACTTCCTGCGGATCCGGCCGTCCGGTCAGTGCGTCCGCGAGCGATGATCCTGATAACGCACTTACGGCGAGCCCGTCGGCATTGAGCACGACTATCTCTTCTGCGGGCGACCCGCAGTTCACGCTGGAGATACAACGGGTCGGTGTGGTAGTGGATCGATTCCGCCAGCGCGCTTTGCTGATGCGGCTTGACGAGGTCGGGCCGAAGGGCGCCATGCTGTTGACCGACCCCAAAGATTACGAGTGGTCCGTCATGACCCGCATGCTTCAATTTGGCAGACGGTCAAACAACGTGGTGAGTTATACCGTTCTCGACTGGGTTGATTACTGGCCTATTCCAACGGTAATCGTGGGGCCGCCGATGGATGTGTCTAACAAGGATGCTGAACATCTCGACGGATTTCTTGGAGACGCCGATAACGGCTCAGGCGTGGGCAATAGCTTTTACATCCGCCTGAGCGATCTGAACACTTCGGATGGCTCAGAAGTCGTCGGAAAACTGTTTCAGTTTTTCGATGAGCACCCTGACCTTCCTGCTATCTTCGTCCTTGTTCAGGACGGGGCGAATACACGCGCCTTTACCAGTATGCCCGGTGGTCAGGTTCCGGGAAACAACGAGAACGGAAACTTTGTACCAACACGCCCCGACGCGATTGTCGCGTTGATGGTCACGCGCACGGATCGTGTCGACCGAACCATCCGACCGTATACGACAAAGACCCGGGGCATCATCGACAAGACCAAAACCCAATATGATGTTGTCAAGCTGTCGAACTTCTATTGGAAGGAGCAGCGAGCTTACCCGAAGCCTGCGTCTGATGTAGATGATCCTGGCGTCGAGTACTGGCAGTCAAAGCTGCCTGAGTTTTACAGGACCGAAACCCTCACTTTCCCGAAGGGATTCAAGCCCAACCCGTGGGTGCCGGTGCCATGGACAACCTGGCAGCTAAAAGAATACGACCAGTGGCCGGTGCTTGCATATCTGCACCGCCCAATAACGGTGGATCTTTCGCAAGGTCGTAGCGGGCCCGCGAAGCAGGCTGACAGGATCGAGTCACTGCGCAGAGTCTGGCAGCAGGCATTGACCACGTTTCCATCAGGCACACAGCCGGAGCGCATGTTCTACGACACGGGCGCGTCGACGGCGAACCGCACGTTGCTCCTGCAATCGCTGCACGACAACAAGCAGAAGATCGATCTGGACGATGCGGCAGATGGTTTTGACATGCAACGCCGCATCGGCGCAGACACCGGCATTAGTTCAACTTTTGTGCAAATTGCGCTTGCGACCATGATGGGCTACGGCGATGGCAAGACGAATGCACTCGTCAATTTTCGCGACCCAGAGCACGTGACAATCATGATGATCAGCCCGCCGGATGAAGCCTCGCGCAAGGCCAGGCCACAAACGTTCAGTTGGAGCGCTCCGTGATTCGGGCGAGCTGATTGATAGCGCAGCTCTCGCGACGGCGACCCGAGCCCCGTGCGTCACGTTGCGCAGTGGACCGCCTAATTGCCCGCAATTCCGCAATAACGATCGCGCGTGTGACCACCGATCCCCATGCCGACCGTTGGTGCAGAATGACCGTTCTCAGAAAATCAAGGAGTCAACCAAGTTCCGCCGAATTTAATCTGCTCTTGGCCGAGGCCGTGTAAAAACGCCAGAAGGCGACCGCAGCCGGGAAGCTGACCGCTCAGATCGCGCTCCGCTGGCTTGCTGACGACTCGGGAGGGGTAAAGCGACACCCCAAAACCGAGGGACTTCGCGTTTTTACACATCCTCGGCCGCTGCTGGAAGGACATAGAGTGTTGTTGGCGTTAAACAAGGACGGCAGCGGGGCACTTTTTGTATGATTATTTACGATTGAAGTTAGAATCGGCGCGCTGCACGTCAGATCGAATTGGATATTTCATCTGCATACGCAACCGAATATCCATATTGCATTGCAGATCTGTCGTGAGCATCAGACAAACGCGAGGATTTGAAGAATGCCGTGGACGTACAGTCAGCATAACGGACGCATCTATCACGATGGTAGCCTTGTCGGAATCGGCTACGCGGGGAAAGACGATGGGAAGGACAACCCAGCGGCGCAGAACCAGGTAGGCATTGGCCCGATTCCAAGAGGTACGTATGCCATCGGGGCACCCTTTACGCACCGACATGCAGGCGTTTATACGATGCGTCTAACAGCGCAGCCTGGCACGAACACGTTTGGCCGTTCGGGTTTCATGATGCACGGAGACAGTATCGAACAGCCCGGTGACGCATCGGACGGTTGTGTTATCCAGAATCTAATGGTCCGTCGTCAGGTGTGGGAGAGCGGTGATCACACGCTGGAGTTGGTGCAATGAAGATGCTCGCAGCCTTCGCGGCACTAAGAAGTCTGGGCGCGCAATTGAAGTCATTACTTCGAGCGAAGCATCATCCTATGAATGTTCGATGGGCAGCGTTGACGTGTTCGTTGTCTCAGAAAAGCTGACTGATAACTCAGACAAATAACGCTGTTAGAAAAGAATATAGACGTCCCATGCGAATAATCCATCTTGCTGTTTCGTTTTTTGCATTTTTATTCGGATTTTCATCTACTGCCGCATTGGCGGAATCTACCTTGCACGTGGACGTTGAAGCGGCAAGTATAGATGTGAATGGACATCGCGTCTCCCTGCTCGTGAAGGTGACAGACAATAGTCCAGACAAAGATGGATCAGGCAGGATCACCACGTCGTTGCCTCCGCCGGGCAGTTGTTCTCCCATGTTCAAGGACGACGTGCAATTCGTTGTTGGCTCCTGCTTCGCCGTGCAACTTTGGGACACTGGCATCCCAGTAGAGAAGGTGAAGGTCCGTGTACTTGATGCGCAGGGTGCCAGCGACTATGCGGTTCTGACATGGGATTCCAAGAGCACACTGCCAATTGTTCAGCGCTCAGTCAAGCTTATCGTTGGTGTTGCGAACGGTTGGTATTCGGATAACCCAGATACCCAGTTTGTGCTGTCGGACGCTCCTACATTCAATCCGGGTCGCCCGTATGCTTTTCTGCTGCAACGTGATGATCGAGCTCTGAATCTCGCTTATCAGTATGCCATTTCTAGTTTCGACGGAAATGACGCAGCCAAAGCGAAGGCTTCGTTGCGCACGGAGGAGCGGATTTGGGTAAGTAGAAAAGAGAGCGACTGTCGTGAGGCGGACGATCCCGACCGCTGCCGTTGGCTTGCGACGGTTGATCGACTGGCTGCCATAAGCGACGCTGGCCCAAAGTAACTATCCTTTCGTTTGACATGCTAGTTTTGTCTCGAATTCACTTCGTTGGCCGTCTTCCATACGCTCGATATCTCCAGCTACTTCAAGTCTCGATCGCACACGTACATTTCTCGTGCCCCTTTGTGTTGTCGTGGTCGATGATGGACGCGATGGCTATCCACGACTGATGGCTGAGAATTTTCAAACTATGCGCATAATTCCCCTTGCCACCGGTGACTCGCGATCCCCGACGTTGTTTTGTTTGCCGGGTGCAATGTGTAGTCCGCTCGTCTATGCACAAAGTGCTGCGGCCGCGGCCAAGAATCTCGTCGACTTTGCACGAAGTTTTAAGCCGAGTCCGTTAGGCGGAAGCAGCCGGAATCTGGTGTGACAGAAGCCATAAGCCTCGCGGAGTGCCGTGAATGCTGGCGCATCATGTCGGATATGTTCGTCGACAACGAAGTCGACTACCGCAATGTCGCGGAGCAGCTCGTCCGACACTGCTCCAATATGCCGTTGTCCATGCTGAAAAGAGTGCTGTACGAGGAGGTCGCTCCCGCGCTGGGGGGAATCGCCACGACGCCGGCACCACCGGTATGGCTGATGTGGGACCCGGACGAGGTCGTCTCCCTGGTCAGCAGCATGCTCGCGCGGCGTGAGTCATCTTTTCTATACCGGATTGGCAACGTTTTCTGGCGCCTACGCCGAAGAAGCCTGGCGCGAGAACTATGGCGCTCCCTCGAACAGGGATTACAGGTCGTCGGCGCCAACGGTCTCGGCAGCTGACCTCACGCCAGCCTCTTGTGCTGACACTGGCCATCAGGTCGCATTAGTAACGTCCGTGCAGCGCTTTGAACCTGGGGTAATGGTGATGTGCTTCGCCATGGCGGAGGATTGCCCGCATACGTCGGTTATGCGCGTCCTGGAAAAGTCGAAAACGAAAGACTTGCCTTTTTTCGTCACGGTGACGTTGCCCGCGTCGGTCACGTAGGTCTGTACGCCAGCTTGGGCACTTGTTTCCTTTCCGTCCGTGGAGTCGAGAGAGCAGGTCAACGAGGAGTCGCCAGCCGGCGTAGCGGCGAAGTAGCTCCAGTTTGTCAACTTTTCCCCATCGACGCTGACGTCAAGGCTGTGGTGTACAGTGTTTTTCACGGCGAAGCACCGTAATTTGGATGGTGTTGCATGCGCGACAGCGCAGATATTCAGTAGGAGAGCCGTTGCCGCGGCAACACGCATCATATTGTGTTTGCTCATGTCCATGAGGTAGAAGTCGTCACGTTTGTATTTTTCCTATGAAAGACAGCATCGCCAAATCAGCCTTCCTGCTTGATTCATTGGCAAGGCAGAGAAAGAGGCAATGCTCAACGTCTTTTATTTTCGCTTGAAACGAAAAGGATATCCGAGGAACGATTATATTGCCTCGACATTTTCGATGGTTTGTAACGCGGCGAGTCAGTTTGAATCGGTACAGCCTACGGCTCAACCCAAGTTTCTCGATTCAGGTAACCCGAAGTTCAAGGCGCTGGGACAGGCCGAGTTCTCTGATTTGCAGGAATGCATTGACGCGGTCAAGGTGTTTATGACAAATGGTCCCAATCCGAACTATGTCTACGATAATTTCCGTGCCGGTGGGTCAGGCACACGTGGCACAGTCGTTGGACACTCACGATTCTGGTTGTCACATGTTGGAAAGGATGAGTATGACGCGATACCCTGATTGGGTTCGAGCGCTGTTCGCAACAGCTTTCCTCGTTGCAACGTCTGTGGCGAACGCTGCAGGAATGGCACAGATTGACGCTGATAATCCAACGCATAAGCTGCGGATAGGTCGTTTGACTATCTACCAGAAGTCCACGGCGTATCTTTACTTTGTGCTGGCCGACGGCCACCGCGTTGATGTGTCTGATACGGCGGGATTTCTTTGGCCGCCGGTTGCGACAGACGAGCACGGACGCTTTTACATCGGTACGAAGTCGCTCGACAGTCGCAGCGGTGACCTGATCGGGGTAGACAAGGAAAAAGACGCGCTTGTGCTGGGAGCTAATTACACGGTAGCGGCTGACGATGCTCGCCAATCCGTGAGGATCCAGCATGCTGGTCGGGAGTGTACGGTCGGGCTCAAGAAGTTAGGACTTAATCCAGCGGATGGGCGAGCAAGTGACCTCCTGAGAGGTGTGATTCGCTTCGTCGATGCAGATGGTCCTCTTGTCGGACTTGTAACTCTGGGCGGCAAAGAGGCTGGTGACACCCGCTATATGGCAGTTCGCATTTCGGCCGATACCTGTCGAGTTGAGTCGACTGATCTCGGCAACCCCGATCTGCTGGTTGAAATCGGCTGGACGCCTGCTGGACATTGGTGGATAACCGGCTCCAAAGAGGGGACTCTTCTTCGCTCGGAGGATGGAAGAAAATGGGCGACGATGCATATCCCAGACAGGATCACCGGATTGATTAGCGCGTATGTCGTTGCACCTGACTCTATCTGGCTTGCGGCGAACTATGACGCTGCGGGAACTCAGGATGACCCTGAACTCGTGTACTCGGAGGACGGCGGGAAAAGCTGGGCCACGTTGACCTGGGCTAGCAAACGGCTATCGCAGGTTCCGCCGTACTGGCTTGAAGGGCAATTGCGCGCGCGTGGCAAACCCGTTCCCGATATGAAGTAAAGCAGTCCTGGATGAAGTCGACAACGCGATCCTGGTTGACGTAGCGGGACGTTTGACGAGAGAAATGAACGAAGTATTGCGAATCGAAAGGGAACTGCATGCGTCGAAACGTTTTGCTTCAGGGAGACAAGTCGTCAGCGGGTGGAGTGGTCACGCAGGGCATACAGGGAACGTTCAACAATGGCGTCCCGCTGGCCTTCCTTGGCGCGACAGTTTCGTGCCCAGCCTGCAATACGACAGGGTACATTGTGCCAACAGGCCCACGTTTGGCAGGGGACCTGATGGGTAAGCGCGTTGCGCTCGATGGTGGTCTCTGCGCATGTCGTTGCTCGCCCCAGCCGACGATGCGCGCATCCAATTCCGGCGTTGCGCAGACGTTCGACGTCGGCGCTTTGACGGGGCTGAGCTAACCCAGACGGAATTGTGATCGTGGATCCTACGGGATCGGAAAATGTAGTTGTAAAGTCCCACGCTGGACTGCAAGTGAGCGGAATTGGTCACGCCGTCGACATGCTGACTCTACAGTTTGGCGAGCTCGGAAAGGTCACGACGTGTTATACCGGATACGAAAAAGTCCTTTTTGACCAAATAGCGCGGCAAGTCCCGGAGTTCAGTCTGGGGTCAACGCGCGGGACTGCGCAGCGGCCCTAATGGGGATTCACAGATATTATGTTGCAGCGAGCTATCTGGACTTCGCTGAGTCGGAAATTCAACACGGCGCGACATTGCCTGACGCAGACGGGCGCGAAATGAAAAACGTCACAAAATTAAGGATCCGAGAGACAGTGGAACTCGTTAGTATCAAGCGGCTTGGGGTGTCGTGCGTCATGCTTTGTGGAGCCCTCTTTCATGGTGGAGCGGTAGCTGGAGGCGTGAATGGCGGCGAATGTTTCACACGTGACGACGTGAAGCGTGTAGAGCAAGACGTTGTCAACCAGTTTCCAAACGCTGCAGCAATGACACGCTATGCAGGAGCAGAAGATCTTCGCATTTCGACTAACGTGCCTGAGGGAATCTCGCTCAAGACGCAGACTGGCATAAACCCGGAAAAGAGCGCATGGATAGCAAGGTTTGTCGACGAGCATATCGAACTCTTTCGTGGTTTTCGCTTTGCCCCGGTGACTTATATGTACATTCACGGTGCTGTTTCCGTAGATAACATGCGGGAGTCCTCGAGATTTCCTGATCACGGGTGCGTACAAGAGATTTACTACAACAATACACCGGGATCCTGCGTGCGAGGACAGAAGCTGCAGAGTTTGTCCGTCGACTTCGTGAAAGAAAATGGTGCGATCCGGCTGGCCGGATCAGAGTTGTTCGTCGGGGAATGCACGATAGCCACTAAATAGAGGGTGGCGACGCGAATTGTCTCGGAAGCTTGCTTCGCGAGTCGTTCTAGCAATGCAATGGTAAAAGCTCGATACAGACTGCTAAAAATAGTGTGCGATAGCTATATCGCGACGATCGGTGCGGCTTGACGGCGAAGCTGCCAGATTGAGTTCCGCTGGAGCGCTTTTCAGGTGCCACTACGCTTCAGCCCGTATTTCTCAAGGCCGCGAGCGCGTTTTTTCGCCCAGGCGGAGCTCGACCGCCGTTTCAAGTCCTGAAGGCCTTCATTGATCAGTATCGCGACACCTTCGGGGTCGAGCCGATCTGCAAGGTCTTACGGATTGCCCCGTCGGGCTACCGACGCCATGCCGCGCAGCTTCGTGATCCGTCGCGGCGCTCGGTTCGCGCAATCCGCGATGAACGTCTGCGGCTGGAGATCAAGCGTGTGTGGCAGACCAACATGCAGGTCTACGGTGCAGATGAAGTCTGGAAGCAGCTGAACCGGGAGCATATCGCGGTGGCGCGCTGCACGGTCGAACGGTTGATGGCCTGGTTCAATCATCATTGGTTGATGGAACCCCTCGGATATATCCCGCCCGCCGAAGCTGAGACACTCGGACATCCGCCAGTGGATCCGGGAGATCTGGAAGGATAAACCGACAAAGTACAAGTCTTGCGAGGTTCGTCGGCCCGACGTCGTGATCGTCAACGATCCGTCGCAGCCGCCCGTACAATCGAACAACAAGACGGTCGTCGAAATGAAGTTTCCGCCGGATCGGATAAACCGGACGCAGGAGCTGGCCTACATCGACATCGCCGGCGGTGACGTCTCCAAGTTTGTCACGCTAGGCCTGGCCGACTGCGGGTGTCCTGACCCGAAGAAGGAAAGCAAAACCTCTTCGGCGAAGCAGGCTGCGCCACAAACCGGCCTCGACGATCTTTACGGCGGCAGCGGTTCCGGGATGGGCACGCCGTCGATGGCGCCTATGCCCCTGCCGCCGATTCCAGTAATTCCCTAAGCGAAGCCATGACGAACGATCAGATTGAAGCGTGGGCGAAGGATCCTCGCCGCGCGGACACCATGCCCTACGGACTGTACGAAGTTCCGCACCGCAAGGGCATCACCGGCGCCGCGCTGGTGATCCGGGGTGTCATTTACTTCCGTCACGGCGCGACGCCCGAGGTCCGCCAGGCTCTCGTGCGCTGCTTTGAGCAGTACTTCCTGGCGATCGAGGAATACCACCACGCACTGGAAGTGGCCAGTGGCGAGAAGCTGACCACGGAAGGGCCACTACGCTGGTTTTATGCTGACGGAGAGGAACCGGCCCCCTACACATCGACGCGGGCCTTCAGCAAGATGGCACAGTCAGTGTCGGCCGATGAGTCGCTGTCGGTCGCGGTGACCAGCGCCGACCACAAACTCGCAACCGGGTTTTACGACTTCAGCGTGTTCACCCAGAGCGAGCGCAACGCGGAACTCCGGGGGCGACTCGACGCAATCTCGTTCACGGTACCGCGTGCGTTCCTTGTTCAGCGGGCCGCCGTCTTCGAGGCCCTGTTCAACGTGTTCGCCGAAGCATTGCCCACGGTGCATGGCCACGGGGGGCTGGCCGTCAACGTGCCGCCGATGGGCCGCTGCCCGAATGAGGCGAGCGAGTTTTTCTACTCGCGCCGGTTCGGGCCGGGCTTCGATGTTGGTGACCCGATGCGCGCCAACGTCCTGAAGCTGCGCACGAAGATCAAGACGGTGGACTGGCTCAACGTGCTGGATGCTGAACTTGTTCAGGATCTTGGCGGCGCGGCGGCGCTGGGCCTGCCGCCCGACTGGTTCATCAAGCAGCCGCTTGGTGATGGCGGGCTGCTAATCCAGGCGGGCGCGGCGCCGGAGGCCGGAATTTCGATGGGGCCCGGCAAGCCGCCTGCGCCAGCCGCCGCCTACGTGGTGCTCAACAAGGCGCTGCGTCCAATCGTGATCGACGCGCTCGATCCGCTTCAGGATGGAACGCTGGACAGCACCGCGCCGTTGCTGAATACCAAGGTCGCCACCGAAAACTGGCTGCGTCGCTTCGATGTGCCCGAAGACCAGATCAACGGGTGGTGGGTGCAACTGCACACGACGCCTAAGGTGATCGCCGCGCGCGCGGCGATCAAGGAGCAGATTCGTACTATCCGACAACGGATGGGGCTGCCGGAACAGTCCGCTGAATGAGGTCATTTGTGGCCGCTAACCTAACTAAGCAGTATTGCGGTGGTGTGGAGTCACGCGATCTTGAAGCGCACAACCCTGAGAATCTCGCTAATTTCGTTTGCGCGGGCAAATATCACAATGGTTCCGATGCGAGTGGAGATGGCTATAAATATCGCGGACGTGGCCTGATCCAGACGACATTCAAGGCAAACTATGAGGTATTCAACAGGGAGCACAATCGCCGCTTTCCTGACGATCCAAAGAATTTCGTGGATAGCCCAGACCTTCTTCTCTTGGATCTTGAGTATGGAGTGGAATCTGCATTCGTCTATTGGGTCGTCACGCGCAATGTGAATCCAGCGGCCGATACGGGTGATGTTCAAGCTGGAACGCAGGCGATCAACGGAGGACAAAATGGACATGCTGAAAGACTTATTGCTTACAACAGAGTTGCAGCACTTCTTGGGCTTCCGCAAGAATCGACCTAAGTGCTTATTCGAATGTCTTGCCTGCTGGGTTTTGCTTTCCTCGGCCTCGCTTGCCTATGCAAGTGCGAGCGATGCTACTGCCTGCCCCGCAGCTTCTCACTCGGCAGGAGTTTATTCCGCGGATAAAATCTACAAGAATTCTGTAGTTTCAATCGAAAAGAACGACGCGGATCAAACGATCAATCTTTCTATATATAGATCAAATTCAGATGGATGCGAGAAAACAATCTTCGCCAAATACACAATTGAAGGTGGTGCGCCAAACGTTGATTCGGTCTTCTTCTTGAATCTCGAAGGTAGGCAAAATATTTTCACGATTGTCCATTGGGATGTGAATTCTCGTGGAGTTGGGACATATGGAAAATACTACCAGGTGTATGCCTATGTCGCGGATGGGCAGGGTCGTTTGATCGAAAATAAGAGCGTAGTTGATAACGGCGTCATGACAGGGATGGATGGTTATCAGGAAGGTCAGGAGACGACGTTTCCTTACAAGACTGCGGGCGCCGTGAGAGCTTTTTTCAAATGCAATCAGGCGAAGTGCAAGCCGTAGTGTCCTCGAAGCCAGTGGCTCCGCACATGAGGTCCGTACGGATCTGGTGAAGCGTCAGATCGGCACGCCGGCCGCAATCCATCGACGCCGACAATGCGTCCACACCTGCGTTTTCTGCGTCACATGGGCTTTCTTCGTTTCATGGCGGCGGCGACTTTCTTCGGATCGCCAGGCTGGTTGTGAATCATCTGCGCGGCTTGGCAGCGCACCGTGTACGAGGTTTTATCCTAATCGTCGATCACGTTGGGCGACGCCGCCTGTGAGGACGCATCCAGAAAGTCGGTGCGGAAATAGCCCGGCTGGACCACGGTTGCTTGGACGCCAAGCGCCCGAAGCGCTGAATCGTCTGCTCGACGAGGTGGCGAACATCAGTTTCGTAGCGGGCATCAGCGCGGATGATTTCCGCTTCCGCGTCCAGGTTGCGGAGTTCGGCGGAGAGGGCGTGACCTTTTTCTTCGCGGCGTCCGCTGACCGCGATGCGGGCGAATGCCAGGCGTTGGCGCGGCCGATTCCAGGGAGTGCGCTGGTGATGAGGATGGTGGGCTGGTTCATGACGTCTGCTCTTTGAATTGGGTTACTACTTTGATTGATTTCATCGAATTCAAGAGGGCAGGTTATTGGCCTATCATCCAGTCCCAGAAAGAACAAACTTAAATCCCAGCCGGCCGCATCCATTGCTGCTATCGCAACCGTGCATGGCAGTCAGAAAACACACCTGCAAGCGCTCCATATGACGCCGATACACGATCTCAATTGCCTGCGATTTTGGCCTGAACTTCGATTGTCCCCTTCTGGGTGGCCACAGACTTACGCGTTTTGCATGGATCTGGGGCGAGCTTTGTAGCGACGCGACCGGCCGAGTGCGACCCATCCAGCCCTTCGTTGCCGCACACGAGCAATGGCCGTTAGCGGAGTTGTGCCGTCGCTCCAACGGCAGGTTCGTCCGCTCGCTGGACGGCGGGTTGTGGCCGGGCACGGACGCATGCGGTTTGCATCGATGCGCACGCGAGTGGTTTAGCTGACCGGCGCGACTCGACCCGGAGCAGTCGATCGGTGCATGATGCTTGGTGTGGCCGTTATCCGGTGGCGAGTGGTCATTCCACAAAGAAGGGAGGGCCGGGATCATCCCGCGCGTTCACTACTCTGACCGCGACGCCTAAAATCAACGTGCCTGATTGCGTCGATCACCGTCCTGACTGAAGAGCCCGCTGGTTTGCAGAATGCCGCGCAGACTGTCTCCGGAATGGTCGTGATCCGCAAAGGCAACCGATGCACCTTCTCGCCACGACGCTCTGCAAGACGCCAGTTCATGTACGAAGTGATGTACAGGCC
The DNA here is from genome assembly GCF_000685015.1 of Paraburkholderia bannensis NBRC 103871. Lineage (GTDB taxonomy): Bacteria > Pseudomonadota > Gammaproteobacteria > Burkholderiales > Burkholderiaceae > Paraburkholderia > Paraburkholderia bannensis. The sequence continues at coordinate 5,492 of NZ_BAYA01000013.1, read as the reverse complement.
CGGTGCACGAAATTCCAGTCGCCCTCGTATTGCATGCAGAACGAGCGCGATGGAAGAGGCTTAGTCAATGCAAAGCGAAATGCGCCCTGAGCCTGCGGATGCATGTTGAATACATCTGTCAGGATACCGTCGGCGGGTTTGTCCTGCCAGATTCGCGCGTCTTTACGGTAGCGCAAGAAATGCATCCACGATGCAAACGCGATCTGGTAGCTCGTGAGTCCGCTATCCGATCCGATCCGATCCGAGGCGACGAGCGATGTGCACGTATCCATGGTGAGGGTGATAGGACTTGTCGGTCTGCTGGATCCACAGTGTCACGGGCTGGGCAATTAGCGTCTTGAGCTCAATCGTGCCGGATGTGGAAACGAGATCAACCGTGAATTCGTAGTGACGGCCAATTCGTGAATGACCAACAATCCGCTGGGGCACCAGCGTGCTATTGTCAATGGAGGTATCCAGCTTCAGCAGGCGGTCACTCTGGGCGACTCCGCCAGTTATTGCCCCGATTATATCTTGCGTACCCATGCCGCCTCTTATCGGTAACTGATCGAATCATCCCGTTATCGTACGATCTACAAACATTCAGATTAATCAGCCAGATAGCTGATATCAGCAGCGCACTAACACCCTTTTTTCGCAATTCGAGCATGCACTTAGCATATTGGTGCAATCCTCTCAACGATTTTTCAGGCGAGTGTCCAGTATTCAAATGAATGACGATGCCGGAGTTGTTAAAGTGACCGTCGGTCAGGGATCGATTATCAACGATCTACGCACCTGCGTTGAATGTCCCAAACTGGCCGATTCTGTTGAGAAACGCACTCTCACGTGCCGCGGGACAACCTCGCGAGAATTCGACGTAACAGATCGCACCACAAGCCTTTCGTGAGCATCGATGAGGCGTAAGAAGACCCGTGAAAACCTCGCTCAACTAGTTGTGGGGAGTTTTTCAACAGAATCGGCCGCAATACGTCATACGACCAAGCACGCCTGCTCGCCTCCGGTCCGCATCACATGCAACGGGCATAAGTGACCCAACGCGGTCATCCATCGGTTTTGGTCGCGCAAATATTGCCATGCGCGCAGTGCCAATGCAGCTAAATGAGAAATGTTTTCCGGATCGCGTAAGATATTTATTCGACACGATAGCGTTTGCATCGATTTAATTATTTAAATTGGATATTAAATTGATTCCCCTTTGGATTATTTTGTAAAATCTCCGCGCTAACGCGGATGCGTGTACGGTACAAAATAGAAAAGGCGGGGCGGCATGGGAACGCAGGACTTAGTCAGCACAATCACCGGCGGCGTATCGCAAAGTGACCGCCTGCCAAAACTCGACACGCCACTAGGCGTGAACAAGCTTGTGCCGCAGCGGGTGGTGGGGCGCTCGCGTCTCGGGCGTCACTTCGAGTTCACCGTCGACGTGGTTTCCACCTCTGGGGACATCGAGCTTAAGACGCTGATCGCACAGCCCGTGACGTTGTGGATTCAGCAATCCGACAAGTCGTACCAACCCCACAACGGCTACGTGCATACGGCGCGACGGTTGGGGTCGAATGGTTACGCGAAGATTAGTGGTGTACCTGCTGGCACCAGCGCGAAAGTCCAATATCTGACGGACAAGAACCCGCCCAGGTCGGAGGTCGGTATCAAGACCGATTCCGACTGGAGCCAGTTTCAGTCGATCAAGGTTACAGTCAAGCCCGTAGCCGACGCAGGCAATAGCAACGATCCTGATCTGGGTGCGACGGCATGAGCGATTCGTCAAGCAGCGGCTTGTTGGACGCGATCTGGAGGGAAGTGCTCGGCGACGCGGCCGCCACCTTCAACTGGCTGAAGGATTTCCTGTTGGGCGAGTTCGTTCCGGACCGACCGTTCTCGGTGATCGTCGCTGAAATGCTCGCGAACTTCGTGCCGGGCGTCATCATCGTCACCAGCGCGCGCGATGCGGTCGCCGTCATCGTCCGCCTCTCCACGCACCCTGATCGGCGCAAGGAAGTGTCCGAGTGGATTCTGCTGTGTGCGTGTCTGATCGCTCTGGCGTTGCCGCTGGTGATGGCCGCTGCCGGTGCGGTTGCCGCAGGTGTCGGCGCGGTGGTCACGGGCATCGTGGGCGACGAGCTCGCGGCGGCGCTGCGCGCTGTGATGCTGATGCTGATCGATGAGTCGGGGAAGCTGGCTGAAATGGTCCGCTTTCTCAACAAATTCATCAAAGGTAACATCCTCGAGTTTCTGAAGGGTGTGAAGTTTGCCAACTATGAAAAGTCGCTGCTCGAAATTCTTCAGCAGACCACGGGCAAACTGATCGGCATCGCGCAGGAAGTACGCGGCAAGCTGCTGGGCGCGCGGGTGTTTGATGTCAGGGTCGCGGATCATCTGGAGTCGGTCCAGACTCTGATCCAGAAGCTATCGGTGTGGGAGCAGCGGTTCTACGCGGTACAGCAGGAAGGCATCCAGCAGATTCCGAGGGCCGTGGCAGAGTTGCAGCAGCGCCTCGACCGGCTGCTGGCGCAGGAGGCCCCAAAGGATAGCCACGTGGTTTCCGCAGGGGTGACGGCGACGAAGCCGCAACCCGTCGCACCGCTCAAGCAGGAGATCCACGACACGCCCGGTGCGACGCTTCGCGATCCGGCGGCGCATAGTGCCGACCGCACTGGTGGAACCGCGAGGACGGGTTCCGCGCCGGCTCTAAAGGACAAGCCGGACGTACCGCCGCCGCCCTCCGCTCAGCCGAACGTGAAAATAGAGGAGGTGCATACGCCGGGCGAGGAGTATGCGCTGGTGAACGGCGCTAAGATCAAGCCGCTGCTCTACCACAAGTTGTATCACGGGGCCGACCGAGCCACGCTCGGCGTCGATGCGCAGATGCCGGCCCGGGAGGTCGCGGCAAAGATCTACTCAGAAGGTCTGCCCGGACGGGGTGACAATATTGATCTGGTTGAACACGCGGGCGGTGCATCCGATCGCGCGTTTCGCGGTACAACGGTCATGATGGCGACGCCCGATGGTCAGGCCGGAGCGATCTTGTGGGCCGACGAAGACGGTTTTGTGATCGAGTTGAAGAACGTGAAGGGCTACGACGTGAATGCTGCACTTGAGGGGCGCGTACGTAAGCCCGACGGCAGCTTCGGCGGCAACGCCGTGCACGGTGAGGTGGAGATCGCAGTGCCAGGAAGAATCAAGCCGGAACAGGTGGAGCAGGTGTACGAAGTGGTGATGATCAGAGGGAAATTGAGGGCGCGTGAGCTGCCAAGGTAATAGCAGATATGTTCGGAGAAATCGCATGCAGATGAACGACGCCGATGTGCGGGAATTGCGCGATCGATGGAGGGCCGGGAAGTACAAGAGCATGCTCGACGCGATCAAAGACGCGTCGCCTGACGACGCATGGGTGCCCTTGTGCGACTCCCTGACTCATCCTGTGGATGGATCGCCGACGCTCGACCTACGCGGCGCGGAGCTGCGAGGCGGAAAGCTCAAAAACCTGGAGCTGGCCGGCAGCCATCTCGGCTTTGGGGTGTTCGACGCCACGCAGTTCGATGAGGTCGGGTTTCAGGACGCAATCCTTGATGGCACATTTTTCAGGGGATGCGAGTTCTATCTGGCACAGATGATTCCAGTCTATGGCGATGGTGCCGATTTCCGCCATGCGCGATTCCGGAAATCATTCATTGGGTATGCGCAGTTGAGTAACTCCGATTTTTCTGGTGTAACGATGTCAGACGGAGACGTGAATTCGTCGGAAATGACTGCGTGCAATTTTTCAGGCTTGCTGGCAGAGCGGAATAAATGGCGCTGGAACACGACGACGCGATGCGATTTCGTGGCGGCCCGTTTCGTCGAGTGCAGACTGACGGCAACCCGGTTCGATGGCGCGCGGTTGATCGATGCCGCGTTCGAGAATTGTGATTTGAGCGGAGTCGACTTCAGGGGCGCGGATTTGACGGGGGTGCGCTTTCTCGGCGGGACATTCGGTGATGTGCTGCAGGGTGAGACGACATACCGGACGCGGTTCGACGATACGCCGGAGGCCCGCCGAGCAGTAGCCGCATGCAGTACGGAAAATCAGCATGCCGTCGAATGGTGTCCCGCTGTGCCTGGTTCGAGCGCACCCGCCCAGCAGGTCGCCTCGTTGAAATTGAAGGGCAAGCCCGGCGACGTGGTACCGCAGAGCGGATGGTGGGTTAGCCCGGCCCTCGGGAGCGAACAGGGGCGTCGCTATTTCAATAGGGGGGAGACGTTTCCCGACATCAAGTCGACTAACTGGGGGCTCGTGATCTGGAGTTACAACTCTGCCGATCAGGGCTGATTCCGACGGGCGGCCCGTCACAGGTACGGCGGCCGCGAACGGCAAGTTTTACGTCAACAGGAGAGGGAAACCGATTCCGATGTCAACTGGAACATGCAAGCTTTGCGACCCGTGTTACGGCCTATTTGTTCTAGATGATGGCTGGGGATCAATGACGTTCGGACGCCAGTACACCGCTGCGCAGGAGTTGCTGGAGCCGCTGGGGTTGGCAACCAACTGCTTGTTGTGACTGGCGTTCGCCAGAGGTTTTGATCGACGCGTTGCGAAGCGGATTTGGCGCAGAGCCTAGCCCGTGCTGATAGCGAGCGTATTGCAATTGGAGCCGCTGGCGCCAGCGAACCGGTGTCGACCCATCGCAGCCGTTCGTCATTGCACGCGAGCAATGGCTGTTAGCGGAGTAGTGCAGTCGTTCCTACGTCAGTTCCGTCCGCTCGCTGAACGTCAGGTTGTGGCCGAACCCGGAACCAGGAGGTCGCCCACCCGAGTCTCAGTGGCGATCCGGCCTTGAACCTCCGTAGACGACCCACTTTCACCGTCCGGCTGAACCTGGAGCGAGCAGCAGCTCTCCTGTCCCCAGCGGTCACTAGCGGCGCCGCGTTTTGCAACTGGAACGCGGACGGCGAGCGAGGCGGTTCACTCCAGGTCCGGTGGAAGCATCGCTCGATGCGGCGTGTCGTTCGAGTTCGCGGAGTTGTTGCGGGATTTCTGAGTGCGTTCTGGCGAAGCGCAACTTAAGACTTTTTAGGATCGAATTCTGGTAAGTGCGTACCCTTTGCCTTCACAAATGTTCGAGCGCCAATCGTATCCACATCATTTCAGTTGATCGTACGTAGCGTGGACTGTCCTGTAAGATTGTAGTAAATTTAATCGCCTCGGAGTTCCTGCACAACGTTCTCTACCACTACGTAAAGTCGTCCATGGATGGTTTGCTGCCTTTCTACGAACGCGAGTTGACGCTGCTTCGACAGGCGGCAAGAACGTTCGTCGAGCGCTTTCCCAAGGTGGCGAGCCGCTTGTCGATGTCGAGCGGAGTCGGATGCGTGAGCGAGGATCCGTCGGTCGAACGGCTCTTCGAATCGTGCGCATTGATTGGCGCGCGGGCATCGCAGCATATCGAAAACGACTACCCCGAATTTGCAACTGGACTCATCGAGGCGTTGTACCCGCACTACCTAGAAGG
>NZ_BAYA01000014.1 GCF_000685015.1 Paraburkholderia bannensis NBRC 103871 | reverse complement strand
CGCCGCCTTGATTACGAGCGCGCCGAGGTCGGGCGCCGCCACCTTCGCCAGCGAGCCGCCGAACTTACCCACCGCCGTGCGTGCGGCCGAAACGATCACAATGTCAGTCATTTTCCATTCCTCCGGGCTGCGCGAAATCGCGAGAGATGCTTGCCCGTCAATGTTAAAAACCCAAACCCTGCTACACCTTTTTTAATGCGTTCGTACGCGCTTGCGCCGTCACTCGCGCTGCTGCACGTAGCGACCCGGCGCGGGCTCGATTTCGGGGAATTCCGCCGAACCGGCCTGGGCGCGCGGTTTGACCTTCTTGCCGCCGAACTGGTCGAGCCATTCGGCCCACACCGGCCACCAGCTGCCCGGTTTTTCCTCGGCTGCATCGAACCAGTCGTCGGCTTCGTCGGGCAGATGCTTGGCCTCAGTGTCGAAGATCCAGTGGCTGCGCTTGTTCTTCGAAGCCGGATTGATCACGCCGGCGATGTGGCCCGACGCGCCCAGCACGAACTTCAACGGCCCGGACAGCAGCGGCACCGACGCGTAAGCCGTGCGCCACGGCACGATATGGTCTTCGCGTGAACCGTAGAGGAAGGTCGGCACGTCGATCCGTGAAAGATCGACTTCTTCGCCGCACACCGTCAGTGCGCCCGGCTCGCGCAGCTTGTTTTCCAGATACGTATTGCGCAGATACCACGCATACATCGGGCCCGGCAGGCTCGTCGAATCGCTGTTCCAGTAGAGCAGGTCGAATGCGGCGGGCGTGCGGCCCTTGAGGTAGTTGTCGACGACGTAGTTCCAGACCAGATCGTTCGGGCGCAGGAACGAGAACGTGTTGGCGAACTCCATGCCGCGCATCAGGCCCGGCGTGCCGCCGTTCTTGCCGCCGATGCTTTGCTCGCGCATCTGCACGTGGGCTTCGTCGACGAACACGTCGAGCACGCCCGTATCGGAAAAGTCGAGCATTGCCGTGAGCAGCGTCATCGACGAAGCCGGATGCTCGCCGCGCGCCGCCGCGACGGCCAGCGCCGTGGCCAGCAGCGTGCCGCCCACGCAGAAGCCGAGCGTGTTGATCTGCTCGCGCCCGCTGATGCTGCGCGTCGTGTCGATGGCGCGCAGCACGCCGTCTTCGATGTAGTCGTCCCAGGTCTTGTCGGCAATCGACGCATCGCCGTTGTGCCAGGACACAAGGAACACCTGCTGCCCCTGCTCCAGCGCGTACGCGACGAGCGAGTTTTCGGGCTGCAGGTCGAGGATGTAGTACTTGTTGATGCAGGGCGGCACGATCAGCAGCGGCCGCTCGCGCACGGTGGCCGTGCGCGGCTTGTACTGGATCAACTGGAACAGCTCGTTCTCGAACACGACCGCGCCTTCCGTGGTCGCCAGATTGCGGCCCACGACAAAGCGCGACTCATCGGTCTGCGAAATCTTGCCCCGCGTCATGTCGCCGAGCAGGTTCATCACGCCCTGGCGCAGGCTTTCGCCGTGGCTTTCGAGCAGGGCGTTCTGTGCGTCGGGGTTCAGTGCGAGGAAGTTGCTGGGCGAGGCGGCCGCCGTCCATTGCTGCACGGCGAAACGGATGCGTTCGCGCGTTTTCGCATCGGTGTCGATGGCATCGACCATCTCGTGCAGATAGCGCGCGTTCAACAGATACCAGGCCGCCGTAAAGGCATAGGCCGGCGTGGCTTTCCACGCATCCGAGTTGAAACGGCGATCCTTGAGTTCGGGCGATTTGGGCTGGGCGGCCGAGGCTTCGCGCAGCAGTTCCATCGCGTCGCGCGAGTATTCGGCCTGGAGATGTTGAAGCTTTGAAGGTTCGATGGACGCCGAAGGCAGTTTGAACCCTTCGAAAGCGCCGCCGAGTTGACCGAGGTTGCCAAGGCCACCGAATTGACCAAGCGCCGATTGCATCGCAGCGGGATTCATCGCTGCACCGAAGGCGGCCTGCGCGGCCTGGGCGGGATTGACCGCGCCGTTCATGGCTTCGGCGACGCCGGGCCATAACGTGCCGGGCTGCCCCATCGCCCCCCACTGCTGCGCGCCGGTTTGCTGCGCGGCGTTCATGGCGTTGCGCCAGGCCTGTGTCCAGGCGTCGAGCATTTGCTGCATGCCGGCGGCGTCCGGCGTGAAATTCGGAATGAAAGACTGCGCACCGTCGGTTGAAGCGCCCGTACCCGGGTTAGTCGTGGAACGTTGAGATGCCGTCATGCCTGCTTTTGACCGATGTGTCCCGGAAGACTGGTTGAGAGGCAGGTGGAACGCTCAAGGCGCGCCACTGTCATGCGCCCGGTGCGTCCTGTCCCGTAGGTGAAGGACATTCTTGCTCCCCACTGCAAAGCGTGTCAATGCTTGTGCCCGATTTTGCCGCACTGCGATATTTTTTTTATTATCGTTTTCCCGATGCACGCAAAGGTGCTCGCAGGCCAGGCACGTGAGGGATCGCCACGGCCAGGAAAAACCTCCGTGCGCGCAAGTGCTTGCAGTGCAATGACGAATGCGCCGAACCGATTCGCGGCGCATGAAAAGCCGTGCCTTGCAGCCGACTGTGCGGCGCAGCAAAAACACGTCAAATGTCAGACGTGAGGGGGTGTGCTCCGCAGCGAAACGGCTGCGGAGTTCCACTCAGGAAGAGATCAGGACTCTATCCAGATGAGCGCGGCCATACGTCCCGTTACGGGCTCGCGACGATACGAATAAAAGCGCTCGCGATCAGTGTAAGTGCACATTCCACCGCCACTCACACGCGTAATGCCAAGTTCGCCAAGACGCAGACGCGCGAGCGCGCCAAGATCGGCGAAATACTTGCCCGGTGCTTCGGCGCGCGGCGCAAAGGCCGCGTCCGTGGCCGCGGTGGCCCCGGTGGCCCCGGTGGCCCGTTGTGCCCCGTCGACAGCCGCCGCGTGAGTCATGAACGCGTCACGCACGTCTGCCCCGACCTCAAAGGCCGTCGGGCCGATCGCCGGGCCGAGATACGCGTGAAGGTCATCCATCGCGCAGCCCGCGAGCGCCGCCACGCGCTGCGCCGTCTTTTCGATGACGCCCGCGGCCAGGCCGCGCCAGCCCGCATGGGCCGCGCCGACCGCGCGGCCGGCTCCGTCGCACAGCAGCACCGGCATGCAGTCGGCGACCATCACCGTGCAGGCGATACCAGGACGGTTCGTCACGCTTGCGTCGGCTTCGAGCGGCGCGCCGGCGCGGGCGGCATCGAGCGCCTCGGCGGCATCGACGACGATGGGGCCGTGAACCTGCTTGAGCCAGGCCGCGGGCACGCCCGCGTAGGCCAGCAGACGCGTGCGGTTGGCCTCGACATGCTCAAGATCGTCACCGGACGCGCGTCCGAGGTTCATCCCGCACGGCAGATCCACGCCCTCGCCCTGCCCCGCGCCGTCCTGCCAGCGGCCGAACGGCGGCAAGCTCACGCCGCCGTTGCGCGTCGTCACGATCGCACGCACGCGCGGCGCGACTTCCCAGTCGGGGTGAAGCAGATCGGCGGAAGTCAGCTCCGGGCAGGTCGTCATGCGCGCTTGTCCTCGTCGTGGTCTTCGTGGTCTTCGTCGTCGTGATCGTCGCCCTCGTCGCCTTCGTCGTCCGCGTAATCCTCTTCGTTACTGCCGATTACGTAACCTTCGTCGGTGTAGGCGCTGTCGAACATCTCGTCGAACGCGTAGTCGTCCTCGTTCTCCTCGCTGCCGAAGCCGAGCGCTTCGATCAGCGCGTCCATGTCGTCCGGGACTTCGGCACGCCACTGCATCGCGCGGCCCGTCACCGGATGGATCAGGCCAAGGCGCCACGCATGCAGCGCCTGACGCGCGAAATCGCCGGGCAAGGCCTGCACCGAACGCTTGCCGCGCGCGTGGCCATAGACCGGATCGCCCAGCAACGGATGGCGGATATGCGCGCAATGCACGCGGATCTGGTGCGTACGGCCGGTTTCGAGGTCGCAGTGAATCGCGCTGATCGGCTGGTTGTGCCAGATCGTCTTGTCGATGCGGCGGTAATGCGTGCGCGCCGGTTTGCCCGATGCGCCGCTCACCACCGCCATGCGCACGCGATCGCGCGGATCGCGGCCGATTGGCGCGTCGATCGTGCCTTCGTCGGGCATGTTGCCCCACACCAGCGCGAGATAGCGGCGCTTCACCGTGCGCGCCTGCAACTGGCGCACGAGATCGGTCTGCGCTTCGAGCGTACGTGCGACCACCATCAGTCCCGACGTTTCCTTGTCGAGACGGTGCACGATGCCCGCGCGCGGCAGACCGGCGGCGGCCTCGCCGTAGCGGTGCAGCAGACCGTTGAGGATCGTGCCGCTCCAGTTGCCGGCCGCCGGGTGAACGACCATACCGGCGGGCTTGTTGATGACGAGGATCGCGTCGTCTTCATAGACGATGTCAAGCGGCACGGGCTCAGGCGTGAACGCCAGTTGCTCGGGCAGCAGATCGGGCACGAGTTCGATCACGGCGCCCAGCGGCACCGGCTGGCGCACCTTGGCCGGTTTGCCGTCCACATGGACGCGCTGGGCCTCGATCCAGCCTTGCAGCCGGTTACGGGAAAATTCGGGAAAGACCCTGGCGAGCACCTTGTCGAGACGCTCTCCGGCAAGCTCGTCGGGCACTTCGGCGCGCCGCGCCGGCTGTTCTTCGCGTGCGACGCGCGTGCGCGGCGCACCGCCCGTGATAGGTACGGAAATGTCTTCGACGAGGTCATCGTCAAGCGGCTCATCGGCTGCTGCGGCATTGGGCACATCGCCCAGGCTATAATCGCTGATGCTGTTTTGGGCGCCGGGAGCGCCGGCCCCCGGAATAACTGAACGGGTCATTGAGTCTGGGTCACCTGTGGACCTGAAGCTGGACTGGGATAAATGCGAGCCTTGAACACGAACACGAAACTGGCCAAAAATGCAGCGGCCCGAAACGCACTGCGCGCAAAGCACATGCAAACGCTCGGCAAGATGGGCAACGTCTTTCGCATTGCCGCCTGCGGCGCCGCGCTCACCGTAGTGGCTGCCTGCCACGGCCTGCCGGAAAAAACCGACGAAACGGCAACGTGGAATAACAACAAATTATATACGGAGGCTCAGGACGCGCTCTCCGGCGGCGATTGGGGCAAGTGCGCGAAATACTTCGAGCAGCTTGAAGGCCGCGATCCGTTCGGCCATTTCGCACAACAGGCGCAGATCAACGTCGCCTACTGCGACTGGAAGGACAACGAGAACGACGCCGCCGACCAGGCGATCAACCGCTTCATCCAGCTGCACCCGGATCATCCGGACATCGCCTACGCGTACTACCTCAAGGGCATGATCCACTTCAACGACGATCTGGGTCTGTTCGGCCGCTTCTCGGGCCAGGACATGAGCGAGCGCGATCCGAAGTCGCTGCGCGAGTCCTATGACGCGTTCAAGGTCGTGGTCGACAAGTCGCCGCAGAGCAAGTACGCGCCGGACGCCGCGCAGCGTATGCGTTACATCGTCAATGCGCTGGCTTCGCACGAAGTGCACGCCGCCGACTACTACTATCGTCGCGGCGCCTACGTGGCGGCCATCAACCGCGCGCAGCTCGCGATCACGGAATACAAGAGCGCACCGGCGATTGAAGACGCGCTGCACATCATGATCCTGTCATACCAGAAGCTGGATCAGCCGCAGCTCGCCGACGACACGCGTCGCGTGCTGGCCGCCACCTTCCCGGACAGCCCGTACATCACGGGTCACGCACGCCCGGGCAAGGAACAGAAGTCCTGGTGGCAGATCTGGTAATCAGAACGCGTCACGCGCACTAAAGCAAAAACGCCACGGAGTTTTCTCCGTGGCGTTTTTTTGCGCCGCCGTCAGTCACGCTGCGGCGGCGAGTCTCGTTGCGCCTGGTTTCGCCTAGTCGCGCTCGAACAACGCGATCGACTCGACGTGCGACGTGTGCGGGAACATGTTGACCACGCCCGCGCCCTTGAGGCGATAACCGGCCTCGTTCACGAGCACGCCAGCGTCGCGCGCGAGCGTGCCGGGGCTACACGACACATAGACGATGCGTTTGGGCAGCGGGCCGTTGCCGCTCTGTGCGATCTCGGCCAGCGCCTGCGACACGGCCAGCGCGCCTTCGCGCGGCGGATCGATCAGGTACTTGTCGAAATGGCCGAGCGCACGGATGTCGTCCGCCGTGACTTCAAACAGGTTACGGCACGCGAACGAAGTATGGCCGTCCACGCCGTTGGCGCGCGCGTTTTCGAGCGCACGCGTCGTCAGCTGCTCGCTGCCCTCGATGCCCACCACTTCACGCGCAAGACGCGCGAGCGGCAGCGTGAAGTTGCCGATGCCGCAAAACAGATCGAGAACGCGGTCGCCCTGTTCCGGCGCGAGCAGGCGCAGCGCGCGACCCACGAGCACGCGGTTGATCTGATGATTGACCTGGGTGAAGTCGGTCGGCTTGAACGGCATGCGGATGTCGTATTCCGGCAGCGTGTAGTCGAGCGGCTTGTCGAGCGGATAGAACGGGAACACCGTTTCCGGGCCCTTCGGCTGGAGCCAGAACTGCACGTTGTGCTCGTCGGCGAACGCGCGCAGCAGGTCTTCGTCGGCGGCGGTCAGCGGCTCCAGGATGCGCAGCACCAGCGCCGTGACGCTCGCGCCGACAGCCAGTTCGATCTGCGGCATGCGATCGCTGATCGACAGTGCGCCGACCAGGTGGCGCAGCGGCACCAGCATCGCCGAAACATGCTGCGGCAGCACTTCGCAGCTCGTCATGTCGGCCACATAGCTGCTCTTGCGCTCGTGGAAGCCCACCAGCACGCCGCCCTTCTTCGGCACGTTGCGCACGGTCAGGCGCGCGCGATAGCGGTAGCCCCACGACGGGCCGTGAATCGGCCGGAACATCGTTTCCGAACGCACCTTCGACAGATGCTTGAGATTGTCTTCGAGCACGCGCTGCTTGACGGCGATCTGGGCGCGCACGTCCAGGTGCTGCATCGAACAGCCGCCGCATTTGCCGAAAAACGCACACTGCGGCTTCGTACGGATCGCGCTTTCGCGCAGCACGCTGACGACTTCAGCCTGCTCAAAAGTCGGCTTCTTGCGGTAGCTCAAATAAGTGACACGTTCGCCAGGCAATGCGCCCTCGACGAAGATCACCTTGCCCGGCTCGCCCGTTTCGGTGACAGTACGGCCAACGCCGCGCGCCTCCATGTCGAGGGACTCGATTTCAAGAATCGGGGCATTAGCAACCGAAGCCTCCACGGCGGCGCGCTTCTCGGAGCGGCGCTCGCGCTTGCTGCGCTTCTTCGAGGGCGTAGGCAAAGGCATAGCGGACTCGGCGTGGACGGTTGCGGTACGGCCGGGCTCGGCACGGCCAGTATCGGCACGGCCTGTTCCGGCTTGAGGGTCGGGGGCAGCTTGGGACACCAGCGGATTCCTGACAGACAGTGGGGGTGGATTTTTTAGGCGAAGGCGAGATTGTAGTCGATTCAGCGCACGGCTCCTCACGCGACCTTCGGGCGGTTGCAACTGAGAGCGTCTCATTTGCGCCACCTCTCTTTCAGAAAAATCTGATCTACTCTGACGACGTCCGACAGTACGATGATTCTCGCGACGTGCCCGATGAGGCCGCCGACAAGGACCCGACATCATGGACACGCTTTTTTCCGCTACTGGTTTTGTGATCGCGCTCGGCGCTCTGTGCGTTGCAGTCGTCTTTCTCGCGCCGTTGATCGAAGCGTTGCCGCGCAACCGCGCCGCCCGGCGCCAGTCGTATATCGTCGCCGCCGCGCTGATCGGCAGCCCGATATTGATGATCGGACTTCTTTACCTCGCCGTACGCCTGATTTTCGATTGAGCGGCGCAACGCGCGATTGACCCGCTGCACGACACACCAACGCTTCGGATTCCCTGGCAGCACGCATTTTGGGAGCTGTCCGATTGGCGGCGTCGAGCTACGCGCGTACAGGTAAGCCCTTCATCACGATTCCGAGAAACAGCATGAACAAAGTGGTTTGCGCCACGCTCCTCGCCGCTACCGTCAGCCTGAGCGCCTGTCTATCCGCCCCGCTTCCCGCCCCCGAGGTAACCATGGCCAAGGTCACGCGCGGCATGTCGCAAAACGACGTCATCGCACGCGTCGGGCCGCCCGACCGCGTGCGCGGCGAAAACGGCAACGAGTGCTACCAGTATGCGCTCGGCAAATACGGCGACGTGCCATTCGCGGTGTACTTCCGGCAGCAGGCCGTGGTGGCGAGCGAGCGCGGCTCCTGTAATCTTGCAGTGACACGCGCCGCAGCGGGCCCTGGCATCGCCTATCAGGCTTCGGACTACGCGGTGACGCGCCGCTGACGGCTGCGCGGCGCGGACATCGACCGTGCGCGGCGAGGCGTCACCTGGGGTGCACTGTCATGAAACTCGTGAGCTGGAATGTTCAATGGGGCCGCGACGCCGATGGTGTCGTGGATCTCGCCCGCACTGTGCGCGAAGCGCAGCGCCTCGCCGATTTCGATGTGCTCTGCCTCCAGGAAATCACGCGCGGATTCCATGCGTTGCCGGGCGGCCCCGGCGACGATCAGTTCGGTGAACTTGCCGCGCTCCTGCCCGGCTTTACCGTGATCGAAGCGATCGGCGCCGATCTGCAGGGCGATGGGAAGCCGTCGACACGCCGCCAGTTCGGCAATGCAATCGCGACGCGCCTGCCCGTTGCACAAGTCTTCCGCCATCTTTTGCCGTGGCCCGCCGATCCGGGCGCGCCGTCGATGCAGCGCGTGGCGCTTGAAGTGGTCGTCGATGCGCCTGGCGGCGCGCTGCGCGTGCTCGTGACGCATCTGGAGTTTTATTCGGAGCGCCAACGGCTCGCACAGGTCGATGAACTGCGCCGTCTTCAGCAGGAAGCCGCCGCGCATGCGGCACGGCCCGCGCCCGCGGAAAACGACGCAGGCCCGTTCGCGCGCACGTCGCGGCCGGTTAGCGCCATCGTCTGCGGGGATTTCAACTGTGCGTGGGGCAGCGCGGCCTATGCGCGCATGCTCGATCCGCTCGCTGGCAGCCCCGCCTTTATCGACGCCTGGACGGCGCTACATCCCGGCGCGACGCCGCCGCCGACGGCGGGCGTCTATGACACCGCACAATGGGCGGACGGGCCGCTGAGCTGCGATTTTCTGTTCGCGACCGAGGATTTACGCGCACGCCTCACGCACTGCGAAATCGATGGCGCGATGCGGGCGTCGGATCATCAGCCGATCGTGCTTGAGCTCCGCTAGACGCCCCGCGAGGCCGCGCTTACTTCGCGTCGCCAAACGCTTTCAGATATTCGGCCCAATGCGGCGCCGATTCGTTTGCGAGCGTCTGCTTCACGAAGGTGATTTCGTCGTCGTATTCGCGCTCGGTGAAGCCGCCGCGCATCTTCTGGAAGCGGCAATAGAGCAGATACGTGTTCACGACGTCGGTTTCGCAGTAGTTGCGGATTTCCTCGATCTGCCCCTGCTGGAACTGCGTCCAGACCTGGCCGCCGTCCATGCCGAGCTTGCCCGGAAAGCCGCACAGTTTCGCGAGCGCATCGAGCGGCGCACTCGCCCGCGGCTGATACATCGCCAGCAGATCCATCAGATCGGTGTGACGCGAGTGGTAGCGGCTGATGTAGTTGTTCCACTTGAAGTCGCGGTCTTCCTCGCCCAGATCCCAGTAGCGCACTGCACGGATGCCGTGCACGAGCGCGCGATAGTGCAGCACCGGCAGGTCGAAGCCGCCGCCATTCCACGACACGAGCTGCGGCGTGTACTTTTCGATGGTGCGGTAGAACGAGTCGATCAGCTTGGCCTCGCCGTCCTCGGGCGTGCCGAGCGAGCGCACGCGAAAGCCCTGGCCGTCACGGAACACGCACGAAATCGCGGCGACGCGCTGGAGGTGATGCTGAAGGAAATCGCTGCCGGTCTTTTCGCGTCGCGCGGCGAACGCATGTTCGGCCACTTCGGCGTCGCTCATCGACGCAGGCAGATCTTCGAGACGGCGAATGCCGTCGACATCGGGAATGGTCTCGATGTCGAATACGAGTACGGGTACTGTCATTCAGGTGAACGCCGGGTCGGCGTTGAAAAAAAGCGGCCTTGCTACAGCCGCGTTTAGAGAACGGCGTCCTTGCGCACGCCGTTCGAGGCGAAAAAGCGCTTCAGGCGCACCAGCGCTTCCTGCTGGATCTGCCGCACGCGCTCGCGGGTGAGGCCCATTTCGTCGGCCAGCTCTTCGAGCGTGGCGGGCTCGATATGGTTCAGGCCAAAGCGCCGTTCAATGACATGACGATGCTTGTCCGACAGCCGGCCGAGCCACGCGCGCGTGAGCGTTTCCAGCTCGCGATGCTGCACTTCGGCGTCGGGCGACTGGCTTTGATCGTCGGACAGCAGATCGAGCAGGCTGCTCGCCGGGTCGAGATCGAGCGGCGCATCGAGCGAAGCGGTGTGCTCGTTGAGCGCGAGAATGTCGGTGACTTCCTCGGTGGTCTTGCCGGTGAGATACGCGATGTCGTCGATGCTGGCGTCGCGGCGCTCAGAGGCCGCATTGGCGTTCAGCGAATTCTTTTCCAGATGGCGCTTGGCGCGCAGCACCTGGTTGAGTTCGCGGATCACGTGCACCGGCAGGCGCACCGTGCGCGCCTGGTTCATGATCGCGCGCTCGATGCTCTGACGGATCCACCAGGTGGCGTAGGTCGAAAAACGGAAGCCCCGCGTCGGATCGAATTTCTCGATCGCATGCATCAGGCCGAGATTGCCTTCCTCGATCAGGTCGAGCAACGGCACGCCGCGATTCAGGTAGCCCTTGGCGATCGACACGACGAGGCGCAAATTGCGCTCGATCATCACCTGGCGCGCCTCGAATTCGCCGGCCTTGGCCAGACGCGAGTAGCGCTGCTCCTCCTCGACGGTGAGCAGCGGCTTTACGCTGATCCGGTTCAGATAATGCTGGATGGTGTCGGCCGTGAGTTCGGCCTGGAGCATGGAGCGGAAATCGTCCGCGTCGGACGGCGCCTCCGCGGACTCGCCGTTTTCGCGCTCGCCACCCTCTTCCGAGCCGGCGTCGCGCTCCTCGCGCTCGTCCTGGTCGCGCGCGCCGTCGAGATCGTCCTCTTCGACCGGCGCGGCGGCATCCTCCACCGAAACCTGGGCGGCTTGACTGTCAGACTCGGATTGCTGCAGACGGCGCTTCGATTTCGGCATAGTCGGCTCGCTTTATTGCGGCGGCAAGTACTTCAGTGGGTCGACGGGCTTGCCCTGACGGCGTACTTCGAAATGCAGCATCACGCGGTCCGAGTCAGTATTGCCCATTTCGGCGATTTTCTGGCCCTTGGTGACCGCATCTCCCTCTTTTACCATCAAAGCTCGATTGTGAGCGTACGCGGTCAAGAATGTCGCGTCATGCTTGATGATAATGAGATTGCCGTAACCGCGCAGCCCATTTCCGGCATAAACCACACGACCATCGCCCGCGGCCTTCACGGGGTCGCCCGACGCGCCACCAATATTGACACCTTTGTTCCGGGTGTCGTCGAAGCCATTGAGCAGCGGACCGCGCACCGGCCAGGCGAGCGAGATGCTGCCCGCAGGTGCGGCGCTCATGTCGCTGCCGCTGGCTTGCGGCGGCACGCTCGCGGACGGCGCGGGGCCTGCGTTTGCACCAGAACCGATCATCGGCGGCATGGCGGCGCCGGGTTGTGCACCCGGCTGTGCACCCGACGATGCGTAACCTGGCACCGGCGCGGTCACGACGCCCGGCGTGTATGCAGCGGCGTTGCTCGCGCCCGGCGGCACGACGCGCAGCAGCTGATCCACTTCGATCTGGTTCGGATTGGACAGGTTGTTCCACGTCGCGATGTCGCGGTAGTTCTGGCCGTTTTCGAGCGCAATCCTATAGAGAGTATCGCCCGGCTTCACCCGGTAATATCCCGGAGGCGGCGGCCCGAGCGGCACCGGCGGCTGTGCGCCGGCCGTGCCGAGCGCCGACGTGCGGTCGACGACGGGCGCGTTGTCGAGACGCGTCGCGCAGGCCGTCAGCAGACAGAGCGCGATGACCGAAGCACTGCGTTGGGCTGTGGTCAAATCGATATTCAGGCGTTTTCTTTGCATCGCGCGCAACATACTCATCGGTTTCAGATCACTCCGGATTTTAAGGGGACAAAGAAAACGCGATCAAGCCTCGACTCCCGCCACTGCGCCGGGCCCGTGCGCTCCACGAGCGTGAGCACCTGGGTCGCCTCGTCCTGCTCCGCGACCGGCGCCACGAGCCGCCCGCCGATGGCGAGTTGCTCGAGCAGCGCCTGCGGCACGTCGAAGCCGGCGGCTGCAATCACGATCGCGTCGAACGGCGCCGCCGACGGCATGCCGAGCCGTCCGTCGCCATAGTGCAGGCGGATGTTCGGGATGCGCAGCGGCCGCAGGTTCGTCTTTGCGCGCTCGTATAACGGCTTGATGCGTTCAATCGAATACACATCGCGTGCAATCCGGCTCAGCACTGCGGCCTGATAGCCGCAGCCCGTGCCGATTTCAAGCACGCGATCCAGTTCGCGGCCCGCGCCCGCGAGTTCCAGCATGCGGGCGACCACCGAAGGCTTCGAGATGGTCTGGTGATGGCCGATCGGCAACGCCGCATCTTCGTAGGCCTGGGCCGCGAGGCCAGGATCGACGAACATGTGGCGCGGCACCGTCGCGAGCGCCTGAAGCACGCGCGGATCGGTCACGCCGTTCGCACGCAGGCGTTCGACCATGCGTTCGCGAACCCGTTCCGAAGTCAGTGCGAGCGCGCCGTTCAGCGCCACACCGGGCGCACCTGCGCTGGGCGCCACACCGGCACGCGGCGGGACACCGGGACGTGCCTGCGCGCCCCTCCCGTTCGCAGGCAGCGCCTTCGACGCAGCAGGCGAAAACGTTTGGGCGGTGCGACCGGAAAGATCGGCGCGGGGCACTGCGGACTTGCGCGCGGGGGATGCCGCTGTATGCGGCGCACCTGGCGCCTTCGCGGCCTTCACCACGCCCGCGCTTCCCAGCGCAGGCGGTCGCACGCCAGGCACGCTCGACGTTGGAGCATTTGCCGTGCCCTTCTGCACGACCTTCGCACCGGGCTTGGCCGCGAGCGAGCCGCGCGTCTCGCCAGGACGCGCGTCGTCGCGACGACGCGGCTCTCGAACGAGATCCGCGAGGCCGAGCGGAAAACGCCTGGTGCGCTCGCCCGTCATGAAGCGCTGCCGCCCTGGCGCACCCAATCGTGCGTCGCCGGCAACATCTGCGTGTGTGTCAGGTCGAGTTGCAGCGGCGTGATCGACACCTGGCCGTTCGACACCGCGTGGAAGTCCGTACCCTCGCTCGCGTCGCGCGCGCTGCCCGAGGGGCCGATCCAGTAAATCGGCTCGCCGCGCGGGTTGGTCTGGCGGATCACCGGCTGCGAAGGATGGCGCTTGCCCAGACGCGTAACGCGCCACTCGCCCATCTCCTCATACGGCAGGTTCGGAATATTGACGTTCAGCAACGGATTGCCCGGCAGCGGGTTCGCGAGGTAATGCGCGACGATGTCGGCGGCCACGCGCGCAGCGGAGTCGAGATGCACCCAGTCTTTATCGACGAGCGAGAACGCAATGGCCGGCACGCCGAACATGATGCCCTCAGTGGCCGCGGCGACCGTGCCCGAGTAGAGCGTGTCCTCGCCCATGTTCTGGCCGTTGTTGATGCCGGACACCACGAGGTCGGGCCGATGATCGAGCATGCCCGTCAGCGCGATATGCACCGAGTCCGTGGGCGTGCCGTTGACGTAATAGAAGCCGGTGCTCGCCGAGCGCAGCACCGAAAGCGGGCGCGAGAGCGTGAGCGAGTTGGAAGCGGCGCTGCAATTCTGCTCGGGCGCCATCACCGTGATCTCGGCGAGCGGCTTGAGCGCTTCGTAAAGCGCCGCAATGCCGGGCGCGAGATAGCCGTCGTCGTTGCTGAGTAGTATTCGCATCAGCCGATTGTAACCGAGGAAAGAAGGCAGACGAACGACAGGGAGGACACCTCTGCACGGCCGTCGGCGGCGCATTTTACGACACGATGCGCGGCATTTTCCTACAGGATTTTGGGAGACACTTCAGACAGCCGTCCTGGCGCATCGGAAAGCATCACGCGTAAAAATAAACGCACGATCGTTCGCATAACGTCGGATTGCCGTACACTGTGACGCTCAAGCCGGATCCAATGACTGACGTACCACGACAGGAGACACGATGCGCGCAATTCGCTGCAACCAGTTCGGGCCGCCCGACACGCTCACACTCGAAGATCTGCCCGACCTCGTGCCGGCCCCCGGCCAGGTGGTGATCGACGTGAAGGCGGCCGCCGTGAATTTCCCGGACGTCCTCATCATCGAGAACAAGTATCAGATGAAGCCGCAACTGCCCTTCACGCCAGGCGCCGAAGTCGCGGGCATCGTGCGGGCCGTGGGCGCAGGCGTGAAGATCGCACCGGGCACGCGCGTCGTGGCGTATGTGGGCAACGGCGGCTATGCCGAGCAGGCGATTGCCGACGCATCGGCCTGCGTGCCGCTGCCCGATGCCGCCGATTTCGCGACGGCCGCCGCTTTCACGCTCGCCTACGGCACGTCGCATCACGCCGTGGTTGACCGCGCACAACTCAAGGCCGGCGAGACGATGCTCGTGCTCGGCGCAGCGGGTGGCGTGGGCCTGGCGGCGGTGGAAATCGGCAATGTGCTGGGCGCGCGCGTGATCGCTGCCGCATCGAGCGAAGAGAAACTCGACGTGTGCCGCCGCTTCGGCGCCGACGCCACCATCAACTACAGCACCGAAGACTTGCGCGAGAGCATCAAGGCGCTCACCGACGGCAAGGGCCCGGACGTGATCTACGACCCGGTCGGCGGCATTTACGCAGAACCGGCGTTTCGCAGCATCGGCTGGCGCGGCCGCTATCTCGTGGTCGGCTTCGCCAATGGCGAGATCCCCAAGCTGCCGCTGAACCTCGCGCTGCTCAAGGGCGCGAGTCTCGTCGGCGTGTTCTGGGGCGACTATGCGCGCCGCGAACCGCAGAACAATGCGGCGGCGTTCGCCCAGATGGTCGGCTGGATCGGCGAAGGCAAGCTCAAGCCTTATGTCTCGAAGCGCTACAAGCTGGCCGATTCGGCGCAGGCGCTCAAGGACATGGCGTCGCGCAAGGTGACCGGCAAAATCATCATCGAGCCTTGAGCGGCGCTTGCCGATCGTTTGCCAATTTCGTGGCACAGAATGAAAAAGGCTCGCAAGGAATGACCTGCGAGCCTTTTTCTTTTGCTGCTTTCAGCGTACTTGTCGCGCGCGTGGCCTTACACGATCTGTTGCTCGCGCAACCGTGCGATCTGCGGCGCGTCGTAGCCCAGCGATTGCAGAACCTCGTCGGTATGCTCGCCCAGTTCCGGGCCGAGCCAGCGCGTGTCGCCAGGCGTCGCGGAAAGCTTGGGCGTGACGCCGGGCAGCGCGATGTCGATACCCTCTTCGTTCGACTCGCCCGGCTTCTGCCAGCGGAACTGCTGGATCATCTGGCGCGCGGCGAACTGCGGATCGGTGAACATATCGGCCACGCTGTAGATGCGGCCCGCGGGCACGTCGGCGGTGTTGAGCACGTCGAGCGCTTCGTCGATGGTGCGCGTCGAGAGCCACTGCGCGATCGCACCGTCGATTTCCGCAGTGCGCGGCACGCGGCCATCGTTATGCGCGAGCGCCGGATCGCTGGCGAGATCGGTGCGATCGATCGCCGTCATCAGGCGCTTGAAAATCGGATCGCTATTGCCGCCGATCACGATGCTGCCGTCGCGGCACGGATACGTATTGGACGGCACGATGCCGGGCAGCGACGCGCCGGTGCGCTCGCGCACCATGCCGTAGACGCCGTACTCGGGCACCACGCTTTCCATCATGTTGAACACGGCTTCGTAAAGCGCGACATCGACGATCTGGCCGCTGCCGCCGTTCATGTTGCGGTGATGGAGCGCCATCATCGCGCCGATCACGCCATGCAGCGCCGCGATCGAATCGCCAATCGAAATACCGATGCGCGGCGGCGGCAACTCCGGATAGCCGGTGATGTGGCGCAGGCCGCCCATCGATTCGGCGATGGCGCCAAAGCCCGGGCGGTCGCGATACGGGCCGCTCTGGCCATAGCCGGACAGGCGCACCATCACGAGACCGGGATTGTCCTTCGAGAGCACGTCATAGCCCAGGCCGAGCTTTTCCAGCAGGCCGGGCCGGAAGTTTTCGATCACGATGTCGGCTTCCTTCGCCAGACGCCGCACGATTTCCTTGCCCTCTTCGGCCTTGAGATTGACCGTCACCGACTTCTTGTTGCGCGCCTGCACCGCCCACCAGAGCGAGGTGCCGCCCGCTTCCGGCCAGAGCTTGCGCCATTTGCGCAGCGGATCGCCGCCTTTCGGATCTTCGATCTTGATGACGTCGGCGCCGAATTCGCCGAGAAAACGCGCCGCGAACGGGCCCGCGATCAGCGTGCCGAGTTCGAGCACTTTCACGCCCGCGAGCGGGCCGCTTGCGGGTGCTTTCGCCTGGCTATCGGCGGCGTCGTGGGATCGGTCTGCGCTCATGGGTCTCCTGGAATGTCGCTTGTTTTGCTTTGGGCGCGTGGGCGTTACATCGAACGCCGGTCGAGCATGGCGCGCGCGATGGTGCCCGCATCGACATATTCGAGTTCGCCGCCCACCGGCACGCCGCGCGCGAGGCGCGTGACGGCAAGGCCGCGCGCCTTGAGCGCCTGGCCGAGGTAATGGGCCGTGGCCTCGCCCTCGTTCGTGAAGTTGGTCGCCAGCACGACTTCCTTGACGACGCCGTCGGAGGCGCGCTTCACGAGCCGGTCGAAATGAATCTCTTTGGGGCCGATGCCGTCGAGCGGACTCAGGTGCCCCATCAGCACAAAATACAGGCCGCGCCAGGTCATGGTCTGTTCGAGCATGATCTGGTCGGCGGGCGTCTCGACGACGCAGAGCAGCGTGGGATCGCGCTCTTCATCGAGACATGTTTCGCAGACCTGAGCTTCGGTGAAGGTGTTGCACTTCTCGCAATGCTTCAGGTGGTCGGTCGCGAACAGCAGCGCCTGGCCGAGCTTTTCGGCGCCTTCGCGATCGTGCTGCATCAGGTGATAGGCCATGCGCTGCGCCGACTTCGGCCCAACGCCGGGCAATACGCGCAGCGCCTCGACAAGCGCCGCCAGGGCGGAAGGTTGTTTCATGCGGATTCAGCGTGGTGAAACCAAAAAACGTGCGCAGCGGACAGGCAAAAGGCAACGCGCGCGACGATCCTGGAACCGTCGCGCGCGAAGCGCCGCTTAGCCTTCGGGCCGTGCGGCGCGCGTGCCTTAGAACGGCATCTTGAAGCCCGGCGGAATCGGCAGGCCGGCGGTCATGCCGCTCATCTTTTCCTGCGACGTGGCTTCGGCCTTGCGCACAGCGTCGTTGAACGCAGCGGCGACGAGGTCTTCGAGCATGTCCTTGTCGTCGGCGAGCAGGCTCGGGTCGATCGACACGCGGCGAACGTCGTTACGGCACGTCATCGTGACCTTGACGAGACCGGCGCCAGCCTGACCCTCGACTTCGATCTGGGCGAGCTGTTCCTGCGCCTTCTTCATGTTTTCCTGCATCTGCTGGGCTTGCTTCATCAGCCCGGCGAGTTGGCCTTTCAACATTTCATTGCTCCTTCTGGATCATGGTGATTCAGTGTGTCACTCGCGCGCGCGGCACCGAAGCGCCGCACGGCGCAATTCAATGGGCGGCCTGGCTGCCGCCCTGCGCGGCTTCGGGCACGATCGGCCGGATCGAACCGGGCACGATGCTCGCGCCGAAGTCGCGAATCAGTTGCTGCACGAACGGATCGGCGCCGATGTCGCGTTCGGCGTCGCGCTGGCGCTCGGCGCGCATCGCGGCGTCCAGCGCGGCGGCCGTGCGGCGCGCCGGGCCGACCGTCACGTCGAGCTCGACCGTCTTGCCGAGGCTTTCGGCGAGCGCCGCCTTGAGCTTCGCGACCTGCGAGGCCTCCGCGTACTGCGGAACCGGCACGCTCAGCTTCAGCACGCCGTTATCGAGCGCGGTGAGTTCGCTGTTGAACGCGAGCTGGTACGAAATGCCCTTGAGCGGCAGCGTCGCGGCCAGCGCCGGCCAGTCGCCCGTGAAGCCGATGGCGTCGAGCGGGATGCCCGGCGGCAGCTTGCTCACGTCGACCACGGCCGCCGACGGAGCTGCGGGCGTTGCTGCGCGCGGCGCGGCGGATTCGCTCTCGAAGGACGAAGAAAAACCGTCATCGGGTGACGAGAAATACGCATCGTCGGCGCCGAGCGGCACGTAATCGTCCGGCGGAATATCGTCCCACTGCGGTGCGCCGGAAGCGTCCTGCGACGCGTTCGACTGACGCGCGGGCTGGCGTGCCTGCGCTTGCTGCGCGGCGGCGGCGCGGCGCGCGGGATCCGGCGTCGGCACCTTGACTTCCATGCGCGGCGCGGCGGGCTTCTGGGCCGTCGGGGTTGCGGGGGCGGCCGCCGCTGCGCGTGCGCCGCGCTCCGGCGAAATCCGCAGGCCCTTGTTGCGCAGAACGTCGAGCGCGGCGCTCGCGCCGCCCGCAGCGCGCGGTGCGGGCGCTACGGGTTCCGCTGCGGCTTCTGCCGTTGCGGGTGCGGGTGCGGGCTGCACTACGGGTTCAGGTTCAGGCGCGGGCGCAATTGCGACCGGAGCGACCGGAGCCGGTGCGGCTGCTTCAGTCGTCGATTCGCTCGCAGCGGCGGGTGCCGCTTCGTCTTCCCAGGGCGGCACGATGCGCGGTTGCTGCGCGCCTGCCTCTTGTTGCACGGCGGCGGGCTTTGCAGCTTCGACCGTCGGCGCTTGCTCGCGTACTTCCGCCTGGACTTCGACGCGCGGCGCGGCGACAGGCGCAACCGGCTTCGGTGCGACCACACGCTCAACCGGCGCAGCACTCGCAGCCGACGTGGCGGCGACCGCACGAGCACCCCCCACGGCCGCTGGCTTCGACACAGGCGCACTGCCCACACTGCCCGCACTCGTCGACGGTTCGAACGCCAGCATGCGCAGCAGCGTCATCGTGAACCCGGCGTATTCGTCGGGCGCGAGACCCAGTTCGCTACGTCCCAGCGTGGCGATCTGATAGAAAAGCTGAACCTGCTCAGGGCTCAACGCTTCGGCGAAACGACGCAGATCGTCGGCTTCCGGCCACTCGTCGAGCACCGACGCCGGCGCGAACTGCGCCCACGCGATGCGATGGAACAGGCTCGCCAGATCCTGCAGCGCCGTCGAAAACGACAGGCTGCGCAGCGCCATTTCATCGGCGATTGCCAGCACCTGAGCGCCGTCGCCCGCAACCAGCGCGTCGATCAAGCGGATCAGGTAGCTCTGGTCGAGCGCGCCGAGCATGCCGCGCACCGCTTCTTCCGTCACCTGATTGGCCGAATAGGCGATCGCCTGGTCGGTCAGCGACAGCGCGTCGCGCATCGAGCCGTCGGCCGCGCGCGCGAGCAGACGCAGCGCCTGCGACTCGAACTCGACCTTTTCTTCGCCAAGAATGTGCGTGAGATGCTCGACGATATTGCCGGCCGGCATCTGCTTCAGGTTGAACTGCAGGCAGCGCGACAGAACCGTGACCGGAATCTTCTGCGGATCGGTCGTCGCCAGAATGAACTTGACGTGCGGCGGCGGTTCTTCCAGCGTCTTCAGCATCGCGTTGAAGGCGTGGTTCGTGAGCATGTGCACTTCGTCGATCATGTAGACCTTGAAGCGCGCATCCACCGGCGCGTAGACGGCGCGCTCAAGCAGCGCAGCCATTTCGTCCACGCCGCGATTGCTCGCCGCGTCCATTTCGACGTAATCGACGAAACGGCCCTCGTCGATTTCCCGGCACGCGCGACACACGCCGCAGGGCTTCGACGTCACGCCCGTCTCGCAATTGAGCGCCTTGGCGAAGATACGCGAGAGCGTCGTCTTGCCCACGCCGCGCGTGCCCGTGAAGAGATACGCGTGATGGAGACGGCCGCCGTCGAGCGCATGCGTGAGCGCGCGCACCACGTGCTCCTGTCCGACGAGCGAAGCGAAATCCTTCGGTCGCCACTTGCGTGCGAGAACTTGATAGGTCATCCGGAAATTGTATCAGCAACGCCCGCGCGCTCCGATGAATCGAAAGGCGGGCAGCGCCTTGCGTACGGGCGTGTCGGGCAGATGGCGCGACATGCTCACCCCACCTGATAAGCATGCAAAATCGACGAACGACGCGCAAAGCGAAAACGCACAGGTACTGCACGCGTCATCACGGCGCACACACTGCGAATCACTTGGGGGATAAAGCTGAAAAAACCAGGGAGGTACAGCAGAAGAAAGTTGAAGGTGACGAGCCCGACCCTCGGCACTGGCGGAAAACGGCTGTGGCTGCTTCGTTCCCGACCTGACCAGGTTGACCGCCCCACCATGCGAGGAGGCCCGTCACGTCGCATTCTAACACTGGATACCCCGTCTTGAGAATGCCGCACTGCAAAACTCTTCGAATCCGCGAAAAATTGCCCTTTGAAGCGACGCTCGGTATGCCCTTGCAAAGCCGCGCCGCAGCACCATATCGACAACAAGAAATGCATGCGGGCGCACGTATCCGCATGAGTTGTCCACCCACGCGGCACAAAATTCGCGCACGATCGGTATGCCGGGAAGGCGCGAATCAGCAGCAATGCGCCGCGAAATATGCGGGAAACCCTGCTGGCGGTATGCGTACTATCACCGTCGGCAACGCATAGGGATTTAGGCTAAACTGGCGGCGACCTATCGTCAGGAAAGCCCTGGCGAGTGGATCCGGAGCCGCCCGGCGCTGGCTGGGCATCCCCGGAACTATTTTGAGTTTTGGTGTATCGTGGCGAGCAATTCAATCAGCCTCGATCCGAAAGAGGTACTTAGACAATGAGCGAACAAATCAAGCACATCAGCGACGCATCGTTCGAACAGGACGTCGTGAAATCCGATAAGCCCGTGCTGCTGGACTTCTGGGCCGAATGGTGCGGCCCTTGCAAAATGATCGCGCCGATTCTCGACGAAGTCGCGAAGGATTACGGCGATCGCCTGCAAGTCGCAAAGATCAACGTCGACGAACATCAGTCGACGCCGGTGAAGTTCGGCGTGCGCGGCATCCCGACGCTGATCCTCTTCAAGAACGGCGCCGTCGCGGCGCAAAAGGTTGGCGCACTCTCGAAGTCGCAACTGACCGCGTTCCTGGACAGCCACCTGTAAAAAGCGCGCGCCGCTGGCATCGACGCTGGCGACCCGTTTGCGCCATTTGCGCCCGGCCGGGCGACTCACCTCCCCGGCTTCATCCGATTCAAATAACGAATACGGGATGACTGAATGGCGCTGACAATTGCGCTGACTACCGCAACAAGCGGCGCATACGCTAGAATGCACGGGCGTATGTTGTCCATCGACAACATACGCCCGAAAACATGCTGAAACATGCCGTTGGCCTCCACTGACGGTTTTTGGCGTGTGCTATGCTAGAATTCATAAAGCGTCTACCCGGCGCCCTTATATAAGTCCTTGAGCGGTTCCGCTCGCTTCTTTTCCCCCTGACTTCTTTTCGTCGCTCCCTTCCCGACGGGTTCTCCGTATGCATCTTTCCGAGCTCAAGTCTCTGCACGTGTCCGA
This sequence comes from Paraburkholderia bannensis NBRC 103871, assembly GCF_000685015.1. Taxonomy (GTDB): domain Bacteria; phylum Pseudomonadota; class Gammaproteobacteria; order Burkholderiales; family Burkholderiaceae; genus Paraburkholderia; species Paraburkholderia bannensis. The sequence goes on along the minus strand of NZ_BAYA01000014.1, from coordinate 236,460 downwards.
ATTGATCGAGATGGCCAATGGCCTCGAGATCGAAAATGCGAACCGCCTGCGCAAGCAGGAACTCATGTTCGCGATTCTCAAAAAGCGCGCCAAGACGGGCGAAACGATCTTCGGTGACGGCACGCTCGAAGTGCTCCCGGACGGCTTCGGCTTCCTGCGCTCGCCGGAAACCTCGTATCTCGCCAGCACGGACGATATTTACATCAGCCCGTCGCAGATCCGCCGCTTCAACCTGCACACCGGCGACACGATCGAAGGCGAAGTGCGCACGCCGAAGGACGGCGAACGCTACTTTGCGCTCGTGAAGGTGGACAAGGTCAACGGCCAGCCGCCTGAGGCCTCGAAGCACAAGATCATGTTCGAGAATCTCACGCCGCTGCACCCGAACAAGGTGCTGCTGCTCGAGCGTGAGATGCGTGGCGAAGAAAACGTCACGGGCCGCATCATCGACATGATCGCGCCTATCGGCAAGGGTCAGCGCGGCCTGCTGGTCGCGTCGCCCAAGTCCGGCAAGACCGTGATGCTTCAGCACATCGCGCACGCCATCAAGCAGAACCACCCCGACGTGGTGCTGTTCGTGCTGCTGATCGACGAGCGTCCGGAAGAAGTGACGGAAATGCAGCGTTCGGTGGCGGGCGAAGTGATCGCCTCGACCTTCGACGAACCGGCTGCGCGTCACGTGCAGGTCGCCGAAATGGTGATCGAAAAGGCCAAGCGCCTCGTCGAAATGAAGCACGACGTCGTGATTCTGCTCGACTCGATCACGCGTCTCGCGCGTGCGTACAACACGGTCGTGCCGGCTTCGGGCAAGGTGCTGACCGGCGGTGTGGACGCCAACGCGCTGCAACGTCCGAAGCGCTTCTTCGGCGCGGCACGTAACATCGAAGAAGGCGGTTCGCTGACCATCATCGGCACGGCGCTGATCGAAACCGGCAGCCGCATGGACGACGTGATCTACGAAGAGTTCAAGGGCACCGGCAACATGGAAGTGCACCTCGAGCGCCGTCTCGCGGAAAAGCGCGTCTATCCGTCGATCAACCTGAACAAGTCGGGCACGCGTCGCGAAGAGCTGCTGATCAAGCCGGACATCCTCCAGAAGATCTGGGTGCTGCGCAAGTTCATCCACGACATGGACGAAGTCGAAGCCATGGAATTCCTGCTCGACAAGATTCGCCAGACGAAGAACAATTCCGAGTTCTTCGACATGATGCGCCGCGGCGGCTAAGCCCTGCCCTTGCTGCATCATTGATGTATCGCAAACGCCCGCTTATGCGGGCGTTTTTGTTTGCGCGTCGACATCACTCTGTGCGCGGCGCCACACCTCAACCTGAACGTGAACGTTCACGTTGATCTATAATCGGCGCGGTGTTTTCTTCGCCGGATCAGACCGGCCCTCTGTCGATGCCCAGCCACGCCACCGCGCTGCTGACGGTGCGCGACGCCGCCGAACGGCTTGGCGTCACGCCCCGCACGCTCAAGTATTACGAGGAACGCGGCCTCGTCACGCCCACCCGCAGCGAGGGTCGTTACCGCCTTTACGACGAGCAGGATCTCGAACAGTTCGGCCGCATCCTGCGGCTACGCGCGCTCGGTTTTTCGCTGCACGGCATCACCGAAATGCTCAAGCGGCCGCTGGAAACCGTGGGCGATGGACGGCGGCGCTATTCGCAGGAATCGCTACAACAGATCGCGGACGCGCTGGAACAGCAGATCGGCACGCTCGACGCCCGCATCGCCGATGTGCGCCGCGAGCTGAAGGAAGCGCAGACCGTGCGCGCCGAACTCGCTGACGACCTCGACTATCTGAAACGCCGCCTCGCGGGCGAGCCCTCGGAAGCGCTGATCGACGAACGTCTCGCCGCCACGCGCCGGCGCAAGCAGGTCGCTCAGGCGCACGACAGCCTCGCGCGCGCGGACGCGCAGCGCGCCACGCCCGCGAACGCTCGCAGCGGCAATCACGCACGCAGCAAGACCGGCACCGCACGCAAGGCGAAATCGGCGCAAAGCCGCAACGGCGACGACGGAGGCGACTCAGCATGAGCAGCATCCCGACCCGCGCGCCGCTATTCAGCGCCGCACGCCTGCGCGGCGATTTTTTCCCGTGGGTGCTCGCGCTCGCGACCGGCCTCGACTACTACGACAACGCGATTTTTTCCTTTTTCACGAGCTACATCGCGGGCGGCATCAACGCCTCGCCCGATGAGCTCGTATGGTCGTCCAGCGCCTACGCCGTGGGCGCGGTGCTCGGCATCCTGCAGCAGCAATGGTGGGTCGAGCGCGTCGGCTATCGGCGTTATGTGGCGGGCAGCCTGTTGTTCTATTCGGCGGGCGCGATGGCCGCAGCGCTATGCGAATCGTCGATCGAACTGGCCTTCGCGCGCGGCTTCCAGGGCTACTGCATCGGCCCGATGATGGGCACCTGCCGCATCCTCATCCAGATTTCCTTCACGCCGCAGCAACGTCCCGTCGCAACGCGTGCATTCCTGATCCTGATTGTCCTGTCGAGCGCACTCGCGCCGCTCATGGGCGGCTGGCTGCTGGCGCATTTCGACTGGCGCGCGCTCTTTGCGTTTTGCGCGCCGGCCGGCGTTCTCTATGCCGTCCTGGCCCTGCTCGCGCTCCCCGATACGGGCCTCGTACAGCCCGAGGAGCGCGGCGATACGCACGTCTGGCCTTACATCATCTTCGCATTCGCGCAGGCCGCCTTGCAGATCGCCATGCAGCAGGTGCGCTTCGAGTTGTTCAGCGGCTCGCCCGGCATCGTGCTTCTCACGGTTGCGGGCATGGCGGCGCTCGCATGGTTCGTGTGGCACCAGTGGCACCACCCCAAGCCGCTCATGAGCTTGCACGCATTTCGCGAGAAGCCGTTCCGCGTGGGCTTGCTGCTCTACATGCTCTACTACTATCTGACGACAGCGCTGAGCTACCTGGTTTCCCGTCTTCTCGAAGGCGGCCTGAACTATCCGGTCGAGAACGCCGGACGGCTTACCGGCGTGACCTCGCTGATCTCGGCGACGGCGCTGTTCCTCTATTTCCGCTACTCGAAATACGTCACGCACAAGAAGTGGATCATCGTGCCGGGCTTCGTGCTGGCGGCCTTCATCTGCTTCTGGATGACGCACCTCACGCCCGATACGAGCGAAAGCTGGCTGATCTTCCCGCTGCTGCTGCGCGGCCTGCTGCTGCTCTTTATCGTGCTGCCGGTGGCGAACCTGACGTTCCGCGTGTTTGCCATCGAGGAATACACCCACGGTTACCGCCTGAAAAACGTCATGCGTCAATTGACGATGTCGTTCGCGACCGCCACGGTTATCATCCTCGAGCAGCACCGGCTGGCGCTGCACCAGACCCGGCTCGTCGAATTCGTGAATCCGCTCAATCCGATCTTCCAGAACACTTACGCGACGCTCGTGCACGCCTTCGAAGGCATGGGGCGCGCGCCCGGCGAGGCGCAGGGGCTGGCGATCGCGCAGGTGAGCCGGATGGTCGCGCAGCAGGCCAGTTTCCTGAGTTCGCTCGACGGGTTCTATTTTCTGATCGGCGTGGCCATCGTCGGCGGCGTGTTCGCGGCGTGGCAAAAGCAGATCGACTGAACGACTGAACAACGTAGCCCGATGCTTTCGAAACTGACCCACTGGTTCGGCGAGCGCCGCCGCGAAAAGGCGCTGCGCAGCCATGCGATCGACGATGCGCTCTGGCAGGCCACGCTCGCCGGACTGCCATTTCTGGCTCACCTCGACGCCGCCGATCTCGCGCGCCTGCGCGAACTCACGAGCCTCTTTCTCGCTCAGAAGGAGTTCACCACGGCGCACGAACTGGAACTGACCGACCAGATCGCCGTGGCGATCGCGGTGCAGGCCTCGCTGCCGGTGCTCAATCTCTCGCTCGATCTCTACAAGGGCTGGGTGGGCGTCACGATCTATCCGGGCGAGTTCATCATCCGCAAGACCGTCGAGGACGAGGACGGCGTCGTCCACGAGGTCGAGCACGACGCGAGCGGCGAAGCGTGGGAAGGCGGCCCGGTGCTGCTGTCGTGGGAAGACGCGCAGATGACCGACGGCAGCGACGCCTACAACGTCGTAATCCACGAATTCGCGCACAAGATCGACATGCTCAACGGCGAAGCCAACGGTCATCCTCCCCTTTTTCGCCGCTGGCACGCGCCGCTCGACGCCCAGGCGTGGGCCGACGTGTTCGACAACGCCTACGATCAATTCTGCGACAAGGTGGATGCGGTGCCGGAGCGCCGCTGGGCCCGTTTCGAGCGCGATTCGCTGATCGATCCCTATGCCGCGGATCATCCGTCCGAGTTCTTCGCGGTGTGCAGCGAGGCGCTGTTCGTCAAGCCGCAGGCGTTCGAGGCCGAATATCCGGAGCTTTACCGGCTGCTCGCGCGCTATTACCGCCAGGATCCGGCGCGCGTAGGCGCGCTGGCGGGGGCGGACACTGCGCACTGACCGTCGTCGCGGCGCTCAAATAATCGCCAACCGGCTGATTTTCTGGCATAATCGCCGTTTTTCGACCTTGGGCAAGTGGCTCGCGCCTGATTCCGCCAGGATTCAGGCAAGGGTGCCGGTACTGCATAGGGCAGCCGGGCTCGCGGGTTGGCTACCGCCAGATTTGAGGATTAATCATGAAAGCAGGCATTCACCCGGATTACCGCGAAGTTCTGTTCATCGACGTTTCGAACGATTTCAAGTTCGTGACCCGTTCGACGATCCAGACGCGCGAAACCGCAGAATTCAACGGCAAGACCTACCCGCTCGCAAAGATCGAAGTCTCGTCGGAATCGCACCCGTTCTACACGGGCACGCAGAAGATCATGGACACGGCCGGCCGCGTCGAGAAGTTCAACAAGAAGTTCGGCGCACGCGCCACGGGCAAGGCAACGAAGTAAATCTTCGTCGCACCGGCTTCACGCCGGTGCCCAGACAAAAAGGGCAGCCTACGCTGCCCTTTTTTGTTGCCCGCTCACAATCCGCGCGCACCGTGTGTTCACTATTTGCGCGTTGCGTGAGTAAGGCACAGACAGATTCATTGCGTCTACACCCAGCCTGCGCCGTGACGCGCGCTGGCGCGCCCGGCTAGAATGCCGGATGCTCCCGACCGGGCGCAGGCACGTCAATCGCGGCAAGCATTTGCCTTGACGTCGGCCCGCCGGTTCGCTTACCCGATTCTTTCGTATTGCATGAAGCCTGCCATTCGCCTGACCGCCTCCGCCACCAGCGCCCTGCCGCGCTGGCTGCTGCTGACCATCACCATCGTCTTCGCGTCGTTCGGCCTGTTCGGCCGCGATCCGTGGAAGAACGAGGATGCGGCGGGCTTCGGCGTGATGTGGACGATGGCCGGCGGCACCTCGCACGACTGGCTGCTGCCCAACCTCGTCGGCAAGTATGTGACCGAGAACGGCCCGCTGGGCTATTGGCTTGGCGCGCTGTGTATCCGCATCTTTGCGCCGTGGGTCGATGCGAGCAACGCCTCGCGCGTCGCCACAGGCCTGCTGTTCTGTTTCGCCTGCGCGTTCGTCTGGTACGGCGCCTATCTGCTCGGCCGCCGCGCCGAGGTGCAGCCGTTCAAGTACGCCTTCGGCGGTGAACCCGAGCCGCGCGACTATGGCCGCACGCTGGCCGACGGTGCGCTGCTGATCCTGCTGGGCTGCTTCGGCCTCGCCGAGCGCGGTCACGAAACCACCCCGCAGTTGATGCAGTTCCTCGGCATTGCGATGCTGGTGTACGGCCTCGTGCGCGCCATCGACAAGCCCATTCAGGGCGCTGTCTGGTGGGGCCTGGCGCTGGGCGTCGTGATGCTGTCGAGCGGCCCGGTGCTGGTGGGCGCGCTGCTCATCGGCACGCTGGCGATGCTGGCGATCGCGCCGGAGACGCGTTCGCGCTGGCTGCTCGTAGCCGGGCTGCCCGTAGCGCTCGTGGTCGGCTTTTCGTGGCCGTTGATCGCGCTGCACGCCTTTCCGGACGACGCCGTGTGGTTCCTCAACCAGTGGGCGCGCACCAACGTCAACGCCTTCGCGGGCCCACCGGGATCGGTGCTGCGCTATGCGGCCAAGAACCTGCCGCTCTTCACGTGGCCCGCGTGGCCGCTCGCGATCTGGGCGTGGGTGAGCTGGGCCGGCCTGCGCCGCGCGCCGCACATCGCGATTCCGCTTTCGGTGATCGTGCCGCTCCTGGTGCTCGTGGTCGTGCAGAGCCACGAAACCAATCGCCTCTTCATGCTGGTGCTGCCCGCGCTGTCGGTGCTCGCGACCTTCGCGCTGCCCACGCTCAAGCGCGGCGCGATCAACGCAATCGACTGGTTCGCCGTGCTGAGCTTCACGATCCTCGGCACCTTCGTGTGGCTGGTCTGGCTGGCGGGCATGACGGGCTTCCCCGCGCCGCTTGCGCGCAACCTCGCGCGTCTCGTACCGGGCTTCGCACCGCAGTTCAAGATTCTCTCGTTCGTCTGCGCCGTAGGCGTGACGCTGTGCTGGATGGCACTCGTGCAATGGCGCGTGGCGCGTCATCCGAAGGTGCTGTGGCGCAGCGTCGTGCTGTCGAGCGGCGGCACCACGCTGATGTGGGTGCTGCTGATGACGCTCTGGCTGCCGGTCGTCAACTACAGCCGTACGTACAAGGACGTCGCGCAGCAGATTTCCGCGCACCTGCCTGCCGACTATCAGTGCATCTCGCCGGTGCGTCTGGGCGATGCGCAGATCGCCACCTTCGCCTACTTCGGCAAGATGCATTTCTCGTTCGACGAGGACTGCGACGTGATCCTGCGCCAGGACACCCAGGACTACGGCGAACCCAGTTCGATGTCGAACTTCGTCTGGAAGCTGGTCTGGGAAGGCCGCCGCGCCGCCGACCGCGACGAGCGCTTCCGCCTCTACGTGCGCATCGACCGCCCGCAGCCGCCGCTCAAGAAGCACGTATGGCGCAAGCGCCCCGATTGAGGCGGCTGTGACCACGACCTTCCTCGGCGACGTCCGGCGCATCGCCGGCCTCGCCTGGCCGGTGCTGGTCGGCCAGCTCGCGATCATCGCGTTCGGCGTGATCGACACGGCGATGGTGGGTCGCTATTCGGCACTCGACCTCGCGGCGCTCGGGCTGGGATCGTCGATCTACATTTCGGTTTATATCGGCCTCACGGGCATTCTTTCGGCGTTGCAGCCGGTCGCCGCGCAGCTCTATGGCGCGCAAAAGGACGCCGAGATCGGCGAGGAAGTGCGCCAGGCCTTCTGGCTCGCGCTCGTGCTGATGGTGGTCGGCTGCACGATCCTCTATTTCCCCGGCCCGCTGCTCGACCTCGCGCGCGCGCCCGAAGCGCTGCGCGATCGCACCATCGGCTATCTGCGGCTGCTGTCCTTCGGGCTGCCCGCGGGGCTTGCATTCCGCATCTATAGTTCGCTCTCGAATGCAGTCGGCCGCCCTCGCCTCGTGATGTTCCTGCAGGTGGGCGCGCTCGCGATCAAGGTGCCGCTCAATACGTGGCTGATCTTTGGCGGCCTGGGCGTCCCCGCGCTGGGCGGCCCGGGCTGCGCGCTCGCCAGCACGTCGATCAACTGGGCGCTCGCGCTGTGCGCCGCCATCGCCTTCACGCGCATCGACGTGTTCGCGCCGTTCGAGATCTTCAGGCACTTCTGCTGGCCGGTCTGGAAGCGCCAGGCGGAGTTGCTTAAGCTCGGCATTCCGATGGGGCTGTCGTACCTCATCGAAGTGACGTCCTACACCTTCATGGCGATCTTCATTGCGCGCCTGGGCACGACGACGCTTGCGGGCCACCAAATCGCCGGCAACATGGGTGCGGTGCTTTACATGACGCCGCTGTCGATTGGCGTGGCGACGTCGACGCTGGTGGCGCAGGCGCTGGGCGGCAACCGGCCCGCCGAAGCGCGCACGCTCGCACGGCACGGCGTGATGACGGCCGTGGCGATTGCCTGCTGTTATGGCGCGATCGTGTTCGTGCTGCGCCCGCTCCTCATCGGCGGCTACACGCCCGATCCTGCGGTCGCCCTGGCCGCCATGCCGCTCGTCGCGATCGTGACGGTCTATCACGTGTTCGACGCGTTGCAGATCACGACCGCGTTCGCCTTGCGTGCGTACAAGGTCGCCGTGGTGCCGACGGTCATCTACGCCATCGCGCTTTGGGGCGTGGGGCTGGGCGGCGGCTATGCACTGGGCTTCGACGTGTTCGGCACCCTGCCCGCCTGGGCGACCGGCGCGCGCGGCTTCTGGATCGCCAATGCGGCGAGCCTGGTGATCGCCGGCGCGGGGCTAGGGGTCTATCTGTCGCGCGTCAGCACGCGCTATCTGCGAAACGAAGCTTGAAGGTGGCTGGGCGCGCGAGGCGCGCCTGATCTGATTACGCCCGCGCTTGGCTGTTAGTTGCAGAACAACCCGGCGCAGGCGTACCGGTTCAAATCGTCCTGCGCGCGGCCTCCACGGTCTGCGCCGCATGATACGAGGAGCGCACCAGCGGCCCCGCCACGACCTCGCGAAACCCCATCCCTAGCCCCAGCTCGCGCAGCGCCGCGAACTCGTCCGGATGCAGGTAGCGCTGCACGGGCAGGTGATAGCGCGAGGGCGCGAGATACTGCCCGATCGTCAGCACCTCTACGTTGTGCCCGCGAAGATCGCCCAGCGTCGCCCGCAATTGCTCGTCGGTCTCACCCAGCCCCACCATCAGCCCCGACTTCGTGACCAGCGCCGGATTGGCCGACTTCGCCAGCGCGAGCAGATCGAGCGAGCCGCGATAATCCGCGCCTGGGCGCGCCGCGCGATACAGCGACGGCACGGTTTCGATGTTGTGGTTGAACACATCGGGCCACGCGGCCGACAACGCATCGAGCGCGCGCCCAATGCGTCCACGAAAATCCGGCGTCAGGATCTCCACGCCAATGCCCGGCACGCGTGCGCGCACCTGCTCGACGCACTGCGCGAAATGCGCCGCGCCGCCGTCACGCAGATCGTCGCGATCGACCGACGTAATCACGACATGACGCAGGCCGAGCGCCGCGACCGCTTCCGCCAGATGCGCGGGCTCGTCGGCGTCGAGCGGTGCGGGCCGTCCGTGCGCCACGTCGCAAAACGGACAGCGCCGCGTGCACAGGCCGCCCATGATCATGAACGTGGCCGTGCGCTGCGCGAAGCATTCGCCGATGTTCGGGCACATCGCTTCCTCGCAGACCGAATGCAGCCGATGCTCGCGCAGCACCGTAGCCACCTCCGCGACCGTCGTGCTCATGAGCGGGCGCGCGCGCAGCCACGGCGGTTTGGGCAATGCCGCACCCGCCGGCGCGGGCACGATCTTCACCGGGATGCGCGCGAGCTTCTCGCGGCTGCGCAGGCCGTGCTGGCCGAGCGCGGTGTCGCCGGGCGACGTCACTTCAGACACGGCCTCGTTCATCGTCGTCAGCCTCCGGCTTCGAAAAAAGCCTTGAGCAGCCGGTTGACCTCGGCGGCAGCCTCCATCTGCACCATATGCCCCTTGCCCGCGATCACCTCGACGCCGACCGTGGGCGCAAGCCCTTGTGCGTGCTTCGCCGGAATGATCTGGTCAGCCTCGCCCCAGATCACCAGCACCTTCGGCGCGAGCGTCGACAGCCTGTCGCGGAACACACGCCGCTGCGCACCGCCCTCGAACGCCTGCGCCGAAATCTTGCGCAGCGCATCCTGCACGCCTTCGAGCCGCTTGTACTTCACGAGATCCTCGACGAGCTGACGCGTCACCAGCGCCGGATCGGCGAACAGCTTCGTCACGTGCGGCTTGAGCGCATTGCGGTTCGCCGCGGCAACAAAGCCGTCGATATACGCGCCGTCGATCTCGTCGCCAAGTCCCGCACTCGCGATCAACGCGAGCGAAGCGACACGAGCGGGCGCGCTTTCGGCCACCGCCATCGCCACCGCGCCGCCCAGCGAATGGCCAACCAGATGCGCGCGCCCGATTTCCTGCGCATCGAGAAACGCGCTCACGCTCTGCGCCAGTTCATCGAGCGCGCCGCTCTCCAGCGCCTTGCCGGATTCGCCATGTCCCGGCAAATCGAGCGCCCAGACGGTGCGCCCGGCAGCCAGATCGGCGTGATTGAAAAGCCAGTTGTTGAGATCACCGCCGAAGCCGTGAATCAGCACGACCGGCGTGCCGCTGCCCTCGCCCAGCTTCAGCCAGCGCACCGTGCGCCCGCCGATCTGCGCTTTCTCCGGCTGCGGGCCGGCGTCCGCGTCGCCCGCTTTCGCGGGCACGAAATCGCGCTGGAACTCGCTCACGGCCACATCTATTTCGGCATCCGAAGTGTCAGCGTCTGCGACGACGCCCAGCAGCGCGCCCACCGGCAGCGTGTCGCCCTCCTGCGCAACCTGGCGCCGCAGGATGCCGTCGAACGCGCATTCGACGCCCGAGGCGATCTTGTCCGATTCGACGTCGAGCAGTTCCTCGCCCTTCTTGACCTTGTCGCCGGTGGACTTGAGCCAGCCGTTCACCTGGCCCTGCTCCATCGACAGGCCCCATTTGGGCATCGTGATCATATTGATCGGCATAACGTCAGCTCCTTGCGGCGCGCGCGGCTTCGGCGATCTGCTCCGCCGATGGGATGTAGAGGTCTTCGAGCGAGGCCGCGAACGGCACGGGCGTATGCGGCGCGGTCACCATGCCGACGGGCGCCTTGAGATCGCGAAACGCCTTGCTTGCGACCAGCGCCGCAATGTCCGTGGCAATCGAGCAGCGCGGATTGGCCTCGTCCACGACCACGACGCGCCCGGTGCGCTGCACGCTTTCGAGAATGGTGTCCTCGTCGAGCGGCGAAGTCGTGCGCAGGTCGATCACGTCGGCTTCAATGCCTTCTTTCGCAAGCTTTTGCGCGGCGTCGAGCGCGTAATGCACCATGCGCCCATACGTGACGAGCGTGATGTCGTCGCCGTCGCGCACGATGTTCGCTTCGCCGAACGGAATCGAATACGACTCCTCGGGCACATCGCCTTCCATCGTGTAGAGCAGCTTGTGCTCGCAGAAGATGACGGGGTCGTTGTCGCGGATCGCCTCGATCATGAGGCCCTTCGCATCGTACGGCGTGGCCGGGCAAACGACCTTGAGACCCGGAATATGCGTGAACAGCGAGGTCAGCATCTGCGAATGCTGGGCCGCCGCGCGCAGCCCCGCGCCGCACATCGTGCGGATCACGACCGGCGTCACCGCCTTGCCGCCGAACATATAGCGAAACTTCGCGGCCTGATTGAAGATCTGGTCGAAGCACACGCCCATGAAGTCGATGAACATCAGCTCCGCCACTGGACGCATGCCGCACGCTGCCGCGCCCACCGCCGCGCCGATGAAACCGCCTTCCGAGAGCGGCGTGTCGAGCACGCGCCCCGGAAACTTGCCGTACAGCCCCTTCGTCACGCCGAGTACGCCGCCCCACGCGTCCTGCTCGCCGGGCGCACCCGCGCCGCCCGCGTTGTCTTCGCCCATGACGATCACGCTGTCGTCGCGCGCCATTTCCTGGGCCAGCGCTTCGTTGATCGCCTGCGAATACGTAATTTTGCGTGCCATTTTCGTCTCCTTGATCTGGAATCCTGATGATTGTCCGGCGATGGGTTCAGGGATACGACACGTACACGTCCGTGAGCAGCGCTTCGGGTGACGGCAACGGCGCGGCCTTTGCCTTCGCCACCGCGTCGTCGATCAGCGCCTGTACTTCGGCGTCCACCTTGCGCAGATCGTCGGTGCTGGCCAGTTCCGCGCGCACCACCCGCTCCTCGAAACGCTTCAGGCAATCCTTTTCCTCGCGCAGCTTCTGCACTTCGCCGGGCGCGCGATAAGTCTGCGCATCGCCCTCGAAGTGGCCGAAATAGCGCGACAGTTTCATCTCGACGAGCGTCGGGCCGCCGCCGCTGCGCGCCCGCGCAATCGCTTCGCCCAGCGCTTCATGGACGGCGAAGAAGTCGAAACCATCGACGATCACGCCAGGCATGCCGAAGCCGTTCGCGCGGTCGGCGATATTGTCGGCGGCAACCGACCACGTCGACGCCGTCGCTTCCGCATAGCCGTTGTTCTCGGCGACGAAAATCACCGGTAAGCGCCAGACCGTGGCCAGGTTCATCGATTCAAAAATCACGCCCTGATTCGAGGCGCCATCGCCGAAGAAGCACACGCCCACGCCGCCGGTTTTCTTGTGCTTCGCCGCGAGCGCCGCGCCGCAGGTCAGCGGCCCGCCCGCGCCGACGATGCCATTCGCGCCCAGCATGCCCTTGGCGAGATCGGCGATATGCATCGAGCCGCCCTTGCCCCGGCAGGAACCGGTCGCGCGGCCGTAGATCTCGGCCATCATCTCGCGCACGTCCACGCCCTTGGCGATGCAATGACCGTGGCCGCGATGCGTGGTGGCCACGTAATCGGCGTCGTTCAGGTGGCTCATGACGCCGACCGCCGACGCCTCCTCGCCCGCATAGAGGTGCACGAAACCGGGGATCTCGCCGGTCGCGAATTCGGTGTGCAAGCGCTCCTCGAATTCGCGGATCGTGCGCATCGAGCGATACGCTTTCAGCAACTGCTCCTTGTTCAACTGGCTTGACATGGTTGTCTCCTGTCGATAAGACACTGTGTATGCCTGCTGTACTGCAACTGGCGGCGTCAATGGAACGTGAAGCCGCCGTCCACGTTGACCGACTGGCCCGTGACGTTGTCCATCGTCGCGAAGAACAGGGCGAGCCGTCCCATGTCCTGCGGCGTCTGCGCGCGGCCTTGCGGAATCAGCGTGAGCTGATGGCGCTGCCACGACGCCTCCACGCTTTCGCCAGCGTTCTTCCATTCGTCGGAAAGGCGATCCCACATGTAGGTGCGCACGATGCCAGGACAGATCGCATTGACGGTGATGCCTTCGCGCGCGACCTCCTTCGCGAGCGCGTTGGTGAAGCCGACCACGGCGAACTTCGATGCGCTGTAATGCGCGAGATTCGGGAAGCCCTCCTTGCCCGCAATCGACGCGACGTTGATGATGCGGCCGCGCTTTTGCGCGAGCAGATGCGGCAGCGCCGCCTTGCAGCCGAGGAACGTGCCCTTGGCGTTGACGTCCATGACGAAGTCCCAGTCCTTTTCCGATAGCTCGGAGACCGGATGAATCGAGATCACGCCCGCGCAGTTGACGAGAACGTCCAGCCCGCCAAGATCCTTGATGGCGCGCGCAACCATCGCTTCGACCTGCGCCGCCTGCGTGACGTCGACCTGGCAGGTGACGACGCGGCGGCCGAGTTCGCGCACCTCCTTCGCAGTTGCCGCAAGCGGCTCTTCAAGCAGGTCGGCGAGCAGCAGGTCTGCCCCGGCCTGCGCGAGCGTGAGCGCAATGCCGCGACCGATGCCGCGCGCACCGCCGGTGACGATCGCCACCTGGCCTTTGAGCGGTTCTTCCATGCGGATGTCTCCTTTTCGTTGGGTTGTTCAGCGCGCGACGGGATCGCGCATGAGTTGATGCGAAGCCGCGTAGCGCAACGTGCGCGCGACATCGACGGTCAGCGGGCCGTGCCAGTCGAGCGTCACCTCGTAGCGGTCGCCGCGCGCCGGCTCGATTTCGCGCTCGCCGTCGAAGGCCAGCGTGCCGTGCCCCGCGTCGAGTGGCAGCGCCATGCCCACTTCGAGGCGCTGGCAGGTGCGCATCGTCACGCGCTCGATGCGGCCCGGCGCGATGGGGGCGATCAGCGGCACGCCCTCCTGCGACTGCGCAGCGCCGTGCGCGAAGGTCATGTGCAGGCCATGTGCGGCGTCGCGGCCGACAGGCGCCCAGGCGCCGCCGATCGCCGCGAGGCCGATGCCATCGGCAGGCGCAAAGGCCAGAAACAACGCTTCGATATCCGAACTACTGGAAATCGCCCGGGCGCCGATGAACGGCTGGCGCGATACGCAGATATCGACGAGCGCGATCTCCTCCCGGCCGCGGCTCGGGCCTTCGATGCAACGCGCGACCAGCCGCTTGTTGCGCACCAGCGCGGTCTCGGCGGGCACCGCGCCGGTCGCCACAAGCGCGCCCGCGAGGCCCGCGACAGTGGCTTCGCGCAGTTCGGGGAAAGCGTTGTTGGTGCCGGTGGACAGCGCGATCAGCGGGGTCGCACCGCAGTGCGCAGCCACGGCGCGATGGGTGCCGTCGCCGCCCAGCACGGCGATCAGCGCAACCGGCTCGCGCACCATGTGAGCGACGCCCGTATGGGTATCGGCGACGCTGTCGTTCATGGGCAGATCGACGAATTCGACCAAGGGCCAGCGCGCGCGAGGATCGATGGCGGCGTGCGTCTCCAGCGCGCGCAGCACCAGCGCCGCGACGCCGGTGCGATCGCGCAGCGTGAGCACGCGCTCGACGCCCAGCGCGCCAAGACCGGCCAGCAGCCGCACGACCATGTTGGCTTTTTCCGCTGTCGGGAAGACGGAAGCATGCGTAGTGAGGCGGCGAATATCACGACCCGATGCCGGGTTCGCGATCACGCCTACGGTCACGGGCGTCGTCACGGGCGTTGTCTCCTGTCCATGCGTCGCCAGGCGCGCATGGACTTCTGGTGTGGGCGCTGATGCAGCGTTTTCGCGCCTTGAATGCCGTCACTCTCTGCAAGCGTTATGCCAATCGCTCGGAAGCGCTTCGGTCGATTCGGCAAAGGCTTTTGCCGTGGGCGTTTGCGGGCAATGCGCCCGGGTTGCGGCGAGAACGCCGGTAGCCGCGAGCGCGTCTCATGCGACGGCGCCCAGCGAATCGCGCACGGCCGCGCTCACGCCCCGCGCCGGAACGCATCGCCGGAAAGGCCCGCCAGAAGGGCTTGCCCGGCAATCGACCTGCGTCTCAACGGCAGGCCGGAACGCCTTGAGACGATCGTCTCAGCCGTCTCGCTTGCTGCGCTGCGGTGTGATCGCGCGCGGCGAATGTGCTACAAAAGGTCGCGCCGCCCGCGTCCGCAAGCGCGCCGCGCCTTGCCTGGAACCGCCTGGAACCGCTCATGCCCTACGCTCTTGCGCCCACCCGCCACGCCGAACGCGTGCGCGGGGCCGTTGAAGGCCGGCTGCCCGCGCCGTCCGACTCGCCGCGCCTTGTGTCGTCATGGCAGCGCTCGTTCGAGCGCTATCAGCTCGATCCCGGCTCGGTGATCGGGCCACGCGTGCTGAGCGCCGCCGAGCTGCGCGAGATTCGCGACCGCGAGGAAGCCTTCCTGCGCGCCTCGGGCCAATGCCTCACGCGTCTGCACGAAACCGTGCGCGACGCCGATTACTGCGTGATGCTCACCGACGCGCACGGCGTCACCATCGATTCGCGCATCGACCGCGAACGCCGCAACGACTTCAAGCACGCGGGCCTCTACGTCGGTTCCTGCTGGTCGGAAAGCGAGGAAGGCACGTGCGGCATCGCGAGCGTGCTCACCGATCTCGCGCCGATCACGGTGCACAAGACCGATCACTTCCGCGCCGCCTTCACGACGCTGACCTGCAGCGCCGCGCCGATCTTCGCGCCGGGCGGCGAACTGATCGGCGTGCTCGATGCGTCGGCGGTGCAGTCGCCCGACAACCGCGACAGCCAGCGCATCGTCAATCAGCTCGTGCGCCAGAGCGCCACGCTCATCGAGGACGGCTATTTTCTGCATCGCACCTCGGCGTGCTGGATTCTGTTCGGGCATCAGAACCGCAACTACGTCGAAGCGCAGCCCGAACTGCTGATCGCTTTCGACGAGAACGGCAACGTGATGGCCGCGAACCGGCGCGCGCGCGAATGCATCGCGGGACTCGACGCGCCGCGCCATATCGACGAGATTTTCGATTCCTCGCATGTACAGCTGCGCGATATCGGCCGGATCGAAGCGATTGCGGCGCTGCGCCTGCGCGCAAGCGGCGCGATGCTGTACGCGCGCATTCGTGCGCCGCTCGGGCGCGTTGCCTCGGCGGGCCAGCATGGCGCGACGCCGCTGCGCGATGTGCGCGCCGCACATCACGACGACGCGCACGAGCACGGCGCACTCGGCCCGTTTTTACGCAGCGCCGATGAGCGCGTCGCCGGGAACGCCCGCATCGCCCAGCGTGTCGCGGGCAAGCGCCTGCCGGTGCTGCTGCTCGGCGAAACGGGCGCGGGCAAGGAAGTCTTTGCGCGCGCGATCCACGATGCGGGGCCGCGCCGCAACCGGCCGTTCGTCGCCGTGAATTGCGGCGCACTGCCGGAATCGCTGATCGAGAGCGAGCTGTTCGGCTATGCGCCGGGCGCGTTCACGGGTGCGCGACGGCACGGCGCGCGCGGCAAGATCGCGATGGCCGATGGCGGCACGCTGTTTCTCGACGAAATCGGCGATATGCCGCTTGCGTTGCAGACGCGCCTCTTGCGCGTGCTCGCGGAAGGCGAAGTCTTGCCGCTGGGCGGCGAAGCGCCCACGCGCGTCGATCTCGACGTGATCTGCGCGACGCACCGCGATCTCGCGCGCATGGCCGCCGAAGGCAGCTTCCGCGACGATCTCTACTACCGCCTGTGCGGCGCGGTGCTCACGCTGCCGCCGCTGCGCGAGCGCCGCGATATCGCCACGCTGATCGACACGGTGTTCGCCGAAGAAGCGCAGGCCGCGGGCCGTCCGCTCGCGCTCGATGCGCAGCTTGCAGCGCGCCTCGCCGCGTTTGCGTGGCCCGGCAATCTGCGTCAGCTACGCAACGCGTTGCGCTACGCATGCGCCGTTTGCGACACGGTTCGCGTGGAGGCGCGGCATTTGAGCGCCGATCTCGCACCGCAATTGCCGCCGCCCGAACCCGGGGGCACGCGCCCAGTCTCAGCGCGCGACGCGGCAAGCGAAACCGATGAAGCGGACGAACGCGCGCGCATCCTCGCCGCGCTGACGGCGCATCGCTGGCGTCCCAATGCGGCTGCGGCCGCGCTCGGCATGTCGCGCGCGACGCTCTATCGGCGGGTGGCGAAGTTCGGCATCGTGGGCCCGCATCGGGCCTGAATCCAGCTTGTTTGCGGCCTGAAGCATGGTTCAGTCCAGCGCAATCGCACGCACCACCCTGGCGCACGCTGCCGCAGCCATCCTGCCGCACGAATGCACAGAAGTTTTAAATATTGTGCGGCGCGATTGTCTTGCCACGAAACCGTGGGTATAAATCGACCGCTTCCCGTCCACGGATACGCCAACTGTCCTATTCTTGTAGCGCAGCACCAACGACTGGATGCGTCGTCCGTTCCCGGCTAACCGAAATGCCCTCAATGGAGTGATTGCCATGCTCAAGAAGTTGCTGATGCTGTTCCTCGCAATTGGGTTCTCGCTGTCCGCCGCGCTCGCCATCGCGGGCGTCGAAGTCAACAGCGCCGATGAAACCGCGCTCGAATCGGTCAAGGGCATTGGCCCCGTGCACGCCAAGGCGATCATCGACGAGCGCACGAAAAACGGCCCGTTCAAGGACGCCGACGATCTGGTGAACCGCGTCAAGGGCATTGGCCCGAAGTCGGTGCAGAACCTGGAAGCCGCGGGCCTGACGATCAACGGCTCTTCCGCGCCGCCGGCGGGCAAGCCTGCAGCAGCGTCAAAGAGCAGCAAGAGCACGGCGGCGCCGGCGGCAACCACGGGCACGGCGCCCAACCCCGCCACGACCATGGCGCAAACCCCTGCTCCTGCCGCCACGACCGCGCCGCAAGCCGCATCGGACGCGAAGGCGAGCAAGTCCAAGGGCAAGAGCAAGAAGGACGCCGCCGCGAGCGCCGCCGCTGCTGGCTCCGCGGCCTCCGCGCCGGGCGCGGCTTCGGACGCCAAGGCCAAGAAGACCAAGAAGTCGAAGAAGAGCAAGGCGGCTTCGGATGCGGCCGCATCGGGTGCCTAAGAACATTGCGGCGCGCATGTCGCGCGCCGTCGTCATCACCGGCTGCGGCCCTCGCCACGGCCACTATTCAGAGAGATTGTCATGAGCCTGTTTGATACCCTCGGTTCCCTGCTCGGTTCGTCGCAACAGCAACAAGGCGGCGGCCAGGCCCAACTCCTCGCGCTGGCGATGGAATTCGTCAACAACCAGCCGGGCGGCCTGAACGGCCTCATCCAGAAGTTCCAGCAAGGCGGCCTCGGCGACATCGCGCAATCGTGGGTCGGCAACGGCGAAAACCAGGCGGTTTCCGCCGATCAACTGCATAACGTGCTGGGCTCCGACGTGGTGTCGGGCCTCGCGCAGAAGGTCGGCATGGAGCCGAGCCAGGTGAGCGGCCTGCTCGCCCAGGTGCTGCCGCACATCGTCAACGCGGGCACGCCGAACGGCGAAGTGCCGCAAGGCGGCCAGATCAACACCGAAAGCGTGCTGGGCACGCTCGGCGGCCTGGCTTCGCTGTTCGGCGGCAACAAGCAGGCCTGAGCGCCCCGCCCGTAATCAAGCGGCCATAAAAAAGGGCTCCCCGACTGGGGAGCCCTTTGCATTTGCAGCGGTGCGAGCCTTGCGGCCCGCAACATCATGCGCCATCACGCGCAAGCGCCTACGTTCAATGCACGATGCGTTCGAACACGAGCTTGCCGTCCTGCACATCGACCGGAATCACGTCCTTCGGCCCGAACCTGCCCGCGAGGATCAGCTTGGCGACCGGATTTTCGATCTCCTGCTGGATCGCACGCTTGAGCGGGCGCGCGCCGAACAGCGGGTCGTAGCCGACATCGGCGATCTTGCCGAGCGCTTCGTCCGACACCACGAGTTCCATGTCGAGCTTTTCCAGACGCTCGCGCAGGCGCTGCAACTGGATCTTCGCGATCGACTCGATGTTCTCCTTGCCGAGTGCATGGAACACGACGACTTCGTCGATACGGTTGAGGAACTCGGGGCGGAACTGCAGCTTCACTTCGTTCCACACCGCTTCCTTGACCGCTTCCTGCGGCTCGCCCGCCATCGACTGGATCAGGTGCGAACCCAGGTTCGACGTCATCACGATCACTGTGTTCTTGAAGTCGACCGTGCGGCCCTGGCCATCGGTCATGCGACCGTCGTCGAGCACTTGCAGCAGCACGTTGAACACGTCCGGGTGCGCCTTTTCGACTTCGTCGAGCAGGATCACGCTATACGGCTTGCGGCGCACGGCCTCGGTCAGGTAGCCGCCTTCCTCGTAGCCGACGTAGCCCGGCGGCGCGCCGATCAGGCGCGCGACGCTGTGCTTCTCCATGAACTCGCTCATGTCGATGCGGATGAGATGATCCTCCGAATCGAACAGGAAACCCGCAAGCGCCTTGCACAACTCGGTCTTGCCCACGCCCGTCGGCCCGAGGAACAGGAACGAACCGTACGGCCTGTTCGGATCCGCGAGACCAGCGCGCGAGCGGCGGATCGCATCGGCCACGGCAGTGATCGCTTCATCCTGGCCGACCACGCGCTCATGCAGCTTGTCTTCGATCAGCAGCAGCTTTTCGCGCTCGCCCTGCATCATGCGCGAGACGGGAATGCCGGTCGAACGCGAGACCACTTCCGCGATTTCCTCGGCGCCCACCTGGGTGCGCAAGAGACGATGGCGCGTCGGGTTGCTCTGCTCGCTCGCTTCGGCCTGCGCGACCTGCTTGAGTTGCGATTCCAGTTGCGGCAGCTTGCCGTACTGGAGTTCCGCGACCTTTTCGAGCTTGCCTTCGCGCTGGAATTTCGTGATCTCGGCGCGCACGCGGTCGATCTCTTCCTTGATCTGCGCGCTGCCCTGCACGGCGGCCTTTTCCGCAGTCCAGATCTCTTCGAGATCCTTATATTCGAGGCTCAGGCGATCGATTTCTTCCTCGATCAGCTGCAGACGCTTTTGCGAGGCTTCGTCCTTTTCCTTCTTGACGGCTTCGCGCTCGATCTTCAGCTGGATCAGGCGGCGATCGAGCTTGTCCATCTCTTCGGGCTTCGAATCAATTTCCATCTTGATCTTCGAAGCCGCTTCGTCGATCAGGTCGATGGCCTTGTCCGGCAGGAAGCGATCCGTGATGTAGCGATGCGACAGCTCGGCCGCCGCGACGATCGCCGGGTCGGTGATTTCCACGCCGTGGTGCAGTTCGTACTTTTCCTGCAGACCGCGCAGGATCGCGATGGTCGCCTCGACCGACGGCTCGTCGACGAGCACCTTCTGGAAGCGGCGCTCCAGCGCGGCGTCCTTTTCGATGTACTTGCGATATTCGTCGAGCGTGGTCGCGCCGATGCAATGCAGCTCGCCGCGCGAAAGCGCCGGCTTGAGCATGTTGCCCGCATCCATCGCGCCTTCGGCCTTGCCCGCGCCCACCATCGTGTGGATTTCGTCGATGAAGACGATGGTCTGGCCTTCGTCCTTGGCGATGTCGTTGAGCACGGACTTCAGGCGCTCTTCGAACTCGCCGCGATACTTCGCGCCGGCCAGCAGCGCCGCCATGTCGAGCGACAGCACGCGCTTGCCCTTGAGCGTTTCCGGCACTTCGCCGTTGACGATGCGCTGCGCGAGACCTTCGACGATGGCCGTCTTGCCCACGCCCGGCTCGCCGATCAGCACCGGGTTGTTCTTGGTGCGGCGTTGCAGGATCTGGATCGAGCGGCGGATTTCGTCGTCGCGCCCGATCACGGGATCGAGCTTGCCGGCACGGGCGCGCTCGGTCAGGTCGACCGTGTACTTCTTGAGCGCTTCGCGCTGGCTTTCGGCGTCCTGGCTATGCACCTGTGCGCCGCCACGGACGGCGACGATCGCCGATTCAAGCGCCTTGCGCGTCAAGCCGTTCTTGCGCGCGATCTGGCCGGCGTCACCCTTGTCGTCGGCGACCGCCAGCAGGAACATCTCGCTCGCAATGTAGGTGTCGTTGAGCTTTTGCGCTTCCTTGTCGGCCTGGTTGAGCAGGCCCGTGAGCTCGCGGCCGACCTGGACGTTGCCGTCGGTGCCCTGCACCTGCGGCAAACGGTTGATCGCGTCGTTCAGCGAGTTCTGCAGCGCCTGAACCTGCACGCCTGCACGCGACATCAGCGAGCGTGCGGAGCCGTCCTGTTGCGCGACGAGCGCCGCCAGCAGGTGAACCGGTTCGATGTATTGATTATCGTGGCCGACAGCGAGACTTTGCGCGTCGGCGAGTGCTTCCTGAAACTTGGTGGTGAGTTTGTCGATTCTCATTTAAAGCGAGACCTCCAGTATTCTTGACTGTCATCAAATCTAAGGGGTCATGCGCCATTTTCAAGCGCCGATCACGTCATTTTTTCCGATTTTTACGCCAGGCGCGCGCAGGCCCGCCAGCCGCGCGGCAGACTGCCGCAATGGCGCGGGAAAACCGCAGAAGAGCGTCCTGTTGGCGCGCGTGCGCTCAATGCTCGCGCGATGGCGCGCGGCGCGCAACGGTTCCGGTGGCGTTCGGCACGAACTGGACAGGCGCGAGGCCAAGCAGGCCGCTCAGGTCGCTCGCCGGCTGGGCGATTTCGCCGATGGTATGACGATCGAGTTCGGCAAGAAACGCATCGCGCGCGGCCGCCAGCGCGTGCTTGAGACGGCATTGCGGCTCTATGACGCACTGACGGCGCTCGCCCTGCTCATCCGGAAAGCAGCCGACCAGTGCAAAGTCGTTCTCGGTCTGACGCACTACTGCGCCGACGCTCAGCGTCTGCGACTCCGGCGCGAGCCGCAGGCCGCCATTGCGCCCGCGCACGGTATCGACCCAGCCCAGCTCGCCCAGACGCTGTACCACCTTCATCAGATGGTTCTTCGAGATGCCGTAAGCGTCCGAGATTTCCTGAATCGTCGAAAGGCCGTCGCGGCGCAACGCGAGATACAGCATCACGCGCAGCGAATAGTCGGTGTAATCGGTCAGTCTCATGGCGACAGGGTTCTGGACAGGGGTACTGAATACTGAAAGGTGAAGCCGTACATTAACATGCAAGCGACATGCACGTTTTAGCCTGGCCGGGTATCATGATTCGCTCACCGCTTCATTGCGGCTTCATTGCCGCTTCATTGCCGCTTCTGCTCAGGTTCCACCATGAATCCCCCCAACGCTGGCGCCGGGCGCGTCCGTCATCCCGATCCGACCGAAGACAACATCCGCGAACTGGTCTACGCGTTCTACGACCGCGTGCGTGCCGATGCGCTGCTGGGCCCGGTCTTCGACGGCGCGCTGGCCGGACGCTGGGACGAACATCTGCCGAAGATGTGCCGCTTCTGGTCGAGCCTCGTGCTCGGCAGCAAGTCGTATCGCGGCAATGTGCAGCAGGCGCACGAGCCCGTTGCCGGTGTCGAACCCAAGCACTTCAGCCACTGGCTCTATCTGTTTCTCGACACCGTCCAGGCGCATTACGAACCCGCTGCGGCTGTGCAATTCATGGAGCCCGCGCTGCGCATCGCGCAAAGTCTGCAATTGAGCAAATTCGGCTGGGATTACACCATTCCGCCTGAACAACAGGCATTGCTCGATGCGGTCGCGCCGCGGCGTCGTCCCGCGGGCCACGGCCACGATCTGCCTGAACGCCGTGCTGGTGAACCGTTTCCGGCCAAAATCATCGGCCGGACGATGGACGAGGACGAAGCTGCCTGAGTTCGACGGGCCACCTGAGCACTTGTGGCCTCGAAAAATCGGCGGTTAGTTGCAATAAAAGAGTAATCCGCCCCCGTTTTATGCGCATAAGGTCGATCGCCTGAGCGCTTCCCCTATTTCCCTCGTTTCCCGTCATTCGAACTCGTTCTACAGATTCCCCTGAGGCGGATTCGTAAAATTTCTTCATCGCTCGTTGGGCTACGCGGCGCGATGACCTGACATTCGATACTCGATACTCTCTTCCCGCCACACGCCCGCGCCTCTCTGTTTCTAACCGCGAGACTCAAAAGTGACCGCTTTCCATTCACTCCTCGCGCGCGGGCAAGACATTTCCCTGGCGGCGCAACGGCCGCTCAAACGCAAGACGCTTTCCGGCGTGGCTGCCCTGCTGGCTTTGTGCGCGACCACGACGTTCGTGCCTGGCGCGCAAGCTGCCGTTTCGACGGCGTCAAGCTACGGCCCGGCCGTCGTCCGCGCCCCGTTTGCCGATGAAATGACTTTGCCGGGCGCGTTGCCCGCAACGACCTTCGATGGTGTCTGGCCGTCCCTGCGCGACGTCGATGGCGTCTTTGCCCAACCCCTCGCCGCGGGCGCCGATATCGTGCCGTTCGCCATGCACGCGCCTGGCACGATTTGCTCGCGTCTTGCGTCGATGTGCCTGCCGCTCGCCGATGTTGAACCGCCCGCCGGGTCGAGCGCCCATTCGAGCGCCCATCAATGGTCGGGTCACGTGATTACGCTAGAAGCGCCGGACACCGGCGGTTTTGGGCTACCCGAGCCCGCGCCTCAGTCGGCGGCCGGTTCGATCGATACGACCTTGCGCGAATCGATCGCGCAATCCGGCCTGCCCGCCAGCGTCGCCGCACAGATCGCGACCTTGTTCGCGGGGCATGTGGATGTCGACGCCCAGGCGCAACCCGGCGACACCTTCCGCGTCATGCTGGATCTCGCCGAAGACCTGAACGCGCCGCGCGTCGCCTCTGTCGAGTTGCACTGGCAAGGCCAAACGTACGACGCGCTGTGGTTCGTTGCGCCCGGCTCCGCACAGGGTGCGTACTACACGCTCGATGGCGCGCTGCTCGCCGGGCGGCCCTTCGCCATGCCATTGAACTATCGCCGCGTGAGCTCGCCATTCGGCATGCGCACGCATCCGGTGTTTGGCGAGCCGCGTTTCCATGAGGGCGTCGATCTGACCGCGCCCGTCGGCACGCCGATTTACGCTGCGGCCCAAGGCACGCTCGAACTGGCTGCGAGCGGGCGCGGCTACGGCAAGCTGGTCGTGCTGCGTCACGACGACGGCTATTCGACCCGCTACGCCCATCTGGCGTCCTGGGCAAAGGGCCTGCGATACGGCCAGCGTGTCGAGCAGGGTCAGGTGATCGGTTATGTTGGCCGCACCGGCACTACGACCGGGCCGCACCTGCATTTCGAGGTGCGCCGCAACGATCAGCCGGTCGATCCGCTCACGCTGACGTCGCTCGCCTTTGTTGCGCCGCTCAGCGGGGCGGCGAGGCTGGCGTTTGACGCACAAGTCGAAGCCACCCGCACGCGCCTCGCAGCATTGCCGCAACCCGCCGAACGGACGGCGTCGATCATGACGCCAGGGCGCATCGGCTAATCGGTGAATGAGTGAGAAGCGGCGCGGCGATCCTCACAACAGCTTGCGATCGACCTTAGGCACCTCGGGCGCAATTGCCAGCAGGCGTTCGGCCTGTCTATCGATGAAACGCGCGACGCTCTCCAGCAACGCGCGCTCGTCGCCCACGTATAGCTCGCTGCGCGCAAGCCCTGGCGCAAGCGAGCGCGCCGCCTGCGCCATGCGGACGATCTCGCGCGCCAGATAACGCGGCTGTACGCCGGTACGCTGCGCAAAGCTTGCCAGTTCGAACGGCGTGATCTCTTCGAGGCGAAAGGCATCGCCATAACTCATCGCCATCTCCTGCTCCACCATCTCGCCATACGCGTTCACGCTGACCAGGTCGTAAAGCGGCGCCGGCGCCAGCCCGCCGCGCTGCATGAAGAACGACAGGTTCTTGCCATGCGCGTCGCTATTGCCGATCAGCAACTGGAAGACCGCCCAGCGGGTCATGAAGGTGCGGGCCACGGCGGGCGTGACGAAATGCGGCGCGAGCGAGAAAAGCTTCGCGAAACTCACGCCTTCGCGGATCGAGCGCACATCCTTGGTATTGCCGAAGTTGCGCTCGTACTTGAACGACACCGGCAGGTCGAGCGCCTGGCAGCCGTCGATCACGTGGAGTCGCCGCACCGCGTCCACCCGCCCGGGATCGCCCTGGGCGCGCGTGACATGACGGTCGAAGCGCTCGATCAGCAGAATCGGCTCCGGAACGCGGCGCAGCGTGACCGGCGCGGCGGGCAGCCCCATCTGCGCCGCCAGCGTCATGCAGAAGTGCTCGTTGGCGACCATGAACGGCGTGCCGGGATTGCGCGACTCGGGCTTCAGGATGTGCGTCGAGCTGAGCGCGCCGCCGTCGACCAGCGACATTTGCCGCCCCTCCAGCAGCACCTGCAACTTGTCCTGATAGCCTGCCACCGAAAGCCGTACACGCCTGTCCCAGACCGGGAACGGGATCGTGTCGCGATCGCGGATGCGTTCAGTCAGTTCTTCCTCGCCGACGATGCGACGGGTTTCCGCGCCGGACTCCTGCCGCTGATCCGCCAGCGGTGCGTCGTCAGAGGCAAGAAAACTCAACGCGCCGACCGGCTCCCTGCCGAGCATGCGAATCAGCCCGTAGATGTTGTCCTTCGAGATCTGATAGACGATCGACGCCACGTCGAGCGCGCGCCCTTCCGGCAGCAGGTTGCCGATAAAGCGCTGCAGCGTGCCCGTCGGCGGCATTTCACCATTGAGCCCAATATGCGGCGAGAGCGGGAACGCGTCGCGGCGGCCGCGCCAGTCGTCGGCGTAGCGGAAATCATAGCGATCTTCGCGCGGCTCGAAGCCGAGCGAGCCGACTGCTTCGCCGTGCGTGGAGACGTTCAGGAAATGACGCATCAGCGGCGCTCCGTGGTGGGATCGTCCGCCTTGTGCGACTCCAGCCGATCCAGCACCTCCGAGGCGTCGGCGCGCGGCAGCACGAGAAGGCTCAGGCCCAGCCCGTCGAGGATCAGGAAAAGTTTGTCGAGGCCAATCGGGCGGCCGTTCTCCAGCCGCGACAGCACGTCTTTCGAGACGCCGATCTGGTCGGCGGCGTCATCGATGCGCAGCGCACTCTGCGCGCGCCGGTTGCGCACGAGACGGCCGAGCGCCGCCAGCGTGGGCGCACCGGGCGCAAGTTCGACAGGTTGTGGGAGAACGCGAGCCATAGTTCCGATATTCCAGGATTAACCGCAGGATAGACGGGTTGCAGACGCATAATTCCGTATATATCAGAATTATGCGCCGAAACGCCGCCCCGCACCCATTAAACCTTAAATATCGGAACTATTGATTGAGATACCACAGAACCGTCGATAATTCCGCAATACCGGAACTATCGACCAAGGGGATGAGATTCAAGCCTCGTTAGCGGCATTCCCGGATTTCACGCCCCAGCGCGCGAGCGCCGCATCATCGCTGGTGCGCGCGTCGACCCAGCGCGCGCCGTGTTCGGTTTCTTCCTTCTTCCAGAACGGCGCTTCAGTCTTGAGGTAGTCCATCACGAACTCGCACGACGCAAACGCATCGCCGCGATGCTTCGAGGTGGTCGCCACCAGCACGATCTGGTCGAGCAGCGCGAGCTTGCCCACCCGATGAACGATCAACACGTCGATGCCGGGCCAGCGTTGCTGCGCCTGCGTCACGATCGCTTCGAGCGCCTTTTCCGTCATGCCTGGATAGTGTTCGAGCTCCATGCCCGCGACGCTGCTGCCGTCGTTGAGATCGCGCACGGTGCCGACGAAGCACGCCACTGCGCCAATCGACGGGTTATGCGCGCGTAGTTGCGCGACCTCGGTGCTCAGGTCGAAATCTTCGGTCTGGACGCGTACTGGCATGATGATGTTCCTCCTCGTTGCGGCGCGGGATCAGCCGCCCGTGACCGGCGGGAAGAACGCCACTTCGCAGCCTTCGGTGATGCGCGTGGTCGGCTCGGTCATGACGTGGTTGCAGGCCATGCGCAGCGCGCGGCCTTCCGCCAGCGTGTCGGCCCAGACGCCGCCGCGCGCACGCAGCCAGCCGCGCACGTCGCCCACTGTGACGATGCTGTCGGGCAGCGTGGCCGTTTCATCGGCGACGCCCAGTGCTTCGCGTACGCTCGCAAAAAATTTCAGTTGAATCTTCATCGCTAAAACCTGGAGTGGCCTGGTGCCTGGTGCCTAGTGCAGCAACTTAGTACAGCAATTCGGTGAACGGGATGAAACGCACGGTCTCGCCCGCGCTGATCGCGTGATTGGGCGGATTGTCGATGATGCCGTCGCCCCAGACGGTCGACGTCAGCACCGCCGAGCTCTGGTTCGAGAACAGATCGAGGCCGCCAGCCGGATTCACGCGCGCGCGCAGGAACTCGTTGCGGCGGTCGGCCTTGCTCTGGCTGAAGTCGGCACGCAGCGAGAGTGCGCGCGGGCTGACGTGCGCCACGCCCGCGAGGCGCATCAGGAACGGCCGCACGAACAGCAGGAAGGTCACGAAGCTCGACACCGGATTGCCCGGCAAGCCGATGAAAAACGCCTCGCCTTGCGCATTTGAACCCTGAGGGCGACGTACCGCGCCAAAAGCCAGCGGCTTGCCCGGCTTCATCGCGATCTGCCACATGTCGATGCGGCCTTCGGCTTCCACGGCGGGCTTGACATGATCCTCCTCGCCCACCGATACACCGCCAGACGTCAGGATCAGGTCGTGGGTCGCGGCCGCGTCGCGCAGCGTCTCGCGCGTGACGTCGAGCCGGTCGGGCACGATGCCGTAATCGGTGACCTCGCAGCCGAGGTTGCGCAGCAGCCCCGTCAGCGTGAAGCGGTTCGAGTTGTAGATCGCGCCGGGCTTGAGCGGCTCGCCCGGCATGGTCAGTTCGTCGCCGGTGAAGAACACGGCCACTTTCACGCGGCGCGTGACCGTGAGCGTCGCGCAACCAACCGAGGCCGCCAGGCCCAGCGCCGCAGGCGAGAGCCGCGTGCCGACCGGCAGGATCACCGAATCCTTCTTGATATCCGCCCCTTGCGCCGTGATCCATTCGCCCGCTTTCGGGTTATGCAGGATCGTCACTTCGCCGTCGGCGCTTTCCGTCTGCTCCTGCATGACCACGGCATCCGCGCCGGGTGGCACCGATGCGCCCGTGAAAATGCGCGCCGCCGTGCCCGCCGCGAGCGGCTGCGGGGCGTGACCCGCCGGGATGCGCTGCGAGACCGGCAAGCGTCGGCTGCCCTGGGCGAGATCGGCCACGCGCACGGCGTAGCCGTCCATCGCGCTCGTGTTCATGGGCGGCACGTCGAGCGGCGACACGACTTCGGTGGCCAGCACGCGGTTGAGCGCGTCGAAGGTCGACAGCGTCTCGGTTTGCGCGAGCGGTTGCGCGGCGGCCAGCAGGGTCGCCAGGGCGTCAGCGGTCGAAATCATCGGCGCGCGGGGAGCCGGTGCGGCGGAGGGAGTATTGGGCGTGGACATGTGTGGGGAGGGTGGCCAGGCGCGCGACGGTGTTGAGACATTGCAACACCGAGGGGCCCGTGCCATCGACAGTGATGGTCTGCCGATATTGTAGCGGCGGGGACGCAGCGTTGCGCCGCGTCCCCTTATGTCGTGCATCGCAACCGCCCCTCTCCCCCGGCCCCTCTCCCCCAGGAGAGGGGAGCAAGGCCTCCCTCTCCCTTTGGGAGAGGGTTGGGGAGAGGGCTAACAGCGCTGCTTACAGCCCCGTATGACCCGCGATGAAGTCCTTCACACGCTGCGCATCGGCCGGCATGACTTCGAAGCGCTGCGGCAGCGCCTCCAGGCCTTCGAACGCCGCCGGACGCTCCGGCTCACGCGCAAGCGCCTCGCGAATCGTCTCGCCGAACTTCACCGGCTGCGCCGTCTCCAGCACGATCATTGGCACGCCCGGTTGCAGGTGCTCACGCGCCACCTTCACGCCGTCGGCCGTGTGGGTGTCGATCATCGTCTTGTAGCGCGTATAAACGTCGCGAATCGTGGCGATACGGTCGTCGTGGCTGCTGCGTCCCGACACGAAACCGAATTGCTGCACGCGCACGAAGTCGCCGCTCGCCGCCAGGTCGAAACCGCCCTTTTCTTCCACGTCGCGGAACAGCTGCGTCACGCGCGCCGGATCGCGGCCCAGTAGATCGTAGACGAAGCGCTCGAAGTTCGACGCCTTCGAGATGTCCATGCTCGGGCTGGTCGTGTGATACGTCTCAGCCGAAGCGCGCACGCGATAGATACCCGTGCGGAAGAACTCGTCGAGCACGTCGTTCTCGTTGGTCGCGACCACGAGCTTTTCGATCGGCAAGCCCATCATGCGCGCGATATGGCCCGCGCAGACATTGCCGAAGTTGCCCGAAGGCACCGTGAACGACACGCGCTCGTCGTCGCTCTTCGTCGCGGCGAAGTAGCCAGCGAAGTAGTACACGACCTGCGCCACCACACGCGCCCAGTTGATCGAGTTGACCGTGCCGATCTTCTGCTGCGCCTTGTACGCGTGGTCGTTCGAGACGGCCTTGACGATGTCCTGGCAGTCGTCGAACACGCCTTCCACGGCCAGGTTGAAGATGTTCGGGTCTTGCAGGCTGAACATCTGCGCCGTCTGGAACGCGCTCATCTTCTTGTGCGGCGAGAGCATGAACACGCGCACGCCCTTCTTGCCGCGCATCGCGTATTCGGCGGCGCTGCCAGTGTCGCCCGAGGTCGCACCCAGAATGTTCAGCTGCTGGCCAGCCTTCGCAAGCGCGTACTCGAACAGGTTGCCGAGCAGCTGCATCGCCATGTCCTTGAACGCGAGCGTCGGGCCGTTCGAGAGTTCGAGCAGCGAGAGCGTCGCGCCGTTTTCCTCGCCGAGCGTGGTCAGCGGCGTGATCTTGCTGGCGTCCTCGCCGTGGCGCACGTTGCAGTACGTCTGCGCGGTGTAGGTGCGGCGCGTGATGTCGCGCAGGTCGTCGGCGGGAATGTCGCCGGCGAACTTCGAGAGGATCTCGAACGCGAGATCCGCGTACGACAGGCCGCGCCAGCGCGCGAGCTCGTCCGCGCCGATCTGCGGATAGTCGGCCGGCAGATAAAGGCCGCCGTCGCGCGCGAGACCGCCCAGCAGGATGTCCGAAAACGAATGATGCTCGCCGGCACCCGCGCCGCGCGTAGATACGTAATTCATTGCCTTGCCCTTGTCTTTCGACACCTGATTAGTTCAGTCCTTCCATGCGCAGCTTCGTCACCGACGACTTCACCGTCGCCAGTTTTTCGATCTGCGCAATGGCCGCGTTCACGTTCTTTTCGAGCGTTTCGTGCGTGATCAGGATGATGTCGGTTTCCGCCTTGCCCTGCGCGTCCACTTCTTCCGATTCCTTTTGCAGCAGCGCATCGATGGAAATGCCGCTGTCCGCGAGGATGCGCGTGATGTCGGCCATCACGCCGGTCTGGTCGGCCACGCGCAGGCGCAGGTAGTAGCCGCTCGTGACTTCGTCGATCGGCAGGATCGGCGTGTTCGACAGGCTGTCCGGCTGGAACGCCAGATGCGGCACGCGGTGTTCCGGATCGGCCGTATGCAGGCGCGTCACGTCGACGAGGTCGGCCACGACTGCCGAGGCGGTGGGCTCCGCGCCCGCGCCCTTGCCGTAGTACAGCGTCGTGCCGACGGCGTCGCCGTGCACCACGACTGCGTTCATCGCGCCTTCCACGTTGGCGAGCAGGCGCTTGGCCGGGATCAGCGTCGGGTGCGTGCGCAGCTCGATGCCCTTGTCCGTGCGGCGCGCAATGCCGAGCAGCTTGATGCGGTAGCCCAGTTCCTCTGCGTACTTGATGTCGATGGCGTCGAGCTTGCTGATGCCTTCGACGTAGGCCTTGTCGAACTGCACCGGCACGCCGAACGCGATCGCGCTCATGATCGTGGCCTTGTGCGCGGCGTCGACACCTTCGATGTCGAAGGTCGGGTCGGCTTCGGCGTAACCCAGTTCCTGCGCGGCCTTCAGTGCGGTCGCGAAGTCGAGGCCGCGCTCACGCATTTCCGACAGGATGTAGTTCGTGGTGCCGTTGATGATGCCGGCGATGTACTGGATGCGGTTGGCCGTCAGGCCTTCGCGCAGCGCCTTGATGATGGGAATGCCACCCGCCACCGCGGCTTCGAACGCAACCATCACGCCCTTGGCGCGCGCCGCCTGGAAGATCTCCGTGCCGTGGACCGCCAGCAGCGCCTTGTTCGCGGTGACGACGTGCTTGCCGTTGCCGATCGCGCGCAGCACGAGATCCCTGGCGAGCGTCGTGCCGCCGATCATTTCGGCGACGATCGAAATGGACGGATCGTCGACCACGGCGTTGAAGTCGGTCGTCAGCTCGACGCTGCCCGCTTCAGTGCCGAGCGCCGCTGTTGCCTTGGCCGGATTGCGCACGGCAATGCGCGCGATCTCGATGCCGCGGCCCGCGCGACGTTTGATTTCTTCCTGGTTGCGGCGCAGTACCGTGAAGGTGCCGCTGCCTACCGTGCCGAAGCCCAAGAGACCTACTTTGATCGGATCCATGCAGCGTGTGTTCGTCTAAGAGTGTGAAAAGGAAATTCGTTTGGGGTACGCGCTCGCGAGCCTTACGTACCGTGGCGCTGGCGATAGCCGTCGAGGAAGCGCGCGATCCGGTTGATCGAATCGGTCAGGTCGTCGACGTTCGGCAGGAACACCACGCGGAAGTGATCCGGCTGCTTCCAGTTGAAGCCCGTGCCCTGCACCAGCAGCACACGCTCCTGCAGCAGCAGGTCGAGGATGAACTGCTGGTCGTCCTGGATCGGATAGATCTTCGGATCGAGGCGCGGGAACATGTAGAGCGCCGCCTCGGGCTTCACGCAGGTCACGCCCGGAATCGCCGTGAGCATGTTGTAGGCCAGGTCGCGCTGGCGATACAGGCGCCCGCCCGGCTGGATCAGCTCGTTGATGCTCTGGTAGCCGCCCAGCGCCGTCTGGATCGCGTACTGGCCGGGCACGTTCGCGCACAGGCGCATCGACGCCAGAATGCCCAGCCCTTCGGTGTAGTCCTTCGAGCGGCGGCGGTTCTCGCCCGTCATGCCCGAGAGGAACATCCAGCCCGCGCGGTAGCCGCACGCCCGGTAGCTCTTCGACAGGCTGTTGAACGTCACGGTGAGGACGTCCTCGGACAGCGAGCCGAGCGCCGTGTGCGTCTTGCCGTCATAGACGATCTTGTCGTAGACCTCGTCGGCGAAGATGATCAGGCCGTGCTCGCGCGCGATCTCGATCAGGCCCCGCAACAGGTCGTCCGAGTACAGCGCGCCGGTCGGATTGTTCGGGTTGATGACCACCAGCGCGCGCGTGTTCGGCGTGATTTTCGCGCGGATATCGTCGAGATCGGGCATCCACGCGTTCGATTCGTCGCAGATGTAGTGCACGGGCGTGCCGCCCGAGAGGCTCACCGCCGCCGTCCAGAGCGGATAATCGGGCGCGGGCAGCAGCACTTCGTCGCCGTCGTTCAGGAGGCCCTGCATGGCCATTACGATCAGCTCGGACGCGCCGTTGCCGATGTAGATGTCGTCGAGTTCGACGCCTTTAATGCCCTTTTGCTGCGCGTAATGCATGATCGCCTTGCGCGCGGCGAACACGCCCTTCGAGTCCGAATAGCCCGAGGAGCCCGGCAGATTCAGGATCATGTCCTGGATCACTTCGTCGGGTGCGTCGAAACCGAACGGCGCGAGGTTGCCGATGTTCAGCTTGATGATGCGGTGGCCTTCTTCTTCGAGGCGCTTGGCATGCTCGAGCACCGGCCCGCGGATGTCGTAGCAGACGTTCTGCAGCTTGTTGGATTTGAGGATCGGTTTCACGGCGGGCGGTCGGTTTAAAAGCCTGGTACGGGCTGAAACGGGGTTGATCGGATGGGCGAGCGGCCCGGGACGCCAGGCGCTGCGGATTGCGGCGCGTGGGCGGCAGCACAGGTGACAAAAACTGCACTTGCCCGAACGCGGATAAGGCCAGCCTGCAGCTTGTGGCTGCGTCGCCAGGAAAGGGATGATCCGGCGCATGGCGTGAAGCGGACGCTGCAGGGGCTGCCGCTCGTGGTGACACTGGAACCGGCACGAGATGCGTGCCTGCGTCGGTGCGGCCACCAAAAA
Source organism: Paraburkholderia bannensis NBRC 103871 (assembly GCF_000685015.1). GTDB lineage: Bacteria > Pseudomonadota > Gammaproteobacteria > Burkholderiales > Burkholderiaceae > Paraburkholderia > Paraburkholderia bannensis. Next base: position 203,777 of record NZ_BAYA01000014.1, on the reverse strand, counting down.
GCTATAATTTAGCGGATTTTGGCCGACTTCCGCAATGCGCAAGAAGCCGCGCCGGCCCGCCAGCGGCGGGCGCGACGGAAATGGGGCGCGAATCGTGTGCAAGCTATTGCGCCTTCCCGCCAGCCTTTCTCCGCGCGACCGCCCTGCCTGCGAACTTCCGGAAATCCGTTTTGAAATTACATCAGGACTCCAGCGCCGCTCTCAATACCGTCACCGGTTACGGCGCCGACTACGTCGAAATCAACCTCGAACGCCACAACGGCAGCATTCTCGTGATGCCGGAAGACCCGGTCATCCCGTGGCCGGTGAGCGCCTTCGACGCCCTCACGCCCGAACTCTTCGACATGCTGCTGCCGCTCAAGCCGGAAGTGGTGGTGTTCGGCAGCGGCTCGCGCCTGCGCTTTCCGCACCCGCGCCTGACCGCGGCGCTCGCCGCGAAGCGTATCGGTGTGGAGGCGATGGACTTCAAGGCCGCCTGCCGCACCTACAACATCCTGATGGCCGAAGGCCGCCGCGTGGCTGCCGCGCTGTTGATCGAAAGCTGATCCAGCCCGCTCAAGCCGCCATTAGAACCCGATCCGGCCCGGCTGACGACGATTAGAAAGCGCGTGAAAGCTTCGTCCCCAGCAAGCGCTTAAGCTCGCCTTCAGGTTGGCCTCGCGCGCCGTAGTACACTTGCGCGCCGCGCGGGCGTCGCGTGCGCCCGCGCAACTCCTGGCCCGGTGCGCCGCACCGCCCGCAAGCCCGCAACGTTGACAAGAACAGGCTGCAATCCATGAACGATACGCCGTCGAGGCTGCCGCTCAACCGTGGCGCGATCCTGCTGCTGATCGTCGCGCTCGCCGTGATCTGGTTCCTTCCGCTTGGCTGGCGCCATCTGCTGCCCAGCGACGAAGGCCGCTACGCCGAAATGGCGCGCGAGATGCTCGCCTCCGGCGACTGGATCACGCCGCGCTATAACGGCTACAAGTATTTCGAGAAGCCCCCGCTGCAAACCTGGATGAACGCGCTGACTTTCGCGTGGTTCGGGATCGGCGAATGGCAGGCGCGTCTCTACACGGCCCTGACGGGTTTCGCGGGCGTGCTGCTGATCGGCTTCACGGGCGCGCGCGTGTTCAACGCCGCCACCGGCTTCTTCGCCGCGCTGGTGCTCGCCTGCGCGCCGTACTGGAACCTGATGGGCCACTTCAACACGCTCGACATGGGCCTGTCGTTCTGGATGGAGCTCACGCTCTGCGCCCTGCTGCTGGCCCAGCGCCCGAACCTGCCCACGCGCGACGCGCGCCTGTGGATGTGGGTCTGCTGGGGCGCAATGGCGCTCGCCGTGCTCTCGAAGGGCCTGGTCGGCCTGATCCTGCCGGGCGCTGTGCTGGTGCTCTACACGCTGGTTGCGCGCGACTGGGCGCTGTGGAAGCGTCTGTACCTCGTAAGCGGCCTGATCGTGTTTTTCGCGATCGTGTCGCCGTGGTTCATCCTCGTGCAGCAGCGCAATCCCGAGTTCTTCAACTTCTTCTTCATCGTCCAGCAGTTCCAGCGCTACCTCACGCCCGCGCAGAACCGCCCCGGCCCGTTCTATTACTTCGTGCCGGTCTTGCTGGTGGGCTTCCTGCCGTGGCTGTCAGTGAGCGTGCAGAGCGTCCGCCACGCGCTGCGCACGCCGCGCCAGCCCAACGGCTTCGCGCCCGTCACGCTGGTGCTGGTGTGGAGCGCATTCATTTTCCTGTTCTTCAGCGCGTCGCATTCGAAGCTGATTTCGTACGTGCTGCCGATCGCCCCGCCGCTCGCGCTCGTCATCGGCCTGTATCTGCCGCTCATGACGCGCAGGCAGTGGACGCGCCACCTGACCGGTTACGTGCTGCTGGCCGTCGCGCTGATGGCGGGCTCCTTCGTGCTCACGCGTCTGGGCGACTCGCGCAACCCGAATGCGCTCTATCGCGAATTCCAGGTGTGGGTGTTCGCTGCCGCTGCCGTCGCTTTTGTCGCGACGATGGTGGGCCTGCGTTTCGCACGCAGCAAGCGCACGCCGGAAGCCGGCGCGCAATCGCCGGCCATCGCATTGGGCGCCGCCTGGCTGCTGCTCGCGACCATCGCGGGCACGGGCCACGACGTGTTCGGCACGCTCAGCTCGGGCGCGCCGCTCGCACCGGCCGTGCGCTCGGCCATCGCGAAGCTGCCGCCCGATACGCCGTTCTACTCGGTGGGCGTGCTCGATCACACCCTGCCGTTCTACGTCCGCCATTCGATGACGATGGTGCAGGTCACCGACGAACTGGCCTTCGGCATCAGCGAAGAGCCGCAAAAATGGGTGCCGACCGTCGCCGAATGGGAGCAGCGCTGGAAGGACGAGCGCTATGCGCTCGCTCTGCTGCCGGTGCAGCGCTATGACGAACTCGCGGCGCAAGGCTTCCCGATGCAGGTCATCGCCCGCGACACGCGCCGCGTCGTCGTCGAGAAGCCCCAGTCCTGAGTGCCGCGCTGAGATCGCCGTACCGTCCAGCAGGGCGACGCGGCGATCGCGCCCTGCACTTGAGCGATAATGCGGGGCGCTTGCGCGGGCGCCACCCGCGCCAGATGGGGTACGCTTATCCGCCCCCAATTCGTGTCACCGAATCAACCAGCCAATAAGATGAACCCGATTTCCCTGATCTGCATTCTTGCCGGTGTCGGCCTGAATGCCTGTGCGCAACTGTTGCTCAAGGCCGGTGTCAATGGCGTTGGACACTTCGAATTCACCCGTGCGAACATCCTGCCCATTGGCTGGAAGCTCGCCACGCAGTTGCCGATCATCGGCGGCCTGACCTGCTATGTATTCAGCGTGGTCGTGTGGATCGTCGGCCTGTCGCGCGTGGACGTCTCGATCGCCTACCCGATGCTCTCGCTCGGCTACGTGGTCAACGCGTTCGCAGCGTGGTATCTGTTCGGCGAAGTGCTGAGCATCCAGCGCCTTGTCGGCATCGGCATCATCCTGATCGGCGTAGTCGTGCTGGCGCGCAGCTAAAGCGCCGCTGACAGCGCGCCGCACTGTGCACCACCCGACGCATCAGCAGTTCAGCAGTTCAGCAGTTCGTAAGGCAGCCTCAGGCATCCTTGCGCCCCGCGCGAATGCCGCCGAAGGCCCAACCGGCTTTCACGCGGCCCTCGCGCAGTTTTCGTCCACCCCAGACGCTCCGACCCCCAAAGCACTCATGACCCAGACACCCGCCTCGTTCCTGCCGTTCGTGAAGCCCGAAATCGACGAAGAAACCATTGCGGGCGTCGTCGACGTGCTGCGCTCGGGCTGGATCACCACCGGCCCGCAGAACCAGGCTTTCGAAGCCGCGCTGTCCGAATACTGCGGCGGCCGTCCGGTGCGCACCTTCAATTCGGGCACGGCGACGCTGGAAATCGGCCTGCGCATCGCGGGCGTCGGCCCCGGCGACGAAGTCATCACCACGCCGGCCTCGTGGGTGTCCACCAGCAACGTGATCTATGAAGTGGGCGCGACGCCGGTGTTCGCCGATATCGACCCGGTCACGCGCAACATCGACCTCGACAAGCTCGAAGCCGCGATCACGCCGAAGACCAAAGCAATCATCCCCGTGTTCCTCACCGGCCTGCCGGTGGACATGGATCGCCTCTACGCGATCGCCCGCCAGCACAAGCTGCGCGTGATCGAGGACGCGGCGCAGGCGTTCGGTGCGAGCTGGAACGGCAAGCGCATTGGCGCGATCGGCGACATCGTCTCGTTCAGCTTCCACGCCAACAAGAACCTGACGTCGATCGAAGGCGGCGCGCTCGTCCTCAACAACGAGGACGAAGCCGAACTGGCCCGCAAATACCGCCTGCAGGGCATCACCCGCACCGGCCACGACGGCATGGACTGCGACGTGCTCGGCGGCAAGTACAATCTCACGGATGTAGCTGCGCGCGTGGGCCTCGGCCAGCTCAAGCACATCGAGCGCTTCACTGAGCAGCGCCGCAAGCTTGCGCATGCGTACTTCACGGGCTTCGAGGGCAGCGCCGCCGTCAAGATGGGCATGGGCCTGCCGCTGGCGGATCTCGTCAACAGCAACTGGCACATGTTCCAGGTCACGCTGCCGCTGGACAAGCTCACGATCAGCCGCGCGGAGTTCATGGAACAGCTCAAGCAGCGCGGCATCGGCACGGGCGTGCACTACCCGGCCATCCACCTTTTCACGCTGTATCGCGAGCGCGGTTTCACCGAAGGCATGTTCCCGCATGCGGAGCGCCTCGGCCAGACCACGCTCACGCTGCCGCTCTTCACGCAGATGAGCGTCGCGGACGTGGCACGCGTGTGCCGCGCCATCGACGAGATCTGCACGCAGTACGCGAAGTAAGTACGCGCAAAGGGCGGGCGCTGTTCGGTCAATCGCGCCCGCTGCGCTCGCCGTACACTGTCGCGCAACACGCATTACCCCAACGGAAAAGACGCACACATGAGTCAAACGGAACAACGCACCTTGACCCCGGAAACGCCGGAAGTCTCGGTCATCATTCCGGTCTACAACGAGGAAGCCGGCCTGAAGGCGCTGTTCGAGCGCCTGTACCCGGCGCTCGACAAGCTCGGCACCGCGTACGAAGTCATTTTCATCAATGACGGCAGCCGCGACCGCTCGGCCGCGATGCTCGCCGAGCAGTTCCGCGCCCGCCCGGACACGACGCGCGCGATCCTGCTCAACGGCAACTACGGCCAGCACATGGCGATTCTCGCGGGCTTCGAGCAGGCGCGCGGCGAAATCGTCATCACGCTCGACGCCGACCTGCAGAATCCGCCCGAGGAAATCGGCAAGCTGGTCGAAAAGATGCGCGAAGGCTACGACTACGTCGGCACGATCCGCATGCAGCGTCAGGACAGCCTGTGGCGCCGCAAGGCTTCGCAGATGATGAATCGTCTGCGCGAGCGCATCACGCGCATCAAGATGACCGACCAGGGCTGCATGCTGCGCGCCTACAACCGCCACATCATCGACACGATCAACCGTTGCGGCGAAATCAACACCTTCATTCCGGCGCTCGCGTACACGTTCGCGCAGAACCCGGTCGAAGTCGACGTCGCGCACGAAGAGCGCTTCGCGGGCGAGTCGAAGTATTCGCTCTATAGCCTGATTCGCCTGAACTTCGACCTCGTGACCGGCTTTTCAGTCGTGCCGCTGCAATGGCTGTCGTTTATCGGCGTGATTCTTTCGCTGGGATCGGCGGGCCTGTTCCTGCTGCTGCTGATTCGCCGCTTCGTGCTGGGCGCCGAAGTCCAGGGTGTGTTCACGCTGTTCGCCATCACGTTCTTCATGCTCGGCGTCATCATCTTCGCGTTGGGCCTGCTCGGCGAATACATCGGCCGTATCTATCAGCAGGTGCGCGCGCGTCCGCGCTATCTGGTGCAGACGATCCTGGAAGAGCGCAATGGCCGCCCGGTCGTCGAGGTGCCGCGCCAGGACATCGTCCAGGGCGTGCAGGCGTCGCTCGCCATCGGCAACACCGGCAACACCGGCAACACCGGCGCGCAGAATGGCACGCAATCCGGAGCACAGTCATGAAACCGCGTGCAGTCGTCTTCGCGTATCACAACGTCGGCGTGCGCTGCCTGCAGGTGCTGCTTGCGCGCGGCGTGGACGTGGCGCTGGTCGTCACGCACGAGGACAGCCCGAGCGAGAACATCTGGTTCGGCAGCGTGAAGTCGGTCGCCGAGGAACACGGCATCGACGTCATCACGCCCGCCGATCCGAAGAGCGCCGAGCTGCGCGCAGCGGTGTCCGCCGCGCAGCCCGACTTCATCTTCTCGTTCTACTACCGCCACATGCTGCCGGTGGAGCTGCTGGCGCTGGCCTCACGCGGCGCCTACAACATGCACGGTTCGCTGCTGCCGAAGTACCGCGGCCGCGTGCCCACCAACTGGGCCGTCATCAAGGGCGAAACCGAAACCGGCGCGACGCTGCACGAAATGGCCGCCAAGCCCGACGCGGGCGCGATCATCGCGCAGACGCCAGTGCCGATCCTGCCCGACGACACGGCCGCAATGGTGTTCGACAAGGTGACAGTGGCCGCCGAGCAGACGCTCTGGCGCGTGCTGCCCGCGCTGGTCGCGGGCGAAGCCCCGCATCTGCCGAACGACCTCGCGCACGGCAGCTACTACGGCGGGCGCAAGCCCGAAGACGGGCGCCTCGACTTCTCGCATAGCGCGCAGGACGTCTACAACCTGATTCGCGCAGTCGCGCCGCCCTATCCGGGCGCGTTCACCGACATTGGCACGCACCGCTTCGTGATCGCCCGCGCGCGTCTCGTGCGCCCCGGCACACCGGCCGCCGAAAGCGTGCGCGCCCTCGCCGGATTGCCCGCGGGCCTCCACGTAAGCGATAATGCGCTTTTCGCCCTCTGCGGCGACGGCCGCGCCATCGCGATCCACGAGCTGCGGCTTGCCCCTAATCCGGAGCATGGCGGTCAAGAGACCGTCGTCACGCCCGCCGCGTTCTCCGACCTCATTTCATCTGTCCCTCGTCCATGAAAAAAGTTCTGATCCTGGGTGTCAATGGCTTTATCGGCCATCACCTCTCCAAGCGCATCCTCGAGACCACGAACTGGGAAGTGTTCGGCATGGACATGCAGACGGACCGCCTCGGCGATCTGGTCAAGCATGAGCGCATGCACTTCTTCGAAGGCGACATCACGATCAACAAGGAATGGGTCGAATACCACGTCAAGAAGTGCGACGTGATCCTTCCGCTGGTCGCGATCGCCACGCCCGCTACCTACGTGCAGCAGCCGCTGCGCGTGTTCGAACTCGACTTCGAGGCGAACCTGCCGATCGTGCGTTCGGCGGTGAAGTACGGCAAGCACCTGGTCTTCCCGTCGACCTCCGAGGTCTACGGCATGTGCTCGGACGAGCAGTTCGACCCGGACGCATCGGCCCTCACCTACGGCCCGATCAACAAGCCGCGCTGGATCTACGCGTGCTCAAAGCAGCTGATGGACCGCGTGATCTGGGGTTACGGCATGGAAGGCCTGAACTTCACGCTGTTCCGCCCGTTCAACTGGATCGGCCCGGGCCTCGACTCGATCTACACGCCGAAGGAAGGTTCGTCGCGCGTCGTGACGCAGTTCCTCGGCCACATCGTGCGCGGTGAGAACATCAGCCTCGTCGACGGCGGCGCGCAAAAGCGCGCGTTCACCGACATCGACGACGGCATCGAAGCGCTCATGAAGATCATCGAGAACAAGGACGGCGTCGCCACGGGCAAGATCTTCAACATCGGCAACCCGACCAACAACTTCTCTGTGCGCGAACTCGCGCACAAGATGCTGGCGCTCGCGGCCGAATTCCCGGAATACGCGGACATGGCGAAGAAGGTGCAACTCGTCGAAACCTCGTCGGGTGCGTACTACGGCGCGGGCTACCAGGACGTGCAGAACCGCGTGCCGAAGATCGACAACACGATGCAGGAACTCGGCTGGGCGCCGAAGTCGACGTTCGACGAAGCGCTGCGCAAGATCTTCGAGGCGTATCGCGGCCATGTCGCCGAGGCACGCGCCCTCGTCGAGCAGCAAGCCTAAGGCGAAGGACTTCGCCTCTTGGCTCGCATCGTCCTGAAAATCGACGTCGACACGCTGCGCGGCACGCGTGAAGGCGTGCCGAATCTCGCGCGCATCTTCGATCGCTACAAGGCGCGCGCGACGTTCCTGTTCAGCCTCGGCCCGGATCATACGGGCTGGGCGCTGCGCCGCGTGTTCCGGCCGGGCTTCCTGAAAAAGGTCTCGCGCACGTCGGTGGTCGAGCATTACGGCGTCAAGCAACTGATGTACGGCGTGCTGCTGCCCGGGCCCGATATCGGCGTGGAAGCGGCGGCAGAAATGCGCGCGATCCACGAAGCCGGCTTCGAGTGCGGCATTCACACGTGGGATCACGTCTACTGGCAGGACAACGTGCGCACGCGCGACGCGCAGTGGACCGCGCGCCAGATGCAGAAGAGCCACGACCGATTCGAGCGCATCTTCGGCACGCCGCCCGTCACGCACGGCGCGGCAGGCTGGCAAATGAACGAAGCCGCGTTCGAGCAGATCGACGCCTGGGGCATGCAGTACGCCTCGGACGGGCGCGGGCATTCGCCCTATCGCCCGGTCGTGAACGGCCGCACGCTGAACCACGTGCAGATGCCCACTACTTTGCCCACGCTCGATGAAGTGCTGGGCGTGGACGGTGTGGATATCGACACGGTGGCGACCTGGATGCTCAAGCGCACCGAAAACAATCCGCACGACCAGGTCTTCACGCTGCACGCCGAACTCGAAGGCCAGAAGCTTGCGCCGGTGTTCGAGCAACTGCTCGCGGGCTGGCGCGCGCAGGGCCATACGTTTGCCACGATGGGCGACTATCATGCGACGCTAGACCCGGCTTCGCTGCCATCGTACCCTGTCACCTGGGGCGAGATCGCCGGCCGCTCCGGCCAGTTGATCATCCAGCCCGACTGAAGCCGACCGAAGCTCGACAGTAGCCCGACCGAAGCTCGCACCAAGCCCGATCGAAAGCCGCCGCCCGCCTTTGCCGGGCGGCACGTCGTTCCGGCGATGCGTGCGAGGACGCCCTCCCCAGCGCAGCAAGCTGCCGACCGCGCCCCCGCCCGCCATCGTCCGCCAGCCAATAACAAAGGGAGTGCCACGTGCCTGACGTGACCATCGCAATCGACCAACCCGTTCCCGATTTCACCGCGCCCGCCACCGGAGGCGACTTCACGCTGTCGAGCCTGAAGGGCAAGAAAGTGGTGCTGTACTTCTATCCGAAGGACAACACGCCCGGCTGCACGCGCGAGGGCATGGAGTTCCGCGACCTCTATCCGAAGTTCAAGAAAGCCGGCGCCACCATCGTGGGCGTCTCGCGCGACAGCGTGCGCTCGCACGAAAACTTCAAGACCAAGCTCGAACTGCCGTTTACTTTGGTATCGGATGGCGACGAGGCGCTCTGCTCGCTCTTCAACGTCATCAAAATGAAGAAAATGTATGGCAAAGAAGTACGTGGAATCGAGCGCTCCACGTTCCTCATCGATGCCGATGGCGTGCTGCGCCAGGAGTGGCGCGGACTCAAGGTGCCGGGCCATGTCGACGAGGTTCTGGAGGCTGTACAAGCGCTGTGAGGCGCGTTATATTGGGCTGCAATGAGTGCCTGTCCACCCCATATTTTGTCGCGTTTTCCTGCTTCTGCGCGGTGTTGCGAACGGTCACTGGATGACCGCTCCCGCGCATTCGGGCAACGCGCCATCAGAGCAGTGAAGCCGCTTGCCTCGTCAGTCGGGGCGGCGGCTTTTTTGTTGGTTTTTTCGGATTTCGTACCCACAACGCTGCGCCGGCCTGGCAAACCAGTGCGCGTCCACGTCAAGGAGCCGATCGAAGACCAGGCGAACCGGCATTTTCAGACCTGAGCGCGCACCCTGCGCGGTCACGGCGGACGGCCTACCCGGCAGCCCGCACGCACCGCCCGAAAGCGCACCTTACTGGGTAACCCCGGACCACTCGACCCGAATTTTTCGAGGGACACCATGCCTTTGCCTACTCCCCCCAGCAAGCTCGGCAACCTGCTGCCGCCCGAGGAATACAAGACGCGCGCGCGCACGACGCGCAGCACGCGTAAAGCGGCGAGCGAAAACGACGCCGCCGATGTGGATTTCGGCGCGGAAAGCGTCGCCGAACCGATGACGCAAGCCGCCAACGCAGCGACCACGCTGCGCACGGTGCCGCTGCCTTCCGCCAGCGCGGAACTCGCCGCGCTCGAACCCGTGGCGCCCGCCCCCGCACGCAAACGCAAGCAACAGACCGCGGCCCTGCTGCAACCGGTGCAGGCCCCGCAGGCTGACGCGCCCGCCGCCGAAGCGCCCGCCGCTCCGGTTGCCCGCAGCGGCAGCAAACCCGCGTCCGCGAAAGCCACAGGCGGCGCAGCCGCACCGGCCACGCGCGGCAGCACGAAAAAACGCGTGCATCCGGAAGAAAGCGTCGAAGTGCAGAAGCTCTTCGTGCTCGACACCAACGTGCTGATGCACGATCCGACCTGCCTGTTCCGTTTCGAGGAACACGACGTCTATCTGCCGATGATGACGTTGGAAGAACTCGACAACCACAAGAAGGGCATGTCGGAAGTCGCGCGCAATGCGCGTCAGGTGAGCCGCACGCTCGACCAGCTGGTCGCGAACGCCGGCCCGATTTCGGAAGGCATTTCGCTCGCCCGCCTGGGCAGCCGCGAAGCGCTTGGCCGCCTGTACTTCCAGACCACGCTCACGCATATCGATCCGGTCGATGGCCTGCCCGAAGGCAAGGCCGACAACCAGATCCTCGGCGTGGTGCGTGCGCTGCAACGCGACCGGCCCGATCGCCTCGTCGTGCTGGTGTCGAAAGACATCAACATGCGCATCAAGGCGCATGCGCTCGGCCTGCCCGCCGAAGACTACTTCAACGACCAGGTTCTCGAAGACAAGGATCTGCTGTACTCGGGCATCCGTGCGCTGTCGCAGGACTTCTGGGCCAAGCACGCCAAGGGCATGGAGTCCTGGCAGGACACCAAGACCGGCACCACGTATTACCGCGTGACCGGCCCGGAATGCCTGTCGATGCTCGTGAACGAGTTCGTCTATCTGGAGCCGCAGAACGGCGAGCCGGCGTTCCACGCCATCGTGCGCGAACTCAACGGCAAGACGGCGCTGCTGCAGACGCTGCGTGACTACGGCCACCACAAGAACAACGTGTGGGGCATCACGGCGCGCAACCGCGAGCAGAATTTCGCGCTGAACCTGCTGATGAACCCGGACTGCGACTTCGTCACGCTGCTCGGCCAGGCCGGCACGGGCAAGACGCTCGTCGCGCTTGCGGCGGGTCTTGCGCAAGTGCTCGACGACAAGCGCTACAACGAGATCATCGTGACGCGTGCGACGGTGCCGGTCGGCGAGGACATCGGCTTCCTGCCGGGCACGGAAGAGGAAAAGATGCAGCCGTGGATGGGCGCCTTCGACGACAACCTCGAAGTGCTCCAGAAAACGGACGACGCCGCTGGCGAATGGGGCCGCGCCGCGACCCAGGAGCTGATCCGCTCGCGTCTGAAGGTCAAGAGCATGAACTTCATGCGCGGCCGTACCTTCGTGGACAAGTACCTCATCATCGACGAGGCGCAGAACCTTACGCCGAAGCAGATGAAGACGCTCGTCACGCGTGCGGGCCCGGGCACGAAGATCGTGTGTCTGGGCAATATCGCCCAGATCGATACGCCGTACCTGACCGAAGGCAGCTCGGGTCTGACCTACGTGGTCGATCGCTTCAAGGGCTGGGCGCATAGCGGCCACGTGACGCTGGCGCGCGGCGAGCGCTCGCGTCTGGCCGATTACGCGTCGGACATTCTGTAAGGCGACGCCACAGGCTGAATCCGGCGCTTTGTCAGGCGCCGGGCATCGACCGAAAGACCGTTTCCGGGCAACCGGACACGGTCTTTTTTTATGGCTGGCCACTTTGCGCGGCGTGCCGTGAGCGCAACGATTGGCGGGCGAACTTCAAGTAAGTTGTGAAGAATTCTTGCCGAAGCCCGCACTGACGGGCTACCATCGGCGAATTACCGGTTTTCCCCAATGGCGCACGCTCCGTGTGCGCCTACTGCTTTTCATGCGGCGACTCTGGCTTGCGTTACTGATCCTGGTTTTTCTGGCGGCGTGCTCAAGCGCGCCGCAGAAGGTATCGCGCAACGGTTCGAGCGCTGGCTACGCCTGGCGCACCAAGCCGCCCGGCTTCCCCAATTTCGTCGATCACAGCGTCGGACGCGAGGAAATCTCGATCCAGGCGATGGGACTCGTCGGCATTCCGTATCGCTGGGGCGGCAATACGCCCGATAGCGGCTTCGATTGCAGCGGCCTCGTGAAATACGTGTTCGCGCGTGCGGCATCGGAAGATCTACCGCGCACGACGCTCGATATGAGCCAGCGCGGCGAATCGATCGAACCTGACCAGATCGCGGCGGGCGATCTCGTGTTCTTCAACACCACCGGGCGACCGCACTCGCACGTGGGCATTTACGTGGGCAAGCTGCGCTTCGTGAATGCCCCCTCGACAGGCGGCACGGTGCGGCTCGACTATCTGACCAATCCCTATTGGGCGAAGCATTTCGACGGGATCCGGCGTCTGGCGCCAGCGAAGCGCGCGCCGACGCCGTTCGATGCGCCGACTTACGATGCGGCTGCGCCAGCGCCGCGTGCGCCAGCAGTGGCTGCGGTTGCCGCACCCGTCGCGCCTGCGGTGACGCCCTCGCCAGCCGCGGCCAACGCTTATGCCGCGACAGCAGCGCCCCCGCCTGTTGCTCAAAACCGCCTGACGAGTGCCTCGCAACCGACGTATGCGAACAGCGCACCCGCAGCCGATGCCTTCGAACCGCCGCCGCCCGCCATGAGCGCGGCACAGACCCAGGCGCGCGACGCCGCCTCCGTCGCACCGACGACGCCACCCGACGCCCCGCGCGACGCGATCGACGCCGCCGCCGATGCGTTTGAGCCCCCGCCGTCCGCCATGAACGCCGCCCAGCGACAGGCGGCCCAGGCCGGTTCGACGGCTATCCAGTCGAGTCAGCCCGTGCAGATCATGCGCGCGTCGACGGCAGGCAGCAGCCAGGTCGCGCCGACGCAATCCAGCGACGATCCCATCGCCCGTTTCGCCAACGGCTCGTTCTAGGCGCGGCCGCACGGCGCGGCGCCACCATCCGCTGAAGCGGGCCCCCGCCCCTGGCCGAACGGCCAGCGAACGCCCGCGGTGGTGTCGCCCGTCGGCTGCGTCTGCTATGGTTTTGGTACTGTTTCCAGTTACTTTTTCAATCCCAGGCGCAGCGAGGCAGCGATGGATCTCGGACTCGGTAACAAGGTGGTGCTGGTGACGGGCGGCAGCAAGGGCATTGGGCTCGCCTGCGCCCGGGCGTTCGCAAAAGAAGGCGCGCGCGTCGCGATCGTCTCGCGCGACCCCGCCAATCTGGCGCGCGCACGCGAGCAACTGGCCAGCGAAGGCCTGCACGTCCATCTCACGCGTGCTGACCTGCACGAACCGCACAGCGCAGCTGATGTCGTCGAAGAAGTCTCCACGGCGGTCGGCGCAATCGACATCCTCATCAACAGTTCCGGCGCGGCGCGCCGCTACGACCCGGAAGCGCTCGATGCCGAAGCCTTCAGGGCCACGATGGAAGCGAAGTACTTCCCGTACATCTACCCGCAGCAGGAGGTGCTCAGGCGCATGGTCGAGCGCGCCAAGGCGGCGCGGGCAACGGACGAAAACAAGGAACCCGGCACGATCGTCAACATCATCGGCATGGGCGGCAAATACGCGAGCGACATCCACATCGCGGGCGGCGCGGCCAATGCGGCGCTCATGCTCGCAACCGTTGGCCTTGCGCACTATCACGCGCGCTACGGTATTCGCATCAACGCGATCAATCCGGGCGCGACGCTCACCGAACGCCTGCAGGAAGCCGTGCAACTGGAAGCAGGCCGCGAAGGCGTGAGCGCCGAAGACGCGCTCGCTCGCGGCGAGGCCAAAGTGCCGCTAGGCCGCTATGCGAAACCCGAGGAAATCGCCGATGTGGCGCTCTTTCTCGCCAGCAGGCGCGCCAGTTACGTCACGGGCGCGATTGTGCCGATGGACGGCTGTTCGACGCCGATCATCTGACGCTACGATTCGCGGCATAAAAGAAAACGGCGCCCGAAGGCGCCGTTTTCACGTGTGGTTTGCAGCCACCAGAGGCGTTACATCAACCGGTGACCGATCCACCAGCCCGCCGCAGCGAGCGTGGCCGAAGCCGGGATCGTCAGCACCCAGGCCCAGACGATATTGCCCGCGACGCCCCAGCGCACGGCGCTGAGCTTCTGCGTCGCGCCCACACCGACGATCGCGCCAGTGATGGTATGCGTCGTCGACACGGGGATGCCGAGCCACGAAGCCGTGAAGAGCGTCAGCGCCCCACCCGCTTCGGCGCAGAAACCGCCCACAGGCTTGAGCTTGGTGATCTTCTGGCCCATGGTGCGCACGATGCGCCAGCCGCCGAACAGCGTGCCAATCCCCATCGACAGATAGCAGCCGCCGATCACCCAGATGGGCGGCGCATCCGAGCCGATCGCCGAATAGCCGGTTGCGATCAGCAGCATCCAGATGATGCCGATGGTCTTCTGCGCGTCGTTGCCGCCGTGGCCCAAGCTATAGAGGCTGGCCGAAATCAGCTGCAAACGGCGGAAACGCCGGTCTACCTTGCTAGGTGGCGTGCGGAAGTACAGCCACGACACCGTCAGCATGAAGAACGAGCCGAGGATGAAACCCAGCAGCGGCGAGATGAAGATGAACGCAACGGTCTTCATCAGCCCGTCGAAGTTCAGCGAGTGCCAGCCGGACTTGGCCAGCGCCGCGCCCACCAGACCGCCGATCAGCGCGTGCGACGAGCTCGACGGAATGCCGTAGTACCACGTCAGCACGTTCCAGCCGATCGCGCCCACGAGCGCGCCGAACACCACGTAGTGATCGACGATATCGGGATCGATGGTGCCCTTGCCCACCGTCTGCGCCACCTTCAGGTGGAACACGAAATAGGCGATCACGTTGAACATGGCCGCGAACGCCACCGCCTGCTGCGGCTTGAGGACGCCCGTGGACACGACCGTGGCGATGGAATTCGCCGCGTCGTGAAAGCCGTTCATGAAGTCGAAAATGAGAGCGATGGCCACCAGCGTGGCCACCACCCAGAGGGCGAGTTGTATCGATTGCATCGTGGTCCCGCTCAGGCGTTCTCTAGCACGATGCCTTCGATGATGTTCGCGACATCCTCGCACTTGTCCGTGATGGCTTCGAGCAGTTCGTAGATCGCCTTCAGCTTGATCAGGTTCTTGACGTCCTCTTCCTCGCGGAAGAGCTTGGAGATCGCGCCGCGCAGCAGGCGGTCGGCGTCGGACTCCAGACGGTCGATGTCCTCGCAGGCCTTGAGGATCTCGCGCGCCTGCTTCATGTCGGAGAGCAGCGCGACGGCGGCCTGGACACGCTCGGCGGTCGCCGTGACGACGTGTGCGAGCTGGCTGGCTTCGGCGGTGACGGCCTGCACGTCGTACAGCGAGATGGCCGTGGCGACGTCCTCCATGAGGTCGAGGCAGTCGTCCATCGTCGTGATCAGCTTGTGGATCTCGTCGCGGTCGAGCGGCGTGATGAAGGTCTTGTGCAGCAGGTCAATCGCTTCGTGCGTGAGCTTGTCGGCGGCCTTTTCGGCGGCCTGCACGTTCTGTTTGTGGACTTCCGCATCAGCCAGATTGTCGATCACGAGCTCAAGCTCGCGGCTGGCGGAAACGATGCACTTTGCGTGCGCATTGAAGATTTCGAAGAACTTGCCCTCGGTGGGCATGAATCGACCGAACATTTGAATCCCGGTAATGGTCTCGAGTTGCCGTCACAAAACAGCAAGATAGCCGTCATAAAACGGCAATATTGTAACGTTACGGGCAGGAGGCCGCACTGATCCGGGGACACCCGAGCGGCATTTGCGCCACTATGGCGCAATCGCACGGGATCCCGGCTTGACTCCACGTCAATTTCTGGCGTAACTCGACATCACTCGCCGTAGAAGGTCTGAGCCCCGGCAAAATTGTCGAACTTCGTGTATTGACCGTGGAACGTGAGGCGAACGGGCCCGATTGGGCCGTTACGCTGTTTGCCGATGATGATTTCGGCAGTGCCCTTGTCGGGGCTGTCAGGGTTGTAGACTTCGTCGCGATAAATAAACAGGATGACGTCCGCATCCTGTTCGATAGCGCCCGATTCGCGCAGGTCGGACATCACCGGACGCTTGTTGGGACGCTGCTCCAGGCCACGATTGAGCTGCGAGAGCGCAATCACCGGCACGTCGAGTTCCTTGGCGAGACTCTTGAGCGAGCGCGAAATTTCGGAAATTTCGGTTGCTCGGTTTTCGCCGCCGCCCGAACCGCTCATCAGCTGCAAGTAGTCGATGATGATGAGGCCAAGCTTGCCGCACTGGCGCGACAGACGCCGCGCGCGCGAGCGCAGTTCCATCGGGTTCAGGCCACCGGTTTCGTCGATGAAGATTTGCGCCTCGCTCATTTTCTGCACAGCGTGCGTGAGCTTGGGCCAATCTTCGTCGGTGAGACGACCGGTTCGCATGCGGTGCTGGTCGAGCCGGCCGACCGAACCCAGCATACGCATGATGAGCTGCGTGCCCGGCATTTCCATCGAGAACACCGCGACCGGCAGGCCGTACTCCACCGCCACGTATTCGCCGACGTTCATCGAAAACGCCGTCTTACCCATCGACGGACGACCCGCCACGATGATGAGTTCGCCGCCGTGCATGCCCGAAGTCATGCGATCGAGGTCGATGAAGCCCGTGGGCGTGCCCGTCACGTCGCTCGGATTGGCCGTGTGATAGAGCGTGTCGATGCGCTCGACCACCTGGGTGAGCAGCGGGCCGATTTCGAGGAAGCCCTGGGTGCCGCGCGCGCCGTCCTCGGCGATCGAGAACACCTTCGCCTCGGCCTCGTCCAGCAGTTGGCGGACTTCCTTGCCTTGCGGGTTGAACGCGTCGGCGGAAATTTCGTCAGCCACCGACACCAGGCGACGCAGCACCGCGCGGTCGCGCACGATTTCCGCGTAACGGCGGATATTCGCCGCGCTCGGCGTGTTCTGCGCGAGCGCGTTCAGGTACGCGAGCCCGCCTACGTCCTCCGCTTTGCCCGACGTACCGAGCGCTTCGAACACCGTCACCACGTCGGCCGGACGCGAAGACGCGATCAGACGACCGATATGCTCGTAGATGACGCGGTGATCGTAGCGGTAGAAGTCGCCTTGCGAGAGGAAGTCGGCAATCCGGTCCCAGGCGCCGTTATCCAGCAGCAGGCCGCCGAGTACCGATTGCTCGGCCTCGATCGAATGCGGCGGGACTTTTAGCGACTCGATTTGGGGGTCTTTCGGAGCGTTCATGGAGGGCAATTATCGGGCAGTGCGCGGGCGCTCACAAGCTTCAAAAAGTGCAAAAAGTCAGTGCGAGCGTGCAGCCAATGGACGTCACCAGACATCAAGGCGGACGTCACGATACAACAAGCGCGCAACAAAAAAGGCAGAAGCCCTGCGGCTCCTGCCTTTCTTGTTTTTGTGCTTTGCAAGACAGCAAGCGACCCTTGCGGGCCGCCCGTCAGCATGCTTAGGCGTGCTCGCCTTGCACCGACACCGTGACGTCGACGAGGACGTCCGTGTGCAGTGCAACTTGCACCGGGTGCTCGCCAACCATCTTCAGCGGGCCTTCCGGCAGACGCACTTGCATCTTTTCCACTGCGAAGCCAGCCTTGACCAGCGCTGCAGCGATGTCTGCGTTCGTGACCGAACCGAACAGACGGCCGTCGACGCCAGCCTTCTGGCCGATCGTGACGGTTTGGCCATTCAGCTTTTCGCCTTCGGCTTGAGCTGCTGCCAGCTTTTCAGCGGCGGCCTTTTCGAGTTCTGCGCGGCGGACTTCGAATTCAGCGATTGCGTCCTTCGTTGCACGGCGTGCCTTCTTGTTCGGGATCAGGAAGTTACGTGCGTAACCGTCCTTGACCTTCACGATGTCGCCGAGGTTACCCAGGTTGACGACTTTTTCCAGAAGAATGATCTGCATTCTATTGCTCCTTATCGCGTCGTCTTATTAGGCCTTGTGCTGGTCGGTGTACGGCATCAGCGCGAGGAAACGCGCGCGCTTGATAGCCGTGTCCAGCTGACGCTGATAGTGGGCCTTCGTACCCGTCAGACGAGCCGGCGTGATCTTGCCGTTTTCGCCGATGAAGTCCTTCAGCGTATCGATGTCCTTGTAGTCGATCTGTTCGACGTTTGCGGCCGTGAAGCGGCAGAACTTCTTACGCTTGAAGAGCGGGTTTTGTTGTTGACGACGCTTGTCGAATTTCTTACCAGTCGGGCGGGGCATGATTAGTCCTTTCCTGTGCCTTGCATTTCGGTGATGTGAAACACCAGGGTTCGCGCGTTGCGGTGCTTTTTCGCCAGAAAGCCGGTGAAGAGCGCTTCCGCTCCCAACTCGCAGCTTTCGACCAGACCGCAGGCCTTGCCGGCTGCGACTGCGGGCATCGTCAGTTCGACGAAGCGGGGAATCCCGGCTTCGACGACTTCCGTGCGGTGCTGCAACGTAACGCTCGCAATCGGAACGCCGGCGGGGGTATACCGCACCGGTTCGCGTTCGACGACGCTTGCCGTGAGTTGCAGCCTGTTCACGCAGTCAGCTTGTGCAAGTGGGCTCGAATCCTGATGGCTTAAAACTTAAGCCTGCGCTTCGGTCGGCTGGGCAGCCGCCTTCTTGGCTTCTTCGCGCTGCACTTCCTTCATCATCGGCGACGGGCCGGTTTCGGCCTTCTTCATCTTGACGATGAGGTGACGCAGAACAGCGTCGTTGAACTTGAACGCGTGTTCCAGTTCGTCGAGCGTGGTCTGGTCGCATTCGATGTTCATGCAGACGTAGTGAGCCTTCGCGAGTTTCTCGATCATGTAGGCCAGTTGGCGACGGCCCCAGTCTTCGATACGGTGGATCTGGCCACCGTGCGACGTGATCGTGCTCTTGTAACGCTCGATCATGGCGGGCACTTGCTCGCTCTGATCGGGGTGCACGATAAAGACGATTTCGTAATGACGCATATTCACTCCTTGTGGATTAAAGCCACCCGGGCGTCGGAACCGGTGCGGCAAGTGAGAAGCCGAAGAGTATAGCGCGATAAGACGCCTCCCGCAACAGGATTGAGCGCCTCGCGCGTCGTTTCGGGCGTGTTTTCAAGGACTTGCGCTCGGGCGCGCAAAACAGTCGTGTCTAAGGGCGCGCTTCCACGCCCGGCGAGCCATCGGACAGGCGTGTGTCGAGCGCCGCGCGCAGGCCCACCAGCGCATCGGGCCCCGCATCCGTGACCGCCCACCAGGTCATGCCGGCGGCCTGCCAGCGCAGCAGCGAATAGCCATCGCTTGCGCGTGGCGTGCCGCCCTGCTGCGCCGGCCCCGCCGAGCCCGGCGGAAACACGTAGAGGTCGATCACGTGCTTGCGGAAGCGATAGATCAGCACCGCGACACGCTCGCGCCCCACATAGTCCAGGCGGCCACCTATTAGCGGAAAGCCTTGCGCGGCGAAATCCTCGACCGGCGGCGCATAGTCGATGCGGCCGTTGAACCACGGCTTCACGGTATGCCGATCCGTCGAAATCACGTCGATGTCGCGCCCTGAAATCTGCGCACGGATGTGGCTGGCGACCAGTTCATCGACGAACGCGCCGTCGGCGGCGGGTGTGCGCAGATGCAGCGCGAGCGCCACGCCGAGCGCGGCTAGCAGCAGCGCGCCGCTGCCCGCCCACGCGAGCCCCGCCGTGCCCGCGCCCGATGCGCCACCGACACCGCCGACGCCGCCAACGGGCAAGCGCAGCCAGTCGCGCCACGTTCCACGACGAGCAGGTTCAATCCGTTGCGGCGCAGTTGCAGCCGCTTCGGGCGCCGCCTCGGGCGGCAAGGCCGCCACGATCCGCGCGGCCAGGCCTTCCGGCGCGCGGTGATAAGGCGCTTGACGCGTGATCCGGGAAACCGCTTCGACCTGAGCGACGGCGCGGCGGCACGGCACGCAGCCAGCCAGATGCTCACGCACGCGCCATTCATCGGCGGCGGACAGTTCTCGATCGACACTGGCGTCGACCAGCGGGCGCGCTTCGTCACAGTTCATCGGGCGCCTCCGTATTGCGCGGGCCGACGGGGCGTTCCTGCGCACGCGGTTCGTGCGCTCCGCCATCGACGGCCGGCCCCTCGCGGAACCGGCCGTCTGGCCCCCGGCCGGATGGTCTCCAGGCTTTACTGCTACTTCCCCCGACTGCTAAACCGTTCTCCCTGCCTGCTGCGCCGCCGGAGCTGCCGGAGCCATGCCCCTGCGCCGCCAGCAACGCGGCGAGGCGCTTGCGCGCCCGTGCGAGCCGCGACATCACGGTGCCCATCGGTACGTCGATCACCGTGGCGATCTCGCGGTATTCCAGCTCCTCCAGCTCGCGCAGCACCAGCACTTCGCGATACTCCACCGGCAGGCGCTGCAACGCCTCGTGCACGTGGCGCGAGGATTCCGCGCGGATCGCGAGCGTTTCCGGATCGACGCCACCCGTGTCCCAGCCTTCGGGCGCGACGTCGTCGCGCATCTCGTCGAACTGCGCCACTTCCTGCGCCCCGCCGCGACGCCGCCATTCGTCGTACCAGACCCGCCGCACGATCGCGAGCAGCCACGGCCGCGCCTCATCGCCGCGAAACGTGTCGAAGAAACGAAACGCACGCAAAAACGCGTCCTGCACGATGTCCTCGGCGTCGCCGGGATTGCGCGACAGCCAGCGCGCGAGGTTGTAGGCCGCATCCAGATGCGGCAGCGCGAGCGCCTGGAAACGGCGGCTGCGCGCCGCGATCTCCTGCGCGTCGCCCGCCTCGCTACCCCGGCATTCGTGCTGCCCGTTCGCGGTTTTTCCCACCTCGTCCCCTCGTGCCGCACGCGCCTGGTCTCGCTCACCGGCAGTCGTGTCATCGCTCTGCCTTCCCGCATGTCTTACCTGGTTAGCGGCCAGTTTATTCCCGCTCGATGCGGGCGAAAACGAAAAATAAATCGGGAAGGTTTGCGCACGAAAGCCGCTACTACACGCAGGCCGGATCGACGCACCAGGCAGCACACCGCAAGCCTTTGCGCTCACGGAAATGCCGAACCGCGATCCCGGCTGAGAAAGAGCGCACACCAACCTGGATGCGTGCCGACGTGCCGCCCGGCGCAGTCGTGCTAGTCGCCGCGACGGCGGGCGATGCGGGCAACGTGGAGTTTCTCTGCGATATCTTCTGCGGCTCGGGGCATCGAATCGATGAATGGCGTGATCGTCGTGGGCTAGCCCACGCTTAGCCTCACACCACGCCGCTCCAGTACCCGGGCCGCGCGTAGACCTCTTTCAGATAGTCGATGAAATAGCGCACCTTGGCCGGCACATAGCGCTGCTGCGGATAGACGGCAAGAATGTCGTAATCGGGCAGCGCATAGTCATCGAGCACGGTCTCCAGTTCGCCGCGCGCGAGTTGCGCGTCGATTTCCCAGGTCGAGCGCCAGCCAAGACCCAATCCCTCCGTGACCCAGCGATGCAGCAGTTCGCCATCGTTGCAGTCGAGATTGCCGCCCACACGCACCGTCGCCAGCTTGCCGTTGCGGCGGAAATACCAGCCGCGGTTCTGGCCGCCTTGCAGATTGAACGCGAGGCAGTTGTGGCCCGGCAGATCTTCGAGCGTCTTCGGCTTGCCGTGCTTGCGGAAGTATTCGGGCGTGCCGCACACCACGCGCCGGTTCGTCGCCAGCTTCACGGCCACGAAGTTCGGATCGACGGCCCCGCCAATGCGGATCGACAGGTCGTAACCCTCGCGCACCAGATCGACCACGCGGTCGGTCAGGTTGAACGACACCTGCAGCTCGGGCTTGTCGGCGATGAATTCGGGTGCGAGCGGCGCGACGTGCTTGCGACCGAACGCCGCGGGCGCGGACACGATCAGATGCCCGTTGACCACGCGCCGCCCCACCGATAGCTCGTTTTCCGCCTGCTCCCATTCCGCCAGCAGGCCGCGGCAACGCTCCAGGAACGCCCCGCCTTCCTCGCTCACCACCAGCCGCCGCGTCGAGCGGTACATCAGCTTCACGCCCAGGCGCTTTTCCAGCGCGTCGATGCGCCGCCCAAGGATCACGGGCGACACGCCCTCCTCCAGTGCCGCCGCCGCGAGGCTGCCCGCCTCCGCGACGCGCACGAAGGTCTCGATCTGCTTGAAGCGATCCATGGCTCTGTCTCCTGAACGCACGGTGCTGAGGGTGCCGATGGCGCAAAGCCCCGCCACACCGTCATTCCATACTTTTTGTTTCGAAATAAGCGACCGGGACTGATCTTATCAAACCTTTCGTGCATCCCTAAAGTGAACCACAAGCGCTGTATCCCATGCGCGCTTTTTCCAGCGCGTCACTCAAAGCTTTTGCGATATTCAGGAGACAATCATGGCCAAAATGAGAGCCGTCGACGCCGCCGTGCTGGTGCTCGAAAAAGAAGGCATCGATACCGCCTTCGGCGTGCCGGGTGCCGCCATCAATCCGTTCTACTCGGCGCTCAAGAAGGCCGGCAGCATCACCCACGTGCTCGCGCGTCACGTCGAAGGCGCCTCGCACATGGCCGAAGGCTATACGCGTGCGCAGCCGGGCAACATCGGCGTGTGTATCGGCACCTCGGGCCCGGCGGGCACCGACATGATCACCGGTCTCTACTCGGCCCAGGCCGACTCGATTCCTATTCTCGCGATCACGGGCCAGGCCCCGCGTGCGCGTCTCTACAAGGAAGACTTCCAGGCCGTCGACATCGAATCGATCGCCAAGCCCGTCACCAAGTGGGCCGTCACGGTGCGCGAACCGGCGCTCGTGCCGCGCGTGTTCCAGCAGGCGTTCCACCTGATGCGCTCGGGCCGCCCCGGCCCGGTGCTGGTCGACATGCCGATCGACGTGCAGCTCGCCGAAATCGAATTCGACATCGACACCTACGAGCCGCTGCCGGTCTACAAGCCGCGCGCCACGCGCAAGCAGATCGAAGCCGCGCTCGAACTCCTGAACGCCAGCGACAAGCCGCTGATCGTGTCGGGTGGCGGCGTACTCAACGCAGCCGCTGAAGACCTGCTCGTGCAGTTCGCGGAAACCGTCGGCGTGCCGGTGATCCCGACGCTGATGTCGTGGGGCGCCATCGCCGACGACCATCCGCTGATGGCTGGCATGGTCGGTCTGCAAACCTCGCACCGCTACGGCAACGCCACGATGCTCGCGTCGGACTTCGTGCTCGGCATCGGCAACCGCTGGGCCAACCGCCACACGGGCAGCGTCGAGGTCTACACGAAGGGCCGCAAGTTCGTGCACGTCGATATCGAACCGACGCAGATCGGCCGCGTGTTCGGCCCGGATCTGGGCATCGTCTCGGACGCCAAGGCCGCGCTCGAACTGTTCGTCGAAGTCGCGCAGGAGTGGAAGGCCGCGGGCAAGCTCAAGGATCGCAGCGCATGGGTCGCGGACTGCCAGCAGCGCAAGGCAACGATGCATCGCAAGACGCACTTCGACAACGCGCCGATCAAGCCGCAGCGCGTCTATGAAGAGATGAACAAGGCGTTTGGCCGCGACACCTGCTACGTCAGCACGATCGGCCTGTCGCAGATCGCCGGTGCGCAGTTCCTGCACGTCTACAAGGCGCGCAACTGGATCAACTGCGGCCAGGCAGGCCCGCTCGGCTGGACGATTCCGGCGGCGCTCGGTGTGCGTGCAGCCGATCCGGCGCGCCCGATCGTGGCGCTCTCGGGCGACTACGACTTCCAGTTCATGATCGAAGAACTGGCCGTGGGCGCGCAGTTCAAGCTGCCCTACGTGCACGTGCTGGTGAACAACTCGTATCTGGGCCTGATCCGCCAGGCGCAGCGCCAGTTCGACATGGACTTCTGCGTGCAGCTCGCCTTCGAGAACATCAATGCGCCGGAATTGAACGGCTATGGCGTCGATCACAAGACCGTCGTCGAAGGCCTGGGATGCAAGGCGCTGCGCGTGTTCAAGCCGGAAGAAATCGCTCCGGCGCTCAAGCAGGCGCAAGCGATGGCCCTCGAACACAGCGTGCCGGTCGTCGTGGAAGTGATCCTCGAACGCGTGACGAATATCTCGATGGGCACGGAAATCGACGCCATCAACGAGTTCGAGGAACTCGCCGAGAAGCCCGAGCACGCACCGACGGCAATCAGCCTGCAGTCCTGAAGATCGAAGTAACAGCAAGCGCCGCTTTTCGCACTCAGCCCTGATGCGCGAAAAGCGGCGCTCCCCACCCACTCAAGCCCCGCGAGAGACAACTCATGCCGAAATTCGCCGCGAATCTCACCATGCTGTTCAACGAAGTGCCGTTCCTCGACCGCTTTGCCGCGGCTGCCGAGGCGGGCTTCGAAGCCGTCGAATTCCTGTTCCCCTACCCGTTCAAGGCCGCTGAACTGGCCGAACGTCTGGAGGCGAACAACCTCAAGCTCGTGCTGCACAACCTGCCCGCCGGCAACTGGGAAGGCGGCGAGCGCGGCATTGCGTGCCTGCCGGATCGCCGTGGCGAGTTCCAGGAAGGCGTGGGCCGCGCGATCGAGTACGCGAAGGCGCTCAAGGTGCCGCAACTGAACTGCCTCGTCGGTATCCCGACGGCGGGCATCGACCGCGACACCGCGCACGCGAGCATCGTCGACAACCTGCGCTACGCCGCTGCCGAACTCAAGCGCGAAGGCATCCGCCTGCTGGTCGAGCCGTGCAACTCGTACGACATTCCCGGCTTTGCGCTGAACCGTTCGGCAGAAGGCCTCGACATCATCGAAAAGGTCGGCTCGGACAATCTGTTCCTGCAGTACGACATCTATCACATGCAGCGCATGGAAGGCGAACTGGCCGCGACCATCAAGAAGCAGTTCGCGAAGATCGCCCACATCCAGCTTGCCGACAACCCGGGCCGCAACGAGCCGGGCACGGGCGAGATCAACTATCCCTTCCTGTTCGAGCTGCTCGATTCGCTCGGCTACGCGGGTTATGTCGGCTGCGAGTACAAGCCGAAGACCGCGACCGTCGACGGCCTCGGCTGGCTGCGTGGCGCACAGCAACGCGCGGCAGAACTGGCGTGAGCCACGCTGCTCAATCGACACCTCGAACCGCATTCGACTCGCATTAGACTCAACCGGAGACACACAAGATGGCAAAGATTGGTTTTATCGGCCTCGGCATCATGGGCGCGCACATGGCGCGCAACCTTCAGAAGGGTGGCCACTCGCTCGTCGTGAACGGCAAGTTCCCGGTGCCGGACGACCTGCGCGCGAGCACCACCGTGGTCGCCGATTCGACCGCTGTCGCGCAGGCTTCGGAAATCGTCATCCTGATGGTGCCGGACACGCCCGACGTCCAGAACGTGCTGTTCGCCGATGACGGCGTCGCCAAGGGCCTCACGGCTGGCAAGCTCGTGATCGACATGAGCTCGATCTCGCCGCTGGAAACGCAGCAGTTCGCGAAGCAGGTCAACGCGCTGGGCTGCGACTACCTCGACGCGCCGGTCTCGGGCGGCGAAGTCGGCGCACGCGAAGCGACGCTCTCGATCATGGTCGGCGGCCCGCAAAAGGCCTTCGATCTGGCCAAGCCGCTGTTCGACCTGATGGGCAAGAACATTTCGCTCGTCGGCGACAACGGCGCGGGTCAGACCACCAAGGTCGCGAACCAGATCATCGTCGCGCTGAACATCGAAGCCGTCGCCGAAGCGCTGCTGTTCGCGGCACGCTCGGGCGCCGATCCGGAGCGCGTGCGCAAGGCGCTCATGGGTGGTTTCGCGTCGTCGCGCATTCTCGAAGTGCACGGCGAGCGCATGACCAAGCGCACGTTCAACCCGGGCTTCCGCATCGAGCTGCACCAGAAGGATCTGAACCTGGCACTGGACGGCGCGCGCAAGCTCGGCATCGCCCTGCCCCATACGGCGAGCGCGCAGCAACTGTTCAGCGTGTGCGCAGCGAACGGCGGCAAGGCCTGGGATCACTCGGCGATGATTCGCGCACTGGAAATCATGGCTGATTTCGAAATCGCCGAAGCACCGGAATCGAAGGCCAAGGCCGCCTAAGGCTGCCGGTTTGTAAAGCAGCAAAAGCCGAAGCGATGCGCGCGTGGGCCCGTGCGCATCGCCTCTCGATGGACTTTCACCAGGCCACAACACGAATTCAGGCTGGCGCGGCACTGTGCACGCGACGGCCGCAGGTGGGGCGCTTCGTGGCGGCGGCAACCGCTGCGGGGCAAATCGGGGCCGCTCTGGGCTGAGAGCGGCCAGTGGGGTCCGAAAGCGGCACCCGGCGACGACGGGGAAGCCTTGGTCGGTCAGACGTCGTCACCGGGTGTCCGCGTACGGATTGCGGCAGCCCGCATTCATTCGAGTACCCCATCGAGCACCCAGACAGGCACCCAGCAGAAGCCTGCAAAAAAACAAAAGGGCCTGGCGGACGATGATCCGCCAGGCCCTTTGTGTTTTGCCGCGCCCGATCAGTACGTGTCGAACACGCGTTGCAGATCAGCCTTCCCGCTCGTGCCCGCCGCGAGTGCCAGCATCAGCAGCACGCGCGCCTTGAACGGGCTGAGCGTGCCTGCCGAGACGAAGCCAAGCGCATCGTCCTTCGCCGCGCCGTTGTGCATCACGTGACCCGAACCCACGCGCGACGCGCGCACCACGGCAATGCCCTGTGCCACCGCATCGCCCAGCGCCTGTTGCAGCGTCGCATGGATCGAGCCGTTGCCCGTACCCGCCACGACGATGCCGCGCACGCCCGCGCTCACCAGCGCATCGACGGCAATGCGCGACACGCCCGCGTAGCTCGTGACGATCTCGACGTGCGGCCACTGGGTTTCCGTCAGCTTGTCGGCGTGGAACGGCGTATCGACGGTATGCGGGCGCAGTGCGCGGCGCTGGAACTCGACGCGGCCGTCCTGCACCCAGCCCAGCGCGCCGATCTCAGGCGACTGGAACGCGTCCACCGCGTAGGTACTGACCTTCGCCACATCGCGCGCGCAGTGAATGCGGTTGTTGAACGCCACCAGCACACCCTGCCCGCCCGCCTGGCCGCTCGCGGCGAGCGTCACGGCGTTGAGCAGGTTCAGCGGGCCGTCCGCCGACAGCGCCGAAGCCGGACGCATGGCGGCCGTCAGGATCACGGGCTTTGCGCTCTTGACCGCGAGATGCAGCACGTAGGCGGTTTCTTCGAGCGTATCGGTGCCGTGCGTGATGACGACGCCGTCGATATCGTCGCTCGCGAGCAACTCGTTCACGCGCTGCACCAGCGTCGTCCAGAGCGCGAACGACATGTCCTTGCTGTCGACGCTCGCGACCTGCTCGGCGTGAATCTGCGCGACCGCGTCGAGGCCGGGCACGGCCGCCAGCAATTGCGCGACGCCGATCACGCCGGCCTGGTAGCCGGCGGTATTGGCCGCGTCGGGCGCGGAGCCCGCGATCGTGCCGCCGGTAGCGAGCACGGCGATGCGCGGCAGGGCCGCGCTTTGGGTAGTGTTGGAAGTATTCATGGCCGCGATTTTAAGCGATCCGCGGCGCGCGACGATCTGGCGGAAAACCCCGCTGGCGCGCGCTATCTAGCTAAATCACGCAAATACCCACGAACGCCCGTGCAGAAATGACAACGGCGGCGCGAAATCGCGCCGCCGCTTCAGGTTCACATCGACGCGTTACATCGACGCCCTCAGACCGCTTCGCGCAACTGGCTCGCGATCTGCTGCTCGCTGAGCTGCGGCGCGAACATCTCGATCAGGCGGTACGCGTACTGGCGCAGGAACGCGCCCTTGCGCAGGCCGACGCGCGTCGTGCTCGCCTCGAACAGATGTTGCGTGTCGAGCGCGACAAGCTCGCTATCGCGCTTCGGATCGTAGGCCATCGCCGCGACCACGCCGATCCCCATGCCGAGTTCGACGTAAGTCTTGATCACGTCCGCGTCGATGGCGGTCAGCACCACGTCGGGCACGGTGCCCGCCTTCGCGAACGCCTGGTCGATGTGCGAGCGGCCCGTGAAATCCTGGTCGTACGTGATGATCGGATACTCGGCGATCTCTTCGAGCGTGAGGTTTTCGCGGCCCACGAGCGGGTGCGTCTTCGGCACGACCACCGTGTGATGCCACGAGTAGCACGGGAACGTCACGATATCCGGGAACCGGTCGAGCGCTTCGGTCGAGATGCCGATGTCGGCCTCGCCGTTAATGATCATCTGCGCGATCTGCTGCGGATTGCCCTGGCGCAGCGCCAGATGCACCTTCGGGAACACTTCGCGGAACTGGTGCACGACCTTCGGCAGCGCATAGCGCGCCTGGGTGTGCGTGGTCGCCACCACGAGGTGACCGCTGTCCTGGTCGGCGAACTGGCGCGCCACGCGGCGCAGGTTTTCGGCGTCGAGCAACATGCGCTCGATCAACTGGTGCACGGCCTTGCCCGGCTCCGTGAGGCCCGTGAGGCGCTTGCCGCGGCGAATGAAAATATCGACGCCGAGCTCGTCCTCCAGATCCTTGATCTGCTTCGAGACACCCGACTGCGACGTGTACAGCACGTTCGCGACTTCGGTCAGGTTCATGTTCTGCCGCACGGCTTCGCGCACGAAACGCAACTGCTGAAAATTCATGTTCTTCTCTCCGGAACTGCCGACCTGTTTTTATTTGCCCGCTATTTACCCGCTATTGGGGATGCGCGGTTATGCACTTCGCTTCACTGCGCCGGGAACACGCGCAGCCCGCGCGGCACGGCCGTCACGCCGTCGCCCACGGCGAGGTTGAGCGAACGCCACGCCTCGCGGTCGAGCTGCGCTTCGAGCGCACCGCCCGTGCGGCTTTCCAGCTCGACGCGCACGGAGCCGCCCAGCGTCACGACACGGCGCACATCGACGACGATGCCGTCGCGATGATCCGCGGCGTCGCGATGCAGCACGATATCGTGCGGTCGCACATAGGCGAGCGCCGGGCCTTCGAAGCCGGCCTCGACCGCAATCGCCTGCGCCGCGCCATCGGCGACGAAGCCGCCCGCCGCCACCTTGCCGCGCAGACGGTTCGCCGCGCCGAGGAACTCGTAGACGAACGCCGTCTGGGGATGATCGTACACGTCCTGCGGGCTGCCGACCTGCTCCACATGACCATGATTCATCACGACGATGCGGTCGGCCACTTCCAGCGCCTCTTCCTGGTCGTGCGTGACGAAGATCGTCGAGATATGCAGGTCGTCGTGCAGGCGGCGCAGCCAGCTGCGCAACTCCTTGCGCACCTTGGCGTCGAGCGCGCCGAACGGCTCGTCGAGCAGCAGCACCTTCGGCTCCACGGCCAGCGCGCGGGCCAGCGCGATACGCTGGCGCTGGCCGCCGGAAAGCTCGGACGGATAACGCTGCGCGAGCCAGTCCAGCTGCACGAGCTTGAGCAGCTCATGCACCTTCTCGCGGATTTTCGCTTCGGACGGACGCTCGCCGCGCGGCTTCACGCGCAGGCCGAACGCCACGTTCTCGAACACGGTCATGTGGCGGAACAGCGCGTAATGCTGGAACACGAAACCCACCTGGCGCTCGCGCGCACCGGCCGCACCCACATCCTGGCCCTGCAGCACGACCTGGCCCGCATCGGCGTATTCGAGACCGGCGATCACGCGCAGCAGCGTGGTCTTGCCGCAACCGGAGGGGCCCAGCAGCGCGACGAGTTCGCCTGGCGGAAAGTCGAGCGAGACATTGTCGAGGGCGGTGAAGTCGCCAAAGCGCTTCTGCAAATTGCTGACGGTGATGCCCATGATTACAGCTCTCCAGGTTGAAGCGATTGTCCCGATTGGCGTGCAGCTTGCGCCGCGTGTCCCGCAGCTTGCGGCGCCGGGCCCGCGAATGCCGGCACGTCGTCGTCGCGCAGCGCGGCGTTCATGTGGCGCTCAGCGAGCAGCTTGAGGCCGAGCGTCACGAGCGCAAGCAGCGCCAGCAGCGAAGCCACCGCAAATGCCGCAGCAAAGTTGTATTCGTTGTAGAGAATTTCGACGTGCAGCGGCATGGTGTCGGTCTGGCCGCGAATATGGCCCGACACCACCGACACCGCGCCAAACTCGCCCATCGCCCGCGCGTTGCACAGAATCACGCCGTACAGCAGGCCCCAGCGGATATTGGGCAGCGTCACGCGGCGGAACATCTGCCAGCCCGACGCGCCGAGCACGTGCGCGGCTTCTTCCTCGTCGTTGCCTTGCGCCTGCATCAGCGGAATCAGCTCGCGCGCGACGAACGGGAACGTCACGAAGATCGTCGCCAGCACGATGCCGGGCACGGCGAAAATGATCTGCACGTTATGGTCTTCGAGCCAGGGCCCAAGCCAGCCCTGCGCGCCGAACATCAGCACGTAGATCAGGCCCGAGATCACCGGCGAGACCGAGAACGGCAGGTCGATCAGCGTCGTGAGCAGCGCCTTGCCGCGGAAGTCGAACTTGGCGATCGCCCACGAAGCGGCCAGCCCGAATGCGCAGTTCAGCGGCACGGCGATCGCGGCCGTGATCAGCGTGAGCTTGATGGCGGCGAGCGCGTCGGGATCGGCGAGCGATTCGAAATAAAAGCCGATGCCCTTCGAGAGCGCCTGCCAGAACACCGCCACGAGCGGCACCACGAGAAACAGCGAGAGGAACACCAGCGCGATGCCGGTAAGCAGCCAGCGCACCCAGGGCGCTTCGGTGACGGGATCGGGGCGGCCTGCGTTTTTTCGATTGATCGTGCTCATTGCGCGCCTCCGGTCGCCGGCGTTGCGCTCACAGGCGCGGCAGCCGATGCGCCGCGGCCCGTGCGACGTTGCAGATACCACTGCAAGGTGTTGATGAACAGCAGCATGAGGAACGACACGCACAGCATCACGACGGCCAGCGCCGTGGCGCCCGCGTAATCGTATTGTTCGAGCTTGGTGATGATGAGCAGCGACGTGATTTCCGACTTCATCGGCACGTTGCCGGCGATGAAGATGACCGAGCCGTACTCGCCCAGTGCGCGCGCGAACGCGAGCGCGAAGCCGGTGAGCAGTGCGGGCAACGCAGCGGGGAACACGACACGGCGGAACGTCAGCCAGCGCGACGCGCCCAGGCACGCGGCGGCCTCTTCCTGCTCGCGCTCGAACTCTTCGAGCACGGGCTGCACCGTGCGCACCACGAACGGCAAGCCGATGAACGTGAGCGCCACCAGCACGCCAATCGGCGTAAACGCGATCTTCAGCCCGAGCGGTTCGAGGAACTGGCCGATCCAGCCATTGCCCGCATACACCGCAGCCAGCGAAATGCCCGCCACGGAAGTGGGCAGCGCGAACGGCAGGTCGACGAGCGCATCGACCACGCGCTTGAACGGGAACGTGTAACGCACCAGCACCCACGCGAGCAGGAAGCCGAACACGGCGTTGATGAGCGCCCCGCCAAGCGCCGAGAAGAACGTCAGGCGGTACGACGCGATCACGCGCGGCGACCACACCGCGCGTACGAACTGCGCCCAGTCGAGCGTGGCGGTCTTGAGGAAGGTCGCCGCAAGCGGGATCAGCACCACGAGGCTCAGGTACGCCACCGTGATGCCGAGCGTCACGCCGAACCCGGGCAAGGCGCCTGGCTTCTGTAATCGGAACGTCGTCATGCTCTATCTCTTCACATGGGTTGCGCGGGCGGATCGCATGCGATGCACTGCGCCGAAAGGCGCGCCTCGTGGGGCGCGCCTTGTTTTATGCTGCTTTTCTAATGGTTGCGACTGCGTTGATACGTGTTGCAGGACTTATTGCGGCCCTTACTGCGGCTGATAGATCGAATCGAACACGCCGCCGTCGGCAAAGTGCGTCTTCTGCGCGTTCGTCCAGCCGCCGAACGTGTCGTCCACCGTATAGAGCTTGAGCTTCGGGAACTTCGCCGTCAGCGCTGCGGGCACCTTGTCCGAACGCGGACGGTAGAAGTTCTTCGCGGCGATTTCCTGGCCTTCCTCGCTATAGAGGAACTGCAGATAGGCTTCCGAGACCTTGCGCGTGCCCTTCTTGTCGACGACCTTGTCGACCACGGCAACCGGCGGCTCGGCCAGGATGCTCACCGACGGCACCACGATCTCGAACTTCTCCGGCCCGAACTCCTTGAGCGACAGGAAGGCTTCGTTTTCCCAGGCGATCAGCACATCGCCGATGCCGCGCTGCACGAAGCTGGTCGTCGCACCGCGTGCGCCCGAATCGAGCACGCCGGCGTTCTTGTAGAGCTTCGTCACGAACTCTTTGGCCTTCTGGTCGTTGCCGCCCGGCTGGTGTTCCGCGTAGGCCCACGCCGCGAGGTAGTTCCAGCGCGCGCCGCCCGAGGTCTTCGGATTCGGCGTGACGATCGACACGCCCGGCTTGGTCAGGTCGTCCCAGTCCTTGATGTGCTTGGGATTGCCCTTGCGCACGAGGAACACGATGGTCGAGGTGTACGGCGAGGCGTTGTCGGGCAGGCGCTTTTGCCAGTCCTTCGCGACGATGCCCTTGTTGGCGAGTGCGTCGATGTCCCAGGCGAGCGCCAGCGTCACGACATCGGCTTGCAGGCCGTCGAGCACCGAACGCGCCTGTGCGCCCGAGCCGCCGTGCGACTGCTTGATGGTCAGGGTTTCGCCGGTCTTGGCCTTCCACTGCTTGATGAAGGCTTCGTTGACGTCCTGGTACAGCTCACGCGTCGGATCGTAGGAGACGTTGAGCAGCGACGTGTCCGCATGCGCGGCCGGCGCGATGGCGGCCATGCCCAGCAGCGGCACTGCGCCGATGACCAGTTTTGCCGCGAAAGTCTTGAACCATGCGCGCCCCGTAGTGCCTTGTTTCATCCCGCTTTCTCCGTGTTGTCGTGTGCCGTGTGGTCTTGCGTGCCGCCGCGTTCTTGTCTGTGCGGCGATCGATGAAGGCCAGTCTAGCGATTGGCTTACATTATTAAAAATGATGTTTTCTCATTTTTTAATACGCAAAAGTGGTAAAGGCGGACAAGTCGGCTGTTGGAGCAGGTTTTCGTCCGTCAGACCATCGCAAAACGCCGTTGTAGCGCCACCCAAACGTCAAACTTCAAGTAACACTTGAAAAGCGGCGAGTACTGTATAAAAATACAGGCACCTGTTCAAACATACAGTGTCGCCATGACCAAACTCACCGCACGACAGCAGCAGGTTTTCGATCTGGTTCGCCGCGCGATCGAGCGCACCGGCTTTCCGCCCACGCGCGCAGAGATTGCCGCCGAACTCGGCTTCAGCTCGGCCAACTCCGCAGAGGAACACCTGCGCGCCCTCGCGCGCAAAGGCGTGATCGAACTGGCTGCGGGCGCCTCGCGCGGCATCCGCCTGATGCCGGGCCCGGATGACCTGCCGCATCAGTTCACGCTGCCGCACGCCAGCATCATGCAGCTCTCGCTGCCGCTCGTCGGCCGCGTCGCGGCGGGCAGCCCGATCCTCGCGCAGGAGCATATTTCGCAGAACTACGCATGCGACCCGGCGCTGTTCTCGAGCCGTCCCGACTACCTCCTGAAGGTGCGCGGCCTGTCGATGCGCGACGCGGGCATCCTCGACGGCGACCTGCTCGCCGTGCAGAAGAAAGCCGAGGCCAAGGACGGCCAGATCATCGTCGCGCGTCTGGGCGACGACGTGACCGTCAAGCGCCTGAAGCGCCAGCCCAACGGTATCGAGCTGATCGCCGAGAACCCCGACTACGACAACATCTTCGTCGCGGCCGGCAGCGCTGAATTCGCGCTCGAAGGCATTGCAGTCGGTCTGATCCGTCCCACCGAATTCTGATAATTCCGACCGCGCCTCGTCAGCGCCTGGTCCGCGCATCTTCTGGAGAGTTAGCCATGGAACGCCTTGCCCGCCTGTTGCCCTTCCGTCAATTCGGTCGTCTGCGCCATCTGCGTGGGATCGCATCGTGCGCAATGCGCGAAGCGCGCGCTTCGGCGGCGGCGCTCAATGGCTCGCTCTTCGAAGACAACGTCGATCTCGTCCACACGCCGGAACTGCCGCCGCTGCCGTCCTTGCCCTCCGCGCAGCCCGCATTCGCGCGCGTGTCGCTGAACAGCACGCTCAATACGGAACAACCGGATCGCCGCGCGCCGGTGCGCGTCTATCACGGCCCGTCGCGACTCATCATGGTCGGCACGATGGACGCGGTGTGCCGCGCCATCGACCGCTGCATCGCCGAACAAACCGGCGACATGCCCATGGCGCTCGCGAAGTAACCAGGCCGGGGTAACAAAGCCGGGGTAACAAAGCGTTACGCGGGAAATTTTTCGGCGCGCGGGCGGTCAACACCGTGATTGAACTTTTGCCCCGTTCGCGCGGGGCCGCCCTGCCCGATGACTGAACCGACACCGTCCTCACGCCCGACTTCGAACTGGAAGAAACCCGTCGCGATTGCCGTCGCGGCAGTCGTTGTCGTGACTGCGCTCGGCTACGCGTATGCCTCGCCGTATCTCGCGCTCAACAGCCTCAAACAGGCCGCGGACGCGCGCGACGCCGCGGCGTTGAGCGAATACGTCGACTACCCGGCGCTGCGCGTGAGCCTCAAGCAACAGGTTGGCGAGATGCTGCAGCGGCGCATTCAGGCGCAGCACAGCAGTAATCCGCTGTTGATGCTCGGTGCGGTGATTGGCGCGGCGCTGATCGGGCCGCTCGTGGATGCTTACGCTACGCCGGAAGGCGTGGCCGCCTTGCTCAACGGCATGCCGCCGACGGGCAAGCCTGGAGAGCGACCCGCACCGCCGCCGCCCAGCACGCCGGCATCATCGACACCGGCTGAAGCAGCGCCGCCTGCACCTGCCAGTACGCAAGCCGAAGCACCGCAACCGCGTCCGCAAGCAAGCGCCGGTTATCGCAGCCTCAACGCATTCGCCGTAACGTGGCAGCGCAGCGCGAACGGCGAGCGCTACGCCGCGATCCTGCAGCGGCACGGTCTGTTCTCGTGGAAACTTGCCGCAGTGGAATTGAACCCGGCTGATGCAGGCGACGGCGCAAGCGCGCCGAATTAAATACCGCACGTTGAGTAACAACGTGAATGGAAACGTGAACGACACCGCGCCCGGCCATTGCAGCCGGGCGCGTGCAAATTGCGTCAGGCGTGTTTAAGCAGCCGCCTGCTGCTGTTTTTCCTCGGCGGCCGAAGAACACGCCACCAGAATGCTGCACGAAATACGGTCGAGCAGCGGCGTATTGCCCGCGCCCATCCACCAGCGCGACAGACCCGTGCGGCAGCGATGCCCCACCACCACGAGATCCACGTTCAGTTCGGTCGCGAGATTCGCAATCTCGTCGATCGGATGGCCGAAGGCGAAATGCCCCTGCGCGCGCACGCCGCGCTCGGTGAGCCAGTCCACCCCTTCCTGAAGGATTTCGCGTGCGGTTTCCTCGAAGCGGCCGCACGCCACATCGGTCAGCAGACCGGCGCTCTGTGCGATGGTCGAGCGCATGTCGACCACCGACAGCAGATGCGTTTCCGCCTTCAGATCCAACGCCAGATCGGCGCCGCAACGCAGCGCCTTGCGGCCCTCGCGCGAGCCGTCGTAGCACAACAAAATCTTTTTGTAGCTCGCCATGATCCCTTCTCCCCACCCGCTCGAAACGCAGGTCGTACTGGCATGATGGTGCGCCGCAATTCCGCACGCAAGGGCTGGAAAACGCCAGGTGGGCGCCAGCTGAGCGTGCACCGTTTTAGCGCCTCGAAACCCTTGCGGCACGGGCTTTGCAGCGATTCCGGATGCTTGTCGCGACAGCCATTGACCGTGCATTGTCATCGTCGCTGCGCAGCAGCGGGCCGCCACCGCTTAAGCGTCGATGCACTAGAATAGGCCGCCTCAAGACGTGTGGACGTGTGCCTGGCGCACACTCAAACCGATATAAAACCGGAAAACGGTACGACATGCCCGCCATCGAATTCGAGCAGGTGATCAAACATTACGGAGACCGGACGGTCGTCAACGGCTTGTCGTTCGACGTCGTCCGCGGCGAATGCTTCGGGCTTCTGGGCCCCAACGGCGCGGGCAAGACCACCACGCTGCGCATGCTGCTCGGCATCGTTTCACCCGATGCGGGGCGCATCAGCCTGTGCGGCGAGCCAGTGCCCGCACGCGCGCGTCATGCCCGCGCGCGCGTAGGCGTGGTGCCGCAGTTCGACAACCTCGATCCGGACTTCACGGTGCGCGAAAACCTGCTGGTTTTCGGCCGGTATTTCGGGCTTTCGTCGAGCGAGACAAAGGCGCTGGTCGCGCCGCTGCTCGAATTCGCACGACTGGAAAGCAAGGCCGACGCCCGCGTGGGGGAACTCTCCGGCGGCATGCGCCGTCGCCTGACGCTGGCGCGCGCGCTCGTCAACGATCCCGACGTCCTGGTGATGGACGAACCCACAACCGGGCTCGATCCTCAGGCGCGCCACCTGATCTGGGAACGGCTGCGCTCGCTGCTCGCGCGCGGCAAGACGATCCTGCTCACCACGCACTTCATGGAAGAAGCCGAGCGCCTGTGCAATCGCGTCTGCGTGATCGAGGAAGGCCGCAAGATCGCCGAGGGCGCGCCCAAGGCGCTGATCGAATCCGAGATCGGCTGCGACGTGATCGAAGTCTACGGCCCCGATCCTTCATCGTTGCGCGACGAACTCGCGCCCTTCGCCAAGCGCACCGAAATCAGCGGCGAGACCCTGTTCTGCTACGTCGACGATCCCGCGCCCGTGCATGCGCAACTGCGTCATCGCTCGGATCTGCGCTATCTGCATCGGCCGGCAAATCTTGAAGACGTTTTCCTGCGGCTCACCGGCCGCGAAATGCAGGACTGATCCATGCAGACACGCACCCAACCTCCACCACCCACGCGCTCCGCCGATCAACCGCTGCGCGAACCTCGCGCCGCGCTGCCCTCGAACGCCACGCACTGGATCGCCGTCTGGCGGCGCAACTATCTGGTCTGGCGCAAGCTGGCGATTGCGTCGATGTTCGGCAACCTCGCCGATCCGATGATCTATCTGTTCGGCCTGGGCTTCGGGCTTGGGCTGATGGTCGGCCACGTCCAGGGCGTGTCGTATATCGCGTTTCTCGCGGCAGGCACGGTGTCGTCGTCGGTGATGATGTCGGCGAGCTTCGAGTCGATGTACTCGGGCTTTTCGCGCATGCACGTGCAGCGCACGTGGGAGGCGATCATGCACACGCCGCTGTCGCTCGGCGACGTGGTGCTCGGGGAAGTAATGTGGGCCGCCAGCAAGTCGATGCTATCGGGCGCGGCCATCATGATCGTGGCGGGTGCGCTCGGCTATGCGAGCTTCCCGTCGATGCTGCTGGCGCTGCCCGTGATCGCGCTCGCGGGCCTCGCGTTCGCGAGCTGCGCGATGATCGTCACCGCGCTCGCGCCGTCCTACGACTTCTTCATGTTCTATCAGACGCTCGTGCTCACGCCGATGCTGCTGCTTTCGGGCGTGTTCTTCCCGATCACGCAGCTGCCCGCCGCCGCTCAGCACATCACGCTGATGCTGCCGCTCGCGCACGCCGTCGACCTGATCCGCCCGGCCATGCTCGGGCGGCCCGTCGAGCACGCCGCGCTGCATCTGGGCATGCTCGCGTTCTACATCATCGTGCCGTTCGGCATCGCGTCGATCCTGTTCCGGCGCCGCATGATGCGCTGACGACGCGCGGCGAAGACGAAGGCAAAAACGAAAACGACGACGAAGACGAAAACACCCTCACTCTTCGTCGTCGCCCCAGGGAATCTCGACGTCCGAGATAAAGGCGACCGTCGCGAACGGGCCGCCTTCCTGGCGCCCGATCTTGCCGTCCGAGCGGTGCCATTCGACGCGGAACACCGTCGCCTGGGTCTGCGCGTGCAGACGCACCGTGCGGATTTCTTCCGGATCCGCCTCTTCCACGGGTTCGTCGAGCGAGATCAGCAGTTGCTGCGGCCAGAGACCGTCGGCGGGATCGTAAATGCGGTCGCCGTCGGGAATCGAGACGTGCGCCTGCACGCCGATGGTCGCCGAAGCCTCGACGATCATCTTGCCAAGCGCGCGCAGCACGGCCGTGGCGCGTGCGGAGTTGGCCTGGCGGATCGCCAGGTCGCCGCGCGTGAGCGCCTGTTCGAGTTTCGGATTGGTTTTTTGCTTTGCCATGCCGGTTCCTGGGCCTGAGCCCTTATCTGTGCAGCGGGCCTTGCGGCCAGCCACGGTCTATACGCGATCCTGTCGATTCATCGTAGCATCGCAGCCGCGCCGCAAACGCCCTCGACCCTGCGAGAACGGCTGCGGCGCAGTTCATCGAAAGCGCCTGTATCGCCTGTTTCAAGCCGCGCCAAACCCGAGCGCCACCGCCGCCAGCCCGGACACGATGCCGACCAGCACGACCACGCACGCCACGAGCGTCAACACACGCGGGCGGAACGAGCCCGCCAGCATGGCGAGCGAGGGCACGCTCACGGGCGGCAGCGTCATCAGGAGCGCGCCAGCGGGGCCAACGCCCATGCCGAGCGCGAGCATCGCCTGAATGATCGGCACTTCGCCCGCCGTCGGGATCACGAACAGCATGCCCGCGACCGCGAAAGCGACGATCCAGCCAATGCTGCTGGTGACGTCCGGCCCGATATGCGGAAACAGCCACGCACGCGCCGCGCCAAGCAGCAACACAAGCACGATGTACTCGGGCACGAGACGCACGGCCATGCGCGCGAAAATTCGCGCCCAGCGCACGAACACATTGCCGCCTTCGGCCTGCTGGCGTGCAAGCTCCGCAAGGCGGTCATCGGCGGCGCGCGCTTCCTGCGGCGTCACGAGCCGGTTGGCGAGCCAGCCGAGACCGAA
Organism: Paraburkholderia bannensis NBRC 103871; assembly: GCF_000685015.1. GTDB lineage: Bacteria > Pseudomonadota > Gammaproteobacteria > Burkholderiales > Burkholderiaceae > Paraburkholderia > Paraburkholderia bannensis. The sequence continues at coordinate 165,391 of NZ_BAYA01000014.1, read as the reverse complement.
CACCAGCAGCACGCCCAGCACGAGGCGCAACGCGCTCCACTGCCAGCCCAGCACGAAGCCCATGAACACGAGCGTCGCCGGATTGAGCACCGAATTGCCGAGCCAGAACGCAATCGCGCCGCCGGTCGAGGCATTGCGCGCGCGCAGCCCCGCCACCACGGGCGCGGCGCAGCAGGTGCACATCATGCCCGGCACCGACAGCAGCCCGCCGGCCGCCACGCTGCCGAAACCGCGCTGGCCCAGCACGCGCGCAACCCATTGCACCGGCAACAGCGCCTGGACGCCGGAGCCGAGCAGCAGGCCCAGCACCATCGCCTGCCAGATCGCCTTGCCGTAGGCCAGCGCGTAATCGAGCGCAGCGCTGACCGACGGCGCGGGCGCGCTGTCCGCACCGCCCGTCAGGATCGATTTGCCGATCGAATGCGTCGCTTCGGCGGTAAAGGCGCGGTGGTAATAGGGAAACCACTTTACGTAGAACAGACCGGCGACCGCCAGCAGAACAAAAATGGCCCAGCCGTAGCCGGGCTGCGCCTGCGTCGGTTCAGGCGATCGTGGCGATTGCGCGTTCGGGGCGCTCGTCATCGTGGGAATACTCCGCAAAAGGCGATTGGAATGATAGGAGCCTGGTGGGCCGAGCGTCGTCAGCGTGTGGCGCGTTGAGGTCGGCACCGTGACGCGGCGGGCGTGTCGATCAAGTGCAGCGTCGAATCGGCACGATCCACGGCCGCGCGGGCGTTGGCAGGATCGTAGTGCATGCCTTGCGAATCGCCAACGATTTTGGGAGTGCGGAGTCAGACAGCGCGCGCGCACGCGCTTTATCGCTGGAACTTCGCGTTCGATAAAGCGCGGCAACCCTGTCACCCGGCATGGCGCGAGCCGGGTGACTGACGCCCTTTACGGCGCGGGGTTCGGCTGCTGATCGTGCAGCTCGTCGATGCGTGCGAGCACGTCGGCCGACAGCTTCACATCGACGCTGGCGATGTTTTCCTTGAGCTGCGCCATGCTGGTCGCGCCGATCAGGTTGCTCGTCACGAACGGACGGCTGTTGACGAATGCGAGCGCGAACTGCGCGGGCGTATAGCCCAGCTCCTTCGCGAGCGCCACGTAGCGCGAGGTCGCCGCCACCGCCTGCGGCTTGCTGTAGCGCTGGAAGCGCTCGAACTTGGTGATGCGCGCGCCCTCGGGCCGCGCCCCGCCCTCGTACTTGCCCGAGAGCCAGCCGAACGCCATCGGCGAGTACGCCAGCAGGCCGATGCCCTCGCGGTGCGAAAACTCGGACAGGCCCAGCTCGAACGTGCGGTTCACGAGGCTGTACGGATTCTGGACGCTGACGATGCGCGGCAGGCCGAGCTTTTCGGCGGCGCGCAGGAATTGCGCCACGCCCCAGGGCGTCTCGTTCGACACGCCGATATGGCGCACCTTGCCCGCCTTCACGAACTCCGCGAGCACCGAGAGCGTTTCCTCGATCGGCACCGTATAGGCGTCGTCGATCCACGGATACGCCGAACGGCCAAAGGTCATCGTGCTGCGGTCGGGCCAGTGAAGCTGGTAGAGATCGACGTAATCGGTCTGCAGGCGCTTGAGGCTGTCGTCGAGCGCCTCGGTCAGATTCTTGCGGTCGAACTGGTTGCCCTCGCCGCGGATATGGCGCGGATTGTGCGGCTGGCGCGCGGGGCCCGCGATCTTGGTGGCGAGCACGATACGCTCGCGCGCCGCGCGATGCTTCGCGAGCCAGGTGCCGATGAAGCGCTCGGTCTGGCCTTGCGTTTCGGGACGGGGCGGCACGGGATACATCTCCGCGGCGTCGATCAGCGTGACGCCCTGATCGAGCGCGTACCCGATCTGCTCATGCGCGTCGCGCTCGGTATTCTGTTCGCCCCACGTCATCGTGCCGAGGCCGATCAGGCTGACCTTGATATCCGTATCGCCGAGTGTGCGGTATTCCATCGAAGCGTTTCCATCATGGGTTTGAGGAGAACGCAAAAGCTATCACGCTGGCCGATTTTTTTCAGGGAGCGAAAAAGCCGGGTGCGAATCGCCCGATTCACATGGCCCGGCTTTGCGCTGCACCATAGACCTTCCTGCCATGCATCGCAGGCATTACGGCCCGATGCGCTCCACGGCCCAGTTCGAATTGCGCACCAGATAGTACTGGCCGCTCACGCCCACCCAATGATGGCCGCGCGGCGGCGGGCTGAGGTGATACTGGCGCCAGTCGTCGATCACATATTGACGGTCGCGATACTCCGGCCCGATGCGGTCACCTTTGCGCCACTCCGGGGGCGGCATGTCATGGGGCGGCCGATCCGGCGGCGGCCCGCCGTGATACTCGTTCGGGCCCGGCCGGGGCGGCGGCTGCTGCGCGAAAGCCGCGGCCGGCGCGAGAATGGCCGGAAGCGCCAGCGCAGCGAGAAGCACAAAGCGTTTCTTCATTGTTCACCTCCTGTTGAGCCAGCGACGGACTGGCGTAACAGGCGCGCGCCGCCTGCCCCGCGGCGCACGCCCTTCGCAGACGATGGTAGTACAGCGACTGTGACGGGCGACGCGAACGCGTCCGCGCAGCGGGCGGCGGCGCAGGCGCGGGACGTGCAAGAATCGGCGGATGGCCGAATAGAATCAGATCAAAAACAGATCAGAAGCAGATCCTGCAATTGCGGAGGAAACAGCATGGAAAACCGGCGCAGCTACGAATACATGGGCTACGACATGACCGCAGGCGTCGACGGCGCGCATGAGACGGGCTTCACGATCACGACCCAGAAAATCCACAGCCTCACCGACGCCACCCACGCCGACGTGCCCATCGATGGCATTGCCGGCGACCGCTTCCCGACCCAGGACAACGCCTTCGACGCGGCGTTCGATCGTATCCGCGAAGCCATCGACCAGCGCGTGCGCGAGGCGTCCTAAGCGCCAACACTTCTTCTCGCGCACAAATGCAAAACGCCGGGGTCGTGAAGACACCCGGCGTTTTTCGCCGCCCGCAAGGGGCGGCGGCGCTTCGCTCAGCGAACCTAAGTGAGAACTTAGTTGCCGAAGTAGACTTGCTGCGCGCGCGGCGTTTGCGTGTGAGCGCCCGATTGGGTCGCTGCACCTGCCACACCACCGTACGACGAATCGACGCCTTGCTGCTGGGCGCGTTCGGCGGCCACGGTCTGTGCGCTCTGGCCTTGCTGCGAAGCCGGTGCGCCGACGTTCGGGCGGTAGAACGGAGCCGGGCCGTAGCCGCTGGCGAATGCCGGAGCGGCGATGGAAGCGGAAGCTGCGACGAGCAGAGCTGCGATCAGTTTGGTCTTCATGGTGGACTCCAATATCCGGTTCAACTTGCGGTAGGGAAAGGCGCCGCGCCTGGGAGGTCAGAGCCCACGTGCCGCGTCAATGGAAGTCAGTGTATACACCTACTATCGGAAAATAATCTCGATAATCCGAATTGTTTATTCCGGCTTCGGAAACAATCCGGAGTCGCAATCCAGGCTTGGCTGAGCGACGAACAGACCCTAAAAAGACGTCCCAAAATAATTTTCGCGACGCAACATTGGACGCGCGGATTACATAACGGCGGTAGGGTCTTTGGGCCTGGAAATAAGGCTGGAAGCGCTTTCGGATGGCGTTTGCAAACATCTGAACAACGGCAACACGATGGCAAAAGCCGGCTTGGCGCAGTGCAAAAACGCCGGAAGCGATTTCGGCGAAATACGTTAAAATACAAGGTTGTTCCACGTCTGCCGCGCGTCGATTGCGCACGTAATCACCATGTCTTCGAACCGTATCGCCAGCCCCCGCCGCGTCAGTGTGGCCCCGATGATGGACTGGACTGATCGTCACTGCCGATCGCTGCACCGTTTCATCTCCCGGCATACCTGGCTGTATACGGAGATGGTGACGACCGGCGCCCTGCTCCACGGCGACGTGCCGCGCCACCTCGCCTTCACGCCGGAAGAAGCGCCGGTCGCCCTGCAGCTGGGCGGCAGCGAACCCGACGACCTCGCGCGTTGCGCGAAGCTCGGCGAGCAATGGGGCTACGACGAGATCAACCTGAATTGCGGCTGCCCGTCCGAGCGCGTGCAGCGCGGCGCGTTCGGCGCGTGCCTGATGAACGAGCCGAAGCTCGTGGCGGACTGTGTCAAGGCGATGCGCGACGTGACGTCGGTGCCGGTGACGGTCAAGCACCGCATTGGCGTGGATGCAGTCGAGGACTATGCGTTCGTGCGCGACTTCGTCGGCACCATCGCGGACGCGGGTTGCGAAGTCTTTATCGTGCACGCGCGCAATGCGATCCTGAAGGGCCTGAGCCCGAAGGAGAACCGCGAGATCCCGCCGCTCAAGTATGACTACGCGTACCGGCTCAAGCGCGATTTCCCGCAGCTCGAAATCATCATTAACGGCGGCATCAAGACGCTCGACGAAGTCGAGACGCACCTGGAACACGTCGATGGCGTGATGCTCGGGCGCGAGGCTTATCACAACCCCTATGTGCTCGCCGATGTGGACGCGCGTTTCTATGGTGCAAGCAGCCCCGCCCTCACCCGCGACGAAATCGAAGCGAAGCTGATCGAATACTGCGCGAGCGAAGTTGCGCGCGGCACGTTCCTTGGCTCGATCACGCGCCACGCGCTTGGGCTGTATCGCGGCGAGGCCGGTGCGCGCGGCTGGCGCCGTGTGCTGTCGGATAGCCGCGAGCTTGCGAAGGGCGATCTCGCCATTTTCGAAACGGCGCGTTCGCACCTGCGCGCGCCCCTCGAAGCCTCAGCCGAACTTTCTTCATAATTTTTTGAATAAAGGGCTAGGCAAGAGTGATATGGCGTGTATATAATCTTGCTTCTTGATTGACGCCGCTGACGAAGCAGCGACAAACAAGAAAACAGTAGGACAGTGGTGGCTGTAGCTCAGTTGGTAGAGTCCAGGATTGTGATTCCTGTCGTCGTGGGTTCGAGTCCCATCAGCCACCCCAAAAGATTCATGCAAAAAGCCCAGTTCATTGAACTGGGCTTTTTGCATTCTGGCGTCTGTGCAATCTCTGTGTCACCGGATTTCGTCAATCGCGCGCCAGCATGCGATGGCGCTCTTTGACCTCTCCAACCACCAGTTCACGATTGGTGACGTGGAGCAGCGCGGTCGCTGGGATAACGGCCTCCGGACTTGTCAGCCGACGCTTCTCTATTGTCGGAGAGGTCGAGGATGCTCTCCTCTCTGGCTGCGTCAACCGCACTCCAGCCAACGAAAGACCGGCGTCACCTTGAAATGGGAAGGACTAGACGAATTGAAGCCAGCTCACTGTTCATTCAGCGCGTAGACAACAAATACAAGCCGCAACCACCGTGACAACGACAGCACCAAAAGCAAAAGCAAAAGCCCGCTTGCATACGCAGAGCGGGCTTTAATGTTGGTTGCGGGGGTAGGATTTGAACCTACGACCTTCGGGTTATGAGCCCGACGAGCTGCCAGACTGCTCCACCCCGCGGCCGGGATTCTAACCGTACCCATCCAAAAATGCAAACACAAAGCCCGCTTGCTTTCGCTCGCGGGCTTTGTGTTTGCATCAGGGGCATGATGGCGGGATTTGAATTCTCGCCAAGCTCACTCGATCATCCGGACGTACAAGCCCCAACAATGTTCTTCATGTACATCCGCAAGCAGGCGGCCTATGACGGCCAGCACCATCATCTTTGAAGTCCCGAAGCTCCGTGCAGAAAGAAGCCTACGCAGGACTAGACCGGCGCTTTCGCCTTGGCCACAACCGGCTCCTCGACTGCCGCCAGTTCCTGCGCGGGCAACAGCCGCAAAAACGACCGCGCCTCATCCATCGACCGACTCGCCAACCAGTTCTCATACTCCACTGGCGGCACGATCACGACCGAACGCTTCTCATCGCCGGGCTTATGAAACCGGTTCATCAGCGCATGAGCATCGGCGTCCACCGTCAGCATCGTGAACGAGTACGTGCGCGCTACTTCGCCCTCTTCAACCGCAGGCTCCTCCCACTCCCGCCACAACCCCGCGATCGCCAACGGTTCGCCGTTTGCCATGCCGATGCGCCAGCGCACTGCTTTGCCCGTTTCATAGCACGGCTCATAAAACGCCTCGCACGGCACGAGACACAATTGCTGTCGTTTCCACGCGCCGCTAAACGAGCGCTTTTCCCCAAGCGTTTCCGAGCGCGCATTCATCGTATCGAACACCCGCACGCCGGGCGGAATATGCTTGCGCGGCACCATGCCGAAAGTCGCGAGATCCGCGCGCCTGACACCATCGACACGGCGAATAATCGGCGCGGCGTAGTCCTTGTAGATCTCGTCGCGCCAAGGGCTGTCAGGCGGCTCAATGCCGAAATGCCGGAAAAGACGATCACGTCGCGCAGCAGCGTAGTTCGTGCACATGACGGCTCCTGTCAGGATCGTCTCATCTTAGCCGTCCGTCACCCTTCCCGCACAACGCTGAGCGCCAAGCGAGGTTTCACAACAAGGTAAGAAACCGAAATATCAAACCGTATACTTCGCCCAGGCAATTTGATAGCGTTTCGTCTGATCGAAGGCACGGGGCCTTCTCTCCAACATCGGTCGGCCCCGGCTTCCCCTGCGCCGCGCTCCCCCAGAGCGCGGCATTTTTTTATCCGCGCGGCATCAGTTTTTCCTGGTTAATCACCGGCCAATTCAGACTAAATATTCAGACACGGTTCAATATCAATGAATCGTTAAAATCCGCCTCATTGCCCTGTCGCCTGACTTCCATGCGTGCGTAAAATCGCATCCCTCCGAGGGGAATAGCCCAGACACATCAATCGACGACGGAAAGATCGATACACATGGAAAGATGGCTAGAAAGACGCTTCAAGCTCGCCGGTCGCGCCACGCGCCGGGAATATGCAGCCACGATGCTGCTCTTTTGCACATTAGTTTTATTACTCGATTCACAAGGAGATTCGAGCGCCTTCGGCAATTCGCTGGCCAGTGCGATATTCGGCGTCGTGATTATCGGCGTGGTTTTCTGGATTCCGATTGCCGTGATCGTACGGCGTCTTCACGATATAGGCTTGAGCGGCTGGTGGTGGTGGCTAATGATATGCGTGCCATTCGGCCAGATTGGCATGTTATTGCTGCTCTTCATTGGCCCGGATCATTTCGGCCAGACGCGCTTTTATCCCAACCCACGTAAAAAGCATGCCCACTCAGGCTGAAGTGTGTCGAGACCGCGTGCCCGCGGCAAACGTCGTCAAGGCGCAGCGCCCCGGTCGATCCATGCACGCGCCGCCGCAAAACCGGCTTCGGCAGCGGCATGTTCGGTGGGCCAAAGCCGGTCGATATGAACGAGTTCCCAGTCCTTGAGCACGACGCCCGCGCGCGTCACCCGAAAGTGTGCCTTCACGCCCGTGAGCACCTGCTCGACCGCGACTTCGATGTCGCAGTCCTGGTAGTGCTCTTCGTAGTCGCCCATGTCGAGGCCTTTCGGCTCCATGATCGTCCCTCCGCGGTGGCTAGCCGGCCCATCGTAGCACTTTGGCGCCGGCCGCCCGCGAGGGACGCCGTGCAGGCGCATGCCACCGCAAGCGCGCTCACAGGCGCGCGATCGAGACCTCGGTTGACTTGACCAGCGCGACGACTTCCGAGCCGACTTTCAGGTCGAGTTCGTCGACCGAGCGCGTGGTGATCACCGACGTCACGACGCCGAACGGCGTTTCGACGTCGACTTCCGAGACCACCGATCCGCGAATGATTTCTTTGATCTTGCCGCGGAACTGGTTGCGCACGTTGATGGCGGTAATGCTCATTGATTCGGCTCCAAATTTTGATGAACAGAAGTGACGAAAGGTCGGTGCAGCAAGTAATCGTTGCGAGTAAAAACGGTTCAAAGCGCCCAGCGCACGTCGGTCGGCCTCAGCCCATCGCGCGTGTCCTGCTTACGCGGTGCGTGGCCGCCCGGCGGCGTCTCGCTGCCCAGCACGCGCTGGAGCACGCTTTCTTCGAGCGCCGCGAAGCGCGCATCGGCGCGGGCACGCGGGCGTTCGAGCGACACGTTCTGGTCGAGCGCGATGCGCCCCTGCTCCACCAGCAGAATGCGGTCGCCAAGCGCCACGGCTTCATGCACGTCGTGCGTGACCAGCAAGGCCGTGAAGCGATGCTCGCGCCACAAGCGCTCGATCAGCGCATGCATTTCGATCCGTGTGAGCGCGTCGAGTGCGCCCAGCGGTTCGTCGAGCAGCAGCAGGCTCGGCCGATGCACCAGCGCCCGGGCGAGCGCCACGCGCTGGCGCTGGCCACCCGACAATCGCGCGGGCCATTCGTCGGCGCGCGCAAGCAGGCCCACTTCGTCGAGCACCGCGCGCGCATCGTCGCGAGCTCCCCGGCCCAGGCCCAGCATCACGTTCTGCAATACGGTCTTCCATGGCAGCAGGCGCGCGTCCTGAAACATGATGCGCGTGTCGAGTTGTGCGCCTGCTTCGCCGCGGCGTGTGAGTTCGCCTGCGTCGGGCGTCTCCAGTCCCGCAACAAGACGCAACAGCGTGGACTTGCCGCAACCGCTGCGACCGACGATCGCCACGAAGCTGCCGCGCTCGATCGAAAGGTCGAAATCGTCGAGCACGACGCGCTCGCCGTAACGCTTGCCCACGCCGCGCAGCTCCACAGCCGGGTCGTGTGCGCGCGCATCGCCGCGAGCATTGACGCCTTGTGCAAAAGCGCCTTTGTCATCGATGGCGGCGCGTGTCCGCTGCACGCCACTTACCTGGTTATCCTGAAGACTGGACTGTCCAGCCTCGCCGGCTTGATGGCGGCTTGCGACGCCGCCAAAACGGCTTGCCAATGTGCTTGCGTTCATGCGTCGCTTCCTTGTTGATACGCGGGATGCCAGCGCAGCGCTACGCGCTCGAGCCATTTGGCGAGCACGTCGGCGAGTTTGCCGAGCGCGGCGTAGAGCAGGATGCCGACCACCACCACGTCGGTCTGGAGGAATTCGCGTGCGTTCATCGTCATGTAGCCGATGCCCGATTGCGCGGAGATCGTCTCCGCCACGATCAGCGTCACCCACATCAGGCCGAGCGCGAACCGCACGCCCACGAGAATCGACGGCAGCGCGCCCGGCAGGATCACTTCGCGATAGAGCGCGAAGCCCTTGAGCCCGTAACTGCGCGCCATTTCGACGAGATTGGCGTCCACCGAGCGGATGCCATGAAAGGTATTCACATACACCGGGAAGAACACGCCCAGTGCGACGAGAAACACCTTCGCCTCTTCCTCGATCCCGAACCAGAGGATCACGAGCGGAATCATCGCGAGCGCCGGGATGTTGCGCACCATCTGGATGGTCGAATCGAGCGCGGTTTCGACGGGCTTGAACAGACCCGTCGCCAGACCGAGCGCAAGCCCGATGCTGCCGCCGATCGCAAAACCCGAGATCGCACGCCACGTGCTCACGCGCACGTCCTGCCACATCTCGCCCGACTCGATCAGCGACCACGCGGCCTTCACGACCGCGAGCGGTTCAGGCAGCACGCGCGTGGAAAGCGCACCCGTGCGTGCGGCCAGTTCCCACGCGGCGAGAATCGCGAGCGGCACGAGCCACGGCGCGAGGCGCTTGAGCGCCGCACGCGCGAGCGCGGCGAAAGGCCGTGCAGTGCGCGGTGCGCCGCCTGCGCCCACGACGGACGCAGCGGCAGCGGTCACAGCGGATTGAGTCATCGAATCGTCCTCCTCTTGCACACTTGCAGCGTGCGTGCGGCACGTTTTCGCGCGGCACGCACGTTATTGCGAACCCGCTACGATCAGCTCTGGCTCGCCTTCGGCAGATACTGGTTGCCGACGACTTCGCCAAACGGCCCCGACAGCGGGCCACCCGCGGTCTTCGCCTGGCGGCCCGGCAGCAGCGGGAACACCAGTTCGGCGAAACGGTAGGATTCCTCAAGGTGCGGATAGCCCGAGAGAATGAACGTCTCGATGCCCAGCGACGCGTATTCCTTCATGAGCGCCGCCACCTGTTCCGGATTGCCGACCAGCGCGGTGCCTGCCCCGCCGCGCACGAGGCCCACGCCCGCCCACAGATTCGGGTAGACCTCCAGGTCCTTGCGCGAGCCGCGCTTGCCGCCGTGCAGCGCGGCCATGCGGCGCTGGCCTTCCGAGTCCATCTTGTTGAACGCGGCCTGGGCGCGCGCAATCGTGTCGTCGTCGAGACGGCTGATGAGGCGATCGGCGGCGGCCCAGGCTTCTTCTTCCGTTTCGCGCACGATCACATGCAGGCGGATGCCGAAGCGGATCTTGCGGCCGCGCTGTTCCGCGCGGGCACGGATGTCGGCGATCTTCTTCGCGACCGCTTCGGGCGGCTCGCCCCACGTCAGGTAGGTGTCGATATGCTCGCCTGCGATCTCGTGCGCAGCCGGCGACGAACCGCCGAACCACAGCGGCGGATGCGGGTGCTGCACCGGCGGATAGAGCGCCTTGCCGCCCTTCGACTGCAGATGCTTGCCGTCGAAGTCGATCGCCTCGTTGGTGTGCGAGGCTTCCAGCAGCTTGCGCCAGATATGCAGGAATTCGTCGGTGATTTCGTAGCGCGTGTCGTGATCGACGAACACGCCGTCGCCTTCGAGTTCGGCGGAGTCGCCGCCCGTCACCACGTTGATGAGCAGGCGCCCGTTCGAGAGGCGATCGAAAGTCGCGGCCATGCGCGCGGCGAGACCCGGCGACGACAGACCCGGGCGGATCGCGACGAGAAACTTCAGGCGCTTCGTTGCGGCGATCAGGCTCGACGCCACGACCCAGGCGTCTTCGCACGAACGGCCCGTCGGCAGCAGGACGCCTTCGTAGCCGAGCGTATCGGCCGCTACGGCCACCTGCTGGAAGTACGCGAGATCAGCGGCGCGCGCGCCTTCGGAGGTGCCCAGATAGCGGCTGTCGCCGTGGGTCGGGATGAACCAGAACACATTCATGCGTGACTCCTGCTTTTTGTTCGAGACGTGAAAATGAAAGCTTCGAGCTGAACGAATCAGCGAAAAATGGCGTAATGGCTCGGCTCTCACACGCAGAACAGGACGAGCTTGTCCGCGCCCGCCTGGTCATCCAGAGCGGCCGGAAGAAACGTTCACTGATCGTTGACTGACGCGGGGAGCGGCGGGCCATGACGGCGGCGCCGTCTTCATGGGGAACCAGTCTAGGGATCGCCCTAAGCCTTTTGAACGATTTTTTTTAGCTTAGGTTTTCCACTTTCGTGCTTTACGCGACGCTTTAGCATACGGGGGTGCATCGCGCGCCCGGCACGCCGATATAATGGCGCCCATACCGACAAAAGCATCCGGCCGCCGCTTATCCCAGTCTTCATGGGCGCATGCGTGCCGCGCCGCGCAACTCTCGCCCGTTCTCATGCAAAAAATTATCTTGCCGTTCGTATCCGGCTTCCTGGCCTCGCTATTCTTTCGCGAGGCAACGCTTGCGCTGCTGCATGCCGCGCAGGTGATCGACGCCGCTGGTTTCTCGACTGAGCCGTTCGCGCCGCTCGGCCTGCCCGAGTTCCTCGTCAATGCGATCTGGAGCGCCTTGTGGGCCATCCTGATGACGTGGCTGCTGCGCGTGTCGCCTTCGCGGCCCGCGCCGTGGGTGCAGGCGTTCGTGTTCGGCGGCGTCGTGCTGACCGCCGCGATGGTGTTCGTGATCGATCCGCTGCGCGGGATCTGGCCGAGCGGCAACATGCTGCCGCGCCTGGCGATGGGCTTCGCCTCGAACGCGGTGTGGGGCTGGGGCGCGCTCGTGTTCATGCGCGCCTTCATGAGCGAAACCGACGAAGACTGATGTAGCCAGCGCGGCGCATGAGCTTCATCGCGCGCCGCGCTTCACCTCCCCTCCTGCTGTTCCCCCTCTGCTTCTAGGCGCCTAACACCCGCAACGGGTGCTCAGCGATACTCCACGGGCTCCTGAACATCGCTTCGACTTCGGCGGGCGGCACGTCTTCGATGCGTGCAAAACGCCAGTGCGGATGGTTGTCCTTGTCGATGATGCGCGCGCGGATCCCTTCCACTACGTCGCCCTGCGCGAAGCTCGAACGCGTCAGGTCGAGATCGCGGCGCAATACGTCGGACATCGATCCTTCGGCACGCGACACCACCTCTAGCGACACCGCCATCGACAGAGGCGAGCGCTCATGCAGCACGCCGACGATCTGCTCGGCCCATTCGCTTTCGGCGCCCTTCGCAGCACCCTGAGCGGCCTCCAGCGACGTGAGAATTTCCGCCACCGTCGGGCGCGAGAAGTGCCGGTCGATCCATGCGCGCGCAACGGCCAGGCCACACTGCGCTTTCGCCTCTTTCTGCGCTTCCGTCCGCGTTTCCGTCTGCGTTTCCGTCCTTGTCGCGCGGCGAATACGCGTGACGATATCCTCGCCCGACATGAACGGCTCCGTTTGCAGCGCATTCACCAACCCAGGCTGCGCGTCGCCGTCGATAGACACATCGGCGAGACCGGCATAAAGTGCGCTCGCGGCGTCGATCGCTTCACCCGTCACCGCGAGATAGCGCCCCAGCGCCCCCGGCGTGCGCGCGAGAAACCACCCCATGCCGACATCGGGAAAGAGGCCAATGCGCGTCTCGGGCATCGCCAGGCGCGTCGTGCCGTCGACCACGCGTAGCCCACCGGTGCGATGCGCGCCCTGCGAGATCCCCATGCCGCCGCCCATCACGACGCCGTTCATCAGCGCGATATAAGGCTTCGGATAACTGAAGATCGTGTGATTGAGGCGATATTCCTCGATGAAGAACGTGTCGATTGCCGCCTGATTTCCTGCCCGATACGACTCGTACAGAAAGCGGATATCGCCACCCGCGCAGAACGCGCGCGGATGACGCGTATGCACGAGCACGGCGAGCACTTCCGGGTCGTCGCGCCAGGCGTCGAGCGCCGCCTGCATCGAGCGCACCATGGCGGTCGAAAGCGCATTGAGCGCCTGCGGCCGGGCAAGCTCGATGAAACCGATGCGATTCGTGACGTGTGTGAGGACGTGTTGTTCGGCGTCGGCGATTGAAGGATGGGTTTGCTGGGGCATGGCGAACTGGCGGATAAGTGAAAGCGCAATGAAAAACGCGAGCAAGTCGGCTTTGCGAGGCTATCACGTGGCGGCAGGCCGCGTTTTCTATCCCGCTTCGGACTTGAAGCCCGCGCCGTGCCGGCCATCGAGCCAGCCATCGAGCGCGGCGTCGATCACCGGCAGGTGCGACGACTCGGGCCCGAATGCCGGCCCCGAAAGCGAGAACGCCACGACGCCATGCAGCAGCGCCCACATTGCACGCGCGAGCAGCGCGGGTTCGGCGCAGACTGATGCGAACGCATCGGCGAAAAGCGTCGTGATCGCGGCAATATGGTCGTCGGGCGGCGGCAGTTCGGCCTCTGGCATTTCCCGCTCCGGCAAAGGCGCAGGCAAGAACATCAGCCGATACGTTTCAGGATGCGCACAGCCGAATGCCACATAAGCATGCGCGAGCGCGTGAAGCCGCGCGCGCGGCACCTCGATTTCGGCACAAGGCTCAAGGCGCGTCAGCAGTTGCGCAAAGCCTTCGCGCCCCAGCGCTCGCACAATCGCGTCGCGGCCCTCGAAATGCAGATAAAGCGATGCGGGCGAGTAGCCAATCGCGTCGGCGATCTTGCGCATCGAAAGCAGGTCGATGCCTTCGCGCATCACAATCCGGCGGGCGGCATCGAGAATACGTGCGCGCAAGGGCGACACGCGCGGCTCTTTCGGTTCGACGGTGCTCATGATGGTGATAGCGCTGATGGCGGCCGCGATCAGGACAGCAGCGTACCCGGCGGGAAATGCCCGCTTTTGAGCAGCACGGGCGTGCCGTTGCTCAGTTCGAGATGGGCGCGCGCAACGGCTTCGATGCGGCGGCGGCCCGCGTCGAAAGCCTGCATCCAGGCCTCGCGGCCTTCGGGACGCGCGCCGAAATGATCCTCAAGCGCCTCGACGGAAATCGCGCAAGGCACGCGCGCACCGTCGACCAGCGCGGGAAACACCACAGTGAGATTGGAGTCGTGCCAGGACGGCGCTTCGGAAGGAAAACGGATATCCATGTCCAGCCCCGCGGAGAAATCAGCAGAGGAAAAGTCGCGCCAGCAGACATCGCAGGCGCGCACCATGTTACGCGCAGCGGGACACGCGAGGCGGCGACGTGTGCATTCTGCATCGACGTGGCAGCCGAATCTGCGAAACTCACTTGCACGCTGAGTTGCACCAGCTGCACAGGCTTTCATTGCGCAAGCCGCTTTTCTGCAAGCCCCTTTTCTGCAAGCCCCTTCACTCTCGATGGACGCGCACATGACTGGACGCTACTTCGACACCGATCAGGAAATCCCCGAATCGCAGGCCGCGAACCGCTGGTTCCGCTACGCGGGGGAGCACGACATCGACATCGCGCGCGCGATCAGCCTGTGGGAAGACGCGGCGACGCCCGAGGGAGAAAGCAGCCGCGAAACCGTCGCGGGTTGCGGCGTGCGCATCGTGCCACCCGAGCGTTGAGCGCGGCGGCACGACCGCCGCGCTTACGACACGCACGACGCGCGCGGGAGGCGCTCAGTGCGCCTGCATTTTCGAAAACAGGTTCAGGACGAGCACGCCCGCGACGATCAAGCCGAGGCCGATGGTCGCGGGCAGATCCGGCACCTGTTTATAGAGCGCCATCGCGACGAGCGTGATGAGCACGATGCCCACGCCCGACCACACCGCATAGACAATGCCGACCGGCAGCGTCTTGAGCGTGAGCGAGAGGCAATAGAACGACACGCCGTAACCCACGATGACGATCGCCGACGGCACGAGCCGCGAGAAACCGTTCGAGGCGCGCAGCGCGGAGGTGGCGATCACTTCGGCGACGATCGCGATGGCGAGAATGAGCCAGGGTGAGGTGCGCATCGCGTCAGGCCTTTGCAAGCGCGAGCTGGCTGTAGTCGGCGCCAAGCTGCGCGCACAGCGCCTCGACGACGAGTTCGTGATCGAGGCGTTGCGGCAGCCCCGAAACCGTCACCGATCCAATCACGCCTACGCCATCGACTGCGAGCGGAAACGCGCCGCCGTGCGTCGCGTAGTCGGTGGCCGGCAAGCCGTGTTTGTCCGCAAGCGTGGTGCAGGTCTGCTGCAGGCGCAAGCCGATCGCGTAGGAACTGCGACGGAAGTGCTCGACCACGCGCGACTTGCGCTGCACCCACGAGACGTTGTCGGGCGAAGCGCCGGGCAATGCGCAGAAGAACAGCGGCAGGCCGAAGGTGCGCACGTCGATGGCAACCGCATGCGAGCGCGCAACAGCCAGCTCGCGCAAAAAGGCGCCGAGTTGCCAGGCGCGCTCGGTATCGAAGCGGGGAAACACGAGCGTGCGCTCTTGCGCGGCGATCGTTTGCAGGTCGTGAGCGATATCCATATATCCGTGGGAACGTGAAGGCGACGCAGGAAGAAAGCAGTCAGAAGACGTCAGCAACGACTTCGGCCCCGATTCTAGCCTGGCGATCTGGAATCGCTTTGCAAAGGTTCTGCAATGTGCGGGCAGCCTTTTCGCAAGCGCCCAGAAAAGGATTCGTCAAATAGCGCTTGCAGGATCCCAGGATCTACCCTATAATCTTTTTCTCTGACGGACGCGGGGTGGAGCAGTCTGGCAGCTCGTCGGGCTCATAACCCGAAGGTCGTAGGTTCAAATCCTACCCCCGCAACCAAAGCTGTTCTGTCAGAAGCAATCAAGGGTTACAACGCATCGGCGTGTAACCCTTTTTTGTTTTCTAGCCGCCATATCGACGCTCAAGCAGCGACGCCCCCACATCGGCGGCACCTTCATGCCGATCCGCTTATGCGAGCGCTCCGGGTCAAGCTCCCGTCATGACGCGCCGCGGTGATACACTCGCATCACCCATCCCCCTATCGTGCCCATGAAATTCTGCTCGACTTGCGGTCAGGCGGTCAGCCTGCTCGTGCCGCCCGGTGACAACCGCGAACGCTACGTCTGCGCGCACTGCGGCACCATCCACTATCAGAATCCGCGCAACGTGGTCGGCACCGTGCCGGTCTGGGAAGACAAGGTGCTGCTGTGCCGCCGCGCGATCGAGCCGCGCTACGGCTACTGGACGCTGCCCGCGGGCTTCATGGAAATGGGCGAAACGACCTCCGAAGCCGCCGCACGCGAAACGCTGGAAGAAGCCGGCGCACGGGTCGAAGTGCAAAGCCTCTTCTCGCTGCTCAACGTGCCGCGCGTGCATCAGGTTCACCTGTTCTATCTCGCGCGCCTGCTCGACCTCGACGTCGAAGCCGGTGAGGAAAGTCTCGAAGTGCGCCTGTTCGAGGAGCACGAAATTCCGTGGGACGAAATCGCCTTCCCCACGGTCGGCCAGACCCTGCGCTTTTTCTTCGCTGATCGCCAGTCGGGCAGCTACGGCCTGCATACCGGCGACGTCCTGCGCCCGCTGCGCGACGGCTGACGCGCTCCGGCGATGGTGCCCTGGCTTTCGCCCGACGACCCGTTCCCACCGGTCGAGCGCGCCCTGGGCGCCTCGAGCGGCGCGCCGGGGCTGCTCGCCGCCAGCGCCGACCTGCTGCCCTCGCGCCTGATCGACGCCTACCGGCACGGCATTTTTCCGTGGTACTCGGACGGCCAGCCGGTGCTCTGGTGGAGCCCCGATCCGCGCATGATCCTGCGCCCCGACGAGTTCAAGGTCTCACCCTCTCTCAAGAAAACGCTCAAGCGCGTACTGCGCGATCCCGCGTGGGAAATCCGCGTTGACGACGACTTCGCCGCCGTGATGCGCGCCTGCGCGAACGCGCCGCGGCGCGGCCAGCGCGGCACCTGGATCACCGCCGACGTGATCGACGCGTATTCGGCGCTGCATCGGATCGGCGACGCGCACAGCATCGAGGCATGGTTCGAAGGACAGCGCGTGGGCGGTCTTTACGGCGTATCGCTCGGCACGATGTTCTTCGGCGAATCGATGTTCGCGTCCATGACCGACGCCTCGAAGATCGCGCTCTCGGCGCTCGTCGCGCATCTGCGCCGCAACGGCGTCGCGCTGATCGACTGCCAGCAGAACACCGCGCATCTGGCGTCGCTGGGCGGGCGCGAAATCGCGCGCAAGCCGTTCATCGCGCATGTGCGGGCGAATGTCGGCGCACAGGCGATTGCGTGGCGCTTCGACAAAGGCGTGCTGGCCGACTGGCTCGGTCACGAAGGTCGCGGTCTGGGCCAGGCCGAAAATCCGCCTGTTCCCACGGTCTGAGTCGACCTGCCTGCGCGACTGCGAACCACGCCGAAGCCTGCACCACCCGTCGCCACACGTGCGCCAGGCCGCGTATTTCGATAGATGCAAGCCAGGCGTCGATGTTAGTATGCAGTCAGAACACGTCGCGTTTACCGCCAGCACCGGCGGCCCCCGAGACACGCGGCGTTCCGATCTGCTTCGAGAGCTGCCAACGTGACTCATCCAAACGAGCTGCCGCTTTCACCGCTTTCCGCGCTGCAATTCTATGCAACGGCGCCCTACCCCTGCAGCTATCTGGAGGGGCGCATCGCGCGCTCGCAGGTGGCGACGCCTAGCCACCTGATCAATTCCGACGTCTATACCGATCTCGTCAAGGCGGGCTTTCGCCGCTCGGGTGTGTTCACCTACCGCCCGTACTGCGACGGCTGCCGCGCCTGCGTGCCGGTGCGTGTGCCGGTCGAGCACTACACGCCCAACCGCACCCAGCGGCGCACCTGGAAGCATCACGGCGAACTCGTCGCGACGGTCGCGCCGCTGCATTACGACGAGGCGCATTACGCGCTCTACATGCGCTACCAGTCGGCGCGTCACGCGGGCGGCGGCATGGATCGCGACAGCCGCGACCAGTACGAGCAGTTCCTGCTGCAGAGCCGGATCAACTCGCGGCTCGTGGAGTTTCGCGAGCCCGATCCGCAACATCCCGATGCGCCGGGGATCCTGCGCATGGTCAGCATGATCGACATTCTCGGCGACGGGCTGTCCTCGGTGTACACCTTCTTCGAGCCCGACACGCCGCACGCAAGCTACGGCACCTACAACATCCTCTGGCAGATCGAGCAGGCGCGCAGCCTGCAACTGCCGTACGTCTACCTGGGCTACTGGATTCGGGAAAGCCCGAAAATGGCCTACAAGGCGCGCTTCCAGCCGCTCGAAGGCCTGTTCGACGGCGTCTGGCGCGCGCTCGATCCGGTCGAGTGACGGTTGAGTGACGGTCGTTGCCCGGCACCGCGGATTACGCCGATTCCAGCGCGCCCGCCAGCCGCCGCGCCTTTGTCGCTAAAATAGCGGGTTCTCATTTTCTGGCGCCCGCGCCTTCCTCCCGTGTTCAGCACCCTTTATCCGTTCGTCCGCGACCAGCTCTTTCGCATGGACGCCGAAGACGCCCACCATCTTTCCCTGCGCATGATCGGCGCAGCGGGCCGCACCGGCATGGCCGGGCTGCTCGCCTCGCGCGTGCCGGATTCGCCGCGCACCGTCATGGGCCTGACCTTCCGCAATCCGGTGGGTCTCGCCGCGGGCCTCGACAAGGAAGGCGCCGCCATCGACGGTTTCGCCGCGCTGGGCTTCGGTTTTATCGAAGTGGGCACGGTCACGCCGCGTCCGCAGCCGGGCAATCCGCGTCCGCGCATTTTCCGTCTGCCGCAGGCGGGCGGCATCATCAACCGGATGGGCTTCAACAACCACGGCGTCGAGCAGTTCGTGAAGAACGTGCAGGCCGCGCGTTATCGCGGCATTCTCGGCCTGAATATCGGCAAGAACGCCGATACGCCGATCGAGCGCGCCGCCGACGACTATCTCTTCTGCCTCGAACGCGTGTATCCGTTCGCGAGCTACGTGACGATCAACATTTCGTCGCCGAACACCAAGAACCTACGCCAGCTGCAAGGCGGCGGCGAACTCGACGCCCTGCTCGCGGCGCTCAAGGACAAGCAGCAGCGTCTGGCCGACATGCACGGCAAGCTCGTGCCGCTCGCGCTCAAGATCGCGCCCGATCTGGACGACGAACAGGTCAAGGAAATCGCCGACACGCTGCTGCGCCACAAGATCGAAGGCGTGATCGCCACCAACACGACGCTCTCGCGCGCGGCCGTCGAAGGCCTGCCGAACGCGACCGAAACCGGCGGCCTGTCGGGCCGCCCGGTGTTCGACGCGTCGAACGAGGTGATCCGCAAGCTGCGCGCCGAACTCGGCGGGCAGGTGCCGATCATCGGCGTGGGCGGCATTTTCTCGGGCGAGGATGCGCGCGCGAAGATCGCCGCGGGCGCCGCGCTCGTGCAGGTCTACACGGGCTTCATCTACCGCGGCCCGGCGCTCGTCGCCGAGTGCGCGCGGGCGCTGGCCTCGGGCCGCGCCTGAGGCTATAGTTTCAGGCCATGTGCGGCGCATCGAACCTGTTCGGTTCGCGCCGCAGACAGACTGCAAGAAGGCTGCAAGACGGACAGCAGCAAAAACAAGAGGACAACAATGAAATTCGCTTTGCTCAAGAAGCTTTTCGCGCTCGCGCTGGTGGGCACGTCGTTCGTGGCGGCAAGCGCCCACGCCGATGACCTGCTCGACCAGGTCAAGGCGCGCGGCACGCTGCGCATCGGTCTCGAGGGCACCTTCCCGCCGTTCAACTCGAAGGCGCCCAACGGCGACCTGGTCGGCTTCGATGTCGATATCGCCAGGGCGGTCGCCGCGAAGCTCGGCGTGAAGCCCGAGTTCGTCACGACCGAATGGAGCGGCATCATCGCCGGTCTGCAAGCCGGCAAGTTCGACGTGATCGCCAACCAGGTGGGCATTACCGACCAGCGCAAGGCTGTGCTCGACTTCTCGCCGGCTTACACGTATTCGGCCGCGCAGCTCATCGAGCGCAAGGACGATTCGCGCCAGTTCAAGTCGCTCGACGACCTCAAGGGCAAGAAGCTCGGCGTCGCGCTCGGCACCAACTACATGGACATGGCCAAGTCCGTTCCGGGCATCGACGTGAAGACCTACCCGGGCGCGCCCGAGTACCTGCGCGACCTGGCCGCCGGGCGTCTCGACGCGGCGCTCAACGACCGCCTGATGCTGGCGTACCTGATGAAGAACTCGCAGCTGCCGCTGCGTGCGGGCGCGATCGTCGGCGACGGCAACCCGTCGGGCATTCCGTTCAAGAAGGGCAATCCGAAGTTCGCCAAGGCGATCGACGATGCGATGACGCAGCTCGAAGCCGACGGCACCTTCACGAAGATCTCGGACAAGTGGTTCGGCATCGACGTGACCAAGCCGGTCACGAAGTAAAGGCAGTTTCGGACGTGTCGACGTGCAGCGCTCGCGCTGCCGCATGACATGACAGGCGCGGGGCGCGCATCCTGCCTGCGGGCAGGTTGCCGCCCCGCGGTGTTTCAAGGCCAGGCTGCGCAAGCCATTCTTTCCGCGTCTCCCATGCCCATCTACACGCTCATCCTCCAGTCGCTGCCGGTGCTCGCGCAGGGCGCGGTGCTCACGGTCAAGTTCGCTGTCCTGTCGATGATCTTCGGGCTCATCGGCGGCGCCGTACTCGCCCTCATGGGCATCAGCTCGAACCGCGTGCTCGTGTTCATCGCGCGCGTGTACGTGAGCCTCATGCGCGGCACCCCGCTGCTCGTGCAGATCTTCGTGATCTATTACGGCCTGCCGAGCATCGGCATTTCGCTCGATCCCACACCTGCCGGCGTGATCGCACTGTCGGCCAACGTCGCGGCGTATCTGTCCGAAAGCATGCGCGGCGCGATTCTCGGCATTCATCGCGGCCAGTGGCTTGCGGCGTACAGCCTCGGGCTGTCGCGACGCCAGACGCTGCGTTACGTGATCGCGCCGCAGGCGCTGCGCATCGCCGTGCCCAGCCTGTCGAACAGCCTCATCAGCCTGATCAAGGATACGTCGCTGGTGTCGGTCATCACGGTGACGGAGCTGCTGCGCAGCGCGCAGGAAATCATCGCATCGACCTATCAGCCGCTGCCGCTCTATCTCGCGGCGGCCGCGATCTACTGGGTGCTGTGCCAGGTGCTCGAATGGGTTCAGCACTGGTACGAAAAGCGCCTGGCGCTGCCTTCGCGCCACTGACACAAGCGTGAAACGCGGCGGTTCGTGCAACCGCCGCGCCCGCCTTCCTCACTCGCAGTCGAACCGCAAGCCAAGCGCGCCGCGCGCGGCATCGGCCATCGCGATCATGCGCCGCGACGTCTCGTGCGGCATCACCGGACTTTCCAGCGCACCCGCACGCAGCAGCTCGCAGAAGTGTGCCGTCTCGTAGTTGAGGCCGCCGCCTTCGAACGGCTCGTCCAGCTCCACCGTGCGGCCATCGACATAGCGGATCGTCGCGCGCGCCGGATTCCACCAGTTCGCGTGGATCGTCACATTGCCAAGCGGCCCTGCCAGCAGCGCATCGCCAAAGCCATGCAGGTCGAGCCCGCAGAAGAGCTGCGCAATGCCGTGCTCATGCTGGCAATTGAGGCTTGCAAACGTGTCGACGCCCGTCGCGCCAAGTCGCCCGAACGTCTGCACCTCGCGCGGCGCACCGAGCCAGTCCACCGCCAGAAACATCTCGTAGACGCCGATGTCGAGCAGCGCGCCGCCCGCGTGCGCGAATGAAAACGACGGGTGATCGGCAGGCACATTGGCGACCGAGCAGCCCGCGCGCACGAGGCCGACGGGCCCGATCGGATCGGCTTGCAGATGCGCGCGCAGCGCCCGATAGAGCGGATAGAACGGCGGCTTCATCGCCTCCATGAAGAGGCGCTGGTTGTCGCGCGCGGCCTGCAGCACGGCGTCGAGCTGCGCGGCGTTGACCGTCGCGGGCTTCTCGCAGAGCACGGGCACGCCGGCCTGCAAGGCGGCGGTGGCGTAGTGTGCATGGCTGTCCTGCATCGTCGCGATATAGACGGCGTCGATGCCGCTTGCGAGCAGCGCCTCGAAGCTCCCGCACGCCTGTGCGCCGAATTCCTGCGCCAGCGTCTCGGCGGGTTGCGGGCGGCGCGACCAGACCGCGCTCACGCGCGCGCCTTCGACATGCCCCACGCCCTGCGCGAAACGCCGCGCGATGCGGCCCGCGCCCACGATGCCCCAACGAATCGTGCCGTTTTCAGCGATATCGCCCATGTCTCTCGTCTCTCTTTGTGCGGATTGCGGGTCTCGCCGCGCAGGACAGCCGCGCCGAGGCAAAGAGACGCACGATACTGGCTCGCGCGCATGAAGGCAAACGCCGCAGGCGCCCGGTCAAGGACGCGCGCGGCGTGCGTGCGAAATCAAGCTGCGAGAGATGCGGCGAAAACGCGCCCGACCTCGCCGATCGACCTTGCCGATCGACGGTATCAGTGGTTATCGATCCTTATTCCGCCGTCTCCGGCGCGAACGCGCGGTTCAGCTCGTCGGCGGTATAGGCGAGCATTGCCGTGGCGGCCGCCTGTGCATCGGCGGGCGAGCGCCGTTCGATCGCCTCGACCACGCGCCCGTGCGCGGCGACGACGTTGCTCCAGCCGTCCGCGCGCTGGCTCAGGATCGGGTTGACGATGGTCAGCGCACCGCGCACGATCGCCGCCATCTGTTGATAGAACTGATTGCCGCTCGCCGCGAGAATGCGCGTATGCAGCAGCGAGTCGGCGGCCTGGCAGCCCGTGTCGCCGGGACTGGCCTGCTGCAACGCCTCGAAGGCGTCGCGAATGCCCGCGATATCCGCCGCGCCCGCGCGTTCAGCCGCCAGCGCGCAGGCGGCCGGTTCGATCAGCGTGCGAAATTCGATCACGTCGCGCAGAAAGGTCTTGTCCGGCTTGGCGCGAAAACGCCAGCTCACGACGTCCTCGTCGATCATGCGCCAGTCGCGCATCGGCCTGATGCGCGTGCCGATCTTGGGCCGCACATCGAGCATATGGCGCGCAAGCAGCATGGACAGCGCTTCGCGCATGACCGTGCGGCTCACGTCGAACTCCTTCGACAACACGTCCTGCGGCGGCAGGATCGCGCCATAACGCTCTTCGACGATGCCCGAAATCAGGCCATCCATGACCTTGCTCACGAGTGAGCGTTCCTTGTTGTTCCCCAGTTCCATGACCCCTCCCCCCGATGGCGTTAATCGCCCTGTTTGCCGGTTACTGCGTGGGCCCTCGTGCTTCGTCGAACTCATCCGTACGTTGCCATGCTAATTGCATAAAACGTAAGCCAGGATATCTCCTGACGCAAATTTCGCGTGACAAATGCCCAAGCGGTACAAGTTCTTCGTGATTTGGCCCTTCGGTTTCCCGAATCTCGTTTTATGAAGTTATTCGTTGTCTTTTCGTAAGCAGTCTGTATTAAACAAAGACTGATTTACGTGGCTTTATAGTTATTTGCAGCGTTATTTTTGTGTGCATATGCAGCGACACACGCGCCAACTGGCCCACGACGGGTTCCGTCAGCGCTGCGCGTCCGTTCGTCCGTATTGATCCTCGAAGCGCACGATGTCGTCTTCGCCCAGATAGCCGCCCGACTGCACTTCGATAATTTCAAGCGGCGTCTTGCCCGGATTTTCGAGCCGGTGCTTCACGCCAAGCGGGATATACGTCGATTCGTTTTCCGAAATCAGGAACACCTCGTCGCCGCGCGTGACACGCGCGGTGCCGCGCACGACGACCCAATGCTCGGCGCGGTGATGATGCATTTGCAGCGAGAGCACGCCGCCCGGCTTCACGACGATGCGCTTGACCTGGAAGCGCTCGCCACGATCCACCGAGTCGTAGCAGCCCCACGGCCGCTCGACGCGGCGATGGTTGCGCACCTCTTCGCCACGCTGCGCCTTGAGCTTGCCGACGATCGCACGCACGTCCTGCACACGATCCTTGGCGGCGACGAGCACGGCGTCCGCCGTCTCCACTACCACCACGTCATGCACGCCCACGCAGGCGACGAGGCGCCCGTCCGAATGCGCGAAGCTGTCGGTCGAGTCCTCGAAGATCACGCGCCCGCGCGCGACGTTGCCGCTCGCATCCTTGGCCGAGACCTGCCAGACAGCGTCCCATGCGCCCACGTCCGACCAGCCCGCGACCAGCGGCACGACCACCCCCGCCAGACGCGCATCGGCGCCGATCGACTCCATCACCGCGTAGTCGATCGAATCCGATGGGCAGCCTTCGAATGTCGCCGGGTCGAGGTGAACCGCGTTGTCCGCATCGACGCGCGCCAGTTCGAACGCCTGCGCACAGAGCGTGGCGATGGCGGGCCGCGCGCGCGCGATGGCCGCCAGCCACACCGAGGCGCGCACGACGAAAATGCCGCTGTTCCACCAGTAATCGCCCGAGGCGACATAGCTTGCGGCGAGTTCGGCGTTGGGCTTTTCGACGAAGCGCTCGATCGTGCGTGCGCCGCTCGTGCCGAGCATGGCGCCCGCGCAGATGTAGCCGTAGCCGGTTTCCGCACGCTGCGGCGGCACGCCTAGCGTGACGATGGCGCCGCGCGCCGCGTAGCTCACGGCGTCTTCAAGCGCAGCGGAAAACGCCGCGCGGTCGGCGATCAGATGATCGGCGGGCATGGCAATCAGAATCGGGTCGCTGTCGACGGGCATCGCATCGCCGGCGCGCGCTTCGCCGTGCGCGGCCTGGGCGGCGAGCGCGGCCACGGTCAGCGCGGGCGCGGTGTTGCGCGCGTGCGGCTCGAACACGATACGTGCGGCCTTGCCGCTGCGGCCCAGCCGGTCAGCGGTCATATGGCGCAGCTCTTCGCTGCTCACGACGAGGGGCGCGGCCTTGCGGATCGGCGCGTCGGTCTGCGCGCCGCTCTTGTCACCGCTCTTGTCGCCTGCGCGGGCATAAAGACCATCGAGGCGACGCACCGTAGCTTCGAGCAGCGACTCGCCGTCGAGCAGATCGATCAACTGTTTCGGGCAATGTTCGCGCGAGAGCGGCCACAGACGCGTGCCGGATCCACCGGCGAGCACGACCGGCTGCACGACGAGCGCAACTTCGGCTTCATTGGCTGCGGCGATCAAGCCGGCCGGTGTGACGAGCTGGTTCATTCGAAAAGCTCCCCGTTGAAAGTCTGATATTGGGTTGGCGCTCGCGAGCGGCGGCGGGTTCAGTACCTGCACCGGATCTCGCTTCGTCATGCATGCGCGCTCCCTCGTTGTCGGACTCCATTGGAACAAAGGCTGTCAGCCGATTCTGTTCGCATACCCACACTGACCGAGCGCTGCCGCACGGCGGCGCGCCGACGCGTTTGACTATGCTGGCGACACAGTTGGCGATGCAGATGGAGACGACGCTGACACGACCGTCCGGACAGACGGCCAATGAAGATCGTTGCGCCCGCAACGCGTGGCAGCCACGACTGGCGCGGCGTTGCACCCGAACCGGCGGCGCTCCGTGCGCCAGCCCACACAACGTAACGTGACGCGCCGTAACGCGGTCATGTTTCACAGGAGAACGTTTCTGGCTCAATCAGCCGCCGCGCGACAGCAATGAATCAAATTCGAACGCTATGCGGCCCTCCCCGGCCCCATCGCAGTGGGCTGCCGCACGGCATGTTTCAACCTGGAGTCATTTTTGCGATACCGCTCCAGAGCGCTATTTATCCATTACAAATCAAGTACTTATCGCAATACAAATTGCTCAGCCGATTGGCGCACCCCGCGCAGGCGTCGTACAGATTTGAAACAAAAACGCGGAGTTGTCCCTGTGCGCTTCGCCCGTAACACCCGCGAAAGCTCGCAATGACGCGCTTTGCGACCTTCTGGCACACACCCTGCTTAGTGAGAAGCGCCACACAGCGTGACGCAAACAAAAAACGCGAACGCACTCGGGACTATGGGGCCGGCACGACGAATGAACAGCCGCTACGGGAAGCGGCAAACAACAACCGATTCGGCGACCGGAATGAAAAGACGGAAGGCTGCGCAAGCGCCTTCACACGAGGACCAAATCATGTTGACCCTTCAATCGGATCTGCACGGCAACCATTTGCTCGGCGCACTGCCGTCGCATGAATGGCAAGCACTCGCACCGCATCTCGAACTCGTCCATCTGCGCACCGAACAACTCCTCTGCGATTCCGGCCAGCGCATTCACCACGTCTACTTTCCGACCACGGCCATCATCTCGATGCTCTCGACGATGGAAGACGGCAGCTCCGTGGAAATCGCCGCCGTGGGCCGCGAAGGCATGACGGGCGTGCCCGTCCTGACGGGCGGCGAAACCATGCCGAACCGCGTGCAGGTGCAGTGCGCGGGCTTCGCCTATCGCATGAGCGCACAAAGCCTCAAGCAGCAGTTCGCGCGCTCGGACTTCCTGCGCCGCCTGATGCTGCTTTACATGCACGCGCTGCTCACGCAGGTCGCGCAAACCGCCGCCTGCAACCGCCACCACTCGCTGAGCAAGCAACTGTGCCGCTGGCTGCTGATCGAAGTGGACCGCGTGGCGTCGAACGACCTCACGGTCACGCAGCAGCTCATCGCCGACATGCTCGGCGTGCGCCGCGAAGGCATCACGGAAGCGGCCGGCAAGCTCCACAATGAAGGTTTGATCCACCACAGCCGCGGCCGTATCCGCGTGCTCGACCGCGAAGGCCTCGAAGCGCGCGCCTGCGAGTGCTATGGCCTCGTGCGCCGCGAGTTCGACCGCCTGCTGCCGCGCCTGCGTCAGGCCGAAACGGTGGAATAAGACGTAGAAGCAGGGCCGGGGCCGCCGCGCGGCGGCTCCACGCCTCGTTTCTCGTGTGTGTGTTTGATTTTGCAAAGCGTTCCGGCAGCGGCGCGCTTTGCCTTTTCTTCTGTTTTTGCGGCTTTTCTGGTGATTTTTTTGCGCCCGCACGGCATTCCTCTTTATCAGGAATCCCTATTAATCGGCGCGTAAAAAAGCCCGCAGCATGGCGGGCCGCCAACAGCGTGCATCGCTACACGCCGTCGCTTATCCGATCACGCGATCAAGCGATCAGGCCTTGCGGTAGTCGATGCGCTCGACGCCGTTCTCGCCGCCCAGCAGGCAGAAGTCTGCGCCACGCGCCGCGAACAGGCCCACGGTCACGACGCCCGGCCATGCATTGACGTGCGCTTCGAGCGTGCGCGGGTCACTGATGCGCAGGCCCTTCACGTCGAGAATCTCGTTGCCGTTGTCGGTGATGAACGGCGAGCCGTCCTTCTGCACGCGCAGCACCGGCACGCCGCCGAGCGCCGTCACGCGGCGGCCAATGGCCGTGCGCGCCATCGGCACGACTTCGATCGGCAGCGGGAACTGGCCCATCACCTCGACGCGCTTGCTCGCATCGGCGATACAGACGAACACTTCCGACACCGACGCGACGATCTTCTCGCGCGTGAGCGCGCCGCCGCCGCCCTTGATCATCGCACCCGAGCCGTCGATTTCGTCGGCGCCGTCCACGTAGACGGGCAGCGATTCGATCTCGTTGAGGTCGAAAATCTTGAAGCCGTGCGCTTCCAGGCGCGCCGTGGTGGCGATCGAGCTGGACACCGCACCGCGGTAGCGGCTCTTGTTGGCGGCCAGCGCGTCGATGAAGCAGTTAGCGGTCGAGCCGGTGCCGACGCCGATGATGGCGCCTTCCGGCACGTTCGCGTTGACATAGTCGGCGGCCGCCTGGCCGACCAGTTTCTTGAGTTCGTCTTGAGTCATGATGGGTACTGCCCGAGGAGAGGAAACGCGGAAAACGCATAGTTTACCGGAGTTGCGGGCGGCACCCGCCGCTGCGGTCTGCGTTTTCCGGTTTTTCGGGCGATTTCCTTACGCGCGCCGGTAAGGATTGGCGCGCGGCAAGCGTGCAATTCAGGGCGCCGTTTCGGTCGCGCCGGGCAGCGCGGGGGCGCTGCGATCGACGTATTTGTCGAGCAGCGCCTGGGCGATGGCGTCGGTTTCCGCGTCCGGCGTGCCGGAACAATCGCGCGGGCGGAAATGCATCTGGAACGCGGCGAAGACGCGGCGCGTGCGCTCGTCGAGCACGCCGTCGGTGGCGACGTCGTAACCGTATCGCGCGAGCTTGGTCTGCAGGCCGCGCACGTCGGCGGGCGCATCGGGCGCGCGGCCCGCGAGATCGGCCTTGACCGTGGCGTCGTCGGGCCAGGCGCCCACGCCCGCGTCGTAGAGCTGCTTCCACGGGAACGCCGCGCCCGGATCGATCTTGCGCTGCGGAGCAATGTCGCTATGGCCCACCACCCGCGTGGGCGGAATGCCGTAGCGCGTGACGATGTCCTTCGACAGCGCGATGATCGCCGCCACCTGATCGGCAGGCCAGGGCGCCCACGTGCGGCCTTGCGGCGTGTCGTGCGGCCCCGAGTTGACGTTTTCGATGCCGATGGACGCCGCGTTGAGCTCGGTCGTGCCCTGCCACTCGCTCACGCCCGCGTGCCACGCGCGCCGCGATTCGGGCACGAGTTGCAGCACGACGGGCTTGCCGTCGCGCAGCGGCGGGTGCTCGGGCACCAGGTAATGGGCGCTCACGTTTTCGCGCGTCAGCTCCTCAAGCGAAGTCGGCTCGTCGCCTTCCGTGTAGTGCAGCACGAGAAAACGGATGCGCGAGTCGGCGCTGCGCGCGTGATGCTGCGAATCGGCGATATACGCGCCGCGGTCGGTCATCGTGGCGGGCACGCAGGCCGCGAGCGCGAGCGCCGCGCCCACGGCGGCCAGCGCCGCCCGGCTCACGCCTTGAAAGGTCGTCATGCTGCCCCGGTCGTACTGGATCGCTGCAGCCGGATCAGCGCGCGGCGCGCTGGCGCACCGCTTCGAACAGGCACACGCCCGACGCGACGGAAACGTTCAGGCTCTCGACCGTACCGGCCATCGGAATCTGCATGACCTCGTCGCAGGTTTCGCGGGTCAGGCGGCGCATGCCCTCGCCTTCGGCGCCCATCACGAGCGCCACCGGGCCGTCGAGCTTGGTCTGGTAGAGGCCCGCGGGCGCATCGCCCGCCGTGCCGACCACCCACACGCCCGCGTCCTTGAGTTCGCGCAGCGCGCGCGCCAGGTTCGTCACGGTGATGTACGGCACGGTGTCGGCGGCGCCGCTGGCCACCTTGGCGGCGGTTGCGTTCAGGCCCACGGCGCGGTCGCGCGGTGCGATCACGGCGTGCGCGCCGGCAGCGTCGGCCACCCGCAGGCAGGCGCCGAGGTTATGCGGATCGGTCACGCCGTCGAGCACCAGCAGCAGCGGCGAACCCTGAATGCCGTCGAGCAGCTCGGCCAGGTTCTGCGCGAGCGCCAGGTCGTGCACGCGCGCCACCACGCCCTGATGGCGCTCGGTATGGGCGAGGCCCCAGAGGCGCGTCTCGTCGGCGGCGATCGCGCGCACGCCGGCTTCCTTCGCGGCGTGCAGGAATTCCTGCATGCGGCGGTCGCGCCGCGTCGGATCGTAATAGACATCCTCGACCGTGGACGCGTCGTGCCGCATACGTGCGGTCACCGCATGAAACCCGTAAAGAACCTTGAGACGTGACATGACTGGAACTACCCCTGATAAACGGTTCGCGGCGCATCGATGGCGCCGCGAACGAGTGATATTGCGCCGGTGCGCCGGATGATTCCGCGCACCGGGTCACGGCGCGTGCCCGCTCCGTTTCAGGAGCAAAGCTCGCGCCGTGGGTACGGCTTTAACGCTTCTTGCGCGGCGGCGACTTCTTGGCCGTCGGCTTGGACGGCGCACGCTTCTTCGCGGTCTTGGCCGCGCCACGCGCCGCACGCGCTTCCTTCACGGCCGCGCTCTGCGGCGGCGCAGCCTTCTTGCGCCGCACGTCGTCTGCCGCGAGCGGCATGGGACGCACGCGCGCGCCGCCTTCGACCGCGCCACGCTCCTGCTGCTGGCCTTGCGGGCCACGATTCGCGGCAGGCTTGACCGGCGTATCGCGCACGAGGCGGAAGTCGATCTTGCGCGCGTCCAGATCGACGCGGCTCACCTGCACGCGCACGCGATCCGACAGGCGATAACGGATGCCGGTGCGCTCGCCGCGCAGCTCGTTCTTGATGTCGTCGTACTGGAAGTAATCGGAACCGAGTTCCGTCACGTGCACGAGACCTTCGATGAAGAGCGAATCGAGCTGCACGAAGATGCCGAACGAGGTCACGCCGCTGACCATGCCGCCGTATTCCTCGCCGAGCTTGTCGCGCATGAAATAGCACTTGAGCCAGGCTTCGACGTCGCGCGAAGCTTCGTCGGCGCGGCGCTCGTTGGCCGAGCAATGCAGGCCCAGTTCTTCCCAGATCGCCGTGTTCGCACCGCGAGCGGCACGGCTGCGGCCGCGCTTCTCTTCGTCCTCCGCCTGCATGGCGCGGGCGCGCGGCGAGAGCGCCGTGTTGAGGTCGACGCCTTCGGGCGCGGCCGGCTGATACTTCTTGCCTTGCAGGATCGCGTAGATCGCGCGGTGCGTGAGCAGGTCGGGATAGCGGCGGATCGGGCTCGTGAAGTGGGCATACGCCTCATACGCGAGACCGAAGTGGCCGATATTGTCCGGGCTGTAGACGGCCTGCTGCATCGAGCGCAGCAGCATCGTCTGCAACATCTGCGCGTCCGGTCGGTCGCGGATATGCGCCATCAGCGCGGCGTAGTCGCTCGCGTGCGGCGTGTCGCCGCCGCCCAGCGACAGCCCCATGCCGCGCAGGAAGGTGCGCAGGTTTTCGAGCTTTTCCGCACTCGGGCCCGCGTGCACGCGGTACAGGCCCGGGTGCTTGTTGCGCTTCATGAAGTCCGCGGCGCAGACGTTGGCCGAGAGCATGCACTCTTCGATCAGCTTGTGCGCGTCGTTGCGCTGACGCGGCACGATCTGCTCGATCTTGCCCTGCGCATTGCAGACGATGTAGGTCTCGGTCGTATCGAAGTCGATCGCACCGCGTTTCTGGCGCGCCGCGAACAACGCCTTGTAGACGCCGTAGAGGTTTTGCAGCTGCGGCAGCAGCGCCGCGCGGCGCGTCGCCTCCGGGCCCTTGGTGTTCTTGAGCACCGCCGCGACTTCGGTATAGGTCAGGCGCGCCGCCGAGTGCATCACACCCGGATAGAACTGGTACGCCTTGATCTCGCCGCGCGCGGTGATGACCATGTCGCAGACCAGCACGCAGCGATCCACGTGCGGATTGAGCGAGCACAGGCCGTTCGAGAGCTTCTCCGGCAGCATCGGAATCACGCGGCGCGGGAAGTACACCGAGGTGCTGCGCTCGATCGCGTCCACGTCCAGGCCGCTGCCCGGCAGCACATAGTGCGAGACGTCCGCGATCGCGACGAGCAGACGGAAGCCCTCGCCCTTGCCGACCTGCATCGGCTCGCAATAGACGGCGTCGTCGAAGTCGCGTGCATCTTCGCCGTCGATGGTGACGAGCGGCACGTCGCGCAGGTCGACGCGGTAGCGGATATCGGTCGGACGCACGGCGTCAGGCAGCTTCGCGGCGTCCGCGAGCGCCGGCGCGCTGAATTCGTGCGGCACGCCGTACTTGCGCACGGCGATTTCGATTTCCATGCCGGGATCGTCGATGTCGCCGAGCACTTCCACCACGCGGCCCAGCGGCTGCGAGTGACGGCTCGGGAAATCGGTGAGCTCGACCACCACGACCTGGCCGACCTTGGCCTTCTTCGGGTTCTGCGAGACGAGGATGTCGTGGCCAATGCGCTTGTCTTCGGGCGCGACGATCAGCGCGCCGTTTTCATTGAGCAGGCGGCCGATCACGCGGCGATTCGCGCGGTCGGTGACCTCGACGATGTGCCCTTCGGGGCGCCCGCGCCGGTCGTAGCCGACGATGCGCGCGAGCACGCGGTCGTTGTGCATGACCTTCTGCATCTCGCCTTGCGGCAGGAACAGATCGTCCTGGCCGTCGTCGCGAATCAGGAAGCCATAGCCGTCGCGATGGCCCTGGACGCGGCCCGCGACAAAGTTAGAGGGATGCGCGAGTTGATAGTGGCCGCGCGAATCGAGCCGGATCTGCCCGTCGCGCTCCATCGCGGCGAGCCGCCTGAAGAACCCTTCGCGCTCCTGGCGCTTGATCGCGAGCGCCTCGGCGATATCGTTCGCGGTGCAGGGCGATTCGCTGGTCCGCAGCACGCCGAGGATTTCTTCGCGGCTGGGAATCGGGTACGGATATTTGCTCAAGGGCTTGTCGATGGTTGTTCTCGTTGCGTGGACGTCGGATTGCGCGCGGATCGTGGCTCAGTGTGGCTCGGTAGGCAAACGCGCCGCGCCCCGGTCTTCGTATGCTGCAACATGCGGCTGGCGCAGCAGGCGCGCACCACACCATGTCGTGCGCCCTCCATACTGCTGCGAGGCATTCTAACACCCGCGCCGCACCCTACCATCCAGCGTGCGGGCCGCTGCGCGCGTACTGGCGAGGTTGACCACGCGACATCGATGCGATGACGGGGAGCAGACGGCAAGCGGGCATGGTCGCAAAAGAATTTTGCAATCACCTGTTGACAAGCTCTACAGATACGCTAGAATCTCGTTTCTCTGCTGCACGACACAGCGCAGCAGCAAGTAGTAAGCGACACCTTGCCCAGGTGGCGGAATTGGTAGACGCACCAGGTTCAGGTCCTGGCGGTGGCAACACTGTGGAGGTTCGAGTCCTCTCTTGGGCACCAAGATTCATGAAAAAAGCCAGCTTTCTAGCTGGCTTTTTTCATTTCTGTCGTCCTGGCTCATCCCGACTCGCGAGTGGTTGCGCTCGCATCGAAGTCGTCTTGAAGTCGATTCGCCAGCGGCCCGGCAACAGCACACCCTGCTCTGCCGGGCTTTTGTTTTTTGTCTCCGCAACGAGGCCTTCTCTCTCATGCTGCGAGGCGCGAGAACGCAGATCTTCCGCGATGTGAAGATTTTTTGAAAACATCTATTGACAAGCTCTGCAGATGCGCTAGAATTTCGCTCTCTGCTGCACGACACAGCGCAGCAACAAGTAGTAAGCGACACCTTGCCCAGGTGGCGGAATTGGTAGACGCACCAGGTTCAGGTCCTGGCGGTGGCAACACTGTGGAGGTTCGAGTCCTCTCTTGGGCACCAAGATTCATGAAAAAAGCCAGCTTTCTAGCTGGCTTTTTTCATTTCTGCTTTGCTGTTTCCCTCTCCTTCCTTCTATTCTGATCTCCTCGTTCGTATCGAAGCGATATATTCTTCTGGATACATTGAATCGAACCCGCAACGCGACACCCAAACGAATGGAGACCGAATGGAAATTGTCGTCATCGCCGCGATCGTTGCCGTCGGCTTCGGCGCTACGGCGACCTGGATGATCGCGACGCGCCTGCCAGCCGCGTTGATCGAGCGCGGCCAGAACGCAGGCCGCTATGGCTCGCTCACTGAAGTCGAACTCCCTGACGAGACTGACCCGCGCCGTGACCAGGCCCGCACCGATACCCGTCGCGTGCGCCGCTCGCGCGTGCGAGCCAGCGCGTCTGCCATGAAGCTGGTTCGTGCGTTGCGCTCGCGTGCGGGCAATGCGTGTGCGGCGGCTTCGCGCCGTCGACGCAAAGCGGCCATCTAAACGTTACGGCTATTTCTGCGAGCGCAAAGGCTCGGCGTTGAACGCCAGTTCAGGACGCACTTCGGACGCAACCCCGGGCGCAGCCGATTGAAAGATCCACCGCCTGCGCATCGGCTGCAATACGACCTTCGCGCACACGCCCGCCAACATCGCGATACACGCCGCAAATTCGAATACGCTGTTCCAGCCGCCATGCAACGCGAGCAGCGTCGCAACCGGCACGAGTAGCGCAGCAGTTCCCTTCGCCGTATAGAGCGTGCCCGCGTTGCCCGCCGCGTAGCGCGCGCCGAAGGTATCGGCACAGGTTGCGGGGAAATTCGAAAAAATGTCGCCGTAAAACAGGAACACGAGCCCCGAGAAAAGCATGAACAGATACGGGTCGTGCCCAAAGTATCGCAGTCCCAGCAATGCGAGCCCTTCGCCCAGGAAGGTGATGAACATGGTGTTCTCGCGACCGATGCGATCCGAAATCAGGCCGCACAACGGGCGCGTGAAGCCGTTGCAAAGATTGTTGATCGACAGCGTCATCGTGAGCAGCGGCAGCGAAATACTCATGAACGCCACCGGCATGGTGGCAAACCCATACGATTTCGCGATCGGCCCGATCTGCGCCGTCGCGATGATGCCGCCCGTCGCCACGCAGACGAACATCGCGTACATCACCCAGAACAACGGCGCGCGCACCATCTGCTGCGTGGTGTAATCCGTCTTCGTCGCGACAACGCGCTTCACGCGCACCGCCTGCGCGGGCGGCCTGGGCCGCACCATCACCAGTGCAAGCGCGAAGATGCACGCACCTTGCAGGATTCCGAAGAAAATGAAAGCGGCCTCATAGCCCGAGTGCTGGATCATGCGCGAAATCGGAATGACGGTCAGCGCCGCGCCCGCACCAAAGCCTGCGGCCGTCATGCCCGCAGCAAGGCCCCGCCGATCCGGGAACCACTTGAGCGCCGTGCCGACGCACGTGCCGTACACACAGCCCGCGCCGATACCGGAGATCACCGCCGCAACGTAGAGCACCGGCAGCGCGGGCGCCCACGCGTCGAGCAGCCAGCCCAGCGCCACGCAACATGCGCCCCCCATCACGACGGGACGCGGCCCGAAGCGATCCACGAGCCAGCCTTCGACCGGCACGAGCCACGTTTCCGTGACGATGAACAGCGAGAACGCGAGCTGGATCGCGGCCTGCCCCCAGTGGTGACGCGCATCCATCGGCACGACAAAAAGCGTCCATGCATACTGCAGATTGGCGACGAGGCCCATGCAGGCAATGCCCGCCACGAGCTGCACCCAGCGGTTATGGCGTCGAGCCGTATAGGGGGCTTCGATGCGATCGGTGTGTGGCACGGTTGTCTCTCTCCATGTGTTGACGTGCTGGCGTCATCGCCAGCGTCAAGCGGTCTCAAACTGCCTCAAGCGGCCTCAGGCCGTCTCAAGCTGCCTGAGCAGCGCATCGACGCTGCCTTTCGCGTCGCCGAACAACATTCGTGTGTTGTCCTTATAGAACAGCGGATTGTCCACGCCCGCGTAGCCCGTCGCCATGCTGCGCTTCGAGACCACCACCGTGCGCGCCTTCCAGACTTCCAGCACGGGCATGCCGGCGATCGGACTGGCGGCGTCCTCCTGCGCGCCGGGATTGACGATATCGTTCGCGCCGATCACGAGCACCACATCGGTACTCGTGAAGTCATGGTTGATCTCATCCATTTCGAGCACGATGTCATAGGGCACTTTCGCTTCGGCGAGCAGCACGTTCATGTGCCCCGGCAGACGCCCCGCCACCGGATGAATGCCGAATCGCACCCGCACGCCCTGTGCGCGCAAACGGCGTGTGATTTCGCTGATGGTGCCTTGCGCCTGGGCCACCGCCATGCCATAGCCCGGTACGATCACGACTTCGGACGCATCGCGCAGCAGCGAACCCACTTCGTCGACCGTAGTCGCGACCACCTCGCCTTGCGGCGCGGCACTTGCCGTGGCAGCCACCGCACCGAAGCCTCCCAGGATCACCGACACAAAGCTGCGGTTCATCGCGCGGCACATGATGTAGCTGAGGATCGCGCCGCTCGAACCGACCAGCGCGCCCGTCGTCACCAGCAGATCGTTATCGAGCATGAAGCCCGTCGCGGCCGCCGCCCAACCTGAATAGCTGTTGAGCATCGACACGACCACGGGCATGTCGGCTCCGCCGATCGCCAGCACGAGATGCACGCCCAGCGCCGCCGCAATCACGCACATGATGCCAAGCGCCATGAGCGCCTGCGCGCCGTCTGTCGCGCTCACGAAAAGATAGCCAAGCACGACGCACACCGCGAGCGCTGCCGCATTCATGACGTGCCGCGCAGGCAGCATGAGCGGCTTGCCGCCCACGGTGCCTTGCAGCTTGAGAAACGCGACGATCGAACCCGTGAACGTAATCGTGCCGATAAACGCGCCCACGTAGATCTCGGTATCGTGAATCGCGCGTTCGACAACACTCGATGTCGCCGCCGGCGACAGCGCGTTGGCAAACGCAATCAAGGTCGCCGCCAGGCCGACAAAGCTGTGCAGCACCGCGACAAGTTGCGGCATCTGCGTCATCTCTACACGCCGCGCCAGCACCGTGCCGATTCCGCCGCCCACGAGCGCCGCGCCAACCGCCACGCTCAGACCCGCGCCGCGCGTCACCAGCAACGCCGCCAGTACCGCAATCGTCATCCCGCACACACCATAGAGGTTGCCGCGGCGTGCGCTCGCAGGATGGCTCAGTCCGCGCAGGCTGAGAATGAACAGCGTCGCCGCGCCCAGCCACGCCATATTGCCGATTCCATTCAGCATGACGTCTCCTCAGGTTCGTTGGAACATCTTCAGCATGCGCTGGGTCACCAGAAAGCCGCCTGCAATATTGATGGTCGCAACCACTAGCGCAACACCCGCGAGAACACTGACGAGCGCATTGTGGCCAACAGGATGAAGCAATGCGCCGATCACGATGATTCCGCTGATCGCGTTGGTGACGCTCATGAGCGGCGTATGCAGCGAGGGCGTGACGTTCCAGACCACCTGATAACCGACAAACACGGCCAGTACGAACACCGTGAAATGCGCGACGAACGCAGGCGGCGCGATTGCGCCCAGCGCAAGCAAGAGCACCGCAATGCAGACAAGCGCGACAAGGCCGCCCATGCCGCGGCGTCCTGCGCTAGTCGACGGTTCCCCGGCGGAATCGTTCGCAGGCAATGACGAAGGGGCAGGCCTGGAGGCCCCGGCCTGCGCAGCAACGGGCGCGGGCATCTGCACGGGCGGCGCGGGCCAGCACAATTCGCCTTTGAGCATGACCGTGGCGCCACGCTGCACCACGTCGTCCATGTCAATCTTTAATTCGCCATCCTTATTGACCGTGAGGTCAGTCAGCAGATGCCTGAGGTTGGTCGCATAGAGCAGGCTCGACTGGTTCGCCATCCGGCTTGGCAAATCCGTGAATCCGACGATCGTCACGCCATGCGCGCGCACCACCTCGCCCGCACGCGTCAATTCGCAGTTGCCGCCCTGCTCTGCCGCCAGGTCGACAATCACGCTCCCTGCCCGCAGGCAGGCAACGGTCTGCGCATCGATCAGGCGCGGCGCGGGCTTGCCAGGAATCAGCGCGGTAGTCACGATGATGTCGACCTCGGCGGCCTGGACCTTGAACAGGGCCATTTCCGCTTCGATGAACTTCGCGCTCATCTGCTTCGCGTAGCCACCCGCACCGCCGCCTTCTTCTTCGAGTTCCACAGTGAGGAACTCCGCGCCCATGCTCTCGATCTGCTGCCCGACTTCGGGACGCGTATCGAATGCACGCACGATCGCGCCGAGCCCGCGCGCTGCCCCAATCGCCGCCAGACCGGCCACGCCTGCGCCGATCACGAGCACCTTTGCAGGCGGCATTTTCCCCGCGGCCGTGATCTGCCCAGTGAAAACGCGTCCGAAATACTGCGCGGCTTCGATCACGGCGCGGTAGCCCGCCATGTTCGCCATTGAGCTCAACGCGTCGAGCTTCTGCGCACGAGAGATGCGTGGCACGCAGTCTACGGCGAGCACGGTAGCACCACGCGCCGCGAGTGCATCGAGCAACGCATCCTGTTGCGCGGGCCAGATAAAGCCTATCAGCGTCGCGCCCGGTTTCAGGCGCTGCGCTTCGTCGAGCGAAGGCGGACGCACCTTGAGCACGATGTCCGCGCTGCTCCAGAGTTCGAGTGCGTCTTCGACGATGCAGGCGCCTGCTGCGCGATACGCTTCATCGCTGAAAGAAGCGCTCTCGCCTGCACCGGCCTGCACTTCGACCACATAGCCCAGCTTGAGCAAGTGCGCCACGCTTTCCGGCGTGGCAGCCACTCGACGCTCGCCTTCGAATATTTCGCGCGGTATCGCGACGGTCATCGCCATGCCGACTGTCTCCTGAACGTTATGTTCTTTATGTTCTACTTCTACTGCACACGCACGCGAACATCAGGACTGCGGTGCATTTGCCAGTGCTTCGAGTTCCGTGACGCGCTTGCGCAGATTGCGCTCTTCCTGGAAGCGCGCCGTCTCGTCGCGAATGACGGCGACGATGCCGTTCAACGTGCCTTGCGGATCGCGCAAGAGCGCGACGGTGAACGCGATCGACAATGCACGTCCGCTCTTGTCTACGGCAGGCACGCGCAGCACATCATTGCCATAGCGCGTCTGTCCCGTCGCCATCGTCTTCCGGTAGCCCTCCCAATGCCGGCCGCGCAAGCGCTCCGGAATGATGAGATCAAGCGTCCTGCCTAGCGCCTCTTCGACCGTGTAGCCGAACATGCGGGTCGCAGCGGGATTCCAGTAGGTGATGTCGCCGGCGGCGTCGGAGATAACGACCGCATCGCCGATAGCGTCGGCGAGCTGCGCGAAGTCGATAGCTGATGACATGGCGTTGACCGTGTGGGGAACAGGTTTTCCGGTTGCGGTCGAATGGTGCGCCAGCTCGCAGGCTCGCGCATCATTCGCCGCTCCTTTTCAACAACGCGACTGCACCCGGCTTCAGACCGCGCGCACCTCATGCAGCGCCGCAATCTGCTGCGGCGTATAGCCAAGGTCGGACAGCACTTCGTCGGTATGTTCGCCCAGCAGCGGCGAGCCCTTGATTTCCGGGCGCAGATCCGAGAACTTGATCGGGCTGCCAACCGTGAGGTACGAACCGCGCTCCTTGTGCGGGACTTCGACAATCGTGCCGCTCGCGCGCAGTGACGGATCGTTCGCCAGCTCCTTCATGCTCAGCACCGGCGCGCACGGAATATCGAATTTGCGCAGGATGTCCACGGCCTCGAACTTGGTCTTGTCGGAGAGCCAGGCTTCGATGGTCGCGAAAATATCGAAGATATGCGGCTGACGCGCCTGCGCCGTGCTGTAGTTGGGATCGTTGATCCATTCCGGCTTGCCGAGTGCATGGCAAATCGGCTCCCATGCATGGCCCTGCACCGTGAAGTAGATGTACGCATTCGGGTCGGTCTCCCAACCCTTGCATTTGAGCACCCAGCCCGGCTGCCCGCCGCCACCCGCATTACCGCCACGCGGCACGACGTCGCTGAAGCTGCCATGCGGATACTGTGGGTACTCCTCAAGATAGCCGATGCGATCGAGCCGCTGCTGGTCGCGCAACTTCACGCGGCACAGGTTGATGACGCTGTCCTGCATCGAGACCGCCACCTTCTGACCCTTGCCAGTCTTGTCGCGGCCAATCAGCGCCGTGAGAATGCCGATGGCCAGGTGCATGCCGGTATTGCTGTCGCCGAGCGCCGCGGCGCTCACCGTGGGCGGGCCGTCCCAGAAGCCCGTCGTCGACGCCGCGCCGCCTGCGCATTGCGCCACGTTTTCGTACACCTTGAGATCGTCGTAATGATGGCCTTCGCTGAAGCCCTTCACGGACGCCACGATCATCTTCGGATTGAGTTCGTTGATGCGCTCCCAGGTAAAGCCCATGCGATCGAGCGCGCCCGGCCCGAAGTTTTCGACCATCACATCCGATTCGCGAATCAGTTTCTCCAGCACCTCCTTGCCTTCGGGCTTCTTGGTGTCGAGCGTCAGCGAGCGCTTGTTGCTGTTGAGCATCGTGAAATACAGGGCGTCGACTTCGGGAATGTCGCGCAGTTGCGAGCGCGTCACGTCGCCCGCGCCGGGGCGCTCCACCTTGATGACGTCCGCGCCGAACCACGCGAGCAATTGCGTGCACGCGGGGCCGGCCTGTACGTGCGTGAAGTCGATAATCTTGATGCCGTCGAGGGGGTTGCTCATGGCCTTATCTCCTGGTGTGTCTGTTTTACCGCTTCGTGTATGTCGAGTTTTGATCGTGATTCGCCGCGACTTATTTCTTCATCGCCGCGCTTTGCGGATTCAGGTTCGTGAGACGTCCGCTTTCCGTGCCCGCGGTTTCGTCAATCACCGCGTTGATGAGCGTGGGCTTGCCCGATGCGATCGCTTCAAGCAGCGCCTGCGTGAGTTCTTCGGGGGTCGTCGCCTGATGGCCCACGCCGCCGAAGGCTTCGATCATCTTGTCGTAACGCGCGTTCTTCACGAACACCGTGGGCGCGACGTCGGCGCCGCCGGTCGGGTTCACGTCCGTGCCGCGATAGACGCCGTTGTTATTGAAGACGATGGTGCAGACCGGCAGGTTGTAGCGGCAGATCGTTTCCAGTTCCATGCCGCTGAAACCGAATGCGCTGTCGCCTTCGATCGCCACCACCTGGGTGCTGCTCGTGACAGCCGCGCCAATCGCGAAGCCCATCCCGATCCCCATGATTCCCCACGTACCGGAGTCGAAACGCTTGCGCGGCTGCGCCATGTCGATGATGCTGCGCGCGTAATCGAGCGTGTTTGCCCCCTCGTTCACGACGTTGATGTCGGGGCGCGTCTTGAGCACGTCGCGGATAGCGCGCAATGCGCTATGGAAATTCATCGGCGACGGGTTCTTGTCGAGCGTCGCGGCCATCTTGGCGAGGTTCGCGTTCTTGCGCTGGGCGATTGCGTCGAGCCATTCGGCGGGCGGCTGCGGGAAGTGATCGCCCAGGCCTGCAACGAGTGCCTCCACACACGATCCGATATCGCCGATCAGCGGTGCTTCGATCGCGACGTTGCTGTCGATTTCCGTCGGTGCAATATCGATCTGCACAAAGCGCTTGGGCGTCGGTGCGCCCCACGTCTTGCCCTTGCCGTGCGCCAGCAGCCAGTTCAGGCGTGCGCCGATCAGCACGACCGCGTCCGCTTCGGCGAGTACGTACGAGCGCGCCGCCGAGGCCGATTGCGCGTGCGTATCGGGCAAGAGCCCCTTCGCCATCGACATCGGCAGATAAGGGATGCCGCTCTTTTCCACCAGCTCTCGAATCTGCGCATCGGCCTGCGCGTAAGCCGCACCCTTGCCGAGCAGGATCAACGGACGCTTTGCATTCCTTATCGTATCGATCGCACGTTGAACCGCATCGGGTGCGGGTATCTGTCGCGGCGCTGCGTCGACCACCTTGATGAGCGACTGCTGGCCCTTTACGGCGTCGATCGTCTGGGCCAGCAATTTGGCAGGCAGGTCAAGATACACGCCGCCGGGCCGCCCGGACAGCGCCGCGCGAATCGCGCGCGCCACGCCGATGCCGATGTCCTCCGCATGCAG
The DNA here is from genome assembly GCF_000685015.1 of Paraburkholderia bannensis NBRC 103871. GTDB lineage: Bacteria > Pseudomonadota > Gammaproteobacteria > Burkholderiales > Burkholderiaceae > Paraburkholderia > Paraburkholderia bannensis. The sequence goes on along the minus strand of NZ_BAYA01000014.1, from coordinate 124,361 downwards.
CACCCGATACGCAGCTTTCGCATAGGGCTTAGCGGCATTCAGCTGATCCATCTCTTCGTAATCGCCCTGCTGCAAGTCGACGATTTCACGCTCGCTCGATCCGCTAATGAGGATCATCGGAAAGCAGTTAGTCGTCGCATTCGCAAGCGCAGTCAGGCCGTTGAGAAAGCCAGGCGCGGAAACGGTCAGGCAGATGCCGGGCTTCTTCGTCATATAGCCCGCGACGGCGGCCGCATTGCCCGCGTTCTGCTCGTGACGGAAGCCGATGAAACGCATGCCCTGCGCTTGCGCGAGCCGCGCGAGATCCGTAATCGGAATACCGACCAGCCCGAAAATCGTGTCGATATCGTTGAGCTTCAGCGCGTCGATGACGAGATGAAAGCCGTCCGTCGTCGCCTGCTCGTCCTGCGCAGGGCTGCGCTGCGCGTCGTTGATGCCTGCTTCTGCCATGACATGTCCTCTTTTGGCGGGGCGTTATGCGGGTCGCCGCGTGGGTTGCCTGCGATCCGTGATATACAATATTCCACACACTTCATTAGTCAAGACGTTTTCCGCTCCGTCTTGCCTGCTGAAACTTCCTGATCGTTACTACGTAGTCCGAATAACATCACCAGCACGTTCACACCGGTCGATACGCACAACTCAGTCGAGAAAATCGCAGTGCGCCTCGACGAACAGCGCAAGCTCGATCGAATGCTGGCGCACAAGACGCTCGACGCGTTCGGTGTCGCGCGCCTCCAGCGCCTCGATAATGCGCATGTGGTCGACGATCGAGCGCGAGGCCCGGTCGCTCTGCGCGATCGTCATTCTGCGAATCGCGCGCACATGCATGAAGATGTTCTTAATGGTGTCGACGATGATCGGCGACTGGGACAGCTCGACCAGCGCCTGATGAAACGTGATGTTTGCTTCGGAGTACTCTTCGATATGTTCGGCAGGCGCGTGCTCGCCGAAGTCCGCGAACATGCGGCGCAGGCGGGCGATGTCCGCGTCCGAGGCGCGCTGCGTCGCAAGGCGCGCCGCGATGCTCTCCAGCGCCGCCCACATATAGATCATCTCGACGATCTCCTTGCGCGTCTTGCGCAGGATATAGACGCCGCGCCGCGGCACCGTCCGCAGGAAACCCTCCTGCTCCAGCAGGGTCATCGCTTCTCTCACCGGCGTGCGGCTCACACCCAGCTTTTCGGTGAGCTCCTTCTCATCGAGACGAATTTCGTCTCGCGAACGGTAGATGTCGGTTTCGGCAATCGCCTGCTTGAGCTTCGCGTAGGCCTGGTCGCGCAACGAAACCGTGGCATGAATGGGTTCGAGCGCCAGGAACAACGGCGACGCTGCGGCTTCGTCTTGGGTTTCGGCGGACATCGGTGACGGGTCTCCAACGTTCGTGTGGCCTGCGCTGCTGGCGAATGCGATATGTGAAATACGATATATCAGCAATCCGAAGATCACAAAGCGGGTTTACACGCACCCAGCCACGGAAATCGCACGCAATCCGATTTCATAGCTTTTGCTTTATGAATATCGAAAAAAACTTTAACTATCGTTTATTGATCGCCGCTTCTACGCTGGATTCACGCCACTCTTCATCTGCACCAGGAGAAACGTCATGAATCAGCCGTCCCCTTCCCTGCAAGCCATCGAACACGAGCCGCACACCCACGCACAGTTGTGCGCATTCAATTCGGCCTTCGCCGAACTGGGATTGCGGTTTCGCTGGGATACGGCCACGCTGCATGCGCTGGCGTCGATCGAGGGCGAGGCGGCACGCCTTGCCGCCTATATCAGGACGCATCATGCGCACCTGCTGAACGCCTACAGCATCGACTTCCTGTGCGAAGCGATACTCGGACGCAAGAATGCGCAGGCGCCTGGCGAGTGGACACCTGCGCAGACCACGCATCAAGCCGCGGTCAGGCAGACGTCGCAGGGACACGAAACAGGGGGATGGGACTGGAGCGAGCCCGGGCTGCCGGCGCTGGCCGGAGCCTGATGCTCGCGGGAAGGTTCAAATCGGGTTCAGACGAAAAACGTCTTGATCGGCGGCCTTCGCAAAGGCGAGGCCGCCGTCGCCATACATCAACGCAATACACCGGCTCACCGCGCGGCCTCCTCGTCTTCCTGGAGCTTGCGCCACAGGATCTTGCCGCTACCCGACTTGGGCAGCGTATCGACAAACTGCACGATGCGCGGCGCCTTGTACGCGGCCATGTTTTCGTGCGCCCACGCGATGATGTCGTCCTCGTTCACGCTGCCCAGTTGCTGCGGATCGAGCACGACCACGGCCTTCACCGTCTCGCCGCGCTTCGCGTCCTGCGTGCCGATCACGCACACCTCCTTGATCGCCGGATGGCGATACATCAGCGCCTCCACTTCGGCCGGCCACACCTTGTAGCCCGACGCATTGATCATGCGCTTGAGCCGGTCGGTCATGAAGTAGTAGCCGTCGGCGTCGCGCCGCACGAGGTCGCCCGTGCGCAGGAAGCGCTTGCCGTCGCGCTCGATGAAGGCCTCTTTCGTCGCTTTCGCGTTGCCCCAATAGCCCTGCATCACCTGCGGCGCGCTCATGATGAGCTCGCCCGCCTCGCCTTCAGCGACCTCTTCCAGCGTGATCGGATCGACGATACGCGCATCGACGTCGAACACCGGAATGCCCAGGCACTGCGGCTTCGGGTTTTGCGGCGGATTGATGTGGGTGGCCGCCATGGTCTCCGACATGCCATAGCCTTCGACGAATTCCAGACCGGTCAGATCGCGCAGCTTCTTGACGACGGCGTCGGGCATGGTCGCGCCGCCGCCGCGCATCCACGCGAGGCTCGACAGGTCGTATTCGCCGATGCGCGGATTCGAAATGAAATCGACCACCATCGTCGAAATCGCCTGCCAGCCGTTGATGCGGTAATGCTCGATCGCACGCGCCGCGACGTCGCGATCCCAGCGCGGCAGGATCACGACCGTGGAGCCGTTATACAGCGGGCTGTTCATGCCGCCCTGCATGCCGGTCACATGGAAGAGCGGCAGCACCGACAACTGTACGGCGTCCTGATTGCTTCCGAACCAGTTGCAGCCGCCCACCGCGGTGCACATCACGCTGCGATGCGTATGCATGCAGCCTTTGGGCTTGCCGGTCGTGCCCGAGGTATAGGGCATGACGCAAAGATCGTCGGGGCCTGCGGTGAGCGGCGCCGGTGCGATATTCGCTTCCAGCACATCGGCCCAATGCGCGACGCCCGGCCCTTCGACATGGCGCGGCGCGCTCACGAATTCGGGCGGCGTCGCAAACGGCTCGCGCTTGATGTAGTCGCTGTACGTCGCCACCAGCAGATGACGCAGCCCCGGCCCCGCGCCTTCGCCCACCAACGGCGCGATGCGCGGATAAAGCTCCTGGGTGACGAAAGCCGTCGTCGCACCACTGTCTTCCACGTAGTGCTCAAGCTCGTCGGTCAGGTTCATCGGATTGACGGGCACGACCACGGCGTTGGCGCGCAGGATGCCGTAGTAGGCGATCACCCATTGCGGACTGTTCTGCATGTAGAGCAGCACGCGGTCGCCAGCCTTCACGCCGCATTGCGTTTGCAGATAACCGGCGACGCGCTCGGCCTCGTCCTTGAACTGCGCGAACGTGATGGGCGTGTCGTAGAAGATGATGAAGGGCTTGTCTGGATAACGCGCAGCGGAGACTTCGGCGTTATAGAACAGGTTCGTGGCAGGGATACTGAGGTTCGGCGAGAGTTGCGCGGGCCAGAAAGGCGAGCTTTTCGACGAGGTCTTGCGCGATACAGCGACGGCAGGCGTGGACATGGCGGGTTCCGTCCCGTGGATTGCGCGCCGCCACGAGCGGCGCGCGGGTCGTGCAATCGGCTCGCGGCAGCTGGGCCGCGCCGCGAGCCATCCGATAGGCTTAGGTATGCGAGATAAATCGCGGTCTTGCGTCGACCGCGATCAGACGATGCTCGCGCCGCCGTCGACGGCCAGATACTGGCCAGTGATATGGCGCGACGCACCGCTCGCGAGAAACACCACGGCGCCCTTCAGGTCGCTCTCGTCGCCCAGCCGTTGCAGCGGCGTATGCGCGATCACGCTCTCGCCAAGCTTGTCGAGCAGGCCCGCCGCCATCTTCGTCGGGAAGAATCCCGGGCAGATCGCATTCACGTTGATGCCGTATTTGCCCCACTCAGCAGCGAGCGCGCGCGTGAAGTTGATCGCGGCGGCCTTCGAGGTGTTATAGGCGATGGTCTGCATCGGGCCGAGCGAGCCCTTGAGGCCGGCAATCGAGGCGATATTGATGATCTTGCCGCGCTTGCGCCCGATCATGCAGCGCTTGCCCACTTCGCGCGCGAGGAAAAACGGCGCATTGACGTTGAGGTTCATGACCTTGTGCCATGCCTCGTCGGGATAGTCCTCGGCCGGGGCGCCCCATGTAGCGCCCGCGTTGTTCACCAGAATATCGATCTGGCCGCACGCCGCCAGCGTTTCGTCGACGAGCTTCACGGCGGCGTCCGGGCGCTGGAGATCGCTCACGATCGTCATGGCCTCGATACCCAGCGCCTGGAGATGCCGCTGCGCCTCGGCGAGTTCGTCGGCCTTGCGCGCCGAGATCACCACGCGCGCGCCCATTTCGCCCAGCGCCTCGGCCATCTGCAGCCCGAGACCGCGCGAGCCGCCCGTGATGAGCGCCACCTGACCCTTCAATTCGAACAATTCCCTGACCTGCATGACTGCGTCTCCTTGATGTCTGCCTGATGTCCTGCGGGGGCCGCGACGCGGCCCGCCTCCTGGTTCTGCTGACTCTGTACTTGTGTCCGCGCTTGTGTCCTTGCTGATGTCGGTGCCCGCCATCATTCGTTCCGCATAGCGAAACCAACGTGATCGCGTCCGATTCTAGTCACTCCGGCAAACGAAGTGAATCAGGAAAAGCACGGTCGTTCATTATCAGTGAAATTGTGAGTGGCGTGCAGCGAACTGCGCATGGGCTGCACAATCAGGCGAAACGCGCCCAGACATCGGGTGGCGGCATTTCAAGACGATTTAGGACGGCTCCGATATCGACGCGCCTGACGCATCGATAAGATTTTTCTCATACCTGAACCGTGACTTGCCCAGCCGATCATGAGCCTCAATCCCGAACACCGCCTGCTCGAATCCTTCGTCGCGCACACCCGCCAGCCAGCCGACCCGCAACCGCTCAAACAGATCTGCGAAGCGCTCGCGGGCGTACAGCGCGACGAGCAGATGCTCCCCTGGGCCGAAAAAGGCCTCGTACTCGATCCGCGCAGCCGCACTTTCGTCCACGCGCGCGCCCGCGCCTTGCGACTGCTCGGCCACCATGCGCAGGCGGCGCAAACCTGGATCGATCACGCGACGCTCGACTGGTCGCCGCTGTTCTATCTGGGACGGCTCGGCCGCGATCTCTATTTAGGCGGCAACGTCGAGCTAGCCATCGCCGTGCTGAACCAGGCGATCCAGCAACCGGAGCCGGACAGCCATCCCGACAAACTGCGCGCCCGCAAGTGGCTGGCCGAAGCCATGCTCAGCAAGGGCGACGCAAGCGGCTTTACGCATTGGCTGTGGCGCAACTGCGGCGACAGCGGCAGCTATCGGCACAGCGATATCCCGATGTGGAATGGACAACGCGATCTGCGCGGCGAGCGCGTACTCGTGACGCACCAGATGGGCTACGGCGACCAGTTCATGCTGTTCGGCAGCGTGCGGCACTGGCGGGACGCCGGCGCGCAAGTGATGGTGACCTGCGACGCGGCAATCCATAGTCTGATCGAAGCCTCCTTGCCCGACTGCAAGGTCGTCGCGTGCGCACGCCCGCTCGCGCTCTTCGCGCCCTGCGATGAAGCGCTGCTTCCCGCCGTCCACGCTTTTGCCCCGACCATGCAGGCCACCCTGCTTCACCTGCCGATGCTCGCGATACGCGACGTGCCGCGCCCCGCACCGTATTTCCCCGCCTTCCTGCGCGCGCCCGCAGCGCAGCGCGAGCGCGCGACGGCCTGGGCGCACACGTTGCGCGCACAACATCCCGAAAAAAAACGGGTGGGCGTGTTCTGGGATTGCGCGCAACGCCATGAAAGCACGATGCGCAGCAAGGAACGGAGCTGGGCCGGATTGCGCAGCCTGCCGATCGAATCGCTCGAACGCCTGACGCTCGCCCCGGAAATCGCCCGCCGCGTCCAGTTCGTGAGCCTGCACCACCCGGCGGCGGAGATGAAAAGCGGCTCGCCGCGCGGCAACGTGGTGCATTACTCGGCTGGCATCGCGAGCTTCGCCGACACGGCGGCCTGTATCGAGCAGCTCGACGCCGTGCTGAGCGTGGACGCCGGGATCGCCAATCTCTCGGCCATGATGGGCAAACCGACCGCCGTGCTCGTCAATCCCACCGGCGAATGGCGCTGGGGCCGCCACAGCACGCGCTCGCCGTGGATGGCGTCGGCTCACGTCCTGAGGCAAACGACAATGGGCGACTGGAATGGCGTGATGGATCTTGCCGCGAACTGGCTATCGCAGCATTAGGCATCTATAGCGCCGCGTACTAAACAGGATCGCGAATCAATCTGCCGATTCGCGATTCACACGATATTCATATCCGGCTTCATTTTAATTACATTTAAATTACATTTAAAACAATCAGCTTTCTTCTGATAGGCGCCGCTAAATCCGTCCCTAAGGGTTTAGTCCGGTTGCGCCCGACATTCATGCAAATGTTTAATGCCGGGCGTACACTCGTACGAAGCTCGCAGCGCGGGGCGGAGCGAGCCACTCACACACTGCCGGGAGACACGCAGGGTGCGGGTTTTTCAGGAGAAAAAAGACATGAGCTGGACGCCGGAGCAGAAAAACGTCACGATCGCAGCGTATTTGGGGTGGACGCTCGACGCCTTCGATTTCTTTCTAATGGTTTTCGTTCTGAAAGATATCGCCACTGAATTCAACACCAAGATTCCCGCTGTCGCTTTTGCCATTACGATAACGCTGGCCATGCGCCCATTAGGCGCGCTGATATTCGGCCGGCTCGCCGACCGGTATGGCCGCCGCCCCACGCTGATGGTCAACATCGCGTGCTACTCGCTGCTCGAACTGCTCACCGGTTTCTCTCCCAACCTCACCACCTTCATCGTGCTGCGCGCGCTGTTCGGCGTCGCGATGGGCGGCGAATGGGGCGTGGGCTCGGCGCTCACAATGGAGACCATTCCGCCCAAGGCGCGCGGCATCGTTTCCGGCCTGCTGCAAGCGGGTTATCCGAGCGGCTATCTGCTCGCCTCCGTGGTATTCGGCGTGCTCTATCAGCACATCGGCTGGCGCGGCATGTTCTTCATCGGCGTGCTGCCTGCCCTGCTGGTGCTCTATGTGCGCGCTCACGTGCCCGAATCGCCGGCCTGGAAGGAAATGGAAAAGCGCGCGCGCCCGAGCCTGCTGACGACGCTCAAGCACAACGCCGCGCTGTCGATCTACGCGATCGTGCTGATGACCGCGTTCAACTTCTTCTCGCACGGCACGCAGGATCTGTATCCGACCTTCCTGCGCGAGCAGCATCACTTCGATCCGCATACGGTGTCGCTCATTACCATCGTATTGAATATCGGTGCGATCGTGGGCGGCCTGTTCTTCGGTTCGATGTCCGAAAAGATCGGCCGCCGCAAGGCTATTTGCATCGCCGCGCTGATCGCGCTGCCGGTGCTGCCGCTGTGGGCCTTCTCTGCCACGCCGATGATGCTCGCGCTGGGCGCGTTCCTCATGCAGATTTCGGTGCAAGGCGCGTGGGGCGTGATCCCCGTGCACCTCAACGAAATCTCGCCCGACGAAGTGCGTGCGACGTTCCCCGGCCTCGTGTATCAACTCGGCAACCTGTTCGCGTCGGTGAACGCGACCTTGCAGGCCTCGCTCGCTGAAACCCACGACCAGAACTACGGCATGGCGATGGCGATTGTCGCGGGCACCGTGGCGGTCGTGATTGCGGTGCTGATCCTGTTCAGCCGCGAGCGGCGCGGCATCGACATGACGCAGACCGCGAAGCATGTGACCAGCTAGCCGCCAGGCGCAACGCATACCGCCACCAGGGGCCGTGCCGGGTTGACTCCCGCACGGCCCCTGGCTTTTGGATGGTTTTTGGATGGCGTTTGCATGACGCTCGCAGGGCAACTTTCCGGCAGGGAAAGTCCGCCTGCCCGGACGGCGCGGCACGGTGCATGATGGGCGCGGCCAAGGATCACGCATGCCCCGGAGAACCATAATGAGCGAATCGCCGCAACCACACCCTGCTGCCGCCACCGCCACCGCTGGCGCCGCCGCCCCGAACACCGACGGCGTCTGGTACGACTCCTACCCAGGCGGCGTGCCGCACGAAGTGGACGTCGCGCAGTACGCCTCGCTCGTGCAGTTTTTCGACGACTGCACCGCGCGCTTTCGCGAACGCGTCGCCTACGTGAGCGCGGGTTCGCCGATGACTTACGGCGCGCTCGCGCGCAAGGCCACGGCGTTCTCCTCATGGCTGCAAGGCGCGGGCGTCAAGCCCGGCGAGCGCGTCGCGATCATGCTGCCCAACACGCTCCAGTACCCCGTTGCGCTATTCGGCGCGCTCAAGGCCGGCGCAATCGTCGTCAACGTCAATCCGCTTTACACGGCGCGCGAGCTCGCGCATCAGCTCAAGGACAGCGGAGCGCAAACCATCGTGGTATTCGAGAGCTTTGCGAAGACGCTCGAAGACGCGCTGCCCGGCACGGCCGTCGAGCGCATCGTCGTCACGCAACTGGGCGACCTGCTTGGCGAAGGTCTCAACCTGAAGGGCCGCTTCATCAACTTCATGCTGCGCCATGTGAAGAAGATGGTGCCGGCTTATCGACTGCCCCAGGCGCTGCGTCTGCTCGACGTCCTGGAACAAGGCGCACGCGCGCCGCGCGCGCCGGCGTCAGCGCAGCGCGACGACCTCGCCTTTTTGCAATACACGGGTGGCACCACAGGCGTAGCCAAAGGCGCGATGCTCACGCACGGCACCATCCTCGCGAATGTGCTGCAAGCGAAGGCCTGGGTCGCGGGCCAGCTCGACAGCGAAGGCGCCGAAACGGTGGTTACGCCGCTGCCGCTTTATCACATCTATTCGCTCACGATCAACGCGCTGATCTTCATGGCGCTGGGCGGGCGCAATATCCTGATCGCGAATCCGCGCGACACGAAGCGCGTCATGAAGATCCTGCGCAACGAGACCTTCAGTTGCATTAGCGCGGTCAACACGCTCTATAACGCGTTCCTCGACAGCGAGGAGTTCCGCCAGCGCGACTTCTCCGGCCTCAAGCTTGCGATGGCGGGCGGCATGGCCACGCAAAAGGCGATTGCCGATCGCTTCAAGGCCGTCACCGGCAAGCCGATCGTCGAAGGCTACGGCCTCACGGAATGCTCGCCGATCGTCACGCTCAATCCCGTCGACATCGCGCATCTCGCCGATTTCGAAGGCTCGATCGGCCTGCCCGCGCCCTCGACGCAGGTGCGCCTGCGCCGCGACGACGGCACGTGGGCCGAGCTGGGCGAACCGGGCGAATTGTGCGTGAAGGGCCCGCAGGTGATGCGCGGCTACTGGAACCGCCCTGATGAAACCGCGCGCGTGTTCGTCGACGACGGCTGGCTGGCGACCGGCGATATCGGCGTCATGGATCCGCGCGGCTATATCCGCATCATCGATCGCAAGAAGGACATGATCCTGGTCTCGGGCTTCAATGTGTATCCGAATGAGATCGAAGACGTGATCGCACAGCATCCCGGCGTGCGCGAAGTGGCGGCGATTGGCGTGCCGGACGTCGTGCAGGGCGAGCGCGTGAAAGTGTTCGTCGTGCGCCGCGACCCGGCGCTCACCGAGGACGCGCTGATCCAGTTCTGCCGCCAGCAGCTCACGGGCTACAAGGTGCCGCGCATGGTGGAATTCCGCGATGCGCTGCCGCAGAGCAATGTCGGCAAGATTTTGCGTCGCGAGTTGCGCGACGAGGAAATCAGGAAAATGGAGAAAGCATCAGCTAATCAGGATCGCTAATCGTTTTTATATCGATCACGGTGATGCCTTGCTGCGTGGCGAGCCGTTCGATCACGAAGCGATCCGAAGCGCGCAGCGCACACAGTGCGATGACCGGCGCGCGGACGCGGCCGGCCATCTGCGCTTGCCATAGCGCGCCGATATCGTCCTGAAGCGCCAACGACGGTATCGCTGCAAGCGCAGCATATCGCGCAAGCGCGTCGCCCTGTGGCAGCGCGCGATCGTAAAGCGCGATACGTGCGGGCACTGCAATCGCCGGTGCGAATCGCACGTATCGTACGAATCGCGCAACCGGCAGGGCCGCAGCGCCCATCGACACCATAAAGTTGCGCCGGTTCATGGCTGGCTCCTCGCTCGACTTCGCTGCGCTTGAATCACGTATAGCCGCGCATATCGCGCAATGCCGCAGGCCATATGCCCTGCTTGCCGGGCGCGAGCACGCCCTGCGGATCGAGCGCGTCCTTGACGGTCTGCGCAAGACGCAGCAGCGCGCCGTCATTGAAGCTGTACTGCGCCGCCGCGTAGTCCATATACAGCAGGTGCGAGCGATAGACGCCGTATCCCGCCGCGCGCGCGTCGCTCATCAGCGCACGCAGCAGGTCGCCCGCGCGGGTGGCTTGCTGCGGATCGTTGCGCTCAAAGATCGCCGCGAACACATGGTGCAGATGCCGCCCCGCCGCCGTGAAGCCGCCGTAGTAATCGAAGCCATACTCGGCTGCGCGCGCCTTCACGAGCGCATATTGCCGCAAGGCGTCGCGGCCATCGGCGGGACACAGCGGCGAGAAGTCCACATGCGCGCCCTCGCCGCCGCGCCAGTCGAGCATGCGAAACGCGCTCATGCCCGGAATGCCCGCCATGTTGCGATCGCCGCCGCCTTGCGGTTCTTCGCTGCCCGTATAGCGTTTCGACGTCACGCGCGCGTGCGTTACCGAAGCAAACGCGCGCTCGACCATGCGCTGCTGCACGTCGATCACTTCGGGCTCGCCGTAGAGCGCGTAGTGCAGGTTCCAGCGCCCGATGGCCAGTTCGCGCTGCATCGCCGCGATGGCCGCCTCCGGCATCGGCCCGTTACCCGAGTACCAGCGCGCTCGTGGGCCCATGCCCGCCGCGCGCCGGATCGCCCCTTCGATCACCGCATGCTGCTCAATCGTGCCGCGCAGTTGCAGCGTGCGCAGCGTATCGACGATGACGCCGAGATCCTCCTCGCGCTCGAACTGGATTTCGCCGATGGTATAAGCGCTCGGCGCGGGCATGAGCCAGAGCCCCATCTTCGTGACGATGCCGTAGTTCGACTGCATGAATAGCGCGTCGAACGCGGGCCCATAACCCGGCTTGTAGAGCGGCCATGCCGTGCCCGCGTCGAGCGCGCCCATGCCGGTGCGCACCACATCGCCGTTCGCGAGCACGACTTCCATCCCGCACTGTGCGGCCGCATGATCGCCATACGCGGTGTAGCCGAAGCCGCGCTCCAGCGTATTGCCAATCACGCTGCCCCACCCCGCTGCGGGCGGGTCGACCCACAGCTTCATGCCGCGCTCGCGCAGGTGCGCGTGCAGATCGAAATAACTCACGCCCGGCTCGACGAGCGCCCAGGCCAGGTTTTCGTCGACATCGAGGATGCGGTTCAGCCGTTGCAGGTCGAGCACCACCGATCCCGCCAGTCGCGGCGCGGCCCCGCCATACGCAAAATTGCGCCCGGTCGAAACAGTCCAGAGCGGCACGCGCGCCGCATTGGCGATGCGCAGGATCGCGCGGATCTCATCGACATCGGCAGGCAGCAGCGCTGCCGAAGGGGCGAACGCACGCGCATCGGCAACGGGCGCGAAGGGGTCGAGGTACGGCGCGAGCGCGGCGCCGCCGCGGCACACGTTGGGTGCGCCGACGATCGATTCGAAAGCGCTGAGCGCGCGCGCAAATCGCGCGGCGCTCACGCCAGGAGGCAAGACGGGGTCGGCGTTCATCGTGCCATCGCGCGCGCCCTCACCATTGCGCCCGGGTGCCGCCGAGCGTGCCGCACACTTCGTACGCGATCTTGCGCAGACGCCCTTCCGAGTCCGGGCCCGAGAGCGCATAGCCCATGCGGTCAGTGCTCCAGTAGAAGGTGCGGCGCGTGCCATCGCTCAGCAGATGCACGGCGTCGCGCTCGCGCCCGGAAACGCTGACGTAGAGCGTCAGGCGCTCGCCTCCTGCGTTCTGGTACATGAACTGCGCCGCCGGGCCGGTCGCGCCGGGCAGCAGCCGCCCGCCTACGAGCGTGTAGCCGTATTCGGCCAGCGGCGGAATCGACAGCGGACGGCCGAGCCGCTTCGAGAGCCACGCGACGAGATGCGCCTCGTCGGCGGCGCCGACTTCGACCGGGTGCCGCACTTCAGGCGAGTACACGGCGTACGCAACATCGGCGCGCTGCGCGAAGTTTTCGCCCTCGCTCGCCACCTGCACGCTGTCGTGACCGGCGCCCTGCGGCAGCCATTGCGGCAACATCGAGGCCGCCGCCACCGCGAAGCCCGCGCCCGCGACGGCCCAGGCCGCAGCGATGCCGGCGCGGTGCCACCACGGATCGCGTCGGCGCAGCACGACCCAGGCGGGCACAGCCGCTTCGTCGCCCACGTGGCTGAGCGCCTGGAGCGCGGCCTTCTGCGCGCGGTACGCGCCGACGCGCTGCGCCGCGTGGTCATCGGCGTGCAGGCGCGCCTGCATCGCGGCCCGCGTATCGCCCGGCAGCTCGCCGTCCACGAAGGCGCCCAGCGCGGCGAGATCAGCCAGATTCGCGGCCAGATCTCCTTCCGGCACCGCCGAAGGCGCGCTGCGCTCGCGTTCGAGATCGTCGTCGTTCATCGCGTCGTCCCCATTGCCTTGCCCACGACCCGCAATGGCGCAGCGTGCCGCGCCGGGTCTTGCGCCGGATCCCTGTCGAGCAGCGCGCGCAAATGCTCGCGCGCACGCGACAGCCTCGACATCACGGTGCCCGTGGGCACGCCCAGCACCGCCGATGCCTCCTGATAACTGAGTTCCTCCACGCAAACCAGCAGCAGCACCTCACGCTGCGCCGCCGGTAGCTGATAGAGCGCGCGCTGCAGATCGCGCAGCACGAGCCCGTCGACTTCGCCGTGCGGCGCTTCGAGCGTACGCCACGGTGCGCTTTCGTCGTCGACGGCAAATTCGCGGCGTCCGCGCAACTGGTCGATGTAGATGTTGCGCAGGATCGTCAGCAGCCATGCGCGCAGGTTGCTGTCGGGCCGAAACGACGATGCGCGCGACAGCGCCCGCTCGGCGGCGTCCTGCACGAGGTCGTCGGCCCAGGCCGCATCGCCCGTGAGCGTGCGCGCATAGCGGCGCATGCGCGCGAGTTGCGCGACCACCTGCGCTTCGAATTCCGGCGAGGGGCGGCCGAACATGATGCGCGCCGCTCAGTAGCCACCGCTCGACGAGCCGCCGGAGCTGCTGGACGCCCCGTTGGCCGAATTCATGTCGCTACACGCGGCGAGGCCTGCGCCGGACACCGCGGCCAACGCCAGACAAAGGGCACACGCAAACACACTGCGAAAACGCTTCATGATGGTCTCCCGACCAGACACACGCCGACGCATGATCGGCATGAATGCCTGGGATAGCGAATTGCCGATGCAGCCAATGCAGCCGAGTCTGGGACACACCGCTTGCGCGCATCGACATGTGTTAAACGGCGCGAGCCGCTCGCTTATTCCGGGCTACGGCCTTCGACGTGAATTTTTTTGCGTGGGCGCGGTGCACGTGCGCCGCCGTACGGTTCGCTTTCGCACAAGCAGGCACCATCGCAATGAGGGGAGCGAAGAACACGTAACAAACTGCAACACGCCGCGCCGGGCGCGAACCCTGCAACGCGCCCCGAAAGACCGATGAAATGACGGGAATTCGTCGCGCACGCACGCGCGCCATGCACTACGCTGTTGAACGTACCGGTCGCATCTGCGTCCAACTGCCACAGATCGCGCCCTGCTTTCGTGTATTGTTCTGAAATCGCTCAGGCCCGCACTGCAGGCGCGCGCACGCCGATCCGGCACAGGAAAAGCAGTGCTGCCCGCCACGCGTTATGCACGGGGACGTAACAATGCATTCCTGCCGGCAAACTGCCGCGCCGGCCCGGAGCCGGTATAGTTCTACAGTTAAGGTTGTCCACGCACGCGCGCTTCGCCGACACAAGGTAAAATCCCGGCGAGCAAACGTTTCCAATTGAATTGCGGCATTGAGCCGCCCGGCCAGAATTCGTCCATGCCTTCCGCAGAATCGCACCCGCAAAACGACTTCATGAACGCCGCGCGCAAAGAGCGCAAGCGCGTCGAAATCTATCTGGTCAACGGCATTCGCCTGACCGGATGCATCGAGTCGTTCGATCAGTACCTGGTGATGCTGCGCACGCCCGTTGGCCTGCAAGGCATCTACAAACGCGCCATTTCCACCATCCAGCTCGACACCGGCACGCGTCCGGGCCCGCGTGCACCGCGCCCGGCGCACGGCGAGCACACGAGCCGCGGCCCGCATGGCAATCACGGCGGTCATGGCGGCCACGGCCCGCGTGAACCCCGCGAGCCCCGTGAGTCGCGCGAACCCCGTGAACCTCGCGAGCCGCGCGAATCGTGGTCGGCGCCCTCGTCGTCGTCCGCGCCGGGTTCGTCCGAGCGCCCGTCGCAGGACGGCCCGGTCGTCGTGACGCGCCGCCGCCGTCTCTATGGCGCCGTGAACAACGGCGGCAACGGCCAGGACGGCTCGAACAACAGCTAAGCAGTTTGTTCACGACGATGCGCGCGCCCTGCGCGCATCGCCTGCGCATTGTTTGCACCTTCTTTGCGCCTTGTTTCCGCCTTGTTTCCGCCTGACATCACGGATTTAGCCTTTGCGCTATCCTGAATGCGACCTTGTTCGCATCCGGAGAATGCCATGAGCGCATCCAAGCCGAAGTCCCCCCCGCCTCAGCAGGAAGATGCACTCGACGAAGCGCTTGAGGAAACCTTCCCGGCCAGCGACCCCATTTCCATCGATCCGTCGCCGGCTCCCGCACCCGCGCAGTCCGATCGCGAAACCGACGCGAAGAAAGGCCACGACGGCCATCATCGACACGGCAAGCATTAGGCACGTCACGTCGAGCACACTGCTGATCCAGCGGCCAGCCTCGCGACAGAAAAGACAAAGCAGAAATGACAAAAGGCGGCGCGTCGTGTCGACGCCCGCCTTTGCAGGGTTTGCTGCTTGTCCGTGCGAACGTTAGCGAATCGGCAGGCCGCCTTCCACCTGGCGTTGCAGGTCGCGCACCTGGCGTTGCACCGCACGCAGTTGATCCTGCGCCGCGGCCTTCTCGACCTGCAGGGCATTCGCCTGGTCGCGCGTCTGCTTCTGCTGGCTCGCGACAATCGCCTGCTGCTGTTGCGCCACCTGGAGATCGGCTTGCAGACGGTTCGCGTGATCCTGCGTGAGCGCGATCATGCGGTTCGTGAATGCCTTCTGCGCATCGAGACGCGTACGGCGGATCTCGACGTCCGAAAGCTGCAGCGTCTTCTGCACGAAGTCGCGGTAGATCAGCTCGGCGCGCGTTTCATCGCTCGTCTTGATGACGCGCCAGAACGTCTTGTTCTGGAACAGCGCCACGTAGTACGTCATTTCCTTGCCGTAGAACAGCAGGCTCGCGCCATAGGTGCCGTTGTAAGTCGTGCGCAGCTCATTGAGCTCCGAGCCGCGGATCATCTGCTGAAGCTCCGCCACATTGCCGGCGGCGCTTTGCTGCGCCTCGTCCGGCGTGAGCGCAGTGGGTGTGCCCGGCAGAGGCTGTGCCGCCGCAGCGGTCGGAGCCTGCTGCACGGCTGCGCCCTGATCCTGCGCGGCAACCGTGCCCGCCTGTGCCGCTGCGTTCGCCGCTGCGCTGTCCGGCAGCGGTTGAGCGCAACCGGTTTCGACACCCCCGATCAACAAAAGCGCGGCCAACGCGACTTGTCGAACTCTCCACTTGTAGTCCATGAAGTCCCTGTTTTGAACAGTTCTATTTTTACGATTTTACAAATCGGCACAATTATTACTCACTTTCGCCGGTTGCGGGTTCCTCGTCGAAAATTTGGTACTTCCGTATCTTTTCCCACAACACTTTTCGGCTAATTCCGAGGAATTGGGCCGTATCTTTGCGACGCCAACCGTTTGCGTCGAGCGCAGAGAGCAAACGGCCACGTTCGGCCATGTCCCATTTGCTGCGGTCAACGACGGGCGCTGCGGGCTCCGCCGCGACCGCTTGCGCGCCGCCTGATCCGGCCAGCAAACGACGCAGCCGGGTGGCGTCCCAGCTGCCCATCTGGCGCACCGTCACCCCCACCCGTTCGGCCAGGTTGCGCAGCTCGCGCACGTTGCCGGGAAAGCGCATCGCCGCCACGGAGTCCGCCAGCCAGTAAGGCAGTTCGGACAACGCCTCCAGACGCTCCTCGCCCACCACGGTCGACACGAACGCCTTGAAGAGCGCGATCTTGTCCACCGCGCCGCGCTCCTCCAGCGACGGTACGCTCAGCTCGATCACCGCAAGCCGGTAGTAAAGGTCGGCGCGGAAGTTGCCTTCCTTCACGTACTGCGGCAGATGGCGGTTGGACGCTGCGACCAGGCGGAAATCCACCTTCAGCGGCGTGGACGAACCAATGCGCGTGACCGTGCCGTCTTCCAGCACGCGCAGCAGCTTGACCTGCTGATAGAGCGGCAGGTCGCCGATTTCGTCGAGGAACAGCGTGCCGCCGTCGGCCTGCTCGAAATAGCCCTTGTGCGCGACCGCCGCGCCCGTGAACGAGCCCTTCGCATGGCCGAAGAACAGCGACTCGAACAGGCCGTCCGGAATCGCGCCGCAGTTGACCGCGACGAAGGGGCCAGTGCCGTAGCGATTGTTCTTGCGATGCAAAAGCTCGGCGATGCGCTCCTTGCCGGTGCCAGTCTCGCCGTGCACGAGCACGGTGGTCTCGCAATCGGCGAAGGTGTCCACTTCCTTGAGCAGCGCGCGCATGGTGTCGGACTCGGCGACCAGCACGTCGGCGCCCGCGGTCTGCGCGGAGTGCGCGCGCAGCTGGATCACGAGCTTGGAGACGAGCCCGCGCAACTCGGCGCAGGTGAAGTCGAGCGGCAGGATGTGCGAGTACTCGGCGGGATACGAGGCCGGGTCGTTGTCGCGCGGCGCGGCGCCGACCCAGATCACGGGCATGCCGTGGGTGGCCTGCCAGTCGCGCAGCGCGAGCGCGCCCGTATCGATCACGCTCACGCTGACGACGGCGATCGACGCGCGCGCGGCAATGCGCTGCGGCGAGATCGCCGTGTCGTCGGCGCGGATCACTTCGACGTCGAGGCTCGCCATGCAGCGCGCGACGCGCTCGACGATGTCGGCTTTGCCTTCCCAGACGTAGAGGTCGAGTTCCTCGATGGCATTGGTGGTACGCATCGTATCTTCTTATTTGACGAGTGTTGCGACGCCGCAGGCGAGCGGGTAGTCGGTCACGGTAGCGACGCCGATCTGGACGCCGAGCAGTTGCAGCAAGGGGCCGATCAAGACGGTGTCGAGGCCGCTGAGTATCGGAGCGAGCGTGGACAGCACGCCGGTAATGATGGGCATGATCACCGGCGACAACGCACTGAGAATCGTCTGAACCAGCAGGGTCAATACGGCGCCGAGTCCGGTCTGGGGAAGCACCTGGATCTGCAGGCCGCCAGCCGTCAACTGGCCGATCTGCGTTACGGCCGATTGCAGCGTGTTGTTCAGCACCGCGCCGATCTGGTTCGAGTTGACCGAGTTGCCAGCGAGCGGGTTGCCATAACCATCGAAGGCGAGCGTCGACGAGGCGGCGTTGACCACCGGCACCGCAATGGTCTGCGCCGTGACCGAGGCGATGTTCAGCGTGCCCAGCGGCAAGCCCGTGTTCAGGCTCACGTTGGCGACCGACCAGGTCGAGTTCGGACATTGAAAGCCGCTGACGGTACTGGTGGTGTAACCCGCGGCGAGCGGCGTGCCGATGCAGACATTGGCGATGCCGGTCTGGACGCCGATCACCTGGGTGCTGGCTGCTTTGGTGGCGGCACATTGCGCGGACTTCAACCAGGCCTGCCCCGGCGCCACGAGGACATAGAACGGTATCTGCACCGTCAGGCCGATGATGCTGCCGACGATGGGCACGTTCTGCGTCGAGATCCCGGCGTTCACGGCCAGCAGGATCTGCGCGGTCTGCGCCATCGTCCGCCACTTCGTTGTCCCCGCAACATAGCCCGGCTCGCCCGCCGCCATCGTGGGCGGCGAGATCACCTGCAAGGTCACGCTGGCGCTCACCGGGAGGACACTACCCAGGCCGCTCATGTTGCTCAGGTCAAGGTTGACCGAGATCGGCGACTTACCCGCCGCCGCGATCTCCGCGCCGACGATCAGCATTTGAAGCACGTTCACCGTGGCGTCGGCGGCGTATTGCGCATTGGCGACGCCCAGTTGCAACAGCGCCTGCGAACCGTCGATCGACGCAACCTTGATCTGGTTGAGCGAGCCTTGCGGCGCGAGCGCGGCAATCACCGAGAGCGCGTTCTGCGCCGCCGAGACATCCGCAGTCAGCGCACTATCCTTCGTCAAGGCGCTGGCCAGAATGGACGCAAGCCCAGGGTTGCTCGTAGAGTTCCCCGTCAGCGACGTCTGCAACGCGAGCAGGCCGTCGTACGTTCCCGCATTGGTCGCCACCGCCGCCAGATCCGAAACCTTGATGTAGGCATTGGCCAAACCCTGCCACGACACCGCATCGATGTTCACCGACGTGCCGCCCAGCAGCGCGCTCAACATGCCGTTGAGCAGATTCACCTGCGCGAGCGACGTCCCCACCTGGAAGCTGCCGATGACCGACGCCTTGGCCGTCGCGCTCGCCGTCAGCGTGCGCTTTGGGCCGACGAAGAAGTACGGCGCGACTTTCGATACCGTCACCTGCACGCCGTTGAGCGGCGGCGTCGGACTGGCGGTCACGAAGCTCATCGCGCCGCTGCTGTTCGAGTCCCAGCGGCCGCACTGCACCGCGAGCGTGTTGGTCGTGCCGCTGACACTGAAGCCATTGCTGGCCGCGTTCGCCTGTGCGGTCGCGAGCGGCTGGACGCACTGGTCGTCCATCTGCTGCACGGCTGCGAGCGCCGCAAGATCGGCGACATTCTGCAGGGCGCGTTTGGACAGATAGAGATTCGCCACGTCGAGCACGCCCAGCGCCGCCACGGCCGCGACGAGCCCGATCGCCGCGACCGCCGCGAACGAGCCGCGCTGACGCTGGGCGCGACCCTGCGGGAACGCACCCCAGCGCCATGCCCGTCGTTTGCGCGCAGCCGTCGCTTCGGAAGCAGAACGGCGAGGAAGCCAGGCCATCTCAGTAAGCGCCGCCGCCCGACGATCCCGACCCGCTGCCGCCGCCCTGGGCGCCGCCGGACTGCATCGTCGATCCGAAGCTGGCCGGAATGGCCGTGTCGAAGGACTTCATGTAGCGCTGCCAGGCGTAGCCCGCTTCGGCGCCGAGCATCGGCAGCTCGGGCGCGGACTGGGCGTTGCTGCGCTGGAGTTCGAGCCATGCCTGGGTCGAATGGCCGATTTCGGTGTCGGGCACGCTGGCGCTTTGCGCCCGGGCGGCAGGCATCATGGCGAGCGCGAGCGCCGCGGCCGCAAACATCGCCTTGCCGAGTCGTGCCGCGAACAACGTATTCTCAATGTGGTTTGTTTTCATCGTCTCTCCCCGTATGGCGCGGGCGTGCCGACGCGCGGACATCTTCATTGCGCGAATCGGTCTACCAGACGCGGCTGGACATCGCTGCCCGGCCAGCTACCCTGCGAACTCGCCAGCGCGCGCGGCGCCGGTATGGCGGCGATCTTCGCGACGCGCTGCGCCTGCTGTTGCATCGTTTCGCGCTGCTGCGCGACTTCGCGCGCACGCTGCACATCGCGTACCTTCTGCGCATCGCTCATGACCGCCGCCCGCGCGGCGGCAGGCAAACCTTGCTGCGCCATCATCGATTGCGCATCGGCATCGCTGCCGCTCGCCTCGAACAGCAGCGCCACGTTCGCGACGATCTTCGCGTTATGCGGATCCAGTTCGAGCGCCTTGAGCAACGGCACGCGCGCCTGCGCCACGTCGCCGTCGCGCAGCAGCGCATAGCCGAGATCGGACAGCGTGGTCGCGTCGGTCGGGTCGAGCACCGACGCTTCATCGAGCTCCTGCGCGGCCTTGCGGAAATCGCCCGCTCCGCCCGCCAGCAAACCGAGGCCGCGATGACCCCGCGCCGCCAGCGGCGTGTCGAGCAGCTGCGTGTAACACGCGGCGCTCGCGCCCGCCTGGCCGGTCGCGCGCAAGGCGTCTGCGCGCAGCACGATCGAATCGGGCGTCTTGCCGTACTGGCGTTCGAACGCGTCGATGTGCGCGAGCGACGCGTAATAGAGCCCTTCCGCCTGCATCCGGGAAATCAGCCCGAGGTACATGCTGGGCGTGTCCGGCGTCGAATCCTTGCTGGTCGCCGCGCGCATCTGCATCTCGGCCTGCGCCTGCGCGCCGACGCCATACCCTTGCGGCGTGCCGCACGCGGCCAGCGACGCGGCTACGCCGACGCAGCCCGCCACGGCGCGCGCGCGACGCGTCAAAACAGTGAAATTCTTCATGATGATTCCGGCCGTATTCATGGCATTCCGACGTTGGGCCTCAACGATGAATCTGCGAAAGCGAATGCAGGACGGCGATGATGCCGGGGCCTGCGGTGACGATCAGCAGCGCGGGCAAGAGCGTCACCACCATCACGCCAGTCATGCGCACCGTCATCTTGCCGATGCGCTCGCGCAGCGTGGCGCGACGCACATCGCGCAGCCGGTCGCCGAACTGCTTGAGCGGTTCCTGCACCGCCCCACCGTGTTTATCGACCTGCACGAGCAGGCGGATGACCGCGCGCAGATCCTCGTTTTCATAGGTCGACGCCATCCGCTGCAGCGACTGTTCGCGCGTGCGGCCTGTCACGAACTGACGCTGCGCGATTTCCATTTCGCCCGCCAGCACCGGCAGCACGAGGCGAAACTCATTGATCAGCACTTGCAGGCTCTGGTCGAGCGACAGACCGACGCCTTGCAGCAGACGCAGCAGGTCGACGAGCATCGGCAATTCGTCGGCGACCGATTCGAGACGCGCGTGCGCACGTCGCCCAATGAACACCTTCGGCAAGAAAAAGCCCAGCAGCAAGCCGATCGCGCCAAAGAGCACGGGCTTGTCGTCGTGCGCGAAGGCGTACCACATGCCCAGGCAGGCGACGATAAATGCGCAGGCGAGCCGAATGATGCAGTACAGGCCGCGCGCGCGCGGATCAACGTAACCGCATTGTTCGATCAGGCGACGGTCTTCATCGGCGACGACCAGCTTGCCGAACGGCGAGTCGAGCCAGCGCACGCCGCGAGTGCCGAGCGCGTCGATCATGCCTGGCAATCCTGATCGCTTGCGTACGCCGGGAGGCGTGTCGACGCTGCCGTTGGCGGACTGCGCGGCGTTGCCGACTTGCGTGGAGCGGCCCGCATTCGCCGGCGCTGCCGCTGCACCTGTCGACGCTTGAGCCACCGTGCGCGCCATGGCCTGTTCGAGCGTGCGCGTACTCTTGCGCGCCGCCACGATGCGCTGGCAAGCCAATGCCGCAAGCAGCGCAACACCGAGCGCCGCTAGCAGCAGTGCGAACACTTCGAGCGTGTCCGGGCTCATAGCACCCCCTTGAGGCGCGTGAGGCGATGCAGCAGGAACGCGCCGCACACCTGCAGGCCCGCCGCCAGGTAGACCAGCTTGCGCCCGCCATCGTCGTTCCACATCGAGCCGAAATACACCGGGTTCGTCGCGATGAGAAAGCCGGCAATGCCCAGCGGCAACACGGCGAGCACCCAGGCCGAGAGGCGCGTTTCGGCCGACATCGCCGTCAGTTCGCGCTGCGCCTGTTCGAGATCGCGCATGAAGGTCGCCATGCGTTCGAGCATCACGTCGGCGCGTCCGCCGTAGCGCACGGAAAGGCGCAGCACCGCGCCCACCAGTTCGAGTTCCCTGGTGCGATAGACCTGCGACACCTGATGCAGCGCGCGATCGATTTCGACGCCGGAGCGCAGCATGCGCGAAACATGATCGAGACACTCGCGCAGCGGCGCTTCGGTCGTCAGCAGCGCTGCCTGGAACGCGGCGGGCACGCTGTTGCCGAGCACGATCAGGCGCACGATGCCATCCAGGAACGACGGCAATTGCGTCACGAGCCGCTGGCGACGCCGTTGCATGCGCAACGACAGCGCAAACGCGACGCTGGCCACCACGGCCACCAGCATCGCGATGGCCGCCGCCGCGCCGGCGAGTATGAAGGCCCACAACGTCAGCGCAAGCGCGAGGAAGCCGATGAAGGCGAGCGGCTTGCGCGCATCGACGATGCCCGCGCGGCTCAGGGTGTGCTGGAACGCGAGCGCCAGCCGCAAGCGCCAGCGCTGCAAGGTCGAGGCCGGGGCAGCATTCGCCGCGGCGCCGTTCGCGACCGCCCCGCCGCGCGTCGATGCACTGCCGCCGACATACGCCGCGCGCATGGCGTCGTTCCTCGGCGCGACACCTTGTCCGGCCGAACCGCCGAAGCCGCCCGCACCGAGCGCACCCACGGACGCACCCGCCGCCCCCTGGCTGGCAGCCGCCACCCTGCTGTCGACGAAGCGCGACACGCGCTCGCGCGACGTGCGCTGCTGCGCACGCTGCCAGAGCATCAGCCCGCCGCCCGCGCACAGCAGCGCGAGCCCTGCGGCGAGCACGAGCAGGCTAGACATTGAATCCTCCATCACGCCCGCCGCCGAAGCCAAAATTCGACGATGCCGACACGGCCTGGCGGAAGCGCGCCAGCTTGGGCGAATGCGGATGGATGCCGAGCGAATCCCAGCGGTCGACTTCTTCGCCGTCGGGCGTCATGGCGGGCTCGTAGCGATATAGCTCCTGGGTCGCGATGATATTGTCGGCGAGGCCCGTTACTTCGGTAACCGAAAGAATCCGGCGGCGTCCGTTGGACAGCCGGCCGATCTGCACGATGAAGTCGATTGCGTTGGCGATCTGGCGGCGCAGGCTGCTTTCGGTGCCCTGAAAACCCGCGAAGCCCGCGAGCATTTCCAGCCGATAGAGGCATTCGCGCGGCGACGACGCGTGCACCGTCGCCATCGAGCCATCGTGGCCGGTGTTCATCGCCTGCAGCATTTCGAGCACTTCGCCGCCGCGCACTTCGCCCACGATGATGCGGTCGGGGCGCATCCGCAGCGTGTTGCGCAACAGGTCGCGGATCGTCACCACGCCCACGCCGTCGAAGCCGCCCGGGCGGGTTTCGAGGCGCACGACGTGCGGGTGATTGAGCGAAAGCTCGGCCGTGTCCTCGATCGTCACGACGCGCTCGACATCGGGAATGTAGAAGGCCAGCGCGTTGAGCAGCGAGGTCTTGCCCGAACTCGTGCCGCCCGACACCAGGATATTGCAGCGCGCCTGCACCGCCGCTTCGAACAGCGCGCCGATCTCGGTGCCGAAGGTGCCGTTGCTGACCAGATCGTCGGGACGCAGCGGGTCTTTGCGGAACTTGCGGATCGAGACGATCGGGCCCGCCAGCGACAGCGGTTCGATCACCACGTTGATACGGCCGCCGTCGGGCAGGCGCGCATCGACCATCGGATTCGATTCGTCCAGACGCCGGCCAATGGGCGCGAGAATGCGCCGTACGATCCGCAGCAGATGCGCGTTGTCGGAAAAGCGCACGGGGATCTTGGCGAGAATGCCGTGCCGCGACACGTACACGTCGTTATAGCCGTTGATCAGGATGTCTTCGACGGCCGGGTCGCCCAGCAGATCCTCGATCGGCCCGAAGCCCGCGAGCTCCTTGGTGAGCGCCTCGGCAATCGCGCGCACCTCGCTTTCGTTGATCGGGATGTGGCGCAGCCGCACGAAACTGTCAATTTCCAGATCGACGAACTGGTTGATCGCGTGACGCGACCAGCGGCCAAATTCAGCGCCCAGTTCCTCGATCCGCGTGAGCAGGTGCTCGTGCGCCGCGTTCTTGATGTCCTGGAACTGCTGGCTATGCGCGAACAGCGGCGCGTCGTCGGCAAACTCGATGTTATCCGCCATGGTCTACGAACGCTTCGATGAGTGAGGGAAAAGACCGCGCAACGGACGCCGCAGCGCGTCCAGCTTGTTGGGCGTGCGCGAGCGCATGCCGTCGAGTTGCTGCGCGAGCGCTTCCAGCGCGCGCACATAAGGATCGCGCGGCGCGCTGTCCACCAGCAGTTGGCCGCGATTGGCGGCCTGGCACAGCGCCACGCGGCGCGCGGGCAATGCCCCGGCGAGATCGATGCCCAGGCGCTCGGCGATCTGCGCGGCGCTCAGGTCGATTTCCGCTTCGTACTGGTTGAGCACGAGGCGCAGATGATCGTTCTCCACCCCGGCTTCGCGCAGCATTTCGAGCTGACGCGACGCCGCGACGATCGACGCGACGCTCTGGTCGCAGACGAGCCAGACCTGATCGGCGCTTTGCGCAACTTCGGCGACGAATTCGCTGTTGCTGAAGCCGCCCATGTCGACGAGCTGCTGGTCGAAAAACGCGCGCAGACGCGTGAGCAGCGCCACCGCCGACTGAAACGACACTTCGCGGAACGCGCTGAGATCGGCGGGCAGCGTGGTGAGCGCAAGACCGCTTTCGTGACGCGCGAGCGCCGTATGCACGAAGGTCTGGTCGAAACGGTTCAGGTTGCGCACGGCGTCGACGAAATTGAAGCCGTTGTCCGCGTTGAGCAGCAGCGCGCCGTCGCCCGCAGGCAAGCCAAGGTCGAGCAGCGCGGCGTGGCGATTGGTCGGTGCGCCCTTGCGCGCGAGCATCGCCCCGAGACTGGCGGCCAGCGTCGTCACGCCCATGCCCGCACGCGCACCGAGCAGCACCGTGAGGCGGCCATGGCGGCTCACGGGCTCGACGCGGTTGTCGAGCACCTGCTTGACGATTCTTAAGGCATCCTCACCGTCTCCGGCTACGTCGACGAAATCGCGTACGCCGGCGCGCAGCGCGGACAGCGCGCTTTCCGGCTCGCTGAGCGTGCCGAGCGCGACCACCTGCAAGCCGGGAAAGGCAGCGTGCGCCGCAGCGGCCACCGCGCTCGCGATGGCGCCGCGCCCCTGAGAAAAGTCCACCAGCAGCAGCGATGGCATGTGCTGGGAAATACGCTGCGCGACCAGCGCGGGATCGAGCGCGACCGACTCGACCTTGCCTGCCGGAAAGAGCGTCTGCGCCAGCCAGCGCGTGTGTGCGTCATTCGCCGAAGCGAAGACGAACGAATCCGCCACGGTGGATTGATTCATCAAGTGCGCTCTCGCATTCATCACAGGCTCCCGTCAGCCTTTGCGAGCGCGGTTGCGCTGCAAAAGCCATGTGAATCAGTGGTGATCGGCGCAGGCACTCAGGCTTGCGCTGCGATCTCCTGCGTTACTTCAAGGCGAAAATCCCGGCACCGGCTCACGTGCAGCCGCTCCGCCCAGCAGCGAGCGCCATACCGGCGCGTTGCGCTGTTCGGACAGCTCGCCCGGCGTCGTCGGCAGCTTCGCGTCCTTCGCGAGCGGCGACACCAGATGCGGCGTGACCACGATCACCAGTTCCTTCTCGTTCTGCTGGTAACTCAACTGCTTGAAGAAGGCGCCGATCACCGGCAGGTCGCCCAGCAGCGGCACCTTGTTCACATTCGACGCCGTCTCGCGATCGATCAGGCCGCCAATCACGAAGCTTTCGCCATCGCCGAGTTCGACGGTCGTTTCGGTACGCCGCGTCGTGATCGCGGGCACCGACACGCCGCTGATCGTCACGGCATTGGAGTAGTCGAGCTGGCTCGCCTCCGGCGCGACCTTCAGCGCAATGCGCTGCGGCGAAAGCACCGTCGGCGTGAGCGAAAGGCCAATGCCATAGGGCTTGTACTCGATCGAGGTCGAGCCAAGCGCCTGGGGCACCGGCACTGGAATCTCGCCGCCCGCGAGGAAGCTCGCGCTCTGGCCCGAGAGCGCGACGAGCGTCGGCTCGGCCAGCACGCGCGCGAGGTTGTTCGTCTCCATCAGGCTCAGGTCGGCAAACAGGCCATGCGACGCCGACGAGAACACCAGGTTGAACGCCGACGCGATCGGCAGGCCTGCCGTCACCGAAGAACCCGTCGAACCGGTGCTCGACGAGGTGATCGACGTCGGCGTAAACGAGCCGAACGAAAAGCCGTTGTTCTGGCGGAAAAAGTTAAAGCCGATTTCCTTGAGCACGGTACGGCTGAATTCCACCACCCGTACATCGACCTGGACGACCGCGCGCGTTGCAATCGTCGAGTTGTCGAGCACCGTTGCGTCGCCGCCGCCCGCGTCCTGGGCGCCCTTGCCACCGCCGCCCCCCTTGGCGCTGCCGCCCCTGCCGCTTGCGCCCACCGAGCCCTCGGCCGCCGCGACGGCGCGCTGATGCTGCTCCATGGTCGCGGCGCTGCCGGTAATGATCGCGGTGCCGCCCAGCACCTTCACGTCGGGCGTGCCGGGGCCCAGCAGCGCGCGCGCCGCATTGGTCGTCACGTTGACGGTGAAAGTCCGCTGCACGCCGCTCTCCCACACCATCACATTGGTTGTGCCCGCACCTTTACCGACGAGCAGCAGTCCACCGCGCCGGTCGCCGCGAATGACCAGTACATCGGCCACCGACGGATCGCCGACGGCGACGCGCGTAAGCGTGCCCATCACCGGCAACGTGCGCTGTTCGCCCACCGCGATGTCGAAGCTCGACGGCAGCGGCTCCTGCGCAACGCCGGCGCGCGCAGGCGGCGCAGCCCAACCGGGCAAAGTGGCAAGTGCGAGACCGCCGGCGCAAGCGGACGCGGCCACCGCCACGGCGAGTTTCCTCGTTATCGTCATCGTGTTCCTGCTTCTCTCGTAGGCAGCCGCGTCATGCGCGGTGCTCTTTTTTCACTTACCAGGCGACCGTCTCGGCTCGCCCACCCCGTATCACTTCCAGTCCACCGCGTGCGGGCGCGCCCACCGGATGCGGTGCGGCCTGCACGACCGGCTTCGGTGCGCTGCCGCTGTTGCTGCCGCCCGCCAGTTGGTCGAGCGCGATACCGGCGGCCGCGCGCGTCGTCCCATCCGGTTGCGCCTTCGACACCACCTTGAGAACACCGGGCTGCGGGCCAAATGCGTCCGGATCGACCTGCTCGTCGTCAGTCGGATTACGCAGCGCGAGGATCAGCTGTCCCTGGCTTTGCGCGAGCGAAAGCCGGTCAACCTGGGTGACGGGCACGGCCAGCACCGCGGTGCGCGGCACCGCGTTTTGCGTGCCGAAGTTCGTCGTGCGCTGTGAGCCCGCCGCACCATCGTCGGCCTGCGCGCCGAATACGAGTACACGCGCCTTCGAAATCAGCAGACGCGCCTGGGTGCGCCCCACCTCCCCCGTTCCTGCGCCTGCGCCATTGCCATCGCGGCGCAGCGTGAAAAACACGTCCACATAGTTGCCCGCGTGCAGGTGGTTGCCCACCGCGTTGGTCTCATCGACGCGAACGGCCACGGCGCGCTCACCCGGCGCCAGACTCGCCGCGAGGCTGGACGAGAGCTGCTGGTCGAGCACCGGCGTATCGGCGGCGATATCGGCGAGCGGCACGCGGCCTGCCACCAGCGCGCTGTCGTTCACGGAACCAATCGGATGGATCGGCAGCGGCTGCACCCTCAGCGCGTCTGCGGGAATCGGCTGGCCGGCGGGCAGCGTGCGCGTCGCCACGACGACCGGCGTGAGCGCTTGCGTGCTGCTTACCGGCTGCACGGCCGGTTGCGGCGCCGGCGCGCGGCGCGCGAGCATGACCGCGAACAGGCCGAGCACGAGCGCGGCGGCAATCAGGAGTCCTGCGGCAATTTTTGTCAGGTTGGCCATCAACGATGATTCCGGATGCGTACAGGATGCACGCCACGCGACGCGCGCGGCGAGCGAAGCAGTAAATGGGCGGCGATGTTGGGCGCAGTCATCACAGGATGTTCACCGGATCGATCTGCACCGTGGCCTGACCGGTTAGCCAGGTCGGCGCAAGCAGGTTCATCAATGGCAAGGGCGGCACGAGCGGGTTCGCCTTCCATCCGTAAGACAGCGTGATCTGCACGCAGTCCATGGCGGCGTTGTCGGAGCATCCAGCCGGCGCGGTGCTGACAGTCTGGTTGCATGTCGGCGGCTGCGTGAGCCAGCTCACGACCGCAAGCGCGCGCGCGCAAGCCGCCGTGCCGCGGCTGGTAAGCGCCCCCGAGACGGTCGTCGCGTTCTGGTAGACCAGCGCCGCACGTGCGCCTTCAGCGGCGGCTGAAGTCAAGCTGTGCTGCACGAGAAACATCATGCTGTACATCACGATCCCGTAGAGAATCGCGAAGAAAAGCGGGAACGCAAGCGCGAACTCGATGGCGGCCACGCCGCGCTGACGGTCGCGACGCGCGCCGCTTCCCTTGCGCACCAGACGATTGGACGCATGCGTCTTCATCGCAGGCCTCCGGTCATCGCCTGGAACGCAAGCCATCCGAGTGCGGGCGCCATGAGGCAGGCGGCGAAAGGCGTTCCGCGCCACCCTCCCGGCGCCACATCATTAGTTTGGCGTCCTACAAATACTTGCGATCGCATGCGCAGTACGATCAGCCTGACGAGTGCATGAGCGAGCGCGGCGATGCTCGCGACAATCCACAGATCGAGCAGCGGCTGCATTCCACACCACGCGCCGAGCACCGCGAAGACCTTCACGTCGCCCGCGCCCATCATGCCGAGCACGAAGAAAGGCATGAGTGCGGCCAGCCCCACCGCCGCCGCGGCAAGCGAGGAGAACAGGCTGAGATGGGCGGGCCCCGCGTGCATGAACGATGCCGCGAGCGCGACGCACAGACCGGCGCCGACCAGCTTGTTTGGCACGCGACGTGCGCGGCAGTCGCAGACGGCAACGGTCACCGCCCACGCGACAAACGCGAGGCTGAAGATCAATGAGGTCATCGCGGATAGACGTGCAGCCACACCACGCGTGCCGGATCAACGGCGCACGTGAAGCGCAACTGCTACGTTTAACTGAATGAATTGGCGTGATCGCCAACTGCGATCGCGCCGCGCGTCATTCGTCCTGCCAGCGTTACGCCGACGAGATCTGCGACGTGATGTACGTAAAGACCTGGTCAAGCTGGGTTCCGAGCTTGCCCACACTCACGGCGATGACAACGGCAATGAGCCCGGCGATGAGCCCATATTCCAGCGCAGTGACCCCGTCTTCCGACTTCAAGAAATGCTTCAACAGCTTGTTCATTTTCGGCCCTCTCTCTTTTATAGCGCTCTCACGCTGTTCTGCATCGACGCCTGCGTATGCCGCTTGGATTGCGTCGACACATCCGGTCCACGGACTCATGACAGTCCGCCAACAACGATGGCCGAATCGTAAGCATTCCCCTCGGACTTGCCAACGTGCAGCTCTGTTTTGTGTTGTTTTGTGCCCAGTGCGTTTTTTATAGCGTAACCGAATTCGTTACGCAATCGTTCGTTACGCAACGGACGGGACGTAACATCATTATCGGCATATGCGTTTTAACTCTGACTCCGGATAAACCATTACCCAAACTATTCAGGAGTCGCAAACCATTTCCACCTCAAACGTTTTCACGCATAAAAACGCGTGAGCACGCAGCACCGCGCGTTTCGCGGCAATTCGATGCGTATGCAATTTCCCATTTCGCATAAGCACTCGCATCGTTACCCCCTGCGTTCGTAACACCACGCGCGCCACGTTACGTGACGTAACGCACGTCACGCTGTCACCCCACGTTTTATATCGTCTTATTCGTTCGACGAAACGATCGGGCAAAGGCTTGTCGCGCCTTGATTAGACGAAACCCTCCACGCTTTAAAACTGTTGTTTTTCGTGTGCGATTTCGAATTGGCACAGCTGTTGCAGTGTAGGTGGCGCAGGTCTGACAAACCGAGCACACAACACATAGACAACACACACACCATACGAGACGAGGGCACACCATGAACAACCACAACATCGCGCAGGCGGTACGCCTCACGGCCATTGCGGCCACCATCGCGACGCTGCTTTCCCTGACCGCCTGCGGCGGTTCGGGATCGCTCAGCAGCGGCACCGGCAGTGGCGGCGCGCTGCAAACGAGCGGCGGCACGAGCGGCGACGGCAGCGGCTCAAGCGGTTCGAGCGGCAGCACCAGCGGCAGCACGACCACGAGCGACAGCGGCACGGGCTCCGGCACCACCACCGCCGACAACGGCAGCGGCAGCACCAGCGGCACCGGTACGGGCAGCGGCGACGGCAGCGGCAACACGAGTGGCAGCGGCAGCGGCTCGACCACCGGCGACAACGGCAGCGGCGGCAGCGGGAACGGCAGCGGCAGTGGTAGCGGCAGTGGCAGCGGCAGCGGTTCGGCCACCGCCGCGAATGCAGTCGGCCAGGTCGTGCACACGTCCAGCACGGTCGTCGGCGATGTGGGTTCGACGGTATCGGGTCTGGGCAGCACGATCGCTTCGCAATCGGTGCCCGGCGTAAGTTCGCAAACGACGCAAGCCGCGGGCGGCATCGTGCAGAACGTCGGCAACGCCGTCTCGACGCTCGGCAGCGGTCTCGCAAACGGTCTTGGCCAGCTCGGCGCAACGAGCGACCCGGTCGGCACCACGCTCTCCAGCACGGGCGGCGTCGTGGCCGACGCGGGCAAGGCGGTCAGCAGCACGGGGGCGCTCGTCACGAGCCTCGGCAGCGGCCCGCTCGCTCCGCTTGCCGCCGTCACCACGCCGCTGGGCACGGCCGTCAGCACGCTCGGCACCGCCGTCACGAACGCCGGCAGCACGCTCACCACCGCGCTTTCGACCGGCCCGGTGCAACAGGTCACGCAGACGCTCAGCTCGGCCATCACGCCGATCACTTCGGTGGTCGCCAACACCACGCAAACGGTCGGCACGGCAACGGGTCTGGGCGCGCCAGTCGCAGGTCTGCTGCAGACGCTCGGCGGCGGCCTGCAAAAAGGCGGCGCGCTCGTCGCGCAATCGGGCGGCTCGAACCCCGTCACGACCGGCGTAGGCAACCTCGTCGCCGATACGGGCAAGACGGTCGCCACCGCCGGCAACCTGCTGACGGGCAGCACCTCGGGCAGCGGCACGAATCCGGTCACGGGCCTGCTGGGCAGCCTCACGGGTGGCCTGACGGGCGCTTCGACTGGCGGCGCGGCAATCGGCATCGGCGCAGGCGTCGGCGTGGCAGCGACGTCGGGCGGCAGCAACCCGCTCGCACCGGTGACGGGCGCACTGACGACGGCAACCAGCGCGCTGACCTCGGCAACCGGCGGCAGCACCGGCGCGCTCGCTCCGGTCACGGGCCTCGTGAGCGGCGTCGTCGGCGCGGTCACGAGCACGGTCAACAGCGTCGGCACGGCAGGCGGCTCGATCGTCGCTGGCGCAGGTATCGCAGCAGGCGCGAAGTCCACCAGCACGTCCAGCTCATCGAGCAGCACGAGCACGACGCCGGCGCTTTCGCTCAGTTCCTTGACGGGCGGCACCTCGGGCAGCGGCACGACTGGCCCGCTCGCCGGCCTCACTTCGCTCGTAGGCGGCCTGCTCGGCGCCAAGAAGTAATCCCGGCAACCGGCTCACTAGTCGACCCACTAATCGGCCCACTACACCGTTCAAGCGTCCCCATTCGATCAGGAGACAGCGTCATGTCCAGCCGCATCTACACGCTTCAAAACAAGCTTAAATCGGCGCAACGCGCCAGCGAATCGACCAACGCAACCAGCGCGAGCGCCACGCTCGTACGCACCCTGCGCCTGAGCGCGCTTGCCGCAGCCGTGGCGTGCAGCGTCGCCGCCTGCGGTGGCAGCAGCTACACGCCGCCCTCGGCTTCGACGGGTTCGGACGGCAGCAGCGGCACCGGCACCAGCACGACCGGCTCGACGAGCGGCGGCACCGGCACCAGCGGCTCGACCACGGGCGGATCGACGTCGGGCGGCAGCACCAGCGGCTCGACGGGCACGTCCGGCGTCGTCTCGACGGTCGCCAAGACCACCAGCGACCTGGGCAACGCGATCGGCTCCACCACCCTGCCCGGCGGCGTCAGCTCGCAGGTCACTTCGGGCCTCGGCCAGACGGTGTCGAGCACCGGAACCGTTGCGGGCGCACTCGCCGATGCAGTCTCGAACGGCCTCGGCCAGACCGGCTCGACGGCTAACCCGGTCGGCACGACCGTCGCAGGTCTCGGCAATGTCGTCAGCGCGACGAGCGGCGTAGTCCAGGGCGTCGCCACCACGGTCAACGGCCTCGGCAGCGGCCCGCTGTCGCCGCTGTCGCCGGTCACGACGCCGCTCGCCTCGGCGCTCGACACGACGGCCAACACCGTCAACGCCACGGGCCAGATGCTCGGCAATGCGCTGTCGTCGGCGCCGGTGCAGCAGATCACGCAGCCGCTCAGCACGGCGATCACGCCGATCGTCACCACGGCCGGCCTCGTCACGCAGCAAGTCGGCACCTCGACAGGCCTCGGCACGCCGGTTTCGGGTCTGCTCGCGCAAGTGGGCGGCGCGCTGCAAACGGCGGGCTCGAAAGTCTCGTCGACGGCGGGTGGATCGACGGCGGGCGGTGCACTCGGGCCGCTCTCGCCAGTCGGCGCGGACGTCGGCACGCTGGTCAGCGCGCTCGGCAACACCGTCACCAATGCAGGCGGCCTCGTGAATCCGAACGGTGCGAACGGCGCAGCGCCGATTCCCGGCCTGATCACGAGCCTCGTCGGCGGCAGCACGGCGCTGGTCGCCAGCGGCCCGCCGACCGGCGCAGCCGCCAATGGCCCGCTCGGCCCGCTCAACGCGGTGGTTGCGAGCCTCGGCCTGGGCAGCTCGCCGCTGGGCACCCTCACGGGCCTGACCGGCACCACCGGCGGCACGAGCGCGATCACGAGCGGCCTGTCGGGCGTGCCGGTGGTCGGCACGCTGCTCGCGGGCGTGGTCTCGACGGCGACTTCGGCGGCAGGCACCGCGACGTCGGCGACGGGCGGCACCTCGGGAACGAGCACGACGGCCAGCGGCACGGGCTCGCTGCTGCAGCCGGTCACGGTGATCGTCGGCACGGTCACGGGGGCGCTTGGCGCGACCGCGGGCAGCACGTCTTCAAGCAGTTCTGGCAGCACGAGTACATCGGGGGGACTACTGAGCGGCTTGCTTCATAAGCTGCCGTAGCGCGCGCAACAATCATCGGGCAACATGGGCGCTGCGTGGCGCGGGGGTCTGGAGAGAGACACCGCGCCACGACTGGCCCGGACAGGACAGGGACAGGTAGTACGTAGTCCGCAGGAACAATAAACACAGGCAATCAGGGAGCCACAGATCGCCGCAAAGGCGACAGAAAGAGGCGGCGCGCAACGGAGGTTTCAGGGAACCGCTGCGCGCCGTCCGACAAGTCCGAGGGTAGTCCGATGAAAGGCGCAGTCGCAGAATGGGCCGTGCTCGCCGCGTTGGGGGTGATGGCGGGCAGCGGCTTGACGGGGGTGGCAGTAGCACAACAAAGGCCGGCGTCGGGCGGTAATCCAGTAGCAGGGAACCCGCTCGACGCACTGCCTCAGGTCAACGCACCGCAGAAAGCGCCGAACGTCACGGTGCAGGTGCAACAGCAGACGCCGCAGTTGCAGCAGTTACTCGCAACGCATATCACGCCGACCAGTTTCAAGGTCGAGGGCGTGAAATCGATTCCGTTCGACGAGGTCGTGAAGCGATTCGCGCCGCTGGCGAACCACGACATCACGATTGGCCAGCTCATCGAGACGGCCAACGACGTGACGAAGCTCTATCAGGAGCGCGGCTATGCGCTCTCGTTCGCGTTCGTTCCCGCGCAGGATTTCGCGGGCGGCGTGGTGCGCATCACCGTCGTTGAAGGCTATGTGGGCGACGTGAAGGTGACGGGCAAGCCCGGCAAGCTCGAAGACAAGATGCGTGCGATCGCCGCGCATATCGTCGAAGACCGGCCGCTGCGCACCGCCACGTTCCAGCGCTATATCAACGTGCTGGGCTTGCTGCCGGGGCTCAAGGTGAAGGCCAATGTGCCGCCGCCCACGAACACGGACGGCGCGACCACGCTCGAACTCGACGCCACGCAAAAGCCTTATGACATCAGCACCGGGATCGACTTCAATCATCCCGGCGTGCAGGGCCTGCTCACGCTCACCGAAAACGGCCTGACACCGTTCGGCGAGCAACTGAGCGTGTCCGCGCTGCTGCCCAAGGGGCGCGACAACGTCACGTATCTGGCCGCGCACGCATCGGTGCCGATTGCGAGCGACGGCCTGATGGCGAAGGTCGATGCCTCGCACTATCGCGGCAACCCGACCGACAACCCCGGCCTGCCGAACTACGTCGAGCGCACCGTCATCAGCGACAAGATCACCGGCGCGCTGTCGTATCCGCTGCTGTTGAGCAATACGCGCAGCGTGGTGGGCACCGTGAGCGCCTACGCGACGCACGACGAAGACCGCTATCACAACACCATCAACGGCCTGCAATACGGGTTGAAGTCGCAGGTGCGCGTGATCCAGTTGCAGGCCGATTACACCGACGTGCAGACCGGCCAGGTGCGCAAGGCGAGCATCGCGGTGGCGAAGGCATTCAACATTCTTGGCGCGTCGAAGTCGGCCGATACCAATATTGCAGGCCTCACGCTGCAAAATCCGGCGTCGCTGAATTTCGTGCGCACCAACGCGTCCTTCTCGCAGAGCAACGAATGGCCGATGGGTTTCGGCACCACGGTGGCGGTGATCGGACAGTACAGCCCGGTTTCGCTGCCGACCTCCGAGCAGATTTCGTTCGGCGCGCAGCGCTTCGCGGCGGGCTATCAGCCGGGCGAAGCATCGGGCGATTCGGGCTGGGCGTATTCGCTCGAACTCAACCGCCCGTTCAAGATCGGCCAGGTGTGGCTGCAGACGTTCACGCCCTATGTGTCGTTCGATATGGCGCGCGTCTATCTGCATGCGGGCACGCCCTCGCCTTCGCGGCTGTCGTCGGCGTCGATTGGTTTCCGGCTGAGCGACGGGCGCTATTACAGCGTCGATCTTTCGGTGGCGAAGGCGCTTGCCGATGCGCCCGTCGAGAGCCCGTCGCGCAGTCCGCGCTTCAATGCGACGTTCTCCTATCAGCTCAATTGATCGCGCTATTCAAGCGAGCGCTTTGACAAGCGGGCACGCGCCGTGCGGTGCGCGGCCGTGCCCGCCGACTAGAGTTTCTCCTCGCAAACGCGCGCGGCGCTTTCGCGTATCCTGCCCTGACCGTCGTGCGCAGCAGTAGCTGGAAGGCACGGCGCGAAGCGGTTCATCACACATAGATAAACATCAGTGGAGGAAGACAGATGAAAGCATTCAACCCGACATTCAAGCGCGCGGCACGTCAAATCGCGCTCGCGGGCGCACTGCTCGGCGCGGTCGTGGCCGCGCACGCGCAAACGAATTCGCCCGTGGGCGTGTGGCAGACCATCGACGATCACACGGGCCAGCCGAAGGCGCTCGTGCAGATCAGCGACGACGGCAG
The DNA here is from genome assembly GCF_000685015.1 of Paraburkholderia bannensis NBRC 103871. Taxonomy (GTDB): domain Bacteria; phylum Pseudomonadota; class Gammaproteobacteria; order Burkholderiales; family Burkholderiaceae; genus Paraburkholderia; species Paraburkholderia bannensis. Next base: position 88,763 of record NZ_BAYA01000014.1, on the reverse strand, counting down.
CGGCGCGCTCTCCGGCAAGGTCATCAAGGGGCTGGGTGCGAACGACCAGCCCGATCGCCGTTGCACCGCCTGCACGGATTCGCGCAAGGATCAGTTGATCCTTGGCATGACGATCATCGACGGCATGAAGAAGACCGGCAACGAATGGGACGACGGCAACATCCTCGATCCGGAAAACGGCAAGATCTATCGCTGCAAGATGCACACCGAAGACGGCGGCCAGAAGCTGGTCGTGCGCGGTTATATGGGCATCTCGCTGCTGGGGCGCTCGCAGACCTGGGTGCGCCAGCAATAATGATTCGGACAACGATTTAACACCCCGAAAGCAAAGAGGCCGCCTTGTTGCAAGGCGGCCTCTTTGCTTATTGGTGCGCGACGTTATAGCGTGGTCATGCCGTATTCACGCCGTATGCCGATACACCGATCGATAACCCAGCGAAGGCGACACGCCTTGCGCCACGGCAGGACTGAACGGCGAATTACGCGGCGCGGCCTGCAGGCCTTCCTGCACGCGCGCGGCGGCTTTTTCCGCGCGGCTCAGATGCTTGCGCATACGGGCCTCGATCGTGTCGCACAGCACGACGCCCTCTTCGCCGAACAGCTCGGCCATCACGCGCTTGAGCACGCCGTCATCGTGCCACGCCTTGAAGCGCCGATGACAGGTTTGATACGAGGGATAGCGGCGCGGCATGGCCGACCAGGTGGCGCCGCTATACATGACCCACAGGACGCCGTTGAGCACCGAGCGGGTATTGGCAAGCGGACGCCCGCGCATTTCCGAGCGCGGACGCAACTCGGGCAGCAGCGGCATGACGCGCTGCCATTCTTCCTCGGTAATATCGCGATGGGGGGTCATGGTCTACTCCTTTGTCGGAAACGATCCTGACAAAAGATATCGACTTGACCCGGCGGCCCATATCAGACGAGTCCGAATCTTGAAAAAACGATTCGACGTCTATTTCGCGATGACGGGGACATTGCGCCCCCGCTCCGAACGACTCAGGTCAGCGTCGTGTCGACGATACGACGCGGCGTTTCCAGGTACTCTTTCGATTGCATTTCGACGATACGCGAGACCGTGCGCGTGAATTCGTTGGCCATCGGCCCTTCAGGATAGAGATCCTCGGGCGGCACCGCCGCCGACATCAGCAGCTTGACCTTGTGGTCGTAGAACACGTCGATGAGCCAGGTGAAGCGGCGCGCCTCGGAGGCCATGCGCGGCGTCATCTGTGGCACGTCCGACAGAATCACCGCATGGAAGCGGCTCGCCAGTTCGAGGTAGTCGTTCTGCGAGCGCGGGCCGCCGCACAGCGTGGCGAAGTCGAACCACACCACCCCGTCAGCCTTGCGCAATGCCTTGAGCTCGCGCTTTTCGATGCGCAGCAGCGGGCTTTCGTCGGGCACCGCGGCCAGCTCCGCGAACGAGTGGCGCAGCGCCTTGTCCGCCGCCGCGCCCAGCGGCGTGTGATAGACCTCGACCTGCGCGAGCGTGCGCTGGCGATAGTCGACTCCGGCATCGACGTTCAGGACATCGAGCTTTTCCTTGATGAGCGCGATCGCGGGCAACATGCGGTCGCGATGCAGGCCGTCCGGATAGAGCAGATCGGGATCGTAGTTGGAGGTCATCACGAACTGCACGCCGTTGGAGAACAGGCGGTCAAGCAGGCGATACAGAATCATCGCGTCCGCGATATCGGAGACGTGGAATTCGTCGAAACAGATCAGGCGATAGCGTTTGGCGATGCGACGCGCGAGTTCGTCGAGCGGATCGGCCTGGCCCTTCAGTTCTTCGAGTTCGCGATGCACTTCGCGCATGAATTCGTGGAAATGCAGACGCGTCTTGCGCTGCACCGGCACGACCGCATAGAAGCTGTCCATCAGGAAGCTCTTGCCGCGCCCGACGCCCCCCCACATGTACACGCCACGCGGCAGGTCGGGGCGATTGATCAGCTTCCAGAACGCGTTCGAGCGACGCGATTTGTACTCGACCCACTCGTCATAGCAGCGCTGCAGTCGATCGATGGCGACGCGTTGCGCCGCATCCGGCTTGTATCCCCGTTTCTGCAGTTCTGATTCGTAGTATTCGGTGACGTTCATTTCGTGGGCCACAAATGAGTAAAGGCGGAGCGGGTTTCGAACCCGTCCGCCTCTGTACGTGATGCAACTACCGCAAGGTATGTCAGGCCGGGCGCGGCCTTCACTGCACCGCCGCCCTGCCCTCATGCATTACATATTGAGCGCGCGCTTGTCGGTAGCGAGTGCCGCTTCGCGCATGACTTCGGACAGCGACGGGTGCGGATGGCAGATGCGGCCGAGGTCTTCGGCGGCAGCCTTGAATTCCATCGCCACCACGGCTTCCGCGATCAGATCCGATGCGTTCGCCGAGATGATGTGCACGCCGAGCAGCTCGTCGGTCTTCGCGTCGGCGATCATCTTCACAAAGCCATCGGCCTTGTTGATGCCCAGCGCGCGGCCGTTGGCCATGAACGGGAACTGGCCCGTCTTGATCTCGCGGCCTTCGGCCTTGAGCTGCTGTTCCGTCTTGCCGACCCATGCGATTTCCGGTTCGGTGTAGATCACCCACGGAATGCAGTTGTAGTCGATGTGCGGCTTCTGGCCGTCGATGATTTCGGCAACCAGCACGCCTTCGTCTTCGGCCTTGTGCGCGAGCATCGGGCCACGCACCACGTCGCCGATCGCGTACACGTTCGGCACTGCCGTTGCGCAGTGGTCGTCGATGTCGATGAAGCCACGCTCGTTGGTCTTCAGGCCGATGGCTTCGAGACCGAGGTTATCGGTGTTCGGCACGCGGCCAACCGACACGATCAGGCGGTCGGCTTCGAGCACCTGCGCGTTGCCGTCCTTGTCCGTGTAGTTGATCGTGACGTTCTTGTCGGTGGCCTTGACTTCGCCCACCTTCACGCCGACGTGAATGTCCAGACCCTGCTTCTTGAAGAGCTTCGCAGCTTCCTTCGAGAGCGCCTGGTCAGCGGCGCCGAGGAATTCCGGCAGCGCTTCGAGCACGGTCACTTCCGCGCCCAGACGGCGCCACACCGAACCCAGTTCCAGGCCGATCACGCCTGCGCCGATCACGGCCAGCTTCTTCGGCACCGAGTCGAACGAGAGCGCGCCTTCGTTGTCGGCGATGATCTTGTTGTCGACCGGCATGCCCGGCAGATGGCGAGCCTTCGAACCCGTGGCGATGATGACGTTCTTCGCCGTCACGACTTCGGTTTCGCCTTCGCCCGAGACTTCGATCTGCACGCCAGCGTCGTTCTTGCCGGTGAACTTGCCGTGGCCCTTGAGCCACGTGATCTTGTTCTTGCGGAACAGGAATTCGATGCCCTTCGTCATCTTCTCGACGATGGCTTCCTTGCGGCCGAGCATCTTCGACACGTCGATGCTCACGTCGCCCACGCTGATGCCGTGGTCGACCAGGTGGTGCTGGGCGTTCTCGAACTCTTCCGACGAAGCGAGCAGCGCCTTCGACGGGATGCAGCCGACGTTCAGGCAGGTGCCGCCGAGCTTCAGCGTGCCGGCCGGGTTCTTCCACTTTTCGATACAGGCAACCGACTTGCCGAGCTGAGCCGCGCGGATCGCCGCGATATAGCCGCCGGGGCCTGCGCCGATCACGACGACGTCAAATTCTTTGGACATGGTCATCCTTTCGATACGTGAGCGCGGCGCGCGGGCTCCGGCTTCCGGAAGCTGCGCGCGCGTCGCTCAGTGTGAGACTGGACGCGCGAGCGGGACGTGAGCCCCACTCGCGCTACATCGCGAATTACAGGTCGAGCAGCAGGCGAGCCGGATCTTCCAGCGCGTCCTTCATTGCGACCAGCGACAGGACGGCTTCGCGGCCGTCGATGATGCGGTGGTCGTACGACATCGCGAGGTAGTTCATCGGGCGAATCACGATCTGGCCGTTCTCCACCACTGCGCGTTCCTTGGTCGCGTGCACGCCCAGGATCGCCGACTGCGGCGGGTTGATGATCGGGGTCGACAGCATCGAGCCGAACACGCCGCCGTTCGAGATCGAGAACGTACCGCCCGTCATTTCTTCGATCGACAGCTTGCCGTCCTTGGCCTTCTGGCCGAATTCGGCGATCTTCTTCTCGATGTCGGCGAGGCTCATCTGGTCTGCGTTGCGCAGGATGGGCACCACCAGGCCGCGCGGCGAGCCGACAGCGATACCGATGTCGAAGTAGCCGTGGTAGACGATGTCGTTGCCGTCGATCGACGCGTTGACGAGCGGGAACTTCTTCAGCGCGTGAACAGCCGCCTTCACGAAGAACGACATGAAGCCGAGCTTCACGCCATGTTCCTTCTCGAACTTGTCCTTGTACTTGTTACGCAGGTCCATGACCGGCGCCATGTTCACTTCGTTGAACGTCGTGAGGATGGCGTTGGTTTGCTGCGACTCAAGCAGACGCTCGGCGATACGCGCACGCAGACGCGACATCGGCACGCGCTGTTCCGGACGGTCGTTGAGCCAGTTCGCAGCCGATGCCGGTGCGTTGACTTGCGGCAGCGCGGGCTTGCCAGCAGCCGGGCGAGCAGCCGGTGCCGCTGCGGGAGCCGCCTTCGGTGCGCCTGCGCCGAGCACGTCCTGCTTGGTGATGCGGCCGTCGCGGCCCGTGCCGGCGACGTCGCCGCCTGCCAGACCCTTCTCTGCCATCAGCTTGGTCGCTGCCGGCGATGCGATGTTGCTGCTCGACGTCGATGCAGCAGCAGCGGCCGGAGCAGCTGCCGGTGCAGCGGCGGGCGCTGCGGCCGGAGCGGCAGCGGCTGCGGGAGCTGCAGCGGCGCCAGCCTTGGCTTCCGTGTCGATCTTCGCGATGACCTGGTCGCTCGTGACGGTTGCGCCGTCGCCGATCAGGATTTCAGCCAGCACGCCGGCTGCCGGTGCGGGGACTTCGAGCACGACCTTGTCGGTTTCGATCTCGATGACGACTTCGTCCTGAGCGATCGCTTCGCCCGGCTTCTTCTTCCACTGCAGCATCGTGCCTTCCGACACCGACTCCGAAAACTGCGGGACCTTGACTTCAACAATAGCCATTTGATGTTCCTGAATACGTATCTGGGTACGAACCGGGTCGCGCACGTGAGCGCGGGAAAGCGCGCTGTACGTTCGCACGCTTTCCCGGTTCGATTAGCTCAATGTGCTTACTTCGCGACCTGCGCGCCCTTCAGGCGGCCGAACGCACCTTCGATCAGCGCCTTCTGCTGCTCGTAGTGCTTCGCGTAGTAGCCAACAGCCGGCGAGGCCGAAGCAGGACGACCGCTGTATGCCAGCTTCATGCCTTCCTTCATGCCTTCCTTCAGGTGGTGCTCGATGTAGAACCACGGGCCTTGATTCTGCGGCTCGTCCTGCACCCAGACCACTTCGGTCGCGTTGTCGTACTTCTTCAGCTCTGCTTCGAACTGCTTGTGAGCGAACGGATAGAGCTGTTCGATACGGATGATCGCGACGTCGTTTGCCTTCGCTTCGCGGCGATGCGCGACGAGGTCGAAGTACACGCGGCCCGAACAGGCGACCACGCGCTTGACCTTCTTCGCGTCGATGGTTTCGTCCACTTCGCCGATGACCGGCTGGAACGAGCCCTTCGCGAGTTCGGACAGATCCGACACGGCTTCCTTGTGACGCAGCAGCGACTTCGGCGTGAAGATGATCAGCGGCTTGCGGAACAGACGGATCATCTGGCGGCGCAGCACGTGGAAGATCTGGGCCGGCGTGGTCGGCTGAACGACCTGCATGTTGTGCTCGGCGCACAGCTGCAGGAAACGCTCGATACGTGCCGACGAGTGCTCCGGACCCTGGCCTTCGTAGCCGTGCGGCAGCAGCATCGTGAGACCCGAAACGCGGCCCCACTTCACTTCGCCCGACGAGATGAACTGGTCGATCACGACCTGCGCACCGTTGACGAAGTCGCCGAACTGGCCTTCCCACGCGACGAGCGTGTTCGGCTCAGCCGTCGAGTAGCCGTATTCGAAGCCCAGCACTGCTTCTTCCGACAGCACCGAGTCGATCACCGTGAACTGCGCCTGGTTTTCGCCGATGTTTTGCAGCGGAATGTAGGTGCCGTCGTTCCAGCGCTCGCGGTTCTGGTCGTGCAGAACAGCGTGGCGGTGGGTGAACGTGCCGCGGCCCGAGTCCTGGCCCGTCAGACGAACCGAGTAGCCCGATGCGACCAGCGATGCGTACGCGAGATGCTCGCCCATACCCCAGTCGAGCTTCGCTTCGCCCTTGCCCATCGCACGGCGGTCGTTGACGACGCGCTCGACCAGCGGGTGAACCTTGAAGTTCTCGGGGATCGTCGTGATGCGTTCTGCGAGGCGCTTGAGTTCCGCGAGCGGCACTGCGGTGTCGGCAGCGTCGGTCCACTTGCGGTTCAGGAACGGCACCCAGTCCACCGCGTACTTGCTCTTGTAGTTCGAGAGCACCGGGTCGACCGTGTGGTGGCCTTCGTCCATCGCGGCGCGGTACGCCTTGACGTAGTTGTCGCCGTCTTCCGCCGTGATGACGCCCTGCTGCACGAGCTTTTCTGCGTAAAGCGCACGGGTGCCCGGGTGCTTCGCGATCGTCTTGTACATCAGCGGCTGCGTGACCGCCGGGGTGTCCTGCTCGTTGTGGCCGAGCTTGCGGAAGCAGATGATGTCGACGACGACATCCTTGTGGAACTGCGTGCGGAAGTCGACCGCGAGCTGGATCGCCAGCACGACCGCTTCAGGATCGTCGCCGTTCACGTGCAGCACCGGCGCTTCGATCATCTTGACCACGTCGGTGCAGTACAGCGTCGAGCGCGCATCGCGCGGATCCGACGTCGTGAAGCCGATCTGGTTGTTGATGACGATGTGCAGCGTGCCGTGCGTGCCGTAACCACGCGTTTGCGCGAGGTTCAGCGTTTCCATCACGACGCCCTGGCCTGCGAAGGCCGCGTCGCCGTGGATCTGCACCGGCAGCACCTGCAGGCCTTCTGCATCGCCGCGGCGATCCATACGTGCCTTCGCCGAACCCTCGACCACCGGGTTGACGATTTCAAGGTGCGACGGGTTGAACGCGAGCGACAGGTGAACCGGGCCGCCTTCGGTTGCGACGTCCGACGAGAAGCCCTTGTGGTACTTCACGTCGCCAGCCGGCAGGTCGTCGACGTGCTTGCCTTCGAATTCAGCGAACAGGTCAGCCGGCATCTTGCCGAGCGTATTGACGAGCACGTTCAGACGGCCACGGTGGGCCATGCCGATGACGATTTCCTGCACGCCCTTCGCGCCAGCGTGACGAACGACTTCGTCCATCGCAGCGATGAAGGATTCGCCGCCTTCGAGCGAGAAACGCTTCTGGCCGACGTACTTGGTGTGCAGGAAGCGCTCAAGACCTTCAGCAGCCGTGAGGCGCTGCAGGATGTGCTTCTTCTTGTCGTTCGAGAAGTTCGGCGTCGAGCGGATCGACTCGAGGCGTTCCTTCCACCAGCGCTTCTGCTCCGGATCGCTGATGTACATGTACTCGGCGCCGAGGGTGCCGCAGTACGTGTCGCGCAGTGCCTTGACGATCTCGCGCAGCGTCGCGCGCTCGAAACCGAAATACAGGTTCGTGGCGCTGAACGTCTGGTCCATATCGGCTTCGGTGAAGTCGTAGAACGCAGGTTCGAGTTCGGGAATAGGCGGGCGTTCGCGACGCTTGAGCGGATCCAGGTTGGCCCATTGCGAGCCCAGGAAGCGATATGCGCCGATCAGGGATTGAACGTAGACCTGCTTGCGAGCCGTTGCGAGATCTTCGCCGCCACCCTTGGGGACGAATGCATTGGCTTTTGCGCGCTGCGCAAACGACTCGACGATCGGGCCGTGAGCGACATCGCTGTCAGCGGAGCCACTCGATGACGGCACGTTTTGCAGTGCGTCAAAGTACTCGCGCCATTGGTCCGGAACGGACGCAGGGTTGTCAAGATATGCTTCGTATTGCTCTTCGACATACGGAGCATTGCCGCCGAACAGATAGGAGTTCAGCTGGAATTGCTTCATCGTTTCCGACATTTACGCTCACCTTTCTTCGAGTTTCTCGAGAAATAGCGGGTTACTCAACCTTCCGCGCCACGGCCTGACCGTTTAGCGGATTGCGAATCAAGTCTGCTTGGAAGGACCTAAATCATGCATCGGCGGAGCATAGCACATAAGTGATACTCCCCATAAGATGCAATGCGACACAACATCGCACGCAAACCCTTACTACATGGGGCTTTTGCGGCGCTTTGCAACATCAGCAACAGACTCTTCCGGCACCGCAGGGCAATCTCCGCGGTACTCGTAAAACGAATGCAAAAAAGCCGCCCAGACAGCGGCGGCTTTCTTGTTTTCTTACATGCATTGCAGTGCGCGAAAAAGTCTAGACAGCAAACTTATTCGGCTTCGCGGCTTGCGCGGCGACGCTCATGTTCCTTCAGGTGGCGCTTGCGCAGACGGATCGACTGCGGCGTCACTTCCACGAGTTCGTCGTCGTCGATGAATTCGACTGCGTACTCGAGCGACATCTGGATCGGCGGCACGAGGCGCACGGCTTCGTCGGTGCCCGAGGCGCGCACGTTGGTCAGCTGCTTGCCCTTGATCGGGTTCACGACAAGGTCGTTGTCGCGGCTATGGATACCGATGATCATGCCTTCGTACAGCGCGTCGCCCGGCTTCACGAACATGCGGCCGCGGTCCTGCAGCTTCCACAGTGCGTAAGCGACAGCTGCGCCGTCGTCCTGCGAGATCAGCACGCCGTTGCGGCGCTCGCCGAGCGTGCCTTCCTTGATCGGACCGTAAGCGTCGAACACGTGGCTCATCAGGCCCGTGCCGCGCGTGAGCGTCATGAATTCACCCTGGAAACCGATCAGGCCACGTGCCGGAATGCGGTACTCAAGACGCGTACGGCCCTGGCCATCCGACGCCATGTCGAGCATTTCGCCCTTGCGGCGGCCCAGTTCTTCCATCACGCCGCCCTGGTTGGCGTCTTCGACGTCAACGGTCAGCATTTCGTACGGCTCCTGCTTCACGCCGTCGACTTCGTGCAGCACCACGCGCGGACGCGAAACGGCCAGCTCGTAGCCTTCACGGCGCATGTTTTCGATCAGGATGGTCAGGTGCAGTTCGCCGCGGCCCGACACTTCGAACGTCGTTTCGTCGCCCGTGTCCTTCACGCGCAGCGCGACGTTGTGGTTCAGTTCCTTCGTCAGACGATCGCGGATCTGGCGGCTCGTCACGAACTTGCCTTCCTTGCCAGCGAGCGGCGACGAATTCACGAGGAAGTTCATCGTGAGCGTCGGCTCGTCGACCGTGATCATCGGCAGCGCTTCGGGGTTGTCCACCGCGCAGATGGTCGCGCCGATACCGATGTCTTCGATACCGTTGATCAACACGATGTCGCCGGCTTCAGCCGATTCGACCTGCACGCGCTCCAGGCCGCTGAACGCCAGCACCTGGTTGATCTTGCGGTTCATGACCTGGCCTTCCGGGCCAAAGCGCAGCGCAACCGGTTGACCCGGCTTGATGCGGCCACGCTTGATACGGCCCACGCCGATACGGCCAACGTACGCCGAGTAGTCGAGCGAGGTGATCTGGAGCTGCAGCGAGCCTTCCGGATCCGCGTCGCGAACCGGCACGTATTTCAGCACGGCGTCGAACAGGGGACGCATGTCGCCTTCGCGCGCGTCCGGCGACAGCGAAGCGTAACCATTCAGGCCCGAAGCGTAGACCACCGGGAAATCGAGCTGTTCTTCGGTCGCGCCGAGCTTGTCGAACAGGTCGAACGTCTGGTTGATCACCCAGTCGATACGCGCGCCCGGACGGTCGATCTTGTTGACGACGACGATCGGCTTGAGGCCAAGCGCCAGCGCCTTCTTGGTCACGAAGCGCGTTTGCGGCATCGGGCCTTCGACGGCGTCGACGAGCAGCAGCACCGAGTCGACCATCGACAGCACGCGCTCCACTTCACCGCCGAAGTCGGCGTGGCCCGGGGTGTCGACGATGTTGATGTGCGTGCCTTCGTACTCGACCGCGCAGTTCTTCGAAAGAATCGTGATACCACGCTCTTTTTCGATGTCGTTCGAGTCCATCACGCGCTCAGCGACCTGCTGGTTGTCACGGAACGTGGCGGTCTGACGGAGGAGCTGGTCGACGAGCGTGGTCTTGCCGTGGTCGACGTGGGCAATGATGGCGATATTGCGAAGGGCGCGGGACATAGGAACCTGGGTACAGTTGAGTGCGTCATGCGGGCTCGACGGCGGGCCTCACACTTGGGCTCGAACGCCGCCCCAGCCTGCTGCCGGAAGCCTCCGAAGACGCTTGCGGCGGGTTGGGTCGCGGGCCGATGCCATGTCGATTCCGAGTCGTTCCGGACAGCGAAACCGACTCGATTCGTCAGGGCTACCATGACGCACTTTTGGGAACCTGAAATTATAGCACGTGATGATGACTTGATCAGTCACATGATCGTGTATTCGCGATTGCGCCAGCAAAATTTGCAGCACCCGCGCCAGCACCCACGCAAAGCGGCGCCGCCCTGCCCGCCCGATTTTCTCATGCGCTTGCCTGCGCGATTAAGGCCCTACTTAGCAAAGGTTTCTCGACCCAGCGACAATAAACCTTGCCGCGTCAACTAACGAACCCTATAATGCCTGCCTGGTCAACCATTGCAGTTGCAGCAGAACCATGACGGATCCGACTCCCACGCCGCCGCCCGAAATCCGTGATTACGACCTCGGCGAAAGCGTTGGCTACCTGATTTCCCGCGTGCGCTCGTCCATGTCGAACCTGGTCACGCAACGCACCGTGGCGGAGCTTGGCGTCACCAGCCAGCAGGCCAGCGTCCTGTTCATGGTGGCGAGCGGCAAATGCGTGCTCGCCGCCGAACTGGCGCGCGAATACGGCATCGACGCCAGCGCCGTGACGCGTCTCGTCGACCGGCTCGAAAAGCGCGGCCTCCTGCAGCGCGTGCGCAGCTCCGAAGACCGCCGCGCCGTGCGCCTCGCGCTGACGCCCGAGGGCGAAGTCATCGCGGCGCGCATGCCGGCGATCTTCACGAGCGTGACCGACGAGCTTTCCAAAGGCTTCACCCCCGAGGAAGTCGGGTTCCTGAAGAGCATGTTGCGGCGGATTCTGGTCAATAGCTGCGAAGCTAACCAGAACGCCAATGCCGCCAACGCCACCGGCACGGCAGCAGGCCAGCCGTCGCAGGACGATTGACGCGCCGGCTGGCGTCAATTTTTTGCCAGATCGGTACGAACAATAGATGACGAGGCAGGCAATTTTGAAACCGTCGCACGGGAAAATAGCTGCACTGTCCAGTATCACCTCACCTTCTCACGCAACGAGACGAGCAATGACATCCCTAACCCAGTTTGCGCGCGCGCATACCTGTCGAGCAGCGGTGGCTACCGCGGTCGCGGCGCTCGCGCTTTCGGGCTGCGCAAACTACTTCGGCATCAAGAGCGACAAGACCATCGCGCAGCCGCAACAGTTCGAGTCCTCGCAGAGCATCCCGGCACAGGGCGGCCAGTGGCCCACGCTCGACTGGGCGCAGCAGTTCGGCGACCCGCAACTGCCGAAGCTGATCGACGAAGCGCTCGAAGGCAGCCCGAGCATCGCCCAGGCGCAGGCGCGCATCGCCAAGGCCTCGTCGTATATCGATACGTCGAAGTCGGCGCTCGCACCCAAGGTCAGCGCCAGCTATTCGTGGACGCGCGAGCTGTATTCGGCCAACGCGCTCTTCCCGCCTCCGTACGGCGGCACCTGGTTCAGCGAGAACAATGCGCTCGCCAGCGCGTCGTGGGATCTGGATTTGTGGGGCAAGAACCGTCAGCGCCTCGCGCAGGCCGTGTCCGAGCAGCGCGCGGCGCAAGCCGATATGGAGCAGGCGCGCGTGACGCTCGCCGCTTCGGTTGCGCGCACGTATAACCAGCTCGCGCAGCTCTACGCGCTGCGCGACATCGCCGCGCGCGAAATCGACAACCGCAAGACCATCGGCTCGATCACGAACGGTCGCGTGGTGGCGGGCCTCGACACCAACGTCGAGCGCCAGACGGCCAACGGCAATATCGCCACGAGCCAGGCAAACCTCACGCAGATCGACGGCCAGATCGAATCCGTGCGCTACCAGCTGGGCGCGCTGCTCGGCAAGGGCCCGGATCGTGGGCTGCAGATCGCCAACCCGGTGCTGAATCCGCTCGCGCAAGTGGCCCTGCCCGACAACCTGCCCGCCGATCTCGTGGCGCGCCGTCCGGACATCGTCGCCGCGCGCTGGCAGGTCGAAGCCGCGATGCACGACGTCAAGGAAGCGAAGGCTGAGTTCTACCCCGACGTGAACCTCGCCGCGGGCTTTGGTTTCGATGCATTCGGCTGGGGCAAATTCCTCAACTTCGCGAGCCGCCAGGCGCAGTTCGGCCCGGCCGTGCACCTGCCGATCTTCGATGCGGGCGCGTTGCGTGCGCAGTTGAAGGGCCGTTACGCCGACTTCGACCTGGACGTGGCGAACTACAACCAGACGCTGATCGGCGCGCTCCAGGACGTGGCGACCACGGTGTCGTCGATCCGCTCGGCCGACAAGCAACTGGTCGACGCGCAGAATGCGCTCGATGCTTCGACCAAGGCCTACCAGCTCGCGGTGATCCGCTACAAGGCGGGCCTGTCGGAGCAGTTGCAGGTGCTCAACGCCGACCAGAACCGCCTCGCTTCCGAGCAGACGGTGACGAGCCTCAAGGCCCAGCGCCGCGACCAGCAGATGGCGCTGATCAAGGCGCTCGGCGGCGGTTTCGATGCGCACAACGCGCACGACGTGAACCTCGTGGCGCCGTCGCAGGTCGGCAGCGACGCGAAGGAAGTAAAAGGCCAGAGCGACGTGAACGGCGGCCCGTGGCGCGATGCGCCGTGGACGGCGCCCGCTTCGTCGGTGCCTGCCACGGCCGCGAACTGAGCGCATGCAAGCCACGCGAACCACGCAAAAAGCCAATAACTGAACGAACAGCACGCAAGAATCCGGAGATCCTTCCATGAGCACCCCTCAGCAACCGGCAGCCAATCCGCAGCCGAACGCGAACAACGGCAAGCGCAAGCGCATGATGACGCTGCTTGTCCTCGTGATCGTGATTGCAGCCATTGCCTACGGCCTCTATTACTTCCTCGTCGCGCGCTTCTCGGAAAGCACCGACGACGCCTACGTCAACGGCAACGTCGTGCAGATCACCCCGCAGGTGACCGGCACGGTGATCGCGGTGAACGCCGACGACACGCAGACCGTCAAGATCGGCGACCCGCTCGTGCAGCTCGACCCGGCTGACTCGCGCATCGCGCTCCAGCAGGCCGAAGCCAACCTCGGCCAGACCGTGCGCCAGGTGCGCGGCCTGTTTGCCGATGACAGCCAGTACGAAGCGCAAGTGGCCGTGCGCCAGGCCGACCTCTCGCGCGCGCAGGACGACCTGCGCCGCCGTATGCAGGTCGCGCAGACCGGCGCGGTTTCGCAGGAAGAAATCTCGCACGCACGCGACACCGTGAAGAGCGCCGAAGCCGCACTCGACGCCGCCCAGCAGCAACTGGCCGCGAATCGCGCGCTGACCGCCAACACGACGATCGCCAATCACCCGAACGTGATGGCCGCCGCCGCCAAGGTGCGCGACGCCTACCTGACGAACGCGCGCAACACGCTGCCCGCGCCGGTCACGGGCTATGTCGCCAAGCGCTCGGTGCAGGTGGGCCAGCGCGTGTCGCCGGGTACGCCGCTGATGTCGGTGGTGCCGCTGAACGCCGTGTGGGTCGACGCGAACTTCAAGGAAGTCCAGCTCAAGCACATGCGTATCGGCCAGCCCGTCGACATGACGGCGGACGTCTACGGTTCGTCGGTGGTCTACCACGGCAAGGTGGTGGGCTTCTCGGCAGGCACGGGCTCGGCCTTCTCGCTGCTGCCGGCGCAGAACGCGACGGGTAACTGGATCAAGGTGGTGCAGCGCCTGCCGGTGCGTATCGCGCTCGATCCGGCCGACCTCGAAAAGCACCCGCTGCGCATCGGCCTGTCGATGCAGGTGGACGTGAACATCAAGGACGACACGGGCACGCAGCTCGGCAACGCGCAGAACACGGTCTACCAGACCAACGTGTTCGAGAAGTACGGCGACGAAGCCGATGCGGAAATCGCCCGCATCATCTCGGAAAACGCAGGCCCGGGCGCGAAGCAGGTCTCGTCGGCCAACGTGCGCGCGGCCAAGCCTGCGCGAAGCTGATATCAGCGACGCGACGTATCAAAGCCGCAATTAGCAGCACACAACAAAGCACTCAATGGCAGCAGCACAACAACCCGTCGTCCATCCGCCGCTGCAAGGCGCGCAGCTCGTGTTCGGCACCATCGCGGTCTCGCTCGCGGTGTTCATGAACGTGCTGGACACGTCGATTGCGAACGTGTCGATCCCGTCGATCTCCGGCGACCTGGGCGTCGCCTCCGATCAGGGCACATGGGTCATCACCTCGTTCGCGGTGGCCAATGCGATCTCGGTGCCGCTCACGGGCTGGCTCACCGAGCGCATCGGCCAGGTGCGCCTGTTCATGGCGTCGATCATTCTGTTCGTGATCTCGTCGTGGCTGTGCGGCCTCGCGCCCACGCTGCCCTTCCTGCTCGCCGCGCGCGTGCTGCAGGGCGCGGTGGCGGGCCCGATGATCCCGCTGTCGCAGACGCTCCTGCTCGCAAGTTATCCGCGCGCCAAGGCGCCCATGGCGCTATCGATGTGGTCGATGACCACGCTGATCGCGCCGGTGGCGGGCCCGATTCTCGGCGGCTGGATCTCGGACAACATCTCCTGGCCGTGGATCTTCTACGTGAACATTCCGGTGGGCATCGTCGCGGCGATCGCCACGTGGATGATCTTCCGCACCCGCGATTCGGTGATCCGCAAGGCGCCCATCGACGGCGTGGGTCTTGGCCTGCTGATCCTCTGGGTCGGCTCGCTGCAGATCATGCTGGACAAGGGCAAGGATCTCGACTGGTTCTCGTCGACGACGATCATCGTGCTCGCGCTGACCGCCGTGATTTCGTTCGCCTTCTTCGTGATCTGGGAGTTGACGGCGGCGCATCCGGTCGTCGATCTCTCGCTGTTCGCGCGGCGTAACTTCACGGGCGGCACGATCGCCCTGGCGGTGGGCTACGGCCTTTACTTCGGCAATCTCGTGTTGCTGCCGCTGTGGCTGCAAACGGATCTGGGCTACACCGCGACCGATGCGGGTCTCGTGATGGCGCCCGTGGGCTTCTTCGCGATCCTGCTCTCGCCGATCACGGGCAAGATCCTGCCTCGCACCGATCCGCGCTATATCGCCACCACCGCGTTCGTGGTGTTCGCGCTGTGCTTCTGGCTGCGCTCGCAGTACACGACCGGCGTAGACACATGGGCGCTCACGGTGCCCACGCTGATCCAGGGCATCGGCATGGCGGGCCTGTTCATTCCGCTGGTTTCGATCACGCTCTCGGGCCTGCCGGGTAACCGCATTCCGGCGGCCTCGGGCCTGTCGAACTTCGTGCGGATCATGTGCGGCGGCATCGGCACCTCGATCTTCGAAACCGCATGGGATCACCGCACGATCTTCCATCATGCGCGTCTGACCGAGCAGGCAACGCCGACCAACCCGGTGTTCAACCAGTCGATGCAGCAGATGCAGAGTTCCGTGGGGCTCGACCCGTCGCAGGCGCATGGCATGTTCGATCGCCTCGTGACGCAGCAGGCTGCCCAGCTTGGCGTGAACGATCTGTTCTGGGTTTCGTCGGTGATCTTTATCGTGCTGATCGGCCTGATCTGGATTACGCGTCCCGAGCGCGCAGGCAGCGCCGATGCAGGCGCGGCGGCTTCGGCGGCGCACTAAAGACGTCAAGCGTGCGCTCGAATCGAGCGCACCAACAAAAACGGCACGTCCGGTTCGAAACCGGCGTGCCGTTTTTTTATGGCCGACCTGGACGGCTAGCGCCGTCGTACGCTCAAACCGGAGCGCTCACCACCAGGCGTTCTGGCGCGAGCACACCGTTCGCGGCCTTCGCCACACCCAGCAACCTGCCGGCTTCGTCGTACACACGCACGCGATCGGCGGCCTCGCACTCGTTGCGGTCGAGCACCAGCGCGTTGAGCGGCAGGCGCTGACCATGCGTGAAGCGCCGCGCCGATTCGGCGTCGAGCGTCACGCGCGGGAACGTCGAAAGCAGCGCGTCCACCGGTTGCAGCCACGTATCGCGCGCGGGTTCGTCCATGGCCGTGAGCGCATCGAGCGTCACCGCATGGTCGAGCGTGAGTGCGCCCACGCCCGTGCGACGCAGCATCACGAGATGCGCGCCGCAGCCCAGCGTCTCGCCGATATCCTCGGCCAGCGTGCGCACATAGGTGCCCTTTGTGCACGTCACGCGGAAGGTCACGTCGGGCAACGCGCAGGCGATCATCTCGAGCGCAAGAATCGTCACCTGGCGGCCTTCGCGCTCGACGGTCTGGCCCGCCCGCGCGTACTCATAAAGCGGCTTGCCGTCGCGCTTGAGCGCCGAATACATTGGCGGAACCTGCACGATCTCGCCCAGAAAGCGCGCCATCGCTTCGCGCACGGCGGCTTCGTCGCAAGTCACTTCGCGCGTCTCGACCGCTTCGCCTTCGGCGTCGCCCGTCGTCGTGCGAATGCCCAGGCGCATGGTCGCTTCGTAGGTCTTGTCGGCTTCGAGCAAGTCCTGCGAGAACTTGGTCGCCTCGCCGAAGCACAGCGGCAGCAGGCCCGAAGCGAGCGGATCGAGCGTGCCCGTATGCCCCGCCTTCTTCACGCGATAAAGCCGCTTGGCGCGGATCAGCGCATCGTTGCTCGACAGGCCGACGGGCTTGTCCAGCAGCAGCACGCCGTCCAGCAGGCGGCGCGGCACCTTCGGACGAGCCTCGCCCGGGTTCTTCTTCGATGATGCAGTCATGCTGGCGAGATCAGTCGTCCTTCGCGCGCGAAGCGTTCGCTTCGTCGATCAGACGCGACATGGCCACGCCCTTCTCGACCGACTGGTCGTAGTGGAAATGCAGCGTCGGCACCGTATGGATATGCAGGCGCTTGAAGAGCTGGTTGTGCAGGTGGCCCGCGGCGTGGTTGAGCGCCTCCTGGGTCTGCTGCGGATCGCCCGTGAGCGTCGTGAAATAGACCTTGGCGTGTGCGTAGTCCGGCGTCAGCTCGACGCTCTGGATCGTCACGAGACCCACGCGCGGGTCTTTCACTTCGCGCATCAGTTCGGAAAGATCGCGCTGGATCTGGTCGGCGATCTGCACGTTGCGATTCGGGGAAGTACGTTTTTTCGGCATGATGATTCCACCTCTCTGGCGGCATTCGTTACGGCGCGCTGCAATCGATGACCGGACATTCCGGCGCGCGCGGCCGCGCAAAAAACTGTCGGACAAAAAACTGTCGGGCAAAAAACAAAGGGCGGGGCTGGCTAGCGCCCGCCCCGCCCCTTTTCGGGTAAGCCCGCGGCGGCCTCAAGGTCTTGAGGCCTGCCCGCGTGCGCCGCTGCATTACAGCGTACGCGCGACTTCCGTGATCTCGAACACTTCGAACTGGTCGCCTTCGACGATGTCGCTGAAGTTCTTGATCGACATACCGCACTCGAAGCCTTGCTTGACTTCCTTGACGTCGTCCTTGAAGCGCTTGAGCGAGTCGAGTTCGCCGGTATGGATGACCACGTTGTTGCGGATCACACGTACCGACGACGAACGCTTGACGAAACCGTCCGTGACCATACAACCCGCGACCAGACCAACCTTCGGCACGCGGATCACCTGGCGCACTTCGGCCATACCCGTCACCGTCTCGCGCTTCTCCGGCGCGAGCATGCCGGACATTGCCGCCTTCACCTCATCCACTGCGTCATAGATGATGTTGTAGTAGCGGATGTCGATGCCGTTCGCTTCGGCAACCTTACGCGCCTGTGCATCCGCACGCGTGTTGAAGCCGATGATGACTGCCTTCGAAGCCGTTGCCAGGTTGACGTCCGACTCGCTGATCGCACCGACCGCGCTGTGCACGATCTGCACGCGCACTTCGCTGGTCGACAGCTTGACGAGCGATTGCACCAGCGCTTCCTGCGAGCCCTGCACGTCTGCCTTGACGATGAGCGGCAGGTTCTGCACTTCGCCTTCCGTCATCTGCTCGAGCATGTTTTCGAGCTTCGCAGCCTGCTGCTTCGCCAGCTTCACGTCGCGGAACTTGCCTTGACGGAACAGGGCGATTTCGCGCGCCTTGCGCTCGTCCGGCAGGACGATGACTTCTTCGCCTGCACCCGGGACTTCCGACAGACCCTGGATTTCGACCGGGATCGACGGGCCAGCTTCCTTGGTCGGCTTGCCGGTTTCGTCGAGCATCGCACGCACGCGGCCGTAGGCGCTGCCTGCCAGCACGACGTCGCCACGGTTGAGCGTACCCGACTGGACGAGGATCGTTGCAACCGGGCCCTTACCCTTGTCGAGCTTCGCTTCGATGACGAGACCCTTGGCCGGCGCTTCGACCGGTGCCTTCAGCTCCAGCACTTCGGCTTGCAGCGAGACGTTTTCGAGCAGGTCGTCGATGCCCGCGCCCGTCTTGGCCGACACCGGCACGAACGGCGAATCGCCACCGTACTCTTCCGGCACGACGCCTTCAGCGACGAGTTCCTGCTTGACGCGCTCCGGATTGGCGTCCGGCTTGTCGATCTTGTTGATCGCCACGACGAGCGGCACACCCGCAGCCTTCGCGTGAGCGATTGCTTCCTTCGTCTGCGGCATCACGCCGTCGTCGGCTGCGACCACCAGGATGACGATGTCGGTTGCCTTCGCACCGCGAGCACGCATGGCCGTGAAGGCCTCGTGACCCGGCGTGTCGAGGAACGTGATGACGCCACGCGGCGTATCGACGTGGTATGCGCCGATGTGCTGCGTAATGCCGCCCGCTTCGCCCGCTGCAACCTTGGCGCGGCGGATGTAGTCGAGCAGCGAGGTCTTGCCGTGGTCGACGTGACCCATGACGGTGACGACCGGCGGACGCGGCAGTTGCTCGGCGTCCGTGACCGTGGACTGGCCTTCGACCAGCAGCGCTTCCGGATCGTCGAGCTTCGCAGCGACGGCGCGGTGGCCCAGTTCTTCGACAATGATCATTGCCGTTTCCTGGTCCAGCATCTGGTTGATGGTGACCATCTGGCCCATCTTCATCATCACCTTGATGACTTCCGACGCCTTCACGGACATCTTGTGCGCGAGGTCAGCCACCGTGATGGTTTCCGGCACGTGCACTTCGCGCACGATCGGCTCGGTCGGCGCCTGGAACGTCGATGCGCTGTCCTGGTGACGGCCGCGGCCCTTCGGGCCACCGCGCCAGCCGCGGTCAACGCCGCCCGACGAATCGCCACGCGTCTTGATGCCGCGGCGCTTCGACGCGTCGTCCTGCCAGCCGCCCTTGCCTGCGCCCGGCTTCTTGTTGCGGTCGCCCGCGCCAGCACCCGGTGCGCTCGTCGAAGGCGCTGCCGTGGTGGCAGGCTTCTTCGCGCCAGCGGCGCCAGCGGCCGGACGTGCAGCACCTTCCGGACGGGCCGGCTTGTGCAGCGTGCCCTTGGCTTCGGCAGGCTTGGCCGGCTCGACGGGCTTCGGCGGTTCGACCGCCTTGACCTGCGCCTTGCGCGGCGTGTTCATCATTTCGCGGATCGCGCGCGCTTCGGCTTCTGCAGCCGCACGGCGGCGAGCGATCTCTTCCTGTTCTTTCTGCGCCTTTTCGGCGGCTTCACGCGCGGCTACTTCGGCCTTCTGCGCGGCTTCGCGCTGCGCGGCGCGCTCGGCGGCGGCGCGGTCATCGTCTTGCTGTTGCTTCACTTCCTTCGCTTCTGCTTCGGCATTGCGCTGGGCAGCGACGGCCTGAGCGGCCAGTTCGCGCGCAGCGGCATCTGCCGCGGCCTTCTTATTGGCGGCCTCTTCTTCGGCACGGCGACGTTGCGCCTCGGCTGCTTCCTCGCGTTCGCGGCGCTCGGCCTCTTCACGCGCGAGCAACTCCTGACGCTCCTTGAGTTCCTGAGCCTGACGCTCCAGAAGCTCGGCCTCGCGGCGAGCTTCTTCTTCGCGGCGCTGCAGCTCCGCCTCTTCGGCGGCGGCTGCGGCGTCGGTGGCATGATTCGATGCCTCCGCCTGTTCGGCGGATTCGTCGCGGCGGACGAAAGTGCGCTTCTTGCGCACCTCGACCTGAATGGTGCGAGCCTTGCCCGTCGAATCGGACTGCTTGATTTCCGACGTATGCCGTTTCGTCAGCGTGATCTTGCGCTTGTCTGCATCAGTCGAGCCGTGAGACTTGCGCAAGTGGTCGAGCAGACGCGCCTTGTCCGTTTCGGACAAGGAGTCAGCTTCGCTCGCTTTCGTGACGCCCGCCGCCTGGAGCTGCTCAAGCAGCACGCCAGCAGGCATCTTCAGTTCCGCGGCAAATTGGGCTACGTTGTTACTCGCCATTCATTCCTCTTAATGCAAGGATCGATTCCTTGCGGTTGACATCGGGTCATGCGGCACCGTTTGCCCCGCGCTCGTACTGCTAGCTGCGGGGCGGCCGCGATCAGTTCAGTGGGTCATGGTCGCTTCCTGCTCGTCACGCCCTGGTGAATCATCGTGAGGGGATCGCTCCCCCGCAGATCATTCGAACCAGTGCTCACGTGCCTTCATGATCAACGCCTTGGCGGCGTCCTCTTCCATTCCCGTCATTTCGGTCAGTTCGTCCACGGCCAGCTCGGCGAGCTCGTCGCGGGTGTGAACTTCGTGCTGCGCCAGCTTCGCGAGCAGCTCCGGGTCGATGCCGTCCAGACTCTTGAGGTCCAGCGCGGCGCTTTCCACCTTTTCCTCGTTCGCGATGGCCTGCGTGAGCAGGGCGTCGCGCGCGCGGTTGCGCAGTTCGTGCACGGTGTCCTCGTCGAACGCTTCGATTTCCAGCATTTCGTTGAGGGGCACGTAGGCGATCTCTTCGAGGCTCGTGAAGCCTTCGTCGATCAGGATGTCGGCGACTTCCTCATCGACGTCGAGACGCGCCATGAACAGGTCGCGCAGCACCGTGCGCTCCTGGTTCTGCTTCTGCGCAGATTCGTCCGGCGTCATGATGTTGATTTGCCAGCCGGTCAGCTCGCCGGCAAGACGCACGTTCTGGCCGCTGCGGCCAATGGCGACTGCGAGTTCGCTTTCGTCGACGACAACATCCATCGAGTGCTTTTCTTCGTCGACGACGATCGACTGCACGGCAGCCGGCGCGAGCGCGCCGATCACGAACTGGGCGGGATCTTCCGACCATAGCACGATGTCGACGTTTTCGCCACCGAGCTCGTTACGCACAGCCTGCACGCGCGAGCCGCGAATGCCGACACAGGTGCCGATCGGATCGATACGCTTGTCGTAGGCCACCACGCCGATCTTGGCGCGAACGCCCGGATCACGCGCTGCCGCCTTGATCTCGAGAAGGCCTTGCTCGATTTCCGGCACTTCCATCTCGAACAGCTTCATCAGGAACTCGGGCGCCGTGCGCGAGAGTTCGATCTGCGGGCCGCGCGCAGTGCGGTCGACCTTGCCGATCCAGGCGCGCACGCGGTCGCCCACGCGCAGGTTTTCCTTCGGAATCAGCTGGTCGCGGCGCAGCAGCGCTTCGACACGGCCCGATTCAACGATGAAATTGCCCTTGTCCATGCGCTTGACCGTGCCGGTCATGATGCTTTCGCCGCGCTCAAGGAAGTCGTTCAGGATCTGTTCGCGCTCAGCGTCACGAACCTTCTGCAGAATGACCTGCTTGGCAGCCTGCGCGCCGATACGGCCGAACTCGACCGACGGCACCGGCTGCTCGATGAACTCGTCGATTTGCGCGTCGGCGTTCTGCTCGCGAGCTTCGAACAGGAGAATCTCCTGATCCGGCTCCTGCAGACCTGCCTCGTCCGGCACGACGCGCCAGCGACGAAACGTTTCGTGCTCGCCGCTTTCACGGTCGATATGCACACGGATGTCCGCATCCTCGTCGAAGAGTTTCTTGGAGGCCGACGCAAGCGCCGCTTCAAGGGCGGCAAACACCACGTCCTTGTCGACATTTTTCTCGCGTGCCAGCGCATCCACCAGCATCAACACTTCGCGACTCATTGTTTGCGGCTCCTAAAGTCAACTTTGGGGATCAGACGGGCTTTATCGATGTCCGCGAGCGTGAAATCGAGCATCGCAGGCCCCGCCTTCCCTTCGAATTCCAGACCGATGGTTTCGCCTTCCGGGGCATGCACGATGCCGCGGTACGATTTCCGTCCGTCCAATGGCTTTTTCAACGTGATGACCGCTTCGCAGCCCGCGAAGCGTTCGAAGTCCGCCAGTTTCCTCAGCGGACGGTCGAGGCCGGGCGACGAGACCTCAAGACGTTCGTAGTCGATGTTCTCGACAAACAGAACGTGTTGCAGCTGACGCGTGACCTTCTCGCAGTCCTCGATCGCGATACCCGCAGGCTGATCGATGTAGATGGCCAGCATGCCGCGCCCGGTGCGCTCGAGGTCGACCAGCTCGTAACCGAGCCCGGTGACCGTGGTTTCAATCAGTTCCGTCAGTTGCACAATGCCCACTCCAGATGTTCGCGCAGCGAGCCGGCAACTTCCTGTGATTCGGGATTCGCGGGCCGCGCGCCAGGTGAGCGCGCGCTCTTGCACTTCAACCCAGATGGGCGAGCCGAACCTGACGTGAAGTGATGGCTGGTTGCGCTGCGCGATTGAGCCCGATGCCATGAAAGACAACCTGCACAATCGGCCGAACCAAAAAAAAATGGGCGAAACGCCCATCTTCTCACTTAGCCAGGTGGTCGCACCTGGGACGCAAATAAAAGCCGCACGCCCAGCGACTTCGAGATTGTAGCCTTTTTTCGCTTTTAAGGCAAACCGCGAGGCGTTCGCGCCACAGTGCCTAAAGCCTGATAAGGCCGCCCTGAAAGCGTTTTCAAGACCGAATCGGGGCAATTGCGTGCAGTTGCGGGTTTGTCTCAGCGAGCGCCGCGCTGGCGCCTTGCGTCAGGCGCGCTCGCTGAATCCGTGGCTTAGTGGCCGCGGGTACGGTTGCGCGGCGCACCGCGCTGACCCGTACGATTGCCGCCGCTGGCTGCGCGGTTGCCGTTGGCGTTGCCGCCCGCGTTATTGCCCGCGCCACGGCGGTTGCCGCCCGCGTTACCGCCTGCGTTACCACCGGCACGCTTGCCGCCGGTGGGTGCGCGGTTGCCGTCGACGTCGCCACGCGCGCCACGGCCATTGCCGCCGCCGTTGGCGCGATTGCCGCGCTCGCCACGGCCACCGCCGGCGTTGCCGCCCATGCCGCCACCGAAGCCGCCACCCGCGCCGAAGCCGCCAGCCTGCGCGCCACGACGACCGGCGCCGCCGCCACGCTGCTGACGCGGCTGGCCCATCGCGCCGTGCGAACTCAGCACCGGCTCACGGTTGATGAAGCCCATCGACGTCTGCATCGGATCCGGCTGGCGACGCTCCTGCTCCTTGCCGCCACGGCCGCCCTTCTCTTCGCTCGGCGCCTTCAGGCCCACTGCGGCCATCAGCGCGCGCACTTCGTTGTCCTCGAGCTCTTCCCAGCGGCCGCGCTTGAGGCCCTTGGGCAGCGCAATCGGGCCGTGACGCGTACGGATCAGGCGGCTCACCATCAGGCCCGCTGCCTCGAACATCCGGCGCACTTCACGGTTGCGGCCTTCGGCCAGCGCGACGTGATACCAGTGATTCGTGCCTTCGCCGCCGCCATCGCGGATGCGCAGGAAGCTCGCCGGGCCGTCTTCGAGCTCGACGCCCTTGAGCAGCTTCTGGCGCATGCCTTCGCTCAGCTCGCCCACCACGCGCACCGCGTATTCACGCTCCACGCTGTAGCGCGGGTGCATGAAACGGTTGGCGAGGTCGCCCGAGGTCGTGAGCATCAGCAGGCCTTCGGTGTTGAAGTCCAGACGGCCGACAGCCAGCCACTTCGCCGTTTTCATCGGCGGCAGGCGGTCGAACACCGAGGCGCGGCCTTCCGGGTCGGCGTGGCTGACGATTTCGCCGGTCGGCTTGTGATAGATCAGCACGCGCGGCGGCTTGTTGGCCAGCTTGCGCTTGATCGGCTTGCCGTTGATGCGAACCTGGTCGGTCGGCAGAATGCGCTGGCCGATGTGCGCGGGTTCGCCGTTCACCGAGACGCGCCCGGCGATGATCAGCTCTTCCATGTCGCGGCGCGAGCCCATGCCCGCGTCCGCCAGCACCTTGTGCAGCTTCGGTGCGTCGTCGTCCGGGCTCAGCACGCGCTTGGGCTGCTGGGCGCGGCCGCCTCGGCGCAGCATCGGCGCACGCACGCCCGCACCCGTGCCGTTGTCGGCGTCGAATGCCGGCGACGTCACGTAGAGGAACAGATCGTCCTGGGTGCCTTCCGCTGCTGCTGCGGCTGCCGGCGCTTCTGCGCGGCCCTTGCCGCCACGGCCTTTTGCGGGCTTGCCTGCCGGTGCGGCGGCGTTCGCGCCTTCCGCGCTCTTCGCGGCGGGAGCGCGACGCCCCGGCTTCGCAGGTGCATCCTTGTCCTTGCGCGGCGCGCGCTTTTGCGCAACGACCACGCCGTCCGGCGGCGTTTCGATGCCAGCGGGTGCTTCTTGCGCACCGTCTGCGGCAACGCCTTCGGTCTTGCCTTTCGCGCCCGCGCGGCGACGCGCGATCAGGCTGCGCGGACCGCGGCGCAGGCCGCGGCGCGGACGGTCTTCGCCCTCGGCGGCGTGCTCGCCTGCCTGCGGGCCAGCGACCTCGCCGCCATCGCGGGCAGCGCGCGTGTCGTCATCGCGCGTGGAGGACGCGCGACGCGCGGATTCGGACGCGTCGGTCGAATCGGTGTCGTGGATATCAGTCAAAACAACCTCGAAATGTCAGGTTGCGCGCCCGATGGGAGGGGCGCGTCAGTGTGTTTGTTGCTTCAGATGCCGCGTCGGGCGGCGTCGTCGTCCGTCGTCGAGACGGGGTCGTCCTGCGCCGCGTCGCGGCGGTCTTCGTGTTCTTCTGCGGGCTCGCCGGCAGCATGGC
Organism: Paraburkholderia bannensis NBRC 103871; assembly: GCF_000685015.1. GTDB lineage: Bacteria > Pseudomonadota > Gammaproteobacteria > Burkholderiales > Burkholderiaceae > Paraburkholderia > Paraburkholderia bannensis. The sequence goes on along the minus strand of NZ_BAYA01000014.1, from coordinate 63,718 downwards.
CAGCGGGCTGCGTCGCGCTGGCATCGGCCAGCGCGGCGTCGAGATCCTGCGCGTCGTGTGCGCCCGGCTCGTCCTGCGCGAACGCGGATTCGTCGAGATGCGCCTGCACGGCGGCCAGTTGCGGCGCCGTGTGACCAGCCGCTTCGACTGCCGGCTCAGCTGCCGCTTGAACTGCCGGCTCGACAGCCGCTTCACCCGTCGCCTCTTGCGCTTCGCGCCCCGCGTCCAGATCCGCAGCATCAACCGCAACGTCCGTCGTTGCTTCGGCCGTGCCCGTTGCGAGCGAATCTTCGCCATGCTCCGCTGCGGCTTCGGCGATCAGTTGCGCGACTTCGCTTTCCGGGAATTCGATCGCATGCTGGGCCAGCAACTGCTCGCCCAGCTGGTTCGACGGATCGTCGAGCGGCGGCAGTTCGTCGAGCGACCTCAAACCGAGATCGTCGAGAAACTGGCGCGTCGTGGCGTACAGCGCCGGGCGTCCCGGCACATCCCGATGACCGATGACTTCGATCCAGTTGCGATCCTCAAGCTGCTTGACGACCTGCGTATTGACCGTCACCCCGCGGATTTCCTCGATATCGCCGCGCGTGACCGGCTGCCGGTACGCGATGATCGCGAGTGTTTCGAGCACTGCGCGCGAATAGCGCGGCGGCTTTTCGGGATGCAGGCGGTCGAGGTACGTGCGCATGGCCGGCTTGCTCTGGAAGCGCCAGCCGGACGCGAGGCCCACCAGTTCCACGCCGCGTCCAGACCATTCTTGCCGCAGGTCTTCGAGCAGGTTACGAACGGTGTCGGCCGAGATGTCGTCGGCAAACAGCTTGCGCAGCTCGCCGATCTTCAGCGGCTCCTGCGTGCAGATCAATGCAGTCTCGAGGACGATCTTCGCCTCTTGGGTATTCATGCAGCCAGGTCAGACCCTAAGTAAGGTAAATCAGGTTCAGGGAACCGGATCAGACAGACGAAAGACGATATGGAACTGGAGACGCGCTCGCCCGAATTCTGATCGGTCATATTGATGGGAGCACGCACCGGGGGGCCGCTAAACAACACCTTGCACACTTGGAGAGCTACAAAGTGCCAGACCCAGCCGGACGGAGCAGCGAAATTCCCGCAGGGAATCGCGTGACTGAGCGTCATCTTACGCAAAAACGACGGGGGCGTAAAGTCGCGGCGACGCGGGTTTTAGCCCGCTAACGTCAATACCGTATTGATCGATGCGGCCCGCATGCCGATGTTCCCTCGCCCCGAGTTTCAGGCCGCGCCGTGCTGCTCGAGATACCGCGCGAGCCGCTCGACGCCCGCATCGAGCCGCGCCGGATCGCATGCGTAACACCAGCGCACGAAACCCTCGCCTTCGGGGCCGAATGCGCTGCCCGGTGCGAGTCCAAGCCCCGCCTCGCGCACCAGCGCCTTGCACAGTTCGAGGCTCTTCTGCGCCCCCGTGAGGCGGAAAAACAGGTACATGGCGCCATGCGGCGTTTTCACGTCGACGCCCGGCAAGCGCGCGAGCGCCGCCGCGAGGTGATCGCGCGACACGCGCAGATCGGTAACGAGCTCTTGCGTGGACGCCTCGCCCTGCTCCAGCGCGACGATCCCGGCCTGCTGGACGAAGGACGGCGCGCACGACGTGTTGTATTCGACCAGCTTGCCGAGATCGTCCATGAGCGCGCGCGGCGCGACCATCCAGCCGAGCCGCCAGCCCGTCATGAGCCACGCCTTCGAAAACGAATTGACGCAGATCAGACGCTCGTCACGCGTGGCGATATCGAGGAATGACGGCGCAGTGCGCTCACCGGCGTTGCCGTAATAAAGGCGCTCGTAGACCTCGTCGGCGACGATCCAGATGCCGTGGCGGCGGCAATGCTCCACAACGGCGCGCTGCTCGTCGCGCGTCATCACCCAGCCAGTCGGGTTGTTCGGCGAGTTGATCATGAGCATCTTCGTGCCCGGCCTCAGCGCCGCAAGCAGGCGCTCGAGATCGAGTGCCCAGCCGCGCGCACCATAATCGAGCGCCACCGTTTCGACGCTTGCGCCCAGGATCTTCGGGATTTCGACGAGATTCGGCCACAGCGGCGTCACGGCGACCACGCGATCTCCCGCGCCCGTGACGAGCTGCGCCGCCAGCATCAGCGCATTCACGCCCGCGCTGGTAACGGCGATGTGGTCGGCGCTGGTGTCCCCGTGCAGGTCGCCCACGTAGCGCGAAAGCGCGTCACGCAGCGGCGCGATGCCGAGGTTGTGCGTGTAGAACGTGTCGCCGCGCGTGAGCGCCTGGGCGGCGGCGTCGCGAATGAAACCGGGCGTCACGCGATCGGATTCACCGAACCAGAACGGCAGCACGTCGGGCACGCCAAAGCCCGCATTGGCCACTTCGCGGATCTGCGACGCGCGCAGTGCGTGTACCGCATCGCGCGCCATGGCGGGCGCGGTCGACGATGAAAGCACCGTGTTGAGCGACGGGGTGGCGGACGAAGACAGGTCGAGATCGCGCATCGAGGGTTCCGTTGGCTTGGGCGGTTGGCTTATGCGTTGGGTTAAACAGCAGCAACTGTGCACCAGTGTAGCCGCGCATGCGCCAATGTCTTTATTCCCCGTGCCTGCGCTTAACGCTCGCCACCCAGTTCGCGGATCAGCGTCCAGACCGCCTCGGCGGCCGGTGACAGCGAGCGGTCGCGCCGCCGCACGAGTTCGACCGTGCGCTCGGCGCGCGGCACGAGCGAGCGCGCCAGCAGCGACGATCCAGCGGGCACCGGCAACGCGAGCCACGGCAGCACGCTCACGCCCACACCCGCCTCCACGAGCCCGAACACCGTCGCCGGATGCCCCAGTTCCTGCACGACGCGCGCGTTCACGCCCTGCTCGTGCATCACGGCGTCGATCAGCGGACGGCTACCCGAAGCATGATCGAGCATCACCAGACGTTCGCCGTCGAGCGCCTTCCACGGCACCTCGTCGTGACCGGCCAGCACGTGATCGCCGCGCACGACCACGCAGAACGAATCCGTCGCCAGCAACTCGGTCTCGAGATCTTCCGCCGCCGCCCCTGTGAAGGGCCCGATCACCACGCCGAAATCGACCTCACCCGAGCGCACCTTGCGGATCACGTCGCTCTGCACGTCGTCGCGCAGGCCGAGCGTGACGTAGGGGAACTGCCGCCCGCACGCCGCGACCACCTCAGGCATCAACCGGCAGGCGACCGTCGGGCTGGCCGCCACCACCACACGGCCGCGCCGCTGCTCGCCGATTTCGCGGATCTCGCGCAATGCGTCGTCGAGGTCGCCGAGCAAACGCGGGATCGTGGCGATCAGATTGGCGCCCACGTCGGTCAGTTGCACGTCGCGTGTGGTGCGATCGACGAGCTTCACGCCCATTTCCGCCTCCAGTTCGCGCACGCAGCGGCTCACCGCCGACTGCGTGAGGCCGATTTCGTCCCCTGCGCGGCTAAAGCTCTGCAGCCGCGCGACTTCGATGAACACCCGCAATTGCCGCAACGTCACATTCATCTGCCTGCCTCATGAATCACTTTGTTTGATGCAATTTTAGACGGTTGCTGGATCGTTACAGCATCGTGAATCCGCCCGGCAATTGTTCGACGCAGTGCAGCAATACACCGAAAACGCACGCCTGGCGGGCCTGTTTGCACAAGATTGGTGATTGTCCCGATTTCCCGGCGATGCGTTTTCGAGTCTCATACGCCCCTGGCAAGCACCCGCGCGGGCTTGATGCCACGCGGCTTCGAGACGAAAGTGTGCGAGCTGGCACGCTTCTCGCATTAAGGCAGACACAGGATCGGCGGACGGTCCGATGCTTGATGAGACTGGCCCGTCCAAAACCGATTCCGCCTGGTACTCCGCCAACCGGCCGGAAGTACATGAAGAGTGCGCAGCGCGGGGCAGCGCACCGGAGATAGCTTCGCTGAGGTGAAACATGATGCTGTTCGACGATTTGAGAGATAACGAATGGGCCCTGGTCGAGGCGTTGTTCTGTGCGGAACCCGCACGGAGCGAGCGACGCGGACGGCCTCGCGTCGAAGCGCGTGCCGTGGTCAACGCAGTGCTTTGGGTGCTGTCGACGGGTGAAGGCTGGTCGAAGCTGCCGGGCCGCTACCCCTCGCCGCCCACCTGCCGCCGCCGCTTCGACGAATGGCAGGCTGACGGCACGCTCGCCGAAATCGTGAAGCGCCTGGGCACGAGCGGCCGCGAAATTTCGCTGCGCGGACGCATTGGCGCGACTGCCACCAAGCCGCCCGCACCGCCGAGCCGCGACCGCCTGCGCGGCGCATTCTGGACGAATCCGGAATCGTGGCGCGCTCCCGTCAAGATGGCTTGAAGCAGCTTTAAACCGGATTCGAGCCGATTGAATCCGGTGGGCGCGGCAACGCGCCCGGATGGACTCCTCACGCTCTCTCCGCCGGGCGCGCCTTGCGCCCGGCTGACACTTTCTCGCATTTCGTGCGGCGCTCGCCGCCTGCGCCTTTCGTCAGGCGTTGTCTCGCCGCCACAACGCGGCGTGACGGTACGCACTCTGGTGCCCACGCTCTACTTCCCGCCGACTTCGCGTCGATGTTGCGTCGATAAGCGCACGATCAAGCGCACGATCGATGCGCGCGAAACATCTATTTACCAATATTTACAGCATGCTTTCGCGCTCGCCCGTACCTTAGGAGCATGTTCACCTACGTCGAAAACCCGCTCTGACGGGAGGCCGCCATGAAATCCATGACTCTGCACAATCGGGGCATCATGGTTTCGCTGTCCGCCCTCGCCCTGCTCGCGTCGCTCACGCTGCCCGCCAAAGTGGCATCGTGGCTCTCCGACGACGCGTCGGCCCAGCCCCCGCAATCCGGCTCGGCCCACTGGCCTATTGCGCGAACGGGTGCACATGCGTGGCCGCCCACCGGCAATCGCGCCGCCGACAACGCCGCTCAGCCCGTGCCGCGTGGCGACCTGCGCGGCGACATTGTCGACAACGCGCGCCGCAGTCCGCCGCCGCGCACCGAACCTCCGCGTACACGCCATTGAGCCATGCCTTTCCCGTTTGCGCAGTAATGCCAAATAGATCGAAAGAGGTCAAAAGCGGATCGACAACGCGCCACTGCGCACTTGTCTTGTCAATGAGTGTCGACGAGATGTCGAAGACGTGACGATGACGGGAACCACCGCAAGCACATGCGGTCTATCTATTGCCATTAAGCACAGCGTGGCAGCAGTAATTCCGGTAGGCCCGTATCTTTCGATACGGGCTTTTTTTTGGCTGGCTATAAAGCGGTTGAGCCTGCGGCGTCGGACGGCTGTTCGAGCGCTTCGGCCACGTAATCAGCCGTACGATGATCAGTCCACTGGAGGGTGCGCTCGTCTCGTGCCAGACGCGCGAATTCCGCGCGGCCGCGGTCGGTCAGCACGGCGATATCGACGGGAGCATGGAAGCCCGGTGCGGGAGCGACGGTGCGCTGCCTGACGGTATCCATCAGGCCAAGGTTACGCAGATATTGAAATACTCTGGGACTACGCGCCCACGGGACCTGCCGATACTGCACCCGCCGCAAGGCTTCGAGTACTGCTTCGTTGGAATACGTGGTCATCTCACTTCTTTCTTAAAATGCAGTCCTGCTGCCATTGAGCCTGCTGCGGCGCAATGGCGGCAAGCGCCGCGAAGCTGATCGCCTCGCGCCTTGCCGCTATCCTGCGCCGTGGCACGGACTGCAGGTTATTCGGGCCCCCGCGGAAGCGTCAGGCACCACGCGCAACGCCAGCCGCTCGTCATTGAACGCTGCGCCGCCCGAGGCCGTAGCTTCCGGCATGATCGACGCGGCGGCCGTTGTTGCCGCTCACGCGCACGAGACACGCTTCATCCCGAAAACAATACGTTACCTCATTCAAATTGATTCTATTCGGAATATTTGCGCTATTTTTTGCGCTGTTCGTGCTGTGGCGCCATGGCCGTCGGTTCGTCGCCGTAACGACTGTCATCTTTTTCTGGCTGCTCGCGTCGGGCTGGCTCGCGAAACCGCTGGTCGACCTGGCCCAGCCGGCGCCCTATCGGACTCCCTACGATCCCGCCGCGCCGGGCGCAGCATCGTTCGGCGCGCGCACCGCCATCGTCATGCTGGGCGGCGGCACCGACGTGCTGCCCGATGGTGCACTCGTGCCGCAACACGACGTCTACGCGCGCATTGGGCTCTCGGCGGCGCTGCAATCGCGCTGCCTTGCGGCGGGGGGCGTCTGCAAGGTGATCGCGAGCGGCGGCAATCCGCAGCATCACCGCGCCAGCGAAGCCGATACCTACGCGCCCTGGCTGTTGCGCGCAGGCATCGCTCGCGAGAACCTCGTGCTCGAAAACACCAGCCTCACGACCTGGCAGAACGCGCGCAATGTCGCGCCCATCGTGCACGCCCAACGCGCGGATACGATCTTCGTCGTAACCTCGGCCTATCACATGGCACGCGCGATGCTGGACTTCGAGCGCTTCGGCATGCATCCGGTGCCTGCCGTGTCCGAGGTACGGCATGTGCGACTGGGGTTCTGGCCGCGTGCGGGCAACCTGCGCAACGCCGAAACCGCCTTGCACGAGTTGATCGGGATTGCGCAATTTCACGTCTACGTGCTGCTCGGCTGGTTCTAGCGCTCCGGTGGCGCGCGCAGGCGGGCCCGAGCCGGTGCTGAAACACGCCAGCGGACAAGTCCCAATCGTGATCGGGTCAGATGTGCCAGGATGTACTTGAGGATATGTAAGGAGTTGTAAAACGCACGCGCGAACCTTACGCCGCGTCATCGGCAACGACATCAGGATCGTTAGAATGACGTGCCTTATCCTGCTCGGCAGGCACCAGCTGGGTCCATAAACCGCTCCTTCGGAGGTAGTGATGAAAAAAGTGTCCCTCGCAGTCCTGATTTCGCTGTCCGCTCTGACGGGCGCCGCTTATGCACAGTCGGACAACGGCGTCATGATGAGCACCGATCCGGCCAAGGCCGCCGACGTCGAGCAGCGCGCGCAGGATCTCCAGGCGCGCCAGCAGGCGATGGAGCAGGCCCCGGCCGAAGCGCCGATGAAGCATCACAAGAAAGGCGGCCACCCGCATCACAAGGCCCCGCCGAAGTCGGATCAGTAATACGCCCGTGCGTCCGCAAGGGCGCAGGAGCAAAGCGTTCGAAAAGCCGATACCGGTCTCCGGTCTCGGCTTTTTTCATGTCCGCCGTATGGGGCGTCGAACGAAGCAGGCGCGGATTTGACGTCAGCGCGCCCAACTCGCCCACTGGGCGGCGCGCGCGCGGGTTATGCTAAAGTCGCGCACCTCGAATTCCCCTACTTTTGTGCGCGACATGCGCGGAGAAACATCCATGAGCAACATCCAGCTCGACATCGAATGGACCGAAGCGGCATCCCGCAAGATCGAAAAGCTGATGCCGCGCGGCAAGGGCACCGAGGCTTTCCTCGCACTGCCCCCGGTCGAATGCCTCCCGATGGAAGGCGATGTGCTGTTCCTCGGGCCGGAAGGCAAGCAGCAGCCGTTCATCGTGGCCGAGCGCCAGTATCACCATGAAGGCGATGCCGACTGGACGATCATCCTGATCCTCGACGTGCCCGATACCACGCACTAAGACGCAACTCAGACGCACCCCGCGCCAAAATCAGGCGCGCGATCGCGACGGTCGCGCGCCGCCCACCCGTGTCACGCTAGCAACACACCAGCAACACCCCCGCATTACACCCGCATCACCCGCTCAGCGCCGCAATGGCGCGTGCTTGCGCGCCCCGCGTGCGCAACGCCGCAGCAATGCTCTCCTGTCACTCCGCCACGCGCTGGCGCCCCGTCTTGACCTCGCTGCGACGCGCCTTGCCGTCCAGGCGCCGCATCTTCGACGCGCGCGTGGGCCGCGTCGCCACCCGCGCCTTGCGCGTCACGCTCACGCTGTCGATCAACGCATCGAGGCGCGCGAGCGCGGCCGTGCGGTTCTGCTCCTGGGTGCGGTATTCCTGCGACTTGATGATGACGACGCCTTCGTGTGTGATGCGCCGGTCGGCAAGCGCGAGCAGGCGCATCTTGATGACCTCGGGCAGCGATGAAGCGCGGATATCGAAGCGCAAATGGATCGCGCTCGACACCTTGTTGACGTTCTGGCCGCCCGCGCCCTGCGCGCGCACGGCGACGAGTTCAACTTCATTGGGCGGGATGGACAGACGGTCGGACATGGCGGCTGAAGGATGAATCGAGGCAGACCTGGAAGCCTCGCAGTGTCGCACGAAGCGCCATGCCGCGATATGCGCCCCGGCAAGCCGCCACTTCTCCGGGCACGCCGGATGCATCACGACGAACCATGTGTCCAGCGCACGCCCCGGTTCATCGCGGTCGGCTCGCGGTCGGTTTGCGATCCATTCGCGGCCCGTTTGCCGAGGCGCGGCGCTTGAACCATACTTCGTTCATCTTTTTATGGAGAGCGCATCCCATGAAAGTGCGTCCAGCATTCGTCGCCGAACTGGCGGTCAATCTGCTGCTGCCCTGGGTCGCGTACCGGCTAGCCGTTCCTTACGGGGGCGAAGTCGGCGGCCTGATTGCCTCGGCGGTTCCGCCGCTGGCGTGGACGATCGTCGAACTCGTGCGCTTCAGGCGCGTCGATGCACTGTCGGCGGTCATCCTGCTCGGCATCGTCCTGTCACTGGTCGCCATGGCGTTCGGCGGCGGCACGCGCGCGCTGCTGATGCGCGAGAGCTTTTCGACGGGCGCCATCGGCGTGACCTTTCTGCTTTCCTTGCTGGCGCGCCGGCCGATCGTGTTCTATCTCACGCGCGCCACGGTTGCGCGCGAGACGAGCGAAGGCGTCGCCCGGCTGGAACTGCTCTGGGCCGAGAACCGCAGCTTCGTCGCGGCCATGCGCCTGCTCACCCTCGTGTGGGGCGTCGGACTAATTGGCGATGCGTCGCTGCGCACGTATCTGGCCGCCACCTGGCCCATCGAGCGCTTTCTCGTGGTGTCGCCGATCCTGGGCTACTGCATGTTCGGCGCGCTGCTCGCGTGGACTTTCTGGTATCGCACGCGCATGCGCCGCATCCGTGGCACGCACGGCCTGCTCGGCGATGCCGCCGGTTCTACGCTGGGTTCGACCGATGCTTCCGGGGGCGCCGCAGGTTGACGGCGCGCGCGGGAAACCCCGAATACAGAGACGGACGGATCGCGCCCGAAATCATTTAAACTCAGCGCCACAGTCCGCGGCGCTTTCGTCCGCATCCGAACACCATGGCAGTCGATGCGCTACTCCGTAGAAATCAGGAAGTTCCTTTATAGCCAGTACTTCTACGGCGGCTTGCGCATCGCGGTCGGCATCTCGCTTCCGGCCATCCTGTGCCTGTTCGTGCTCGACAAGAGCGATCTGGGCTTCACCATCTCGACGGGCGCGCTCGGCGCCTGCGTGGTCGACATGCCCGGCCCGCTCAAATACAAGCGCAACGAGATGCTCGCGTGCAGCGTGATCGGTTTTCTGTCCGCGTACGCTACGGGCCTCGCCACGTTCAGCCCCATCGCGCTCTGGGCCACGGTCGTTCCACTCACCTTCGTGCTGTCGCTGATCGTCGTCTACGGCAACCGCTGGCCGCAGATCAGCTTCGCCACGCTGTTCATGATGGTGATGACGCTCGAAGAGCATTTCACGCCGCACCAGGCCCTGGTGAACGCCGCGTGGATCCTGCTGGGCGGCCTGTGGTACACGGGCTGGTCGACGCTCGTGAGCCGCCTGATGCTCGATCGCATCGAACAGCAGGCGCTCGCCGAAAGCGTGTTCGCCTGCGCCGACTATCTGCTCGCGCGTGCGCAGTTTTTCGATCTCGACAACGATCTCGACGAGTGTTACCGCAACCTCGTCGCCAAGCAGATTGCGGCGGTCGAGCGCCAGGATGCGGCGCGCGACATCGTGCTGCGCAACCTGCCCAAACTGCGTAGCGGGCGCATCGATGCGCGCCGCGCGATGCACTTCAACCTGTTCATCAACACGGTCGATCTGCACGAACTGTTTGTCGGCGCGCATACCGATTACCCGCTCGTGCGCAACACCTTCGGCGGCTCAGACCTGCTGGTGTTCTATCGCGACCTGATCCGCAAGGCCGCAGCGGATCTCGAAGACATCGGCCTCGCCGTTTTGCAGAACGAAGCGCCGCGCGCCAACGTCAACGTGAAAGCCGAGCTGCGCGCGATCGAGTTCGAACTCGAAATGCTCAAGCGCCGCGACCTGCCGACCAAAGATCCGGAAGCCTACGCCGCGATCTCGGCGTCGTTTCGCCGGATCTGGAGCGCGACGCGCCTGATCGACCGCATGCGCCGCAGCCTCGCGAGCGAAGTGCCGACGACCGAAACCGAGTTGCGCATCGACGAAGCCCTCACGCGCTTCGTGACCAACCGGCGCGTCTCGTGGCTGCAGATTTTCTCGAACCTCACGATGGCCTCGCCGAGCTTTCGTCACGCGCTGCGCGTGACGATCGCCGTGGCCGCGGGCTTCTGGCTCGGGCGGCTGCTGCCGCTCACCAACGCCTACTGGATCGTGATGACGACCATCATCATCCTGAAGCCCGGCTACTCGCTCACGCGCCAGCGCAACGCGCAGCGTATCGTCGGCACGCTGATCGGCTGCGTGGCCAGCATCGCGTTGATCCTGCTCGTGAAGCAGCCGCTCGTGCTGCTGGTGTCGATGTTCGCGGCGATGGTGATGAGCTACAGCCTGCTGCTGTTCAACTACACGGCGAGCGTGGTGTTCACGTCGGCGTATGTGCTGCTGATGTTCCATCTGCTCGCGCCGGGCAGCATGCGCATCATCGGCGAGCGCGCGATCGATACCGTCGTGGGCTGCATGATCGCGATTGGCGCGAGCCATCTGTTCCCCTACTGGGAATACCGGCTGATGGGCAAGCTCGTGCAGGACATGATCGCCGCGACGCGCAGTTACCTGGAGGCGAGCGGCTGGTGGAGCGGCCGCGCGAGCATGAACGTGAGCGCGAACATGAACGCGGCCAGCGCACAGCCTGCTTTCGCCGGGCCGATGCTCACGGAAGCGGCGGCGCGCGTGCCCGCTCAAGCGACGCAGGTGAGCCAGGTGGCCCAGGAGCAGGAAGCGCTTGCGCTCGAAGGTGCGGCCGCAACGAGCTTGCCGCCGGGGCCTGGGCCGGTCGCCGCCGTGGGCGCGAAGGTGTCGGCGCAGGCCAATGCGCAAATGAACGCCGCCACCGGTGCATCGGGATCGACACCATCGCCTTCAGCAGGCTCCGCCGTGCCCTCGCTCGCGCGCGACTTCCGCTATCGGCTTGCGCGCAAGAACGTGCACGTCGCGTTCGCGAACCTCGGCCAGGCGTTCCAGCGCATGATGCTCGAACCGAAGTCGGCGCAGAAGTTCGTGCCCGAGCTCAACGATCTGCTGGTGCGCAGCCACGTGCTGGCCTCGCAGATCACGGCGTCCGCCCCGCTGCTGCGCAGCGCCGTGAATGCCGATCAACTCGCGCCCAATGTGAAGCTCGATGCGCTCGACCAGGCGTTGAACTGCGTGCGCGATAACCTCGTCGCCGCCGAAGCGGGCACGCCGGTGCCCGACGACCAGATCGAGATGACGCGACGCCTGACGCGCGATCTCGACACGCTGGTGGTGGAAACGGAACGCGCGCTGGGTGCTGCGAGCGAACTAGCGCAAGACCTGAAGCTGCTCGCGCACCAGTGCAAGCAGATGCTTGCGGCGTCCTGGCTGATTCGCAAGGACGCGAGCCTGATCCACCTGCCGCAAGAGTGACCGCGCAATCTGCGCGGCGTCGCGCGGCGCTGTCCAGCTAACGTTATTGCGACGCGCCGCTCGCCTGCGGCGCGCTTGCGGCGGCGCTCGAAGCCTGCTGCGCGCCAACCGTTGCGTCGTACTCGCGCTTGCTGCGCAGCGCATTGAACAGCACGGTGCCGATCACGATGAGCACCACCACCACGATCATCACGCCAACGCCAAAGGTGGGGTTCTTCTTGCGCGTATCGTTCATGGATCGTGGCCTGCCCGGCAGTGGAGAGAGATCGGGCATTCTACGCCGCGACGCCTTGCAGACGGCTTGCGGTTCGTGGAATAGCGGGCATCACGACATGGCCTTTTCGCAGTACTTCAGGTGCCCCGCACCGGCATCGCCGTCGAATACTTGATCTGCTCCATCGCGAAACTGGAACTCACGTCGAATAGCGGCACCGAGCGGATCAGTTGCTTGTAGACCCGATCGAAGTCGTCGATGTCGGACACCACGACGCGCAGCAGATAGTCGGTCTCGCCACTCATCCGGTAGCACTCGACGATCTCGGGAATATCCTGCACGGCGCGTGTGAACGTCTGCGCCCATGCCTCGGTGTGCTGATTGGTGCGCACGTTGACGAACACCGTCGTGCCCACGCCCAGCTTCTTCGGATCACACAGCGCCACCTGCGCGCGGATCACACCGGTTTCCTTGAGCCGCTGCACGCGTTTCCAGCACGGCGTCTGCGAGAGATTGACGCGCTGCGCGAGTTCCGCGACGGGCATGGTCGCGTCCTGCTGCAGCAGCTCCACGAGCTTTCTGTCGATGATATCCATTCCTCGCTACCCCGTAACATAGAAATTTCTTCTATCTTACGCCGCAATCGTAAAAAAGAATGGAAACTCTTTCTGGGTGCGCGCCGGTATAACTCTCTATATCGACCAACGCGACGAGAAACGCCATGAACGCCCCTACCGATCCCGCGCGGCTGCTGGCCGCCGCTGCCGACCACGAAGCCGCCGTGGCGCGTCTGTGCGCCGCGCTCGACGCGGCCTTCGACGCCTGCAGCACGCCCGACGATCCCTCGCGCTGTGCCCACTTCGCGCGCGGCGTACGCTCGGCGCTCGCGCTGGCGCTGGCCGAGCCCGCGCTCGTCACGCCCGCGCAGCGCGAAAGCGGTGCGACGCGCTATCGGCGGCACCTGATCGCGGCCTGCCCGCAGGGGCGCTATGCGGTCGCCGCGCTGGTCTGGCTGCCGGGCCAGGCGAGCCCGATCCACGCGCACCATACGTGGTGCGGCTATGCGGTGCTGGAAGGCACGCTGACCGAAACCCTCTACCGATGGGACACGGTGCGCGACGGTGCGTCGGTGCTGCGCTCGCATGCGCGTGCAGCCGGTGCGACGGCCTTCGGCGGACGCGGGCGTGCAGGCATTCATCGGCTCTCGCGTGCGGTCGGCGACGCCGCCCAGCCGTGCGTCTCGCTGCACGTCTACGGCGTGCCGCCGGAGCAGATCGCCAGCGGCGTCAACGACGTCGTGCCGCTCGTCACCCTGCACGCCGCCTGACGCCATACCGCTCCCGCTGCCTAGTTGCGCCCGGCCGTGGGAATCTGCGGCGGCGCGCCTTCCGGGCTGCCGGTCGGCGGCGGTGCGGGACGCGGCTCGTGCGACGCATCGCGCGCCACGGCGCGCGTCGCGGCGTCTTCCGGCTGCGACGGCCCCGCCGCCGCTTCTTCGCCCGGCGCTTCGTGCTGCGGCTCGTCTTCGCTGCGCGAAGACATATGCACCTGCATCTGCGGAATGGGCATTTCGATACCCGCCTCGTCCATATGCCGTTTCAGGCGCGCGTTGAAGGCGCGCGCGACGCTCCACTGCTGCAGCGGGCGCGTCTTGATCTGCCCTTTCACGACCATCCAGTTCGGATCGAAGCGATCGAGGCCCCAGACTTCGACGGGCCCCAGTATCTCGCGCCGGTAACGGAAATCGGCGACCAGTTCGGCGCCCGTTTCGCGGATCATGCGCGTGACCGTGTCCAGGTCGACGGCGAACGGCACGCGCACTTCGAACACCGCGAACGCAAAATCGCGCGACAGGTTCTTCACAATCTTGATCTGCGAAAACGGGATCGAATGAATCGCGCCTTGCCCGTCGCGCAGGCGCACGGTGCGAATCGACAGATGCTCGACGGTGCCCGCGTGGCCGTTGTCGAGATCGATCCAGTCGCCCACTGAAATGGTCTCTTCGATGATGATGAAGAGGCCCGTGATCAGGTCGGTGACGAGCGACTGCGCGCCAAAGCCGATCGCAAGACCAATCACCCCCGCGCCCGCCAGCAGCGGCGTCACGTTGATGCCGAGATTGGCCGCCGTGATGATGCCCGCGATCGTCAGTATCGACACCAGCAGCGCGTTGCGCACGAGCGGCAGCATGGTGCGCGCGCGCGTGCTGGGCGCGCGGCCCTTGGTGCGCGGGCCGCTCGGATTGAGCGCTTCGAGGATCGCCGTATCGATCACGATCCACACGAGCCACGCCAGGAACACGGTCGCCAGAATCGCGAAAATCGCGTGAGCGATGCCGCGTGCGGCCACGCTGGCCTCGATGATGCGCGCGAGCGAAATGTCCCAGAGCCGCGCGCACGACTCGAAATACGCGAGCCAGATGAACAGCACGAGCAGCGTACCCGCGAAGCGCAGCAGCCGGCGCAGATAGGGCGAGCGCCGCCGCACGCGCGTGAGGTCGGGCCGCGTGATGCGCAGCACCACCGCCGAGAGAAAGAACGCGAGCACCAGCAACAGCGCCGTGACGACCGAAATCTGCAGGACGTTCTCGTTGCTGTTCAGGCCGCCGAGCGTCGCGGTGATCGACGCCGCGGCGAGCAGCAGCATCGGCAACTGCCAGAGCGAGGCGAGCACGTCGAAGACTTCGGTCAGCGCCTTGTGGTCGCGGCGAAGTTGATAGCTGCGGTTGCGGATCAGATGCGCGACCGGGCGCCGGAAGCCAATCGCGAACACGGCCGTGAGCACGGCGGCCGTCATGTTCGCGAAGGTCGACACCAGCGCTGCGAGACTCACGCCAAGCTGATGGGCGACTTCGTAGTTGGTGGCCGCATCGCCGAGCGCGGCGCACACGCCGATGGCCCAAAGCAGCTTGCGCGCATCGCGAATCACCACATGCACCGCGATGCGCCGGTGTCCCGAGCCGAACAGCGAAAACATGATCAGGCAGATCGACGAAAACACCGCGCCGGCCACGATCGCATACGCAATCACGACGCCGAGCGTGCGCCCGAGCGCCTGCGGCATGGCGCGCTCGACCACCAGCGCGCCGACGAACGCGACAATCCACGGCGCGACGCGATGCAGCACGAAGACGAGCAATTCGATGGTGGTGGGATTGGGCCGCAGGCCCGTGTCCACCGAAAAGCGCCTGAGCAGGCGACGTTCGAGCCAGCGCAGGATGGCCGCGCAGGCGCCCCAGCCAAGCAGCATCGCGACCATGTCGAAGATGATGCGTCCCGGGCTTTCGCCCTCTCCACCCGAGGCGAGCGCGTAGATCTCGACGCCCGCCGCGCTAAAGCGGCCGCCCCAGTAGTGCAGCGGGCTGCTGCCGTGGCGCGCGTCGCTTTCGACCGATGCGAGTCCCGAAGCGATGGCGCCGAGCAGGCCCGAGGTCACCGCCGCGACGCCGGAAGCCGGTGCGGGCGCGGCGTTCTGCGAGACGTTGCGTAACTTCTTGAGCTGGGAGACGAGCGCGTTGCGCTGACGTTCGTTGTCGAGCGTGGAGATCACGCTGTCGAGCGAGCGGTTGAATTCGGCCTGGCTCGCGGCCGATGGTGCGGAGGCGGCATCGGCGGCGGACGCGCCCGACGCCGTCGCGGGCGCGCCCGTGATGAGGCTTTGCAGTGCGGGCAGCACCGGCACGGGAGCCGCGGCCGGCCCCGCCGCCAGCGCCGAGGCAGAAACGAACGCGCCCCAGCCGAGCGCGAGCCACATGCCCAGCACGAGCAGGCGGTGAAGCGGGCGCTCGATCAGTCTTACCGCGCGCGCAAGCGGGCCGGAACGCAAAGCGGGCGCCTGAGCGCCCGCGCCGTCCCGTCCGGAACATGGATTCATGGACGTAGGGGCGAAATCAGGACGTTCCAGTGTAGCCGCACTCGCCCACGGCACGTCGCGCACCGGTCGGTAGAAATTGCAAGCGAATGCAAGTGTGCTTGTGGCAACCCGGCATTCGCTTCAACGCGCGTTCGTGGCGTCCCTTTGCTGCCCCTTTACTGCTTCTTCGCTCCTTCTTCGCTCAATACGCGACGGTCGCGATCTGGCGAATGAAGCGGCCCTGCTCCAGCTCATCGACGAAGGCAACGGCGTAGTCCTCGGCGGAAATGCGGCTGTCGCCGTTGGCGTCGGCGATCAGCGTGTTCGCGCCGGTACGGAACGCGCCGGTGCGCTCGCCGGGGGCGATCAGCGCGGCGGGGGCAAAGAACGTCCAGTCGAGATCCGTGACCGTGCGGTAGTCAGCGAGTGCGTCGCGGTGCGCGAGCGCGATCGGCTTGTACGCGTCGGGAAAGCCTTCGGTATCGACGAGCTGCTTGCCCGGCGCGACTTCGAGCGAGCCCGCTCCGCCCACCACGACGAGGCGCTTGAGACCCGCCGCGCGCGTGCCGTCGACCAGCGCGCGGCTTGCGGTCTGCAGGTCGCCCAGCTGGCTCATCGGCGGCGCGTAGGCGCTCGCGACCACGTCGTGCCCGCGCACGGCCGCGGCGACCTGCGCGGCGTCGAGCAGGTCGACTTTCGCAGCCGTCACGTTCGGGCCTGCCGCGACGCGCTCAGGCTGGCGCACGAGTGCGCTCACCTGATGGCCGCGACGTGCCGCTTCGGCGGCGATGCGCGCCCCCACCATACCGGTTGCGCCAAACAGGGCGATCTTCAGCGATTTGCTCATTTCCTGACTCCTGGTCGAGATATTTATGTAACCACAATAGTTACATTTAAGTGTCCAAAAAACGGGGCATTGCCCCGTTGGGTGTTCAGCGTGCGCCTGCTGCCGCGCCGCGTGCGCTTTTACCGCGTTCGAGCTTGCGCTCGCTGCGCCGCATCTCGTCGACGACCTGCTCCAGCGTGCGCGCCGCCAGCGACGCTTCCATCGCGCGCTGCGCATCGTCGATGATGCCGCGCAGCGACACCTGGATGTGCCGCCCCACCATGCAGGCCGGATTCGGCTCCTCGCGATGCATGGCAAACAGCTGCGCGTCGTCCACCGCGTGATAGACGTCCAGCAGCGTGATCGCCTGCGGCTCGCGCGCCAGCAGCGCCCCGCCGCCCGCGCCCAGTTGCGACGACGTGAGGCCCGCGCTGGCGAGCATCGATAACAGCCGCCGGATCAACGCGGGATTCGTGTTCACACTGCCCGCGATGATGTCCGAGGACAGCGGCTCGCCCTCCTGCAAGGCGAGCAGCGCAAGCACATGAACGGCAAAGGCGAAACGGCTGCTCGTGTTCACGACACATCGGCCGCGACTGGCACGGCGCAATAAAGTGTAACCATCATAGATACATTAATTTTCTTCGTCAAGCGGGCCAGTCTAGCCGCGCCCCGCCCAATCCGGCTCACTGGCTCGAACCCGACGCCGCGCTGGCCGCTGCGGAACTGCTCGCGGCCCAGCGCTGCAAGGAGCGCCCGGCCAGCGAGAGGCCCGTGCCCGTCGCCGCAGCCGCATTGCCGAGCAGCGCATGCGCGGCGCTGGCCGCGTCGCGCCACTGGCCGCGCGCCTGCGACGCCAGCTCGTCACTGGCGGCATTCGCGCCGTTGGCGCTGTCGGTAATCGACGCGCTCGCGCTATCGCTTTTCTGCTGGATCTGCGCCTGCGTCTGCGAAGCCGTTTCGTCGAGCTTTTGCTGCGCCGCGCCGATCTGCTGGTTCACGAAACTGGCCGCCTGGTCGAGCGTCTTCGCCGCCTGCGCGGCAGCCTGGCTCGCGGCGCTCTGCGCGGCCTGCTGCACGGCGTCCGCCGACTGTTTGCTGAGATCGGGCGCGTTCTGCTTGTCGCAGCCCGCGACGGCAAGCGCCACGCACACCACCGCCGGCACGCCTGCCCAACTTGCCCAACGTTTCGATAACTTCAATGACATGGTCATCCTGAAAAAAGCACCGCCTTGAGCGGCTTGCAAAGATGAAAACGCGGCAATGATACGCTGCCGCGGCGCACCGATTCCTGCGCCACCAAAGAAAACCCCGCGCGCTCGAACACGGGCCGCGCAAGCGCGCTCGCGTCGGTGTCGAGCGTGAGCGCCTGGGCCTCGCGCGCTAGCGCCTCAAGACGCGCAATCAGCGCCGACGCCAGGCCGCGTCGGCTCCAGGCGGGCGCGACATAAAGCATTTCCACGTGGTCGCAGGGAAAGAGCTGACCAAATGCTGCGTACTCGCTCCCCGCCACCGCCACCAGCGTCACCCCGCGCGCAAGGCGCGCATCGAAGTCGGCCGGATCGTCCGCCACCGCGGCCCATGCCTCGCGCTGGGCCGCATCGTAGTGCGATGCGGCAAGTGTCAGAACAGCCGAGCGAAACAGCTCAGCAAGCGGCTGTGCGTCCCGGCCGGGCTCGTATGCGCGCCAGACGATGTGCTGCGCGGCGCGATCCGTAGCCGTCGTCAAGCCCGTGGGCGTGTTCGCGAGATCGTCGATCATGCTGGAGTAGACTCCAAAAGCGCAATAACCGTTCCACCATCTCAACCAGGAGTCAAGCGATGGCAGTCAAGAAGATCCTCTTCCTCACGGGCGACTTTGCCGAAGACTATGAAACGATGGTGCCGTTTCAGGCACTCCAGGCCGTGGGCCACAAGGTGGACGCCGTGTGTCCCGGCAAGAAGGCCGGCGAGCGCATCAAGACCGCGATCCACGACTTCGAAGGCGATCAGACCTATACCGAAAAGCCCGGCCACCAGTTCGCGCTGAACGCGAGCTTCGACGAAATCGATCCAAAGAGCTACGACGCCCTCGCCATTGCCGGCGGCCGCGCGCCCGAATATCTGCGCCTGAATCCGAAAGTCATCGAGATCGTTCAATACTTCGCGGGCGCGAACAAGCCGATCGCAGCGATCTGCCACGCGGCCCAGTTGCTCGCCGCCGCCGAAGTGATTCGCGGCAAGCGGATTTCGGCCTATCCGGCCTGCGCGCCCGAAGTGCGGCTCGCGGGCGGCGAATATGCCGACATCGCGATCGACAGCGCCGTGACCGACGCGCCCTTCGTCACCGCACCGGCCTGGCCCGCACATCCCGAATGGCTGCGCCAGTTCCTCGCGCTGCTCGGCACGCGCATCGAACCGTGAAGCCTGCTCGATCCTGAAGACGGATTCAGCTCTAACAATCTTTAACTTAAACGCGCGAGATATTAGGAACGCTCTGATCCAGGCGCCGATCTGCACTCCCGACAATAACGCCTTTACGTATTGTCATAACACTGGAGTGTGTCGCGATGGCGCTCACGGATTGGATCGTTCTTCTCGCGATTGTCTTGATGGCAATCGCCTTCTTCTGCCGCAACTCGAGCCGCCGCGGCACCTCGACTGAACGCGCGCGCCACGTGCGCGGCCGCCGCATGCTGATCCAGGCGGCGGTCGCATTATGGGCCGCGCTGCTGATGCTGCAGCGCACTTTCGCCGCACCAGGAGAGATTCCGGTCGCGCCTTATCTGAGCCCGCGCGGCGCGCTGGTCGTCGTGTTCGTGCTTGCCCTGGCGGGATGCCTGTGGTCGGTGCGCGGACACCAGTTGCTCAAGCAGCGCCGTCTGTTTGCGTGCTGATTTGCGTGCTGATTTGCGCGCCGATTTGAGTCCCGATTTGGTTCCCGATTCCTGCACGCCAGCCGCCCGGCAACCCACCTGCCTGCGACGCCGCGCTCCCGCTGCTCATCACGGCTAGCTCCTCGCCTTCGTCGGCATCGCCGCCGCGCAATTCGCGTTCATGTGCCGCCATCAGCGCGGCAGCCTCGCCGGGCGCGGGCGGCACCACCGCCAGCGCGTCGGGCAGCGACAGATAAAACGTCGTCCCTTCGCCTTCCACCGACTCCACCCACACGCGCCCGCCGTGCCGCTCGACCATCCGTCGCACGAGCGCGAGACCAATCCCTTCGCCCGGCGCGACATTGCCGTGCATGCGCTGAAACGCCTGAAACAGGCGCGGCAACGCCACCTCGGGAATGCCCAGCCCGTTGTCGCGCACATAGAAAATCTGCAGTGACTCGACGCCCGGCGGCGCATTGGCGGTGCCGATCTCGACGCGCCCTTCGCGTGACGGATCGAGGTAATTGAGCGCGTTGCCGATCAGGTTCGCGAAGATCTGCTCAAGCGCCGTCGGGTCTCCCCACACGGGCGGCAGCGTGCGCACGCTCACCTGCGCCTGACGCGCACGCACGGAGGCATGCATCGCGTCGACCACGCGCTGCACCAGTTCCTGCACGTTCACGCGCTGGCGCCGGTACTCCACGCGGCCCACGCGCGCGAGGCGCAGCAACGCGTCGATGATGTGCGAGGCGCGCAGCACCGCCGTTTGCAGGTAGCGCAGCGCCTCGGCGATATCCTCGTTGATGACGCGCTCGACGCGCTCACGCGCCTCGGGCGACAGCGACGAATTCGCCACGCGTTCGCGCAGGTCGTCGCAGGCATGATTGAGTTCGCGCGAAAAGCCTTGCAGGTTCACGAGCGGCGCACGCAGATCGTGCGACACGCTGTGAATGAACATCTCGTTTTCCTGGGTCTGCTGACGCAGGTTTTCGTTGATCGACGCCAGTTGTTCGGCGCGTCGCGCGAGGTCGGCCTGGAAACCCAGCCGCAGGCGCTCCGCCTCCACCAGACGCTGGCTGATCTGGTGCAGCGTGAGATCGAGCTGGGCGATTTCGTCGTTGCCGCTCGTGAGCGGCGCGAGCGGCTCGTTGCCGGCAAGCCGCCCGGCGTTGTCCGAGAGCGCATCGAGCCGCCCCCGCACGCCGCGCGTAAAGAGCCACACCGCGAGCGCCACCAGCATGATCGAGCCGATCACCGCCGTCATTACCAGCGTCTGCTGCTGCGCGCGCGCCTGCTCGGCGGCGCTCACGCGCATCACGTCCAGGCGCCGCTCCTCGGTCTGGAACGCGCTGACCTGGGTGCGCACGCGATCGAGCACGTCGAAATCGGCGAAGGTGCGAAAGCGTTCGACCAGATCGGCGCGCCGCCCCGAGTGCAGCAGATCCTGGATGCGATCCGACCACTGCCGGTAGCCCTGCACCGTCTGACGGATCTGCACGGCGCGCGCGACCTGCGAGGGGTTATCGGAGACCAGATCGACCAGCCGGTCGATGCGGCGATCCACGTCCATCCAGGTGCCGACCGGGGTCGAGAACGCCGCGTTATTCGCGGCCACGGCGCCGCGCAGCTTGACCGACTCGACGAGCACCGGCTCCAGCACGCGGCCCGCCTGCGCCAGCACTTCCTGGCTGTGCTGCCCCATGCGCTCGGCGGCTTCCGCGTCGGCCTCGGCCTTGACGATGGCCGACAGCAAGGTCAACTCGAAAACGGCGGGTATCGCGATCAGCAACAGCCCTTTGGTGGTGAGGCGCATTGAGTGGCGGTTCGGAGCGTGAGGACGGCGGAAAATGTCGATTCGCCATTATGTCGGCGTTTGCGCCCCGCGTGCGGGCTAACTGCCGGAGCAGAACCCGCCGTCCAGCGCGCTATCCTATTATTTCGAATAGCCGACAAGCCACTGATTCAGAAAGGAAAAACGAATAATACGCCCCACTCTGGAACGTCCGCTCACCAACGTTGCACGCACGCACTGAAAGTGTGCCTGGCCGCACCGCAAAAGCCGCGCACCAACATGACCATCACGCGCGATGTCAGCGCACGAGACACCGTTCGAGTCCCTCTGCGGTGCACACGCGCACTGCCAGAATGCCTGGCTCGGGCGCAACACGGATCCTGTCGGCACCATCCTGGCGCACACCTGGCCCATAACTTGCTCTTAACGCGCTCCTTTAGGGCAAATGCAGGACGCAAGGATGGACAATCTCAAAAGCGGTACCGACACGCTATTTCTGCTGCTGGGCGCCGCCATGGTGCTCGCGATGCATGCAGGCTTCGCGTTTCTCGAACTCGGCACCGTGCGCAAGAAGAATCAGGTCAACGCGCTCGTGAAGATCCTCGTGGATTTTTCCGTCTCGACCATCGCCTATTTTTTCATCGGCTACACAATCGCCTACGGCGTGCAGTTCTTCTCGCCGGCCACGCTGCTGGCCGAGCACAACGGCTATCAGCTGGTGCGCTTCTTCTTCCTGCTGACCTTCGCGGCGGCGATTCCGGCGATCGTCTCGGGCGGCATCGCCGAGCGCTCGAAGTTCAATCCGCAACTGTTCGCGACCTTCGTCATCACGGGCTTCATCTATCCGTTCTTCGAGGGCATGGTCTGGAACAACCGCCTCGGCTTCGAGGACGCGATCACGCATGTGTTCGGCGTGCCCTTCCACGACTTCGCGGGTTCTGTCGTCGTGCACGCGTTCGGCGGCTGGGTCGCGCTGCCGGCCGTGCTGCTGCTCGGTGCGCGTCATGGCCGCTATTCGCGCGATGGTCGTATCGCGGCGCATCCGCCTTCAAGCATTCCGTTTCTCGCGCTCGGCGCATGGGTGCTCGCGGTGGGCTGGTTCGGCTTCAACGTGATGAGCGCGCAGACCATCGACAAGATCAGCGGCCTCGTCGCCGTGAACTCGCTGATGGCGATGGTGGGCGGCACGCTCGCGGCGTGGGCCGCGGGCCGCAACGATCCGGGCTTCACCTACAACGGGCCGCTCGCGGGTCTCGTGGCCGTCTGCGCGGGCTCGGACATCATGCATCCGCTCGGCGCGCTGGCGACGGGCGCGGTCGCGGGCGTGCTGTTCGTCTATATGTTCACCTGCGTGCAGAACCGCTGGCGTATCGACGACGTGCTCGGCGTGTGGCCGCTGCATGGTCTGTGCGGCGCGTGGGGCGGCATTGCGGCGGGGATCTTCGGCGCGCGCTGGCTGGGCGGCATCGGCGGCGTGTCGCTGGGCGCGCAGATCGTCGGCACGCTGGCCGGCATTGTGATGGCGTCGGTCGGCGGCTTCGTGGTCTATGGCGTGCTGCGCGCGACCGTGGGCCTGCGCATCGACCAGGAAGACGAATACAACGGCGCGGATCTCTCGATCCACAAGATCAGCGCGACGCCGGAGCGCGAGACCGTCTCCTGATTGCATCGCGTTCAGCGACGCCCTGACGTAAAAGCGCGAGCGGTCTTCACCGCCCGCGCTTTTTTTACGCTCAAAGCTGGCTCATGCCACCATCGACGATGATCTCGGTGCCGACGATGAACGCTGATTCCGCCGCGCTCAGGTGCAGCACCGTCGAGGCCAGCTCCGCCGCCGTGCCGAAGCGTCCGAGCGGGATCTGGGCAGCGAGCGCTTCCTTGGTGGCGTCGTCCATACCGATCTTGCCGTGCAGCGGCGTGGTCACGGGGCCGGGGCTGACGACATTCACGCGCACGCCGCGCGGCAGCAGTTCCGCCGACAGCGTCTTCGCGAACGACACCAGCGCTGCCTTGCTCGCCGCATAGACCGACGACATCGGCATGCCGATATGCGCGTTGATCGAACCGTTGAGGACAATCGAAGCGCCCTTGTTCAGGAGCGGCAGCAGCGCCTGGATCTGGAAGTACGCGCCCTTCACGTTGATGTCGAAGCTTTGATCCCAGAGCGCTTCGTCGACCTGGTCGAACGGCGCGAACTTCGCGACACCGGCGTTGATGAACACGGCGTCCAGGCTCACGCCCTCTTCTTTCAGCGCAGCGGCCAGTTCGCGCGAGGCGGCGGGCGACGCGGCGTCGTTGCGGTACGCCAGCGCATCGGCGCCGAGGATCTTGCGGGCGGCGTCAAGCGCGGCTTCGTCGCGGCCGGTCACGACGACACGTGCGCCTTCGGCTGCATAGGCTTGTGCGGTGGCAAGACCGATACCGCTGGTGCCGCCGGTGACGAGGACAGTTTTATTGGCAAAGCGTTTCATGGCGTTTCTCCGGTTTGGGAAGGGTGGCCCGTGCTGGACCGTAACGTCATAGTGCCGAGACTCAACTGTGTTGCCGTACAACCTCCACGACGGACATATACGAAATCTTCGAACATCTTGCCGACTTCGCACGTCAGGCGCTGACTTCAATCCCCTTTACCAGCCGAGCCGCCAGACGCGGCTGACGCAACTGGTCGATCCACCATTGCAGCGCGCGGCCGGGTCGCCCGGCGCGCCACGCCACGTAGAGCACGTTCGGCTCGCGCGGGCTTGCGGTGTCTTTCTCGACAAGCTCCCCGCTGGCGAGCAGCTTCGCGGCACGCTCGCGCGGCACCCAGCCGACGCCCAGCCCATCGCGCTGCGCGAGAATCTTGGCGCGCATCGTCGGCACCGCCAGCACGTCCTGGCCGCCCAGCAGCCCGTACGCGCGCCCGGGCGTATGGCGCGACGAATCGGCCACCGCCACGCTGCGCTCGGCCAGGATGCGCTCGCGCGTGAGCGGCTCGGCCACAGCGGCCAGCGGATGGCGCGCCCCCACCGCGAACACCCACTCCATCACGCCCAGCTCGAACCAGTGCAGGCCGGCGATCGCGGGCGGCTCGTTGGTCGCACCGACGATCAGGTCGGCGCGACCGTCGCGCAATGCTTCCCAGGTGCCCGCCAGCACCTCGTGGGTAAAGCGCAGCCTCACGCCCGAGTCGAGCGCGTCGAAGTCGCGCACGACCGGCATCAGCAGTTCGAATTCGAGGATTTCGTCCGTGACGATCCAAAGACGGTCTTCCCAGCCGTTCGCCACCTGGCGAACGCGCTGCGTCATGCGCGCGACGTCCTGCATCAGCCGCGCCGCCTCGTCGGCGAGCAACTGGCCCGCGGGCGTGAGTTGCAGGCGATAGCTGCGCCGGTCGAACAGCAGCGCGTCGAAACGGGCCTCAAGCTGCCGCGCCGCATGCGAGACGGTCGAAGGCGCCTTGTTCAGGCGCGCGGCGGCACGCGACAGACTGCCGCTCTCGCGGATTGCTTCAAGCAAGGCCAGTTCATCTTCGGATAACATGTGCCGCTCCATCGAACGGGTGCGTGGCGATAGTACGTGAGCGCCCCTTCACGTGCGCCGGGCATGGCCATGAAGTGAGAGTGATCAGCGCAATTGAGGGACGATGTGCGCTGGCGCACAGCGAAAAAAAAGCGCCACGTGTGAACGTGACGCTTTGAAAAGTTCTAGCCATTCCGAGGGCCGTGCTAGAACCTGAGAGCCGGTAATCGACCACTGGATGGGGCCGGCAGCCAATCGTGGAGGGGAATCGTGATTTATGCGTTATGCATAACCCGAGACACTTAAAAACCCCGCAAGGTTCGCGAGGTTCCGGGTTCAGGCCGATGCTTTAAAACGTCATCGAAACAATTCAAACCCTTTCCATACGACTGCGCCATGACCGCCGAAACCGAAACTACGCGCAATATTGGTGCAAAAAAGCCTGTTTTCTTGCGTGTAGTCAGGATTTCAGATCCTGTCGAAATTAGATTCCATTTTTTACCCATATGCTGACTAAGTCAAGCAAAATCTCGCCAGATTACGCGAACTATCAAACATAACGGATTATGTTTTTTAGATACCGATATGGCCCGCGTTTCCCCGCTCCACGTGGCTTTCGTCCGACAGATGGGCTTTGCGCCGGGATTTCGCCCCTTCTGCCATGCGTATCGAATTTGCACACGATGCAATAAAAGTTGAAATAGTGTTCCAGAAAACACACACAACAACACGACAAACCAACAACCACACCTGAGAGCTTTGCCGATGACCTCCAACTCCCCCTCCCGCGGCGAAGCGGCGCGGGACGCCAAAGACGGCAGCGCCGACGAAGTCACCGCGGAAGTCACCGCGCTCGCGCGCGGCCTGGCCGTCCTGCGCGCCATCGCCGCCGCCGAAGCACCGCTCGGCAATCGCGAACTGACGGAGCTTACCGGCATTCCCAAAGCGACGCTTTCGCGCTTGACGGGCACGCTCGTCTCCACCGGTTTCCTGGCCCGTTTGCCCGATAGCGAACGCTTCGTGCTGACGTCGTCGGTGCTGGAACTGTCGAGCGGCTTCCTGCGCAACGCCGACCTGCGCGAACGCGCGCGCCCCTTCCTCACGCGTCTGGCCGAGCGCACCGCGCTGTCGGTGCACCTCGCCGTGCGCGACCGGCTGGACATGGTGGTGATCGACGCGATCCGGCCGCGCTCCGCCGTGCTCGTTTCGCGTCTCGAAGTCGGCTCGCGCATCGACATGAGCCGCACGGCCGTGGGCCGCGCCTATCTGGTGGCGCTCGACACGGCTTCGCGCGCCGAATTGAGCACCGCCCTGCAGGCCGCCGCGGGCAACGACTGGGGCTTCGTCAGCAGCCGCCTGGACGCCGCGCTCGCCGAGACCGCCGCGCAGGGCTACGCCATGGCCATCGGCGAGTGGTACGAAGGCCTGAACGCCATCGCGGGCGCCTTTGCCGGCCCCAACGGCGAGCTCTACGCCATCAATTGCGGCGGCGCTGCCCAGCAGTGCCCGCGCGACTGGCTGGTCTCGCACGCGGTGCCGCTGCTGCGCGAATGCGTCGAGCGCATCGCCGGTGAAATCGGCGGCACGGCATGCCTGCCCGCGCCCGTGCGGCCCGCGTAGCATTCACGCGGGCACTTCCACGAGGCTCTGATCAATAAAGACCGACACCCGAACGCCCAAATCCTTACACACGGCCGATACGTCCTGTAACCTCCGTAACGCCTCGAAAGATACGGCACTGGACGGTAACAAAGGGCGCAACGTAGCATCATGCTTTTCGGGTGGCGTGAGCCGCCGGTAAGGCGTCGGTCAGTCATTAGTACGCCGTCGCAAGCGCGCACGCTTGCGTGGCGGCGCCCGCACATCGTCCTTCGTCCTCCGCCAGCCGCCCTCGCGGGCCAGCCAGCCGCCACCTGACATCAAGCTTGCGCGCAACTCGCGTAGCATCGGCAAACCTGGCCGCAGCCGCAGCCTTTGCCTCGTGCCCGCACGCGCCAAACCGCACAACCGGCACGCACGTCGTCGCTACGCACGTCGCCGTTACCCCGTTACACGCAACCGACCTGACCGATGGATCAACAAGAAAAGCGCCCGGATTCACCTCGTCGAGATACGCCGCCCTCGCCCGCCACGGGCACTGCGGCACCGCGCAAGAGCCGCGGCAAGCTGATTGCGATCGCGGTCGTGTTGATCGTCGCGGCCATCGTGCTGTGGCGCTGGCAGCCCTGGAACCGCAACCCGAACGGCGGTGCGGGCGCACCCAATGCCGCCAGCGGCGGCGGCGGCCGTCACATGGGGCGCGGCGGCGCCGGCGGCGCGTTCGCCAGCATGCCGCAGCCGGTAAGCGTGGCGACGGCCCAGGCCGGCGACATGCCCATCGTCATCACCGCGCTCGGCACGGTCACGCCGCTGGCCGACGTCACGGTGCGCACGCAACTATCGGGCACGCTGCAAAGCGTCAACTTCCAGGAAGGCCAGATGGTCAACAAGGGCGACGTGCTCGCCCAGATCGATCCGCGCCCGTACCAGATTTCGCTCTCCAACGCCGAAGGCCAGCTCGCGCGCGACCAGGCGCTGCTCGCCACCGCCCGCCTCGACCTCAAGCGCTATCAGACGCTGCTCGCGCAGGACTCGATCGCGAGCCAGCAGGTCGACACGCAGGCCTCGCTCGTCAAGCAATACGAAGGCACCGTCAAGTCCGATCAGGCCAACATCGACACCTACAAGCTCGACCTCACCTACGCGCGCATCACCGCGCCGGTGTCGGGCCGCGTCGGCCTGCGCCAGGTCGATCCGGGCAACTATGTGACGTCCGGCGACACCAACGGTCTCGTCGTGCTCACCCAGTTGCAGCCGATCAGCGTGATCTTCACGACCTCGGAAGACAATCTGCCGTCGATCATGAAGCAGCTGCACGCGGGCACGAAGATGTCCGTGGCCGCCTATGACCGCAGCAACACGACGCTGCTGCAAAACGGCTTCGTGCAGACCATCGACAACCAGATCGACACCACCACGGGCACCGTCAAGCTGCGCGCGAGCTTCGCCAATAGCGACGAGTCGCTGTTCCCGAACCAGTTCGTCAATGCGCGCCTGCTCGTCGATACGATCCACAACGCCGTGATCGTGCCGACCTCGGCCGTGCTCAACGGCTCGCAGGGCCAGTATGTGTATGTGGTCAAGCCCGACAACACCGTGACGGTGCGCGTCGTGAAGGTCGGCCCGGTCGACGCGGAGCGCACCAGCATCGCCTCGGGGCTCGCCGTGGGCGAGCGCGTGGTGATCGACGGCTCCGACCGCCTGCGCGAAGGCGCGAAGATCACGATTCCCGCCGCCCATCCGAAGCACGCTTCGGGCGCGAGAGGTGCATCAGGGGCATCGGGCGCTTCCTGGGCCGGCGCCGCTTCGGGCGCGTCAGGCGCGCACCACCATCGCCGCCACGCCTCTGAGACTTCGGGCCAGTAAGCCGCATGAATCCGTCCCGCGCCTTTATCCTGCGCCCGGTCGGCACGGCGCTGCTCATGGCGGCGATCATGCTGGTCGGTCTCGTCGCCCTGCATTTCCTGCCGCTGTCCGCGCTGCCTGAAGTCGATTACCCGACCATCCAGGTGCAGACCTTCTATCCGGGCGCGAGCCCGGACGTGATGACGTCCTCGGTCACGGCGCCGCTTGAGCGCCAGTTCGGCCAGATGCCGTCGCTCAACCAGATGTCGTCGCAAAGCTCGGCGGGCGCCTCGGTCATCACGCTGCAGTTCAGCCTCGACCTGCCGCTCGACATCGCCGAACAGGAAGTGCAGGCCGCCATCAACGCGGCCGGCAACCTGCTGCCCTCCGACCTGCCCGCGCCGCCGATCTACGCCAAGGTCAACCCCGCCGACGCACCAATCCTCACGCTCGCGATCACCTCGAAGACGCTGCCGCTCACGCAGATCCAGGATCTCGCCGACACGCGTCTCGCGCAGAAGATCTCGCAGGTCGCGGGCGTGGGTCTGGTGAGCCTGTCGGGCGGCCAGCGCCCTGCCGTGCGCATCCAGGCGAACCCGCGCGCGCTCGCGGCCTACGGCCTGAACCTGGACGACCTGCGCACCAGCATCTCGAACCTGAACGTCAACACGCCGAAGGGCAACTTCGACGGCCCGACGCGCGCCTACACCATCAACGCAAACGACCAGCTCACCGACGCCGACGCCTACAAGGACGCGGTGATCGCCTATCGCAACGGCCGTCCGGTGATGCTCACCGACGTCGCCAACATCATCCAGGGCGCGGAGAACACCAAGCTCGGCGCGTGGGTCGACGACACGCCCGCGATCATCCTGAACGTGCAGCGCCAGCCCGGCGCGAACGTGATCGCGGTCGTGGACAACATCAAGGCGCTCTTGCCGCAGTTGCAGGAATCGCTGCCGCAGTCGCTCGACGTGCAGATCGTCACCGACCGCACCACCACGATCCGCGCCTCGGTGCGCGACGTGCAGTTCGAACTGCTGATGTCGGTCGTGCTGGTCGTGCTGGTGATGTACCTGTTCCTCGCCAACATCTACGCGACCATCATTCCGAGTCTTTCGGTGCCGCTCTCGCTGATCGGCACGCTGGCCGTGATGTACCTGTGCGGCTTCTCGCTCGACAACCTCTCGCTGATGGCGCTGACCATCGCGACCGGCTTCGTGGTGGACGACGCCATCGTCATGATCGAGAACATCGCGCGCTACGTGGAGGACGGCGACACGCCGCTCGAAGCCGCGCTCAAGGGCTCGAAGCAGATCGGCTTCACCATCATCTCGCTGACGGTCTCGCTGATCGCCGTGCTGATTCCGCTGCTCTTCATGGGCGACGTGGTCGGGCGCCTGTTCCACGAATTCGCGATCACGCTCGCCGTGACCATCGTGATTTCGGCGATCGTCTCGCTCACGCTGGTGCCGATGATGTGCGCGAAGATGCTGCGCCACACGCCGCCCACCGAAAGCCGCCGCTTCGAGACGCGCGTGCACGCGTTCTTCGACTACATCATCGGCCGCTATGGCGTGGCGCTCGAATGGGTGCTCGCGCGCCAGCGCCTCACGCTGCTGGTGTTCGCGATCACGATGGTGCTCACGGGCTTTCTCTACGTGGTGGTGCCCAAGGGCTTCTTCCCGGTGCAGGACACGGGCGTGATCCAGGCAATCACGCAGGCGCCGCAGTCGGTCTCGTATGCGTCGATGGCCGAGCGCCAGCAGGCGCTCGCCAACGAGATCCTGAAGAACGAGAACGTCGAGAGCCTGACGTCGTTCATCGGCGTGGACGGCTCGAACATCACGCTCAATAGCGGGCGCATGCTCATCAACCTGAAGCCGCGCGACGACCGCAGCGAGACCGCGAGCGAGATCATCCGCGATCTCCAGCAATCGACCGCGCATGTGCCGGGCGCGACGCTCTACATGCAGCCGGTGCAGGATCTGACGATCGACTCGACCGTAAGCCCGACGCAGTATCAGTTCATGCTCACGACGCCCAACATCCAGGACTTCACGACCTGGGTGCCCAAGCTCGTGCGCCGCCTGCAGCAGGTGCCGGAACTCGCCGATGTCGCGACCGACCTGCAGGATCAGGGCTCGTCGGTGTTCATCGAGATCGACCGCGCGAGCGCGGCGCGCTACGGCATCACGCCCGCGACCGTCGACAACGCGCTCTACGATGCCTACGGGCAGCGCATCATCTCGACGATCTTCACGCAGTCGAACCAGTACCGCGTGATCCTCGAAGCCGATCCGGTGATGCAGCACTACACCGATTCGCTGAACTCGATCTACCTGCCCTCCTCGACGTCGACGACGGGCCAGGTGCCGCTGTCGGCCATTGCGAAGTTCCACGAGCGGCCCGCGCCGCTGCTGGTCTCGCACCTGTCGCAGTTCCCGGCCACGACCGTGTCGTTCAACCTCGCGCCGGGCGCATCGCTGGGCGCGGCAGTCAAGGCGATCCAGCAGGCCGAGCAGGAGATCGGTCTGCCAGGCTCGTTCCAGACGCGCTTCCAGGGCGCGGCGCTGGCGTTCCAGGCGTCGCTCTCGAACGAGCTGTTCCTGATCCTTGCGGCCATCGTGACGATGTATATCGTGCTGGGCGTGCTCTACGAGAGCTTCGTGCATCCGATCACGATTCTGTCGACGCTGCCCTCGGCGGGGATCGGCGCGCTGCTTGCGCTGATGATCACCGGGCACGATCTGGACATCATCGGCATCATCGGCATCGTGCTCTTGATCGGCATCGTGAAGAAGAACGCGATCATGATGATCGACTTCGCGCTCGACGCCGAACGCAACGAAGGCAAGGCGCCGCGCGAGGCGATCTATCAGGCGTGCCTGCTGCGCTTTCGCCCGATCATGATGACGACGATGGCGGCGCTGCTCGGCGCGCTGCCGCTGATGCTCGGCACGGGTGCGGGTTCGGAATTGCGGCGCCCGCTGGGCATCGCGATCGCGGGCGGCCTGATCGTGTCGCAGGCGCTCACGCTGTTCACGACGCCGGTGATCTATCTGGCCTTCGACGCGCTCGCGGCGCGCATGCGCAAGCGCTTTGGCGGCGGATCCAATCCAACGCCACCGACGCCGCCGACACCGCCGACGCCTTCGCCGGACGCGGAGCATTGACGCGATGAATCTCTCGCGCCCCTTCATTTCTCGCCCCGTCGCGACCACGCTGCTTGCGCTGGGCATCGCGCTGGCCGGCCTGTTCGCGTTCACGAAACTGCCGGTGGCGCCGCTGCCGCAGGTGGACTTCCCGACCATCTCGGTGCAGGCGACGCTGCCGGGCGCGAGCCCGGAAACCGTCGCAACCAGCGTGGCGAGCCCGCTGGAGCGGCACCTGGGCTCGATCGCCGACGTCAGCGAGATGACCTCGCAAAGCTCGGTGGGCAGCACGCGCATCACGCTGCAATTCGGCCTCAATCGCGACATCGACGGCGCCGCGCGCGACGTGCAGGCCGCCATCAACGCCGCGCGCGCCGACCTGCCGACGAGCCTGCGCTCGAACCCGACGTACCACAAGGTCAACCCCGCCGATGCGCCGATCCTGATTCTCGCGCTCACCTCGCCCACGCTCACGCCGGGCCAGCTGTACGACTCGGCGGCGACGGTCTTGCAGCAGTCGCTCTCGCAGGTGGACGGGATCGGCGAAGTCGACGTGAACGGCTCCGCCAACCCGGCGGTGCGCATCGAGCTGGAGCCGCACGCGCTGTTTCACTACGGCATCGGCCTGGAAGACGTGCGCGCGGCGCTGGCCTCCGCCAACGCCAACAGCCCGAAAGGCGACATCGAGTTCGGCCCGCAGCGCTTCCAGCTCTACACCAACGACCAGGCGAGCAAGGCCAGCCAGTACAAGGATCTTGTGATCGCCTACCGCAACAACGCGGGCGTGAAGCTCTCGGACGTGGGCGAAGTCGTCGATTCGGTGGAAGACCTGCGCAACCTTGGCCTGACCAACGGCAAGCATTCGGTGCTGGTGATCCTTTACCGCCAGCCCGGCGCGAACATCATCGAGACCGTCGACCGCGTGATCGCGATGCTGCCGCAACTGAAGGCCTCGCTGCCCGCCGACGTCGAAGTGATCCCCACCTCCGACCGCTCGGTGACGATCCGATCGTCGCTCAAGGACACCGAGCGCACGCTCATCATCGCCGTCGCCCTCGTCGTGATGGTGGTGTTCCTGTTCCTGCGCAACTGGCGCGCCACGCTGATCCCGAGCGTGGCCGTGCCCATCTCGATCATCGGCACCTTCGCGGCCATGTACCTGATGGGCTTCTCGCTCGACAACCTTTCGCTGATGGCGCTCACCATCGCGACGGGCTTCGTCGTCGACGACGCGATCGTGGTGCTGGAAAACATCTCGCGGCACATCGAAAACGGCGTGCCGCGCATGCAGGCAGCGCTGCTCGGCGCACGCGAAGTCGGCTTCACGGTGCTCTCGATCAGCGTGTCGCTGGTGGCCGTGTTCCTGCCGATTTTGCTGATGGGCGGCATCGTCGGGCGCCTGTTCCGCGAATTCGCGCTCACGCTGTCGCTGGCGATTGCGGTGTCGCTGGCCGTCTCGCTCACGCTCACACCGATGATGTGCTCGCGCCTGCTTGAGGAGCGGCACGAAAAGAAGGAGGAAGGCCGTTTCGCACAGTGGCTCGAACGGGGCTTCATGCGCCTGCAAGGCGGCTACGAGCGCACGCTCGGCTGGGCGCTCGCGCGGCCGCTGCTGATCCTCGCGATCCTGCTCGCCACCATCGCGCTGAACGTCGTGCTCTACGTGATCGTGCCGAAGGGCTTCTTCCCGCAGCAGGACACGGGCCGGCTGATCGGCGGCATCCAGGCCGACCAGTCCACCTCGTTCCAGGCGATGAAGGTGAAGTTCGCCGAGATGCAGCGCATCGTCCAGCAGAATCCGGCCGTCGATTCGGTGGCGGGCTTCACGGGCGGGCGCGCGACCAACGCGGGCTTCATGTTCATCTCGCTCAAGCCCAAGAGCGAGCGCAAGCTGTCCGCCGACCAGGTGATCGCGCAGTTGCGCGGGCCGCTCTCGGACGTAGCGGGCGCGCGCACCTTCCTGCAGGCGGTGCAGGACATTCGCGTGGGCGGTCGGCAGTCGAATGCGCAGTACCAGTTCACGCTGCTCGCCGACAACACCACCGATCTCTACAAGTGGGGGCCGAAGCTCACCGAAGCCCTGCAGGCGCGGCCCGAGCTCGCCGACGTGAATTCCGACCAGCAGCAAGGCGGCCTGGAAGCGATGGTGACGATCGACCGCAAGAGCGCCGCGCGGCTGAACATCACGCCCTCGCAGATCGACAACACGCTCTATGACGCGTTCGGCCAGCGCCAGGTCTCGACGATCTACAACCCGCTGAACCAGTACCACGTCGTGATGGAAGTCGCGCCGCAGTACTGGCAGAGCCCGGAGATGCTCAACCAGATCTGGGTCAGCACCTCGGGCGGCACGGCGAGCGGCGCGCAAAGCACCAACGCGACGGCGGGCACGGTGAGCGGCCCCACGACCGCGACGTCGAGCGCATCGACGGGCGGCACGAGCGGCACCACCAGTTCGAGCGCCGCGGCCCTTGCCGCCGATTCGGCGCGCAACCTGGCAACCAACTCGCTCGCCGCGAGCGGCAAGTCGAGCGCGTCGTCGGGCGCTGCCGTGTCCACCTCGAAGGAAACGATGATTCCGCTGTCGGCCATCGCCTCGTTCGGGCCGGGCACGACGCCGCTGTCGGTGAATCACCAGAGCCAGTTCGTGGCGTCGACGATCTCGTTCAACCTGCCGCCGGGCAAGTCGCTCTCCGACGCGACCCAGGCCATCTACGACACGATGGCCGAGATCGGCATGCCGCAGACCATCCACGGCAGCTTCCAGGGCACGGCGCAGGCGTTCCAGCAGTCGCTCGACAACCAGCCGATCCTGATCCTGGCGGCGCTGCTGGCCGTCTATATCGTGCTGGGCATCCTGTACGAGAGCTATATCCATCCGCTCACGATTCTCTCGACGCTGCCTTCGGCGGGGGTGGGCGCCCTGCTCGCGCTGCTGCTGTTCAAGACGGAGTTCAGCATCATCGCGCTGATTGGCGTGATCCTGCTCATCGGCATCGTCAAGAAGAACGCGATCATGATGGTCGACTTCGCGATCGAGGCGTCGCGCCAGGGTTTGAGTTCGCGCGATGCGATCTTCCAGGCGTGCCTGCTGCGTTTCAGGCCGATCATGATGACGACGTTCGCGGCGCTGCTGGGCGCGCTGCCGCTGGCGTTCGGCAGCGGCGAAGGCGCCGAGCTGCGCGCGCCGCTGGGGATTTCGATTGTCGGCGGGCTGATCGTGAGCCAGATGCTCACGCTCTATACGACGCCGGTGGTGTACCTGTATATGGATCGCCTGCGCGTCTGGTGGGACGCAAAACGCGGCAAGATCGCGCCGCCGCCGCGAGCGGTGGAATAAGCGGATCGATGCGGCAAGAAGCGAAAGCGGCTGGGGCGAAAGCTTCAGCCGCTTTTTTTATGGCGCGCGCCCTTCGTCAAAGCGGCAGCGGACGATCCTGGAAGATGCTCTTCATCACGAGCGTGGACGTGAGCCGCAGCACCGAAGGCAGCGGCAACAGGCGGCGGTCGTAGAGCGTCTGGAACGCCTTCAGGTCGCGCGTGACGACATGCAGCATGTAGTCGGGTTCGCCGAACAGGCGCTCGGCTCGCGTGATCTCGGGAATGTCGACGAGTGCATCCTCGAAATCGTGAACGTTTTCGCTACTGCCCTCGCGCAGCGTCGCGAACACGATCGCCGAAAAATTCAGCCCGACCGCCGACGGCTCGATCGTCGCCCGATAGCCGCTGATGACCTCTGCGCTTTCGAGCGCGCGCAGCCGCCGCTGGCATGGCGAAAGGCTCAAGCCCACGCGCTCGCTCAGCTCGGTGATTGAAAGTCGTCCATCCTGCTGGATCTCAGCAAGAATCTTGCGGTCTATGGCGTCCATGCGCGAAATATTAGCGCCGTTCAGCGTCTGCTGACAAGATTTAGGGAGCACTTCCCTGCTCCAAAACCCTAATATTTGCGACCTCCGCGCGCGCGTCCTCCAGGGGGATAGACGCAGCGCGCATCATCGGAAATAAAGGGAAGTACAGCAGTGCAAGCAAGTCTGTTGACCGCGTTCTGGATCGTCTCGTTCTCTCTCGTCATGGTGCCGGGAGCGGACTGGGCCTATGCGATTTCCGCCGGCCTGCGCGGACGCGTGATCGCGCCTGCGGTGGGCGGCATGCTGCTCGGCTATCTGGCGATCACGCTGGTGGTCGCGGCAGGTGTCGGGACGTTGGTGACGAGCGTGCCTGCGGTGCTCTCCGTGCTGACCGTGGTGGGCGGCGCATACCTGCTCTGGCTGGGCGTCAAGACCCTGCTGCGCCCCGCGTCGCAGCTTTCGGCCGGCGACGACCAAGGCCAGCAAAGCCGCCAGGGCTGGGCGATGCGCGGCTTTGCGATCAGCGGGCTGAATCCGAAGGCGATCCTGCTGTTCGTCGCGCTCCTGCCGCAGTTCACGCGCCCCGGCGCGGGATGGTCGGTGTCCGTGCAGATCGTGGTGCTCGGCGCGCTGCACATGCTCAATTGCGCGTCGGTGTATTCGGTCGTCGGCCTGGGGTCGAAAGCGGTGCTCAGCACGCGCCCGAAGGCCGCGCGCGTCGTCAGCCAGCTATCGGGCGCGGCGATGATCCTGGTGGCGCTGGTGCTGTTCGCGGAACAGGTGTTTGCGGTGGTGCGCCACGCTTGAGGGCGTGGGCGCCATGTCCACTCACAATCTCCTCAAGCCCCTCAAGCCCGCCCCGCCCGCCTCATCTCCATCGGCAGGCACTTGACGAGCAGATGCAGCACGAGCGGCACGATGATGCCGTCGTCGATCACGCCTGCCACCGGCAGCGCGATATTGAACGGATCGAGCGCATAAAGCCCGAGCAGCACGGTCGCCGGCAGCAGCCACACCGGCCTGCCGGGCTGGCGCAGCGCGTACCACAGCACCCGCGCATCGCCCTTCACGACGTTCCACAGCAACGACAGACGCTTCATCACTTCACCCTCCGCGCAATCAAGCGCTCACGACCGCTTCAGTGCAACCTGAATGCAACTTCAGTGCGTCCCATGCCCCGGCGCATCCGAGCGCGAAGTCCGCACCACCAGCCCGTCTGGCGAGAAGTGCGCATTGAACATGCCATCGCCGGTCACGCCGCCTTCGGCCCAGTGCCAGCTCCACACTTCCTCGTGGCTGAGCGCGTATTTCGCGACTTCGGCCGGCTTGCCGAGCAGGCGGCGCACATCGTCCTGGGTCATGCCCGGCACCACCTGGGCGATATTCTGCGCAGTCAGCGCCTGCGTCATGGCGACGAGCTTGCCGTCGGCGTCGAAGTCGAGCATCCACGTGTTCAGGCCGTTCGGGCCACGCGGGTATTCGAGCCGTTCCGTGCCATCGTCGTTCTGCCAGACGATCTCGGGCTTGCCGGCCTGGCGGCGCACGTCCTCGACCGTCGACTCGCCGATCTTCAGGCCGCCGAACGCCATCGAATCGGGCTTGATCGCGTTGACGGCATCCGCGACTTTCTGCTGGTCACAGGCGGTGAAAAGCGGTGCGCTCAGCGCAAGCGCGAGGCCAAGAAAACAGGTGCGCAGCATGGGCGATCTATGACCGAACAGTGAGAAATCAAGCATAAGAATCAGGCAGTTACAAATCTGGTCAGTTCGCTGGTCAGTTCGCTGGTCAGTTCGCTGGTCAGTTCATGGGCAGTTCAAAGCTTCTGCGCGATCGCCAGCGTAAAAATGCGCGACCAGCGCTTCGCCTCGCGCTCGCCGGGCATGGGCAATTGCCAGAGCGGCTTGCGGGCGTCCGCCACGCGCAGTGCGACGTGCCAGCCGTTCGCATCGCGCTCGGGCTGTGCGCCTTGCATATCCGCGAAGATGTAGGCGCCGTGTTCCTCGCCTTGCGTGATTTCGCACAGGCGCTTGTCGGCGGCCAGCCGCGCTTCGCCCCACGGGCCGGTGACGCGATGCGTCCAGTCGCCCTCCCCGCGCAGGTTGGGCGCGATGTCGCGGCGGCGGCGCAGCCAGTGAGCAATGAGCGCGCTGACGATGGCCGCCGCCACCACGGCGGCGCCAATCGCGACGCCGGTGCCGAATTGCGCGGCGATGGCGTCATAAGACCAGACCGCGCCATAAACCAGCGCGGCGAATACAAACAGCAGGACGAATATGGGCATACGGGAAACGGACGGCGCGCACGCGGCAAAGCGTGCGCGCGAACCGGGAGACAGAGCGGAAAAACCGCACGATACCAGCGCCTCATGCTCGTGGCATCGGCGCGGCGGCGAGAACTTGTCTCACCGCAAGGCCGTCATGCACGCCGATTGACGCGATATCGCCGCAGTCGCTGCCCGCCTATTGCTGAGGATGCTGCGCGGCCCATTCCTTCACGGCGCGCAGGGTGTTCTCGACGTGCTGGTCGGGCGACAGGCTCGTGTACTCGTAGATGACCTTGCCGTCCGGCGCGATCACGTAGGACACGCGATTGGCCATCGACGCATGCAGCGGCATCGACGCGTCATAGGACTTGATGATCTTCGAATCCTCGTCGGCGGCCACCGGGAACTTGCTGCGGCACTCGCTCACCGAAAACTTCGTCAGCGTGTCGATGTTGTCGTGCGAAACGCCGATCACGGTCGCACCGTACTTCTTGTACTCGTCCACGGCTTCGGCGAATTCATGCGCTTCGATCGTGCAACCCTTCGTGAATGCGGCCGGATAGAAGTACACCACCACAGGGCCTTTCTTGAGTTCGGAGGCGAGCGAATAGGTGTAGGTCTTGCCGCCCAGCGACGCCTGGGTCGTGAAGTCGGGCGCCGGGTCGCCCGGCTTGAGCGTGGCCTGGGCACTGAGCGCGAACAGCGAAAGTCCCGCGCACACGAGCGCTGCGGCGGCCGCGAAATACCTCGGTTTCATGTCGGATTTCCTCGTGGTCCTTGAACGGATCGCCGCACGTGCAGATGCACAGACCTTGCGTCGCGGCGAGCGCCCCTATTGGATCACACTCGGCCCGCGCGCGCAGAACGCGGCGGCGGGCCTCATGCGCGGCGGCGCCGATTGCGGCTTGCGATGCGCAAACGGCGTGCCTTAGACATGCCTCAAGCGTGCCAAACGGACGTTACACGCGCCTTTCAGCCATCGGCATAGGCCGAGAACCACGCGCTCGCCCACAGGTTCAGTTCGCCGAGCAACGGCGGCGTGAGCGCCTCGAAGCGCCCACCCGCCTGCGAGACAAGCGACTGCGCGAGCTGGTCGTCGCCCTGTTCGGCGGCTTCGGCCACACGTAGCAGCATGCCCAGCTCGCCGCGCTGGCCATCGACGGCTTCGCTGATCTCGCGCGACAGCCCGAGGCGCTCAAGCGTGTGCGCGGGCGTCGAGCCCACCAGCACGTGCACCAGCGAGAAGATGCCGGTCATGAAAGCCGCATCGGCGAAATCGGCGTCGTTCGGCGCGAGGCTGCGCGCGGCCAGTTCCATGAAGTGCGAGCGCGTGCCCGCAAGCTGCACGAGCGGATCCGAGCTCCACGGCAGGTCGCGACCGCTCGCATAGAGCAGCAGCTGCGCCCAGCGCGCGATCTGGCGCGTGCCCGCCGCAAGCACGGCTTCGCGCAGCGACGAGATCGGCCGGCCCGGCGCATAGGCGCTGGAATTGACGAGACGCAGCAGCTGCACCACCACGCCCGGATGGCTGCGCAGCTCGGCTTCGAGTTCGGCGATGCCGACGTCGCCCGCCACCAGCGCAAGCAGGCGCACGAGCGCAAGACGCGAGGCCCGCACCTTCGGCGCGCGCAGCACCTGCGGGCGCGCGAAGAAGTAACCCTGGAACAGGTCGAAGCCCAGGTCGCGCGTGTACTCGAAGTCCTCGCGCGTCTCGACTTTCTCGGCGATCAGCGTCTTGCCTTCGGCGGCGATGGCGGCGGCGAGCGCGGGCAGCGCCGCGCGCTCGGTCTGCATCAGGTCGATCTTGATGATGTCGGCGTACGGCAGCGCGCGGCGCAGGCTGTCGGTGAGCGCGGTCACGTCGTCGAAGGCGATGCGGTAGCCTGCGCGGCGCAACTGCGCGAGACGCTCCAGCACGGCCGTGTCGAAGCCCACATGCTCCAGCACTTCGAGCACGAAGCGATCGGGCGGCAACAGATGGACGATGTCGTCGAACAGCAGCTCGCGGCTCATGTTGACGTAGCCGTAATGGTGTCCCAGCACGGCAGGCACGCCAAGCTGGCCCATCGTGCGCGTCATCACCTGGGCGGTGGCGAGCGCGTCGTCGAAGACATCGGCGCGATTCTGCGGGCCGCTGCGGAACAGCAGCTCATAGGCGCTGAGCGCGCCGTTGCGGTCGAGGATCGGTTGGCGGCCCAGATAGACGAACGGCTGCACCGTGGCGCTCAGGGCAGACGGCGCGGCACTCTGCGACGCGGACGATGAATCCGACTGCGCGGGCAGGCTGGACTGCGGAGTGCCGGAGCCACTATCGCCTGGCTCGGCCGGAGGCTCCGGTCGTGCGGACGCTGACGATGAATCGGACATGGCGAAAAGACTCGGGCGAATAAATTCGGTCTCGAAGACCCGGTGCGCGCGGCCCCCACTTGCATGGGTTCCGGTTTCGCGAACCTGATCGGACAATAACCGGTCAAAAATTGACGTACTGGAAAATGGCCGGTCTGGCGCCCCGGTTCGTATCAGGCTGAAGCAAAAGACTAACCTAAACTCTTGCGCGCGGGGCGCTGAGCATGCATTCTGCATCGCCGGGGACGTCCGACCGGCGCCACTTTAACCGAATCTGGGCGTGCTGGCATCGGGCTTGGCGGGGAGCTGGCCATCTGGGCGATTTTTCTGTCCAGCCACTAAAGATTTCGTTCGAGTGGTCGATATCTTGGTCTGATGGGGCGTGTCATGCCGGTGGCCGCACGCCGCGCGACTGACACGAACGACGCATACACGCCGACTAGTAAACAGGTTGCCAGCGATACACATGGAAGCGAACAGGATCACCGCGCCCCGCCCGGGCTGGCTACGCACGGTCATGGACCGCCTGCGGGCACGCGCCGGCCGCGCTGGCGCACCCGGCGTTCCGCTTGCAGCGGCGAATGGCGCGCCGCTCGTGCCCGCCGCCTCTGACATGGGCGGCACGGCCTATGCCCAGGCGGCATCGGGCCATCCGGGACACGCGGGCCTCATGTCCAACCCGTCCACCCCGGCCAACCCCGGCGGCGCACCCGTGCCGAACCTGCCCGTCCCGCACTCCGACGCCGTCTCGCGCTCGTTCGAGCAGACCGCCGCCGCGGTGGACTTCCTCGTGCACGTCGACCGCAACCTGCGTTTCCTCTACGTTTCGGACGCGAGCCTGCGCTTTGCCGGTTACCACCGCGAGTTCCTGCTCGGCGCGACGCTGCATGACCTGGTCGCCCCCGAACATCTCGCGCGCCTCGACGCCCTGTTCGTGCGTGCGCTGGAAAGCGGCGGCGTCGAGAAAACCACGGTCGATCTCATCAAGGCCCTGACCTATCCGATGGCGGTGGAGCTGCGCGTGCAGCGCGCGTCCTACGCCGGCATGGACGGCTTCGCGATTGCGGGCTTCGACGTCTCGTCATGGCAAGGCGCGCAGGCGCGCCTCACGCATGCGCTGCATCACGATCCGCTTACGGGCCTGCCGAACCAGGCCGCGCTCGGCCCCGCGCTCGAACGCGCCCAGGCCGAAGCCGACGCGCATGGCGTGCCGGTCGCCCTGCTGCTGCTCGACCTCGACGACTATCAGCGCGTGAACCGCGCGCTCGGCTACGACGCGGGCGACGAACTGCTGCGCGAGACCGCGCGCCGCCTGAGCCATCTCGCCTTGCAAGGCGAACTGATCGCCCGCATCGGCAGCGACGAATTCGCCATCCTGATCACGCCGCAACTGCGCGGCGAACCGGGCGACATCCGCGTGGCCGCCGAAGCGCTCGCGCGCCGCCTGCTCACTTCCGTGCTGCAGCCCTATACGTTCCGCGACCAGCCCGTGCATCTGTCCGCGAGCATCGGCATTGCCTTCCATCCGGATCAGCGCATCCAGGCCAGCACGGCTTCGAACGCCGAAGCCGCGCCAACCGATGCGCCGGCAGACGGCCATCCGGACACGACGCCGCTGATCCGCCGCGCCGACCAGGCGCTGCAGACGGCCAAGGCCGCCGGCGGCAACACCTTGATGTTGCATGTACCCGACAACGATCCGACCGATGCGCTGCTGCTCAAGCTTGAGTCGGATCTCTACGACGGCGTGCGCAACGGCGAGTTCTCGCTGCACTTCCAGCCCATTACCAGCAGCGCGACGCGCGGTGTGGTCGGGGTCGAAGCGCTGATCCGCTGGCAACATCCATTGCACGGTCTCGTGCCGCCTTCAACGTTTATTCCGCTTGCGGAATCCGTCGGGCTGATTAATTATCTCGGCAACTGGGTTTTGAAAGCGGCCTGCATGCAATTGACGCAATGGGACGAGCAAGGCATTGCCTTGCAGTACATCGCCGTCAACGTCTCGCCGCAGCAGTTCCGCAATCCGCGTTTCAAGGACAGCGTACAGGAGGCGATCCAGCTCACCGGGCTCGATCCGCGTCGGCTGGTCTTCGAAATTACCGAAAGCCTGCTGATGCAGGATCCGCAGCACGCGGTCAAGCTGCTCGAAGAACTGACGGGCCTGGGCATCCGCTTTGCTGTGGATGACTTCGGCACGGGGTATTCGAGTCTCGCGTACCTGCAGCGCTTTCCGCTTTCGAAACTGAAGATCGACCGCAGCTTCGTTGAGAACCTGCTCACCTCGCGTAACGATCAGGCGATCGTCAACGCGGTCGTGGGCCTTGCGCGCACGCTGGAACTCGAACTCGTCGCCGAAGGCGTCGAGACCGAGGCGCAGCGCGAGTTGCTCACGAAGATGGGTTGCGACCATATCCAGGGATGGCTCGTCTGCAAGGCGTTGCCGTCCGAGGAGCTCTCGAAGCGTTTCGAGTCGCGCACCCTGCACGTTCATCGCGTGCACTGATGCCGACACCGATATCGATACACGCTGGGCATTAGCGAAATTGACAT
Source organism: Paraburkholderia bannensis NBRC 103871 (assembly GCF_000685015.1). GTDB lineage: Bacteria > Pseudomonadota > Gammaproteobacteria > Burkholderiales > Burkholderiaceae > Paraburkholderia > Paraburkholderia bannensis. Next base: position 21,313 of record NZ_BAYA01000014.1, on the reverse strand, counting down.
GGTTCAGATGGTAAAGGCTGTCCTGCTCGACCGGCTCTGGGCTCGCATGAACGAGCGCGGGGACTTCCCCATGCTGTCGCAATCGCTGCGCACCACAGTCGCCGCCATGACGAACGACGACTACGACTTCAGCGCACTCGTGAAGGTCGTGTTGTCGGACTTCGCGCTCACGCAGAAGGTGCTGCGTCTGGCCAACTCGGCGATGTACATGGCCTTCGGCGGCAATATCACCACCGTGACGCGCGCCTTGATGGTGCTCGGCATGGACGCGGTCGGCCATCTCGTGGTCGGCCTGAAGATCGTCGATCACTTCCATCACAGCGCGCCGCGCCGCATCGACGCCAAGCTCGAACTCAACCGCACCATGCTGTCGGGTTTCGTCGCGCGCAAGCTCACCGAGCGCGGCGACCTGCGCGCGGGCGAAGAAGCCGTGGTCTGCACGCTGATGCGTCAGGTCGGCAAGCTGCTGGTGGTGTTCTATCTCGAACCCGAGTGGGATCAGATCCGCCGCGAATGCGACAACGGCGTGGGCGAGGACGAAGCCTGCATCGACGTGCTGGGCGTGACCTTCGCCGAGATCGGCCAGGATGCGGCCTCGCGCTGGCGTCTGCCCGAAGCGATCCGCGAAGGCATGGGCGAATTCGATCCGGCCGGCAATGAGCCGCTCAATGTGCAGTGGCTGCGCGCGATCACCAACTATTCGACTGAAGTCGCGCGCGTGCTGACCACGCCCGGCCTCACCGAGGAAACGCGCGAAGAGCACATCACCGACCTCGCGCACTTCTATGGCCGCGCGCTGTCGACCGATCCGGAAACACTGGTGCAGATGAGTCTGGCGCTCGCGCGCGAGGAAGCCGACGACGGCGTGATGCGCGAGATCGTCGAGCTGCGCGCCAACGCCGATGCGATCGCGCGCGAGGCGCTCGATCCCGAGGCGCGCATCACGGCGGGCGTGGAAGACCTGCGCTCGCTGCCGCCCGATAGCTCGCTCAATACGGCGCTCACGCTGGCCACGGAAACCGTGCTCGCCGGTTTGGGTTTCGCGCGCACGGTGGTGTTCGTGCGACGCGGCGCGAACATGTTCGAGGCGCAGCGCGGCTTCGGCCCGCAGATGGAAGAAGGGCTGGAGAAGCTGTCGTTCAGCGCGGCGTTCCAGCCCGATGTGTTCCATCTGGCGATCGCGAATTCGGTGGGCATTTTCATCGAGAATGCGCGCGACCCGAAGATGCTGGCGCGCCTGCCGGGCTGGTATCGCGCGCGCTTCGACGATACGCGCGCCTTCGTGCTGCTGCCGGTGGCGGTGCCGGGCGACGCGCCCGTGGCGCTCGTCTACGGCGACTGGCTGATGAGCCAGGAACCGCGCCGCATCTCGCAGAAGGAAATGAGCGCGCTCAACGGGCTCGCGCACGAACTCGCGCGCTTCTTCGCGGCGCATCCCGTCAAGGCCTGAACTTGCTGCCCGCCCGCGCCAGCTTTGCGCTGGCGCGCGTCGGCACCTTCGGGCGGCCTCAGCCGCCCTCGCCGCTCAATCTTCGATACGTTCCAGTCCTTGCGCCTCGGCGTTGCGGTCGGCCATGCCCGCCCACTCCGCCGAAGCGAGCGCAAGCGCGGCCACTGCGCCCGCATCGAGCGGCGCTAGCTGCGCGCACGCCATATCGACAGCCGCCCAGTCGCCATACTCCAGCGCCTCGATCACGTCGAGCAACCGTCCCAGCACGCCTTCGCGATGCGAAATGGCCGCACGGATCGGCTTGCTTAGCCGCAGCACTTCCAGCGCGCTCTCCAGCGAGCCGCCAAACACCGCATCGACGAACGAAAACACGCCGACGAGGAACGCCGCGTCCTCTTCGCTCTGCCCGGCTTCCGGCACGATGGCCGTGGCGAGTTCCATGAAGCGCGCGCGCGTGGCGGCCAGCTGCAGCAGCGGATCGTCTTCGAGCTTGACCTTGCGTCCGTCGGCGTACAGCAGCAGTTGCGTCCAGCGCGCGATGCGATTGGTGCCCGTCGCGTTGATCGCCTCGCGCAGCGTCGTGACCTTGCGGCCCAGCGCGTAGCTGCTCGAATTGGCGAGACGCATCAGGTGCATCACGAGCACCGGATTGAGCTTGAGCTCCGATTCGAGCTGCATCACCGTGGGTTCCGAAGCGAGCAGTTGCAGCAGGTTCAGCAGCGCCTGGCGCGGCGCGCTCGCACGGCGCGAGCCACCCTGATGCTTCGCGAAGTAATAGCCCTGGAAGCGGTCGAAACCGAGCGCATGGGCGCGATCGTGCGCTTCGGGCGTCTCCACGTTGAGCGCGACCAGGATCTTGCCCGCCGACTTGAGCACGCTCGTGAACTTCGGCAGCAGCGCGGGCGCGATGTCCTGGGTATCGAGCTTGATCGCTTCCACGTAGGGCAGGAGCTTCGCGAACGATTCGTCGGCCTTCGTCACATTGTCGAGCGCGAAGCGATAACGCTTGGCGTGCAGCGTAACGAGGCGCGCGATCAGTTCAGGATCGGCGCCGATGCCGACCGGCAGTTCAAGCATGACGCGATCGGGCGCGAGGCGCAGCAGCCGGTCGTCGAACAGCGCTTCGCGCGTCACATCGAGCCACGCGGGATGACCGCTCAGCGAGGCGCGCAGGGCCGGCGCGTTGAACGCCTTGATGAGCGCGGCGCCTGCGCTTGCGCGCGGATCCACCTCGCCTTCGACGGCGCCACGGATCACACGCGGCAGCGTCTCGTACGCGCACAGCATGCCGTCGCGATCGAGCATCGGCTGACGCGCGAAATATACCTGGTAGGGATCGGCCAACTGGCCGCTGGATGGATCGCCTTCGACGCCCGACATGACCTGCCGGTCTGCGGCACTGATGCTCATGGGTCCCCCGCGAGGCGCCGTGCCTGAAGCGGCGCCAAGGTCGTTTGTTGGTCTCTCGTTCGACTCGTTCTTGCTCGCCGCGCGCGCTTTCAGGTGCAATTTCACGCTGAAACGCTGCAGCTGCGGCCTCTTTCTATCTTTCCAATTCTATCCTGGCGGATACGTCCGGCATATGAAGTGGACACTCAATTCGAAGAAATTTTCAGTCGGCTGAACGATGAAAACGACCTGCAATACAGGGATTATTTCGTCATTAATCAGGATGCCAAATTATTTATCCAGTAAAAAATACCGGCCAGTCGAGACTGGCCGGCATCGTGTCCTGCGGGTGACTTCTTCAGCGTCGTGCGCTTACTTCAGCACGACCTTCACGTCGAAGTATTTGGCGGCGATCTTGTCGATCGTGCCGTCGGCCTTCAAGTCCTTGAGCGCACCGTTGAGCGCTGCCTTGAGCGCCGCGTCGTTCTTGCGCACGCCGTAGCCCACGCCTTCGCCGAGCAGCTTCGCATCGACGACCTGCGGGCCCGCGAACGCGAAGCCTGCGCCTTGCGGCTTGTTCAGGAAGCCCTTCGATGCGGCTTCGGCGTCCTGGAATGCAGCGTCCAGACGGCCCGAAACGAGATCGGCGTAGATCTGGTCCTGGGTCTGGTACGGCACGACGTCGACGCCAGCCGGCGCCCACTTGGCCTTCGCGTAGGTTTCCTGGATCGTGCCCTGGAGCACGCCCACGTGCTTGCCCTTGAGCGAATCAGCCGTCGGCAGCAGCGGGCTGCCCTTCTTCGCGATCATCTGGTTGGGGATCGCGTAGATCGGATCGGTGAAGTCGATCGCCTGGCGGCGCTGATCGGTGATGGTCATGTCCGAGTTGATGGCGTTGAACTTGCGCGCCTGCAGCGCCGGGATCAGGCCGTCAAACGAGTTTTCCACCCACACGCACTTCACCTTGAGCTTCGCGCAGACGGCGTTGCCCACGTCGATATCGAAGCCTTGCAGCTCGCCGCTCGGCGATTTCGATTCGAACGGCGCATACGACGCCTCGACGCCGAAGCGGATTTCCTTGAGGTCGGCGGCTTGCGCGAGTGACGCGCCCGCGCCGAAGGTGACGGCCGTGCAGAGCGCGAAGGTGGCCAGCTTGTTCCAGTTCATGTTCATCAGTGTCTCTATCCAGTCGAAATACGGTGCGCTCCGTCGATATGCGGGGCGCGGCACAGGATCGCTGCGCCAAAAATGCGGCTCAAACGATCGCACCCTTTCTGATGCGCCGCAGCAACCGCAGGGGCGCGATTGTACCGCGCCCGCGGCGCGAGCCTGTCAAACGGCCCTGGCGCGAAGTTGCAATTGGGTGTCGTGGATGCGCAAGTGCGCGGCGCTTCAAACCAGTGACGCGAGCGTTTCGTCCGTGGTCTCGACCACGAGCAGGCCCGCGCGCAGGCCCGGCTTCACGGCCGGATTCGGGAACACGATGCGCTCCTCGTCGTGCGCGACCACGTAGCGATACGCGCCATCCTCGGCAAGCACGGTGCCGCGCGCGAACGGCGTGAAGTTCGGCACGTCGGCGGCCACGTGCAGCGCGAAGGCGTCGCTCTGCTTCGTGACCTGGCCGATCACGGTGAAGACGCGCGGCATCGGTGCGGCCTCTTTCGTTGCGCCCGCAACCAGCCTGCGCACGGCGGCATCGGCATGGGCGAAGCGCGCGAGATCGTTTTCGCCGAATGGACGCACCTTGCCGAGTTCCAGCGTGCACGCCGTCGCGCCGCAATGATCGGCCGTGAACGACGAGTAGGTCGCACCCTTCTCCGTGTGGATCAGCACGGCGGCAATGCGTGCATCGGCGAGCCAGTCGAACATCGCGCGCGTGGGCGCGCCGCCGGTCGTATTGTCCACAAACGGCAGCAACGCGAACTGCTCGAACGCCGAGGCGCGGATCGCCGTATGCATGTCGAGGTGCCAGCGCGCGCCCGGCGCCGTGGACGCAGCGGCGAAAAAGCGCTGCGCCGCCGCTTCGAGCGCCACGGCGCGTGGCGCTTCGCGGCTTTGCGGCACGCGCGCGTGACGGCCACCGAACAGACGGTTCAGATCGTCGTCTTCATAGCGCGTGGCCGCGCGCATCGCCGCGACGTTGCCCAGCACGACCAGCACGCGGCACGTCAGCGCAAGCCGCCCTGCCGCGATATCCGCGACGATCTTCGAGAGCAGCTCGATCGGCGCGGTCTCGTCGCCGTGCACGCCTGCCGAGAGCAGCACGCTGCGCGTCGACTCATCGCTCTGCGCGGGCTCCAGCAGCAGCACGCCTTCTTCTTGCCACTGCCAGCGCACCGCCCCGTTCGCGCAGACGCCCTGCGTGCTTTCAGCGGGCCGCACGCCCGCGAGTGTCGCGCCGAGAAAATCCGCCAGCACGTCTTTAGCGCTGGAAGTCATAGAGCGACCCCAGGCCAAGAATCTGCGTGAGCTCGTCGAGCGCCGTGCGCGACTCCACCAGCAGCGCCGGATCGGTCAGATCCTGCGGCGCGAGGCGGTCGCGATAATGCTTTTCGATCCACGTATCGAGTCGGCCAAACAGCGTGTCGTTCATCCACACACCCGGCGCGACGGCCGCGCGTTCAGCCTCGTCGAGCACCACGCGCAGGCGCAGGCAAGCCGGGCCGCCGCCGTTCTTCATGCTCTCGCGCAGGTCGAACACCAGCACCTCGTCGATCGGGCCGGTCTTCGCGGTCAGTTCGTCGAGATACATCGCCACGTGCGGGTTCTCGCGGCATTCCTGCGGCACGACCAGCACCTGCTTGCCATCGGCGCGGCTCAGCAGCTGGCTGTTGAACAGATACGACGACACCGCGTTCGCCACGCTCACCTGCGCGTCGGGCACTTCGATCACGTTGAACGGCGTGCCGTGCGCGCCCAGCTTGCTGCGCAGTTCCTCGTAGACCTTCTGCTGATCGACGAACGCGCGCTCGTGGCAGAACAGCGTGGTGCGATTGCCGACGGCGATCACATCGTTATGGAACACGCCCGCATCGATCACGTCGGGGCTTTGCTGCGCGAACACCGTATCGGCTTCCGTCAGGCCGTGACGCTGCGCAACCGCGCGGCTCGCCTCGAAGGTCTGGCGCGCCGGGAAGCGCTTGGGCTCCGGCCCGCGGCGATATTCGCTGCGGCCATAGACGAAGAACTCCACGCCGCGCACGCCGTATTCCGCGCAAAAACGCGTGTGATTGGCCGCGCCTTCGTCGCCAAGCGCGGGCGTGCCCGGCAGCGCGTCGTGCACCATGAAGTGCGACGGATCCGCGAAGATCGCGCCGAGCGTACGGCGCGTGTACTCGTGCTCGATGGCGCGATGGAGCTTGCTGCACAGGTTGGCGGGCGTGAAGTGCACGCGGCGCTCGGGCGTGTCCGCCGACGGGCTCACGGTCGCCGCGTTCGCCGTCCACATCGCCGAGGCGGAGCTGGCCGCCGCGAGCAGTTCGGGCGCGTCCTTCGCGGCGCGTGCGATGGCGTCGCCATCCTTGCCGCTGAAACCGAGTTCGCGCAGCAGGCGAATCGACGGGCGCTCCTGGGGCGGCAGCACGCCCTGCGCGAAGCCCAGGTCGGCGAGGCGCTTCATCTTGCGCAAGCCCTGTTGCGCGGCGGCGCGTGGGTTGGCGACCGACTTCTCGTTGTTCTGTGAGGCGACGTTGCCGAACGACAGACCGGCGTAGTTATGCGTGGGGCCGACGAGTCCGTCGAAATTCGCTTCGAGCGCCGTTGCGGCCAGCTTGGCGGAGTTACTCATCGTCGATCCTCAGAATTGAAGGCCCGGCGAGACGCTCGCGGGCATAAGCAGTTGTGCGCTTTCCACCGAGGCCATCGGCCACGCGCAGTAGTCGGCGGCGTAGAAGGCGCTGGGGCGATGATTGCCCGAGCGGCCCGGGCCGCCGAAGGGCGCGCCGCTCGACGCGCCGTTGGTCGGGCGATTCCAGTTGACGATGCCCGCGCGGATCTCGTGCGAGAAGCGCTGCCAGAGCGCGGCATCGTCGGCCAGCAGGCCAGCGGACAGGCCATAGGCCGTGTTGTTCGCCTGGGCGATGGCATCGTCGAAACCGGCGTAACGGATGATCTGCGCGAGCGGGCCGAAGTGTTCCTCATCGGGCAGGTCGGCCACGCCCGTCACGTCCAGGATGCCGGGCGTGACGAAGCCGAGCGCCGGGTCGCGCTGCTGCATCGGCAACAGCGCCTTCGCGCCGCGCGAGAGCAGCAGCGTCTGCGCGTCGATCAGCTTCGCCGCCGCGCGCGCCGAGATTACCGCGCCCATGAAAGGCTGCGGTTCGGCGTTGTATTCGCCCACGGCGATGCGCGAGGACACCTCGACGAAACGCGCGATAAAGCGGTCGCCGAATTCACCCGACGGCACCAGGATGCGGCGCGCGCAGGTGCAGCGCTGCCCCGCCGACAGGAACGCCGACTGGATCGTGTGATGCACGGCGGCGTCGATATCCTCGACCGGCGCCACGACGAGCGGATTGTTGCCGCCCATCTCCAGCGCCAGCACGATCTCCGGACGCCCGCCGAACTGGCGATGCAGCAGCGTGCCCGTGTCCGAGCTGCCCGTGAAGAACAGCCCGTCGATCTGGCGATGGTTCGCGAGGGCAATGCCCGTGTCGCGCTCGCCCTGCACGAGATTGATGACGCCTGCGGGCAGGCCCGCTTCGCGCCACAGCTCAACCGTTGCGCGCGCAACGTCCGGCGCGAGTTCGGAAGGCTTGAACACGACCGCATTGCCGGCGATCAGCGCGGGCACGATATGACCGTTGGGCAGGTGACCCGGAAAGTTGTACGGGCCGAACACCGCCACCACGCCGTGCGGGCGATGGCGCAGCACGGCCACGCCGTCGGCCATGTCGCTGCGCTTTTCGCCGGTGCGCTCGCCGTAGGCCGTGATCGAAATGGCGACCTTGGCGGCCATCGACGCGGCTTCGGTGCGGGCTTCCCAGAGCGGCTTGCCGGTCTCGCGGCCAATCGCGCGCGCGAGGTCTTCCTTGCGTTCGGTCACGAGGGCCGCGAATCGCTTGACGATCTCGCAGCGCGTCTCGAACGGGGTCTGCGCCCACGCGGGAAACGCGCGGCGCGCGGCGCTCACGGCGCGGTCGACATCGTCGGTATTGGCGGCGTTGCCGCTCCACACGGTTTCGTTGGTGCCGGGATTGCGCGAAGCGAATGCGGGGCCGCTTGCCGCGCACCATTGCCCATCGATGAAAAGCTCGTTCATGGTCATCCTTGTTTTCAGCCTTGCTTTGCTGCCGTGCGTGACGTTTGCGACGATCGCGCAGTTTGCGATGCATGCGTGGCGTCCAGCACGCGCACCAGGTCGCCTGCCTTGACGTCGAGCGCCGCCGCTTCCTGCGCGCTCAGCGTGAACGCGCCGTCCTGCACGACACCCGGCGCGAAGCCCACGCGGAAATCGGTGAGCGACGTGTTCGACACCAGCGAGCGCACGTTGCCCTGCTCCGCCGCCGTACCCGCCGTACCCGCCGTACCCGCCGTACCCGCTGTACCCGCTGTGCCCGCTGTACCGATTCGCACCGGCACCAGCACGCTCTCGCGCACCGTGCGCAAGTCGGCGATATGGCATTCGAGCACCGGGCCCGCATCAAAGATATCGACGTGGTTCTCGTAACGCAGCCCTTCGCCTTCGAGCATGCGGCGCGCAGGCACCGTATCCGAGTGCGTGAGGCCCACGCAGGCCTGCGCCTCGTCGGGCAGCAGCTCGACGTAGACGGGGTAACGCGGCATCAGCTCGGCCAGGAAGGACTTGCGGCCATGCGCGCTCAGATAATCGGCGGCGTTGAAGTCGATCTGGTAGAAGTGCGAACCGACCGCGCGCCAGAACGGCGAAGTGCCTTCCGCGTCGAAATGGCCGCGCAGCTCGGCGCAGATACGCTCCGGGAACAGGTCGCGGAACTGCGCGATGAACATGAAGCGCGAGCGCGACAGCAAGCCGCCCATGCCGCCCGTGCGATAGCGCGGCGAGAGAAACAGCGAGCAGACTTCCGCATAGCCGGTCAGGTCGTGCGAGATGTTGAGCGCCCGCATGCGCGTCCAGATGCCGAGATCCTGGCTCGCGTGCACCACCGTGCTCACGCGATAGTTGTAGAACGGCTGCGTGAGGCCTACCGCCGTTTCGATGCCGCATACGCCCGCCACGTCGCCGGTGGCCGTGTCTTCCATCACGAAGAAGTAGCCGGCTTCGGCGGCGCTCGCCTCGCCCGCCAGCGTGCGGCGCGTGCGCTCGATGCGCGCGGCGAGCGCGTCGCGGTCGGGCTTGAACGTGGTGAGGCCGGGGCCGGTTTCCTGGGCAAGCGCGACGAGCGCGTCCACATCGCCCGTCTGCACGACGCGTACTACGATCATTGCGTCTCTCCCATCGATGCATCCTCGTTGTCTTCGTCCTGGCGATAAAGCGGCGCACAGCGCACCGTTTCGCCATCCTGCACATTGAGCGCGGCGCGCGTGGCTGCGTCGAGCGGTGCGTCGCCGTGCACGGCATGCGCGCCGCGCGGCGCGGCGGCCGCCGGCGCTGCGGGCAACGTCGCCAGCGCGCAGCGGAATTCGCCGCCCTGCTGGCTCGCCACCAGGCACGCCACGCCTTCCACCGCCTGCGCGGCGCTCTCGCGCACCGTGCGCGTCTGGTTGCCCGCAACCGATGCGGTGCGATCGACCTGCGCGGTCAGCACCGGGCCCGCGTCGAAGATATCGACGTAGCCGTCCGGCTCGAAGCCCTCTTCCAGATGGATCTCGTAGGCAAGCAAGGTGCTCGGGTCAGGCTCGCCCAGCACGCGCTGCGCGGCCTCGGGCAGGAGCGGCACATAGATCGGATACGCGGGCATGACTTCGGCGATGAAGGTGCGGCTTCTGCCGCCCGAGGCCATTTCGATGTCCTTGAAATCGCGACCGAAGAACTTGCGCCCCACCGCCTCCCAGAACGGCGACACGCCCTGGTCGTCGGTCACGCCGAGCAGCAGCGAAAACACCTCGGGCGTGAAGCGGCGGCGGTTCATCGCCACGTACATCATGCGGGCGCGCGACATCAGGTGCGCCGCCGCGTCGCCGCGCAGCGCGGGATCGATATAGAAGCCCGCGAGGCGGCTCTTGCCCGTGAGTTCGTGCGACATGGTGAGCGCGTGGATCTTGCGGTTCACGTGCAGCTCGCGCGAGGCGTGAATCAGCGCGTCATTGCGGAACGCGTAGAACGGCTCGGCGTAACCCGCTGCCGCGACGATGCTCGACGTGCCGACGAGGCGGCCCGTCGTCGAATCCTCGAGCACGAAGAGATAGAACTCCTCGCCCGGAAAATCGACATCGGCGCGAAACGAGTCCTCGGACAGCGCGATGCGCGCTTCCAGCGCCGCGCGGTCGTGCGGCAGCGAGTGCAGCACGGGCTGCGCGGTGCGCGCCATGTGGGCGATCGCATCGAGATCGGAGAGCCTTGCGGGGCGAACGAATAGCATCGTCAGTCCTGAATCGTTTGAGTGGCGTTGCGCTGGCTTGATGCTGGCTTGAGACTGGTTCAGCGCTTGCCCAGCACGTCTTCGAAGGCCAGTTCGAGGCGCGCGAAGCCCTCGTTCAGGTCGGCTTCCGGCATGATCAGCGACGGCGCGAAACGCAGCACATCGGGGCCGGCGATCAGCATCATCACGCCGCGGTTGGCCGCCGCCGTGTTGAAGTCCTTCGCGCGGCCCGCGTAGCGCGCGTGGAGTTCCGCGCCGATCAGCAGGCCCTTGCCGCGCACCTCGCGGAACACGTCGAAACGCTCGTTGATGGCCGCGAGCTTCGCGCGGATCGCTTCGCCACGCGTGCGCACGCCCGCCAGCACCGCCGGATCGCTGATCAGCTCGACGACCTTGTGCGCGATGGCTGCGCCCAGCGGATTGCCGCCGTAGGTCGTGCCGTGCACGCCCACCTTGAAGTGCGCGGCAAGCGCCTCGGTCGTGAGCATCGCGCCAATCGGAAAGCCGTTGCCGAGCGCCTTGGCCGTGGTGAGGATGTCGGGCGTGACGCCCGTGTCTTCGTAGGCGTAGAAAGTGCCAGTGCGGCCAACGCCGGTCTGCACTTCGTCGAAAATCAGCAGCGCGCCGTGCGCGTCGCAGGCTTCGCGCAGCGCTTTCAGGAAGGCCGGATCGGCGGGAATCACACCGCCTTCGCCCTGCACCGGCTCGACGATCACGGCGCAGGTCTGCGGGCCGATCGCGCGCTTCGCGGCTTCGATGTCGTTGTACGGCAGATGGATGATGCCTTGCGGGATCGGGCCGAAGCCTTCGGAGTACTTGGGCTGGCCGCCCACGCTCACGGTGAAGAAGGTGCGGCCGTGGAACGACTGCGTGAACGAGACGATCTCGGCTTTTTGTTCGCCGTGGCGGTCGAAGGCGACGCGGCGCGCGAGCTTGAGCGCGGCTTCGTTGGCTTCCGCGCCCGAATTGGCGAAGAACGCGCGGTCGGCGAAAGTCAGCGACTCAAGCTTCTTCGCGAGTCGCAGCACCGGCTCGTTGGTGTAGCCGTTGCCGATGTGCCAGAGCTTGCTGCCCTGCTCGTGCAGCACCTTGAGCAGTTCCGGATGCGCATGGCCAAGCGACGTCACGGCGATGCCGCAGGCGAAGTCGATGTAGTCGCGGCCCTCGGTGTCCCACACGCGCGAGCCTTCGCCGCGATCGGGGACGAACGGCGCGGGCGAGAAGCACGGCACCATCACTTCGTCGAAAGTCTGGCGGCTCACAGTCTGGTCGTTCATGGCGAATCCTCTTTGGCTCGAGTTGGCTCGAATGGTGTCGTTCACGGCGCGCATCTTGCAGGAAGCCGCTGCGCGCGGATGGAGTACGTATGGCTTGCAGTGTAGGCAACCCTGCGGCAAACGTCTTGCGCATGGGCGACGCGTTTTTTCGTCGGATGCGGCTTTTTTGCAGGTTTGCCTTCGATTCGCCTGCGGCATGAGCCCGCGCAGATTCAGTCGCGCCTAGTTGCGTTCAGTCGCGCTCCGGCGGCTCCACGAGCGCGCCTGCGCGCGGCTCCTGCACGACGCCGGGCGTGCCGCCGTGCTGGCGCTCGATCCAGTTGCGCCGGTCTTCGCGCGGCGTCACGCCAAAGCGCTCGCGATACGCGTTGGAAAAATGCGCAGCCGACGAAAACCCGCACGCCAGGCTGATCTGCACCACCGATTTGCTCGTGCGCTGCAATTGCGAACGCGCTTTCGCAAGACGCAGGCCCAGGTAGTACTTCGACGGCATCGCGTTCAGGTACTGGCGGAACAGGCGCTCCAGCTGACGGCGCGATACGCCCACGTGACCGGCGATCTCGTCGGTCGTGAGCGGGTCTTCGATATTCGCCTCCATCAGCATGAGCGCATCGTTCAGGCGCGGATGGCGCTCGCCGGGCGCGGTCACGAACGGGATGCGCTGGCGCTCGTCGCCGCTGCGCAGCGTGCTCGCGCCCATCGCGTCGGCGATCCGGTCGACCAGTTCGGGGCCGTGCTCGCGGCCGATCATCGCCAGCATGAAATCGAGCGTCGCCTGGCCGCCCGCACAGGTCGCGCGATCGCGGTCGATCTCATAGATGTGCTGCGTGACGATGGTGCGCTCGAACTGCTCGGCGAATTGCTGGTACGTCTCCCAGTTCACCGCCACGCGGTAACCCTGCAACTGCCCTGCCATCGCCAGCCACCACACGCCGTGGTGAATGCCGGTGACGAGCGGCGTGCGCTGCCCGACGCGCGCCAGGCTCGCGAGAAACAGGCGATAGTCGGCGAACTGCTGGTAGCGCTCGGTCACGACGATCAGCCAGTCGCAGGCGAGGCCGTCGCCGAACGCGGCGTCGGCGGGCCATTGCGCGCCGCCCGCGAGCGGCACGGGGCGGCCGTTCCACGAGACCATCTGCCAGCGATAAAGCGCGCGGCCATCGATCTCGTTGGCGAGATTGAGCGCATCGACGATCGGGCCGACGCCCGACATCGACACGGGCGGCAGCGCCACGATGGCCACCTGGGTGGTGGCCTGCGAAGCGCGTGTCGCGCGCGCGGGCGCGCCTGCGCCCGGCGCAGTCGATGCGGCGGGCGCAGGCGTTGAAACGGAAGCGGGAGCTGCGGGGCGATTCATCGGCGGGACAACAAAAACTCGGATGCCGGCAGCTTACTTGAGACTGCCCGAAAGGAACTGGCGCAGGCGCTCGCTCTTTGGCGCGCCCAGCACATCGGCGGGTGCGCCCTGCTCTTCGGTGCGGCCCTGATGCAGGAACATCACATGATTCGAGACATTGCGCGCAAAGCCCATTTCGTGGGTCACGACGATCATCGTGCGACCTTCCTCGGCGAGTTTTTGCATCACCTTGAGCACTTCGCCCACCAGTTCCGGGTCGAGCGCCGAAGTCGGCTCGTCGAACAGCATCACGTCCGGATGCATCGCCAGCGCCCGCGCAATCGCCACGCGCTGCTGCTGGCCGCCCGACAGATGCGAGGGATACTGCTTTTCGACGCGCGGTGCGAGACCGACTTTCTCCAGGTATTCGCGCGCGCGCTCCTCGGCTTCCTTGCGCGGCACGCCCAGCACGTGCAGCGGCGCTTCCATCACGTTCTCGAGCACGTTCATGTGCGACCAGAGATTGAAATGCTGGAACACCATCGCGAGCTTGGTGCGGATGCGCTGCAACTGCTTGTGATCGGCTACGTCGAGGTCGCCATTGCGGCCCGCTTTGGTGCGCACGGCTTCGCCGTCCACGACGATCTCGCCGGCGTTGGGCTTTTCGAGGAAATTGATGCAGCGCAGGAACGTGCTCTTGCCCGAGCCGCTCGCGCCGATGATGCTGATGACGTCGCCCTTCTTCGCATCGAGCGACACGCCTTTGAGCACTTCGTTATCGCCGTAGCGCTTGTGGATATCGCGCGCGATCAGTTTGCTTTGCGCGTCGCCGCTCTGGGTCGCGGCGTGGGTCGTCGTCTGAGGCAAGATGGTCTCCAAAAATGTGCTTGATTCAAACGGATCGATTTAGCGCGAGCGCACGGCGAGGTAGCCGAGCCAGCGCTTTTCCGCGCGGCGGAACGCAGCCACCAGCACGAACGATACGCCACAGTAGATCAGCGCCGCGAGGCCGAACGATTCGAACGAGCGATACGTGGCCGAGTTGGCGTCGCGCGCGACCTTGAGGATGTCGGGCACCGTCGCCGTGAAGGCCACCGTGGTGGCGTGCAGCATCAGGATCACTTCGTTACTGTACAGCGGCAGCGCGCGGCGCAGCGCCGACGGCAGGATGATGCGCCAGTACATCGTGAAGGGGCTCATGCCGTAGGCGCGCGCGGCTTCCACTTCGCCATGCGAGGTCGCGCGGATCGCGCCTGCGAAGATCTCGGTCGTATAGGCGCAGGTGTTGAGCGCGAACGCGAGAATCGCGCAGTTCAGGCCGCTGCGAAAGAACGCGTCGAGCAGCGGCTCGCTGCGCACGAAGGCGAGACTGTACACGCCGGTGTAGATCAGCAGCAACTGCACGTAAAGCGGCGTGCCGCGAAACACGTAGGTGTAGAAGCGCACCGGCAGCGAGACCCAGCGGCGCTTCGACACGCGCGCCACGGCAAGCGGCACCGCGCAGACAAAGCCGAACGCCACCGAGATCACGAGCAGCCAGAGCGTCATCGCCAGGCCGGAAACATGTTCGCCGTCCCAGTAGAGGAACGCGCGGCCGAATTGCTGAAGAATTTCGTTCATCGCTTGAGGCTCCCTTGGCTGCGTGCGCTCACAGTTGCGCGTGGCGCACGCCCGCCGAATAGCGGCGTTCGAGCCAGATCAGCGCGAGGTTCGAGACGGTCGTGATGGCCAGATAGATCGCTGCGGCAATCACGAGGAAGAAGAACAGGTTGAAGGTGCTGCGGCCCGCATCCTGGGCGGCCTTCACGACATCGGCGAGACCGATGATCGACACCAGCGCCGTCGCCTTCACGAGCACCTGCCAGTTGTTGCCGATGCCCGGCAGCGCGAAGCGCATCATCTGCGGGAACATGATGCGGGCGAACACGCGCGCCCCGCTCATGCCGTAAGCGTGGCCCGCTTCGAGCTGGCCGCGCGGCACCGAGAGAAACGCGCCGCGGAAGGTCTCCGTGAAATACGCCCCGTAGATGAAACCGAGCGTGAGCACGCCCGCGACGAACGGATCGATGTCGATCTGCGCCATGCCGAGCGCGTCGGTAGCCTCGTTCACGCCGATCTGGATGCTGTAGAACAGCAGCAGCATCAGCACGAGGTCGGGCACCGAACGGATCAGCGTCGTGTAGGCCGTCGCGATGGCCGCCAGCGGCCGGTTGAACGAGAGCTTCGCCGCCGCGCCCGCGAGACCGAGCAGCACGGCCACGCCGAGCGAGAGCAGCGAAAGTTCGATCGTCTGGATCGTGCCGGCCAGCAGCACCGGGCCAAAGCCATAGAGGATCACGCGCGTCTCCGGGAAAGTCGTTGTTCGACCCCGGGCGCTCAACGCTCATGCGTGGTGCCTGGGGGATTGGCGCGGATCGTCGCAAGGCCAAAAAGATTGCTCAAACCGGTGCGGCCGCGATGTTGCGGCGCAGCATTGCGGCCGCGTTGCGCTCTGTGCGCAGCCAGGCGGGCATTGCGCCCGCGCTGTCAGGGGTGCGATGAAATTGAAAGCTGAAAAGACAACGCCCCGGCTAGCGGGGCGTTGCGTGGGTTTTGACAAGTTTCGGGTCGCTTTTTCGATAGAAGCGCGACGCCGCAAGTCTTCGTGATGTCTGCGGGGATACCCTTACGTACCCCTCATGCGCGCTTAGACACTGCGTCCCGCCAGCGCACCGCCGCGCACGTTGACGCGCTCCAGCCGCTCGGCCAGCGCGCCGAACAGCAGGCCCACCACGCTCCACAGGATCGCCTGCATGCCGATCGCCACGGTGCGGAACTTCCACAGCAGCACCGCCGGGAACGCGCCAGGCACTTCGTTGATCGTCGGCAGCGCAGTCTGGATCGCGCCGATCACGACGACGAACAGCACGAGGGCCGCGATCGACGCATTCCAGCCGCCCCACTTCGCAACCAGCGCGCCGCGCACCTTGAGCGAGAACACCGTGACGGCAATCGAAATCGCGATCATCAGGAAGAACAGGCCGGTGCGATAGCCGATCGTGTCGGGGTCGCCGACCGATGGCGGATTCGCGGGGTACTTGATGTTCGGCACCAGGTAGATCGCAACGAAGGCCGCAAGCGCGAGCCATGCCGACAGCGCGCGCGCCGAGACCGGCCCGGTGCGCCCGCGCACGTACGCGAACACGAGTGCGAACAGCCCGCCGACCGACGCGCCATAGACCATCACGCCCGTGAAGAGCCCGTAGCTCGCCTGCACTGCGCGGCTGACGAGTTCCGGCTCGGGCGCTTCGCCTTTGGCGGCATCGGCCTTTTCCTCGAAGGAGATGGCCTGGTCGACCTGCGGCTCGCCCGCGATCCGGGCGAACGAGAACGTGAGCAGTCCCGCGGCGATGCCTGCGAGCATCCCGCGTACCAACAGCTTGCCTACCATGTCAGCTCCCGGTCAGTGGCACGGGAAGCCAAGCAGATGGCGGCCGTCGTGAACGAATTCGTGGACGTACATGCCCGGAATCAGCGAGGTCGCGCCCTGTTCCGCGCCGACGAAGTACAGCGCGAGCAGCAGCATGAGGCCAGCGAAAATCGCCCAGGGCAGGATCTCGCGCAGCGGGATGGGTGCGGGCGTGGCGGCCGGCACGTGGGCCGTGTTGAGGACGGCTTCGGACATGGTGACTTCTCCTGGGGTTACGCGCCCCGTCTGGTCGTTGATGAGTGTTTCAGGTGTGCGCACGTCATGCGGGTCTGACTTCCGTTTGCTTCTTGCGGGACTGCGGGCTGCTAGAACAGCTAGCTGGCAAAAACAACCGGTCACAGTGGCGCGACCGTGCCGGGCTTGCACCGGCTTCCGCGTGACGTGGAGCCTGTATTCTACGCGCTGCGTCAGAGTGGCGCGACGCAGAGGTAGTACGCGATGAAACGGCGAGTAAGGAAACGGTGATGGCGACAAAGGTCTGGCTGGTCAGTCACGCGGCGAATGCGGACTTGCGGGCGGGGGTGCTGGCTGCGGCGAGGGCGGACGATGGTGCGGTTGTTGACGCGCTAGATACGCGTGCGAAAGCGGCGGTCGAAGCATGGCGCACGCGCTGGTACGCGACTGTGACTGAAAACGGCGATGTTGCGCGCGCGCTGGTGAGCCCCGCTTCCATCGCCCAGGCGAGCGCACATGCAGCAGGCTTCGACGCCGCAATTGAGCAAGCGCTGGCCGATACGGCGTTCGGCGCCTGGACGGGTCGCCGCCTGACCGACATTGCGAACGAGACCCCCGAAGCGCTCGCCGCCTGGACTCGCGACCCGGCGTTCCGGCCGCCCGGCGGCGGCGAATCGTTCGACGATGTACGCCAGCGCGTGAGCGCCTGGCTGGACGCCCTGCCCGCCGGCACCCACGCGCCCATCGTCGGCTTCACCCACGCGAGCGTGATCCGCGCAGCGGTACTGCACGCGCTCGGCGCGCCTTCTTCCACCTTCCGCCAGCTGGAAATTGCGCCGCTGTCGGTCACGGCGCTGCGACGAAACGCGAACGGCTGGGTCTGGATCGCAGCGACGCCGTGAGGCTAGTCCAGCCCTAGCTGCGCCTTGATCGCCGGGAGCATGTACTGCACCGCCGCGCGCCCTTCCGCGATGGCCGGCCCCGCGCGATGAAAGTCAAAGATCCCCATGCCGCCCAGGCGCGGCTGGATCAGCACGTCGGCGGGCTCGCCCGCCAGGCGGCTGCGTGTGATGCGCACCTGCATGATGTCGATGCTCTGCGCGATCGAGCTCAGCATCGACGGCACGCGCGTGCTGGGCGGCGGCGCGACGCGCACATCCGGACTGCCGAGCGTGGCAGGCCCCGCCGGTTGCAGCCAGCTCGGGAAACGCTTGCCGTTGCGGCGTAAGAGCGGCGCGGGCTCGGCGGGCATCGCATCGGCGGCCGGGTTGGCTGCGTTGGCCCCATTGCTCCCGTTGGTCGCATTGGCGCCCGGCGCTTCCACCGGCGTCTCGCGCGGCACCGTGTCGATTGCGCCGCCCAGGTCGCGGCCATTGAGAATGTCGTGGTTGAGATCAATCGCGATCACGGTGTCCGCGCGCATCGCGCGCGCCGCCGACACCGGCACCGGGTTGCTCAGGCCGCCGTCGACGAGCCACACGCCGTCATGCCAGATCGGCGTGAAAATGCCGGGAATCGCAATCGAGGCGCGCACCGCGTCCACCACGCCGCCCTCGCGCAGCCAGACTTCGCGGCCGGTATCGAGTTCGGTGGCCACCGCCGTGAACGGCATCTTGAGGTCGTCGATCGCGCGCCCGTTGAACTGCTGCGCGAACAGGTCGATGACCTTGCGCCCGCCCAGCAGGCCGCCCGAAAAGCGCAGGTCGAGCAGCCGCACCACGGTCTGCCAGGTCAGCTTGCCGACCCAGTCCTCCAGCCAGTCGAGGTCGCCGTTTGCGTAGACAGCACCGACCAGCGCGCCAATCGACGTGCCGCACACCACATCCGGCTTGATGCCGGCTTCCTCCAGCGCGCGAATCGCGCCAATATGCGCCCAGCCGCGCGCCGCCCCGCCGCCCAGCACGAGCCCCACGCGCGGGGGACGTCGCCGATGCATTGCCATGTGCGCCTCCTGCGTCCAGTGTTGAAGATCCTGCGTTCAATGTCCGCGCATCACATCGGAGCGCGACGTCGTCGATACCCGACCGTCCGGGCCGAAATGCACGTTGAAATACGCCTCGGGCGTGACGCCCCCTTCGAGCCACTTCCAGCTCCACACCGTCTCCTGCTTGAGCCGGTAAGCGGCCACCTGGCCTGGCTTGCCGAGCAGGCTACGCACCTCGTCCTGGTTCATGCCGATGTGCACCTTCGCGAAGTGCTCCGCGGTGAGCACCTGCGTGATGGCCACGAGCCGCCCGTTCGGTGCGATATCGACCATGTACGTCTTGAGCCCCTGCGGGCCACGCGGATATTCGAGGCGACGCGAGCCGTCGTCGAACACGCGCTCGGTTTCGGGCTTGCCCATCTGCGCACGCACCTGTTCGAGCGTGGAGACGCCCGGCGTCAGCCCCTTGAGCAGCAAGACATCGGGCTTCACCGAATCGAAAAAGACCTTGAAGGCCTGGCGCAGGGTATCGAGCATCGAATCGAGCCGCACAGCGTCGCAGCCGTAGAGCGCAAGCGCCGACCGCATGGCGATTCCGGCGGTCAGCGACCGCATGAAACGATGCGTGGGCGACATGGCGTGAAAGGTCGGCGAGCGCGTCGGGTTGAATGTGGCGCGCACGCGGAGCACAAGGCTCAGCGTGCACTTACTTCCCACAATGTACCTTCAAAGGGCCCGGTCGTGGCGCGCCGCCCGCGGCGATGCGTGGGCTGGCGCCCCATTCGTGGCGTCTGCGGGGTTTGCCTGATCTGCCAGCTTTGCCTGGTCTGCCAGCTTTGCCTGGTCTGCCAGCTTTGCCTGGTCTGCCAGCTTTGCCTGGTCTGCCAGCCGTGCCGCGCGCAACGAGCGGCGCGTGCGCACGATCTCAGCGGCCTGCCACGACAGCAGCGCCAGCACGCCGAACACGACCTCGCGCATGCGCTTGACGAGCGCGAGCGAGAACGCCACCTCCTGGCTCACGCCGAACAGTTGCGCGAGCAGCACCACGGCCACCTCCTGCACGCCGAGGCCCGCGGGCACCATGAAGGCCGCATGCCGCACGGCCTGGGTGATGGCCTCGATGGCGAGCGCGTCTCCCACCGAGACAGGATGGCCGAGCAGCGCGAGCGCCCACCACGTCTCGAAGGCGCCCAGCATATAGCCGCCGAGCTGCCAGAAGAACGCGCGGAACATCAGGCCGGTACGCGACATCAGGCGGTCGAGATCGGCGTCGAGCCGCTGACCGTCGATGCCCTGGATGACCGGATGATCCGTGCCGAGCAGCCGCCCGGCCCAGCGCTCGATCGCGTGGAACACGCCGCCGCGCCGCAGCAGGATCACGGCGAGCAGCGGCAGCGGCGCGGTCAGCAGCAACGCGAGCGCAATCGTTACGATGGTGCGCAACGAGCCGGACTGCCCCGTCGCCGCGACGATCAGCACGACGCCGAGCGCAGAAAACGCGTACTGCACCGCAATCGTCACAAAGACTTCGACGATCACGGAGGCGGTAACTTCGCTGGTGGCCTGCGCTTCGCTGTCCTTGTCGTGGCCGCGCACCTTCCAGCGCGCGAGGCGCACGCCGGCGATCTCGCCGCCCACGCCCACGGCGGGCAGCAGACGGTTGATCGCTTCGCGCACGGTCGCGATCCACCAGAGGAAGCTCAGCGGCGCCCGCTTGTCGAGCAGCAGATGCCACGCGTAAGCATCAAGCAGCAGCGGCAGCGCGTGGAACGGCACGAGCCAGAGCAGCACCGGCCCGGCCGTGCCGATCACGCGCATCACGTCGTGCGCGCCGTCGTGCACCACCAGGCCGATCAGAATGGCGATTCCGACCGGCAGGCCCAGCCATTGAAGCCACTTCATGATGACGCCCGCGCCTCCCGCACGCCCGCTGCTGCGGACTGCGCCTGCGCTGCGAAGAACACATCGGTGAAGCCGCCGTGACGCACGCCGCTGCGCTTGAGCGCTTCGGCCACGCGCGGCGAGAGCAGCGCATCGAGCTCGTCGGCGTGACGGTAGGTTTGCATCGACGCCGTGATCGGGCCTTCGCCCGCCAACGGCGCCTGCGCGGGATGGCAGTAGATTTCGCCGACGCCATGCGCCGGCAGGTTCGCGATGGCGTCGAGCAACACGGCTTCGTCCATCGCTCCGGTATCGGCGATACCGACCACGTAGTCGTTATGCGCCACGCCCGCCCGCGCGAGGCGTGCGCGCACGAGCGCCAGCCACGGCCGCAACGCGAACGGCGCACCCGCCTCCAGCGGCAGGCGCATCGCGCGCAAACCAAACTCGCGCCCAATCGAGAGGATCAGCGACAGCACCGTGGGATGCAGATGGAAATGCTTGTGCGTATTGACGTGATCGAGCGCCAGGCCGGTCGCCGCAAATGCTTCGAACTGCGCACGAATTTCCTGCGCAAGCTGCGCGCGCACGTGCGGCAGGAAGAAGAAGCGCACGCCGTCGCGCACCATGTTGTCGCCGAAGCGCCCTGCTTCATCGACGAGCGCGGGAATGCGCTCGCGCGGCAGCATCGACGCGCCGTCGGCGAGCACGAGGTGCAGGCCCACGCGCAGCGTCGGCAGGCGACGCGCACGCTCGACTGCGTCGGCGGCAGCAGGAGCGGCCACCATCAAGCTCGCGGCGTTGAGCACGCCGTCGCGATGCGCGTGCTCGACGGCCGCGTTCACGCGCTCGTGCAGACCGAAATCGTCGGCGGTGAAGATGAGCGCGCGTGCGGCTTCGGGCAGCGCAGACGG